>NZ_JBVKAU010000001.1:46065-1115247 GCF_055657525.1 Streptomyces sp. NPDC107522 | reverse complement strand
ACCGACAAAGGCCTCGAACTCCTCGAAGAAGCCCGCCCCACCAACCAGACCGCACTGCGCGAAGCCCTCGACGAAGCCGCGAAGAACCCCGAACTGGCCCCGCTGGTCCGGGCGGTGGAGACACTCCGCGTCCCCACCTGAGTCAGTCGGACACCTCACGGCCCCGGCGTATGCGGCCCGGTCCGTCCGGCGGCCCGTTGACGGACCCTCGAACAGGCACGTACTAATGGCCCGCATGAGCGCGCCGCATCTCCCCTTGTCCGGCATCACCGTGGTCAGCCTGGAACAGGCCGTGGCCGCCCCCTATGCCACCCGGCAGCTCGCCGACCTCGGCGCGCGTGTGATCAAGGTCGAGCGGCCCGGGGGCGGGGACTTCGCGCGCCGGTACGACACGAGCGTGCACGGGCAGTCCAGCTATTTCGTCTGGCTCAACCGCTCCAAGGAATCCCTCACCCTGGATCTGAAGGCACCGGAAGGCCGGGAGGTCCTGCACCAACTCCTCGACGGTGCCGACGTGTTCGTCCAGAACCTGGCGCCCGGCGCCGCCGACCGCCTCGGCCTGGGTGTCGAGGCGCTCCACGAGCGGTGGCCACGCCTGATCCCGTGCACCATCTCCGGGTACGGCACGTCGGGGCCGTGGGCCGACCGGAAGTCGTACGACCTGCTGGTGCAGTGCCAGACCGGCCTGGTGTCGCTGACCGGGACCCCCGAGGAGACCGCGCGGGTCGGCATCTCCGTCGCCGACATCGCGGCCGGGATGTACGCGTACAGCGGCATCCTCACCGCCCTGTTCACCCGCGCCACCACCGGATCGGCCCACCCGGTGGAGGTCTCCCTGTTCGAGGCGCTGGCGGAGTGGATGGGCCAGCCCGCCTACTACACGCAGTACGGCGGCGCCCAGCCTCCGCGCCTGGGCACCCAGCACCCCACGCTCGCTCCGTACGGCGCCTTCACCGCCGCCGACGGCCGCCAGGTGCTGTTCTCCATCCAGAACGAGCGCGAGTGGGCCGTGCTGTGCGCGGAGTTCCTGGGCCGGCCGGAGCTGACCGACGATCCGCGCTTCGCCACGAGCTCCGCCCGCGTGGCCCACCGCGAGGAGGTGAACGCCGTCGTCGCCGAGCGCTGCGCCCGCTCCGACGCCGAGGAGATCCTCAAGGACCTGGAGTCCATCAAGATCGCCTGCGCCGGGGTCAACGACGTCGCCGCGTTCCTCGACCACCCGGTGCTGGCCGCCCGCGGCCGGTGGCAGGACGTCGCGATCCCCGGCGGCGCGACGGTGCAGGCCCTGCTCCCGCCGGCCGACCTCGCGGGACTGCCCGCGCGCATGGACCCGGTGCCGGAGGCGGGCGAGCACACCGAGGCGATCCTCGCCGAACTCGGCCGTACCGGCGAGGAGATCGAGGCCTTGCGCGCGGACGCCGTCATCTGAGGGGGTCGGTGTACATCGGCGTCACCAGGGCAGCGGCCCGTTGACGTCGACGTAGCCTCCGGTCGGGCCGTCGGGACCGAGCTGTGCCATGCGCACGATGATCTCGGCGCCCTCCTCGACGGTCTGCGTGCCGGTGCGCCCGTTCAGGTCGGTCGCGGTGAAGCCCGGTTCGACGGCGTTGATCCGCATCTCCGGGAAGGCCTTCGCGTACTGCACGGTGATCATGTTCACGGTGGCCTTCGAGGCGGGGTACGCCACGCCCGGGTAGTGGTACGCGGGGTGGGCCGGGTCGGAGACGTGGGTGACCGAGCCGAGGCCGCTGCTGACGTTGACCACGACCGGCGCGGCCGACTTCCGCAGCAGTGGCAGGAAGGCGTGGGTGACGCGGACGACTCCGAAGACGTTGGTCTCGAACAGCGTCCGTATGCCGTCGGCGGTCAGGTCCGCGGCGCCGGGCACGCCGTTGTTCTCGTCCCGGTACTCGATGCCCGCGTTGTTCACGAGGACGTCGAGCCCGCCGTCGGCCTCGATGGTCTTCACCGCGGCCTGGACCGAGCTGTCGTCCGTGACGTCGAGTTGCACATGCCGTGCGCCGAGCCGTTCGGCGGCGCGGCGTCCACGCTCGGCGTCCCGGGCGCCGATGTAGACGGTATGGCCTGCTGCGACGAGCCGGCGGGCGGACTCGAAGCCCAGCCCCTTGTTGGCTCCGGTGATCAGTGTTGTCGTCATGCCCTCCACGGTGCTGTGCGACCGGCCGGGCAGCCAGGAGTCCCCTCTTCCTGGGACTCGCAGTACCAGGCACAGCCGCCGCAGGCGGTGTTCACTGGAGGGCATGACCGCGACGGAACTGGGACGGGCGCTGCGCCGCTGGCGCGACCGGGTCGCCCCCGAGACCGTCGGGCTGCCCGTCGGCGGACAGCGGCGTGCGGCTGGGCTCCGGCGCGAGGAGCTGGCCCTGCTGGCGGGGATATCGGTCGACTACGTGACCCGCCTCGAACAGGGCCGGGCGGCCAGTCCTTCCGGGCAGGTCGTCGAGGCCCTGGCCCGGGCGCTGCGGCTGTCAGGGGACGAGCGGGCCTATCTGTTCCAGCTCGCCGGGCTGGCGCCGCCGGGTCCCGAGACCGTCCCGGCGTACATCACCCCCAGTGTCCAGCGGCTGCTGGACCGGCTGGTGGACACTCCCGTGGCCGTCGCCGACGCGGCCCACACGCTGCTGCTGGCCAATCCGATGTACGCGGCGCTGATGGGCGACCCCCATGGCCGGCGCGGCTTCGAGCGCAACGGGGCTTGGCGCAACTTCCTCGGTGCGCCGAGCCGCGTCCGGCACACACCCGAGGAACGGCGCGCCTTCGAGATCGGCATGGTCGCCGAGCTGCGCGCCACCTCCGCCAGGTATCCCGCCGACCGGCAACTGCGGCGGCTGATCGGCGAGTTGCGCGCGGGCAGCGAGCGGTTCGCGGAGCTGTGGGACGCAGGCGTCGTCGGCCGGCTCGAGGCCTCCCGCAAGACGATCGAGCATCCGCAGGTGGGCCTGCTGACCCTGGACTGCGACCTGCTCCATGTGGAGGGAAACGACCTGCACATCCTCGTGTACTCGGCCGAGCCGGGCACCGAGGCGGCCGAGAAGCTGGAGCTGATCGCGGTCCTGGGCACCCAGTCCCTGGTGTGACCGAACCCCGCGAGCCCTCCGTGCGTCACAGTGTCGGGACGGCCACGGCACCGTCCCTGCCGCGTCCGTCGCCGTTCGGGGGGATCCATGCGTACGACCACTTCACGTACCGTCCAGTTGCTCACCGCGCTCGGCCTCCTCGCCGCCGGATGCGGTGGCGAGGAAGCCTCGGGCACATCGGAACCGGCGCCGAACACAAGGCCCCGCGCCCTCAAGGTGGCCCAGGCCTGGGACGGTTCACCGGCCGCCGAGACCTGGCGCAAGGGCTACTACCCGATGGCGGACACGGTCCAGCTTCCCGAGGACGCCTTCCACAACGAGGCCGACAAGGAGGCGTACATGACCGACAGCTTCGTGCTGCGTGCCGACCTCCCCGACACGCCTCAGAAGGACGGCAAGGTGACATGGCGGGACGGCGGATCACTGACGCTGCCGCTCATGGGGGCGCAGGAGGCGTACGAGGGGCTGGAGCGCAACGGCAGCTCCGGGCCGCATCTCACCGTGACCGGGGTGGAGCTGGGCGAGACGACGCTGGCCACCAGTCGCGGGCCGGCCACGGTCCCGGCCTGGCTGTTCACCCTCGAGGGATACGACACCCCGCTCAAGCGCGTCGCCCTCAGCCCTTCGAAATCCCCCAAGCCCCCCATCGGGCCGGCTCGGGACACCCCCACCGACGATCTGTGGGACCTCGGCCGGCTGGTCGACGTGGCCGAGGACGGCCGGTCAGTCACGGTGCAGGCCCATCACGGCTCCTGCGACGACGGTCCCGGCGTGGACGTGCTGGAGACGGACGGCAGCGTGGTTCTGTCCGGCTACATCCGCGGCTCGAACGACGGCTTCTGCACATCCGACCTGCGGGCCGAGGATGTGACGGTCGAGCTGGACCGCCCGCTCGGCGAGCGGATCCTGCTGGACGCGTTCACGGGCCGCCCCGTGCCGAACGAGGGGTCCTGACGGGCCCTCGCCGGCTGAAGCCGATCGACGCGCCGTCAACTACGCAGTGCCCGGCGGTGGTCGATGACCGCCACGGTCGCCAGGACCGCCACGACCCCGATCATGGCGAATCAGCCGACGAACAACGCCGCGACCCCAGCGGCACCGCGCACACCGCGCACACCGCGCCGACCAGGCGGTCCGCCCGCTGCTGAGCAGCCCCCGGCACAGCGCGTGCCCGAGCAGGAAGACGGCGGTGCCGCAGCCCAGCCACCACCGGCACGGCGTCCGGACGTACGGCGTTGGTCAGCCAGCCGAACCCGCTGAGCATCCACCACACGACGACCAGCGGGAACAGCGCCTTGAGGAGGCCCTCCCAGCCGGGTGCGTCTCGACCGCGTGCGTGACTTGGGTGACGACGAAGACGAACACCAGGTCGAAGAAGAGCTCTGCCGGTGTCACCCGGCCGCGGCTGCTCTCCGAGAGCCACAGTCGCCGGCGCGTAGGGACGGCCGGCCTGCGGGCGGGTCACCCCGTCAAGGCCGCCCTGGCCGCTGTAAGGGCCTGTTCAGCGTAGCCGCGGCCGAACAGGACGGCGTGCACCAAGAGGGGGAACAGCTGGTGGAGGCCGATCCGGTCGCTCCAGCCGTCGGCGAGGGGCGCGGCCTCCTGGTAACCGTCCAGGATCCGGTCCAGGTGGGGGCAGCCGAAGAGGTGGAGCATGGCCAGGTCGGTCTCGCGGTGGCCGCCGTGCGCGGCCGGGTCGATCAGCCAGGCGTGTCCGTCGGCGCCCCACAGGACGTTGCCGTTCCAGAGGTCGCCGTGCAGCCGGGCGGGTGGCTCGGCGGGGCCCGCCAGTTCAGGCAGACGCTCGCACGCATGCTCGATGACGGGCGCCTCCGTGCGGCGGAGCGTGCCGTCGTCGACGGCGCGACGCAGATACGGCAGCACCCGGTGCTCGGCGTACCAGCGAGGCCAGTCGGGGCCGGTGATGTTGCGCATGGGCGCAAGGCCGATGTAGGCGTCCTCGGGGCCGCCGGGCGGCGGGGCGCCGAACGCGGGTGCGCCGGCGGCGTGCAGGGCGGCCAGTTCGCGGCCCAGCCGCTGCGCCGCCCCGGCATCCGGCCGGCCGGTCGCCACCCGGTCGGTGACCAGCCACTGCTCGTCGTGGCCGTGCACGGCGGGGATGCGGACCGTGCCTGCGTCGGCCAGCCAGCGCAGCCCGGCCGCCTCGGCCTGGGCGGCGCCGTCCCCGTCGGCGCGCTTGACCATCACCACCCGGCCGCCGTCGAGGGTGATTTCCGCGAGCGTGCCGGAGAGCCGACGTTCGCCGGTCACCGCCAGCCCGGTGAACCGCGCCGCCGTGGCGCCCGGGCCCTCGAAGGAGTTGTGCACGGCCCTCAGGGTACGGCTGCGTTCGGCGGTGCTGAAGTCAGCTGCCGGCGGCGGCCTTCTTGATCGCCTCGCGGATCCGGGTGTAGGTGCCGCAGCGGCAGACGTTCTCGATCCGGTCGATGTCGGCGTCCGTGGGCCGGGGCGTCTTCTTCAGGAGGGCGGCCGTGGCCATGATCTGGCCCGGCTGGCAGAAGCCGCACTGCGCGACGTCGCAGTCGAGCCAGGCCTGTTGCACGGGGTGCAGCTTGTCGCCGTCGGCCAGGCCTTCGATGGTGGTGACCTCACGGTCGGCGCAGTCGGCGACCGGGACGACGCAGGGCTGGATCTCGTCGCCGTCGAGATGGCTGGTGCAGGCGCGGCAGGCGCCGATACCGCAGCCGTACTTGGGGCCGGTGACGTTCAGCAGGTCGCGCAGCACCCACAGCAGGGGCATGTCGGCGGGCGCCTCGACGGTGACGCGTTTGCCGTTGAGGGTGAAGGAGTAGGAGGGCATCGGTACCTTCTCGGGCGTCGATCAAGGAGCCTTGATCGGAGGTCGGAAAGCCTTGATCGGGGGTCAGAAGTCGATCGGGAAGCGGCGCGGCTTGGTGCCGGTCGCGCGGGCGTAGGCGTTGGCGACGGCGCCGGATGCGGCCGGCACGCCGAGTTCGCCGGCTCCGCCGGGGTCGCGCCGGGAGGGCATGATGTGCGCCTCGAAGTGCTGGGGGGCGTGCCGCTGGCGGGCGTAGTGGAAGTCGGCGAAGCTGCTCTCGCGGACGGCGCCCCGGTCGATGTGCAGGCCGGCCCGCAGCACGGTGGAGATCCCGTCGACGACGGTGCCCATGAGCTGGGCCTCGAGTCCGCGCGGGTTGACGGCCGTTCCGACGTCGGCCGCCATCACGACCTTGGTCACCCGGGGGTTCTTCTGATCGGTCGCGTCGATCTCGACCAGGCAGGCCACGCAGGAGCCGTACTCCTCGTGGACAGCGACCCCTTGGGCGTGGCCCTGCGGCATGGTCCGGCCCCATTTCCCGGCGGTCGCGACCTTGTCCAGTACGGCCTTGACGGCCTTGCTCCTGAGTGTCGTACGGCGGAAGGCGACCGGGTCCTTGCCGAGGCTGCGGGCGACCTCGTCGACGACGATCTCCTCGGCGGTGCGCACCGTGCCGGAGTCCACCGAACGCCAGGCGCCGAGCGGCATCGCGAGGCCCACTGAGCCCGAGTCCCCGGAGAGGCGCCCGAAGTTGTAGAGGCCGCTGTCGCTGGGGAGCGGGGCCGCCGCGGGGGCGCGTACGGCGGAACGCACACCGCCCTGAGGGGACAGCCCCTGCTTGTCGAAGGACTCGTTGACCGAGGCCGTCGCGTGGGCGAAGGCCACCACCCTGCCCTGGGCATGGCTGGCCCGGATCCGGTGGTGGGAGGCGGGGCGCATTCTGCCGTGCCGGATGTCGTCGGTCCGGCTCCACATCAGCTTCACCGGCCGGCCCGCCTTCTTGGAGATCTGCGCGGCCTCGATGGCGGCGTCGTAGTTCAGGCGCCGCCCGAACGAGCCGCCGCCGCGCAGGACATGGACCCTGACCTTCGACACCGGCAGGCCGATCGTGGCGGCGATGTCCTCGCGTGCCGACTGCGGCGTCTGGGAGGAGAACCAGATCTCGGCGCGCCCGTCGCGTACGTCCGCCACCGCGGTCAGCACCTCCATCGGCGCGTGGCTGACGAAGGCGAACTCGAACTCGGCCTCGGTCTGCGCCGATCCGCGGGGCGGGTCGGCCAGCTTCGGGACCGCGGCGCGCAGCCGGGAGCGGATCTCTTTGTCGGAGAGGTTCGCCAGGGGGCCCGGCGCCCACTTGATCCGGAGCGCGTCCCGGGCCTGGAAGGCGTGGTGGAAGGTCTCCGCGACCACGGCGACACCGCCGTCGATCCGGACGACCGCGTGCACGCCGGGCATGGCGCGTGCGGCCTGGGAGTCGACCGAGACGACCTTCCCGCCGATGGTCGGCGGCCGGGCCACCACCGTCGGCTTCGCTCCGGCCACGGCGAGGTCGCCGGTGTACTGGGCCTTGCCGGTAATGATGTCGCGGGCGTCGATGCGGGTCGTCGGCCGTCCGATCACCCGGTGCTGGGACGCGGGCTTGGGGGCGGTCGACACGGTCGGCCGCGTGATCCGGGCGGCGCTCCTGCTCAGCGAGCCGAAGGTGGCCGTGCGCCCGTCCGGTGCGAAGACGCGGGTGCCCCGGGTGTGCAGGGTCCGCGCGGGGACGTGCCAGCGCCGGGCGGCAGCGGTGACGAGCTTGGCGCGGGCCGTGGCGGCCAGGTGCCGGGCCGGGCCGTACAGCGAACTGACCGAGTTCGAGCCGCCGGTGAACTGGCTGCCCTTGCTGCGGGCGTCCGCGAGCGGGATGTCGACGTCGGCGAGCCGGGCGTCCAGCTCCTCGGCGATCATCATGGCGACGGCGGTGGTGACGCCCTGGCCGACCTCGACGCGCGGCAGCCGCACGACGACCCTGTTGGCCGGGGTTACCTCCAGGACCAGCATCTCCTCGTCGGTGCCGGTGGCCACGACGTCGGACGACCGGCGGGCACCGTCCGCGGTTTCCTCGGCGCCTTCCGCGGTCGAGCCGTCGCAGCCGAGCGGTGCCGCGACGGTCAGGGTGGTCGCCGCGAGCGAGTAGACCACGAACTGTCGGCGGGACAACTGACGGGCCACCAGACGCTCCTCTCCGAGAACCCGGGATGGTTCGACCTGTATGAGGGGCGGGTGCACGCCGGGGTTGCGCCGGTTGGTCACTCCATCGATCTACGACACGAGCCGCCGGAGGTCGGCGCCCCACTCCAGGTGGCGTATGAGCTCGTCGTCGCCCGGCCGGTTGCCGCCCGCGGCCCGCGGGCCGGGACCTGACGGGGTGTGGGTGCCGCGGGAGATGCCGCCGCTGACGGTGATGTTGTGTTCTACGCGGGGGCGGCGGAGCGTCTCGTAGAGGGAGAGCGCGGCGTCGGTGTCCGGCGCGTCCCGCAGGGACTTGGCGAGGACCACGGCGTCCTCCAGCGCCATCGACGCGCCCTGCCCGGTGGCAGGGGACGCCGCGTGGGCCGCGTCGCCGATGACCAGGGTGCGGCCGCCCCGCCAGGGCGTCCCGGTGGGCAGTTCGGTGGCGTTGGTGACCATGAGCTGGTCAGGGGTGGCCGCGACGAGGTCCGCGGCGGGGGTTGCGTCCTTGCGCAGCAGCGGCAGCAGCAGGTCGCGCCATCGGCTCGGGGTGCCGTGGGCGATGTCGTCGGCGGCCAGGGGCGTGTCGGAGACGCGGGCGAACCAGTACGTCTCGCCCGTGGGTGACACCGCGTACCCGAAGGCGACGGTGCTGCCGCGCACCATGGTGATGGTCTCGCCGTCGGCGGACTCGGGGACGGCGCCGGTGTAGCCGTAGAAGACGTACTGTCCGGCGTAACCCGGGCGCGTGTCGGGGGCGATGAGCCGGCGGACCGTGGAGTTCAGGCCGTCGGCGCCGATGAGCAGGTCGCCGGTGGCCGTGCTGCCGTCGGCGAAGTGGGCGGTGACGTCGTCCGGGCGGTCCTCGATCCCCACGAGGCGTGCGCCGTGCCGGATGCCGATGCCGCGGCGCGTGACTTCGGCCTGCAAGGCGGCGTTGAGGTCGCCGCGCCGCAGGCACCGGTACCGAAGATGCGGGGTGCCGGCCTCGCCGAGCGGCACGTGGGCCACCTCGGCGCCCCTGCCGTCGAGGACGCGCATCGAGGTGAGGGGGAAGCCGATCGCGGTGACCGCGGGCGAGGCGTCGATCTCCGCGAGGGCGCGCATGCCGTTGCTCGCGAGGGTGAGGAACGCGCCGATGTCCTCGGCGGAGTCGGGGTGCGCCTCGTGCACGGCGACGTCGAACCCGGCCTTGTGCAGGGCAAGAGCCGCTGCCGCACCGGCGATCCCGCCCCCTACGACAAGCACTCGCAACCGCGCCACATCGCCCCCCTGGGTACGCGCACGGCCCTCGCGAGACGAGTCGCCGCTGTCCTTCGTGGAACGTCCCAGGTCGGGTCCGGGTTCCCGAGCGGGTCGCACTGCCGCCGTACCGGCCGGGATGGCCGAATCAAAGCGGAGCGAACCCCGATCCGGAATGAGTGCAACCATTCCGTCAACCCGAATGTCTCCCCTAATATCAGACACACCACCCTTCCGGGGGACGAAATGGGACGAAACAAAACCGCATGGGCGACGACAGTCGCGCTCATGGCCGCCACGCTGGGTGTGGCGGCGGTCCCGGCCGACGCCACCACGACGGCCACCACCACCCAGACCACCGCCTGCCCCACCGGCTGGGGCAGTCTCGCCAAGACCCGCTCCGCCGCCACGTCGGAGTCGGTGACGAACATCAGGACCGGCCGGCACGCCTGCTTCGACCGCATGGTCGTCGACGTCCCCGGCGCGGGCACGCGCGGCCTCGGCTATTCCGTCAGGTATGTCAGCCGCCTCTACCAGGACGGTTCGGGCCACTACATCCCCGTCGGCGGCGGAGCCGTCCTCGAGGTGCGGGTGGCCGCGCCCGCCTACGACGTCGACACCGGTAAGCCCACCTACCCCGCACGGGCGGGGCAGCGCCTGACCGGCGTGGACCTCACGGGGTACCGCACCTTCCGGGACGCGCGGTTCGCCGGCAGCTTCGAAGGGGACACGCAGATCGGGCTCGGCGTCCGGGCCAGGCTGCCGTTCCGGGTGTGGGTGGCGACGGACCGGGTCGTGGTCGACGTCGCGCACAACTGGACCGGGGCACGCTGAGGCCGTCAGGGCTCAAGGCACTCAGGGCTCCGGGGCGTTCAAGGCGTCCCGGAGCCCTGATACTCCCGCAGCTTCCGGTAGAGGGTGGCCCTGGCGATCCCCAACGCCGCCGCGGTGCGCGCCTTGTTGCCGCCGTGGCGGCGCAACGCCTCCAGGATCGCCGACCGTTCGGCGAGCTCCATCGGGCTGAGGCTGCGCCCCGCGGGTCCCTCGCGGACGGGATCCGGCAGTTCACTGCGCCGCACCGGTCCGCAGGCCCGCCGCCGGCTCGCGAGTGCCCGTACGAGGTGGGCCAGTTCGGTGACGTTTCCGGGCCAGGGATGCCGTTCCAGCGCCCGCAGCGCGTCCAGCGTCCAGGTCAGCGGCGGGCTGCCGGGGGCGGGCCTGGGCGCGAGAGCGGGAAGCAACTCCCGGATGTCCTCGGGGCGTTCCCGCAGAGCGGGCACAGTCACCGAGCGGGCCGCGAGGGTGTCGAGGAGGCGCTGGAGGCAGGGACCCGGCGGGGTTCCGGGGGTGTAGGTGGCGACCAGGTGGGCGTCCGGGCGCTCCTCCAGGAGGGAGTTGAGGGCGGCGATGTCCGATTGGGCCAGCCGTTCGGCGTGGCGCAGCAGCACCGGGCGCTCGCCGGCCCACGTGTCGTCCTTGAGGCCGACGGAGGGTGACTCGGCGGCGTCCACGACCAAGGGAGCGGTGCCGTCGAGGAGTTCGAGAGCCAGTGTGGTCTTGCCCGTGCCCCGCTCGCCCACCACCAGGAGGGGCCCGGCCGTACGGGCCAGTGCCGCTGCGCGGGAGACCACGTGCCGCCACGGCACCGAACTCCCCACCAGCGAGCTCGCCGGCCGCGGCAGTGACGGCGCCGGCTCCACGGGACGTGGCGCGAGTACGGCGACCAGGCCGAGGGCGCGGCCTTCGTGCCGTACCGGAGTGACCTCGGCCGTGCACCCGGCGTCCGCGGGGACGGAAATGTCGTACGACTCGCCGGCCCCGCTCCCCCACGCCCGCGCACCCCGCTCGAACGCCTCCAGCACCTGCGGCGAGGCAAGGTGCGCCGCCGCCTCGCTGACCAGTCGGTTACGGCCGTCCAGCGCGACGACCGCCCGCTCACGCCCCCGCGCCGCCCGCTCGTAGGCGTCGAGAAGGACGCGTTCCGCGGTACGCGCGCGTGCCCGAAGTTCCGCCTCCACCGCCATCACGGCCGCCTCGGCGAGGGCCGCCCCGGGGTGCGGTCGGCAGCCGGCGCACGGAGCGGAGGCGACCGTCACCGTGCCGAGCGGCTGCCCCGTGTCCGGGGAGAGCAGCGGCACGCTGACCGCGGACACGTCCTGCCACACGTCCAGGAAGTGTTCGGGGCCGTGCACCTCCGCCCGGCGCCGGGTGCGCAGGGCGAGCGCGGCGCTGTTGTGGCCGACCTCCCGCTCGGACAGGTCGCGGCGCGCGTCGTCGCCGGGCGCGCTGCCGGCCGACCACAGCACCCTCAGCCGCTCGTCGGTGAGGACCAGCGCCGACCGCCCGGTGTCCAGTGCCGCGGCGAGGCGGGCGAGTACCGGACGTGCCGCGTCCAGCAGGGGCGAGTCGACGGGACCGGCCGACGGTTCCCCCACCGGGCCTTCGAGATCGGGCCGTACGCCGAAGAAGCGGGCGCGCCGCCAGGCGGCGACGACGTCGTCCGGCACCCCGTCCGGGAGCGGACGCCCCGTCAGGAACCGCTGGCGGGCCTGACGGAGAGGGGCGAGGGAAGGGGGATGTTCCGCGGTGGTCATGGCGTCCCTCACCGTATCGGGGCGTCGCCCGTGCGGCGACGGTGGACCGTCTCGTGGTCGGTGGACTGTCTCGTATTGAGACACCCGCGCCGGACCGCGCCGCTCCATGATCTTGAAAGGCCGGAGTCCGTTCTCCTCTCCTGCCTCCTCTCTCTGTCTCATCTCCTGGAGCGTTCAGTCGTGCACACCGTTGTCGAGACCGACGTACTGATCGTGGGCAGCGGCCCGGCGGGCGCCTCGGCCGCCCTCGCGCTGAGCACCTACGGCGTGCGCAACCTCGTCGTGACCCGGTACGCGCGTCTCGCGGACACGCCCCGTGCGCACATCACCAACCAGCGGACCATGGAGGTGCTGCGCGATCTGGGCGTCGAGGAGGAGGTGATCGACCGGGCGACGCCCCAGCATCTGATGGGCAACACGACCTTCTGCACCAGCCTGGCCGGCGAGGAGCTGGGCCGGGTCCGCTCCTGGGGCAACGATCCGCTCGTGCAAGCGGCGCACGAGCTGGCCGGCCCGACCCGCATGTGCGACATGCCGCAGCACCTGATGGAGCCGGTGCTGGTGAACGCGGCCATCGCGCGCGGCACCGGCTTCCGGTTCAGCACGGTCTACAAGTCCTTCGTCCAGGACGAGGGCGGCGTCACGGTCACCGTCGAGGACCGGCTGCGCGGCGACGAGTACACCATCCGCGCCAAGTACCTGATCGGTGCCGACGGCGGCCGCTCCAAGGTCGCCGAGGACGCCGGGCTGCCGATGGGCGGGCAGATGGGCGTCGCGGGCAGCATCAACATCGTCTTCGACGCGGACCTGTCGAAGTACACCGCGCACCGGCCCTCCACGCTCTACTGGGTGCTCGCGCCCGGCGCCACCGTCGGCGGCATCGGCGCGGGCCTGGTGCGCTGTGTCCGCCCCTGGAACGAGTGGCTGATCGTGTGGGGCTACGACGTGACCGCGGGCGCCCCCGACCTCACCGAGGAATACGCCCTGTCCGTCGTACACCAGCTGGTCGGCGACGACGAGATACCGGTGACGATCAAGTCGTCGTCGGCGTGGACGGTCAACGAGATGTACGCCGAGACCTACGCGAACGGCCGCGTCTTCTGCGCCGGTGACGCCGTGCACCGCCATCCGCCATCCAACGGGCTCGGCTCCAACACCTCCATCCAGGACTCCTACAACCTCGCCTGGAAGCTGAAGCTGGTCCTCGACGGCGTCGCCTCGCCGAAGCTCCTCGACACCTACGACGCCGAGCGCGCGCCGGTCGGCAAGCAGATCGTGACCCGGGCCAACAAGTCCATCGCCGAGACGGCGCCGATCTTCGAGGCGCTCGACGGGCTCTCGCCGCAGACCCCCGAGCAGCTGTGGGCCAACATCGCCGCCCGCAAGGACGCCACCGAGGCGGCCGAGAAGCAGCGGGCCGCGCTGTGGGAGGCGATCGCGTTCAAGGTGTACGAGTTCAACGCGCACGGCGTCGACCTCAACCAGCGTTACTCCGCCGAAAACTCCGCCGCGGTCGTCCCGGACGGCACGCCGGACCCCGGCTTCACCCGCGACCCCGAGCTGTACCACCAGCCCACGTCCCGCCCCGGCGCCAAGCTCCCGCACGCCTGGATCACCTCCGGGACCCGGACCCTGTCCACCCTGGACACCGTCGGCAAGGGCCGCTTCACGCTGCTCACCGGCATCGGCGGCGACGCCTGGGTGCGGGCCGCGGCGGCCCAGCCCCTCGACATCGCCACGGTCGTGATCGGGCCGGGGCAGCAGTACGAGGACCCGTACGGCGACTGGGCGAACCTCAGGGAGATCTCCGACGCGGGCGCCCTCCTCGTACGCCCCGACGGGTATGTGGCGTTCCGGCACGCCGGCGCGGCCGAGGACGCCGAACGACTGCTCACGGACGCGCTGCGGCGGATTCTCGGGCACGGTTGAGATGTGCGCCCAGGAAGCCGGGACGGACGTGAAGCCGGGGAAGGAGCCGACATGACCGGCGAGCCCACAGTCACCGACGAGGCCGTCGCCAGTCTGGACGGGACCGCCGATCCGCGCCTGCGGGAGCTGCTGACCGGCCTGATCCGGCATCTGCACGCCTTCGCGCATGAGACACGGCTGACGCAGGCGGAGTGGGAGCGGGCGATCGGGTTCCTGACGGCGACCGGGCAGGCGTGCACCGACACCCGGCAGGAGTTCATCCTGCTGTCGGACGTGCTCGGTCTGTCGATGCTCGTCGAGACCCTCAACGAACAGCAGGGCCCGGGTGCCACCGAGTCGACGGTGCTGGGCCCCTTCCACATGACGGAGTCCCCGGTCCGCGAGCTCGGCGCGAGCATCGACCTGGTCGGTGACGGCGAGCCGTGCGTGGTCAGCGGCCGGGTGCTGTCCCGGGACGGCGGCCCGCTGCCCGGCGCGGTGATCGACGTGTGGCAGGCCGACGCGCACGGCTTCTACGACGTGCAGCGCCCGGACGTGCAGCCGCCGGGCAACGGCCGGGGCCTGTTCACGGCGGACGCCGAGGGCCGCTTCTGGTTCCGTACGTGTGTGCCGAGCCCGTACCCGATCCCGACGGACGGCCCGGTCGGCGGCCTGCTCCGCGCCACCGGCCGGCACCCCTACCGCCCGGCCCACATCCACTTCATCGCCTCGGCCGCCGGCCACACCCCGGTGACGACGCACATCTTCGTGGCCGGGAGTGAGTACCTGGACTCCGACGCGGTGTTCGCCGTCAAGCCGAGCCTGGTGCAGGACTTCGCGGAGACCGACGATCCGTCCTTGGCGCGGGAGTTCGGCGTCGGCAACCCCTTCCGGCACGCGCGCTTCGACCTCGTACTGGAGCGGGCATGAAGGACGTCCTCGACTTCTCGTACGAGACCCGGCCGGTGCGGGTCGTGTTCCGGCCCGGTGCCGCGGTGTCGGCGACGCCCGATGAGGCCGAACGCCTCGGGCTGCGACGGCTGTTGGTCGTGTGCGGTGCACGCGGGGCGGACACCGCCCGCGGGGTCGCGGACGCCCTGGGTCCGGCCTGTGCGGGGCTGCACGACGGGGCCCGGATGCATGTGCCCGTCGAGGTCGCCGACCGGGCCGTCGAGGTGGCCCGGGCCGCGGGCGCCGACGGGTGTGTGGCGGTCGGCGGGGGCTCGTCGGTCGGGCTGGGCAAGGCGATCGCCCTGCGCACCGGGCTGCCGTTGATCGCGGTGCCGTCCACGTACTCCGGCTCGGAGATGACGCCGGTCTGGGGCCTGACCGAGCACGGCGCCAAGCGCACCGGCCGCGATCCGAAGGTGCTGCCGCGCAGCGTGGTCTACGACCCCGAGCTCACCCTCTCCCTGCCCGTGCCGCTCTCCGTGACCAGTGGCGTCAACGCGATCGCGCACGCCGTGGAGGCGCTGTACGCCCCCGACACCTCGCCTCTGGTGGCGCTGATGGCCGAGGAGGGCGTACGGGCGATGGCGCGGGCGCTGCCGGACGTGGCCGCGGGGCCGACGTCCCTCCAGGCGCGCGGCCGTGCGCTGTACGGTGCCTGGCTGTGCGGGTCCTGCCTGGGCGCCACCACCATGGGCCTGCACCACAAGCTGTGCCATGTCCTGGGCGGCACCTTCGGCCTGCCGCACGCCGAGACGCACACGGTGGTCCTGCCGTACGCCCTGGCCCACAACGCGCCCGCCGCACCGGACGCGGCCGCCGCCGTGGCCCGCGCCCTGGACGCGGACGACGCGCCGACGGCCCTGTGGGACCTGTCCGGACGCCTCGGCGCTCCCCGCTCCCTCGCCGAACTGGGCCTTGCGGAGGCGGACTTGGCAACGGCCGCCGCCCAGACAGCGGCCGAGGCGTACGCCAATCCGCGCCCGGTCACGGCCGACGGCGTGCTCGCTCTGCTGCGGGCGGCCTACGAAGGCGCACCGCCGGCGGCTGCCGCCCGGTAAGCCTCTCGTTCCTCACTCCCCTCCCCCCCCCTGAAGAAAGGTGATTGCGATGCCCCTCGGACTGCTCAGGAGTCGACGCTCCCGAGGGGTGCCCAGTGCCGGCTTTCCCGTACCGTCGGGCGCGGGTGGCGTGGGGCGTGAGGTCGTGGATCCGGTGGGGCTGCCGATGCGGGGCGCCGACGTGACGGTGACGGCGATGGACTCGCACGAGGTAGTGGCGCGGGGCACCACGGATCCGTACGGCCTGTTCTTCGCCGCGCTTCCGCCGGGCCGCTACGGTCTGCGGATCACGGCCGAGGGCCTCACGCCGCACCAGGAGACCCTGGACGTCATCGGCGGTACGACGCCACCCATCACGCGGGTCCAGCTGGTGTCGGGACGCCGGCTGGACCTCCCGGTTCCCGGCACCTGGCTCTTCGACCCGCCGCACACGGCGATCCGGTTCATCGCCAAGCACGTCGGCATGGCCCACGTCCACGGCCGCTTCGAGCGGTTCACGGGCGGGATACAGGTGGCTCCCGACATGGCCGACTCCCGGGTGTCCGTGCGCATCGAGGCCGCGAGCATCACGACGGGCAACAACACCCGGGACAACCACTTGCGTTCGGCCGACTTCCTGCACGTCGAGCGCTATCCGTACATCGACTTCACCAGCACGCGGTTCGCGTACCGGGGCGGCGCCAAGTGGACCCTCCACGGTTCCCTGACCATGCACGGGATCAGCCGCTCCGTCGAGCTGGACACCACCTACCTGGGCTCGGTCAACGGCGGCTACGGCGAGGAACTGCGGTGCGCGGCGCTGGCCAAGGCGGAGCTGCACCGGGAGGACTACACGCTGAACTGGCGCAGCATGCTCGCCCGTGGCATCGCGGTGGTCGGTCCAACGGTCCAGCTGGAGCTGGACGTGCAGGCGATGTACCGCACGCACGACACCCCGACGCCTCCCGAATAGGCCAGGGTGGCCGAGAGGTACCTCACGCCCTGGTTACGTTTTGCTCAACCTCTGGTTGCGGCACGGTGATCGGGTGACCATGGGGTCATGAAACTGGCCCAGCGCGCCATGGAACGACTGGAAGCCTGGCCCGATCTCAGCTCGGGCCCGGCCAGTTGCGGCACAGGTCGGGCCCTGCGCTCCGTCCACAGCGAGATCGTGCACTTCCACTCCGACCACGATGTGGACCTGCATCTCACCGAAGGGGCCATAGAGCGTTTCCGCGGCGACCTGCAGGAGTCGACCGCGATCCGGCTGGTCCCCGGCTCCCGCTGGGTGACCGTCCACCTCGACTGCGACACCGACGTCGATCTGCTGATGAGCCTGGTCAGCGTCGCACTCAAGGCCCATCAGACCGGGTCGCCCCCCGTCGGCCTCCAGGCCCGGTCCGAGTGCAACTTCCGCCGCGTCACGGTGATGCCCCGCTAGCACCGGGCATCAGTGCTCGGGCTCCGAGTCGTCCTCCCCCGTCTCCAGCAGGCCCGCCGCCGCGCCGACGATCCGGGGACGGGGGTGCCGACGACCTCCTCGTCCTTGTCGATGTAGTCGAAGCGGGCCAGCACACTGCGCATGGCCTCGACACGGGCCCGCTTCTTGTCGTTGCTCTTCACCACGGTCCAGGGCGCGTGCTCGGTGTCCGTCTCGCGGAACATGGCGACCTCGGCGGCGCTGTAGTCGTCCCAGCGGTCCAGCGACGCCAGGTCCATGGGGCTCAGCTTCCACTGCCGCACGGGATCGACCTGGCGGATGGTGAACCGGGTGCGCTGCTCGCCCTGGGAGACCGAGAACCAGAACTTGCGCGGTCGGCAGATGCTGCACGTACCGCTGGAAGTACCACTGTCCGAGCTCACGCTCGGTCGGCTTCTCCAACACCACCACCCGGGCGCCGCGCGGGTTGAGGCGCTCGGTGAAGCGCTTGATGGTGCCGCCCTTGCCGGCCGCGTCCCGCCCTTCGAAGACGATGACGAGACGGCGGTCGGTCTCCTTGATCCAGCTCTGCAGCTTCAGCAGTTCGATCTGCTGCAGCCGCTTGTGCCAGTCGTACTCCGGGCGCTCCATGCGCTGCTGGTACAGGTCAGTTATAGGTGGGACGCGGTACGTCGCCGACGGCAGCGTCCGCCCCCGAGCCGGGCCTGGTCATCAGCAGGGCGGCGGCCACGACGCTGATCGTCAGCGTGCAGATCAGGTTGTCGCCGCCCAGCGCTCAGAGGTTGCCGATCACTTTTCCGGCGAGATCACCGTGCCGCGGCCTCGACGAGCCGGGCGAGGTTGGCCAGCGCCATCCGGGTGCCGGTCTCGTTGTCCTGGGCGGGAACGGCGTCGGGAAGCCCCTCGTGCGCGACGAGAACGTCCGTGCCGCCGTCGACGTCGGTGAGGGTGGTGGTGATCGTCATCGTGCCGTGCAGCGCGGCGTCGTCGGTCTCGAACTCGATCTCCTCGACGACCTGCTCCTCCGGCACAAGGCGCACGAAGTGACCGTGGTAAGTGTCCGTCTGCGGGGCCGACTTGCCGGTGCCGGTGGGCATGTCATACATGAGCGAGACCCGGAACGCCCCGCCTTCCCTGCCCTCGAACTCGTGCACCTGCGCGGTCATGCCGTCCGGCACCCGCCACTTGGCGACGGCGTCCGCGTCCAGCAGGGCCCGGTAGACGGCCGCACGGGAGGCGTTCACATGCCGGGAGACGCGCGTCGACTGCATGACCTCACGATAGTGGCGGGGGTGCGCAGCGGCAGCCGGACGGGACGAGGCCTGGGGGCACGTACGTGTCAGGGGGACTCCCAGTGGGCCAGTGCGCGCATCGCCGCCGCAGTCTGCGTGAACCCGTCCTCGCCCAGCAGCGCCCGCGCCTCGGCGTTGAACCGGTCCACCTCCGGCTGTGCGGCGTCGAGCGCGGCGGCCCCGGCGTCGGTCAACTCCAGTACCACTGCCCGGTGTTCCCGCGGATGCGCCCGCTTCACGAGCAGACCGGCCCCGGTGAGCCGGCCGACCAGCCCGGTGACGGCGGACTCGCGCAGCCCGAGGATGCGGGCCAGCTGCTGCTGGGTGATGCCCGGCTCGTCACGGACCGCGAACAGCGCGCCGAGCTGGGCCGTGGTGATCCCGGCGGCGGCCAGCAGCCGCCGGTCGGAGGCGGTGCGCAGCTGGTGCGCCGCCCGCTGGAGCAGGAAGAACAGACGCTGATCGGGCTCGGGCATGGACCGATGTTGACAGACGCGGCCGGGCGGCGCCATCCTCACTTCACTAGTGAAGTGAGGTGCGCGACGTGAACGACACCCCCGACCTGGCCCTCGCCCGCAAGGTGCTGGCGGCCCAGCCCTTCAGCGTGCTGCTGGGCGCCAGGCTGACGGCCTTCGGCGACGGCGAGGCGGTCCTCGAACTGGACCTGCGCGAGGAGTTGCTGCAACAGCACGGCTTCGCACACGGCGGTCTGCTCAGCTACGCGGCGGACAACGCGCTGTCCTTCGCCGCCGGCGCCGAGGTCGGCATGGGTGTGCTGAGCTCCGGTTTCACCATCGACTTCCTGCGCCCCGCCAAAGGCGAGATCCTGCGCGCCCACGCCCGGGTGATCCGGGCCGGCCGTACGCGTGCGGTGTGCCGCTGCGACCTGACGACGGTCGACGGCGACGGCGCCGAGACCCTGTGCGCCGTCGCCCAGGGCACGATCGCGGTCATCGAACCCCCGCGGGACTCCGAGCGCGACGCGCCCTGACCACCTGTCCGACACCAGGTCCTCGTCGGCTCTCGGCGCTCGTCGGCTCTCAGCGCACGAGGCAGGGCCGTTTCGCGTCGAAGGTCCAGCCGTCGACCAGGTACTGCATCCCGACGGCGTCGTCCCGGCCCGACAAGGCCTTCTCCCCGTACAGCTCGTGTGCGGCGAGGAGCCGGTCCCTGGCCAGGCGGACTCCCAGTCCGGGCGTGTCCGGTACGGCGACCTCGCCGCCGGTGATCCCGGGCGGGGGCGGCCGCTCCGCAGTGGGCGTGGCAGCCCCAGGAGGCTGTGACGACGGCGAAGGTCGCTGAGCCGAGGGCCACGCGGAGGATGACGGCGATCAGCCAGGCTAGGACGATCGGGGAGACGGACCAGCCGTCGGTCGCGTCCTTGATGTAGTCGGATATCCCGCCCTCGACGAGGACGTTCTTGAAGGCGCCGCCCGCTCCGATCACGAGCAGGATCATCGCCATCGCCTGGGCGGCCTCCTTCATGATCGTGGACGGTCGAGGTCAATGGGTCTGCGCCCGTGGATTCAGCGGCGGATTCAGCGGTGGGTTCGCCCGCGGGTTCACTCGGCGGGCGGCGCCGCCTGCCAGCCGCTCCAGCGCTGCACGGTGATCACGATCACCGGTCCGTCCGGCGGCTGCCGCACGTACTGGGGGTATTTCTGCCGCAGAAGCTCGATTGCAGCGGCGTACTTGTCGCGCGCGTCGGGGGCGTCGGGCGGAAGGACGTGGGCGCCGCCGTCCGCCCTGACCCACCACAGGCGGTCCCAGTCGTCGTCGTACACGTCCACCAGCAGGCAGACGGCCGGGTGGACGGCGATGTTGTGGAGCCGCCTGAGCTGCCCGGACCGTTTCGGTTTCCGGTCGACGGCGGTGACGATCTCGTCGCCGCGCAGCGCGAACACGACCGGCACCAGATGGGGCCGGCCCGCGGGATCCACTGTCGCCAGCCGTGCGACCGGCGCCCCGGCGAACCGCCTGCGCGCCTCGTCCTGCTCCATGTCCGGCATGTCGGCTCCTTCGCCCCCCGGCGATAGGCGATGCCCTGTCGCGGGTACCCGTGTCGCGTAGGACGCCTCGTGGGGAGATGACTCGGATGCTGTTCCTCGGCCTGCTCCTCCTCGTGACCACCGGTGTCTTCACCGGGCTGGTCATCGCCGACAATCTGTCCGGCGGCCCGGAGTACACGGTGTCGGTGCTCGGTCAGGACATCGCCACCATGAACACGCTGGCCGTCTTCTGCTCGGGCCTCGCCCTGGCGCTCCTCTTCTGCCTGGGTCTGATCCTGGTGACGAGCCGCAGAGGCCACTCCCGCCATCGCAGGCCGCGACGCCATATGACCCGCGGCGCCTTCCCGTTCCGCCGGACGGCGGATCCCGACGCCCGTGCCTGAGCGGCCCGGCAGCCGAGAGGTGGTGCACATGGTCGGCGACACCGACGACGACATCGAGACGCGACGACGCGGCGGGAGCGGCCATCGCGCGGTGCCGCACACGGCCGACGTGCGGATCGAGGCGTGGGGCGTGAGCCGGGAGCGCTGTCTGGTGGAGGCCGCCCTGGGAATGGTGGAGTGCTTCGCGGACCTCACGGCTGTACGGCCCACCTCGGTGGAGCGGGTGCGGTTCGCGGAGGAGAGCGACGAGGATCTCCTGACCGCACTGCTCGACGAGGTCGTCTTCCGCCTCGACGTGGACGGCCGGGTCCCCGTCGACCTGGAGGCCGACACCACGGACGGGGACCTGGACGTACGCCTCGCACTCGCCGACCTGGCGGACGTGGAGGTCACCGGCGCCACACCGAAGGGCGTCTCCTGGCACGGTCTGCACATCGGGCCGGATCCGTACGGGTGGTCGTGTGCGGTGACCGTGGACGTGTGAGGCATACGGCCGTCCCCGCGCCCTCAGCCCTTCACCACGCCCAGCGGCACCAGCCGGGCCACCGTCCGGCACAGTCCCGCGCCCTCGCTCGCGGCCACCACCTCGCTCACGTCCTTGTACGCCTCGGGGGTCTCCTCCGCCAGGCCGCGCAGGGACCGTGGGCGCACCGCGATGCCCGCCGACTCCAGCCTGGCCCGCAGTTCGCGGCCGCCCACCGCGCGGGCGGCCTTGTGGCGGCTGAGGACCCGGCCCGCGCCGTGGCAGGTGGAGGAGAAGGCGTCTCCGCCGGGCACACCGACCAGGACGTAGGAGGCGGTGCCCATCGTCCCGGGGATCAGCACCGGCTGGCCGACCTCGCGCAGGTCGTCGGGCAGGTCCGGATGGCCGGGCGGGAAGGCGCGGGTCGCGCCCTTGCGGTGGACGCACAGGGTGCGGCGGGCTCCGTGCACCGCGTGGGTCTCGATCTTGGCGAGGTTGTGGGAGACGTCGTACACCAGCGACAGACGGGTGCCCGCGGCCCGGCGGAAGACCTTGCGGGCGGCGTCGGACAGCAACTGGCGGTTGGCGCGGCCGTAGTTGGCCGCGGCAGCCATCGCGCCGAGGTAGCGCTGTCCCTCGGGCGACTCGACGGGGGTGCAGGCCAGTTGGCGGTCGGGGACGTCGATGCCGTGGCGGGACATCGCGCGGTCCATCAGCCGGACGTGGTCCGTGCAGATCTGGTGGCCGAGGCCGCGGGAACCGCAGTGGATCATCACGCACACCTGGCCGAGGACGAGCCCGAACGCGGCGGCGGCCGTCTCGTCGTACACCTCGTCGACGCGCTGCACCTCCAGGAAGTGGTTGGCGGATCCGAGGCTGCCGACCTGACCGAGGCCGCGCTCGCGCGCCCGGGCGCTGACCTGGTCGACGTCGGCGTCGGCGACCGCCCCACCGTCCTCGCAGCGCGTCAGGTCGCGATCCTCGCCGTGGCCCTCCTCGACCGCGTACCGGGAGCCGCCGCGCAGGATCCGCTCCAGCTGGCCGGGGCCGGTCAGGTGCCACACGCCGCCCGGCCCGGCGCCCCGCGGGATCGCCCGGTCCAGACCGTCCATCACCGCCGGCAGCGCGGACCCCAGCACCTTCCGGTCGCTGTCGGCGACCAGCAGCCGTACGCCGCAGGAGATGTCGAAGCCGACCCCGCCGGGCGAGACGACCCCGCCGTCGGCCACGTCGGTCGCCGCGACGCCGCCGATGGGGAAGCCGTAGCCCCAGTGGATGTCGGGCATGGCGTACGACGCCCCGACGATGCCGGGCAAGGTGGCCACGTTGACCACCTGCTCCAGCGATTTCTCGGCGTCCCTCAGCAGTCCCCGGGACGCGAACACGACGCCCGGCACGCGCATCGCGCCGTGCGGGTCGATACGGAAGCGGTGGGGAGCTTCCTCGACCAGTTCCATGACAAGCCTCCCGCGCCTCGGCCGACACCCCGGTCCCCCGAGCCGGACACGCAGGTGCGGGGTACCCGCGCGTGCGGCTCCGTATCGCTCTGGGCGCCGCCGTCGGCATCGAGGGCCGCGCGGACTCATGCCGTTGAGACTCGTACCTTTGAGATATGCGCGGCGGCACCGTGACGCTGTTCGTCTGTGGCGACGTGATGCTCGGACGCGGCGTCGACCAGATCCTGGCCCGGCCGGGCGACCCCGAGCTGCGGGAGGGATATGTCGGCGACGCCCGGTCGTACGTGAGCATGGCGGAGGCGGTGAACGGCCCGATCCCGGCCCCGGTCGACCCGTCCTGGCCGTGGGGCGAGGCGCTGGGGCTGCTGGAGGCGAGCGCGCCGGACGTCCGGATCGTCAACCTGGAGACGTCCGTGACGAGCAGTGACGCGTTCGAGCCCGGCAAGGCGGTCCACTACCGCATGCATCCGGCCAATCTGCCGGCCCTCACCGTGGCCCGGCCCGATGTCTGCGTCCTGGCGAACAACCATGTGCAGGACTTCGGCCGGGCGGGCCTTGAGGAGACGCTCGACGTGCTGCACGCAGCGGGTCTGCGGACCGCGGGCGCTGGGCGGAGCGCCGAGGAGGCGTACGCGCCCGTCGCGCTGTCGCTCGCAGACGGCGGCCGTGTGCTGGTCTTCGCCCTCGGTGCCGGCAACAGCGGCGTCCCCGCGGGCTGGGCGGCGACGGCGGAGCTGCCGGGCGTCGCCTATGTGCCGGAGCTGTCGCCGGCCACGGCCGCCGCCGCGGTGCGGCACATACGGCAGGTGAAGCGGGCGGCCGACATCGTGGTCGTGTCCGTGCACTGGGGCTCCAACTGGGGCTATGTCGTCTCCCGCGATCAGCGTCGCTTCGCGCACGCCCTGGTGGACGGCGGCGTCGACGTCGTCCACGGCCACTCCTCGCATCACCCCCGCCCCGTCGAGGTCTACCGGGACCGGCTGATCCTGCACGGCTGCGGCGACTTCATCGACGACTACGAGGGCATCCCCGGGTACGAGGAGTACCGCGACGACCTCCGCATCGCCTACTTCGTCACGGTGACGGCGGACACCGGCGCCCTGACCGAGCTGCGCATGGTGCCGCTGCTCGCCCGCCGCATGCGGCTGGAGCACCCGCCGGCGGTGGACCTCGGCTGGCTGCACAGCACCCTCGACCGCATCAGCCAGGGCGTCCACCTCACCCTGGCCGCGGACGGCACGCTCGTCCTGTCCGCGCCCGCCGCCCGAGCCACCCCATGACCCGTCGGCTCCGGCTCACCCTGCTGGGCGTCGGCGCGATGAACTCGCCCCGTTTCGCCCCCGCCGGTCTGCTGCTGCGCCACGCCGGACAGCGCGTGGCCTTCGACGGCGGCCCCGGCGCCGAACCGCCACCCGGGCGGCTGGCCGCCTGGCTGGTCACCGACGAGCAGGCGGAGCTGCGGTCCCGGCTGCGCAGGAGCGCGGCCGAGCGGGGCGTCGCCCCACGCGCCGGTGATCTGGACGTGGGCGAGGTGCGGGTGCGCTGCCGTCCCGTGGCGCACACCTCGCACCCGGCCTACGGCTATCGCGTCGAGGCCGGTGAGCTGCTCGTGGTGTGGGCGCCGGAGTTCTGGGAGTTCCCGGCCTGGGCGGCTGGGGCGGACCTGATGTTCGCGGAGGCCGCCGCCTGGAACCGGCCGATACGGTTCCGGGGCGGCGTCGGCGGCCACGCCGATGTGCACACGGTCGCCGAGGAGGCCGTACGGCACAGGGTGCGGCGCCTGATCTGGGCTCATATCGGGCGGCCGAGCATCCGGGCGATCGACGCCGGGCTCAGGCCGCCGGCCGGTGAGTGGGGCGTCGAGGGGCGGACGTACTCGTTGCGGCTGCCCGGGTACGGGCCGGACTGAGCTGGGGCCGGCTGGGCCGAGGCGAGCCTGGGCGGGTCGATACGAGCCCGCGTGGGCCGAGCCGGCCTGCGTGGGTCGAAGCGAGCCTCACTCCCCCCGCAGCGCCTCCAGCACATCCGCGTCGGACAGCTGACCGAAGTCCTCGTACCACTCGCCGACCGCGCTGAACAGCCTCGGCTCGTGCAGGCAGACGAACTCGTCGACCTCCCGGCGCAGTTCCTCGGCCGCCTCCGGTGCGCACACGGGTACGGCGAGCAGCAGGCGCTCGGGGTTCCGGTTGCGTACGGCGCGCACCGCGACGCGTGCCGTGGAGCCGGTGGCGACCCCGTCGTCGACGATGATCGCGGTACGGCCCTGCAGCCCCGGAGCCGGCCGGCCCTCGCGATAGCGCTCCTCGCGCCGCCGCAGCTCCTTGCGCTCCCGCTCCACCACCGGCGCCAGATCGGCCTCACTCAGCCCCAGCCGGTACAGCGTCGCCTCGTCGAAGAGCGGAGGGTCGTCGCCGGCGAGTGCGCCGACCCCGAACTCCTCGTGGAACGGGGCGCCGATCTTGCGTACGACGAGCACGTCCAGCGGGGCGTCCAGCTCCCGGGCGATCTCCCGGCCGACCGCGACGCCGCCCCGGGGCAGCGCGAGGACCACGGGCTGCGGAAGGTTGCCCTTGTCCTGCCGGATGCGCAGCTGCTCCGCCAGCTCCCGCCCGGCCTCCTTGCGGTCACGGAACTGCATGGGTCTCCCCTTCCGTCGGTCGCCGCGTACCCCGCCCACGGCACCGGACACACGCCCCTCCACACGGGTCTGGACCGCTCGGACGGACCTGGCCCAGGGTTCGACGGCAAGCGCTTTCTAGCCTGCCCATGCCAAGTTCTGTTCCACGCCCCCGGCACGCGCGGAAAGGAACCGTCCCGTGCCGCACCACGAATCGCCCCGTCCGCCCCTGTCGTGGAGCCGTAAGGCGTTCCTGCGGGGAATGGCCACTGTGGGCGTGACTCCCCTGTTGCCCGCGATCCTCCCCACAGCCGCCGCAAGGGCAGCATCCGACCGGCCCGATTTTGCGCTGGTCCGGGGCGGCACCGCCGCAGCCCTGTATGTCGACACGGCGGACGACCCCGCCGTGATCCGCGCCGCCGACGATCTCCAGGCGGACCTCGAACGGGTCAGCGGCGTCCGTCCGGAGCTGCGCCACACCGTCCCGGAGACGGCCGCCGCGGGCCTGATCCTGGTGGGCACGCTCCCGTCCGGGCGGTGGGGGCGAAGCTGGCCGAGGCGTACCGGGACGCCTTCTACGAGCTGGTCGAATACCCGGTGCACGGCGCGTACTTGATGAACCGGAAGTACTACTGGGCGGACCGCAACGCGCTCGCGGTCCGGCAGGGGCGGGGGGCCGGGACCAACCGCTTCGCGGACCTGGCCGAGGCGGCCCACGCCGAGGAGGCGGCGCTCACCAAGCGGTACAACACCGAGGTGGCGGGCGGGAAATGGGACGGGATCGTCAACCCGTACCCCTCCCAGATCCCGAAGGCTTCGGGCCGTCCGCCGGTCACCCGGGTCGCCCGGCAGGAGACCTCGGGGCTGGGTGTGGCGGCCGAGGGCAACGAGACCGGCACGGACCGCCCGCTGTCCTTCTCCTCCTACACGCAGGACCGGCGTTTCCTCGACGTCTTCAACACCGGCTTCCTGCGGTTCGACTGGTCGGCCGAGGCGAGCCATCCCTGGGTGCTGCTGAGCGCGGCGGGAGGCTCTCTCACCGAGCAGGCCCGGGTGTGGGTGGAGATCGACTGGGCTCGGGTGCCCGAGGGCTCGTACGACGCCACGGTCGCCGTCAGCGGGGCCGGGCGACGGGTCGAGGTGCCGTTGCGGGTGGTCAATGACGGTCCGCGGGCGCGCCTGCGGGCCCGCGGGTTCGTGGAGGCCCACGGGTACGCCTCGATCGACGCCGTGCACGCCGACCAGCGGGTGACGCGCGGCGGGGCCCGCTGGCGTGTCGTGCGCGGGCTGGGCCGCCGTAGCGGTGCCATGGAGGCGGTGCCGTCGACGGCGGTCCCGGTGACCGCCGACTTCGCCACGAGGGCGCCGGAGTTGAGGTACCGGGTGCGCTTCGGCGGCGCCGGCACCTTCCCGGTCACCGTCTTCCGGCTGCCGTCGCTCGACGAGCGCGGCAGCGCCGGATCGCCGTCGCGCTCGACGACCAGCCGGCCACCGTGCTGACGGGCCAGGCCGTCGCCACCGGCAACCGGGGCGACGCCTGGGCCCGCAACGTGGAGGACGGCGTCGAGAAGATGACGGCCAGGGTGACGGTGGACGCGCCCGGTGAGCACGTCCTGCGGGTCTTCATGGTCGACCCCGGCATCGCCGTCGACCAGATCGTGATCGACACGGGCGGACTGCCGCCGGCGTATCTGGCACCGGCGGAGAGCTACCACCCGGTGTTCAACGCCGACCCGGGCTCCTACTGGATGGTCCAGCCGACGCTGCCGACCCCGGAGCTGTAGATCGCGCACACGCCGGACGACTCGCCGTACTGCCCCGGCGCCAGCGTCACCCACTGGCCCGAGACGTCCGGGGCCCAGCCGCAGACGACCTCGGCGCGGAAGGTGACGGTGCGGTCGGTGTTGTTCTGGCAGCCCGCGATGCCGTGGTCCGGGTTGTTGTTGTGCACCCAGCCGTCGCAGTCGACGGTGCCCACGGCCGCGGGCCGCACGGACGCGGCCTGGGCCGGGCCGGCCAGACCGCCGACGGTGAGCGACACGGCCGAGACGGTGGTGATCAGGCCGGTCGCGAAGATCTTCTTGCTGCGGTTCATGTGTGTGTCCCCGTATCCCCGTGAAGTGGTGGTCCGTTCGGGTCTTGCCGCCTTCAGTCAAGGTCAGCGGCGCTCGGACCGGAACCTCGGACCTCCGAGGGTGGCGCCGGGGGCAGGTTCACCCGTTCGCCGGGCCGGGCGTGTCCGGGCTGTTCCAGTCGTACGGCCCGCCGCCCTGCCATTCGATCAGCTCGGGGTCGTCGACGGCCCGGTCCTCGGCGGGCAGGTCGGCGCGGTGCACCAGGTCCAGCACGTCGAACAGGCTGTACGCGGTGCCCGCCGGTTTGCCGTGGATCGTCACCTGACGTCCGCCGTCCGACGCGGGCGGCAGCACCACCACGGGGGGACGCGTGCTCATGCCACCACCATGCGCTCTGCGCGGCGCGTACGCAGCCCGGCGTACCGGCCACAGTGGCTCGTTCGGCGCATGCCCCCAGGACCGGCCGGGTACGCGGCACGCCGACGGATGCTCGGGTACTGGGGCGTGACCGGATGGCGAAGATCCTTCTCACCGGCTGGTTCAGCTTCCGCGACGGGGAGGTCACGGCGGGTGATGTGCTCGCGTTGAGACGGGTTCAGGACGTGCTGGCCCGGGCGGGGCTCGCGTACGACACGGTGTGGAGTCCGGGGTACGCCGGTGAGGCGCTGCACCTGGACGACGTCCGGCCGGAGGCGTACACGCATGTGGTGTTCGTGTGCGGCCCCCTGCACGGTCCGCAGGTGGCTCGGCTGCACCGGCGATTCGAGCGGTGCCGGCGCATCGTGGTCGGTACGTCCGTGGTGGACCCGGCGGATCCGGCCGTCACCGGATTCCACCGTGTACTGGCCCGGGACGCGCCCGGCCGGGACCCGGTACCGGATCTGTCCGTGAGCGCGCCTCCCGTCGTCCCCTCCCCCGTCGTCGGGGTGATCCTGACGCACGGCCAGCAGGAGTACGGCCGGCAGCGGCGGCACGAGGAGGTCGCCGACACCATGACACGGTGGCTCGGCGGCCTCGACTGCGCGGCGATCGAGCTGGAGACGCGGCTCGACTCCCGTGACTGGCGGCTGAGCACGACGGCCGACCAGCTGCACTCGGTGCTGCCCCGGCTGGACTGTGTCGTCACCGACCGCCTGCACGGCCTTGTGCTCGCGCTGCGCGCGGGGACTCCGGCACTCGCCGTCGATCCGGTCGCCGGCGGGGCCAAGGTGACCGCTCAGGCCCGGGCGTGCGACTGGCCGGCCCTCGTGCCCGCGGAGCGGCTGGACACGGGTGAGCTGGACCGCTGGTGGAACTGGTGCCTCACCGACTGCCGTGCGGCGGCCCGCAGCCGTCGGCGGGAGTTCCTCGCGGGCACGCCCGGGGACGGCGCGGAGGGGCTGCTCGACGCGCTCGTCACGCCGCCCGGTGATCAGGAGCGCCGTCAGCGCTGGTAGAGCCCGACGAGCGTCCCGCTCGCCAGCTGCTGCTGGTCCAGTACCCGGTGTGCTTCGTCGGCCGTGGCCTTCTCCGGGATGGAGACGGGACCCGGGAGGGCGTAGAGGCGGAAGAAGTACCGGTGGGCGTTGTCGCCTGCCGGGGGCTGCGGACCGCCCCACCCCGACTGGCCGTAGCCGTTGCGGTGCGGGTGACTGCCCGGCGTCGTCCCGCCCGTCGGCAGCCCGTCCGTGTGCGGGTCGATACCGGTGACCAGCCAGTGCACGAAGGTCCCCGACGGGGCGTCCGGGTCCTCGCACAGCAGGGCCAGCTCCGAGGCCTCGTCGGGGACTCCGGACCAGGTCAGGGGCGGGGAGACGTTGTCCCCTTCCTTGGCGTAGCGGCGCGGGATCAGCGCGTGGTCGTTGAACGCGGAGCTCTTGAGTTCGATACCGGTCATGCGCGCCGCAGTACCCACACCGCCGCAGACGACACGCGGTGGCGGGAGGCGTTGCGGCGGCACGTCCGGCGGTGCTCGGTGGCAGCCGTCACGGCAGCGGCGTGCCGCCGGTCGCGTTCAGGATTTCCGCGGTGACGAAGCTGGCCTCCTGGGAGGCGAGATAGACGTACGCGGGGGCCAGCTCGGCGGGCTGGGCCGGGCGGCCCAGTGGGCTCTGCTTGCCGAACTCGACCGTGTCGGGCAGCGTCGCCGGGATGAGCGGCGTCCAGACCGGCCCCGGCGCGACCGCGTTGACGCGGATGCCGCGGTCGACGAGCATCTGGGCCAGCCCCTGGGTGAAGGTGACGATCGCGCCCTTCGTCGTCGCGTAGTCCAGCAGATGCGGACTCGGCTTGTACGCCTGCACCGACGTGGAGTTGATGATGCTGCCGCCCTCCGGAATGTGCGGCACGGCGAACTTCGTCAGCCAGAACATGCCGTAGAGGTTGGTGCGCATGACCCGGTCGAACTGTTCGGTGCTGATCGCCTCGATGCCGTCCGGCTGGGACATCTGGTAGGCCGCGTTGTTCACCAGGACGTCGATGCGCCCGAACTCCGCGACCGCGCGCTCGATCAGCGCCCGGCAGTTGTCCTCCTCGCGGATGTCGCAGGACACCGCGACCGCTTTGCGGCCGGCGCCCTCGACGAGCCTGGACGTCTCGCGTGCCTCGTCCGCCTCCTGTTCGAGGTAGGTGAACAGCACGTCGGCGCCCTCCCGGGCGAAGGCCAGGGCCACCGCCCGCCCGATGCCGGAGTCGCCTCCGGTGATGACGGTCTTGCGGCCCTCCAGCCGGCCGGAGCCGCGGTAGCTCTCCTCACCGTGGTCGGGTGGCGGGTCCATCGGACCGGTCCATCCGGGGTGGGGCTGGTCCTGCGCGGGAAACTCGGGACGCGGGTGCTGGGTGGCCGGATTCTGCTGGGTGTGCTGCGGATCGGTCACGAGGGCCTCCTGGACCGCTTGAGCCGGCAAGGACCGTGACCGGGTTCCCGCCCAGCCCGGGCCGAAAAGCCAACCGCAGCGGTCACCGACGCATCACCGGTCCCGCTCCCGTGCGCGAGGTCAGGTGTCGTCCCGGTCCAGCAGTGCCCTGACGCCCTGGGCGGTCAGCGCCAGCTGCTCGGGGGTGCCGGCGTCGATGACCAGGGACAGGTCGCCGGGCCAGCCGTGGGCGAGGACGCCGAGCAGCACACTGCGGTGCCGCCGGATCCGTGGCAGTGCCTGTTCCATGCGTTCCTGGGTGGTGAAGACCGGCACCAGTTCGGTGCCGTCCTCCTGCTCGAACACGGGAAGCGTCAGCGCCTTGGGGGCAGGTCCCTCCGCGTCCGTCGCCGCGGGGAGCAGCACCTCGCTGTGGGCCAGTGTGCTCAGCGCCGCCTGGTCCGCGCCCTTCTCGACGACCGTCCGCAAGGCCTGCTGGGCCGCCAGTGCACCGCTCTCGAAGTGGGGGTCGGTCATGGTTCGTCCCGTCGCCGTGTCGTGTCCCCCCACCGGTCCGGTGTGCGCCGGACGGTTCGGGTACCCGATCCTCAGCCCGTCATGTGCTCGGCGGGCGTCCGTCCGGCCGCCGAGGCCTGACCCCCACACCCTGGCGTGCCTCGTTTCGCCGGGGTCACGCCGGGCACTCGGCGGCTGCGCCGACGTGGAGGGAGAAGCGCCGTGTCATTCCGCGACCGCACCCACGCAGGCCGGGAACTGGCCCTGCGGCTGGTCGAGTGGGCCGACTCCGGCGACCTGCTCCAGGTGCTCGTGCTGGCCCTGCCGCCCGGCGGTGTACCCGTCGCCGCGCAGGTGGCCGGTGCCCTGCACGCCCCGCTGGACGTGCTGGTCACCCGCGAGGTCAGCACCCCCGTCCGGCCCGAGACGCCGATCGGCGCGATCGTCGCCGACGATCCGCCGCTGTACGACCGCCAGAGCCTGGCCATGATGCATCTGTCCGAGGACCGGCTCGGCGATGTCATCGTCCGCGAACGCAACGAGCTGCACCGCATGGAGTACGTCTACCGCGGCCGCCGCCCGCTGCCGTCCGTCAACGGCCGCACGGTCGTCCTCGTCGACGACGGCCTGGCCACCGGCCTGACCGCCACGGCCGCCCTGCGCTTCCTGCGCCGCCACGGCCCGGCGCGGCTGATCCTGGCGGTGCCCGTCGGCAGCCCGCGGACCCTTGCGTCGATCCGCGCCGAGTGCGACGACGTCGTATGCCTCGAGCAGCCGCCGAACCTCCATGTGGTCGGTGAGTGGTACGAGGACTTCGGCCCCGTCACCGACACTCGGGTCGCGGACACGCTGCATGCGTTCCACGCCCCGGCGTGACGCGGGCCCCACAGACAGATGGCCTCCACGTGACGCGGGCCCCACAGGTGTCCTTCCAGGTGTCCTTTCCGTACGACTTGTCCGTACGACGCCCTCAACTCGCCCACGCCATCAGCCGCTCGCCCGTCTCCGGCGCCCGCAGCCTGGCCAGCGACTGCTTCTCCAGCTGGCGGACGCGCTCGCGCGTCAGGCCCACGTGCCGGGCGACCTGTTCGAGCGTGCGCTGCTCGCCGTCGTGCAGGCCGTAGCGGAGGCTGAGGATCATGGCCTCGCGGGGCGCGAGGGTGCCGATGGCCTTCCTCAGGTCCGCCGCGAGCGCCTGGTACTCGGCGATGTCCGCGGCCTGGAGCACCTCGGTGTCGGGGATGAGGTCGCCGACCACGGTCTCCCCGGTCTCGTCGACGGGCGTGTCGAGGCTGACCGCCTGCCGCCCGACCCGGCGCAGCCAGCCGACCCGGTCCTCGGCGAAGCCGCTGTCGCGGGCGACCTCCTCGACGGTGGGCTCGCGTCCCAGGGCGTGCTGGAGACGCCGCTCGATCTTGCCGAGCTTGCGCAGTTCCTCGACGACGTGCATGGGCAGCCGGACGGCGCGGGCGTGCTGGGCCAGGCCGCGCTCGATCGCCTGGCGGATCCACCAGGTGGCGTAGGTGGAGAACTTGAAGCCCTTGGTGTGGTCGAACTTCTCCACCGCGCGGATCAGTCCGAGGTTTCCCTCCTGGATGACGTCGAGCAGGGGCACACCCCGATGGGCGTGCCGCTTGGCCATCGCCACCACCAGCCGGAGGTTGGCCCGGATCATGTGGTCCTTGGCGGCCCGGCCGTCCCGGGCGACCGCCTCCAGTTCGCGGCGCCTGGCCGGATCCAGGGCGGGCTCGCCCACGTCGGCCTGCTGCAGTTCCTCGACGGCCCGCACTCCGGCCTCGATGCGCTGGGCCAGCCGAACTTCGTCCTCGGCGGTGAGCAGGGGGGTCGCCGCGATCTGGGCCAAGTACTGGCCGAGCAGATCCGGTTCCTCGTCGGGCTCGGGGACCCGGCCGCGCGCGCGGGCGGTGCGGGTGGAGGCGCGACGGCTCACCCGGGGGTCCACCGCGGGAGTCTGTGTCAGGGGAGGCATCCTCACGGCCCTCCGTCCCGTGCGTGTCCCCCGTCGTACAGAGCCACCCGAGTACCCGAAGAGCGCGCGACGAACCCCGAACGCGCCATGCCCCGCCGCAGGATCGGCCCGCTCGTCACCCCGGGTCGATCAGCGCGAGGCCGAGGTCGGGACGGTGGATCTTCGCCAGCGCCGCCGGGCTGTCCCGCACGATCACCTCGAGGGTCGGCCACACCTGCCCCTCCAGCAGATGCCCGCCACGCGTCGTACCGTCGGACAGGCCGAGGACGGCGTGCAGATGCGCGGTCGGTCCGTCCTCGCCGACGGCGATGTCCCCCAGCAGCGACAGGACTTCGCACTGCTCGTCGACCCCGATGCGCCGGTAGTCCTTGGCCTCGCGGTCGAACCACCCCACCACGGCCCGCGCGAAGGCGCCCACGGCGGTCCCCTGGGACGCCCCGAGGGCCTGCTCCCGGGCGAAGCGGGTGATCTCGGCGAGGGCCTCCTCGCCCGGAGCCAGGACCAGGACGTACACCGAAGCCGGAGATGCCTGCACCTGTTGCCACTTCATGCGCGCCGGGTACCCGGGCCCCTCCTGACCAACCGAGCGTCGCGCGCCCCCGCGTGACATGGTGGTGCCATGACCATCGAGGTTCGCCCGGCTTCGGTCTTCGACGACGTCCGTGCGGTGATCGGCCCCAAGTCGCCTACGGCGAACGTCTGTTGGTGCCTGAGCTACCGCATCCCGTCCAAGCTCAACAACGAGCTCCGCGGGCCGGCCCGCGGCGCGTACGTAGCCGAGCTGTGCCGTGCCGATCCGCCTCCGGGGGTGCTCGCCTACGACGGTGACGAACCGGTCGGCTGGGCCGCGGTGGCTCCCCGCTCGGCCACGTCGTTCGCCCGCAACCGCAAGATCCCGCACGTCGACGACCTGCCGGTCTGGTCGCTGTGGTGCATCCGCGTCCGCCCCGGCCATCGGAAGCAGGGGATCACCCACGCCCTCATCGCCGGGGCGGTCGAGTTCGCCCGCGACCGGGGTGCGCCGGTGATCGAGGCGTACCCCCTCGACAACGGGGACGCCCGGGTCGACCTGACGATGGCGTACGCCGGGCTGCGCAAGAACTTCGAGCGGGCCGGCTTTGTCCACGCGGCCGACACGACCTCCGTCCTCGCCGGGCATCCCCGGATCCTGATGCGCCTCGACCTGCGCTGACGGGCCGGCCCGGCTCAGTGAACGGAGAACCCGCCGTCGACGAAGATCGACTGCCCGGTGACATAGGCGGAGGCGCGGCTCGCGAGGAACACCGCCGCACCGGCGAAGTCCTCGGCCAGGCCGTTGCGCCCGACCATCGTGCGTGCGGCGAGCGCCGCCACCTTGTCCGGGTCGGAGGACAGGCGTGCGTTCAGGGGCGTCATGACGAACCCCGGCACGAGCGTGTTGCAGGTGACGCCGTACGGCGACCATGCCTCCGCCTGGGAACGGGCCAGCGACTCCAGTGCCCCCTTGGACACGCCGTAGGCGCCGCTCTGGACGAACGCCCGATGCGCCTGCTGGGAGGTGATGTGGATGATCCGTCCGAAGCCCCGCTCGGCCATGCCTGGCCCGAACCGCTGCCCCAGCAGATGGGGCGCCTCCAGGTTCACGGCCATCGTGGTGTCCCAGACGTCCTCGCCCAGCTCGCCCATCGGGGGACGCAGGTTGATCCCGGCGGAGTTGACCAGGATGTCGGGCTCCCCGAACACCCGGGCCGCCTCGTCCGCGGCGCCCCGCACGCCGTCGCGCGTGCCCAGGTCGGCGCTCACCCAGGCCGCCCGGCAGCCGTGCGCCTCCAGCTCGCCGACCGTCTCGGCCAGCTCCGCCTCCTTGCGCGCCACGATCACCACACGCGCTCCCGCGCGGGCGAGGGCTTCGGCGATGGCCCGGCCGATGCCGGAACTGCCACCGGTCACCAGGGCGACCCGCCCGTCGAGGGAGAACAGTTCGGAGAGGTATGCCTGCGAGGTCATGCCCGCACCCTAGGACGCGGACGCACGGAGGCAGCGCTCGGGGCGTCGTCATCGCGTTCCCGCCGGACCGGTGCGCGCACAACCGGTGCACGCATAGTCGTGCGCATGCCCGGTACTCGGCGATCACGGAGCGCCCCTTTCGACGAAGCGCTCCTTCGAGAGGAGCGGCACGATGTCCATGCCGTTGACCGTCGACGCCCAGGCGCACGGTCTGGTCGGCGACGGTACGACCAATGACCAGCCGGCGCTCGCGAAGCTGGTGGACGCGCTGGGGGCGGCGTGCGAGGCGGACGGCCGGCCTCGCGTCATTCAGGCCCCGCCCGGCCGCTACGTGATCCGCAACCAGGCCGTCGTATGGCGCAGCGGGGTGTCGCTGATCGGGGCCGGGCGGGGCGCCACCTGCTTCGTCCTGGGCAATCCCGACGCCCCGACGACACCGGTGCCGCTGGCTTGGTTCACCTCCCAGCTGCACGGAGCAGGCCCGGACCACCACATCGAGGACGTGACCTTCGCGCACTTCGAGATCGACGGCTCGGGTGTGGTGACGGAGGAGTACGACCCCCTGGCCAAGGGGCTCGGGTTGCAGTACGTGCTGCGCGGCCGCTTCAGCGACCTGTACATCCACGACACCGCGGCGACCGGCTTCGGCTGCGACTTCCTGCAGGACACGGTGGTGGAGGGCGTGCTGGCCGCCCGCTGCGGCCGGCAGGACCCCGGCGACAAGATGGGGGGTGCGGGTCTCGGGATCGGGATCGGCGGCTGGGGCATGGTCGAACGGCTGACGCTGACGGCCTGCACCGCGCTCGGCAACGGCACCAACGGCATCTTCGTGGAGTTGCAGCAGGAGGAGTGGCCGCCGCCGCGAGGCATCCGCATCACCGCCTGCCACGCGGAGGACAACCGGTTCGGCATCTCCGACTGGGGCGCCGACGGTCTGGTCGTCACCTCCTCGACGATGGTCTCCAACCATCAGGCCGGGTTCGACGTGTCCTCCCAGGGCACCGCGGGTGTCGGCGGACGCGGCGGCATCGTCACCGGCTGTGTGATCGACGGCAACGTCCGCGACGGCATCGGGTTCGGGAACACGCCGGGCCCGTACGCCTTCCGCGGCAACCGCATCAGCAACAACGGCCGCTACGGCTATTGGGAGCACAACCTCGCCGGCGGCGACCAGGAGCCGGTCGCGGACCTCGTGCTGGAGTCCAACGACATCCGGGACAACGCGCTCGACGGCATCCGCATCGACGCGGACCTGCGCGACCCGGCGATCATGGGGAACCGCATCCGCAACAACGGCCGGCGTGCCGCGCCTGCGGCCTCCGGCGGTGGCGAGGGCGTGCACTTCACGAGCCTGTCCCTGACCGACGAGAACGCCGACTGGCCCCCGGACGGGCACCGCGGCAAGCGGCTGACGGTCGACGGCCAGAGCGCGCTGGTCACGTTCAACACGTCGACCCGACTGGCCCTGGCCCCCATGCGCCCGGGCGCGGGCACGGCGTGGACCGACGGCACACCCGAGGCGGGCTCCGCTTACCGGCTGCCGGACTCCCCGGGCCCGCGAGCCGGGCTCACCGCTGCGGCGGCCGTCGCCGGAGCGCAGGTGAGCAGCAACCGGATCTGGGACGACCAGCAGCCCAGGACGCAGACGCACGGCGTGTGGATCACCCATGCCGGCCGTTGGACGGGCGGTCGCGTCATCGGCAACGACTTCGGCGGCAACGCGTCCTCGGCCACCCGCTTCGACACGGCACCCCACGGCGGCCGCTGGCGCGACAACGACACCGGCCCCTAGGCCACCTGCCACCAGGCGAAGATGTGCAGCGCCGCCTCGATCCGGGCCTTCGTAGGGGCGTCGGGTTCTCCGGCGACGCTGACGAAGACCACGCAGGAGCCCGGGTCGGCCGCGACGAACAGGGTCAGCGGCACCTGGCCCGACAGGGGGTGGTCGTACCACTCGGCCCGCTCTACGTCTGTTCCCGGCAGGGCGGTTTCGACGGCCTGCCAGTCCGAGTCGTCGAAGTCGTATTCCGCGAACGCAGCGACTGATTCACAGAACGGGCGCAGGTTGGTGTCGAAGATCCACCCGCCGGCGAAGACGCCGTCAGGGTAGGGAGTGGTCACCCCGCCAGTGAACCAGGCCACGAGCATCGCTTCCGCAGCCGGGGTGTGCGTGCGGCGTCAGCGCCGCTGTGGCACCGGTTCCCGGGGTTCCAGGCGCAGGTGGGCGCCCTGGCGTCGCAGCGCGCGCTGGACGAGGTGGTAGGGGACCTCGCGGGGGCTGCGGCCGAGTCGCACGGACAGGGCGGCGCAGACGCCGGCCGCCTGGCCGGTGGCCATGGAGATGGGCATGACGCGGTAGGACGAGTGCGCCACGTGGGAGCCGGAGATGCAGCGGCCGGCGACGAGCAGGCGGTCGGTGTCCCGGGGCAGCAGACAGCGCAGGGGGATGTCGTAGAAGTGGCCGCGCGGGACGCGTTTGAGGACGGTGCCGCTGCCCCTGGGGTTGTGGATGTCGACCGGGTAGGCGCCGTGCGCGACCGCGTCCGGGAAGGAGCGCGCCGCGAGGATGTCGTGGCCGGTGAGGTGGTAGTCGCCGAGGATGCGGCGGGTCTCCCGTACACCGATCTGGACGCCGCTCTGGGCCACGTACGACTTGTTGAAGCCCGGCACCTTGCGGCGCAGGAAGCGGTCGATCTGTTCCATCTGGCGGCGCGCGACGTACTCGGCGCGGCTGAGGTCCCAGACGTCTGTGCCGAGCGCCCTGGTGACGCGGGTGCTGTTGACGCTGACCTCGCCGGGGTGCGGGGTGCCGAAGAACAGGATGTCCTCGCGGGGCAGGCGCAGTCCGCCCGCCTCGGTGGCCTCTTGGACGAGGTCCCACAGCCCGTGCACGCCCCGCCACTGGTCGGGATGCTCGCTGACGTACTCGGAGAAGAGCGGCTGGAGGAAGTCGACCACGCGGAACATCAGCGTCATCGGCTGCACCAGCCCGTCCTCCGGCCGGCCGATCTCGTACGGCGCCCCGGCGGCCGCGGCGATGTCCCCGTCCCCCGTGCCGTCCACGACGACTCCGGCGTCGATCACCACCGGCCCGGACTTGGTCTCGAAAACCACCCGCCAGCCGTCGTCGAGGGGCAGCGCGGAGGAGGCGAAGGAGTGGAACAGCATCCGCACGCCCACCTGGTCCATCAGGTCGAGGAGGACGAGTTTGTAGATCTCCGGGTCGAACGGCACGGTGTAGCCGGTGTCCGGGGACGGCGGGATACAGCCGCCCCGTGCGGTGAGCCGGTCCAGCAGGAGCCACAGGAACCCGGCCACCACCGGTTCGCCCTCGCCGTGGTCGGTCGGCAGCAGTCGGCTGTTGTTGCCGTCCTCGTTGAAGACCGCCTGCTTCTTCTCGTTGTGGAACGACATCAGCGGCATCACCAGCGCGACGGTGGCATTGCCGCCGAGGAAGCCGTAGCGCTCCACCAGTACGACGTCGGCCCCGGCGTCGGCCGCCGCATAGGCCGCGGCGGTGCCGGCCGGTCCGCCGCCGACGACCAGGACGTCCGTGCGGCCCCCGTGGCGGGCCGCTCGCGGTGGCAGGGTGACGGTCGTGGCGGGGCGGGGTGGTTCCAGGATCGGCATCGCTTCTCCCGTCGACTGGGTTCGGTTGCGGACGGCGCGCTCCCTCCCGGGCCCACGGCCTGCGGTGTCCCGGCGTCACGCCCCGTGGTCCCTCAGGTCGGCCGTCGCGGAGCCCGGGGTCAGAATCAGGTCGGCGTCCTCGGCCCGCCGTGTGTCGTGTGCGCCGCCGTCGATGGAGTCCAGCAGGGCTCCGCAGCGGGCGCAGGTCTCCCGGGCCAGGGCCCGCAGCCCGTGCACCCTGGTGGTGAGGTCGGCCTGCCGGTGCGGGAACTCGTCCCAGAGCCGGTCCACCTCGGCGAGCAGGAGCCCGGCCTGCTCCCGCGCCACCCCGACCAGGGCGGGCGCCCCCGTACGGCGGGCGAAGTCGAAGACCTTCCCGGAGTACGGCAGTGGCAGCACGGGCAGGCCGGACAGCGCGGCGAAGATCACGACGTGCAGGCGCATGCCGACCACCATGTCCAGGTGGCTCATGAAGCCGAGGACCTGGCCGGGGCTGTAGGAGTTGTGCAGGATGCGGCCCAGGTCCGGGGCGCTCATCCGGGACAGCACGCCGTGGGCGTGCCGCACGTCCTGGCGTTCCATCGGCACGAAGACCACGTGGGCGTCCAGCCGCCGGGCGAGGAAGTCCGCGACGTCGGCGAGCAGCGCGTGGTAGTCGTCCTCGTCGAGTTTCTCCGCCGCGCGGCCGGGCTCGCGCACGGACATCCCTACCAGCCGGGCGCCGATGGGGAGGCCCTCCTGCCGCATCATCTGCTCGGTGAAGGGTTCCGGTGCGAGCAGCAGCGCCGGGTCGGCAGTGACGGTGAGTTCGCACTCGACGCCGACCTCCTCCAGGACGAGGCGGGACTCCTCGTCGCGCACCACGACCTCGGTCATCTCAGGCAGCACGGTGCGCACGGCTTCCCGGTCGTCCGCCTCACGCAGCGGGCCCGCGCCGACCGCATAGGCGAAGGTGGGCACACCGCGTTCGTGAGCCGCCTTCACCAGCCGCAGATAGCGCCGCGCCTCACCGTCGTAGAGGATTCCGCCGCCGCCCAGCACCAGCAGGTCCAGTCCGCCGAGGGCGTCGAGGACGGGTTTCTGCGGGACGCCCTCCCAGTCGATCACCTCGTCGGCTTGCGGCTGATGGGTGCGGGTGTGCTCGGCGTTCCGGCTGAAGACGACGAGCCGCGCATGCGGCCGATGGGCGCGCAGGCAGCTCAGAACACACATCAAAATCGCTTCGTCGCCCATGTTGCACCCGCCGTACGAGCCGAGCAGGCCGATCCGCAGATCCGGCGAGACGGGCGACGGGTGCTGGTTGATCGTCATCCGGGACTCCCGTTCGAAGGAGGCGGGCGGGACACACGAGGACGGCTCCTCGCCGAGAGACTGCGAGCCGGGTCTGCCGAGGCCGGCCACACGCCGGTCGTCGGGCCCGGAGCGCCCGGGCCTTTAGAGACAGTATGGGTGCTCCCGCACCACTCGTCCTTTCCGTCGCTGGACCACGCTGCTCGACGGGTAACCCGCCAGGCGAGGGCGACACCGGCGGACGTCACCGTGTCACCCCTCGGCGAGGGGGGTACCCGGTTCCGCGCTCGACGGTGCCGGGCCCCTCCCCCGTCCGGAGGAGGGCGGACCGGCCGCCCCTGTGCGCAGGAGGACCACGATGAGCGTGAGCCACCACACCCCGTCGCAGGCCGAGGGTGAGCGCGACGACGCCGAAACCCCCTGGGCCCACCATCCGACTCCGGAGTACACGACGCCCTCCCAGGCCGAGGGCGAGCGCGACGACGACGAGGCGACGACCGAAGCCACCGAGGTGCCGGACACCGAGGTCCCCGGTACCGGTTCCTGACGCCGCCACGCCGACGCACGGCTTCCCCGACGACCGCTCAGCCGGCGTGGCTCACCCGACGTATCTGCGCGCCGACGACGAACGCCGGGCGCGCTGCAGTGCCATCACCCGGTCCTCGATCTCCGGTGGCACCGGGTCGCGCTGGCGCAGTACCCAGGGCAGGCCGGCCGCCGCGTGGGCGAAGGCGCGGGCCGAGGCCATGTCGTGGGGGACGGTGGCCATCAGGTGGGCCGTACGCCGCAGCGCCGGCAGGAGCGGGCGGCGCAACCAGGTGAACCAGAGCGTGTTGCGCAGGCCGAGGATCCGGCGTGCCGTGCTGTCCCGCAGCTCCGAAGCTCTGTGATGAACCGTCAGGTCCTCGGCGTGGCTCAACCACCAGCCCTGCCGCTGCAGGTCGGTGGCCAGCAGTTCCTCCTCACCGCCGAGCCACAGGCCCGGATGGAAGCCGCCTGCGGCCCTGAAGGCCTCGGTGCGCAGACGGTGGCGGCCGCGAGGAAGGACCCGAGGGCCGGGCCCGGCAACCAGTCGGGGCCCGTCAGCGGTGACTCCCTGAGCTCCTGGACGACCGGATCCTCCGTGCCGGACGGCTCCACGAGGATGCGCGCGGTGACCGCCGCGAGGAGCGACCGCTCGTCGAGCAGGTCCGCCGCCCGCCGGAGGCTGCCGGGTTCCCACCAGGTGTCGTCGTCGCAGAAGGCGACGTAGGGCGTACGGACCCGGCGCAAGGCCAGGTTGCGTCCGACCGCGCCCAGATTGCGGCCGGGCCGCAGCAGCACGACCTCCGGGAAGTCGCGCCGGACCGCCTCGGCGGTTCCGTCGGTGGAGGCGTTGTCGGTGACGACGACGTGCGGTCGCTCGGGCAGCTCCCGCAGGCGGCCGAGGGTGTGCAGGAGCTCCACGCACCGGTTGTGGGTGATCACCACCACGGTCGTACGGCCGTCCGGACCGCCGGGCGCCGCGTTCCGTGCGCTCATGCCGGCCGGTTCCCCTCCGCGGGTGCGAGCGCGCCGTCCCCGGCCAGCAGCCGGGCGGCCTGCTCGACGTGCTGCGGCAGCCGCCGGCGCCGCGTGACGGCGGCGGGCCAGCGTACGAGTACCTCACGCAGCGCCCTTCGGGCGCCGGGCTCGCCGGTGACGGCCGAGGTCCCGAGACGCGCGCTGGCCCTCATGGCCACCGGGAGCGGACGGCGCAGCCACAGGGTCAGCACTTCGTTGCGGCGCACCAGGTGGCTACGGCCGTCGCGGCCGCCCGGCTCCGGGAGGTGACGTGCCGTCAGCGACGGTACGTACGTCACGCCCCAGCCTGCGGCCGCCATGTCGTAGGCGAGCAGGGTCTCCTCCCCGCCGAAGAAGAGCAGCGGGTGACAGCCGCCCGTCGAGAGGAAGACGTCCCGGCGCACCACGCAGGCGCAGCCCAGGAAGCCGAGCACCGGACGGCCCGGCAGGTCGGGTTCGTCCGGCAGGGGGGAGTCCGCGAGGACGGCGTTGAGCGGGTCGTCGGCCGCGTCTGTGCCGACGAGTGTGCGGGCGGCCACCAGGCCGAGACGGGGGTGTGTGTCGAGCAGGTCGGCCGCCTGGCGCAGCGCGCCGGGGGTCCACCACGAGTCGTCGTCGCTGAAGGCGACGTAAGGCGTCCGCGCGTGCCGTACGGCGAGGTTGCGGCCGAGGGCTCCGGTGTTCTCGCTGGGCCTGAGCAGTCGGGCCGCCGCGGGGTGCCGGCGCACCGCGGTGCTGGTCTCGTCGTCGGAGCCGTTGTCCACCACGATCACCGCGGGCCGCTCGGGCATGGCGGCCAGGGCGTCCAGCGTGCGCAGCACGCTCGTGGGACGGTCGCGGGTGATCACCGCGACCGTGACACGCCCGTCGGGGCCGTCCGCCCGGCCGGGCGGCGCGTGGGGGGGCGGACTGGTAGGCCACGAACGTCATCTCCCTTGCGTGGCTACGCGGTTGTCGGAACGGGCCGCAGCAGGCTCAGCGCGGCGGTGACCACCTCGTCGGTGCCGATCCGCAGCAGCTGCGGGTCGGGGACGTCTCCGTGCGGGTCCCCCGGCGGGCCGGGTTTCCACAGAGCGATGTGGCGCTGCGCGCGCGGTGGGCCCCACAGCCGCGGCGACACCGGTCCGAAGAGCGTCACGGACGGTGTGCCGTGGGCCACCGCGAGGTGCGCCAGGCCGGTGTCGCCGCTGACCACGAGCGCGGCACGGGCGAGGAGCGCCGACAGCTCGCCGAACGGCAGCCCGCCGCGCAGCAGGTCCCGCGCGGGCAGGCCGGCGTGTGCGGCGACCTCCATGACCAGCGCGTCCTCGGCGGGGCCGCCGGTGAGGACGACCCGCCGGCCGAGGGTGCGCAGCCGCCGTACGACGCCGGCGTACCGTTCGGCCGGCCAGCGCCGGGCGGCGGACTCGGCGCCGGGATGGACGACGACGGCGCCGGGCGCCGGGGACGGCGTGGCGGGCGGGGGCAGCCGTACGTCGTCGGGGTCCGCGGAGATGCCGTACGCCCCGAGGAAGCGGCACCACCGCTCACGCTCGTGTTCGTCCGGCCGCCACACGGGAGGACGGACGGGGTCGTCCGCGGGTTCGGCGGCGTGCGCCAGCAGCCGGCGGGGGTGGAGCGCGGCCAGGGCGTCGCGGCTCTCGGGCCCGTTTCCGTGCAGGTCGATGGCGATGTCCGGCGGCGAGCCGACCCAATGTTCGAGCGTTGGCACGCCCCGTCCCGGAGCCTCGGCCGGCAGGACGCTGTCGACCGCTCCGGTGGCCGAGGCGGCTTCTGCGAGGGCCGGCGGCAACGCCAGCACGACGTGATCCTGTGGGAAGGCCCGCCGGATGCCCCGCAGGGCGGGCACACCGGCGAGCAGGTCTCCCAGCCCCAGCGCCCGCAGCACGAGCACGCGGCGCCCCTGCGACGGCCCGTTGGCTGTCACCTCGATCCGCTCGCCGCGGGATCCGGCCGTCCCGCCGGTCCCAGGGCCGAGTGGATCCTGACGGTGCCGCCGCGGTGGCCCGGACATCGACGCCTCCACGCGTTCCGCGCCCAGTTCGGCCCCGCTCACCGCGCGACGCCGCTCCGGCGGATCGATCACCGTCCGTCTCCTTCCGCTCGGCACTCACTCCGCCCACACCCCGTGGGCCGACTCGGCACGGCCGCCGACGGCCGGCAGGCCGATCCGGCCCGGCGATGACGCCGTCGCGGCCGGTCACCGCGACCTACGTCCGCTGCCGGCGACCTTCGCTCGTACCCCCGCCGTTCGCGGGGCCACAGCCGCCCGCTCGGCACTCACTCCGCCCCCACGCCGTAGACCGACTGGGCACGGCCGCCGACGGCCACGCCGAGCCCGTCCGGCCGTGACACGGTGGCCGCCGGTCACCGCGGCCTCCGTCCGGCGCTCGCGACCTTCGCCGGTACACCCGCCGTTCGCGGGGACAGTGCCGCCCGTTCGGCGATGCCGGTGGTGGAGCGGCCGTCGAGGTAGGGGAACAGGACGACCTGGCCGCCCCAGCTCTCGACCAGGGCCGCTTCGGGCAGGCGGGTCAGGGCGTAGTCGCCGCCCTTGGCCCAGATGTGCGGGCGCAGTTCGGCGAGGAGGCGTTCGGGTGTGTCCTCGTCGAACACGGCTACCGCGTCGACGCACTCCAGTGCGCGCAGGACGCGGATGCGGTCCGCCTGAGGGACGAGCGGGCGGCCGTCGCCCTTGCGGCGGCGTACGGACGCGTCGGAGTTGACGCACACGACCAGGCAGTCCCCGGTGCGCCGGGCGGCCTGGAGCAGCGCGACGTGGCCGGCGTGCAGCAGGTCGAAGCAGCCGCCGGCGGCGACGACGGTTCCGCCCGCTGCCCGCACCCGGGCCGCCGTGCGCAGCGCGTCGTCCGTCGGCTCGGCGTCGGACGGCGCCGGGGGCTCGGTCGGTCGGGTGTCCACGGCTGCGGAACGGACGCCGCCCTCGGCGACGTAACGCGTGGCGGCGTGCACGGCTCCCCGTACGGCCGTCTCGACGAGCTCCCCGTCGGCCAGGAGCCCGGCGGCGGTCGCCGCGAACCGGTCCCCGGCGCCGCAGGCATCGCCCTCGGCCGTGACCGGCGACGGCACGAGCAGCGGTGTCTCGCCATGTGACAGCAGCGCCCCGCGCCCGCCGAGCGTCACGGCGACGGAGGCAGCGTGCCAGGCGCGCACGAGCCGGGCGGCGTCCTGGGCCGCCGTGTGCAGTTCGCTGCCGTGCCGGTCCTCCCCGGCGTCGGTGCCCCGGCCCGCGAAGGCGTGCGCCTCGGCAGCCGACGGCGTCGCCAGCCGCACCCCCGGCACCGGCGGACGTCCCCGCGGATGGGGATCCCAGGCGACCGGTACCCGCGCCGCCGCGTCCGCCAGCGCCTCGCGCAGCACGTCGGCGGTGCCCCGGCCGTAGTCGGCGACGAGGACGCCTCCGGCTTCGGCGATCGCCCTGCATGCCTGCTCGGTTGCTTCTCCGGCCCTTCCCTCGCCGTCGTCCAGGCGCAGCAGGGGGCGGCCGTCGGCGAGGACGCGGGTCTTGCTGGACAGCGCCCCGGTGAGCGGGAGTTCGACGAGCTCGACCCGGTCGGCCAGGAGCTCGCGCAGCGCCGCGCTGTCCGGGTCGTCGCCGAGCGCGGTGACCAGGGTGACGGGTCGGCCGTCGGCCGCGGCGAGGCAGGCGGCGAGCGCGGCACCGCCCGGGCGGGTGGTGCGGCGGGGTCCGCTGACCACCGGTACGGGCGCGTCCGGGGCGAGGCGTTCGACCCGGCCGGAGACGTCGTGGTCGAGGAGGGCGTCCCCGACGACCAGCAGTGCGGCCGGGGCGGTCATGTGCCGTCCTCCTCCAGGAGCAGCGCCCAGCGCTCCCCGGGCCGTCGGCTCCCGGCCGCCTCGCGCCGCCCGTCGGACTGGTGCTGCTCCTCGGGTGCCGCCTCGGTTCCGGCGCCCCAGTACCGTCGGCTCCCGGCCGCCGCGCGCCGCCCGTCGGCCCAATGCCGCTCCTCGGGTGCCGCCCCGGTTCCGACGGCCCAGTACCGGTCCTCCGCCGTCTCATCCCGGGCGTCGGCCAGACACCGCCGGTGGGCCGACTCCCGCCGTTCGACCGCCTGGTCGAAGGCCTCGCAGAGCATGTGGACGGCCACCAGGTGCAGCTCCTGCACGGTCGCGGAGGTCGCCGCCTCGACGCACAGGGCCTCGTCGGCGCCGCCCGCCAGCGGGTTCGGCGCCGGGCCGGTCAGCGCCCACACCGTCATGCCGAGGCGGCGGGCCTCGCTCGCCGCGACGAGCAGGTTGCCGCTGGCGCCGCTGGTGGACAGCAGCATCAGGACGTCCCCGGCGCGGCCGTGCGCCGCGACCTGCCGGGCGAAGATCTCCTGGACGCCGTAGTCGTTGGCGATCGCGGTCGTGGAGGAGGTGTCGGCGTGCAGGGCGAGGGCGGAGAACGGCGGGCGGTCGTCCCGGTAGCGGCCGACCAGCTCGGCCGTCAGGTGCTGGGCCTGGGCGGCGCTGCCGCCGTTGCCCGCGACGAGGAGGCGGGCCCCCGCGCCGAGACGGGAGGCGAGCGAGGTGCCCCAGCGCCGGACCACGGGCGCGGCGTAGCCGCGGAATCCTTCCAGTGCCTTCATCAGGTCGTCGCAGTGCGTGACGTCGGTGGCAAGTTTCATCGGACGGCTCCCGAGAGTGAGGGCACCGAGGAGACCGCGCTGTAGGCACGGGTCACACCGTCGGCCACGCGGTCCCAGGTGTAGCGGGCGAGGACACGGCGGCGTCCGGCTGTGCCGTAGCGGGCGAGCAGGTCGGGGTCGGCCAGGAGGCGGCGGACGGTTCCGCTGATGTCGTCGTCGTCGGGCGGGACGAGGACGCCGGTGATGCCGTCGACGACGGTGTCGAGCTGCCCGCCGACGGCGGTGGCGAGGACGGGCGCGCAGCAGGCCATGGCCTCGACCGGGACGATGCCGAACGGCTCGTAGCGGGGCAGGGAGAGCACGAGGTCGGCGCTGGACAGCAGCCCCGGCATCTCCTCCCGGCCCACCCCGCCGAGCAGGGTCACCCGGTCGGCGACACCGCACTCCTCGGCGATCGCGCGCAGCCGCTCGGCCTCGGGTTCGGCGAGGAGCAGGGCGGCTTCCGGGCCGCCGGCGATGAGGAGTTCGGCGTCGGGGACGTCGGCCAGGGCGCGGATCGCGCGGTCGAAGCCCTTGCGCGGGACGAGCCGGCCGACCGAGAGCAGCCGCCGGGGCGCGGACGCCGGCCGGGGCGGGGCGGCGACCGGGGCGAACTGCACGGGATCCACACCGCAGGGGACGACGGAGATGTGCTGCCGGGACAGTCCCATGGCCTCCAGTTCGGCCACCTCGTCCTTGCAGGTGGCGATGATGCGGCTGCACTCGCGGCCGACGGCGGTCTCGATCGCGATGCGTTCGGGCGGGCTGGTGTCGGCGGCGCCCTGGTAGCGCCTCTTGACGGTGCCGAGCGCGTGGTAGGTCTGCACGACGGGTATGCCGAGGCCGCGCGCCCCGGCCAGGGCCGCCCATCCGGACATCCAGAAGTGGGCATGCACCACGTCGGGTGGCTCGGTCGCCCACTGGCGTGCCAGGAAGTCACCGAACTCCGGCATGTACGGCGGGAGTTCGTCCTTCGGTATCGGAGCCGCCGGTCCGGCGGGCACATGGACGACCTGGAACCCGTCGGGCGTGGTGACCCGCTCGGGCAGCCGGGGGTCGTCGCGCCGCGTGTACACGATGACCTCGTGTCCCCGGCGGACCAGTCGCCCGGCGAGTTGCGCCACGTACACGTTCTGCCCGCCCGCGTCCGGCCCGCCGAGCGCGGCCAGCGGACTGGCGTGCTCGGAGACCATGGCGACACGGCCGGCCGAGGGGTGGCTGGTGCTCATCGGGTGACCTCCTTGATCAGGCGCTCCCAGTCGTCCCGGAAACGCCGCTCTCCGTAGCGGGCCTGTGCCGCGGCCCTGGCGGCCTCCCCTGTCAGCCGGGCGTCGGCGGGATCCGCGAGGAACCCGCGCATGGCGTCCTTGAGTACGTCGAGCCGGTTCGAGACGACCCCGGCGCCGTCCGGGACGGCCTCGCGGACCTCGGTGGTGTCGAGGGCCACGACCGGCATCCCGAGGAACATCGCCTCCAGCAGGGACAGTCCGAGCGACGTCCACCGGACGGGGTGGAGGTACATGCGGCAGCGGGCCATCGCCGGGTGCAGGCGGTTCTGCGGCAGGTCGCGGCTGCGGCAGCGGTCGGGGGGCAGCCCGAGGTGGTCGCCCAGCCCCTCGGTGCGCATGCCGAAGACGTCCAGCGGCACCGCGCCGGAGAACTCCGGCAGCAGGTCGGTTCCTGTCGTACGGCCGCGCCGTACGGGCTCGTTGACGACGACCGCGGCGCGCGGCTCCTCGCCGGTCCACAGGTGGCCGGGGTCGACGATGCCGTGCTCGATCACCGTGGTGGGGGCCCGGCCGTTGTCCCACATCAGGCGGTTGAAGTGGGTGACGTGCACGAGGGGGATGTCGGTGCGGTCGGCGAGCGGGTGCCGGGTGTCGACGGGCGTCTCGTGCGGGCTGTTGTGCTCGACGTACACGGCGGGTACGTCGACACCGGGGCAGCGGCCGGTCCACTGCCGGGCCAGTTCGAGTTCGTGCGGCCTTTGCAGCACCATCAGGTCGATGTCTGCCTCGCGCAGTTCGGCGGGGCTCAACTCCCGTACGGTGGGCGGCCATTGCCATGTTCTGGCGCGCCCCAGACCGTCGGGGCCCCGGTCGGGGGTCACGGGGACGAGGAAGGTGTACGCCCCCTGGACGAACGACGTCAGCCAGGATCCGTGCACATGCCAGACGAGGATGTTCATGTGGTCTCCCCCATGAGTTTCTGCACCGCGGCCACCACGTCGTGGGCCGTGACCTCGTCGAGGCACGGATGGCCTGGTACGGGACAGTGCAGGGCCCTGGTGTCCGCGCACGGCGCGTTCTGGTCGCCGAGGAGCACGCTCGGCACTCCGTACGGCGCCCAGCGCTCCGCCGGGACCACCGGGGAGAACAGGGACACGACCGGTGTGCCGACGGCCGCTGCCAGGTGGGCGGGGCCGGTGTTGCCGCACACGACTGCGTCGGCGGTGCGCAGGACTCCGGCGAGCGTGCGCGGGGCGGTTTTGCCGCCGAGGTCCACGGCCGTGTCGCCGCTGACCCTCCGGGTGAGACCGGCCTCCTCGGGCCCTCCGGTGACGACGACCCGGTGGCCCACGTCGGCGAGCAACTCGACGGCCTCGGCGCAGCGTTCGGGGCTCCAGGCGCGGGCGGGCGCGGTGGCGCCGGGGTGCAGCACGACGTACGGGCCGTTGCCGGTCAGCGCGATGGTGTCGGGCGGCGGCAGCACGCGCGGTCTGCCGTCGTCCCCGGGGTGCGGCAGGAAGCCCATGGCGGCGGCGGTGTCGAGGGCGGCCTCGACCTCGTGGCGGCCGGGGAGCCGCCGGTGCCGTACGTCGAGGAGGCGTCCGGGATGGTCGACGCTGTCGGCGCCGATGCGGGGGACGCCGGCCAGGCGCAGCAACAGGGCGGTGGGCAGGGGGCTCTGGTGGAAGGAGGTGAGCACGAGCGCGGCGTCGAACGCCGCGTCCTTCAGGCGCCGTACGAGTCCGTCGACGTCGGCCTCCTGAACGGTGGGCGGGTCGAAGCCCTCCCACGGGGACTCCCACACCATCACCTCGTCCACGCCCGGCAGGAGGTGCGCGGCGGGTTCGCCGCGCGGGCCGCACAGCAGGGTGACGTGGGAGGAGTGCGCGGCGACGGCGCGGACCGCGGGTCCGGCGAGGAGTACGTCGCCGAAACTGTCGAGGCGGACGACCAGTGATTTCACGGGTGATCACCCCGCGTCTCGGTCTCGTTCTCGGTCTCGCTCTCGGACTCGGTCTCGGTCTCGGCGAGGAGCCGCCGGACCGCCGTGAGCAGGTCGGGGGCGGTGCTGGGTGCGGTGTCGACCTCGCCCTGCAGGGTCGCCACGTTGGGCACGAGCACGCCCCGGGCGCCCGCGGCGCGTGCGGCCTGGACGTCGGCCGCGATGTCGCCGATCACCACGCAGTCCGCGGGGGGCACGCCCAGGCGTCGTGCGGCTTCGAGGACCAGCCCCGGGCGGGGTTTGCGGCAGGCGCAGCCGGCCTCGGGCGGGTGGGGGCAGTAGACCCAGGTGTCGAGACCGCCGAGCAGGGTGTTCGCGCGGTCGTTGACGCGGCGGACGTCGGTGTCGGTGAGCAGTCCGCGGCCGATGCCCGACTGGTTGCTGACCACGCCGGTCGGGATGCCGGCGGCGCGCAGCAGGTCCAGTGCCTGACGGGCGCCGGGCAGCGGGCGGACGCGCGTGGGGTCGGCGTTGTAGGGGACGTCCTCGACGAGGGTGCCGTCGCGGTCGAAGAGGACGGCGGCGACCCGGACGCGGTCCGCGGTGCGCGGGTTCACGGCGTGCTCCTGAGGGGCGTGCCCGTGCGGGGCGTGACCCGGCGATGGCGTATCAGGCCGTCGAGCCAGTGCCGGATCGCCAGCGGCGGGATGACCACGCTGGTGGCGACCATGGTGGTGATCTCCTGGGGGGTGCGCGGTCCGGGCTTGATGCGGGCCAGGGCGAACTCGGCGGTGCCCAGCGCCCACAGTGCTCCCGCGACGCCGGCCGCGCGGCGCCGGCCCGTCAGCGCGAGGGCGGGTGCCGTGAGCGCCATGGACGTCACGAGCGCGTGCCGGGGCAGCCGTCCGCGCGGGGCCTGGGCGCGCGCCCACCAGTCGGGGCCGTGCAGCCGGGTCATCAGGGCGTCGTCCGCGTTGCCCCGCTGGGCCCGCACCGACACCCAGCGGTCGGCCTCCCGCACCGGGTGGCGTGTCGTCCGCGCTCCCCGGTGCAGCGACCACCCGGCCTCGTGCATGCGCAGTGCCAGGTCGGCGTCCTCCCGGAAGGCGCGGCCGAACCGCTCGTCGAAGCCGTCGACCTCCTCCAGTGCCGCGGTCCGGTAGGCCATGTCCGCCGTCGCCCAGGCGGCGTGCTCCAGTCCGGCCGTGCCGCGCTCCCAGTCGGTGGGCCTGCGGTCCTGGGGCAACGGCACGCGCAGGCGTCCCTGGATGCCGCCGGTGGAGGCGCCGGCCGCGCCGAGGTCGTCCGCGAGGCGGCGGGACCAGTCGGGCAGCACCTGTACGTCGTCGTCGAGGAAGACCGTCCAGGGCGTACGGACCGTGCGCCAGCCTGCGTTGCGGGCGGCCGCCGGGCCGCGTCCTGCGGTGCGCAAGGTCCTGACCCGCAGCCCGTCGGCCGCCTCCAGGGGCAGGGGGCCGGTGGGGTCGGGGCGGTCGTCGACCACGACGACCTCGTCGGGCGGGTGGCCGCCGGCCGCGGCGAGCGCGCGCAGGCAGTCGGCGAGGCAGGGCCGCCCGATCGTCGGGACGACGACGGAGTAGGCGGGCGCGTCCGTCATGCGAACACCTTCTTCCGCCGGATCGCGAACGGCCCGAGGGCGAGCAGGTCCACGGGCGCGGAGCCGAAGCACTCCAGGGCGTCCCGCGGATCGTCGACCATGGGCCGTCCGGCGGTGTTGAGGCTCGTGTTGACCACGACGGGCAGTCCGGTGAGGCGCTCGAATCCCTCGATCATGCGCGCGACGAGGGGTTCGTCCTGCCGGTCCACGGTCTGGATGCGGGCCGTGCCGTCCACGTGGACGACGGCCGGGATGCGGTCCCGCCACTCCTCGGCGACGTCGTGCACGAACAGCATGTAGGGGCTGGGCAGCGGCCCGTCGAACAACTCCCCGGCCCGCTCGGACAGCACCATGGGCGCGACGGGGCGGAACTCCTCCCGGCCCTTGACGGCGTTGAGGCGTTCCAGGTTGGCCGCGCGGCCGGGGTGGGCGAGCAGGGAGCGGTGGCCGAGTGCCCGGGGACCGTATTCGCTACGGCCCTGGAACCAGGCCACGATGCCGTCCCCGGCGAGTTCCGCGGCGACGGTCTCGGCGATGTCGTCGGGTTCCTCGTAGGGCACGGCCGCGCGTTCCAGCCAGGCGCGCAGGTCGTCGTCGCTCCAGCCGCGGCCGAGAGCGGCGGTCGGCATGGCTTCCACGGCTTCCTTCTGGTTCGCGACATGGAGCGCGGCGCCGAGGGCGGTGCCCGCGTCGCCGGCGGCAGGCTGCACCCACACACGGCGGAAGGGCGTCTCGCGGTAAAGCCGGGTGTTGGCAACGCAGTTGAGCGCCACGCCGCCCGCGAGCGTCAGCACGTCCTCGCCGGTACGGTCGTGCAGCCAGCGGGCGAGGCCGAGCAGGACCTCCTCCAGGCATGCCTGCGCGCCGGCGGCGATGTCGGCGTGGTCCTGCGTCCACGCGCCGCCCGGCACACGGGCCGGGACCAGCGTCCCCCAGGGGACGGGGCGGGCCCGGAAGCCGCCCTGGCCGTCCAGGTGGACGTACTCCCGCAGTTGGTCGAGGAAGCGCGGTGTGCCGTAGGACGCCAGCGCCATCACCTTGAACTCGTCGCTGCTGCGCAGGAATCCGAGGTGCTGGGTGAGGTCCTCGTAGAACAGGCCCATCGAGTCGGGCAGCGACTGCGAGCCCAGCACGGTGAGTTCGCGGTTCGCGTACCGGCCGGCGAGGTGGGAGCCGCACTCACCGCGGCCGTCCAGCACCAGGACGGCGCTGTCGGGATACGGGGCGGCCTGCCCGGCGGAGGCGGCGTGGGCGACGTGGTGGGCGACGAAGCGGACCTTGTCCGGCTCCAGTCCGGGCAGGGCCTCGGCGAGGAACTCGGGGGCGCGGCGGGCGTATTCCTGACGCAGGTGGTCCCAGGGGTCGTACACGCCCAACTGCTCTGCGGGGCGGGCGAGTTCGGGGTCGTAGGAGTAGGCGACCGCGTCCAGGTCGGACGGGGTCAGGCCGGCCCGTTCCAGGCACCATCGGGCGGACTGTTCGGGCAGTTCCCAGGCGGAGAAGGGGACGGGCCGCTTGCCGTGCTTGCGCCGACTGAAGCGCTCCTCTTCCGCCGCTGCCACGATCCTGCCGTCCATGACGAGAGCGGCGGCGGGGTCGTGGAAGAGGGCGTTGATTCCCAGGACTCGCATGCGTTGCCTCCGTGCGGCGTACGGGAAGGGGGCGTACCGGAAGGGGCTGTCCGCCTACGGGGCCGGTTCACCCGCGGACGGTGCCGTGGCGAAGTAGGCGATGGTCTGCTTGATGCCCTCCTCCCAGGGCACGTGGGGCGTCCAGCCCAGCAGTTCACGCGCCAGGGCCGTGTCGGGGCGGCGGCGCTGCGGGTCGTCGGTGGGGCGGTCGACGTACACGATCCGGGAGGAGGAGCCGGTCAGTTCGACCACGCGGTGGGCGATCTCGCCGACCGTGACCTCGTCGGTGCCGCCGATGTTCACGGGGCGCACCGAGTGACTCGCCGCGACCAGCAGGACACCGTCGACGGTGTCGTCCACGTAGCACAGGGACCGGGTCTGCCGGCCGTCCCCCGCCACCGTCAGCGGTTCGCCGGCCAGTGCCTGACTGACGAAGGTCGGGACGGCCCGCCCGTCGTGCGCGCGCATGCGCGGTCCGTACGTGTTGAACAGGCGGACGATGCCCGCGTCGGCGTCCCTGACGCCCACATGAGCGGTGACCAGTGCCTCGGCGAACCGTTTGGACTCGTCGTACACACTGCGCGGGCCGACCGGATTGACGTTGCCCCAGTAGTCCTCGCGCTGCGGATGCTCCAGCGGATCGCCGTATACCTCGGACGTCGACGCGAGCAGGAAGCGGGCTCCGTCACGCTCCGCGACGGCCAGCATGTTGCGCGTGCCCAGACTTCCGACGTCGAGTGTCTCCAGCGGCAACCGCAGGTAGTCGGCCGGTGACGCCGGGCACGCGAAGTGCAGGACGAGGTCGTAGGGCCCCGGCAGCCGCTCGGGGGCGTCGGGGGCCGAGACGTCGCACTCGACGAACCGGAAGCCGCGGCGGCCTTCGAGGTGCGCGATGTTCTCGCGCGACCCCGAGGACAGGTTGTCGGCGCAGTCGACTTCGACATCTGAATTCAGCAGCCGTTCGCACAGGTGACTGCCGAGGAAGCCGGCGCCGCCCGTCACCAGCGCGCGTTGCCATGTACATGTCGTATTAGCGCTCATGGATCATCCTTCGTCCGCGCCCGAAGGCGCCGGGCGATGGGGCCCGGCACACGCCGTTCGGCGCGGCACAAGGGGGATTCGGAGAGCCACGGAAAGCCTCGGTGGGCTTTCCCGAGCTATGGGCGAGAGTGAAAGAACATGTCGCGGACTGCGCTGAGCAGCAGAGCCGCTTCGGCGGGTCGTCGATCTTCGGCGACGCACTGACCGAGGTTCCCGTGCCAGTTGTTTTCACACGTTGGTTCCCACTATGCGTCGGTTCGCAGACACTCGCGACTCCCCCGTGTGAGTCCGCCGACCGCGGGCACTCGGAGCCGCGGCGGGTCCGTCCGGATCGCCGCGCCAGGCTGGAGGTGAAGGACATGGGTCATGGTGGGAACGTCATCGACGAGCTGATGACCGATCACCGCGAGGTCGAGGAGATCTTCGGCCGGATCGAGGGGCTCGCGCCCGGCGACAAGGTCCGCAAGGTCTACGCCGAGCAGGCCACGATGGAGCTGGTCCGGCACTCGGTGGCCGAGGAGGAGTACCTGTACCCGGCCGTGCGGGAGCACGTGGCGGGCGGGGACGCCCTGGCCGACAAGGAGATCGACGATCACTCCAAGGCCGAGCAGATCATGAAGGACCTGGAGGGGTGCGACGCCGGTGACCCCGAGTTCGACCGGCTCGTCGGGATGCTGATGAGCGAGGTCCGCTCGCACATCGCCGACGAGGAGCAGAACCTCTTCCCCAAGCTCCGCGCGGCGTGCTCCGCGGACACGCTCGACGACCTGGGCGACAAGGTGCGTCAGGCGAAGAAGCTGGCCCCGACCCGCCCGCACCCGTCCGCCCCGGACAAGCCGCCGGCCAACAAGCTGCTGGCACCGGGAGCCGGCCTCGTCGACCGGATGCGCGACGCGCTGACGGGACGCGGAAAGAAGACCTGACCGCACCAGGGCGGGCGGCCGTTGTGAGCGGCCGCCCGAGGGCTGTGAGCAACCACACTCGATCAACCAAATACGGGAGTTTCCCGGGCAGTTGACCCCCGTGGCGACGGCGCGAGAGGAGCAGGCGTCGTCGACTCGGGGGTCCCGTCTGTCACGATGGTCCGCGCCGTGACCGACTCGGTGGAACCGCCGCGCAACGCAGCCGGTGATTCCGGTTCCCCCGGTCCCTCCTCTGACTCCTCCTGGTTGTCGAGTACCGCACTGTGTCTTCCACCACCTCTGCCCTGCCCCCGCCTGCGCCGAAAACCCCCTCCGCCCCGTCCAAGGCCGCGTCCCGTTCGCCCTGGCGGTCGCTGAGGCACCGCAGCATGCGCTGGTGGTCCGTCGCCAACTTCGTGTCGAACGCCGGTACGTGGATGCAGCTCACGGTGCAGAACCTGCTGGTGCTCCAGATCACCGGCTCGGCCGCGGCGACGGGGCTGTCGATGTCCGTCCAGGCCGCCCCCGCCCTGTTCATGAGCCTGCTGGGCGGCACCGCCGTGGACCGCTGGCCGCTGAAGCTGACGGCGGCCGTCAGCCAGGCGCTGCTCGGCGCGGTCGCCTTCACCACGGCCGTGCTGGTGGCGATGGACCGGCTGGACATGACGTCCCTGATGGTGCTGGCCGCCGTGACCGGCATGATCGCCACCGTCGACGGACCGGCGTGCGCCCTGCTGGGCAACGACCTCGTGCCGGTGGAGGACGTCCCCTCAGCCATCGGCGTCGGCTCGTTGGTGCACAACGCGGGCCGGCTCGTGGGCACCGCCCTGGCCGGCGTGACGGTCGGCTTCCTCGGGACGGCATCCGCGTACGCCGCGAACGGCCTGTCGTTCCTGTTCGTCGCCTCGGTCATCCCGTTCCTGCGCCCGGCGCCGGGCGCGGTGCGCCACGCCGCCCGGGTGAAGGCCGCTCCGCGCCGTGAGGGCGGCGCGTCGGCGCCCGACATGAGCGTGCGCCAGGGCCTGAAGTTCTTCGCGCGCCGCCCCCGCCTGGTCGCGCTCGCCGCGGTCACCGGGATCAGCGCGGTCTTCGGGCGGAACTACGGCCTCACCCTCGCCGTGCTCGTCACCGGGCCGCTCGCGGGCGGCGCGGGCTCCTTCGGTACGGTCTCCACGGTCCTCGCCGTCGGCGGCATCCTGGGCGCGGTCCTCGGCGCCCGGCTGCGGCGCCCCTCCGTCCGGCTCGTGGGCATGCTGGCGGCCTCCGGCGCCCTGCTGCAGGTGGCGGCGGGCCTGTCCCCCTCCCTGGCGGTGCTGCTGGTCCTGGTCCTGCCGATGGCGATCGTGGAGTCCGTCTCCGACACGGCCGGCACCTCCGTCCTCCAGACCGACCCGCCCGCCCACCTCCGTGGACGCGTCCTCGGCGTGTGGAGCAGCATCGGCACCCTCTGGGGCCTCGGCGGCCCCCCGGCCCTCGGCCTCCTCATGGAACTGGCCGGCGCCCGCGGGGCCCTGGTGACGGGCGGCCTGATCATCGCGGCCACGATCGGAGCGGGCTTCCTCCTACGCTCCCGCCGCACCCCGACGCCGGTGGTCCTCCCGACGAAGGACGGGGACGTCACGGGGCGGGCGGCGCTGGACACGGCTGCCTGACGGAGTGGGGCGGACGGCGCCGTCGCGCGCCCGCGTCGTACGGCCCATCTCTCCCTGGGGCCGCGTCGCGTGCGGAGCGGCTCTACGGGGAACGCCGCAGGGCGGACGGCATTGAGCGCAGCCACCTGAGCGGGCGGCACGACATTCGGACCGCCCACTTGTGCCCGAGGGGCACGATCCCTCGCCGTATGGCGCACCCGCTGCGGCTGCGCGGGGCGCCCGCACTACCTGCGGGCAGGCGAGCCGGGACAAAGCAGGCGCGCCGACCGCGCCCGGACGCCAAGGTCGTACGGCCGTCTCCCGCAACGCCCGGGCGCTCAGCACACTGCCCGAGGTAGCCGGCACGGTGCAGGGCCCTTCGCCTCAGCGTGACGGGAAGCGTGCCTCGGCATACAGCGCACCATGACAGCGCGGGCGCGCCCGCATCACCTGTCGGCAGGCGAGCCCCGGACAAATCAGGCGCTGACGGCGCGGAGCGGCCGTACGACGCGTCGTGTGCCCGCGTTGTACGGCCCCCTTGCAATCCGTACGGCCCCCTTGCAGTCCGTACGACCCTTCCAGAGGGCCGCGGCTCAGGCGATCAGCGCCCGCCCCGGGTCCAGGCGTTCGTGGAGTGTGGGGCGGTGCAGGGCGGCCACCGGGGCGAGGAGGTCGGGGTGGCGCAGGAGGGCCGCTGCCTGGCGGTCGCGGGCGTCGGGGGACACCAGGCGCCGGAACTCGATGGGCACCCCCGTCGCATGGCCGCCGTCGGCGATCGCGGCGACCGCCAGCCGCGCCAGCCCGGCGTCGGTGAGCAGACAGGCCGCCCAGCTCGCCACGACCTCGTCCACCCAGGTGCGCCAGGCGGCGTCGTCGGAGTCGTCGTGCGCGGTCGCGTCCGCGCCGGTGATCCAGTCCAGGGCCGCCGAGCCACCGGGGCCGGCCATGCCGACCAGGGCGGCGTCCGTCGGCGTCGGGTAGCGCAGCCACGCCGCGACCGTGACGGCCTGCCGGGCCTGCACCTCGCCCAGGGCAGCGGCGAGGGCGCCGCCACAGGCCGGGTAGGAGCGCGTCAGCCACTGGGTGGTCGCGGCTATGAGCGGGGAGAGATCTGCGAGCACTGCCGGTCCGTCCGAGGTACGGGAGATGGACGGGAATCCATCGGATGTACGGGAATCCATCAAACGGTAGCCCGCCACCCGGGGCGGCGGACATGCCTGTGACCTCGTGAACCGCGTGGTCTCGCCCACACCGGGACGGCCGGCTCAGCCCACCCGGCCGCCTGCTGCGCCGGTCGTCGTCCGCCCGGGCCTCGCCAGGTGGTAGACGTGGAACGCCCGCCCGATGACCGGCTGTGCGACGTTGCGCACCTTCACTCCCCCACTGGTCATGCCGTGCTCCGTGCCGAGGTGGGCATGCCCGTGCACCGCGAGGTCGGCGCCCGCCATGTCGATCGCCTCGGCCAGCAGATAGCTGCCGAGGAACGGGTAGATCTCGGGAGGTTCCCCGGCCAGCGTGTCCGGCACCGGCGAGAAGTGGGTGAGGGCGATGCGTACGTCGCAGTCCTGCTTCTGAAGTTCCTCCAGGGAGGCCCGCAACGTGTCGGCGCGCCGGCGCGAGTACCTGACGAACTCCTTCATGATCGGCTCACCGAACTCTCCGGCGCAGCGGCCCACGAACCCGCCGCCGAACCCCTTCGTACCGGCCACGCCGATCCGCGCGTCCCCGTCGTCCACCACCGTCGCCTGTCCTTCCAGCACCCGCGCGCCCGCGTCCTGCAGCACCGCGGTGACCTCCTCCGCGCAGTCGGCGTGGTGATCGTGATTGCCCAGCACCGCGACCACGGGGACAGCCAGGTCCTTGATCTCCCGTGCCACCACCTGGGCCTCCTCGCGGGTGCCGTGGCGGGTGAGATCCCCGGCGAGCAGCAGGACGTCGGCGCTCTCGTGCAGGGTCTCGAACGAGGGGCGGAGCATGCCCTCGCTCTCGGGGCCCATGTGGATGTCCCCGACGGCCGCGATCCGGATCATTCGACCTCCTCGGCATGGTCGGGCGCGGAGTTGTCCACGACCACGATGTCGCAGTGCACCGGGTGTCCCAGCAGCTCCGCGCGAGCGGTGCGCAGGACGTCGTCGCGGCACTGGACGGACGGCACGGTGCCGGTCAGCAGGACCGCCTCGCCACGGATCTCGATGCGCACACCCAGCTCTGCGAGGGGCCCGGCGGCCAGGTGGTCGGTGAGATGGGCCACGAGGTAGTCCAGGTTCTGCGCCGCGCCCGCGTCGGCGGCGGGCTGTACGCCGTGAGGGCTCATTGGTGCTCCTCCCGTGGAGCGATCACATTCAGGCGTTCCAGGAGGTAGAAGAAGGCGGCGGGCATCGGCGCGTCACCGCAGCAGCGCCGTACCTCTTCCCAGTCGACCTTCTCCCGCAGGGCGCGCGCCGCGGCGAGCACCGGCCCGAAGTCGCAGTAGTGCTCCGAGAAGGGCTCGATCAGGCCGCGCATCAGATCCGTCGGCGCCAGGACGGGCATGTGCACCGAGTCGACCGAGAGCTCCTGTGCCCGTTCGAGGACCTCCGTGCTGACCGGGCGGTGCGCCAGCTCGAAGAGGATGTCGACGTCCTGGCCGAAGCACGACGTCTTCATCAGCCAGTCCTCCGGCGGCGTACGGACCACGAGACCGGCTTCGGTCAGCGTCTGCGCCACCGCCTCGGCGTCCGTGCGCCGCACGCAGAAGTCGGCGTCGTGCTGCAGGTGCCCGCTGCCACCGTGGGCGTACACGGCCACGCTGCCGGCCAGGGCGAACCTGTGCCCCTTCCGCTTCAGCAGCGCGCCGACCTGCTTCGCCGCCTCGAGGATCGCCTGACTGCGGTCACGGGGAAGTTCCTCGCTGCTCAACGAGCGCGTCTCCCCCGGCGACGGCTGCGCCGGGCCCTCGCCGACCGGGCGCAGCTGGGGAATCCCGGTTCGCGGAGCGGGCGTCGCGCTCTCCCGGTTCTGCGTCATGACGCCTCCGTTCGCCGTCCGGCCCTCCGGCGCGGGCCCCTGCCGGGACCCGGTGCGGGTTCGAAAGCCACCGAGTACCCGGCGCTCCCGAATTCGATACGGCACGTCTTGGCCTGGCTTACAGCGGGCCGGGCCGGCCGCACCGCTCGTCCACGGCGTGAGGATCCGGTTCCCGGCCCGCTCGGTCGGGGGCGTTCCGCCGCGCAGGGGCAGGGCCTTGCCGAGGTGAGCAGCTTGCCGTAGGCCGGGATCCACCTGCTCGGAGAAGATCGGTTCGAGCACGCGCGGCCACCGCGGCCACCGCGGCCCCGGACACCACGCCGTCTGCTCCGGCCCTCCTCCCCCGCCCACCGTCCGAACCCGTCATCCGCGTCGCCGGGGCCCTGCGCGTCACGGCCCTGGGCAGCGGCGGCAGAGCGAAGTGACGGCGGGTCAGGCGCCCGGGCGTCCGCTCACGCCGCCGTGTAGCCGAGCTGGCGTCGCATGAACGGGGTCATGAGCCTCTTCGCCTTGGCCAGCGTCGTGGTGCGGCCGCCGAGGACCGCCGTCTCGCCGCCCGGCACGGGCAGCAGGGTCACTCCGTCGGCCGGGCCGAACGGGACGATGAGCGGGGTGCGGTGGATCGGCCGGTAGTAGCGGGGTTCCTTGCGGTGCTTGCCGGCGCTGTTCAGGTAGGCGCGGATGTTGTGGGCGGCCAGGTCGGCCTGGGCGAGCGCGGCCGGGGTGATCTTGAGTTCGGTGGCGTCGTTCACGTCGCCGACCGCGAACACGTCCAGCCATCCCTGGACGCGCAACGCCTGGTCGACCTTCACGTGTCCCGAAGGGTTCAGCCAGTCCCCGTGCCCGGCCAGGCGCAGCCAGAGCGTGTTGGGGGTGGTGCCGGTCGCCCAGAAGGAGCGGTCGGCCTCGATGACGGTGCCCCGGGCGTCGCGATAGGTGCCGAAGTCGTTGCCGGGGGACATGAAGGCGTCGAGGCGCACCTCCACGTCGTGGGACTCCAGCCAGGTTCGCGCCTTGCGGCCGGCCCGGGTGCTGCCCGTGGCGTGCAGCAGTTCCGGCCCGGAGTGGGCGAGCGTGACCCGGGCGTCCGGCCGGGCGAGGCGGATCTCGGCGCTGAGCTCGACGCCGGAGGGCCCGCCGCCGACGACCAGGACGTGCTCGGCGGCGGCGATGTGCTGCTGGTGCTGGGCGAAGGACTTCGCCGCCTCCTCGGCGGTGGTGCCGGCGAAGCGGGCCGGTTCGGGGTAGTCGGCGCCGGTGGCGATCACCAGCACGTCGTACGGCAGCCGCTCCCCCGTCGCCAGCACCACCTGGCGCTCGGTGGTGTCGATGCGGACCGCCTTGCCGACGGCCACGCGACCGTTGGTCAGCAGCCGGTCGTACGGGATGAAGGGGATGTACGACCAGTCCCGCCGCACTCCGGCGCGCAGGGAGGCGATGCGGTGGAAGAAGACCTCCTTGCGGTCCACCAGCGTCACGCGTGCCGTCGCGTCCAGTCGCTTGGCGAGACGGACGCCCGCATAGCCGCCGCCGATCACCACTACGTCGCCGTCGAGCACGCCACGTCTCCTGAGCTGTGGGGGGACGAGGAGTGAGTGCCGCGGCGGGTCGGCCGCCGTCGGCCACTCCCCTGCCGGGGAGCGTAGCGCTTGAAACTTAAAGAGGTCGCTGAGGTGACGTGTGCATCGTGTGAAAGCTGAGACCTGAGAAGCCGGCGCTGACGTGGCCGCACGAACGCCGACGTCCAGGCCGGCCCGTGCGGGCCCGCCTGGACGTCAGGTGCGGGGCGATCAGACGAGGTCGAACCGGTCCGCGTTCATGACCTTGACCCACGCCGCGACGAAGTCGTTCACGAACTTCTCCTTCGCGTCGTCGCTCGCGTAGACCTCCGCGAGCGCGCGCAGCTCGGAGTTCGAGCCGAAGACGAGGTCGGCACGGCTGCCGGCCCACTTCAGCTCGCCCGTGGCGGCGTCACGGCCCTCGAACGTGGTCTGGTCCGAGGACGTCGACTTCCACGTGGTGCCCAGGTCGAGCAGGTTCACGAAGAAGTCGTTGGTCAGCGCGCCCGGGGTGTTGGTGAAGACACCCAGCTGCGACTGCTGGTGGTTCGCGCCCAGGACGCGCAGGCCACCGACGAGGACCGTCATCTCGGGGGCGCTCAGGTCGAGCAGGTTCGCCTTGTCGAGCAGCAGGTACTCGGCGGGCAGGCGGTTGCCCTTGCCGAGGTAGTTGCGGAACCCGTCGGCGGTCGGCTCCAGCGCGGCGAACGACTCGACGTCGGTGTGCTCCTCCGTCGCGTCGACGCGGCCCGCCGCGAACGGCACCTCGACGTCGAAGCCGGCGTCCTTGGCGGCCTTCTCCACGGCCGCGGAGCCACCGAGCACGATCAGGTCGGCCAGCGAGACCTTCTTGGCGCCGGAGTTCGCGTTGAACTCCTGCTGGATGTTCTCCAGGGTGCGCAGCACCAGGGCCAGCTGGTCGGGGTCGTTGACCTCCCAGCCGCGCTGCGGCTCCAGGCGGATACGGGCGCCGTTGGCACCGCCGCGCTTGTCGCTCGCGCGGAACGTCGAGGCCGACGCCCACGCGGTGCTGACCAGCTGCGAGACGGTCAGGCCCGAGTCGAGGAGCTTGGCCTTGAGGGCCGCGACGTCCGCGGCGTCGATGGCCTCACCCTCGGCCTGCGGCAGCGGGTCCTGCCACAGCAGCGTCTCCTCCGGGACCTCCGGGCCGAGGTACAGCGACTTCGGGCCCAGGTCACGGTGGGTCAGCTTGTACCAGGCGCGGGCGAAGGCGTCCGCGAACTGGTCGGGGTTCTCGAGGAAGCGACGCGAGATCTCACCGTAGATCGGGTCGAAGCGCAGCGAGAGGTCGGTGGTGAGCATCGTGGGCAGACGCTTCTTCGACGGGTCGTGCGCGTCGGGGACGATCGCCTCGGCGTCCTTGGCCACCCACTGCTTGGCGCCGGCCGGGGACTCGGTCAGCTCCCACTCGTAGCCGAAGAGGATCTCGAAGAAGTCGTTGCTCCACTGGGTGGGCTTGGTGGTCCAGGTGACCTCCAGACCACTGGTGATCGCGTCGGCGCCCTTGCCGGTGCCGAACGTGGACTTCCAGCCCAGGCCCTGCTCCTCCATGGAGGCGGCCTCGGGGTCGTTGCCGACGTGGTCGGCCGGGCCGGCGCCGTGGGTCTTGCCGAAGGTGTGACCACCGGCGATCAGGGCGACGGTCTCCTCGTCGTTCATCGCCATACGGCGGAACGTCTCGCGGATGTCGCGGGCCGCGGCGATCGGGTCCGGGTTGCCGTTCGGGCCCTCCGGGTTGACGTAGATGAGGCCCATCTGGACCGCGCCGAGCGGGTTCTCCAGCTCACGGTCGCCGGAGTAGCGCTGGTCGTCGAGCCAGGTGGTCTCGGGACCCCAGTACACGTCCTCGTCGGCCTCCCAGACGTCGGCGCGGCCGCCGCCGAAGCCGAAGGTCTCGAAGCCCATCTGCTCCAGCGCGACGTTGCCCGTGAGGATCATGAGGTCGGCCCAGGAGATGGACTGGCCGTACTTCTTCTTGACCGGCCACAGCAGACGACGGGCCTTGTCGAGGTTGCCGTTGTCCGGCCAGCTGTTCAGCGGCGCGAAACGCTGCTGCCCGCGGCCGCCACCGCCGCGGCCGTCGCTGATGCGGTAGGTGCCGGCGCTGTGCCAGGCCATACGGATCATCAGCGGGCCGTAGTTGCCGAAGTCGGCGGGCCACCAGTCCTGAGAGGTGGTCAGCACCTCGGCGATGTCCCGTTTCACGGCCGCGAGGTCCAGGTTCTTGAACGCCTCGGCGTAGTCGAACTCCTCACCGAGGGGGTTCGCTACGACCGGGTCCTTGGCCAGGATCTTCAGGTTGAGCCGTTCCGGCCACCACTGACGGTTGCCGCCGCCCTGCGTGGGGTGCGGGGCGCGACCGTGCGCGACGGGGCAGCCACCGGTGCCCTCCGTCTTCGCGTCAGTGACGATCGCATCGGGGTTCTCAGCCATGGGAAACCTTCCGGACTAGGTGGATCACAGTGCTCGGGGTGCACTGCCGGCAGTGGAACAGTCGGGGCACAGGCCCCAGTAGATGACCTCGGCCTCGTCGATGGTGAAGCCGTGGTCGTCGGACGCGGTCAGGCAGGGCGCCTCGCCGACCGCGCAGTCGACGTCGGCGACGGCACCGCACGACCGGCACACGATGTGGTGGTGGTTGTCGCCGATGCGCCCCTCGAACCGGGCCGGGCTGCCGGCCGGTTCGATACGGCGGACGAGTCCCGCCGCGGTGAGTGCGTGGAGGCCCTCGTACACGGCTTGAAGCGAGACATGACCTACGCGATCACGCACCCCGGAGGCGATGGCCTCGACGCCGAGGTGGTCACCGGCCCGCACGGTCTCGAGCAACGCGACCCGCGCAGCGGTCACCCGCAGGCCGGCACCGCGCAGCTGCTCGGCGGGGGTCGGAGTCGGGGATGCGGTCATGGCAGACAACCTACCTCGCTAAACACGAATGATTCAAGAAAACGAATGATGAAAGTTTGGTGGGCCGCTCCGACCCCCGATTCCGTGCGCTAGCGCACATGGCACCCCCGGCGCCCCCCAAAGCGCGAAAAAACGTCTCTTCCGGCATTGCGGCATGCCTTTCCGTCAAGGCCTTGACCTGGCCGACATCCCACTCGTACTCGATGGAGGTAATCGCATGCTCGGCAGACATACCGCGGCCGGCCGCCGCGCCGCCCTGACCGTTCTCGGCACTCTCGTCCTCACCGGCGTCCCCTCGGCCGCCGCGGCCGAGCCGCCGCCCGCGTCCAGCGCCGCACACACCGTCGGCGCCGACCGGCCGCCGGCAGCGGTGCTGCGGGCCATGGAGCGCGATCTCAAGCTGAAGCCGGGTCAGGCGGCCGAGCGGCTGGTCAACGAGGCGGAGGCGGGCGCCCGTGCGGGCCGCCTCCGCAACGCCCTGGGCAAGCACTTCGCGGGGGCCTGGGTCAGCGGGTCGACGTCGGCCGAGCTCACCGTCGCGACCACCCATGCCGCCGACGTCTCCGCCATCCGGGCCCAGGGGGCGAAGGCCGCCGTCGTCAAGCGGCCGCTGACCGAACTCCAGGCCGCCAAGAAGAAGCTGGACGCGGCCGCCACCCGCACCAAGACCCGCGACACGCCGGTCTGGTACGTCGACGTGCCGGCCAACAAGGTCGTCGTCCAGGCGACCGAGCGGGCGGCCGCCACCGCCTTCATCAAGGCCGCCGGCCTCCAGGGCAAGGGCGTGGGCGTCCGCCTGTCGGAGCTGCGGCCGCGGCTGCTGGACGACGTGGTCGGCGGCGACGCCTACTACATCGAGAACTCCGCCCGCTGTTCCATCGGGTTCGCCGTCACCAAGGACAAGCAGCAGGGCTTCACCTCCGCGGGCCACTGCGGCGACCAGGGCGACTCCACCACCGGCTTCAACATGGCCGACCAGGGCACGTTCCAGTCGTCCGACTTCCCCGGCAAGGACATGTCCTGGGTGGCCGTCAACAGCAACTGGTCCGCCACGGCCGACGTGAAGGGCGAGGGCGGCCAGCGCACGCAGGTCACCGGGTCGGTCCAGGCGCTCGTCGGGGCGTCGATCTGCCGCTCCGGCTCCACCACGGGATGGCACTGCGGCACCATCCAGCAGCACGACACGAGTGTCAGCTACTCCGAGGGCACCGTCGACGGCGTCACCCAGACCACGGTGTGCGCCGAACCGGGTGACTCGGGTGGCCCGTACGTCTCCGGCTCCCAGGCGCAGGGCGTGACCTCCGGTGGCTCGGGCAACTGTACGAGCGGCGGCACCACCTACTACCAGCCGATCAACCCGATCCTCAGCAACTTCGGCCTCGTCCTGAAGACCGCGGCGGCCCAGTCCGGCGCCGGCGCCCCGCAGGACAACGCCGCGGACAACTGGGTCGCGGGCCGCGTCTACGAGGCCGGCACGACCGTGACCCACGCGGGCGTCCGCTACCAGTGCCTGCAGACCCACCAGGCACAGGGAGTGTGGTCGCCGGTCGCCACTCCGGCGCTGTGGCAGCGGTTGTAGGAGTCAGTCGTACGGCTCTTCCGGTGCGGGGGCCGGCTCCCGCACCGTCCGCTCCCGGCCTCCCCTCATTCCTCCGCGAGCAGCGTGTACGCGGTGGCGACGAACGCGTCGCGGGCGCGGAAGCGGCGGGTGCACACCGCGGCCAGGGCGGTGCCCGTGTCGGGCCGGAAGCCCAGGAAGGCCTGCTGGCCGAGGGTCGCCCCGCTGTGGAAGTACATCGGCCCGCCGTTCGTGGGGTGCCGGAACCACGCCATCGTGTGGACGTGCCGTCGGTCCAGTCCGCGCCGCAGGACGGGCGTACGCACCGCCCGCAGCGCGCCGGCCAGCGGGGAACCCGCCGGGTCGAGGTGGGCTTCGAGAAATGAGAGCAGGTCGTGCGGGGTGGCGCGGACGGCACCCGCGGCCTGGAAGCCGCCGGCGTCGAAGGGGAGGGTGGGCGTGCGGCCGTCCTTGCCGTACCCGACGGCGTCCGTCTTCGGGTCCTCCGCGGCCAGGGCGGTGCCGCTCAGGCCGAGCGGACGCAGCACATGGGCGCCGAGCAGTTCCTCCCACGCCGTACCGGTCGCGGCGGCGACGGCATGGCCGAGCACGGCGACGCCGAAGTTGGAGTAGTGCCACCGGGTGCCGGGACGGTGCCGGGGGCGACGGCGCAGGAAGGCGTCGGCCACGCGCTCGGCCGGGTAGCGGCCGTAGGGGTTGGTACGCCACGCGGGAAGCGCCCGTATATAGAAGTCGGCCGGCAGGGCGGGCAGCCCGGCCGTGTGCGTGATGAGGTGGGCGAGCGTCACCGGGTCCGGGCCGGTGTGCCTGCCCCCCGGGTCCAGGCAGGCGGCGGCCGGCTCGCCGCCGGTCAGCAGGCCGCGCTGGATGAGCTGGGCCAGCAGCAGTCCGGTGAACGCCTTCGAGGCCGAACCTATCTCGTAGCGCAGGTCGTGCCTGGGGACCGGCGGGGGCGGGCCGGTGCCGCCGCAGTGCAGGATGCGGCGGCCGGAGCGGGACATGGCGAAGACGGCATCAGGCGCGTCGACGGCTTCGACGGCCCTCTCCAGCCGGTCCCGCACCGCCTCGTCATCGGTGCCGACGGGACCACACTCACGGGTGTGGTCCGTGTCGTCCGCGGCGCCCGGCCAGGGCGTGGACCGGCCGGTCATGAGGGGGTGTGCGTCAGCTCGGCGAGGGCACGGGAGGTGGCCAGCACCGAGGCGAAGGCGGCGACCAGTGTCGGGTGGTAGACGACGTCGAACACCTCGTCGGGCTCGCCCTCCGGCATAGTCCGTACGGCGGGCATGGCGCCGTCGGGCTGTTGCGCGGCGGCGAAGCCCTGCCAGGCCCGTTCGTCCAGGGTGGGGCGGGGCAGACAGGCGTCGACGACGAGGAGTTCGCCGAGCAGGTCCCAGCGCTGCAGGTCCAGCCAGTCGTCGATCCAGACCGGCAGCCAGGTGGCGAGGTAGTGGGCGATGTCCGCCGGCAGGCCCTCGGGGCGCTCTCCCCAGTCGGTGAGGTGGAACACCGTGTGGGTGACGTCGTAGGCGATGTGCCCGCTGACCGTCCAGGGCTCGGGCGTGTGGCCGAGCCAGGTGGAGCCGACGATGTCCGCCTCGGGCGTGCGGGGCGTGAGGCCGAAGCGGCGCTGGAAGGCGGAGAGTCCGAGGCGCCGGGTGGGGTCGAGTTCGAGGGCCGCCCAGCTGTCGAGCCGGTGGTAGAAGGCGGTGGCACGCTCCACCTCGGGCTCGCTGTACCCCAGTTCCTTGTACGGCAGGTACACCTCGAACGGGATCGGTGAGAGCGGCTCGATGCGCTGGCCGCGCACCAGCATGCGACCGCCGTCCAGGGTGTGCCGCCACGTGTGGTCGAGGAGCTTGCGCGCCAGGTCGGCCTGGCGGGACCCGGCCACGCCTTCGCGGAACAGGACCCGGCAGATCAGGGCCAGTTCGCCGACCGGCTTGAAGCGCTCCAGGAAGCCCACCTCCGGGTCGACGTCGGGCTCCAGGCGGAATCCGTCGCGATGGGCCCACAGCCACTCCAGGGCGCGGACGCCGACGGTGTGCATCAGACGGGGGTCGGTCATCCGGGCACTCCTTGTCCGCCGGTGAGGCACTTGACGGTCTGCGCCGCCGCGAAGGCGGCCATCAGGGTGGAGTGGTAGCAGTGGCGGAAGTCCGGCTCGGGACCGGCTCCTTCGTCGCCCTGGTGAGCGCGTTCCGGGAGCGCTCCGGAGGTGCACTGCGCTCCTGCGATCCGGGTCCAGGCGTCCTCGAGGGTGGGGAGGTCGGGCGGATCCGGGAGGCTCGTGGCGACCACCAGCAGCTCGCAGCCGAGGTCCCACATCCCGGCGTCCAGGCAGGTGTCGAGCCAGGGCGGCAGCCAGTGGTCGAGGTAGGCGGCGAGGTCCGCGGGGACGTCCGCGGGGGTGCGGCCCCAGTCGGTGAGGTGGAAGACGACGTGGGTGAGCGCGTACCCCGAGGAGCGCTCGAACGTCCAGGGTTCCGGTAGTCCGCCCAACCAGGTGCTCCGCAACGCCTGCTCGGTCCGCTCGGGCCGGTCGATGCCGCTGCGCCGCTCGGCCTTCAGGACGCCGAGCCGGCGCGTCGGTTCCTGCTCGGTGAGCCGCCAGCTCCGGGTGCGGGCCGTCGTCGCTGCGGCGGCCTCGTACCCGGCATGCCTGAACCCGGCCGCGGCGAAGACGGAGTAGATCTCCAACGGGTAGGTCGCGAAGGGCTCCAGCCGCTGGAGCCGGAGGAAGAGCTCACCCTGGCCGGTCTGCTGCCAGGCGAACCGCAGCAGGTCGGACGCGCAGGCGTGCAGCGGATCCCACGGCGCGGTCTGCGCACGTACGCTCGCGCACGTCTGGGCCAGTTCTCCGAGCGGTTTCCAGGTGGCGTCCACATGGCCGTCCCGGGCGAGGGCGTCCTCGCCCAGGGCGAAGTCGTCGCGGTGCGCGGACAGCCACGCGAACGCGGCGGCTCCCACCTCCCGGATCTCGTCGGCGCCAAGGGCGGTCACGCCCAGGGCGGTCATACGAGCGCTCCGGCCGTCCGCATCACGCGTGCCGCCTGCACCTGGAGGGCCACGCGGGGATCGCTGCCGCCCATCAGTTCCACGAAGTCCAGCCCGGCCTCGAGGCCGAGTGACTCCGGTACCCCGTCGAGCAGGGTCAGCCAGCGCCCCGCCGAGGCCGCCTGCTGCCAGTCCCTGCGGCGCACCGCCCGTACGAAGCCCCGGGCCACGTCGACCGGGCGGCGCCGGGCCGCGCGAGCCACCGCGCAGTCCTCTCCGGGCACGGCGAGGGGGGCGAGGACGGCGAGTTGATGCGTCAGCACCTGCCAGGTCGCCTCGTCGAGCCAGTCGGCGTCGGGTTCGGCGGCCTCGTCCCCGAAGGGCGCGCCGGATGCGTCGGGTGCGCCGGTGAGGGGCGTGTCGAGCCGCCGCAGTGTGCGTCCCATCGCCCAGTGGCTCCACCTGACGGTCGGGGCCGCGTCGGCGCGGGGCGGGAAGGCCTCCACCGTCTTCCGGAACACGGCGAGTGCCTCCGGGTCGGGCGGAGTGGGGAAGAGTACGTGGGGCAGCAACAGGTCTGCTCCCACTACACGTACGGCCGCGAGATCGAGGCTTCTCTCGTCCACGGCCCCGGTGCCGGAGATGCGCACGTGGTCTCCGCCCCGAAGGGCGGAGACCACGTCGGACGCAAGGTCCTGCACCGCGCCCTGCAAGAGGGCGGAAGTGCCTGACTGCTCCATTCAGCCGCTCCTGTCGGTCCGTCAGCCCTTCTTGGGGCGAGGGGTCGGCGGGGACAGCAGCAGCTTGGTGTCCGCGGAGAGCAGCGCCAGGGCGGCGCACTCCCGGCTGTCACGGTAGACACCGTCGGGTTCGGCGGGGTCAAGTGCCGCGTCGAGGTCGCTCCGAACGCCGGTGAGGTCCTCGATCGCCTTGTCCATGGAAGGCATATCACCATCTCCTCTGGGGTCAGCCATAGCCTCCACAACCCAGAGCACCACACAGTCACAAAGCGCGCATCTTTTCCCAGAAACCTCATAGGCCACTGATTCAACATTTCGGGCCTACCCCTCACCGCGGGGGCAGCGGCCCCGAACCGGCGGACCGGCGCGGATGCGACGTACCGGGCACCACGAACCCCCGCATGTGGGCGCCCAGTTGTTCCCGGAAGAGTGAAGGACGGAGGGGCGTTGCTCGACTCACCGCCCTGGAGCTGGCACCGTAAACGCGCATGAAGTCGAATAAATCCGGGCAAACTGAAAGCTCGGTGCGCTGGAGACTCGTACTGGCCAGCACCACGATGCTCTTCGTCGAGCTGGCGCTGATCAGATGGGCGGGCGCCAACGTCGTCCACCTCAGCTACTTTTCGAACTTCATCCTGCTGGGATCGTTCCTCGGGATCGGCATCGGGTTCCTGATCCCCGCCGCGCGCGGGCAGTGGCTCAAACGCTGGACGCCGGTCCCGCTCGCGCTTCTCGTCGTCCTGGTCCGCGCCTACCCGGTGCAGGTGCGTCAGAGCAGCAGCGAGGTCATCTACTTCACCGCCGTGAAGACCACCGGCCTGCCCCAGTGGGTGACCCTGCCGGCCATCTTCCTGCTGACCGCGGTGATCATGGCGGGCATCGGCAAGATCACCGCCGATCTCTTCCGCCAACTCCCCTCGCTCGACGCCTACCGCTACGACCTGCTCGGCAGCATCACCGGCTCGGTCTCCTTCGCCGTACTGTCCTGGCTCCGCGCGCCCTCGGTCATGTGGGGCGTCCTGGCCGCCGCGGCCCTGCTGATCCTCGGCGGGCGCCGCAACACCCTGCTGTACGGGATCCCCCTCACCGCGATGGTCGCCGCGCTGTTCCTGGAGTCGACCACGGCCGGCGTCTCCTGGTCGCCGTACTACAAGATCCAGCTCAAGCCCTCGCCGACCGCCAGCCGGACCTACTACATCTCCGCCAACGGCGTCCCGCACCAGAGCACCGCGCCGCTCCCGGTGCTGATGCGCGAGAACTCGCCGTACCGGCAGGCGTACGACCAGACACCCCACAACCCGCACAAGCGCGTGCTGATCATCGGGGCCGGCAACGGCAACGACGTCGCCGTCGCGCTGGCGCACGGCGCCGAACTCGTGGACGCGGTCGAAATCGATCCGCGCCTGCAGGAGATCGGCGCGACGCTGCACCCTGCCAGGCCGTACGACGATCCCAGGGTGCACGCCTACATCGACGACGGGCGGGCGTTCCTGGAGCGGACCGACGCCAAGTACGACCTCGTCGTCCTGGCGCTCCCGGACTCCCTGACCCTGGTGTCGGGGGCGAGCAATCTGCGGCTGGAGAGCTACCTGTTCACCCGGCAGGCGTTCGAGGCGGCGCGCGATCACCTGGCGCCGGACGGCGCGTTCGCCATGTACAACTACTACCGCAAGAGCTGGCTGGTCGACCGCTTCGCCGGCGACCTCGACGCCCTGTACGGCCACGCCCCCTGTATGACGACGTTCAAACGGAACGCCGCCGTGCTGGTGGCCGGGATGACCCCCGCCGACCAGTCCTGCAAGCAGGTCTGGCAGCCCAGCGGCCCGGTCCCGGCGGCCGCGAGCGACGACCACCCGTTCCCGTATCTGCTCCACCGGACCATCCCCACCCTCTACCTGGGTGCCCTGGGCGCGATCCTGCTGGTGACGCTGCTGTCCGTGCGCCTGACCGGGGTCCGCCTGCGCAGCACGGTCCGCTACGTCGACATGTTCCTGCTGGGTGCGGCCTTCATGCTGCTGGAGACGAAGAACGTGATCGGCTTCGCGCTCTACTTCGGTACGACGTGGCTGGTCAACGCCCTCGTCTTCTTCGGTGTCCTGCTCTCCGTCCTCGCGGCGGTGGAGGTCCGGCGCAGAATGCGGAGGGCGAACCAGATGTTGCTGCAGCTGCTCCTGTTCGGCTCCCTCGCGGTGGCCTGGCTCGTTCCGACACAGGCCGTGCTCTCGCTGCCCTTCGCCGGACGGCTCGCGGCCGCCATCGCCCTGGCCTTCGCCCCCATCTTCTGCGCCAACCTGATCTTCTCGGACCGCCTCGCGCAGGCCCCGGACCCGACAGCCGCGTTCGGCGCGAATCTGCTGGGCGCGCTGACCGGGGGCGCGCTGGAGTACCTCGCCCTGATGACGGGCTATCAGTCGCTGCTGCTGGTCGTCGCGGTCCTGTATCTGGGGGCGTGCGTCGCCATGCGTTTCGGCGGGCGAGGGCCGGACGGGCAGGTGACGCAGGTGCCGGGCGAAACGGTGGCCGCCAAGACCTGAGGGCTGTCCCGCGAAGGATTGCGGCCTGGCCACGATCGGCACAACGGCAAGGACCCGCCGGGCGCGCCCCCGGCGGGTCCTTCCGTGTTCCGGCCGGCTCAAGCAGCCAGCGTGGAAACTCTCTGTCCGGTCGGCTTCGGTTCGAGGACGCGCTCCGCCAAGTACCCGAAGAACACCCCGAACGCCGCCCACAGCACGGCCTGGACACCGATGGCGGCCAGCCGGAACTCCCACAGGTCGGTCGCCGGGAAACCCTCGGGCACGTTCTCGCCGGAAGGCAGGAACACCATGGCGACGGTCAGCACCGCGAGGAAGGCCCCGCCGGCGGCGACCGATGCGTTCCAGTTGCCCAGCCTGGGTGCGAGGCGGCGGCCGAGCAGGACCGCCGCGATCGTCAGCAGGACGCTGAGCGCGATCATCAGGAAGAACAGGGCGGTCCGCTTGTCGAGGGTGTCGGGGTTGCCGACCGCGGGCGGATTGGCCGGGTACTTCAGCATCGGGACCAGATACCCGGCCCCGAACGCGGCGAGCGCGGTCAGCGCGGCGGTGGCCCGCGCCCCGAACCGGCCGATGCGGCCCAGCGCGAAGCAGAACGCCAGGGCGGCGATGCCGCCCACCGCGACCCCGTAGATCAGGACGCCCGTGGCCAGGCCGACCGTGGACTGCAGGGTCCGGCTGACCAGTTCCTCCCCTCCTGCCTCGTGATGGGAGTGGGCGGATTCGAAGGCGATGGCCGCGTCCACCGGTCCCTCACCCACCAGGTACGCGAAGACCAGCGCCGGTATCCCGGCGACGAGCCCCGCGAGCATGCCGCGCACCAACAAGGTGCGCACAACAGTGGAGTTCATCGGTGCTCGCCCCGCCTCAGTGGCAGGGGAAGCCGAGCAGGTGGCGTGCGTCGTGCACCCACTCGTGGACGCCCTCACCGGAGAGGACGGCGGTGGCGCCCTGCTCGGCGCCGACGAAGTACAGCAGGACGAGCATCAGGATGCCGAAGAACACCGCCCACGGGGCGATGTCCCGCAGCGGCAGCGGCTGGACGGCCTGGGTGGTGGGGGTGGGGGCAGCGGTGGACTGCGCCATGGCGAGACCTCCTCGGGAACACGCGTCCCGCATCGTGTGGAGCACTCGACGACGGCGTTCGGGTCTGACTCACCACCACCTCGCGTCGAGGGGTGGCACACAGTGGCGCGACCGTGCCGGATTTGCACCGGGCTTCCGTGGCGCCGTCGTCCTGTCGCCCAGATGGTAGGGGCAATAACGGATCCGGCCAACATGGCGTACGCCACCTACGATGGTCGGCCGATGCCGTGGACCTGCCGCTGAGGGGATGTCATGACCGTCCGGTTGTTGCTCGTGTGCGCCGCCGCGCCGACGGGACGCGAGGTGCGGTTCGCCGACGCCGTCCCCGACGATCGGGCGCTGCGGCAGGCGCGCGCGCTCGCCGACGGTCTGCCCTCGGCCGAACTCCGGTGCACAGCGCCGTCGCAGCAGTGCCGCCTGACGGCCGCCGCCCTGGGGTGGGACGCCGTTCCCGTTGAACCCGAGCTGCGTGAGCTCGGCATGGGCCGCTGGCGGGGCCGCACCCTCGACGAGGTCGCGGCCGACGAGATGGACGCGCTCGCTGCCTGGTCGACGGACCCCCATGCCGCGCCGCACGGAGGCGAGTCCGTGGCCGAGCTGTGCCACCGGGTCGCCGCCTGGACCGACGCGCTCGCGCCCGACGCGGGGCGTGTGCAGGCCGTGGTCGATCAGGCCGTGGCCCGCGCCTCGATCGTCCACGCGCTGTCCGCCCCGGAGCGGTCCTTCTGGCGCGTCGACGTGCCACCGCTGGCCGTCGTCCAGCTCACCGGCCGGAGCGGGCGCTGGAACCTGCGGATGGGGACGGTCGCCGGCACGACGGCCGACGACGGCGGCTGAGTTGCGTCCCGTGCTCACATCTGAGGCACGGACACCGCACCCGGTGCGCCGCGGCCCTCGCGCTTGGACCGCTGCTTGCGCTGCCCGAACGGAGTGACGCCCCGCGGCTTGTACACCGCAAGGACCACCGCGAGCAGCAGCACCACCAGCGCGAGCACGGAGTGCAGCACGGGCGAAAAGGTGCGCACCGAGGACAGCTCGGTCGCCGGGTCGGCTGCCAGGCGCGCCATGGATCTGAACGTCCCCATGTAGATGAGCAGTACGACGGTGGCGACCACGTTGATCAGGAGCTTGAACAGGACCCAGTAGTGCCGGAAGAGGCCCCAGGGCGTCGCCAGGGACTGGACGACGCCGGTGAGCAGCGCGGCGAAGGCCAAGGGGACGAGGGTGTACCGGGCGGCCGGCTCCATCACGAGGTAGACCCCCCGTACCGTCGCCGGATCCCGGCTGGTCAGGCCGATCAGCGCCAGGGCGAGGAAGGCGAGGACCGCGCCGAGCCAGCCCACCGAGAACGTGACATGCGCGATGAGGGCCGACTTCCGCAGACGGGGCGGCATGGTCATCCCATGCCCCCGGCGACCGGTCCGGCGGGTGCGGCGGGTGCGGTGACGAGCGGAGCCTGTCCCCCGAGGTGACGGCCCGGACCGTGATGCCCCGTGGCCAGCAGCATGATCACGCCGAGCAGGACCACGACCAACGTGACTAGCCCGGTCGCCTTCACCCACGGCGGCATTCCCGCGGCCGGGAGCCCGCCGGAAGACGCGCCGGTGTCGTCTCGAGCGTCTCGAGCGTCCGGCTCCTGGGGCGCATCGGCCATGAGGGGTTCTCCTGTCTCGCCCGGACATGGGCGGCGTGCTGTTCCCGGCGTGCCGTCCAGCAGCGCGTCGTTCGAGCGACCCCAGATTTATCGATACACATTGTCGCCGTCAAGCCACAACGTCTCACCATCGCCATCACGTACGCTTACCGCGTGCCGAAGCTGTGGAACGACACGATCGAGGCGCACCGCCGCGAGGTGCGCGACGCCATCCTGGACAGCACCGCCGCCCTGGCGGCCGAGCACGGCCCGCTGTCGGTGACGATGTCTCAGATCGCGGAGAAGGTCGGTATCGGACGGGCCACGCTGTACAAGTACTTCCCGGACGTCGAAGCGATCCTGCACGCCTGGCACGCGCGCGAGATCGCCGGTCACCTGGCCCGCCTGACGGAAGTCCGGGACAGCACCGACGGGTCGGGGGCGCGCCTCGAAGCGGTGCTGGAGGCGTACGCCCTCATCACCCACGCATCCCACGGCCACCACGACACGGACCTGGGGGCGTTCTTGCACCGGGACAACGGCGACCACCTTGCCCACGCGCATCAGCACCTGCACCACATGGTTCAGGACCTGCTGACCGAGGCGGCGAAGGCCGGCGACGTCAGGGACGACATCCCGCCGGCCGAACTCACGCGCTACTGCCTGAGCGCCCTCGCCGCGGCCCGAACCCTGCCGTCCAAGGCCGCCGTACGGCGCCTGGTCACGGTCACCCTGGCCGGCGTGCGCCCTCCGCGGCACTGACGCCCGGCGAGGGGAGCCGGCGGGGGCCAGGGGTGGGCGGTCAGCCCGTTGGGTCCATGTGCCTTCCAGTGCACGCGCCTTCAGTGCACGTGCGGGCCGCCGGTCGACTGCGGTTTGCCCCGCGGTACGAGGGCCAGGGCCACGACGGTCGCGGCAGCGGCCGCCACGGCGCAGACCGTGAACGCGTCGGCGAAGCCACCCGCCGAACCGCGCTCGAAGCCGGAGGCGGCGACGGTGGAGACGACGGCGACGCCGATCGAACCACCCACCTCGTGGAAGGTGTTGACGACTCCGGAGGCGAGCCCCGCCTCCCGGTGCTCCACCATGGCCAGGGCGGTGGTCGTGGCGGTGACGAAGACCGCGCCGAGGCCGAGGGAGGCGATCACGAAGCCCGGCAGGAGCCCGGCGTACACGCTGCCGGTCTCGTCGAGCCGTGTCAGCGGGAGAGTGCCGACGGCCGCGACGGCCATGCCGGCAACGGCGGTCGGGCGGCTGCCGATCCGGCCGACGAGCCGGGACCCGAGGTGGGCGCCGACGCCGGCGGCCACGGCGACGGGCAGGAACACCAGCCCGGTCCTCAGCGCGCTGAAGCCGCGGAGGTGCTGCAGATAGACGGAGCCGAGGAAGAAGTAGGCGATCAGCAGGGCCGTGGCGACCAGCATCAGGAAGGCGCCGGCGAGCACCGGCCGCCGGGTGAACATCCGCAGGTCCATCAGCGGGGCCCGGGCTGCTCGTTCGACCGCCGCGAAGGCCGCGTACGACGCCGCCGCGCCGAAGAGCGGCAGCAGGGTCGAGGTGTCCGCCCAACCGGTGTCCCCCGCCTTGACCAGGCCGTAGATCAGGGCTGCGGTGCCCGCGGTGACGAGCAGGGCGCCGGGGACGTCGAGCCGTGCGGGCTGCGGCGCGCGGGCCGGGACGAAGGCGGGCAGGGCGGCCAGCAGAAGCAGCCCGACCGGCACGTTGACGTAGAAGACCCACTGCCAGCCCGGTCCGTCGGTCAGAGCGCCTCCGAGGAGCACGCCTGCCGCTGAGCCGGTGCCGCCGATGGCCGCCCAGACGCCGAGCGCCTTGTTGCGTTCGGCGCCGTGGAAGGTGGTGGTGACGAGGGACAGGGCGGCCGGGGACAGCAGGGCCGCGCCGACGCCCTGGCCGATCCGGCCGCCCAGCAGTGTCGGGGCGTTCTGGGCCAGCCCGGTGACCAGTGAGGCGGTGGTGAAGAGCGCGAGTCCGGCGAGCAGGGTGCGGCGGGCGCCGAGGGCGTCTGCGAGTCGGCCGCCGAGCAGCATCAGTCCGCCGAAGCAGAGGGTGTAGGCGGTGACGACCCAGGTCAGGGTCTCCCGGCCGAGGTCGAGGTCGGCCGCCATGTCGGGCAGGGCGACGTTCACGACGGTGACGTCGAGGATCAGCATGAACTGGGCGAGGCAGATCAGCGCGAGGGCTGTCCAGCGGCGCGGGTCGGCGGGCGGGTGGGGGGCGTGTTCGGCCGTGTGCGGTGCACCGGCTGGGGAGTGGGTCATGGCGAGCCCTTCAGAAACATTGATTCCTGGCACGGCGAGACAACTGAACCATACTGTTCAGTTCACATGAACTCAACCGTACAGTTCAGGTGGGTGCTAGGGTCGTGTCATGAGCGTGGACAGCGTCAAAAGGCCGCCGAGCGGACCCCGCGCGGAGCTCAAGCGGCAGGCCATCGTGCGGGCCGCCCGTGAGCTGTTCCTGCGGGAGGGCTTCGGCGTGGGAATGGACGCCATCGCCGCCGAAGCGGGCGTGTCGAAGGTGACCGTCTACAACCACTTCGGCAGCAAGGAAGCCCTCTTCACGGCGGTCATCACGAGCGCGCTCGACGAGCCGCTCGCCGGGGAGTCCTCGGCCGCGCTGGAAGGCCTGGCCGAGGCGGAGGACCTTCGGTCCGCCCTCGTCGACGCGGCCCGCACCTGGGTGCACGCCGTCCGGACCAACCACGAGGTCACGGCCCTGCGCAACCTCGTCGCCGCCGAAATCCACCGCTTCCCCGAACTGGGCGAGGCCTGGCGACACCGCGGCACGGAAAGCCACCACCCAGCGGTCGCCGCCGCCCTTCGCGCGCTCACCGAGCAAGGGCGCCTGCAGATCCCCGACCTGCAGGTGGCGATCATCCAGTTCTACGGGCTGCTGGTCTTCCCCCACATGGTCTTCAGCTCCTACGGCACGCACATCGACGAGGACCTGACGGACCGTCTCATCACCAGCGGTGTCGACATGCTCCTGGGCCACTACGGTCCGCCGGGCGGCGCATAGCGGCGGACCGAGCCCGGAGCCCGGCAGGGGCGGGCTCCACGCGATGCGCGTTTCCGGAGGGGTCGTGGGTCAGACGGTGACGGGCGGCGGATCGGAGGCGGGCGGTGCCGTCAGCCGGCCGGTGCGGTGCAGGCCGTACAGGGCGGCCGCGCACGCCAGGCCCAGCGCGAACAGAGTGATCCACGGCAGCGCGAGTGGGCACGCCCTCGCCTCGTTCTCGATCTTCGCCACCTTGCGGCACGCACCGAGCCAGGGTCAGGAATCGGAGATTTCGATGTGCCCCGGCACTCGAGCTCCGGCGGGTGCTGCTGTGACGACACACTCCTCTCGCCCTCAGCGCCCATGCGTGGCCGCACGTATGCGTCAACTGCGACGGTCCGTGGCCGCTCGGACTCGTCATCCCCGTCTCCTCGATCGCCCGGGAAGCCCGCCCGTGTTCCCCCGGCCAGGCTCGTCGGCACACTCCACGCGCTCGCCGACGACACCCGGCTGCGCACCCTGCGGCTCCTCGCCGAACGCCCGCGCAGCAGCACACCGGAGTTGGCCCCGCTCGTCGGCGTCAGCGAGGCCGCCCTGTCCAAGCACCTGCGGGTGCCGGCGGACGCGGGCCTGCTCGAACGCCGCCGCGAGGGCTATTACGTCCCGTACCGGCTCGCACCCGGGCAGGTGGCGGGCCTGACCTCCAGCTTGGAAAGCTTCCTGCACGGCGACGGCCAAGTGAATCAAAGGCTGCCTCGACCGAAGACTCACGGCAGGAAGTCCCGACGAGCGCATATGCTGCTCGATGCGGTCGTGCTGGTCGGAGAACACCTTCTCGGCGCCGGTCTCGGCTCCAACCGTGGACAGCATGACGATCTGCCGGACCTCCATGCCGTCCGCTGCGTCGATGGCATTGGTCCTGAACTCGACCTGTCGGATGGTTGCCGCAGCAGAGGAAAACCCGATCAGCGCCGTCAAGAGCTCGCCGTGAGGACTCCGGCTCGGCGAAGTCCCCTTGAACAATGTCGATGCCCTGCCCAGAACAGTGGCCGCTCGGTCCCCCGTCACGAGTGAAGGCCCGCAACGCGACTTCTTGGCTGCGCAGTTCGACGACCACAAGGGCGGATGAAGGCAGTGCGTCCACACGCTGGAGGAGCGATGATCCACCGGTAATCGCCACTGGGCATGGAGCGTCGTGGAAGAAGAGATGCTCTGCTGCTCGAGCACTCCATCAGCGCGAGCTCACCACCACACCGACCGCTGCCGCGACCGTTCCGACGAGCCATCCCGTGAATGCCCGCAACCCGGCTACGCCATACAGCCGACTCCGTGTCAGTTCCACGAGATGGAGGCTGAAGATGCTGAACGTTGTGATGCCCCCGCCAAGGAGCACGTAGTAGGTGGCAGACAGGTCTCGGACGATGAGGGCCCCCAACACGGCCCCGAGGGTGAAGCACCCTGCGAAGTTGACGGAGAAAGAGGCCCACGGGAAAAAATCGCCCGGCCAGAGTTTGAGAATTCCTTTCTCGGCATAGAAGCGCAGCGCCGTTCCTGCCGCGCCCCCGAGGACCAACAGCAACAGCTCCATATCACGGCCTCTTTCATGAAGATGAGCCCGCTTCACACGATTGCAGCACATCTTGGACGTGCGAAATGAGCACCGCTCGGCCTGCGACATTCTGGTGGAACGACGGCGCCCCCACGGGGACCCCAGCGTCGAGTACATCCCGGTATCGCCTATTCGTATCCGAATGGACGCTCTCGGCTCGCTGTGGGCGAGCTGCCACGGTACGCATAGAGAGACGCTGTCCATGGCGTCCAGGAAGTGAAGACCTGACCGTTTCCAGCGTTCCCGCGCACCGCCTGACGAGTGGGCAGGCGCGTTTGAACACGACCGGACGAATGCGTGGGAGGATCACATGGCCGTGGAGATCCCGCCTCTGGTGAAGCCCTCTCGACTCAGGCGCCGCGGGGGCCTGTGGGGCGAATGCCTGGCTGAATTTCTGGGGACGTTCGTCCTCATCTCCTTCGGTTGCGGCGTGGTGGCCATGGCGGTCGCTGCGCTGCCCGGCTCGGGCCGTACCTCGGGGCCCACTACGTTCTTCCTCGGTGCCGGGGACTGGCTCCTGATCACCTGGGGCTGGGCCATGGCCGTGGTTTTCGGCATCTACGTGGCCGGCGGGGTCAGCGGCGCGCACATCAACCCGGCGGTAACCCTCGCGTTCGCGGTACGCCGCAAATTCCCTTGGGTCAAGGTCCTCCCGTACTGGGTGTCACAGGTGGCCGGTGCCCTCGCCGGAGCGGCGCTGGTCTACGGCGTGTACCACGACGCCATCAACACGTTCGACGACGCCATGCAGGGCCCCAAGACGGGTGGGCACACCCTCGCCTCGTTCTCGATCTTCGCCACATTCCCCGCCCCGTACTTCGACGGCGGCATCTGGGGCCCGCTGATCGACCAGGTCGTAGGCACAGCTTTCCTGGTCATGCTGGTCGTGGCCGTCATCGACCTGCGCAACACGGCCGTCCAGGCCAACCTCGGTCCACTGGTGATCGGCTTCGTGGTGGCCGCCATCGGCATGTCGTTCGGGGCCAACGCGGGCTACGCCATCAACCCGGCCCGCGACTTCGGTCCCCGCCTGCTCACCTGGATGGCAGGCTGGAAGGATCTGGCGTTTCCCGGCAGTTTGTCCGGGGCGTTCAGCGCCTACTGGTGGATCCCGATCGTGGGGCCTCTTGTCGGTGGCGTGATCGGCGTGCTGGTGTACGACCTGTTCATCGGGGACATCCTCCACATCCGCACCCAGCAGGATGTCCCGCCGGAGCCGGGCCGCACCCGCCCCACGACCTCCGAGGAGGAGTAAGTAGGCCACGGCGTCCGATGCCGGATTGGCACCGGTCACCGGACGGCGGTGGTGTGTTCCTCGATGACGTTCGGGATACGGTCCGTTCGCCGCCGGGGTGGGCACGAGGGGGGATGGTGTCACCGCCGCTGTCGTCAGGCTCCACAGGGAGAATGGTGCGGGCGGACGGGCGGCATCACAGGCTGCGTGGAGCTCGCTCTCGCGGTCTTCACGCCTTGTTCGGTGAACCCCACGGCGGCCCGCTGATCACACACGAGTGGTGACCGGCCGCCTCACCTGAATCTGCCACGGAGCAGGCTGCCCGGCAGCTGGTCGACAAACGCACTCGGCAAGTAACCCGCACACCCACGACCGAGGGGCGGCACGAAACCCATCCGCGCCGTGCCTCGGTCTACGTGTAGGGGCCGGTCAGCCTGGCTGCGGGCAAGCGGCCCTGTTCCACGTCTGCCCGGGGAATGCGGATACCAGGATGTCGCCGACGGCCTGCCACACCACGCCGTGCAGACCACCCTCCCGCGCATCGAGAAGGTCATGCCATTGGGGGACGGTGTACCCGTCCGGGCAGGTCGCCCGGGCGGCCTTCAGTCCCTCGCCCAGGGCAGCCAGCTTGCTGCCTTCTACCACATGCGGGCGGTCCGTCAGATCATCACCGAAGTTGTTCACGTATACGTTCCCGTCGCCGGGCGCGTAGACGAGATAGCTCGGGTTGACCGCTACGTTCGCGTTCAGACAGATCAGCTGCTGCCCGGCCGCGGGGGTCATCTTGCCCTCGTCCTCGAAGAACCATTCGCACCAGGTGCACGCCCCTCGGTCCTCCAGAACGTATGCCCACTCGCCGGACGTGCCGTACATGCCCGCGCATCGCGGTCATGGAGATTCCGCCGAGCATCCCGTCAGCCGTCGGTTTATCGAATGTGTGCTGCCCAATCCACTTCAAGCCTTCCGTCACTGCGCTGCACCTCATCGGTGTCGTTGGGTGCCGATCGCTGGTCGTGGTGATGATCGGTAGCATCGTCTGCCGTGTCGGCAGGTTGCCGGAATCGCGCGCCCTCGTCGGCTCTTCCTCCTCCTGCCCCTGGCACACAGGAAGTTGACGACGGATCTGCCCAAACACTCGTGGGGAGCAGTACTCAAAGGCACCCTGAAGGAGTTCAAGAAGGACGAGCTGACCGACCGGGCCGCGGCGCTGACCTACTACAGCGTCCTGGCGCTGTTCCCGGCACTGCTGGCGCTGATCTCCCTGCTCGGGGTCGTCGGACAGTCGGCGTCGCAGCAGGTGCTGGACAACATCCAGAAGCTGGCCCCGGGCGCGGCGCGTGACGTCCTCAGCAACGCAGTCAAGCAGATGCAGGGCAACGGCGGAGTCGGCTCGGTCATGGCGATCGTGGGTCTGGCGCGGGCGGTGTGGTCGGCCTCCGGCTATGTCGCCGCGTTCATCCGCAGCGCCAACGCGGTCTACGACGTACCCGAGGGCCGCCCGGTGTGGAAGGTACTGCCCGTCCGCGTCGGCGTGACGGTGGTCCTGATGGTCCTGGCTGTGGTCAACGCGGTGATCGTCGTGTTCACGGGCGGCCTGGCCAAACAGATCGGCTCCGCTCTGGGCGTCGGCGACACCGCGCTCACGGTGTGGTCGATCGCGAAGTGGCCCGTGCTGCTGGTCCTGGTCACCTAATGATCGCGATCCTGTACTGGGCGACACCCAACGCCAGGGTCCGCGGATTCCGCTGGATCACTCCGGGCGGTTTCCTGGCGCTGGTGATCTGGTGATCGCTTCGGCAGGTTTCACGCTGTACGTGGCGAACTTCGCCCCCTACAACAAGACCTACGGCACCTTCGCCGGCGTGATCATCTTCCTTGTGTGGCTGTGGATCACGAATCTGGCGATCCTGCTGGGCCTGGAGTTCGATGCGGAGATGGCCCGGCAACGCGCAGTGGCGGGCGGTCAGCCGGCCGAGGAGGAGCCGTACGTCGAGCCGCGCGACACCCGGAAGTGGGACGAGGAGGATCGCCGCCGTCTTGAATCGTGAGGTACCGCCGGGTGGGCACAGGCCCCTCCTCAGGTCCCGCCGGCGGCGATGCCGATGTGATCACGGCACCGGTGTGACAGCGCCCTGGACGGGAAGTCGGCTGGTCATGGGAACGATGGCGGATCTGCACGACGGGGATCACCGGCTGGCCAGACGGGTGATCGGGTGGGGGCCGCCCTGGGTGCGGCGGGTCGCGCCCGCGGTGCAGGAGGCGGCCGAGCACACCAAGCTGTGGTGGGCGACTGCCGCAGCGATGGCCGCCGTCGGCGGGTGGCGCGGCCGCGCGGCCGCCGCTGCTGGGGTGGCGGCCATGGCCACGGCCCAGGTGCTGTCCAACGCGGTCGTCAAGCCGCTGTACCGGAGGCGCCGCCCACCCCAGGAATGGGTCCCGCCGGAGGACCTCCAGGAGCGCCCGGACAGTTCCTCCTTCCCTTCCGGGCACACCGCCGCTGCCGTCGCCTTCGCGGGGGCCGTCGCGTCGGCGTGGCCCGCCGCCGGTGCCGCTTGTGGGCTGTCGGCGGTGATGGTGGCCGCCGAGCGGGTGCACAGCGGTGCCCACTACCCCTCCGACGTGGCCGCCGGCGGCGTGATCGGGCTGGCTGCGGCCGCCCTGGTCCGGGGCGCACCGCATCTGCTGAGGCGACGGGTGCTCTGACGGGCGGTGATGCGCTGAAGTGGGGGTACCCGGACAGCCGATCAGAGCTACGCGCAGGCCATGGTCGTGCGAGGACGAACGCCCGCCCGCGGGGCCTGCCGGAAATGTTGACGAAGGGCAGGTGAGCACCCATGACAGCAGACAGCTCCCACCGCACCGGTGCCGGAGCGCAGGAACCGGTGGGCGACCTGGTCCAGCGTGCCTCGCAGCAGCTCTCGCAGCTGGTCCGCGACGAGATGCGCTTGGCGCAGGCGGAGATGACCGAGAAGGGCAAGCGGTTCGGCAAGGGTGGTGGCCTGTTCGGCGGCGCCGGCCTGGTGGGTGTGCTCACCCTGCAGGCACTGGTGGCCACCGTGATCGCCGCGCTGTCGCTCGCCATGGATGTATGGGTGGCGGCGCTGATCGTCACCGGCGTCCTGGCCGCTGTCACCGCACTCATGGCGGCACTCGGCAAGCAGCAGATCAGCAAGGCAACCCCACCGACACCCGAAAAGACCATGGACAGCGTCAAGGCCGATGTGGCCGAGATCAAGGAGAAAGCACAGCGATGACCCCGGACAAGCCGCACAAGGGCAATGAGGCAGCAGCGCCTTCCCCCGAAGAACTGCGCGAACAGGTAGAGACGACCCGCGAGGAACTCGGCGAGACCGTCGAGGCGCTCGCGGCGAAGACCGACGTCAAGACCCGCGCCCAGGAGAAGACAGCGGCCGTCAGGCAGCAGGTCGCCGCGAAGACCACCCAGGTCAGGACCCAGCTGAAGGACAAGGCCACGCACGCCGCCCACGCGGTACAGGACAGGACCCCCGAGCCGGTGCGTACCAAGGCCGCTGCGGCCACCGAGCAGGTCCGCCACCAGGCCGTGCACGTCGCAGAGCTGGCCCGGGACAGGGCGCCGGAACCGGTACGGGAGAAGGCCGGCCAGGGCATTGAAGCGGCGCGGGCCAACCGCACCCCACTGTTCGCCGCCGCCGGCGCGCTCATCGCGCTGCTGCTCATCCGACGTGCCAGGAGGCACCGATGAAAGCCTCGAAGATCGCTTACAAGCCGGTCGGCCTGGCCATGGGCGCCCGCAGCGGTGTCCTGTCCGGCGCGGTGTTCAAGCAGGTCTGGAAAAAACTCGGGCACGAGGAGGACGCCCCCGACGCCACCGACGAGCACCGCACCTGGCGCGAGGCGCTGTCGGCCGCCGTCCTGCAGGGTGCGATCTTCGCCGGCGTCAAAGCCGCCGTCGACCGCGGAGGCGCCACCGCCACCCGCCGCCTGACCGGCACCTGGCCCGGCTGACCCTCCCGTCGGCGTCCGCCCCGGACCGATCCGCGCGGATGCCGACGGAGGTTGCGGTTCGTGGATGCGGGTCCTCTGCGACCGCGGACAGGGGGATGCCGTTCCCGAGGCCTGACTACCCGGGCTGTCGCCCTGGCGGCCCGCAAACTCGCCGACTTGGTCGGCGAGACGGTCCCGGCCCTCCCCCAACGACACTGCCACCGATACCGACGACCCTGCTGCATCATCGGTATCGGTGGCAGTGTCGTAGACGCGCAGTACCTCATCCGCCCTGATCATCTGAAGGAGCCGCCGCAGAGCACACCCGCGACGCTCCAGCTCCGGGCATCACCCCGACCATGCGTGGGGCCTGCTTCGCGAGGTGTCGATGAACACGAACACGAAGCTGCGGATCGTGGCCGAGGCCCTCGACGCCGCTGTCGCCAGAAACCAACAGCACGCTTCTGTCCGTAACCGCCGTGCGGCGACAGCCTCTTGAAGCCGTCTGAAGCCGGCCCGCAGAGGGTGTGAAGACGGCGGATGGGTCGGGGCCACTGCCCACGCCGGCTCTCGGCCGCAGTTCCCATGCGCAGGTTCATGCTCAAGGAGCGTCGCCGCAGTGAAGGTCGGACGTCCGACCGTGCCCCGAAGCCCCAACGGCCCCAGTCACGCCGCGTCGGTGACCCGCCGTACGGCCTCGCGGTCGCCTTGCTCCGCCCGGGAGTTCGCCGGCGGAACGAGGGTCAGGTGGCGCTTTCGGTGGGCATGGCGCGCGGGCTGTGGCGGTGGCCTGAGAAGCCACTCCTCATAGCGCCCCAACGCCATCATCAGACACATCAGCCCCGGAGGTAGAAGGAGAGCGGCGAAGATCACGGCAGTTCCTCTCGAAGACGGCGTCTCGTCTTCGGGTAACCCCGACCACGCAGCCGCAGAGGGGTCACACCGTGAAGGAAACGTGACCACTGCGTGGAGGGGCTCGTCACGCGTATCACTGGCGGAAGCGGTGACGTCTTACTGGGCGCCGTCCTCCCGGACGAGCTGATTGGCCAAGAGGGATGGGCGTACGCCAGTAGCGTTTCGTACGTCGCAAGCGCGCCGGGATCGGAAACGTTGCCCGGGTTCGCGCTGTTTCCAGGGACCTGGGGCTCGAACGCGGCAGCGTCACAGGTGAAGTCGGATGCTCGGTGACTCCTGCTCAGCGTTCGATCTCGTCGAACAATGTCTCCCAGCGGTCCAGTACGGTCGGCAACTCGAGCCCGGTGACGTGACGTTGAGCGGCCTCGCCGTATCGCTTGTTCAGCGCCGGGTCTTGCGCCAACCGGCGCAGCGCGCGTGCAAAGCCGGCCGTGTCACCGCGCCGCACCAACATACCCGTACGCCCGTCGTCGACCAGCTCGCGCACTCCCGGGGACAGGTCGAAGCTGACACACGGCACGCCGAAACTCGCCGCCTCTGCCAGCGCCATGGGGCGCCCCTCGCGCTCGCTTGTGAGGGCGAGGATCGACAGTTCCTGATAGGCGGAAGTGACGTCGGCGACTGTGCCGCCTTCTTTGCGGTGAGCGATGGTCGGCCGCAGCACTGTTCGAGCGGCCGCCAGTGCGCTCCTTGCGACGGTTGACGGCCTTGGCCTGCTCGCTGCCGCGCCCGTGTACCCGCCAGCCGCCGCCGTCGGGGATGCGGCCGACCTTCTTCACGTCGACGTGAACCGTCTGCCCCAGGCGGCGGGCTCGGATCCACTCAGGAGTGCGGTTGACCTCGCCGGTGGGGTCGAGGAATCGCCGTCACTTCAGGCCGACCGCAGCGAGGTGCCTGCTCACGGTCCTGCGACTGATCGAGATGTTTCGGCAGCCGTGGTCGTCGGCTGATGATGCGGTGTCGAAGAACGATCGAGTAGGCCGAGGTCACCGTGGCGTCGGTAGCGGTTGACCCACTTGGACGCGCACGCTCGAGAGATGCCCATCTCGGCTGCCACATGTGCGATGGGCCGCGTCCGGCACCGTTCGACGAGCCGACGGCGACCTTCGACGGCCAGCGGCGCGTTCTTGTGCATCGACGGGCAGACTTCCTTGTCGAAGGGAAACCTCAGGGCGGTACCTGGTGGCTATACGCCCCATGCGGTGGTTGATCACTGCTGGGTCAGCGAGTCCAGGAGTTCACGGCCCTGCTGCCACGAGCCCAGGCCGCTGGCGGAGTTGATGTGTCCGCACGCGCCCGCCAGGTGCCATCGCGCCTCCCACCGCGCCGCGAGCCCGGCGGCTGCTTCGGGGGTGCAATACGGGTCATTGGTGCTGCCCACCACCAGGGCCGGGCATGGCAACGGTTGTGCCGACACCTCGATGAATGTCGCGGCCGCCTGGCGTGGGAACGCCGGCCCTTGCGGGTCGGGCGGTGCGACCAGGAATGCGCCGCCTGTCGGGCTCGAGGGGTTCTTGTCCAGCCAGGCGGACGCAGCCCAGCAGCCCAGGCTGTGGGCCACCAACGCAACGTGGCTGTCCTGCTGGGAAGCGTCGTCGTACGCCTCCTGGACAGCGGCGACCCAGTCATCCAGATCGGGGACGGACCACGAGCCAGGGGAGATCCTCACCGCTGAGGTGCCCCACTGCCGCTCCCACAAGGTCTGCCAGTGCTGCCCGTCCGAGCCGTCGATACCCGGGATGATGACGTACGCGACCACTGCCCACCACCGTTTCACTCGTCGCTCCCTCCTATCACGGGAGCGCCTGGCGCAAATTCTGTTGGATGCATCAGGGCAGCGGCAGTGACACAAGTGATCTCAAAGAAGATGGTGCGGATGACAATGGAATCACTCGACCGGATAGACCAAGACATCCTCACCCTGCTCCAGACCGACGGCCGGCTGACCGGCGCGGAGGTAGGGCGCCGCGTCGGACTCTCGCAGCCCGCGGCCAGCGCGCGCATCCAACGGCTGGAGAAGAACGGCGTCATCACCGGCTACCGAGCCGTGGTCGACCCGGCAGCCCTCGGGCTGAACATTCACGCGGTCATCCGGCTGCGCACCACGCACGCCCAGCTCGCACGCGCCCTGGATTTCGCCTCCCGGACCTCCGAGATCGCCTCCACCCTCAGAGTCACTGGGGAAGACTGCCTCATCTTCGACGTCTACTGCCCCCAGGCAGGACGACTCGAAGAAGTCGTCGACGCACTTGCCCGCTATGGCCCTGTCACCACATCCCTCGTGCTCCGGGCCTACCCCCAGAAGCCGCTGACCGACCCCACGTCAACAACGTCATGACCCGCAACACTTAAGGCGCAGTCGGGTTGCGCTTGTCCCGGACATTCGGACGCCGTATCCGAATGTCCGATTGCGGCTTCTGCAGAACTGCGGTAACTGCTCTCACCAACGGCTCGACCGCTGCACCACATCAGACACCGTAATAGGCAAGACTGTTCTGTCCCGGTCCAGCCAGAGCAGAAGAAGACCGAGCGTGCAGGCGAGGGCCGACCAGTAGATGTAGCGGAAGCTCGTCGCCGGCATGATGGGCAGGTAGCCGAGCACATACGTCGCCGAGCTGACGCCCAGGGCCCGGATCGGCAGGGAGAACGTCCCCTTGCCCGGACGGAGGGCGAGCACGAGCGCGACAGCGAGCCAGAACCATCCCCGGAAGAGCGGCCGCATGTCTGTGACCGCGCTGCTGACGTATGCCTCGAACGTGTCTTCCAGCCTGGGGTGGGCCACCTCCACTCCCAGGTCATTGTTGTCGACCCCTGACTGGTACGGGTAGCCGGTCTCGAAGAGCAGGGCCGTGAACAGCCGCAGCCGGTACTGGAGATAGCCGGGAACGTGCCCGCTCATCTCGCGCAGCCACAGGGACGTGATCGGGCCCGCGTCCCTGGTCAGTCCTTCCGCCGGGCGCTCATAGCAGGCCCAGTAGGCGTCCGACAGGGCGCCCACGCGGTCGCACTTCTCCGCGGCGGCCACGAGGCGGTCCCGAAGGTCCGGCGATACGTCCGCCGACCGCAGTTCCTCCACGGTCAGGACGTGGACCAGGTCGTCGAGCATGATCTGCGCGCCTTGATTCGTCTGTACGGGTCGTGCGATCAAGGAGATCGCGGCGGCGGGCACGACGAGACCTGCCACGAGTGCCGCCGTGCACATGACCCAGGTACGGCGTCCGGGGGCGCGCCACAGCGCGAGGACGAGCAGGACGAACACCGGGATCGCGGCGAAGAAGGCGTTCTTGCGCACGAGCATGGCGTAGGCGAGGAAGAGCACGCCCAGCCAGAGCAGACCCCAGCGCACCGCGGCGGGAGGCCGGTCGTCCCGCAGCCGTAGCCCGACGAACGCCACCGCGCAGGCGGCGAGCAGCGCGACCGCCGCGTGGACGTCCTTCCACACCACGCCGACGAACGTCAGGACGGGGGGAGTCAGCCCGAGGCCGAGGACGGCGAGCGAACCAACACGGCTCGCGGTCAGTTCCCAGACGCACCAGGCCACCACCCACAGCGCACCCCAGAAGAGGACGGATTGCAGGGCGGCCATGGACGCGGGCGTGCCGGTGACGGCGATGAGCGCACGCCACACCAGACTCAGCACGGGCGGGTGCCAGTCGGTCAGGGGCGTCCTGCCCATGGCCTGCCGGAGCTGGTCGATGCTGTCGGGACTCATGTACCCGGGGGCGAAGACGACGGTCGTGGCCAGGCAACAGACCACGGCGATGGCGGCCATTCCCCAGACCCAGAGCTTTTCGCCCTGAATCCCCACTTTTTGTCGCATATGGCGGATGCTAACAATGTCGACCGGACATACGGATCATGGCGTGGTCAGGGTGCTGTGAAGACGTAGCGCCGGTAGGCGAAGAAGCGGAACACGGTGGCGAGGACCCAGCCGACGACGCGGGCGGCGTTGTCGCTGAGCGCCGAGTCCAGCCCGAGCAGATGCCGTGAGGCGAAGACCGTACCCGCTGTGATGGCGACGCCGACAAGGTTGGCCAAGAGGAACAGGGTCAGTTCCTCGGTCACCTTCTCTCGGCGCTGATGGCGGTAGGCCCAGTAGCGGTTCCCGACCCAGCTGAAGAGTGCCGCGGTGCCGGTCGCGATGACGGACGCCTGGACGGGGGTCGCCCGCATCACCCCGCCCTCCGCACCGCCGGGCAGGCCGAAGACCAGCAGGTTGTAGCCGCCGTTGTCGACGACGAAGGCCAGCGCCCCGACGACCCCGAACTTGGCGGCCTCGCGCCAGACGCCCCTGACGACGTCACGCACACGCAGCGTCACAGATGCGAGGACCGACACACGGTGAGAGTAACGACGCGGCGCGTCCTCACCGCCCGGACGCGCCCATATCGCATCATTTCCTATTGTCTTCAGCCTGTACTGAGCGCGTATCCAGCTGTATCCAGCGGTGTTCGGCACCGGTTCGGACAAGGAGCGGCCGTGGAACCGACGATCGCGTGTGTCGTGCCGTGTCACAACGAGGAGGCGGCCGTCGGCAAGGTGGTGCGCGACCTGAGAGCGGCACTTCCCGAGGCCGACATCTATGTGTACGACAACGCCTCGACCGACCGCACGGTGGAAGTCGCCCGCGAGGCGGGCGCGATCGTCCGGCAGGAGCCGCGCAAGGGCAAGGGCAACGTCATTCGGCGTGCCTTCGCCGATGTCGACTCCGACGCCCTGCTCATCATCGACGGTGACGACACCTACGACGCGTCCCGGGCACGCGACATGGTGGACCTGCTCTTCGAGGGGCCGTACGACCAGGTGGTCGGCGCCCGCCGCGAGACGGTCAGTGCCGCGTACCGCGCGGGGCACGCGATCGGCAACAAGCTGCTCACGGGTACGGTGCGGTCCCTGTTCGGCAATGACGTGACCGACATGCTGAGCGGCTACCGCGTGTTCTCGCGACGTTTCATCAAGTCCTTCCCCGCGCTGGCCCGCCAGTTCGAGACCGAGACGGAGATGACCATCCACGCCCTCCACCTCCGGCTCCCCACGGCGGAAATGGTGGTGGACTACCGGGTCCGGCCTGCCGGAAGCGAGAGCAAACTGCGCACGTACAGGGACGGCTGGCACATCCTTCGAGTCATCCTCGATCTTGCGCGGCGCGAGCGACCCTCGCTCGTCCACACGGTGGTCGCAGGTCTGCTGGCCCTCGTTTCGGTCATCCTCGGCGTCCCTGTCATCGCCGAGTTCGTCCGCACGGGCACCGTGCCGCGCATCCCCACAGCGATCCTCGCCGCCGCGATCATGACGATCGCGGCGCTCGTCCTGCTCGTGGGGTACATCCTCGAGTCGCTCATGCACATGCGTCAGGAACAGTCCCGCCTGGTGCACCTCGCCTACGCGGCCCCAGCACGCTCCCCGCGCCTGAACGGGCATGGGACCAGCACCGGGCCCGTGCCCGTCCGAAACACCCCCAGCACCTTCCACTGATCTGGTTGGCGTGATGCCGTAACTGACAGGTGGGGATTGCCGTGGCCGGTCAGGGGGCCATGCAGCAGCCAGGATCTGCCGCTGTCGCCGGATGTCGGCCAGACGCATGGCCGTGACTTTCGGCGCTCACCGGCCAGGGTGCGTTCAGGGTCTGGTTGTGGGGCCATTCGCGGGTGAGGCTGCAATCACGTAGGCCTCCGGGCCCTCCGAAGCAGTTCCGTCCGCCGGCCTGATCGGCTGCAGCGTCATGGGTTTTCTCGTTACTCCACAGCGCGGCCGATGAGTTTGTGGCTCGGGGCCGGTCCAAGCTCGTGACACCCTAGGAAAGGACACCGCCATGTCGGAGCTTCTCGTCGACTTCATCACCTCCCTCGACGGCTACGCATCGGGAGAGGGATGGCCCGGGTTCTGGGGCCTCGAGGGCCCGGAGTACCTCGCATGGCTCGGCGAGCAGCCCGAGGCCACCTACCTGATGGGAGCGAACACCTACCGCCTGATGTCGGGCTTCGCCGCAGGCGAGGTCCCGAAGGGCCAAGACGAGTTCAGGCCCGAGGAAGAGGCGTCCGTCGACGAGCTCACGCAAGCGTCCAAGGTGGTGTTCTCCTCCTCACTCGAAGAGCCACTGACGTGGGCCAACTCCACGCTCGTCCGCGACGACGCCGTCGAGGCGGTCCGCGCCATGAAGTCGAGTGGCTCGGGGCTCCTCAGCACGATCGGCAGCCTCAGCCTGTGCCGGTCCCTGCTACGAGCCGGACTCGTCGACCGCTTCCGGGTCGTGATGTTCCCGGTGATCACCGGGGCCACGGGCGAAGAACGCATCTACGACGGCTATCCGGACGTTGCCCTCGAGATGATCGAGTACCGCACCTTCGACGGCCGCATCCAGCTGGTCGAGTACAAGCCCCGCGTGCTCGAGCACCCGCCGCTCGGCGCCCCTGCGTGACGTCGCCCCGTCCGCCGGCCTGGACGACCGTCAGGCCGGCGCCGGCGGGCGCGGAGCAAGTCCGCCGCTCGGTCAGTCCGTGAACCCGTCCCGCACGACGTCGAAGACGGGACGGTAGGTGTCCCACCGGGATTCGGGAGCCGACAGGTAGATGTCGTACTCGCGGCCGCCCGCCGTGCCGTATCCGAGGTCGATGGCGCGGAAGGTGCGGGCGCGGCCGTGGAAGGTGAACTCCCAGACCGCGGCCGGCTTTCCCTTGAACGTGGTCTTCTGCAGGCGGAGCCTGCGGTACGTGGGGTAGTTGGCTTTGGTGTTCGCCTCGATGTCCTTGAAGTGCTCGATGGGGTGCGAGCCCGCAGGATCCACCATGCCGATCGTGATGCCGGCCAGCCCGGTCGGGTCGGTGTAGGTGACCTCGTCGCTCGGCCCCTTCTTCGGCTTCCAGCCGTCGGGTACGGGGAAGGAGACGCCGAGTTGCCGGTCTCGGACCACGTGGTAGCCGTCGGGGACGGGCGAGGGTGCGGCCGGCGCGGTGCCGGTGGCGCCGGTCCTGCGAGCGCTGCCCGATGTCCCGCCGTCGTACGAGGAGGCGTAGAGGATCACCGCGGCAGCGGACGCGGCCAGGACGGTCACCGTCGACAGCAGGACGCGCCGCCTCTGCTGCCGGTTCCGCTTCCGGTTCCCGGGGCGGTCCCCTCCGCCCTTGTCCGAGGGCACCGGCGGGGCCTGCGGCGTCGGGGACGTCGGTGCCGCGTCCGGTGTGCCGTCGGGCACGGTGGGGGCGGGGGCGGCTGATGACACCGTCGTCGAGCCGCCGGACCAGGTCGCCCGCAGAGCCCGTTCCGTCTGTTCGGCCGTGGGCCGGTCCTCGGGGTTCTTCGACAGCAGGGTCTCGATGAGCGGTTCCAGCGGACCGGCCTGCCGCATCTCCTTCAGCGGCTCGACCGCGATGGCGTACGCCGTCTCCATGGCGGTGTCGCGGCGGTACGGCGGGTGTCCCTCGACCGCCTGGTACAGCGTCGCGCCCAGCGACCACAGGTCGGAGGAGGGGCCGGGCTGCCGGCCGCGGACGCGCTCCGGGGCCATGTAGTCGATGGAGCCGACCATCTCCCCGGTCTGGGTGAGCGTCGAGGTGCCGGCGGTCCGGGCGATGCCGAAGTCGGTCAGCACGACCCGGCCCCCGTCGGCCAGCAGGACGTTGCTGGGTTTGATGTCGCGGTGCAGGACCCCGGCCGCGTGCGCGGCGCGGACGGCGGCGATCATGCCGAGGCCGATGCGGGCGGCCTCCTCGGGTGGCAGGGTCCGGCCGCCCTGGAGGACGTCGCCGAGGGTGAGCGCGGGGACGTACTCCATGACGATGCAGGGGCGGCCGTCGTCCTCGACGACGTCGTGCACCACGACCACATTGGGGTGGGCGACCCGGGCGGCGCTGCGCGCCTCGCGGCGGGTCCGCTCGTAGAGCGTGGCGACCTCGGCGTCGGACAGGTGTGGCTGGGTGTGGAGCTGCTTCAGGGCGACCTGGCGGGCGAGCAGCTCGTCCTCGGCCCGCCATACCGTGCCCATGCCGCCGCGGCCGATGCGCTCGACCAGCCGGTAGCGCCCGGCGACGAGCCGTCCCTCGTCCGACACAGCCTTGCCCTCCGCCTGCTCTGCCCCCCTTCATGCCACTTGGCCCTGCACAGTAGCCGACCTCGTCGGCGGACCGGTGGGCGGTCCGGTATGCGGAACTTCACCTCCGCGCATCCTCCGGGTGGCCACGGAAGGTGGGGCGGCCGGTGCCCGACAGGCGAGGCCGGTCAGCCGTGATCGTCGGCCGCAGGAGGGCGCACGTTCTCGGCATGCCGCGCTGCACCCGACCCGGCCGGTGGGGCGACCACGCCTGCTCAGGCCTGCTCATGCCTTGCCGCTCGGACACTGGCCGTTGTCGATCGGCAGCAGCCCGTATCCCGGGCTCGGCAGGGCCCACGACCGAGCGCGACGGCATGCCCGAAACCGCCGACGGCCTGGCCTTCGCCCGTTCGAGGCAGGCAGTGCATCGCTTGGACGGCCGAGAAAACTCATCGGATACTGGGCCGTGCCGGGCCGTGGCCGGAGTCGGCCGCGTGGTTCGTGGAGACGTGCCACGTGGCGGCGGATGCCGGAAGGCAGCGACGTGCTGGGGTTGGACATGATCCGACGTGATGCGCTGGCGGAGTACGTTCGCGGGTCGCTGTGGGTGCTTCCCACGCTGTCCGTGCTGGGCGCACTGGTCGCCGGAACACTGCTGTCCCTCGTCGAGACGGGCTCCGGGTCGCCGCTGGCGTTCCAGGGGACCGCCGACGATGCCCGGACGTTGCTGATCGGGATCGCCGGGACGATGGTGACGGTCATCGCGGTGCTGCTGGGCCTGACCGTGGTCGCGCTGCAGTTGTCGTCCACCCAGTTCTCGCCGCGGCTGCTGCGCAACTTCCTGCGGGATCGGCCCAACCAGATCGTGCTCAGCGTCTTCGTGGCGACCTTCGCCTACAGCGCGGCCGGCCTCTACACGGTCGGCGTCTCGGAAGGGAGCCGCTCGGAGAGCTTTCCGCGGTTCGCGGTGAGCGGTGCGATCGTCCTGCTCTTCGTCAGCCTCGGTCTGCTGGTGTTCTTCGCCGACCATCTCGTGCACTCCATCCAGGTCGACGCGATCATGACCGTGGTGGAGCGCAACACGGTGCGGGTGATCCGCGACAGGGTGTTCACCGGCGGCGAGGAAGTCGGTGGAGTGCCGGAGTGGGCCCTGCCCATCACCGCCCGGCACTCCGGATATGTACAGGTGGTGCGTCCCCGGCTGCTGCTGTCGGCGGCGGCCGGGCAGAAGGTCTGTCTGCGGCTGCGGCCCCGGGTCGGCGAACACGTCGTCGCCGGAACGACGCTGGCGTGGATCTGGTACGACTCACCGCGCGAGTCGGCTCCTGATCCCGGGCAGTTCGTGCGGGTGCTGGACGCCGGAGTGCGTATCGGATTCGAGCGCACCCTCGAACAGGACGCCGCGCTCGGCATCCGGCAACTGGTGGACGTGGCCTGCAAGGCGCTGTCTCCGGCGATCAACGATCCCTACACGGCGGTCCAGGCCATCGACCACCTGTCCGTGATCTTTTGCACGCTCGCGCAACGGCCCCTGGGCAACCACGTCGTCCGCGACGACGGCGGGGCCGTCGTGATCATTCCCGGGCGGCGGTTCCCGGAGTACCTCGCCGTGATGTGCGGGCTCGTCCGACGCTACGGGGCCCGTGAACCGACCGTCGCCCATGCCCTGCTCCGGCTGTTGCACCATTGCGCCGCTGTGGTCGCCGACGATGCCGAGCGGTGCGCGGCGATCGAAGAGCAGGCCCGCACCGTCATCGCCGACGCCGAGCGGCAGGTCGACCAGCCGGCCGACCTTGCCCTCGCATACGCGGAAGCGGAAGCCGTGCGACAGCAGCTGGTCAAGAACCGGCGGACCGCTCACCAGGCCGACGATCGACCCGATGAGCCGAACATCCCGTGACCGGTCGGCCGGGAAGGGGACGAACAGCAGTCGGCCGGGAGGAGACGAACAGCAACCACTTCGCTCGGAGTTCAGCCGAAGAACACCTCGAACTCGTCGTACAGCGACGGATCGACCTTCTTGGTCTGCGCCGTGGCCTCGGCGAGGGGAACGCGCACGATGTCGGTGGCGTGCAGGGCCACCATCTTGCCGTAGTCGCCGTCCTTGACCGCGTCGACGGCGTGCAGCCCGAAGCGCGTGGCCAGCCACCGGTCGAAGGCGCTGGGCGTACCGCCCCGCTGGACGTGGCCGAGGACCGTCGTACGGGCGTCCTTGCCCGTGCGCCGCGAGATCTCCTGGGACAGCCACTCGCCGATGCCGGACAGCCGTACGTGGCCGAACTCGTCCAGCGTCCGGTCCCTGAGGAACATCCGCCCTTCCTTCGGAACCGCCCCTTCGGCCGCCACGACGATCGGCGCGTAGTTGATCTGAAATCGGCTCATCACCAGCGCGCAGACCTGATCGATGTCGAACGGCCGCTCCGGGATGAGGATCACGTTGGCGCCACCCGCGACCCCGGCGTGCAGTGCGATCCACCCCGAGTGCCGCCCCATCACCTCCACCACCAGGGTGCGCATGTGCGACTCGGCGGTGGTGTGGAGCCGGTCGATGGCCTCGGTCGCGATGCCGACGGCCGTGTTGAAGCCGAAGGTGCAGTCGGTGGCGGACACGTCGTTGTCGATGGTCTTCGGCACGCCGACGAGGTTCACCCCCTGACGGCTCAGCTCGGTGGCCACACCGAGCGTGTCCTCGCCGCCGATCACGACCAGCGCGTCCACGCCGTACGCGGCGAGGTTGTCCTGAATGCGCCGCACCCCGTCCTCGTGCTTGAGCGGGTTGGTCCGGGAGGAGCCGAGGATGGTTCCGCCGCGGGGGAGGATCCCCCGCACATTGCTGATCTCCAGCGGTACGACCTTGCCCTCCAGGGCGCCGCGCCAGCCGTCCCGCAGGCCGACGAACTCGAAGTCGTACTCCTGCACGCCCTTGCGGACGACGCTGCGGATCACGGCGTTGAGGCCGGGGCAGTCGCCGCCGCCGGTCAGCACTCCGACCTTCATGGGTTCCTCCCTTCCGCCGGGACCCCCACGGATCGTCTCTCCCTCCAGCCTCCCTCCATCCGATCCGCAGCGCCCACTCCACGCCGTCCAGCGCCGCTCCCCCGTTTTGAACGAGTCGGTGATGCGCGACGGCCGTCACACACCCACGGGCGTGACACCGGCAGGCATGACGCCGTCACGACCGGTGGCCCCGTCGCTCACCGGCCCACGCTGGCAGATCTTCCTTCCCGTCCGGCGAAAGCCCAGGTCAGCGACGCATCCGTCGAGGCGTCAGGTGGCGCAACACTTCCGCAACACCACTATCCCTACCGGATGAGTATGGTTCCGGCCATGTCCCCGACCGACCGCATCCGCGACCACGCCGGCCAGGGCGCGACCACCGTCGCCGCCCACCGTGCGCGGCGTCGGCTGCGCGCGGACCGGGCACGTCAGCTTGCCGACCTGCTCCGCCACCAGATCCTCACCGGCGGCTTTCCGGCCGGCGCCCTCCCCCACGAGTCCGCCCTGGCCACCGACTACCGCGCCTCCCGCAACACCGTCCGCCAGGCCCTCGACCTGCTGCGCGCCGAAGGCCTCGTGGAACGGCTCCCCGGCGTCGGCACGGTCGTCGTGGCCCGGAAGTACCCCCATGGACTCGACCGACTGATGGGCCTCGCGGAAACCCTGCGCGAACACGGCCACGTCACCAACGAGGTCCGCACGACGGTCCCCGTCCCCGCCCCGGCCCCGGTGGCCGACCGCCTCCGCCTCCCGCCCGGTGCCGACGTCCTCTACATCGAACGCCTGCGCCGGCTGGGCGGCCTGCCCCTCTCTCTCGACCTCACCTACATCCCCCTCGACATCGGCACCGCCCTGCTCGGTGAGGACCTGGAGAACACCGACATCTTCCGGCTGCTGGAGACGCTCACCGGCAGCCCGCTCGGCCACGCCGAGATCAGCCTCGAGGCGGTGAACGCCGACGCCCACTCCGCCGCCGTACTGGGTGCCCCGCAAGGCGCCGCCGTACTGATGCTGGAACGCCTCACCCACCTCGCCGACGGCCGCCCCGTCGACCTGGAGTTCATCCGCTTCCGCGGCGACCGCATCACGATGAGCGGCCTGCTGCACCGCTCCCTCTGACACCCCCTCCCCCACACCTCCTCTGACCTCCCCTCTCCCAAGAGCTCGACCTTCCCGGAGACAGCCATGCCCTTGGCGCCCCAGCGGGCCGACGTGCCCGTGACCATCGACGAGTCGAAGTGCATCGACGGCTGCACGCTCTGCGTGGACATGTGCCCGCTGGACTCCCTCGCGATCGACGACAGCAGCGGCAAGGCGTACATGCACGTCGACGAGTGCTGGTACTGCGGCCCGTGCGCGGCCCGCTGTCCCACCGGAGCCGTCACGGTCAACATGCCCTACCTGCTCCGGTGAAAGGCCGACTCCCATGCCCAGAACTCCCATGACACGCACCGCACTTGCCGCAGCCGCCGCCCTGCTCCTCGCACCGCTCACCGCCTGCGGCGGCAACGCCGCGGCCGGCGGTGACGGGTCCACCGTCACGGTCACCGTCGGCTATCAGTCCAAGACCATCAACACGGTCACGGCCGGCACCCTGCTCCGCTCCCTCGGCTACTTCGAGAAGCAGTTGAACTCCCTCGGCGACGGCCGCACCTACAAGGTCGACTGGCAGGACTACGCCACCGGCGCCCCCATCACCGCCCAGATGACCGCCGGGAAGATCGACATCGGGTCGATGGGCGACTTCCCGCTGCTCATCAACGCCGCCCGCGGCAAGCAGCTCGGCCGCCCCACCCACTTGGTCTCCGTCACCGGCTACAACCTCCGCGGCGGCCTCAACACCATCGTCACCGCCCCGGGCTCCAAGCTCGCCTCGCTGAAGGACCTGAAGGGCAAGAAGGTCTCCACGAGCGTGGGATCCGCCGCCGACGGCACCCTCGTACGGGCCCTGCAACGCGCCGGCATCGATCCGAACGACGGCATCGAGAAGCTCAACCAGCAGCCCGCCGTGGGTGCCTCGGCCCTGACGGCGGGCAGCGCGGACGCCCTCTCGCAGTTCGTCGCCTGGCCCGGCCTGCTCACCTACCAGGGCAAGGCGAAGGCCCTGTACGACGGCGCCCAGCTGAACCTGCCCACCTTCCACGGGGTCACCGCCCGCGAGGACTTCGCCGAGGACCGGCCGGCCGTCCTGGAGGCCTTCCTCAAGGCCCAGGCACAGGCCACCGACTACCTCAACACCCACCCCGTGGCCGCCGCCGAGAAGGTCGCCGAGGCCACCGGCCTGCCCGCCGAGGTCGTCTACCTCTACAACGGCGCCCACGGCATCTCCACCTTCGACCCGGCCGTCAAGCCGCAGCTCGTCTCCGCGCTGAAGCAGGACGTGTCGGTCCTGAAGGCGGCGAAGCTGACCGGTGACGTGGACGTGGACTCGTTCGTCGACGACCAGTACGTGAAGAAGGCGCTCGGGGCGTCGTACGGGAAGCAGCTCGCGGCCACGCCGCCCGCCGCCGCGAGCGAGGTGTGGCCGAAGGGCGCCCAGGAGACCAGGGCCTTCAAGTCCCCGGCGGAGCTGCTCGGTTACGTGGCCGCCCACTCCGACGGCATCCGCGCCGCCTACGTCCCCGACGCCACCACCGGCACCCTCTGGTTCGCCGACAAGGCGGTGTGGGTCGCGGACGGCGAGAAGCTGCTGCCGTTCGTCGCCCCCGCGACCGCGCAGGCGTACGCCGACGGACACGACGGGGCGCGGGTCATCACGTACGCCGACGCCCTGGAGCGGGCCTCGTGAGCCGGCCCGCACCACGAGCCGCCCGGTACGCACTGCGGGTGGCCGCCCTCGCCGCCGCCCTCGGCCTGTGGCAGCTCCTGACCAGCCTGGACGTCGACCTGTGGCTGCGGTTCTCGCAGTTCCCCACGGTCACCGACGTGGCCCACGCCTTCGCCGACCGCCTCGCCGGGGCCGACTACTGGACGGACCTCACCGACAGCCTGACCCGCATCATCACCGGCTTCCTGCTGGCCGCGGTGCTCGGCGTGGCAGGGGGTGTGCTCGTGGCGCGCTCGCGGCTGGCCGAGGACCTGCTGGGCCCGCTGCTGGAGGTGGTCCGCCCGATCCCGGCGATCGCCCTGGTGCCCGTCGCGATCCTGCTGTTCCCCTCCAACGAACAGGGCATCGTCTTCATCACCTTCACCGCCGCCTTCTTCCCGGTCCTGGTCTCCACCCGGCACGCCGTCCGTGCACTGACCCCGGTGTGGGAGGAGGCCGTGCTCACGATGGGCGGCGGCCGGTGGCGGATCCTCGGCTCGGTCGTCCTGCCGGGGGCGCTGCCCGGCATCTTCGGCGGCCTGTCGGTCGGCATCGGCGTCTCGTGGATCTGCGTGATCTCCGCCGAGATGATCTCCGGCCAGTACGGCGTCGGCTACCGCACCTGGCAGGACTACACGATCGTCGACTACCCCGGTGTCTTCGTCGGCATGGTCACGATCGGCGTCCTCGGCTGGCTCACCTCCACGGCGGTGGAACTCCTGGGCCGGCGTCTGACGCGCTGGCTGCCCCGTACGTCGTACGTCCCCGCCGGGCGGGCTCCGCGTCAGGTGGGAAGTGCCGCGGCGGCCGTACCGGTGAGCCGAACGAGCAAGGAGGAGGTACCTCATGACCAGCTCGTCTGACCTTCGTTCGCCCGCCCGCACCGGCGCGGCACTGGCAGTGCGCGGAGCCGCCCTCGGACGGCCGGGCGCGGCCGTGCTCGACGGCGTGGACCTCGAGGTGGCCCCCGGCGAGATCCTCACCGTCGTCGGCCCTTCCGGGTGCGGCAAGTCGACCCTGCTGCGCACGCTGGCCGGGCTGTTGTCTCCTCTCGCCGGGGAGGTCAGCCAGGACGGGAGTCCGTTGAGGGGCCCCGCCGCCGACCGTGCCCTGATCTTCCAGGAGGACGCCCTCCTGCCCTGGCGCACCCTGCGCGCGAACGTCGAACTGCCGCTCGCCATCAAGGGAGTGCCCCGCGCCGAACGCCGTACCCAGGCCGAGTCCTGGCTGACTCGCGTCGGCCTCGCCGAACACTCCCGGCACCTGCCGTACCGCGCCTCCGGCGGACAGCGCCAGCGCGCCCAGCTGGCCCGGGCCCTCGCGGGAGCGCCGCGCGCCGTCCTCATGGACGAGCCGTTCGGCGCCCTCGACGCCCAGACCCGGGCCGGCATGCAGGACCTGCTGGTGGAGGTGCTGCACGGCACGGGCGCGACCGTTGTCTTCGTCACCCACGACGTGGACGAGGCCCTGTTCCTCGGCGACCGCGTGGCCCTGCTCGGCGCGGGCCGCCTCCTCGCCGTACGGGACGTACCGCGCCCGCGCGACCGTACGGCCCTCGGCGACCCGGCCCGCATGGACCTGCGCCGCGACGTCCTCACCTCGCTCGGCACGTGAAAGGCACCCCGGTGAACACCCGCGCCACCCCCTCCCCGGAGCCCCTCCGGATCCCCGACCTCGCCGACGCCGAGGAGCTGACCTGCGACGTCCTCGTCATCGGCGGCGGCACCGCCGGCACCATGGCGGCCCTGACCGCCGCCGAGCACGGCGCGAACGTCCTCCTCCTGGAGAAGGCACATGTCCGTCACTCCGGCGCCCTCGCGATGGGCATGGACGGCGTCAACAACGCGGTCGTCCCCGGCCGCGCCGAACCCGACGACTACGTCGCCGAGATCACCCGCGCCAACGACGGCATCGTCGACCAGACCACCGTCCGCCAGACCGCCACCCGCGGCTTCGCGATGGTGCAGCGGCTGGAGTCGTACGGCGTGAAGTTCGAGAAGGACGAGCACGGCGAGTACGCGGTCCGCCAGGTGCACCGCTCGGGTTCCTACGTGCTGCCGATGCCGGAGGGCAAGGACGTCAAGAAGGTCCTGTACCGGCAGCTGCGGCGGCGCGAGATGCGGGAGAGGATCCGGATCGAGAACCGGGTGATGCCGGTGCGCGTGCTCACCGCCGAGGGGCGGGCCGTGGGGACGGTCGGTTTCAACACACGCACGGGCGCGTTCGTGGTGGTGCGCGCGGGCGCGGTGATCCTGGCGACCGGCGCCTGCGGCCGCCTCGGCCTGCCCGCCTCCGGCTACCTCTACGGCACCTACGAGAACCCCACCAACGCGGGCGACGGCTATGCGATGGCGTATCACGCGGGCGCCGAGCTCACCGGCATCGAGTGCTTCCAGATCAACCCGCTGATCAAGGACTACAACGGTCCCGCCTGCGCCTACGTCGCCAACCCCTTCGGCGGCTACCAGGTCAACCGGCACGGTGAACGCTTCGTCGACTCCGACTACTGGTCGGGCCAGATGATGGCGGAGTTCGCGGAGGAAGTCGCCAGCGACCGGGGCCCGGTGTACCTGAAGCTGAGCCACCTCCCGGAGGAGTCGATCTCGGCGCTGGAGTCGATCCTCCACTCGACCGAGCGCCCGACACGAGGCACCTTCCATTCCGGCCGCGGCCATGACTACCGCACCCACGACGTCGAGATGCACATCTCGGAAATCGGCCTGTGCGGCGGTCACTCGGCCTCGGGCGTACGGGTCGACGACCACGCCCGTACGACCGTCCCCCGCCTGTACGCCGCCGGCGACCTGGCCTGCGTGCCGCACAACTACATGATCGGCGCGTTCGTCTTCGGCGACCTGGCCGGGGCGGACGCGTCCCAGTACCAGGCCTACGAAGGCGAGTTGCCGCAGGACCAGCTGCGCGAGGCGCACGAGCTGATCTACCGCCCGCTGCGCAACCCGGAGGGCCCGCCGCAGCCCCAGGTCGAGTACAAGCTGCGCCGCTTCGTGAACGACTACGTGGCCCCGCCGAAGTCCGGCGCGCGACTGTCGTTGGCCCTGGAGGCCTTCGAGCGGATGCGCGGCGACATCGCGGCCATGGGGGCCCGTACCCCGCACGAGCTGATGCGCTGCGCCGAGGTCAGCTTCATCCGCGACTGCGCGGAGATGGCCGCGCGCGCCTCCCTGGCCCGCACGGAGTCCCGCTGGGGTCTCTACCACGACCGCCTCGACCATCCGCGGCGCGACGACGCGTCCTGGTTCCACCACCTCGATCTGCGCAAGTCCCCCTCCGGGGCGATGGAGTTCACGGCCCGTCCCGTGGCTCCGTACCTGGTTCCGGTGGAGGAGTTCATCCCGGTCGGCGGGCCTCCCCGGCACCTCGGCGAGGTCCACCCGGAGCAGGTGGCCACGGCGGGCGCGCGGGAGGTGGCGCCGGTGGCCGGCGGGCCGAGGGCCGACGCCCCGTCCGCGCCCGGCGCGGCTTCCGGGCCTCGTGAGGCCGCCTCACCCCGGCTGCTCGCCCTGCTGGCGCTCGCCGAGGAGGAGCCCGAACTCGCCCTCGTCGAGCCGTACTTGACCGATCTCGACCCCGCTGTGCGGCGGACAGCCGTCTCGGTCCTCACCGAGACCGCGCCGCCCGGCACCGGACAGGCGCTGGCCGGCGCGCTCGCCGACCCCGACGCCGAGGTGCGGTCGGCCGCGGCGGCCTCCCTGCGCGAGCTGGTCGAGACGCTGCCGCCCGAGCCGGCCCTGCGCGACGCCCTGGCCGCGGCTCTCGCGGAAGCCGACCCCGTGGTCCGTGCCGCAGCCCTCGACGTGCTGCGCGCGCTGCGCCTGGGCGATGCCGACCTGTTTGCAACCGCCCTCGCCGACCCCGACATCCCGGTGCGGATCGAGGCCGTCCGTGCGCTCGTCTCGGTCGACGCGGCCGAGGCGGTGGCGCGTGCGGCGCACGACCCGTCCCGCGAGGTCCGCGTCACGGTGGCCAAGGCCCTGGCCGGCGTCGGCTCCTCGTCCGTCGCGCCGCGGGCCCTGGACGGGCTCACCGAGGACACGGACCCCCTGGTGCGCGGTGCCGCGTTCGGTGCGCTGGCTTCCGTCGGCTGCCCGGCACCGCTCGCCGCACGTGCCGTGGCCGCCCTGTCCGAGCCGGCCTGGCAGGTCCGCGCGGGCGCGGCCACCGCCCTGTCCGCCGCCGACCCGGTCACCGCGGTCCCGGCCCTCGCCAAGGCCCTGGCCGACGCGAACGCCGACGTCCGCAAGGCAGCGGTCCTCGCGCTGACGCGTCACGCCACGACCGAGGAGGCCCGCGCGGCTCTCTCGACGGCGACGACGGACTCGGACGCGGACGTCAGGGCGTACGCGACACGGGCGCTGTGACCCCGGCCCGCTCTCTCGCTCCTGCTGCCAGGTCGTTCAGAAGACGGTGCCCGTCTCCTCGGCCAGTGTCTGCAGGAGGCGGTCCTGGAACGCCTCGTCATGGACCGCGCGATGCGGCTGCTGCCGTTGGCGGTGGTACCAGTACCCGCCCGTTGTCAGGGCCTCGGGTTCGTCGCTGGAGGCAAGCCACTCCTGCGTCCGGTGGCCGAGTTCCAGATCGTCCGGCGCGTGTGGTCCGCCCATCTTGGTCGGCACCCAGCCCGGGTCCACGGCGTTGCTCGACACCCCTGGGCGCAGGCGGGCCACCGCGGCGGCGAGCGTCGTGACGAACAGCTTGCTGTCGGCGTACGAGCCCGCGCTCCGCCCCCGCCAGTCGATCCCGTCGAGCGAGGGGCGCCCGCTGAAGTGCGATCCGCTGCTCAGGTACACCAGTCGGCGCGGGCCGCGTAGCAGGGCTGTGAGCAGATACGGTGCGACGATGTTGACCGGCATGACCGCCCGTCCGCTCCACACGCCGGCGTTGTGGATGACCGCGTCGAGAGGCTCGGCGTCGTTCAGTTCGGCTGCGATGCGCCGTACGGCGTCACGGTCCGTGAAGTCGCCCACCACGAGGTGTGCCCCGCGGTCGACGAGCGTGTCGAGGCCGGCAGCGCGTTCCTGGTTCCGGGCGTGCACCACCACCTCGTGTCCGGCCCACAGCAGCGAATCGGCCGCGGCACGCCCAAGGCCGTCCGCGGAACCGGTCACCAGGATCCGGCTCACGAACGCACCGCCTTGCGTACGCGCGACGTCCGGCCGACGGGTGTCGCGGCCGGGAGCGTGAGGGCCGCGCCGGCACCGTGCACGCGTGCTCCTCGCATGGGAGCGCCTCCCTTCGTCGGGCGTTGACCGCCCCGGCTCCTCCGGAGTGCAAAGCCCATGTTGCCGGGGGGAGAAGCCTGGCCGCTCCTCCCCCGGTGTTCAGGCTACGAAAACCTGCTTCGCCGTCGTGATCGCCGTCATGGCCTTGGGCCAGCCGGCGTAGAAGGCGAGGTGGGTGATCGCCTCGATGAGCTCGGTCTCGGTGACGCCGTTCTCCTTGGCGCGTCCGAGATGGAAGCGGAGCTGGTCGGCGTCGCCGCCGGCGACGAGGGCGGCGACGGTGATCAGGCTGCGGTCGCGGGCGGCCGGCTCCCTGCGGTTCCACACATCCTCGAACAGGACGTCGTCGGTGAGCTCGGCGAGCTTGGGAGCGAAGTTACCGATCGTGCCGCGCCCGCCGCCGAGTTGCTGCGGTTGGTCGGCCATCGGAGGTCCTATCTCCTCGGTGCCGGGTCAGCGGGTGGTGCGGGGGCGGTTGTACTGCTCGTCGCCGACCGGCTCGTTCCAGGTGGTTTCCTCGCCCCCTCGGCCGCGCCCTCTACTCCCCGCTCTTTCCCGACCCCACCACGCAGACGGCCAACATCGCCCGCTTCCAGTTCCTCGACCCGGCCGGACCCGACTTCTTCCCCGACTGGGAGGAGTCCGTGAACACCACCGTCTCGCTGCTGCGCACCGAGGCCGGACGCGCCCCGCACGACAGCGAACTGACCGGACTCATCGGCGAACTGGTCACCCGCAGCGAGGAGTTCCGCACCGCCTGGGCCAAGCACAACGTGCGCCTGCACCACACCGGGCGCAAGTCCTTCCGCCACCCTGCCGTCGGTGTCCTCACCCTGGACTTCGACGCCTTGGAACTGCCCGCCCAGCCCGGCCTGACGCTGACCGCCTACAGCGCCGCCCCAGGCACCCCCGAGAACGACGCCCTGCGGCTCCTCGCCTCCTGGGCCGCCACCGAGGGGACGAACGTCCGGGCCCGGGCCGCTCCAGCCGACGACGAGTAGCGCGTGAGCGTCAGGAGTTCATGGCGGCTCGGTCGGACTCACTGCGCAGCACGCAGAATTCGTTGCCTTCGGGATCGGCAAGGATGGCCCAGCCTGAACCATCGGGATTCCGGTGGTCGGCGACAAAGGTGGCACCAAGCCCCAGTAGCCGGTCCACCTCCTGATCGCGCGAGGTCTCGGGGCGCAGACACAGATGGATCCGGTTCTTGATCGTCTTGGCCTCCGGCACCTGGTTGAAGTACAGCACCGGGCCCTCCGCCAGCAGCACTTGCGTTTCCCGGGCACCGGGCCCGTCCTCCGGATGCAGCGGAGAACCAGTCACACTGCTCCAGAACCGAGCCAGCTCGTAGGCATCCGCACAGTCGATCGCCACGTTCTGCAATACCGAGACCATGCGCGCGAGCCTTCCTGATCTCCACGCCGAACGCCACCGAGTTGCGCTCCTCCCGGCTCGGCGATCCCGGCACCCACAACCCGGCCGACAGCGGACGCCGCCTGGGCCCCTCCAGCGCGGTCAGGCACGCATCGGTGTCCCCCAGGCTGATGACTCTCTGTGACCATTCTAGGACCTCCACTCCGCACGGCATCCAGCTCCGCATCAGGCGAGCCCGGCCACTGGATCGCTCGTAGATTGGAAGAGCGACAGTCGCGCTCGAGGGTTACGGAGAGCGCGTAGTGACAGCAGACATCGAGTTCGCGGCGTTCTTCGACGCCACACCAAGCCCGTACCTGGTGCTGGACACGGACCTGGTGATCCGCTACGTCAACCCGGCCTGCCTGCAGTCCACCGGCCGGACCAGCGACGACCTGGTCGGCAAGTACTTGTTCGAAGCCCTGCCGCAAAACCCGGGCACCCCGGACGACACCCAGGCGAACCTGAAGGCGTCACTGCGCCGGGTCCTGGACACCGGGAAACCGGACACCCTGGTGCTGCAGCGGTACGACATCCCTGCCCCGGACCGGCCGGGCGGCTTCGAGGAGCGATGGTGGTCGGAAATCCACACGCCGATTCCCGGACCCGACGGCAGGGTGAAGTGGATCGTCCAACGGGCCGAGGACGTCACCGCCTTCGTCCACTCACGCCGGGCCCGCGAGCTCACCGAGGAGTTCACCGAGCGGGAGAGGGGCATGGCCGCCGAGCTGTACGCGCGGGCCCGCGAGCTGCACCGGCTGAACCAGGAACTGCGCCGGGCCCACGCCCGTGAACGGCAGGTCGCCGTCGCCCTCCAGGAAGCCATGCTGTACGTCCCCGACCTGGACCGGCACGACAACATCGCCGTGCGCTATCTGCCCGCGACCACCTCACTCAACGTGTGCGGCGACTGGTACGACGTCGTCGACCTGCCACCCGACCGCTACTCCGCAGCGGTAGGAGACGTCGTAGGCCACGGCCTGCACGCCGCCGCTGTCATGGGCATGCTCCGCAGCGCCCTGAGCGCAGTCATCCGCGCCACACCCAGCCCTGCCCAGGCCCTGGAAGTCCTCGGCCTGTACGCCCGCTCCCTGGAGGGTGCCACGGCCGCGACCGCGGTCAAGGTGCTCATCGACACCCGCAGCAGGCTGATCATCTACAGCAACGCCGGACACCCGCCACCGGTCCTCCTCCACTCCGACGGGACCTGCGAACTGCTGGACCAGGCCACCGATCCACCGCTCGGCGCCCGCCCGCACCATGTCCCCCGCCCCCAGGCCGGCCTGCCCTACACCCCGGGAGACACCCTCGTGCTGTACACCGACGGCCTCATCGAACGCCGCGAGGAAGACATCGACGCCAGCCTGGCTCGCCTGACCACAGCCCTGGCCAAGGACCACACCCTCGCCCCCGACCAGCTGGCGGACGCCCTGCTGGCCCGCCTCGGGGTCACTGCCGGCGCCCCCGACGACATCGCCCTCGTCATCATCCGCCTGTAGCCTGCCCGGCCTCTCGACGGTTCCCACGACAGCCTCCCCATGTTGTGCACGTTGGTTCCGGCGACCTGAGGAACGGCGTCCCGGGTGCGGAACTCTGCCCTCCGCCAACCTCAGCTGTCTGGCGTAGTGACCCCCGCCTCAGCGGTCCGTACGCTCCCCGGTGGTACTGATCCGTCGCCGATCGGTTCGCTGGGAGTGGAGGCTCGCCGTGCACCCTGGCCGTGCCCGTGTGTTGATCTGGACAGCCCTGGTCGCCTTGGTCATGGCGGTCCTGCCGGGGACCGCGACCGCGGCCGTCGGGGGCGGCGAGGGCCAGGGCGGCGGCGCCCGGGTCGTGGCGGAGGAGAAGGTCGGGCCCCGCCTGCTCGACCTGACCGTTTCGTCGCCCGCTCTGGGGCGTACCGCCAAGGTGCGGCTGCTGACCCCGGACGGCTGGGACGAGCGGGGGAAGAGCCGGCGGTGGCCGGTGCTGTTCCTGCTTCACGGCTGCTGCGACACGTACGACAGCTGGACCCGCGAGACCGACGTCGCGACGCTGCCGCAGCTGCGCAACACCCTGGTCGTCATGCCCGAGGGCGGACCGGCCGGGTGGTACAGCGACTGGTGGAACCACGGCAACGGCGGCCCGCCGGCGTGGGAGACCTTCCACCTGCGCGAGCTGCGCCCATTGCTGGAACACGGCTACGGTGCCGGACACCGCAGGGTCATCGCCGGGCTGTCCATGGGTGGCCTCGGATCCCTGCTCTACGCCGCGCACCACCCCGGCATGTTCCGGGCAGTGGCGAGCTACAGCGGCGTGGCGCATCCCCTGTACGGCGACTTCCCGTACGGCCTGATGGACCTGTTGAGGGAGTTCGGCGAGGACCCGCTCGCCCTGTGGGGTGACCCGGTCGCCCAGCGCGCCGTCTGGGAGGCCCACGACCCGTACTACCTCCCGAACCGGCTGCGCTCCATCCCCGTCTTCCTCTCGAGCGGCAACGGCACCGCCGGCCCCTTCGACCCGCCCGGCGCCCACGACGACCTCGAGGCACTGCTCAATGAGATGAACCACGCCCTCGCCGACCGGCTGAAGACCGCCGGAGCACGGCTCACCACCGACTTCTACGGACCCGGCACCCACGACTGGCCCTACTGGGAGCGCGAACTGCACCGCTCCCTGCCCCTGCTGCTGCACGCCCTGCAGCCGGGCCGCTGACCGAGCCCACATTGGCGGCGGGTACTCCAGGACGGCTGGCACGCCTGCTCAGGCAGGGACCGGGACGGGTCCCGGTCGAGGTGGGGTTCCATGGCGGCCATGATGCGTAGAACGTCATCCACCGCCGCCGTCGCCGTTGTTGTCGCCGTCGTGCTCGCCGCTCTCACGTCGTGTTCCTCGGATTCCTCGGACGGGTCCCCCTCCGAGGGCCCGTCCAGTGGGTCCGCGTCCGGGTCACCGGCGTCCGACCCCGCGCCCAATCCCACGGAGACGGTCACACCGTCGCCCTCCCCGACCGGGCCGTGTGCCGACGGGACGTGCGAGATCGAGGTCGCCGTCGGGGACGTCGTGACGGTGCCGGAGACGTACGGCCTCGGGCCGATCGAGGTGACGGCGATCCGCGACGGCGCGGTCGAGATGGTCGCGCCGCTGACGGGGTCGGGCTACAGCGTTTCGGGCTGCTCCGGTGGCGGCGGCGTGTCCTCGCGGAACGGCGGCGGCGTCGGGCTGAGCTGCGACGAGGGAACCGTCGCGACCCTCAACGACGCCATGAGTCTGGAGATCGTCAAGATCCTCGGCACCGCCGCCGTACTCCGTATCGAACCCGCACGGTGACGTACGGCTCAGCCCTCGGGCAGGTCTGCCTCGCGGTTCGGTACAGGGGCGCCGGTCACGCAGGGACGGTGCCGACCGCGGCGATCAACCCACGTCAATGGAGGGTCGGTCGGTAGCTGAACTCTTGGATGTGCCCGTCGAGCGTCCGGTTCTCGATCAGCTCCAGGTCAGAGCGTCACCTGCAAGCGGTCGACCAGGCCGGCGGCCATCACGCCGGCGTCAGGCGCTGAGTGCTGTGCGCAGGGTGGTGGCCATCAGAGCGACGGCTTCCTTTCCTGCCGCCACCGGTCCGGTGTGGGTGAAGTAGTGGTCGACGCCCTCGAAGACCCGGTGGGTGACCGGGACCCCGGCCGCTTCCAGGGCCTTGGCGTAGGCGTCGCCCTCGTCACGCAGCCGGTCGTTCTCCGCGGTGATGACAAGGGCAGGCGGTAGTCCGGTGAGGTCGTCGGCCAGTGCAGGCGAGGCGAGGGGATGCGCACGGTCGGCCGGGTCCGGGACGTAGGCGGCGGTGAAGATCCGCATGAGCTGTGGGGTCAGCAGCGGCTTGGCGATGAGGGACTGCTTGGTGGCCGGGTCGGCCAGCTGGTCCAGCGGTGCGGAGTCGATGATCTGGAGGCGTGGCGTGAACGTGCCGCGGTCTCGGGCCAGGCGGCAGACCGCGGCGGTCAGGTTGGCGCCGGCGCTGTGGCCGCCCACGGCGAGTCGCGAACCGTCCCAGCCGTTTGCGGGGCCGTTCGTGGCGACCCACGCGGTGACGTCGTATGCCTGTGTGACGGGCACGGGAAACGGCCGCTGCGGGGCGACGGCATAGTCCACATTGATCACGACGCAGCCGGCCGTGGCGGCTATGTAGCGGCAGATGTGGTCGTCCTGCTCCGGGTGGCCGACCACGAAGCCGCCCCCGTGGAAGTTGACGTACACAGGGGCAGGAGTTTGGGTGCCGGCAGGCGGGCGGTAGACGGTGCAGGTCACCTTTCCGGCACCGGTCGCCACCCGGAGGGTCTCGGTGCGCTTCGGGATATCGGTGAAGCGCAGGTCCTTGTGCACGCGAGACATCATGCGGCCGAGCAGGAGCTGGACCCCTATGGCCTGGATTCTGGGGCTGAACGGCATGGCTGGGTCACCCATCGCTACAACATTAAAGCATCAGGATTCCTGATAATGGAGGCTCCTGCCTCATCGTGCAACGGGGCGGACAGGAACCGACCGCCGCCTTCCCTTCCAGGGCCGTGTTCCGGGCGTCGGCGGTCCTTCACCAGGTGTCGACGCGGCGGCGCGAGCCGCGCTGCCCGGGCTCAGGGTCAGGGTCATGCAGAAGCGTGCTGATCCAGCGTCGGGACTCGGCCGGGTCGATGACGTCGTCGATCTCGAAGACCGATGCGACGTTGAGAGCCTTGCCGTGCTCGTAGGCGGCCGCGACCCGGCGGGCGAACTCCCGCTCGCGCTCGTCGGCGTCCTCGATGGCCGCCAGCTCCCGGCGGTACCCCAGCCGCACCGCACCCTCGATGCCCATCGGCCCGAACTCGCCCGTGGGCCATGCCACCGTGAACCGGGGGATGCGGAAGCCACCGCCGGCCATGGCCTGGGCGCCCAACCCGTAGGCCTTGCGCAGCACGATCACTCCGAAGGGCACCGTGAGCGCCGAGGCGTGGACGAACATGCGGCTGACGTGCCGGACGGTGGCGGTCTTCTCCGCCTCGGGGCCGACCATGAACCCGGGTGTGTCGCACAGGGAGACCACCGGCAGCCCGAACGCGTCGCACAGCTGCAGGAAGCGGCTCGCTTTGTCGGCCGCGTCGGAGTCGATGGCGCCGCCCAGATGCCGCGGGTCGTTGGCGAGGATGCCGCACGGGCGGCCCTCCACCCGGGCCAGAGCGGTGATGACGCCGCGTCCGAAGTTCCGTCGCAGCTCCAGGACGGAGTCCGCGTCGGCGAGGGTGGCGATGACCGCACGCACGTCGTACGCCCGCCGCCGGTTCTCGGGAACGAGGTGGCGCAGTCGGCGCTGGTCGGGGCACTCCCATTCCGTCACCGGGCCCTGGAAGTACGACAGATACGTGCGCGCAAGGCGGACGGCATCCGCGTCGTCCTCGGCCTCGAGATCGATGACGCCGTTCGCCCGCTGGACGTCGACCGGCCCGATGCCCTCCGGGGCGAAGCTGCCCAGGCCCCCGCCCTCGATCATCGCCGGACCGCCCATGCCGATGGTGGCCTCGGGCGTGGCGATGATGACGTCGCAGCAGCCGAGCAGCGCGGCGTTGCCGGCGAAGCAGCGCCCCGAGCCGATGCCGACGAGCGGCACCTTCCCGTTCAGGGACGCGAACAGCGCGAAGGCCATGCAGTCCAGGCCGGAGACCACCGTGCCGTCCACATCGCCCGGCCGGCCGCCGCCTCCTTCGGCGAACAACACGACGGGCAGATGCGCCTGTTCGGCCAACGCGAAGAGCCGGTCCTTCTTGCGGTGGCCCATCATGCCCTGGGTGCCGGCCATCACGCTGTAGTCGTACGACATCGCCACCACGCGGGCGGACCGGGGGCCGAACCGGTCGGCTCCCACCGTGCCCACGCCACCGACCAGGCCGTCGGCGGGGGTACGTCGGATGAGGTCGTCCATGGACCGGCGGCTGCGCTGGGCGGCGATGGCCAGGCCGCCGTACTCGACGAAGCTGCCCGGGTCACACAGGTCGGCGATGTTCTCGCGGGCGGTGCGCCGCCCCTCGGCGTGCCGCCGGGCGACCATCTCTGGCCGTTCGGCGTCGTCGCCGAACCGTTTGCGCGCCCGCACCTCCTCCAGATCGGCGCGTGGGGCGTCCGGGTCCGGCCGCTCCTCGGGGTGCGGCTCACCGTCCGTCGCGCCGGTGGCCTCCAGCACCACCAGCGGCTGACCGTGCTCGGCCAGCTCACCCAACTCAACCCGTACGGCGACGACCACGCCGTCGCCCGGCGCCTGGAGCAGGTGCTCCATCTTCATCGACTCCAGGACCACCAGTGTGCTTCCGGCCCGTACGCGCTCGCCTTCGGCGACGGCGACGTCGACGACGGTGGCCGTCATGGGCGCGGTGACGGTGAGCGTGCCCTGCGGCTCGCAAGCGTCCTCCGCGTCCTTCTCCGGATGCGTTTCCGGATGTGTCCCCTGCGGGACCAGTGTGGGCAGGAGTTCGTCGAAGAGCGCCGTGTGCAGCCGACCGGCGACGACCTCGGGTGCCTCCAACAGCCGCCGCAGCACCTCGGCGTTGGTGGCGACTCCCTCGACCCTCAGCTCCGCCAGGGCGCGGCGGGCGCGGGCGAGCGTGTCGGGCAGGCTGCCGGAGCCGTCGTGGGCGACGAGCTTGGCCAGCAGCGAGTCGAAGCGCGGGCTGACCCGACCGCCGGGGAACGCGGCGGTGTCGACGCGCACACCCGGCCCGGCCGGCGGCCAGAAGACGTCCAGCGTGCCGGCGGCAGGCAGCACAGTCCCGCCGGGGCGAACCGTCTCGGCGTTGACCCGCACCTGCACCGCGCAACCGCGGGGAACGGCAACCTGCCCCGCCCCGATGCGGTCGAGGCCTTCGCCGGAAGCCACCCGCAACTGGGCCTTGACCAGGTCGATGCCGGTGACCTCCTCGGTGACGGTGTGTTCGACCTGGATGCGCGGGTTGGCCTCCAGGAAGTAGAAGCCCGGGGAGCCCTCGCCGGTGTCCGCACCGAAATCGCCGTTGTCCACAAGGAACTCGAACGTCCCGAGACCGGCGTAGGCGACTTCCCGGGCCATACGCAGCGCCGCATCGTGCAGCCCGGCCCGCACCGCCTCGTCGAGGCCGGGCGCCGGCGCGATCTCCACGAGCTTCTGCCGGTGCCGCTGCAGGCTGCAGTCGCGGTCGCCGTAACCGACGACGGCGCCCGTGCCGTCGCCGAGCACCTGCACCTCGACATGGCGGGCACGCCGCAGCAACTGCTCGACGTAGACCGCGCCGTCGCCGAAGGCGCGCGAGGCCTCCGAACGGCAGCGCCGGAGAGCCTCCTCCAACTGCCCTGCCTCGTACACCGCCCGCATGCCGCGGCCACCGCCGCCGGCGACCGCCTTGACCATCACCGCGGCACCCTCGCCGAGGCCGGCCATGAACGCACGCGCCTCCTCGATACCGGTGTCGCCGTACGTCGCCGGCAGCACCGGCACGCCGAGGCGCGCCGCGAGTTCACGGGCCGCGGTCTTGTCGCCGAGCGTCCGCAGCACCTCGGGGCGCGGCCCGACCCAGGTGAGTCCGGCGTCGGTGCACCGCTGCGCGAAGTCGGCGTTCTCGGCCAGCAACCCGTAGCCGGGGTGAACCGCGTCGCAGCCGGTGCGCACCGCCGCGCCGACCAGGGCCGGGGCGTCCAGGAAGGCCCCCGGCCCCTCGCCGTCGAGCACCACGACCTCGTCCGCCATGCGGGTGTGCAGCGCGTCCGCCTCGTCGCGGGAGCGCAGCGCCACCGTCAGCAGGTCCAGCTCGCGGGCGGCGCGGATCACCCGTACCGCGATCTCGCCGCGGTTGGCGACCAGAAGCTTGGCCAGACCCATCGTCACCGGTCCTTTCCGTAGGCATCGGCAGCGGCCGGGGACGGGGCGATGCACGCGGCCTGCTCCAGCAGGTCGCCCTTCTTCACCTTGCCGGTGGTGGTCATGGGCAGGACGTCGACGCACCTCACCACGGGCACCTTGTACGGGGCCATGTTCGCCCTCGCCCACGCGCGCACGCCCTCGGCGTCGAGCGCGGCACCGGGGCGGGGCTGGACGAACGCCAGCGGCACCTGGCCCCGTCGGGGATCGTCCATCGGTACGACCGCCGCGGTCAGCACATCCGGGTGCCGGGCCAGCAGTGCCTCCAACTCGGACGGGAAGACGCTCATACCCGAGACCTTGATCATCTCCTTGTCGCGGCCGAGGTAGTGCAGGCACCCGTCCTCGTCGATCATTCCGATGTCGCCGGTGTGCAGCCAGCCGTCGCGCAGGACCCGGCCAGTGGCCTCCGGCTGCCGCCAGTACCCGGTGAGCAGGGAGGGGGAGCGTACGAGGATCTCGCCGCGCTCGCCCAGCGGCAGCGGCTCGGCGCTCTCCCCGTCGGCCACCATGAACTCCGTTCCCGGCACGGGCAGTCCGCAGAAGACCGGCTCGGTCAGCAGGTCGTGGTCCCCGTCCTGGAACCCGGTGGTGAAGGAGTCCGCGGTGTGCGTCTCGGTCATGCCGTACGCCGCCTCCTGCAGCACGCTGTGCTCGCCGACCAGGGAGCTCCACCGGGCCCGGATCGCCGGCGTCAGCTTGCGCACGAACGACATGGCCCGCGGCTGCGCCAGGCCGGACAGGTCGGTGCCGGGCAGACCGGGGTGGTCCATCAGCTCGACGTAGTTGTCGACCGTGCCCAGCATCAGCGTCACGCGGTACCGCTCGATCGCCTGCAGCACGGCCTCGGGGTCCCAGCGGGTGAGCAGCACGATGCCGCTGCCGGTGAGCAGCGGCAGCAGGATGCCGAAGTCCTCGCCGGCGATCCAGAAGACCGGCACGTAGATCAGCAGCACGTCGGGGTGATCGCCGGAGAGGTCCATGCCGCTGGCGGCCGCCGCCGTCGCCGCGGTGTAGAGCATGTGCCGCTGGGTGTGTTCGCACCCTTTGGGCAGGCCGGTGGTCCCTCCGGTGTAGTTGAGGGCGGCGAGCGCGTCCAGGTCGGCCGGCTGGTCCTGGCCGCGCTCACCGCCGACGGCCTGCCCCCACCCGCCGGCGGTCGAATCTGCCCAGGCCAGGCCGGACGGCAGCGGCAGCACCGGATCGGAAGGGAGCATGTCGGCGAGGCTGGTGACGAGTACGTTCCGTACGGCGGTGTCGGGCCGCACCGCCTCGACCAGTGGTCGCAGGGTGTCAAGGGTGATCAGGACCTCCACCCCGGCGTCGGCCAGCTCGTGCCGCAGCTCGTGCTCCCGGAACATCGGGTTCACCGGGACGTGGACGGCTCCGGCGCGCAGGATGCCGAGCATGGCGACGATGAACTGGGGGCAGTTGGGCAGGAACACCCCGACGCGGTCTCCGGGGCGCACGCCGCTGCGCTGCAGCCAGCCGCACAGCCGCGCCGTCAGGTCCTCCAGCGCCGCGTACGTGATCCGCTCGCCGTAGAAGGTGATCGCGACGCGGTCGGGATGGCGCCGGGCCCAGTGCCGCAGGTGGTCGGTGAGCGGCCGCTGCCCGAGCGGGTACACCACCTCCCTCGGCATCGAGTCCGGCCACACTCGCTGCTGGCGGGCCCGTACATCGGCCAAGTACTCCTGCACGCGCGCGTTGTCCGCCACGACGCCCTCCACCCAAGGCTACGGCATACCAACTGGTCGGCATGTTCCGCATCACCGTAGGGGAGCCCGCGGGCGGGGACAAGGGTCCTGACGCGGCGGGGGCAGGCCGGGGCTTCCGTAGGCCCGGGATACCCAGAAAGCCCCTGTTCACGAACCCTTGCAGATCGGCCGTGGGGGCCGAATCAGCGTTACCCGGCAACTAATTGAATGCGCTACGGATGAATCGTGAATTGACACAGCTGATGCAAAATCAAGCGGCAGGCATGCCCGCAGGTGATCTCATTCCGGGCCAAGTCGGCGATCCACGCGCGGAGACCGTTGTATTTGGCAATGGCGCTAATTCGGCTTCAGCACGGCTTCGCATCCCGACATGCTCTGGGTGCCCAGGCGCCAGTGCCGATCACCGGTCGAGCGGGCGTCGGCCATGGCGGGATGGGAGGAGTCTGCGCGGACTGAGGACTGTTGAATGCAGCAAGGACTTCCTCGATGCACTCGCCAGGGCCGGTTATCGGGTCCCGGCTGCGGTCGGCGGACCGCAATAGGAAGCGCTCCTTTGAGCCAGCACCGGCAATTTAGGCCGGGAAGCAATGCGCACAGCTGCGAGATCGAAATTCAGTGCCCTATTTCAGGAGCAGGTCATGAAGCGAACGCATCATCGCACGGTGGCACTTCTGGCCACTGCGTGCGGTTTTACTCTCTGCCTCACGGGCGTGGCCCGCGCGGCCGACGCACCGACGCCTCGTCTTCTCGCCACGACGCTGGTGAACAAGACCGGCACCACCATCACGGTCACCGCCGGAGTCGGACGGGGCAACACGATCAGCGTGTGGCAGTCAGGCAGCAGCATCAGAATCAGAGACACCGGAGACACGGTCGCCCCGTCCGGCGACTGCACCGCCATCAGCACGACCGAAGTCGCCTGCAGGGCCGCCGACACCACCGAACTCGTGGTCAACGCCGGTGACCAGGACGACAACGTCAGCTCCTCGCTGACGGCCCTCGGCGTCACCCTCATCGGCGGGGCCGGCAACGACAACCTCTACGGCGGATCCGCCAACGACACCCTCGAAGGCGACGAGGGATCCGACTTCCTCTCCGGCGGCGCAGGAAACGACACGCTGACCGGGGGAGCCGAGGCGGACAGGATCTTCGGCGGCTCCGGCAACGACTCCATCGAGGGACGCGGCGGCTCGGACATCGTCGACGGCGGCGCCGGCAACGACGTGATCTACGGCGGCGGCGGCAATGAGCAGATCGTCGCCGGCACCGGCAACGACTACGCCGAGGGCGGCAACGGCCGCGACACCATCGACGCCGTGGACAACGTCAGCGGCAACGACTACGTCGAAGGCGGCGCCGACGTGGACGACTGCCGCGCCGACTTGGGCGACAACGTCAGCGGATGCCCGTGACCAGCGCGAGCGCGCAGCACGCCAGTACTCGTACACGGCGAGACAACACGAAAGGCGGGCACCGATGAGAACACGAAACATCTGCACCACGCTGGTGGCCATCGGCGCACTCACCTGCGCCCCACTGGCCGCCGCCTCCGCCGCGCCCGGCGCGGCCCCCGGCGGAAGCCTGGCCGGCACCACGGTCGTGCAGGAGGTCGGCGACGCCCTGGTCGTCACGGCCGCCCAAGGCGTGGCGAACGACATCACCGTCCGGCGACAGGGCAACGTTGTCGTGGTGACAGACGCGGGGGACACCGTGTCCGCCGTCGCCCCATGTCAGTCGACGGGGACGCATACGGCGGAGTGTCCGCTGCCCGTCACGTCGATACGGGTCAACGCCGACGACGCCGACGACAGCGTCACCATCTCCCCGAACCTGGAGGCCGTCGGAACGGTGATCGGCGGTGCGGGTGACGACCGCCTCGTCGGCGGCCCCCGGGCGGACCGGCTCGTCGGCGACGACCCGGCTGCCAGCGGCCTGAGGGCGACGCCGGGCAACGACACCATCAACGGCGGCCCCGGCAACGACACGATCTCCGGGCTGGCCGGCAACGACACCATCAACGGCAATGCGGGCAACGACACCCTCAACGGCGACGACGGCAACGACACCCTCGGGGGTGACCAGGGCAACGACACCCTCAACGGGGGCCGCGGCAACGACACGCACATCGGCGGCGAGGGCAACGACACGCTCAACGCGGTGGACAGCGTGATCGCCAACGACAGCCTCGACGGCGGTCTCGGTTTCGACACCTGCAACCGCGACACCGGCGACACGGCCGTCAACTGCCCCTGATCAGCCGCCCTGCTGATCAGGTCGGAGACGTCGTCGGACAGCCGTACGGGCTGTCCGGCGGCAGGATGGCAGCCGGTGATGACCGACTGCTGGTCGGCGAGGCCGACGGCGGTAGGGCCCTTTGGAAAGGCGAGTCCGCACTCGGCGCCAGCCGCGGACAGCCCCGCACACGCCTACTGCACCGGTTGCGGCGCGTGTTGTGCCCGCCTGAAACGTCCAGGAGCAACGCCAAAGGCGCGCTTGAAGGCGTTGGCGAAGGCGAATTCAGAGGTGTAGCCGACCTGTTGGGCCACCGCTGCGAGTGGATCGTCTCCATCGCGCAGGATCCGAGCCGCGGTGCTGAGCCGCCACCAGGTCACGTACGCCATCGGTGCCTGTCCCACCAAGTGGGTGAACCGCCTCGCGAAGGCCGTCCTCGACATGCCGACGCGATGGGCGAGTTCCTGCACCGTCCACGGGTGCGCCGTGTGGCGGTGAATGTGGTTGAGCGCAGCGGCGATCGCCGGATCGGTCAACGCGGCGCACCAGCCGGCGGAGGGGCTGCGGGATGTCTCCTCGTCCAGCCACGCACGCAGGACATAGACCAGCAGCAGGTCCAGCAGGGCAGGCAGGGCGGCGTCCGCTCCCGGCCTTGAGTCCCGCACGTCCGCGCCGAGCAGATCGACAGCGGCCCGCAGTGCCGGGTGGCGGCCTGGTCCCGCGGGGATGTGGATCACCTCGGGCAGTGCGCGCAGGAAGGGGTGCACCTGTCCCCGGTCGAGCCGGTACGCACCGCACAGCAGAACGGCTTCGGCCGTGCCGTGTCCTGCACTCAGGTCATCTGCGACGACGTCGTCCCTGTTTTCCGGTTCGGTCGCGGGCGGCAGGAGGGCCGGAACCTGGCGGGGATCACTGCTGACGCCGTGCATGGCCCCGTGCGGCAGGAAGACCACATCGCCTGCGGTCAGCAGCAACGCCGTGTCGTCGGGCGGCAGGAGCCAGCAACTGCCGTGCAGCACGATGTGGAATCCCGCGCCCGGGTAGGGACCGAACCGGTTGCCCCACTCACCGACACGGCGGGAGTGGGTGAACTTGGCACGGCCGACCCTCATCGTGGCGATCACGTCGCTGACAACGTCCACGGGACGACACTACCGGTCCGCCCCGGACCGGGACGATGACGTATGTCCTGGTCCATCACACGTATAGGAAAGGCCAATTGGGTCTCCGTATCGTCGAGATCGACACATCCCGACCTCGACACGCAGGAGCATCGATCATGCCCGCATACGTCGTCATAGACCTTGATGTTTCCGATCCCGCCGGATTCCAGCAGTACATCGACGGTGTGACTCCGCTCATCGAGCGGTCCGGCGCTCGCAACCTGCTGATCGACGACAATGCCGTCGTCCTGGAAGGAGACTGGGAGCCCGCCACCCTGGTCATCCACGAGTTCACGTCCAAGGCCGCGCTGCAGGAGTTCTGGGACTCGCCGGAGTACCAGCCTCTGAAGGAACTTCGCCGCAAATACTCCTCGGTGAAGGTCGTCGCGGGACAGAGCCCCGAAGTGCCCTGACAGGACAGCGGCCCACAGCCAGTCGGCTGCCGTGGACCACATGCTCTCGGGTTCCCACACGTCCACGCCGTCACCGCGATGCTGGCTCCCGCAGCCACAGGACCAGGTGCCGGTCCTGGTCGTTGGCGAGGGGGTCGGCGCGGTGCGCGGCCCGGCCTCGACGGTGGAGGGCATGACGTAGGCGCAGGTGGCGGAGCCGTCCTCGCGGTAGTTGGCCATGCTGGCGGCAGGATCGCCTCTGCGAGGCGGTCCGTGTCCGGTCGGTGACCAGCAGGACCAGGTGGCCGCGCACATGGGAGTTGGACCGCTGCTTGCGCGACTCCTCCGCATACGCGTGTACTTCCCGCTGCCCGCGTTCCGCGCGCAAGGGGTGTCCATCATCATCGAGGTGAAGCGAAAGAGCCCCCAGCAAGGGGCGCACTGGCCCGATCGCGGGAGCCGCGTCCGCCGCCCGGGAGCGCAGCTCCGCCAACGGCGTCACACGCTTACGCTCCTCCAAGTCCTCGCGAACTCCCGCGAGGATCCCGTCAAGAACGCTCATTGTCGTCTCCCTGTCGAATCATCTGCCGCTGCGGGCGTCCCCCGGGCTTGAGTGACGCCGTACATCACCTACGCCACAGTGGGCGTGGAAGTTGAACTTGCGGCGGATCATCCGTGAGGGGGCGCGATCCCGGACCTGGCTACCACGGCCGGCGGCCGTGGTCGCTGCGTGCCGCCGGGCACCGCCGCAGTCGTGGCTCAGGCCAGGCCGAACCGCTCGGCGTGCACTTGCCGTTGGGGAACCTTCAGGCCGCGCAGGGCGCTGAGCACGGCCGAGGCCATCGCGGGCGGGCCGCAGACGTACACGTCGCGTTCGGTTATGTCGGGAACCAGGGCACGGAGTCTGTCCGGCTCGAACGGCGTGCCCCCCTCCCCCGTGCGACCGGTGAGCAGGTGCAGCTGCCCACCGCGGTCCGCGACCAGGTCTCGTACCTCGTCGATCAGCACGGCGTCCTTCTCGCTGCGCACCCGGTAGAGCACGACGACGTCGCCGGCCGGTTCCTCCTCCAGCAGGGCTCGAACCGGCGTGATCCCCACCCCTCCGGCGACCAGCAGTGCGCCGGGCCGCGTTCGGTGCACCGCGGTGAACGCCCCGTACGGCCCCTCGACGAACGCGCGGCTTCCCACCGGAACGTGCCTGAGACCGGCGCTGGTGCTGCCGACCGCCTTGGCGGTCAGACGCAACGTACGGCCGTCGGGTGCCGCCGACAGCGAGAACGGATTCGCCAGCCACCAGTGGTTGTGCCCGGGGAACCGCCAGATGCAGAACTGGCCGGCCCGGGCCGGCAGCTTGTCGAGGTGGCGGCCGGTGACGCGCACCGACACCACGTTGTCCGACTCCGCCACCACCTCCGCGACCCGGAACCGGTGATAGGCGTTGCGCCACAGGGGCATGACGATCCGCCCCGTGACCAGGGCACCGAACGCGAACAGCCACAGGGCCCACCAGTAGATCTTCGCGGGCGCGGAAGAGCTGAAGGTCGTGGTCTCCTGCAACTGGTGGACGAACGCCAGCCCCAACGCCACGTACAGCAGCAGGTGCAGGCCGTGCCAGGTCTCGTACCGCAGCCGCTGCCTCACATACCGGGCGGAGACCGCGGCGACCACGACGACGATCGCCGCGGCCCCCATGCCGAGCAGGGAGGCCGGCACTCCGGCCAGCGCGAAGAACGTCTTCGTCATCGACTCGTCATCGAGCCTCGCGAAGCCCAGCACCACCAGCACGGCATGCGTGAGGACGGTCCACAGCAGGGTGAAGCCGACCCACCGGTGCCACACCGTCAACCGGTCCATGCCGATCCGGCGGTCGAGCCACGGCAGCCGGGCGACCAGCAGCAGCTGGAACAGCATCAGTACGGCGGCGTGCAGACCGAAGAACCTGGCGACCGTGAGCACCCCGTTCTGGCCGGTCCCGGCGGTGAGGAACAAGACCTCCACGATCAGCAAGTTGACGATGACAAACGTCCACAGCGCCCACCGCGCCGCAACGACCGGAGCCATGGTGCGCCGCCGCACCTGTGAAATCGTCGTCTCCACCGCTTCCCCTCTTGTCCGTGTGAAGCACTCACGCCCGGCACCCGCGAGATCACGACTACCCAGCGTCCTGCGTACGCTGAGCGATTAAGGCCTTAACCACAAGCCAACCAACACAAGGTCACCTCCCCATGGACCGAGGAGCGGTCCAAGCACTGCCGTCCGCACCTCCCCTGGGCAGGCGGCGCGCGCCCGTCACGTCCGCGCTGTCGTCCCGAGGGAGAGGAGTGGTTCGCCTGAGCGCAGGTGTTCTTTCAGCCACTGCTCGGTGTTGCTCACGTGCAGCAGTGCGGCGGCCTGGCTGAGGGCGGCGTCACGGGCGGACAGAGCGTTGAAGATCGCCTCGTGCTCGGCGAGCGTGCGGCCCGCGGCCTTGTCGTCGACCAGACCGCGCCAGAGGCGGGCGCGCAGGGTGCGTCCGGAGATCCCTTCCAGGAGGGTGAGGAGGGTTTCGTTGCCGGTGGCAGAGATGACGGCGCGGTGGAAGGCGGTGTCGTGGGCGTTGAGCTGTTCGACGTCTTCGCGGGCCGCGCGCATGGCGTCCAGGTGCCGCTCCACCTCGGCCAGTTGCTCATCGGAGATCCGCGTGGCGGCAAGGGCCGTGGCCATCGGTTCGAGGAGCCGCCGTACCTCCATGAGGTCCTGCAGGGCGACCGAGTCGCCCTGCAGCAGCTCCACCGCACCGCCGAGCCCCTCCAGCAGCAGGCTCGGCTGCAAGCTGGTCACATACGTGCCGTCGCCCCGCCGGACCTCCAGGACCCGCGCGACGGCAAGGGCCTTGACCGCTTCGCGGGCGAGGTTGCGGGACAGTCCCAGCTGCGCGGCCAGGTCCGGCTCCGGTGGGAGCTTCGAGCCCGGAGGCAGCGCACCGGTCCGGATCAGCTCACGGATACGCTCGATGGCCTTGTCCGTCAGAGACACCGCACACCCCTCCCCCGGCCGTGCCCCGCGAGCACATCCGACCTGATCAGCCCCTGCGCGGGCGTTCCGGAGTCCGCATGCCGAGGGTGACGTTGATGATACCGGGGATGCGTGCACGCCAAGGCGATCGCGGCGGCGGGCAGGGGGGGTCGGTCCCCCTACGCCGCGCAGACACCGGCGATGACCTGAGCGCGGAGATCCACCCCGTCAACCCACCACTCGATGGCTCGAACCGGCCAAGAAGCCGGCCAAGACATGCCATGTTTACCATGCCTCAATGCTCGCAAAATCGCGCAAACCGAATCAACTGTCCTGCCGTACGGAGCTTTTCATCCCTTCACGCTGGTTGACATCTCCGGAAGGCATGACCGACCTTCATGCGTAACAAGCGGCGCCCCACACACAGCAGTTCCGCCGACTCGTGTCCCCTGCATTCCCCTGTCCCCCCTCTGCACCAGGGATGTGCCCATGCCGAGTTCGATCAACAGACGCCACTTCCTGGCCGGCGCCACCTGCGTGGCCGCGGCGGCCGTCGCCGGCGGCCCGTTAGGCGCCGATGTCGCCCAGGCGGCACCCCGCACGTACACACCGGACTGGAACTCGGTCGACCAGCACCCGCCGGCCCCGGAGTGGTTCCAGGACGCGAAGTTCGGGATCTACTTCCACTGGGGCGTCTTCAGCGTCCCCGCCTTCGGCAACGAGTGGTACCCGCGCACCATGTACCGGGCCGGAGACACCGTCAACCAGCACCACATCGCGACCTACGGCCGGCCATCCGCATGGCCGTACGACAATTTCATCAACGGCGCCCAGGACCTGGCGGGCACCTTCGTGAAGTTCGCGCCGAAGCTGAAGTCGGCCGGCGGGACGTTCGACCCCGACGAGTGGGCGCAGCTGTTCGTCGACGCAGGCGCCAGGTTCGCGGGCCCGGTCGCCGAGCACCATGACGGCTTCTCCATGTGGGACAGCCAGGTCAACGAGTGGAACTCGGTGAAGAAGGGCCCCGGTCTCGACCTGCTGCGGCTGTTCTCCACGGCCATCCGCGCCCAGGGCCTCAAGCTGCTGGTGGCCATGCACCACGCGTACAACTTCACCGGCTTCTACGAGTTCGCCCCCGCCCAGACGGACAGCAGCCTCAAGAAGCTCTACGGGCAGTTGGGGTCGGCGGCGGAGAACCAGCTCTGGTTCGACAAGCTCAAGGAGGTCGTCGACCGCGCCCAGCCCGACATCCTGTGGCAGGACTTCAATCTGGACGCCGTCGACGAGCAACAGCGACTGAACTTCCTGGCGTACTACTACAACCAGGCGGGCAACTGGGGCCGTGAGGTCGTCGCCACGTACAAGGACGGCATGCACGGCAAGGGCGAGGTCTTCGACTACGAGCGCGGCGGCCCGGCCGACATCACCACCCCGTACTGGTTGACCGACGACAGCATCTCCAGCAGCAGCTGGTGCTACACCCAGGGCATCGGCTACTACACCATTCCGCAGATGCTGCACTCGTTCATCGACCGGGTCAGCAAGAACGGCAACATGCTGCTGAACATCGCGCCGATGGCCGACGGCACCGTCCCGCAGGCGCAGAAGGACATCCTGCTGGGCATCGGAGACCACCTGAAGCGCTTCGGTGAGTCGTTGTACGCGACCCGCGCCTGGACGGCGTACGGCGAGGGCCCGACGAAGATGGGCGGCGGCTCGTTCACCACCCCACACGCCGGTACGGCGCAGGACATCCGCTTCACCCGCAACAAGGCCAACGACGTCCTGTACGCCACCGTCCTGGGCTGGCCGGGCAGCTCGCTGACGATCAAGACGCTCAGCTCGGACCGGATCGACCTCGCGTCGCTGACCTCGGTCAAGCTCCTCGGCTCCACCGACGGCACCTACATCGACCTGCCGACACCGGCCCAGAGTTCCTCCGGCCTCACGGTCACCCTGCCGTCCTCGGCGCCGTACACCGCCCACGCATACGTCCTCATGCTCGCCTTCTCCGGCACGATCCCGGGCCTGCGGCCGCTCTCCGGCGCCGTCGCCTTCTCGGACGTCAACTACACCGGCAACGCCGGCGTGTTCACCGTCGGCGACTACACCGCGGCCGACCTGACCGCAGCCGGACTGGGCTCCCGCACCCTCTCCTCCCTCCGACCGGCCCCCGGCTACCAGGTGGTCGGTTACTCCGGGGACAACTTCACCGGCACCTCGTGGACCTTCACCGCCGACAACCCCGACCTGCGGGCCACCGGCAACAACGACCGGATCACCTCGCTCAGAGTCCGGTTCAACCCGGCGACGTACTTCCGGATCACCAACGTCACCGACGGACTCGCCCTGGACAGCGGCGGCAACGTGGCCTCCGGGGCCAACCTCAAGCAGTGGACCTGGGACGGCAGTTCCAACCTCCAGTGGCAGGCGGAGCCGGTCGAAGGCGGCTACTACAGGCTGGTCAACCGGACGAACGGCATGGTCGCCGACGGCTGGGGCGCCACCGCGGACGGCTCTCCGGCCCGACAGGCACCCTGGAACGGCGGCACCAACCAGCAGTGGACGATCACCCACCGGGGCGGCGACCACTTTTCGATCGCCAACCGCACCACCGGCCTGGTCCTCGACGGCGGCGGCAACGTCGCCTCCGGCTCCGTCACCAAGCAGTGGACGTACGGCAACAGCACCAACCTGCTGTGGACTTTCACGGCCCTCTGATCCCAGTGCCCGTACCCCCGCCGCCGCCCGGATTCCTTCCGCGCCAACCGGCCGGCGGCGGGTCACGACGGCGACTCAGCACGCACACCGACCCCACCCTCCTCGGTCGTGTACGGAATCCGTGATCATGGACGAAATGGCCTTGCTCAAGCGCTCCGGCGGTCCCGTGACCCGGAGCCGCATCAGCCGTGACCTGGCCGCACTCGGCCTTCAGGACGGCGACATGGTCATGTTCCACACCCGCATGTCCGCCATCGGGTACGTCGCCGGCGGGCCGCAGACCATCATCGGCGCCCTGCAGGACGTGGTCGGAACGCGGGGAACCCTCATGGTGACCTGCGGCTGGAACGACGCACCACCCTATGACTTCGTCACCTGGCCGTCATCCGGATGCCGGTTCGCGGCGCTGGGGACGGCAGCGGTCGATCTGATGGTCGACCACCCCTGGGACGACCCCATGGACCCGACAGCCCCCTTGCGAGACTGGTCGCCCGCCGGGGCGTGGTGGGAACCGTCGTCTACAGGCCGGCGCGACCCGAGGACGACGAGGCCGTGGCGGGGCTGGACGGGTCGTTCACAACGGACTCCGTATTCGAAGTGACCGTTGCGGACGGCCAGTTCGGGATCCGTGAGACGCCGGTGGCCCCTCCGATCCACAAGGTCTTCCCCGACGAGGACGGCAGTGCCGGCGATCCCGAGCTCAGCCGAACCGTTGTCGCCTTCGACGGGGATGAGTTGTGTGGATTCATCGAGACCTCCTTCGATCCGTGGAACGCACGGCTGACCATCTGCGACATCGAGGTCGCACCGGCCTGGCGCGGCAAAGGAGTTGGGCGCACCCTGATGCATCACGCCTTCGACATCGCGAAGGAGCTCGGGGCGAGGCATGTGTGGCTCGAGGTCACCCATGTCAACGCCCCCGCGATCCGCGCCTGTCTCCGAATGGGGTTCACGTTCTGCGGGCTGGACACCACGCTCTACGACGGCACTGCATCGGCCGGTGAGCTGGCACTCTTCATGTCATGGCGCGTGCTGACCGGCTGAGCCCCCGAGCCCCGTGCTCGGCTGAGCGACGGACTCGGCAAGCCGGGCAAGAAGCCGACTCGAAGCGTGATTGTCCGCGGCGAGGGCCGAGACCGCCGTCCCCGGCGACGGGTTGGACGTCTGGAACTGCGTGAAGAACTTCCAGACCTCTTGCGGCAACCAGGTCCTGGAGCCGCTGTCGCCGGAGGCCCCGTCCTGCGGAGCGGCGATGTGTCCTTCGTCGAACGCTGCCCAGGCGACCGGATGCCCGGCCGAACATCCCGAGTAGGTGGTGATCCGGTGCGTCAGGCTGCCCTGCGCCGGTTCCGGCGGGTTCTGAGGGGTGCAGCCGTTGTTCCTGACGAACCTGTCCCGCAGGGCCCGTCCGCCGGAGATGCCGAGGACGTTGTCCCTGAGGCCGTGCACTCCGAGGTAGGCGATCGGCTGGGTGCCGCCGCTGCATCCGCTGAGCTGCCCGCCGCTCTGGACGGCGACCGCGCGGAAGACCGTCGCACGGGAACATGCGAGGGCGTACGACATGGCGGCGCCGTAGCTGAAACCCAGAGCGAAGCGCTGTGTCGTGTCGACGCACAGGTCCGACTCGATGCGCCTGAGCATGTCGTCGACGAACGTGACGTCCTCCCCGCCGTTATTGGCCCAGCCGTTGTTGAGGCCTTGAGGTGCGACGAAGACGGCGCTGTTGTTCGCCAGTCGCTGGAGCCCGTAGTAGGCCCAGGTGCCCGATTCCACGGTGCGGCCCGTCGCGACGTCGGTGGAGGTGCCGCCCAGCCAGTGGAACCCGAAGACCAGCCGGTAGGCGCGGTTGCGGTCGTAGCCGTCCGGGATCCGCAGGATGAAGCTGCGGTTCTTGCCGCCGCTCTGGATCGTGTGCGTACCGCTCGTCAGGGTGGGGGCCTTGCCGCATCCGGGGCTCGCGGCAGCGGTGCCGACGGGTGCGGCGGCCGTGCCGGAGGCCCTGAGCGGGGTGTTCTCGCCCTGACCGCGGGCCAGTGCGGTGCCGCCCACGCTCAGGACGAGCAGCACCGCGACCACGGCGGGCCATAAGAGGGATTTTGTCCTTGGCATCGTGCGACTCCCTTCTGTTGGAACATCGCCGTGCGTCAGTCGCCCTGTGTCAGCAGGGCTCCCTCACACACGGGTCCACCTCTGGCCGGCTTGGCCGTTGCACGTCCACAGGACCAGCGGGGTCCCGCCCGCGGTGCCGGCCCCGTTGACGTCGAGGCACAGTCCGGCATGGACGTTGCGGATCGACCCGTCGGAGCCCACGGTCCACTTCTGGTTGTTCTGGCCGTTGCAGGGCCAGGTGATGACCCGGGTGCCGTTGGTGGTGCCCTGGTTGTAGGCGTCCAGGCACTTGTCGCCGAAGACGCGGATCTCGCCGCCGGCCCACGTGGTCCACAGCTGGTTGGCGGCCGTGTGGCAGTCCCAGAGCAGAACCGTGGCCCCTGCGGCGGTGGAGGCGTCGTCCACGTCCACACAGCGGCTTGAGGCGCTGCCCCGCAGCCGCGAGGTGGTGGCGGCCAGCGGGCTTCCGCCGGTCACCCGGAACACGGCCACGCCGTGCGCGGGGACGCTCGCCGAGATCTGCCCGGCCGTGCTCGAGGTGCCGCCGGTCCACAGGTCGGTGAGGGTGAACGAGCCGCCGGACAGGCCGACTTGCGCGGCCGTCGTGGTGACCGTCGCGGTGCCGTCCCCGCGGTTGAACAGGCCCACCGCGACCGAGCCGTCCGACAGGGGCTTCGCGAACACCTCGGTCCCGCCGTCGTCGCGCACCCTGCGCCCGCCCGCGCCCGACGGATCCTGGTTCACCGCCAGCAGGCGCGGGTTGCGCAGGATGGCGCTCACGTCGGCGGACATGGTGCGGATGTCGTTGCCGGCCATGAGCGGGGCACCCATCAGTGCCCAGAGGGCGAAGTGGGAGCGGGACTCGGTCAGTGACAGGCCGGGGCGGCCGACGACCAGCATGTCCGGGTCGTTCCAGTGTCCGGGACCCGACTGCGCCGCCAGCGGCGCGGTGACGTCCAGGACGTTGCCGACGCCCATCGGATAGCTGTTGGTGTTGCCGTTCTGCCAGATGTCGAGCAGGTCCTCGGTCGTCCGCCACAGATCGGCGACCTCGCCCCAGTTGTAGGTGGCGCCGGTGATGGCGTGGAAGCTGTTGGGGTTGATGCTGTAGACGATCGGCCGCCCGGTGGCGCGCAGGGCGTCGCGCATCAGCGTGAACCGCGCGACCTGCTCGTCGCGGGTGCCGCTGGAGGAGCACCAGTCGTACTTGAGGTAGTCGACGCCCCACGAGGCGAACGTCGCGGCGTCCTGGGCCTCGTGTCCTTTGCTGCCCGTTGACCCCGGGTAGGCGCCGGTGGTCTGCGCGCAGGTGCGTTCACCTGGCACCTGGTAGATCCCGAACTTCAGGCCCTTGCTGTGGACGTAGTCCCCGAGCGCCTTCATGCCGCTCGGGAACTTGGTCGGGTTGGCCCGCAGGTTGCCTGCTGCGTCGCGCTGCGGGTCGAACCAGCAGTCGTCGACCCACCACGTACCGGTAGCCGGCGTCGCGCATGCCCGAGGAGACCATCGCGTCGGCGGCCTGGCGCACCTGGGCCTCGGTGATCCCGCACCCGAAGCTGTTCCAGCTGTTCCAGCCGAGCGGCGGGGTGAGCGCCGGACTGCCCGGCGCGGCCGAGGCGGTGGAGTGCGCGGAGGCAGCCAGGGACGCGGTAACTGTCAGCACGCCGGCCGCGAGGAGGCGGAGCAGCCGTCCACCTGAGCGTCTGGGCACCAAGGGGCTCCTTTGTGGAGTTCGAAATTTCGTGACCCATTCGGAAACTCAAAGCTCCACGGATATTAGAGAGACCATCGGGCGTGTCAATACCTGCCATCGAACCGCTTTCGCGATGCGAGCAAGAAGACGCCGAAAAACGCTGCATCTACGCCATTCAGTCAATTAGGCGCTTCGAATGTTTCGAGACATCCAACGATTCGTGCGAGAGGTATTGACGGGGTCCATCGGCCTCCTATCATCCAGAGTGCTCGACCAGTCGATCCATGTTCGACATCGCGTATACAGAGCAGCCGCTCCGCACGAACCGAGCAGGGCACCTCCGGGCAACTCCAACCACCACGGCTGGGCCACACAAGGAGAACGCCACACGTGCTGATGTCATGGACTCATCAATCCCTGTCCCGTCGCCGCGTGCTGACGGCCGCCGCCGGCCTGGCCGCCGGTGCCCTGCCGGCTCCGACAGCGGCCCCCAGCACCGCCCCCGCCGCGGCCTACCCGAACCCGGTGATCTGGCAGGACTTCGCGGACATCGACGTCATCCGCGTCGGCGACGCCTTCTACGCCTCGGCCTCGACGATGCACTACTCGCCGGGCGCGCCCGTCCTGCGGTCGTACGACCTCGTGAACTGGGAGATCGCCGGTCACTCGGTGCCCGTGCTCGACTTCGGCGCCAAGTACGACCTGAACGGTGCCCGCGGCTACGTCAGAGGGATCTGGGCGTCGTCACTGGCCTACCGGCCCAGCAACAGGACCTTCTACTGGCTCGGCCAGATCGACTTCGCCCGGACGTACGTCTACACCGCCACCGCCGCCGAGGGACCATGGAGCCGGCTGACGACGATCGGCATCCCCTACTACGACGCAGGGCTGCTCGTCGACAGTGACGACACCCTGTACGTGGCCTACGGGAACACCACCATCAGCGTGGCCCAGCTCTCACCCGACGGCCGCACCCAGGTCCGCACGCAGCAGGTGTTCACCACACCGTCCAGTGTCGGCACCCTCGAGGGCTCCCGCTTCTACAAGATCAACGGGCAGTACTACATCTTCCTGACCCGCCCCGCGAACGGCCAGTACATCCTGAAGTCCTCGAGCGGCCCCTTCGGTCCGTACACGATGCGGCAGGTCCTCCTCGACCTGCGCGGGCCGATCCCCGGCGGTGGCGTCCCGCACCAGGGCGGGCTGGTGCAGACGCAGAGCGGCGCCTGGTACTACATGGCCTTCGTCGACGCGTACCCCGGCGGCCGGATGCCCGCCCTGGCGCCCGTCACCTGGACCTCGGACGGCTGGCCCGTCGTGCAACTCGTGAACGGCGCATGGGGCACCTCGTATCCCAGCCCGGCCGTGCCCACGCCACCCCGCGAGGTCACCCCCATGACCGGCGTGGACACCTTCGACGGCACGACCCTCAAACCGAGGTGGGAGTGGAACCACAACCCGGACAACAGCAAGTGGTCGGTCGGCAACGGCCTGACCCTGCGGACCGCGACCGTCACCAACGACCTCTACTGGGCCCGCAACACACTCACACACCGCATCCAGGGCCCCACCTCCACCGCCACGGTCCAGCTCGACCACTCCGCGATGCGGGACGGCGACCGCGCAGGACTCGCGCTGCTGCGTGACTCCTCCGCCTGGATCGGCGTCAAGCGCGACGGCGGCGCGACGCGGGTGGTGATGGTCAACGGCCTGACCATGGACGGCAACTGGAACACCACCGGCACCGGCACCGAGGTCGCGGGCGTGCCCGTCCCGAACGGCCGTATCTGGCTGCGCGCGGCCGCGGACATCCGCCCCGGCGCGGCACGCCCCGGCACCTTCTCCTACAGCAGCGACGGCACCACCTTCACCCGCCTCGGACCCGCCTTCTCCCTGGGCAACGACTGGCGGTTCTTCATGGGCTACCGGTTCGCCCTCTTCAACCACGCCACACAGGCGCTCGGCGGCGCGGTCCGCGTCACGCGGTTCGAGCTGTCCACCCCCTGAACGATCGGAGGTTCGCACACGCAACCCCCCACCCGACCGTACGAGGAGAACCATGAACCCGCTGAAACGACTCGGCCGTCGCCGAGCCACGGTGTTGTCCCTCCTGGCCGCGGCCACCCTGGTGACGCCCGGGACCGCGACCGGCGCACCCGACGCCGTCAAGGCCTCCACGCTGGGTGCCCAAGCCGCCCAGTCGGGGCGGTACTTCGGAACCGCCGTGGCCGCCGGCAGGCTCGGCGACGGCACGTACAGCACGATCCTGAACCGCGAGTTCAACTCGGTCACACCCGAGAACGAGATGAAGTGGGACACGACCGAGCCGTCCCGCGGCTCGTTCAACTTCGGCCCCGCCGACCAGATCGCGAACCGCGCGCAGGCCCGCGGTCAGCGCCTGCGCGGCCACACCCTGGTCTGGCACTCCCAGCTGCCCGGCTGGGTCAGCTCCATCAGGGACGCGAACACCCTGCGCGGCGTGATGAACAACCACATCACCACCGTGACGAACCGCTACAAGGGCCGTATCCACTCCTGGGACGTGGTCAACGAGGCCTTCGCCGACGGCTCCAGCGGCCAGCTCCGCAGCTCCGTCTTCCGGGACGTGCTGGGCAACGGCTTCATCGAGCAGGCCTTCCGCACCGCGCGCTCCGCCGACCCGGCGGCCAAGCTCTGCTACAACGACTACAACATCGAGGACTGGAACGCGGCGAAGACCCAGGGCGTCTACCGCCTGGTCCGCGACTTCAAGGCGCGCGGCGTGCCCATCGACTGCGTCGGCCTCCAGGCCCACTTCGGCACCGGCGGCCCGCCCGCCAGTTTCCAGACCACGCTGTCGAACTTCGCCGCCCTCGGCGTGGACGTCCAGATCACCGAACTGGACATCGCGCAGGCTTCGCCCACGGCGTACGCGAACACGGTCAGGGCCTGCATGAACGTAGCGCGCTGCACAGGCATCACGGTGTGGGGCATCCGCGACAGCGACTCCTGGCGGGCCTCGGAGAACCCGCTGCTGTTCGACCGGGGTGGCAACAAGAAGCCTGCGTACAACGCGGTACTGACGACGCTGGGCGGCACGCCCGCCGCCACCCGCAGCACCCCCGTCGCCACCAGCGGTGCGCCCGCCGCCCCGCGAAGCGCTGCCAACGCGGCTGCTCTGCCCAGCCGTTACTCGTGGAGCTCCAGCGGCCCGCTGATCGCGCCGAAGCCGGACTCGACCCACAACATCGCCGGGATCAAGGACCCGACGGTCGTCCGGTACAACGGCAAGTACCACGTGTTCGCGAGCGTCGCCAGCTCCTCCGGCTACAACCTGGTCTACCTGAACTTCAGTGACTGGTCCCAAGCCGGCTCGGCCACGCACCACTATCTGGACCGCACCGCCATCGGCTCCGGCTACCGGGCCGCACCGCAGGTCTTCTACTACGCGCCGCAACGCCTGTGGTACCTCGTCTACCAGACCGGCAACGCCTCGTACTCCACCAACCCCGACATCAGCAATCCCAACGGGTGGAGCGCACCACGCCACTTCTACTCGTCGATGCCGGACATCATCAAGCAGAACATCGGCAACGGCTACTGGGTCGACATGTGGGTGATCTGCGACAGCGCCAACTGCTACCTGTTCTCCTCCGACGACAACGGCCACCTGTACCGCTCGCAGACGACCGTCGGCCAGTTCCCGAACGGGTTCACCAACACAGTCATCGCGGCCCAGGACTCCAAGTACGCCCTGTTCGAAGCGAGCAACGTGTACAAGGTGCAGGGCAGTAACCAGTATCTGCTGCTCGTCGAGGCCATCGGATCGGACGGCCGGCGCTACTTCCGCTCCTGGACCTCGGGCAGCCTCGCCGGTTCCTGGACACCGCTGGCCGCGTCCGAGAGCAACCCGTTCGCACGGGCCAACAACGTCACCTTCCCCTCGGGCGCCTGGACCCGGGACATCAGTCACGGCGAGATGATCCGAGCCGGCTACGACCAGACCCTCAGCATCCCGGCCTGCCGGCTCCAGTACCTCTACCAGGGCATGAACCCCAACGCGGGCGGCGACTACAACCTCCTCCCGTGGCGGCTCGGCCTCCTGACCCAGACCAACTCGACCTGCTGACCGACCGTGCCGTGGGGAGCGCTTCCGGTGGGAGCGCTCCCCATCCCCGCAGCCGACCTTCGGACGCACCCCTGTCAGAAAGCCGAGGTACCCGTCATGCGCCGCAGACTCCGCGCCGTGGTGGCAGCACTCTCCTCACTGCCGCTGGCGCTCGCCGCCGCCCCGTCCGCCCACGCGGCCGACCCGACGACCATGACCAACGGGTTCTACGTGGACCCCGACTCCAGCGCGAAGCGATGGGTCGCCGCCAACCCAGGTGACGGCCGGGCGCCCGCGATCAACGCCTCCATCGCCAACACGCCGACGGCCCGCTGGTTCGGCTCCTGGAGCGGCACCATCGGCACCGCCACCGGCGCGTACGTGGGCGCCGCGGACGCCCGCGACAAGCTGCCCGTCCTCGTGGCCTACAACATCTACAACCGCGACTACTGCGGCGGGCACTCCGCGGGCGGAGCCTCCTCGCCGTCCGCCTACGCGAACTGGATCGCCCAGTTCGCGGGCGGGATCGCGGGCCGCCCGGCCGTCGTCGTCCTCGAACCGGACTCGCTCGGGGACTACGGCTGCATGACCCAGGCGCAGATCGACGAACGCGAGAGCATGCTGACCGGAGCGCTCGCCGAGTTCAACCGTCAGGCCCCCAACACCTGGGTCTACCTCGACGCCGGCAACCCGGCGTGGGCGAGCGCGGCGACCATGGCCCGGCGCCTTCATGAAGCCGGCCTCCCGCAGGCCCACGGCTTCTCGCTCAACGTCTCCAACTACCTCACCACGGCCGAGAACACCGCGTACGGCAACGCCGTCAACAGGGAACTCGGCTCCCGGTACGGCTACACCAAGCCGTTCGTCGTCGACACCAGCCGTAACGGCAACGGCTCCAACGGCCAGTGGTGCAACCCCTCGGGTCGCCGTATCGGCACCCCGACCCAGCTGGGCGGAGGCGCCGAGATGCTCTTGTGGATCAAGGTCCCGGGCGAGTCCGACGGCAACTGCGGCGTGGGAACCGGCTCTTCCGCCGGACAGTTCCTCCCGGAGGTCGCGTACAAGATGATCTACGGCTACTGAGCCTCACCATGCCCTGGGCCCGGCCGCGACGAGGCCCGGCGCTGCCGCTGCGCACGCGCTGACGGCACCGCCGGGCTGTAGTGCCCTGTGTGTGGCTCTACTCGGTCACCTTCAGCAGCTTGTTGGGCGTTCCGCTATCGCTGTCGTGCCCGTCGGAGGTGATGTCCGAGCCCGGCGCGCAAAGGTCCACGATCGGCCCGAAGTTGAAGAAGTCCGACTGGGCGTCGTCCTTGGTGCTGGACGCACCCGTCAGCCGTTCAGGATGCCGCCGACCTCGGTGACGGGGACCGTGTCCGCGGCCCGCGGAGGCGTCACGTGGACCGGCTCACCGATGTCCGACAGGGCGATGGTCAGCGTCACCCGCGCACCGGACAGGTTGACGCTCATGCGGGTCTGCACCAGGCGCCCCCGGCCGTCGACCCACGCGTCCGCGAAGACCGGGAGGTCGCTGCCCAGGGCGTCGCGGGCTTGGTCCATCTTCGCGCGGACATCCGGGGCCATGCGCAGAGTGACGGTCCGGTGGTCGAGGATGCCGCGGTAGCGCACTGCGCGCACGCCGTGGACGTTCTCCTCGCCCTCCCGGGAGATCTTGCGCATTGCGGCGATCTGCTGCAGGACGTGCTCGGGGTCGTTGAGCGGGGCCCGCAGCAGGTAATGGGCCTGCGCCTTGTCCCGGGGCATGACCCCCCAGGCATCCTCGTCGATCCCCTGGACGCCGCTGATGTAAATCTTCCCGTCCGCGAAGACCTGGTCGCTGTGGTCGATGGCGCCGCCGGGGAGGTCGACCGCCAGGTGGCCCTTGTCCGCGGCGAAGTCGAAGCCGCCGGTGATGGTGAGGCCGTACACCTGGCCCTCACCCTCCAGTTCGATCTCCTGGCGGAATCCGGCGCTTTCCTCGCGGAGAGCCGCGACGGCCGCTCGTACGGCGGAGCGGGGGCCGGACGGCGATGTGGAAGACGGTGACGCGGCCGCAGGCTTGTCGCGGCTTCCGGCGTCGGCCGTGGAGCAGCCGGCGCACAGCAGCGCGGCGGCAGCGGTGAGCACGAGAGGACGGCGCATGGGATTCTCCGAAGTTCTTGGGCGAGCACTCGGCCATTGCGGAACCGCCTCGCGCGGAGATCTTACGAAGTTTCGCACAGCGGTGCGAACTAAATGTGGTGGGAGCGTGCGGTGACGACCATGAGGGAAACCTCCGTGCTCTGGCCGTTGACCGGATGCCCAGGTCGCGTCCGCCGCAGCACTCCGATGCCGCAGGTGCGGTCGACGGGACCATCGCGCGCATCGACGGCCCGCATCCGCATCGAGCGGTGCGGGCCAGGCCGTCCGCGCATTCGTCCAGCGGCCCCCGCGATCGAAGGTGCGGGCCGGGCAGCCCGCGAGTGTGGCCGCCCGCATCCCGTCATCGCCCCTTGCGGCGCAGGACCTTCGCCCCGTGCCAGTGGCACACGGTGAGAGCGAAGTGGAGGTCGAAAGCGTCGGCGTCCAGGTTGAGGTGGTGGTCGTCGACGGCCCGCTGGACACGGTAGTGGACGGTGTTGCGGTGGACCATCAGCTGGTCCGCGGTGGCGGCGTAGCTGCGATTGGTGGCCAGGAAGACGCGCAGCGTCTCGCGGACGAGTTCGCAGCGGGCGTCGTCCACGGCGAGGTCGCCGAGGGTGTCGGAGACGAAGTCGGCCAGCTCGCGAGGCTCGTCGACGAGCAGGGCGACGGGGGCGACGCGGGCGAAGGCGACCACGCGCGGGGCGCTGGGCCCCGCTGAGAGGGCGAGGGCCTTGGCGCGGGCGGCGGCGCGCGTGCTGCGGCGGAAGCCGTCGAGTCCCGGGCGGACGATGCCGAGGGCGGCCCGCACCGGGAGCGCGGCGTCGGCCAGTTCGGCGGCGACCGTGTCGGGGTCGACGCGGCAGTCGGGCCTTACGGCCAGCCAGATCCGGGCGTGGGCCTCGTCGGTGTGCACGAGCAGGGGGCGGCCCTGGGCACGCAGGACGGTGTGCAGCAGTGAGGTCAGCCGGTCGAAGACGGTGGCGGTGTCGGTGGGTGCCTCCGTGTCGTGGCGCCAGACCTCGATGGCCAGGTGGCTGCCGGACAACGGGTAGTCGAGGGCGGTCTCGGCCTGCCGCGGATCGACCCGAGGGTTGTCCAGGAGCTGGCCCACCCAGTACTGGCGCAGCGCACCGCGGGTGTCCACCCAGCGTTCGCGCTCCTCCTCGTAGGCGCGGCCGATCTGGTCGCAGACCCGGTCCAGATAGGCGGAGGTGACGTGGACGAGGGCGATGACGGTGCCGGCCGGGTCCGGCAGCCCGAGCCGGACCGCCTCTCCGAGGACCAGGTCCAGGCTCTGCGCATGGCCCAGTCGGTAGGCGCGCAGCAGGGCCGACAGCGGAACGTCGCGCTGGGCGAGCCGGCGGGCGTAGGAGACGGCCGAGGCGGGGGCGTCCACCGTCAGCGGATCGATCCGGTTGATGATCACGTGCAGGGCGGTCACGATGTTCTCGGTGATGCTGGCTTCCAGCAGCCCGTGCAGCGGCTCGTCGTGTTCCAGCTGGGATATCTCCGCCTCGGTGGTGGCGACCAGCTTGGCGATGAACTCGTCCCGGTGCGTCTGCACCACCTGGGCCGCGAGGACGACCGGATCGGGTGTCCCGTCCGCCGGCCGCTGCACGGGGCCGTTCACCGGGCCAGGTACCGCAGCGCGGAGCGGGCGGCGTTCGCACCGCACATGCCGTGCACGCCCGCGCCGGGCGGGGTGGCCGCCGAGCACAGGTAGACGCCGGGGATGCCGGTGCTGTAGGGGTCGGCGGCCAGGCGGGGGCGCAGCACCACCTGCCGTGCGCTGTTGGCACCAGCCACGATGTCGCCCCCGATGAAGTTGGCGTTGTAGCGGGCCAGTTCGGCGGTCGAACGCACCGCCAGCCCCATGATCCGTTCCCGGAAGCCCGGCGCGAACCTCTCGATCTGGCGCAGCACCGCCTCGGTGGCGTCACCGGAGTAACCGTGCGGGACGTGCGCATACGCCCAGACGGGGTGGACGTCGTCGCGGGAGCGGCCCGGGTCGGCCAGGTACTGCTGGCCGACCAGGACGAACGGGCGCTCGGGCATCCGCCCGCCGGCGGTCTGCGCCTCCGTGCGGACGACCTCCTCCAGGGGCCCGCCCAGGTGCACGGTGCCCGCGCGACGACACGCTTCATGGGCCCAGGGGATGCCGTCCTGGACGGCGAGGTCCACCTTGAACGCCGCCGGGCCGTGCCGCCAGCCGCGGTAGGCCCGGCGCACCCGGCCGGGCAGCCGGTCACCGCAGATGCGTGCTGCGGCGGCGGGCGCGGTGTCGAGCATGACGATCCGGGCGGGCGCGAGTTGGGCCAGGGAGTCGACCCGTACGCCCGTCTCGATGGTCCCGCCGAGCTTCGCGAGCAGTGCGGCCAGCGCATCGGTGATGGTCCGTGACCCGCCGCGGGCGACCGGCCAGCCGAAGCGGTGGGCGGCGCCGATGAGCATCAGCCCGACCGCCGAACTGGCCGGCCCGGTCAGTGGATACATCAGATGCGCCGCCGCTCCCGCGAACAGCGCCCGGGCCTCCTCGGTGTGCCAGCGCCGGGCCACCGCCGTGGCCGGCTGGAGCGCCCGCAGCCCGAAGTGGGCCAAGGCCACTGGGCGGGAGGGCAGATGGGGCACCGGGCGCAGCACATCCTCGATGAGGGCGTCGAATTCGGCGGCCAGCGGGGCGAACAGTCCCTGCCAGGCCGGGCCGTCCACACCGAGCCCGCTCACGGTCGCCTCCAGGGAGCGGAGCAGCACCCCGGCCCGCCCGCCGTCCAGCGGATGGGCCAGATCGACCTCGGGCCACGCCCATTCGACGCCGTACCGCTCCAGGCCGAGAGTCCGCAGGAACGGCGAGCCGACGCCGAGCGGGTGAACCGCGGAGCAGTGGTCGTGCAGCAGTCCGGGCAAAGTCAGCTCGCTGCTTCGGGTACCGCCGCCGATCTCGTCAGTGGCTTCCAGGACGGTCACCTTCAGGCCACGCTGGGCCAGGGCGACCGCGGCGGCCAGCCCGTTCGGGCCGGCCCCCACCACGATCGCGTCACTCATGTGCGGCCGCCACCTCGGTCGCCGGTTGTGCTGTCCCGACGGGCTCGACAGGAATTGTGGGCGTCTCGTCGTCGAGCCAGGGCTGCCGGGTCACCATCTCCCGTACGTTCACACAACCCTCCTCGATCAGGCCGGTCGCCGCGTCCACGATGCGGTAGTGCTGGCGCTGTCGGTGCGTCGGCTGGGATTCGAGCAGGACGACGCGCAGGTCGCCCGGCGCGAAGCCGCACCGCTGCTGTACGGCGGCCATCAGCTGCTCGTCGTGCAGATGGCCGTCGCCGAAGTTCCAGCCGAGGACCGCTCCCGCCACCATCTCTCCCTCCCGCACATCGTAGGACTCCACGTCGTCCACGGCCCGCGGCAGCAGCCCGACCAGCGCCCGGCCATGGCTGTGCATCGCACGCCAGGCCAGCCCCTGGTGCAGCACGAGCTCGGCGGCCTCGGCGCCGTACAGGCGGGTGAGCTGGTCGACGGGCAGCGCGGACGCCTTGACGATGTGCTCGTTGATCCGCTGCTCGGTGCCCTTGCGGAAACACCACAGGCTGGTGGCCCAGTTGCCGGCGTAGTAGCGCATCGAGGGCAGGAAGGACACCAGGTCGGGGCGGATGTGCCCGAGCACCGGGACCACGACCAGGCTCAGCGCCAGTACGGCCGCCAGGAGCGGGGAGTGCAGGGTGAAGGCGCCTACGGCGGCGTCATGGCCGAAGAGGACGAGCGCCGAGTAGATGAAGAAGACGTTCCACTCCAGCGGCACACCCATCGGGAAGGTCGACATGATGTGCAGATGGAAGACGACCATCACGGTCAGGGCGATCGTGGTGACGGGCCCGCCATGGGACAGCACCAGGACCAGCGGCACCAGGTATTCGATGAGCGTGCCGCCGTGCGCGGCCGTGGCGGCGAGAGCGGACGGCCTGAGATCGTCGGGGTAGCGCCGGTACAGCCGGCGCTTGAACCAGGCCGGGCGCAGCGGGCTGTTGCTGATCATCACCGCCACCACGAACGGGAAGTGGCGGTTGAGCTTGGAGGAGGCGGCGCCCCACCACAGGGCGAGCATGACCAGTTTCAGCGCGGCTGTCTGATCGGTCACCGGGAAGAGGAAGACCAGCAGCGTCAGCCCGTAGTGCTCCGCGCGGGCGGCGAGGAAAGCGGTCTTGTCGCGCAGCCCGAGCAGCGCGAGCAGCACCGCGAGCACGGCCACGCGCCACGGCGCCAGCACGCCGCCCGCGCCGGCGTCACCCGGCATGAACAGCAGCCACACCGCCGCGCCCAGCACCGCGGCGTACAGCGTCACATCGGCGGCCGTCCGGCGTGTCCCGGAGGTGAACGGGATCCTGCCCGGCCACGGAGGCAGCCGTACGGTGCCCGGGCGCAGCCAGTGCAGGAAGGCGCCGACCGGCGGCAGGAAGTGCGAGCTGAGCGGGCCCGAGCCGCAGCCGAGGCCCAGGACCTCCCACAGCAGTGTCCAGACGACGAGTTTCTGATAGACGATCGGCTGCGCCCACCAGGAACCGAAATCCGCGATGCCGCCGACACCGGGAGTCAAGGAGAGGACCGCGATACCGCCGAGCGCGTACGCGGTGATCTTCACCAGGTACAGCAGGTGCACGGCGCCCGGAGTGCCGAAGCCATACAAGGCCCAGTGCTGGGCCAGCGGCCTGATGCGCTGGTGGTAGGGGCGGGTGCGCCACTGCTGGACGTCGATGTCCGCCGTGTTCGGTGCGAGGAATCCCATGGCTGTCTCCCGTTCCCGTTCAGCCGGCCGTGGTGAGGGCGGTGGTGACGGCGGCGGCCCTGGCCCGCAGAGCGGGCTTGTCCGTCTTGCCGACGGGATTCCTCGGCAGTCGGTCCACGAGGGTGATCTCGGTGGGCACCTTGAACCTGGCCAGCCGGTCCCGGCAGTGTGCGAGCAGGGCGACGCTGTCTGCCGTCGCGCCCGTGCGCAGGGCCACGAAGGCCACCGGTACTTCGCCCAGCCGCTGGTCGGCGGCGCCCACCACGGCGGCTTCGAGCACATCGGGGTGGTCGTCGAGGACGGTCTCGATCTCCTTGGGGTAGATGTTCTCCCCGCCTCGGATGATCATGTCCTTCATGCGGTCGACCAGCACCAGATAGCCGTCCTCGTCGAAGCGGCCGACATCGCCCGTGTGCAGCCAGCCGTCGACCACGGTGCGGGCGGTCTCCTGCGGGCGGCCCAGGTAGCCACGCATCACGTTGGGCCCGCGCACCACCACCTCACCGGTAGCTCCGGCCGGCAGGATCCGGCCCTGCGGGTCCATCACGGCGACCTGCTGGCCGGGCAGCGGCAGTCCGACGGTGCCGGGCTTGCGCGGGCCGTCCAGCGGGTTGGCGGTCGAGGCGCACGTGCCCTCGGACAGGCCGTAACCCTCCAGGATCGGGATGCGGTAGCGGCGCTCGAACCGCTCGATGAGCGCGGCAGGCATCGGGGCCGCGCCACAGGCGGCGAACCGCACCGAGGACGTGTCCGGCGCGGGCTGGTCGGGCAGTTCGGCGAGCATCGAGTAGATCGCCGGGACCGCGGAGAAGCACGTCGGGCGGACCGAGGCGACCAGGTCGAAGAAGGTCTCGGCCCGGAACCGTCCAGCCACTGTGACCTGTCCGCCGGCCAGGAGCGGGGACAGTACGCCGACCACGATTCCGTTGACGTGGAACAGCGGCAGGATCAGCAGGCTGTGGTCGGTCTCGGACAACCGGGCGGCGTCGATCATCATCCCCGCCATGGCGGCGAGGTTGGCGTGATCGAGCATCACGCCCTTGGGACGGCCGGTGCTGCCACTGGTGTAGATCAGCAGGGCGAGCGCGTCCGCGTCCGTCTCCGGTACGGCCGTGTCCTCGGGCCCGGTGACCAGCTCGGCCACCGTGACCGCCCCCGTGAGCGGCGACGGCTCGGCGGTGACGACCACTGCGGCATCCGCGTCGCCCAGTTGGTAGCGCGTCTCGGTCTCGGTCAGAGCCGGGTTGACGGGGGTCACCGTCGCGCCGATCCGCCAGGCGGCGAACAGTGCGACGACGAAGTCCGCGGTGTTGGGCAGCAGCAGCGCCACCACGTCGCCGCGTACGACGCCCCGCGCCCGCAGGGCCGCCGCGGCTCGGCGGACTCGGCGAAGGAACGCCCCGTTGTCGAGAGTTGACATGTCGTCAGCGATGCAGGGACCGTCCGCGTCCCGCCGGGCCCGCAGATCTGGCAGTTCCGCGATGTGCATGTCGGCTCCTCGAAGTACGTCGACGGACGTCGGCCGGACACGGGTTCGCGTCCCGGGGAGGAGGGACGGGTGTCCGGTGCGTGAGGAGAGACGGTACGAATCGGCGGTGCTCCCGGCCCATGGGCGCGGACGACGATGCTCGGGGCGGCACTTGTGCGCAGCGCACAGGGCGGGTGTCGGGCGGGCCGGGACGCGGGCCGGACCCGAGCCGCACTGCTCCGGGCGAGGCAGCACGAGCGACAGTCGCCCGCGAGGCAGCACGAGCGGCACTCGCCCGTGAGGCAGCGAGCGTGACTTCATGGTCGGAGCAGCAAGAACGCGCCTCCCAACCGGACGGGCCACTGCGCGGCTTCGGCCGGGCAGGCCAGTACGCGGCTTCGGCCGGGCAGGTCAGTACGCGACTTCCTGCCGGGCGAGCACAGGGGAACGTTGACCGGGTACGCACATGCGTGGCTCCTGGCCGAAGCGCCACAGCACACCCCCGGCCGGGCGCACATGGACACCCCCGGGCGCCCATGCACATCCCCGGCCGGGCCGGCACTACCGCGACCCCCGACCTCGGCAGCGCGTCCGCACTGAACCGCGCCGACCCCGAGGAACACTGCACTCGGAGCCGGCGCGGGGTTGTGGGGAGCCGCGGTCAGACGAAGGCGCTCTCGCCGGTGACCGCCTTGCCGACGATGAGGGTGTTCATCTCGCGGGTGCCCTCGAAGGAGTAGATCGCCTCGGCGTCGGCGAAGAACCGGGCGATGTCGTAGTCGAGGACGATGCCGTTGCCGCCGAAAATCTCCCGGCACCAGCCCACCACTTCGCGCATCCGTGAGGTGACGAACGCCTTCGCCAGCGAGGAGTGCTCGTCCCGGAAGACGCCGGCGTCCTGCAGCCGGGCGAGCTGGACCAGCATGCCCCAGCAGGCGGTGATGTTGCCGAGGCTCTTGACCAGCAGGTCCTGCACCAGCTGGAACCGCGCGATCGGGCGGCCGAACTGGCGGCGCTGCTTGGCGTAGTCCAGCGCCAGCTCGTAGGCGCCGATCATCACGCCGAGGGCCTGCCAGGCGACCCCGCTGCGGGTGGCGCGGAGAATCTCCGCCACATCGCGGAAGGAGTCGATGCGTTGCAGCCGGTTGGCCTCGGGCACCTTGACGTCGGTCAGGGTGATCTCGGCGTTCTCCACGATCCTGAACGCGATCTTGTTCTCGATCTTGACCGGGGAGAAGCCCGGGGTGCCCTTCTCCACCACGAAGCCCTTGACCCTGTCGTCCGCCTCGTCGCGGGCCCAGACCACCACCAGGTCGGCGAAGGTCGCGTTGCCGATCCATCGCTTGGCGCCGTTGAGCACCCAGTTCTCGCCGTCCCAGCGGGCGGTGGTCCGCATGCCGCCGGCCACGTCGGAGCCGCCGAGCGGTTCGGTCATCGCGAAGGCGCCGATGGTCTCCAGCGCGGCCATCGCCGGCAACCAGCGTTCCCGCTGCTCCTGGTCGCCGCCCCGGTAGATGCTGTACATGGCCAGTCCGCTGTGCACGCCGAAGAAGGTGGCGCTGGAGGCGTCGGTGCGGGTGTACTCCATCGACAGCATGCCGACCAGCAGATTGCTCCCGGCCGGCGCGGGATCGCCGTAGCCCTCGTAGGGAACCCCGGCGAGTCCGAGCTCGCGGAACCTGCCGATGAGTTCGCGGGGGAACTCCCCCTTCGCCCAGTACTCGTTGACCAGCGGCTTGACCTCGCTGCGCATGAACGCCCGGGCGCGCAGCAGCAGTTCCCGCTCGTGCGGCAGCAGCAGCGACTCGACGTCGTAGAAGTCCGCGGCGAGCCGTTCGTCGACGGAAGCGGTCTCGGAAGCCTTCTCGGGCAGTACGGCGGTCATGAACGGGTCTCCTTCGGCATGCTGGTGGCGCTGTCCCGGGCGGACAGCACGGCGATCTGGCGGACGTCGCGTTCCTGGCTGAGGTCGGCGTAGGAGCGGGAGCCGTAGGCGTCCTCGACGGCCGCGACGAGTCGTTCGGTCTGTTCGGGGCTCTGCTCGGGGCGGCCGAGCGAGTCCCACATCTGCTGCATCGACACGCCGATGTGCTCGGCCATGTGCCGGTAGCCGCCGGGGCCGCCGCCGAGGTGCGCGCCGAGGAACGGCCCCACCGTCGCCCAGCGCAGGCCGAGCGAGTTCACCATCACGGTGTCCAGTTCCGCCGGGCTGACGACGCCCTGCTCGACGAGGTAGATGGCCTCCCGGCTGAGGGCGTTCTGCAGGCGGTTGCCGACGAAGCCGGAGATCTCCTTGCGTTCGACGACCGGGACCCGGCCGACGAAGCGGTAGAACTCCACGGCCCGGGCCACGCTCTCCTGCGAGGTGCGCTCTCCGGGCACCACCTCCACCAACGGGATCAGGTGCGGTGGGTTGAAGGGGTGGCCGATCAGGATGCGGCCGGCGTCCTCGATGGTGTCGGTGAACGCCGTCGACGGGATCGCCGAGGAGGAGCTGAGCAGCAGTGCGTGCGCGGGGGCGGCGGCGACCAGGTCGCTGAAGAGCTTCCGCTTGAAGGGGACGTTCTCCGGGCCGTTCTCCTGCACGACGTCGGCGTCGCGCACCGCATCGGCGAGGTTGTCGGCGATGTGCACCCGCTCGGCGAGGCCGCTCACGTCCAGGCCCTGCGCGGCCAGATGGCCGGTGGCCTGGTCGAGTGCCTGGTCGACGGCCTCGGCCAGGTCCGGCCGCGGGTCGGTGATCCGTACCCGCATGCCGTGGCCGGCGAAGAGCGCGGCCCAGGACAGGCCGATCGTCCCGGCGCCGACGACCGTGGCGGTGGTGAAGGGTTTGGTCATCACATGTCTTCTCTCTGCGTCCGTGGCCGTGTTCGTGCTCACGGAGCGAAGGGGGCGGGGCCGGCGGGGTGAGCCAGGTAGTCGTGGACGGGCTTGACCGGCGCCAGGGTCAGATCGGTCAGGATGTGGCTGGCGGAGACGATCTCGCGGACCGGCAGATCGGCCAGCGGTGCCAGTGCGTGAGCGAACAGCTGCAGCCGGGCGGGGCCGGTCCAGGCGCCCTTCACCGTGACGTCGGTGATCTCGGTGCGCACCAGCTGGGCGACCTGCGGCGCCCCGTCGAATCCGGGGACCAGCTTGAGCATGTAGGTCGGCACACCGACCTGGGCCACGGCCTCCTCGACCGACAACTCGTAGTGCTTGTAGCCCATCGTCGCGGTCGCCACCCGGAGAGTGCCGACGTCCAGGACGCCGACCAGCGCACCGTGGTCGACGTAGAGGGCGGGCGAGCCGGCCGTCTTGGGATAGGCGCCGGCCTCGCGGCCCGACGTGATGGCCGGGAGGTTGTCCAGGTACATGGCGTGCAGATACTCGCCGCGCTCCCCCTCGTGGCGGACCGGTATCGCCTGGCCGGACTCGGTGTACGGGCCGTACCCGCTGACGTCGCCCATGCGCATGACCTCGAAGCGCACCAGCGGCTCGTCGATCTCCAGGGGTTCGGGTACCACCGCGCGCAGTGCCTCGTAGTCGGTGCGGTAGACGATGTTGAGGTACTCGCGGTCGGTGAAGCGCGGCACGACCGGTGGATAGGCCGGGTTGGCCAGCGGCGTCGCGATGTGCCGGGGTACGTCCTGCTGGTTCATGGTGGGGTCTCCCTCGGGTCCTGGTCCTACCGGCCCTGCCAGACCGGGGAGCGGCGTTCGGTGAAGGCGGTCATGCCCTCGCGTACGTCGGCGGAGGCCGCCAGTGAGGCCATCACCTGCGTCTGCGCGGCGAACGCCGCCTCCTCCGGGGCGCCGTCGGCGGTGCGCACCAGTTCCTTGACTACGGCCAGGGCCAGTGGGGCGTTCTGTGCGATGCGCTCGGCCAGGCGCAGTGCGGTGGCGACTGTTTCTCCGGCCGGGACCACGTGGTTGGCGATGCCGAGTTGTCCGGCGCGTTCGCCGGAGATCGGCACGCCGGTCAGCAGCAGCTCCATCGCCAGGTGGTACGGGATGCGTTTGGGCAGCCGGATCACTCCGCCGCCCGCGGCGATCAGACCTCGGCTGACTTCGGGCAGGCCGAAGCGGGCGTCGGCGGCGGCCACGATCAGGTCGCAGCCGAGGGCCAGTTCGAAGCCGCCTCCCATGGCCCAGCCCTCGACCGCGGCGATCAGCGGCTTGGTCATGCGGGCCTGGGTGAGACCGCCGAAGCCGCGCCCCGGGATCTCGGGCGATTCGCCGGCCAGCGCGGCCTTGAGGTCCATTCCGGCGCTGAACGTGCCGTGGGCGCCGGTAAGTACGCCGACCCGCAGGGCCGGGACTGCTTCCAGGTGGTCCAGGGCCGCGGACAGTCCGGCGGCGACGGCCGCGTCGACGGCGTTGCGGGCCTTGGGCCGGTCGATGGTGATGAGCAGAGTGGAACCGACGGCCTCGGTCCGCACCTCGGTGGTGCTGTGCATGGTGTGTGTGTCCTTGGGTGACGGTGGGTCAGCGGCCTGCGGCGAGTTCGTGGAGGACCTCGTCGGTGTGCTGGCCGGGCAGCGGGGCGGGCCGGCGGACCGATCCGGGGGTGGCGGAGAACCGCACCGGGATGCCGATCGAGCGGATCGCGCCCTCGCTGGGATGGTCGACGACGTCGAGCAGCCCGCCGCCCCGCACGTAGGGGTCCTCGGCGGCCCGGTCGAGTTCGAGCACGGGAGCCATCGGGATGCTGTGCTTGGCGCACACCGATGCCCACTGCTCGGTGGTCAGGCTCGGCGAGCACTCCCCCACCAGCTCCATCAGCGCGTCGACGTCGTCATCGGCGATCGACTCGCCGTTGACACGTGGGTCGGCGGCGAGGTCGGCGCGGTCGGCTGCGTGGAAGAAGTCCCGGAAGTTCTGCGGGTTGTACGGGATGACGCAGGCGAGGCCGTCCTTGGTGGGTACCGCTCGGTGGCCCCGCTTCATCGACAGGGGGAACCCGGTGGGGCCCTGCGCGGGTTCGAAGACATGGCCGGCCAAGTGCTCGACGAGGTTGAAGGCGATGAGCGTGTCGGTCATCGGGATCTCGATGAACTGGCCGGTGCCGGTGCGGGCGCGGTGCACGAGCGCGGCGAGCACCGTGTAGACGATGGTCAGCGCGCAGACCTTGTCACCGATGATCGTCGGCAGGTACGCCGGCGTCCCCAGGGCTCGGTTGGCCACGTCCACCAGGCCGGAAGCGGCCTGGACCGTCTCGTCGTAGGCGGCGTTGCCGGCCCGGTCGGAGTCGCTGCGGAAGCCCTGGGCGTGCGCGTAGACCAGGCCGGGGTTGCGGGCGGCGATGGCGGCATGGTCGAGGCCGAGCCGGGCGAGGGCGCCCGGGCGCATGTTGGTGACCAGTACGTCGGCGCTGTCGATCAGTTCCAGGGCCCGTGCCCGGTCGGCGTCGTCCTTCAGGTTCAACGCCACGCTGCGCTTGTTGCGGTTGACGTTGAGGTTGAGCGGGGTCATGCCGGGTGTGGTGCGGAAGGGGCCCAGCCGTACCGTGTCGGACGGCGACTCGATCTTGATGACGTCGGCGCCGAGGTCGCCGAGGATCTGCGCCGCGTAGGGCCCCATCACCACCGTTGACAGATCGATCACCCGTATGCCGTCCAGTGGACCGGTGGTGCCGACGGCCGTGATGTCCATCATCACTCCTGTTCACGTGATCACGCAGTAATTTCGCGGTGAATGTTTTCACCGCCGACGTTATGCGTGAACGAGTTCAGAGGGAATGATCAATGGACGAACACGGGTGTGACCACAGCGGTCAGACGGACATGACCTCAGTGAATATCTGCCGCGCGAGGGCGGCGACACCGCTCAGGTCGCCGCCCTCGCCCGCCCGGTCCCTGCGGAACAACAGCCCCGTAGTCAGGGCCGGTTGGAAGCCGTCGACAGGCAGCACGGCCACGTTGTCCAGCCGGTACAGGTGCATCGGACTCTCCGGCGAGAGCATGGTCATCGAGAAGGCGATACCCGAGGAAATCAATTCCGAGGTACCCGAGTAATCCGCCATGTTGATGCGAATTCTTTTCTTCACGCCGCCCGAATTCAGCCGGGCGTCGATTTCCTCGAAATAGGCCGGGGTGGCGTCGTACGGCACCGCCACATAGGACAGATCGGCCAGCTCTTCGAGGGTGACCGACTCCCGGCCCGCGAACCGGTCGGCCGGCACCGCGGCTCCCAGCCGCTCGCGCATCACCTCGATGATCTCCAGCGCAGGATCGGAGACCGGCAGCCGGACCAGCGCCATCGCCAGCTTTCCGTCGTGCACGGCGTCCGCCAGGTCCGCCGAGGTACCGGGCCAACGCTTGAGCTCGCACACCTCCCGGCAGGCCTCCTCCAGCATGCGGACCCGTTCCCGCAGCAGCGGATGCACCCCGGCGGGCATCCCGATGAACAGCCGGTCCAGCCGCGGCCGCACCGCCTCACTCAGCCGCCACGGGATCGAGTTGACCCGCTCGAGGACATCGCGCGCCATCGGCAGCAGGGCAGCGCCCGCCGGCGTCAGATCGACCCGGTGGGTGGTGCGTTCGAACAGCTCGTGACCGAGCTCGCGCTCCAGATCCTTGATCCGCTGGCTCAGCGGAGAGGCCGCCATGTGCAATCTGCGTGCCGCCTGCGAGAAGTTGAGTTCTTCGGCCACGGCGACGAAGTAACGCAGGTGCAGCATGTCCACGGCGGTCACCCTACCGATGCCGCCTGGGCCTCGCGGCCGGAGCGGCGGGAGGGTGGCCCGCGCCACTGCGGAAACGTGTGCCGCAGGAGCACCGTCTGCGCCGCGCAACCGCGGCTTGTGGTCTCCGGCCGAGGCGGCTCAGCCGAGCAGTTCCGCGCTGCCGGCCGGTTCGCGCCGCTCCTGTCCGTTGATGCGGTGCCGCTCGATGGAAGAGCGCCGGTAGACCTCCTGCCGCACCCGCTGGATCTCGCCGACGGGCCGGTGTTCCTCGCGTGAGCGCCACGGTGTGATCGACGTGGCGTCGGCGGCCACGAGGTTGTCGTCCCCGCCGATGTCCTGGCGTGGCAGGTCCACCCGGGCGACCGTCACCCAGGGGGACAGCTCCTCGGGCCACTTCACGGAGGTGTTGTCCACCGGCATCCGGGCCAGATCGGTGTTGAGCTGCACCTGGAGCTCGAAGGAGTGGTCCCGCTCCGCCACCTCGGCAACCAGGGTGCGGCGGAAGGCCTCGTTGTCCGCGCGCACGTCCACGATCTGGTGCGTGAGGGCGGCCAGGGACTCGGCCGTCGGCACGGTGCGGATCTTGGCGATGAGATCGCCGTACCGGAAGGCGCCCATGCTGTTGTAGGCGTACGACAGCAGGTTCCGGCGCGGGACGGTGGTGAACGAGAGCATGGCGAACAGTTCGTCCCACAACCAGCTGTCGGGATCGGTGAGCGCGCCCCGGCGGGTGAGGAACTCCGCCATCCAGGTCTTGCGGCGGGCGGGGTTCACCAGGGCCTCGGGCAGCTCCGCGAAGAGCTCCTCGATGACCATGTAGTCGTAGGCGGTGTTGGCGAAGAAGACCTCGTTGTTGATCAGGTTGAGGTCGAAGGTACCTGTCTCCGGTTCGTCGGCCAGCAGGGAGGGGCCGGGGACCCCGAACAGCTTGATGCCCATCCCGCACGCCGCGCCCAGCTGGTGGTCGGGACGCTGGTGGCCCAGGCCGTTGGAGTAGCGGACGACGGCGTCGTACACGGTGGGCCGGGCGAAGATGCCCTGCCCGTAAAAGCCCCGGTTGTCACCGACCGTGACGGTGGCCTTGAGGAGGCCGTAAGTCTTTCCGTGGGCGGTCCGGACGGCCCGGCCGACGGCCTCGCGCTCGACCGAGGCGCCGGTGCGCTGCGCCACCTGGGCGACCACCGCGTCCAACTCTTTTTGATACGTCGGCCGTTCGGCGGGGTGGTAATCCGTGTAGCGGACGGGATCCATGGTGCTGCCTCCCTTTGACGATGCTGTCGACTCCAGACGCTAGTCAGCAATTAAATTGTGCACAACATAACTGACTGTGATGAATCACACGTTGCCGGAGGCAACCGCCAAGGGGGCACCGCACCACAGGGCCGATGCATGCGATCTGCGCCGAAGGAGACGTCGATGTCGGCCGGCTCCGAGTCGCGGCATGGCAGGCCGGCGGCCCGCCCACCGAGTCGGACCGCTGGCCCGAAGAATCATCGCGGCTGTCAGGGCGCCCGCCGCGCCGCCTGCCCAGCTCAGCGGGACTCAGGCCAGGCGCCCACCGGTACGAACGAACTGTCCTGCCGGGAACGCCCCTTGATGGTGTCCGGGGCGCAAGCCGTCGCCGGAGGGGCAAGTGCTGTGCCGGATCCAGCACATGCTGCACACCGGGCCCCGCGGTGGGAGTACCCCCCAAAGGGAGCTGGGCTTCGGCTCGGCATGGCTGTCGACGCCTGCGGGACTGGAACGAGGCCGGCGTCTGACAGCGGCTGCACGCAAGGGGCTCCACAGCCTCCGGCGCCTACGGATCCGCCGGGAACGACAGGCCGGCATCCAGAAGCGTTCCTCAACCTCGCCTGCCGCTTGATGACCCATCGACTGGGGACTCCCCTGATCCCAGACCGCGGCTCCTCACCGATGCTGCACCTGTCAGTCGTCGTGGCCGGTGAGCGGGTCTCCACGACCATCACCCACGCCGAAGCATCACGGAGACCAACGGAAAGGTCGACAACCGCGTGCGTGCATTCCTCCGTGCTACCTCAACCGCGTTCATCTCCTCCCTCCTTGTCAGCTCCCTCGTCTCCTCCTCGCCCACTCCTCCGGACACCCCGTCGCGGCACTGTGCCCACTTCAGCCAGGAGGGAGCGGGCGCCGATGGGGGCGGCGCCGTCCCCTCGCACCCTGGCGATGCCTGCGTCCAGGGCAGGGGCACCGGTCGGGTGGAGATCCGGCTGGACCTGCCCTGACGGCGAAACGCCAAACTCTCGTCGTGGGAGGCGGCCCACTCAGGCAGAAGCAGGCCGTTGTGCCTCGCTGTCGGCCAGGTTGTGGACAGGCCTACCGCCTTCAGCCCTCGATTTCGAGGGGCGACAGCCGCCCGCGAAATGCGTACACGTCAATGGAGGCTGGGTCGGTAGATGAGCTCTTGGATGTGACCGTCGAGCGTCCGGTTCTCGATCAGCTCCAGGTCGAAGTCGGCCGCACCCTGGAAGACCGGATCCACGCCCGTCCGACCGGTGATGACGGGGAAGAGCGTCACCTGCAAGCGGTCGACCAGGCCGGCGGCCATCAGCGCCCGGTTCATCGACAGGCTGCCATGCGAGCGCAACGGCACGTCGGACTCCTCCTTGAGCCGGGCGACGACGTCGACGGCGTCGCCGCTCACGACGGTCGCGTCCGGCCAGTCGAGGGGGCCTTCCAGCGTCGTCGACACCACCGTTGTCGGCATGCTCCTCATCCGCGTGACCCAGGGGTCCCGCACGTCGGACTCCTCGGTGCTCTCGGCCAGCATCCGCGCGAATGCCCGGTACGTGTTGGCCCCGAAAACCATCCGCTGCTCCGCGTCGTACAAGGCCAGGCGACGCTCGAGCAACTCGGGGCCTTGCTTGCCCCAGTAACCGGTCCAGTCACCGCCGGCGGCGCCGTAGCCGTCGAGGCTGGAGAAGACGTCGAAGGTGTACGTAGCGGTCATGTCGTTCTCCTCGAGTGCGGTTGATCGGTGTAGGTACCGAGTGGGTTCCGAAACTCATCGCTATGCCAACCACACGTGGCCCTGACCACTCGAATGGCGCATGATCAATGACCGATGTCCCGAGGCAGTCGCCAAGTAGCGGCCGCGTCCGCCGCCGCAAAGACTTCCGACGGCCCGGTAGAGGACATCCCCCTGTTCACGACGGCCAAGACCTCAGCGATCAAGTCCCGGTCGCCGCCCAGGAGCAAAGTGGCAGTCCCGCCAGCCGCTGCTTGACTTCCATGGGGGCGGCAAATTCGCGGTCTGCTACGAACGACGGCTGTGACAACTCACACTGCGAGCTGCATGCAAACCAGTTGGTCCCGCTCGTCCCATGACTCGGTGACGGTGAAGCCAAGCCGTTCGTACAGGGCAATGGCCCCGGTCCGCCATTTCCACACCGACAGACGCACGGTGCTCACGCCGCTTTCGGCAGCGTACGCAAGCGCCGCGCCGACCAGGTCGGACGCGATGCGCCGGCCCCGGAATGCCGGGTCCGTCCAGAGTCTCTTGATCTCCGATCGCCCATCGATTGGGACGGTCACCACCAAGCAGCCGACGGCGGTTTTCCCGCTCAGGGCCAAGAGCACGACATCGTCGACGAACGCTGTCCCCGGGTCCAGGATTTCTGTCCGGTAGCGCTCCGGCAATCCGTCCACGTCGGCAACGGCCTTGCCCTTCTCTGCCTCCGTCCGCAGATGATAAGCCGCCAACAATCCTGTCAGTCCGTCCTCAGCGGAAGAGGTCTGGCCTGGCCAGCGGACGATGGCGACCTCGCGTTGGTCTGTCATGACGCCAGCATCACATGACACAGGGCAGGCGCCGCTCAGGTGGGGCTCATCGGCCGCGACTGCTCGCAGGGTGGAGACACATCAGCTCCTTTGGGGACGTACTTGCGCGGGCGGCGCGACCAACCAGCAGGCAACTCTGTGCGGCCGACCGCCGGTTCGGCAGCGTGCTCATGCGGGGTGATCGGAGCGGCGGAGGAGCGGGCGCAGGGTCTCGATGACGCTCGGGTCGTCCACCGTGGACGGGATGGGTTCGTCCAGGCCGTCGGCGATACCGCGCATCGTCTTGCGCAGGATCTTCCCCGAGCGCGTCTTGGGCAGGGCGGCCACGACGGCGACCTCCTTGAGGGACGCGACGGCACCGATGCGCTCGCGTACCAGCCGGACCAGTTCGGCCTCGACCTCCTCCGGGTCGCGGGCGGCGCCCGCCTTCAGGACGACGAAGCCGCGCGGGACCTGCCCCTTGAGGGCGTCCGCGACACCGATCACGGCGCACTCGGCGACATCGGGGTGAGCGGCCAGGGCCTCCTCCATGCTGCCGGTGGACAGCCGGTGTCCGGCGACATTGATGACGTCGTCGGTGCGGCCCATGACATACACGTAGCCGTCCTCGTCGATGTGCCCGCTGTCGCCGGTGAGGTAGTAACCGTCGTAGGCGGAGAGGTAGGAGGCGACGAAACGGGCGTCGTCGTTCCAGAGGGTGGGCAGCGAACCGGGCGGCAGGGGGAGTTTCACGACGATCGCGCCGTCGACGCCGGCCGGCACGGGCTGCCCCGAGGGATCGAGGACGCGGACGTCCCAGCCCGGCAGTGGACGGGTCGGCGAGCCGGGTTTGACGGGGGCGGCCTCAATGCCGACCGGGTTGGCGACGATCGGCCAGCCGGTCTCGGTCTGCCACCAGTGGTCGATCACCGGGATGTCCAGGAGGGCGCTCGCCCAGTGGTAGGTCTCGGGGTCCAGGCGCTCACCGGCGAGGAAGAGGTAGCGCAGGCGGGAGAGGTCGTAGTCCGCGGTGAGGGCGCCCTTCGGGTCCTCCTTCCTGATGGCGCGGAAGGCGGTGGGCGCCGTGAACATGGTCTTGACGCCGTGCTCGGCGGCGACCCGCCAGAACTGGCCCGCGTCCGGGGTACCGACGGGCTTGCCCTCGTACAGCACGGTGGTGGCGCCGGCCAGCAGCGGCCCGTAGACGATGTACGAGTGCCCGACGACCCAGCCGACATCGGACCCGGTGAACATCGCCTCGCCCGGGCCGATGTCGTACACGGCCCCCATCGACCAGTGCAGAGCCACCGCGTGGCCGCCGCAGTCGCGGACAACTCCCTTGGGCTTCCCGGTCGTTCCGGACGTGTAGAGGATGTAGAGGGGGTCGGTCGCGGCCACGGGGACACAGGCGGCCGGCGGCGCGTCGGCGACCAGGTCGGCCCAGTCGAGGTCGTCCGGCCCCAACTCGGCCCGCTCCTGCGGTCGTTGCAGGATGATCCGCTTCTGCGGCTTGTGCCCGGCGAGTTCGATCGCGCGGTCCAGCAGCGGCTTGTACGGGATGACGCGCTTGCCCTCGATGCCGCAGGAGGCGGAGACGATCACCTTGGGGGTGGCGTCGTCGATACGGACCGCGAGTTCGGGTGGGGCGAACCCGCCGAAGACGACCGAGTGGACGGCGCCGATGCGTGCGCAGGCCAGCATCGCGATGGCGGCCTCGGGGACCATGGGCATGTAGATGACCACCCGGTCGCCGTGCCCCACCCCGAGCCCGGCGAGTGCTCCGGCGAAGGCTGCCACCTCGTCCCTCAGCCGGGCGTACGTGTAGGTGCGCCGGGTGCCGGTCACCGGGGAGTCGTACACGAGCGCGGGCTGTTCGCCCCGGCCGGCTTCGACATGCCGGTCCAGGGCGTTGAAGCAGACGTTGAGCCGGCCGTCCGGGAACCAGCGGTACAGGGGCGCCTGGGAGGAGTCCAGGGCACGGGACGGCGCCACCTCCCAGTCGACGCCTTCCGCCGCGCGCAGCCAGAAGCTCTCCGGGTCTTCGAGGCTGGCCCGGAAGACGTCCTCGTACATTCCCATCGCGCTCTCCTTGACCAGAGTCGTGGTGGCCTGGGACCTGCTCCCGGATCACGTGTTGATCAGGCGGTGGCCGATCAGCTCACCGTAGTCGCACCGGTGACCGGATTCACGAAGCCCGTGGTGTCATCCACGCCGTACGACGTGCCGTCGGTGGTGAAGGGGGCCCTCGTCACTGTCTGCCTCTCTGCAAACCGGGAGACCACGACCATCATCTCTCCCGCACGCGTCCCCTCCCACCTGGGGCGCTCCATGCGGGCGCATGCCCGAGCGGCGCCACCGCGCGCCCACCGCTGAGCCCGGCCTCGTCAGGGTCAGCCCTCACGAGCGGTCTTCCAGGATCTCGTCGGCCTTCCGGGTCGCCTCGTCATTCCAGCGGCGCTGTGCCTCCAGCTTCGCCCGGTGCCGGGCGACGAGTTGATTCTGGATGCGTACGTCGATGGCGTGCACGGTGCGGACGTAGCCAGTCTGTTGCTTGCAGCGGGCGTCGGCGGTCGCCGTCCGCTTCTCGAGGGCGGAGGGCTCGTCGGGGTCGTGGGAGGACCCGTTCAGCCGCTCTTCCAGCTCCTGGCGTCGTCGATCCTCGCCGATCTCGGCGTCCCTGGGGGTTGCGTAGTGGTAGCCCGCTTTGCTCATGCAGGCCGACCATTTCCTGTCCGCCTGCTTCCAGGCGGGGACCCGCCTGCCCTGCTGAAGGCTCTTGGTCTCCAGGTCCAGGACCGGATCCTTCCGGTCCTGCGGATTGGTCCCGTAGATCGCGCGGTCCGCCTCGCCGAGACAGCCGCGCTTCGGGATGCGGTGACCGCGCACGCTCTTCGGGTCCTCCCCGACGAACTGGCCGGTGAGTGCGAGGTACTCGGGCAGGGTCCAGCTCTTCTCCCGGTAGCGGCGCTCGTGATCGGCACGCGCTGCCTGATAGCCGTACCGTGCGGCTTGCTCGGGGTCCCGGACGCCGTAGCGGAGGTCGTCGGAAGCGTAAAGGACAAGCTGCACCGATCCTGTGCCCGCGGGGCGTCGGGGCCAGGCGGGGAGGGGGTCGATGTCGAGGTTCTTCAGGCCCTCGAAACCGAGGCGGACCATGCACTCCTTGGCGAGCGTCCACCGCGCCCTGCCGACCGTACGGCCGTCTTCGTCGGGCATGTCGTAGGCGGCGAGCGGCAGGAAGCTCGGGTCGTTCGAGGAGGTGGGGCTCGCGTGGGATGCGGGCGGGCCGGACTGCTGCCCGCATCCCACGAGGGCGAGGGCCAGGGCGAGAACCGGTAAGAGGGGGGCGGCTGTGCGCATGGGGCCACCTCATCAGGGCCCGGGAAATGCGGACCGTGGTGGAGGCCACACTTCCGGGTCACAGCCGCATCACGGGTCCGGCGCCGGTCAGCCCTTCGGGAGCGGCTCCAGCGCGGTGCACCACTGGCAGACGAAGAACCAGTAGGTGTTTTCCCCCGCGTCCCTCAACACAACTTCCCTGGTCAGCAAGGGCGCAGCTCAGGCCCAAGCCCCCACCGGCACAAACGAACTGTCCTGCCGGAACAGATCCGTCCCGTCCGACCGCTCCACCCGCAGCTGATAGCTGTAGTGCCGCAGGTAGTACCCGGGATAGTTGTACGACTCGAAGCGGATCGAGCCGCCCGACGAGCCCGTGCGGGCGATGAACGTCGCGTCCTTGGCGAACGTCGACGTGCCGTCGTTGGTGTCGAAACGGCCGCGGAAGTCGTAGTGGCGGAGGTACCTGCCGGAGGAGTCGCGGAAGGAGTAGCCGTTGGCGTCGGCCAGCCCCGCCACGACCGTGAACGTCGAGGCCTGCTTCTCGGCGGTGGTGCTCGTGCTGCTGACCACCGGGAGGTTGAGCAGGGAGGACTGCACCTGCCAGTAGCGGGTGGGGTAGTTGGCCGACTGGAAGGAGCGGGTGACGTTCTTCGCCAGGGCCGGACCACCCGAGACCGTTTCCTTGATCACCGTGAAGTGGCGGGCCGTTCCGGAGACGGCGGGCAGGGCGGCCGGGGCCGACCAGGTGGTGAAGGTGTCGTAGCTGTCGCTGTAGTAGTACGTACCGTCGCCGTAGCCGTCGAAGAACAGGCGCCAGGCGCCGTTGTCGAGCTGCACCAGCGCCGGGCCCTCGCGGTAGCTGCCCCAGCCCGCCCAGTTGCCAGTGCGGGAGATCGTGTAGGGGCCGGTGAGGTTGGACGCCGTCGCGTACTCGATGTACTTCGTCGTCTCGTTCTTCGTGAAGGCGTGGTACGTCGAGCCGATCTTCACGATGAAGGTGTCGATGTGGTTCGCGCCGATGCCGGAGAGCGCCACCGGTGAACTCCACGCCGTCAGCGACGAGTTCGTGGCCTTCAGCAGATACGGCGTGAAGATCCACTCGTCGTTCGTCGTCGAGCAGGAGACGATCACATTCACGCTGCCGTCGCTGTCGACGAACCACTCCGGCGCCCAGGCGCGGGAGAGGTTCGCGATCGGGACCGTGTAGTCGTACAGGAACGTCCAGTTGACGCGGTCGGCGCTGCGGGCGAAGCCGATGGTGGTGCTGGCGTCCTGCCAGGTGTGGGTCGTGTAGGCGATGTAGTAGTAGCCGTTGGTGTGCTTGAAGATGCTCGCGTCGCGGATGCGGTTGCTCGGCGGCGTGTAGGCCGAGGACTTGAGCAGCCGGAAGTCCGTCGCGTCGTCCGACTGATAGACGTTCACGGTCCCGTCGTTGCTGTTCAGGAAGGGCACGATCGTGTAGCGGGTGGCCGAGCCGCTCGGGGGTGCGGCCGCCAGTGCCGTGCCGAGCAGGCCGGGGGCCTCGCCCAGGACCAGCGCCGAGGCGGGCAGGACGGTCATCGCGCGCAGCAGGGCGCGGCGGGACGGGGTGGCGTGGGGGCGTCTGGTCACGTGCGGCTCTCCCTAAAGCTCAAGGGACGATTCCGAAGACACCCACGTTCGAAATGTCGAACGCGGTTCGGAAACTCGATCAGAAGGTAGAGGTGAGGTCTGAGCACGTCAATGGGTCGGACAGGAGGAAGCGGCACCTGGGAGAAACCTGTGGTGAACCTCGGAGCACACCGGGCGAAAACGTTCCGCCACCGGGCCACTGGAGGTTACCGTTCGGTAGACAACGTCGTCCCGGAGGTGCCCCGTATGACACCCGACCGTGCCGCAGGCCTCGCCGAGTCCGCCCGAGCGCTGGCCGACCGGGAGGTGACGTCGCAGGCGCTGGTCGCGGCGGCGCTGGCGCGGATCCAGGCGACCCAGGGGTCGCTCAACGCCTTCCGCGTGGTCCGGGCCGAGGCCGCTCTGGCCGAGGCCGAGGCCGCGGACAGGGAACTGGCCGCCGGTGGGCGCCGGCCGCTGCTGGGTGTGCCGGTCGCGGTCAAGGACGACATGGACGTGGCGGGCGAGCCGACGGCGTTCGGGTGCGGCGGGGAGTTCCCGCCCGTCGCCGAGGACGGCGAGGCGGTACGGCGGCTGCGCGCGGCCGGGGCCGTGATCGTCGGCAAGACCAACACCTGCGAGCTGGGGCAGTGGCCGTTCACTGAGGGGCCGGCCTTCGGCGCGACGCGCAATCCGTGGAACGCTGAGCACACTCCCGGTGGCTCGTCCGGCGGTTCGGCCGCCGCGGTCGCCGCCGGGCTCGTCCCGGCCGCGCTCGGCTCGGACGGCGCCGGATCGGTGCGGATCCCCGCCTCCTGGACCCATCTGATCGGCATCAAGCCGCAGCGCGGCCGCATCTCCACCTGGCCGAAGGGTGAGTCGTTCCAGGGCATCACCGTCAACGGCACCCTCGCCCGCACGGTGGCCGACGCGGCACTCCTGCTGGACGCGGCCGCCGGCAACCACGATCTCGACCCGCACCGGCCGCCGGCCGTCGACGCCTCCGGGGCGGTCGGCCGCGACCCCGGCCGGCTGCGCATCGCGCTCTCCCTCAAGCCGCCGTTCACCGCCGTGCCCGCCCGGCTGCAGCCCGAGGTGCGGGCCAGGGTCGTACAACTCGCCGAGAGGCTGAGCGCGTTGGGGCACGTCGTCGAGGAGGCCGATCCGCCGTACGGCCAGATCGGGCTGACCTTCGTCCCGCGCGCCACGGCCGGGATCGCCGAGTGGGCCGGCGAAGTGCCCTTCCCCGCACTGCTCGACCCCCGCACCCGCAGCGCCGCCCGGCTGGGCCGCTTCCTCGGCGGGGTGCCGCTGCGGGCGGCCCGGCGGGCGGAGGCGGTCCTGCACCGTCGTATCGGCAGGTTCTACGAGTCGTACGACGTCGTCCTCGCCCCCACCACGGCCACTCCCCCACCCCGGATCGGCGCGATGCTCGAACTCGGGGGTTTCGCCACCGACCGTGCCATGATCGCCGCCTGCCCCTATGCCTGGCCCTGGAACGTGCTGGGCTGGCCCGGCGTCAACGTCCCCGCCGGTTTCGTGGGCGGTCTGCCCGTCGGCGCCCAGCTGCTCGGTCCGGCGAACAGTGAGCCCCTGCTGATCTCGCTGGCCGCGCAGTTGGAGGCGGAGCTGCGCTGGCACGAGCTGTGGCCGCCGCAGCAGGGCGAGACGGCCCCCACCGCCGTCGTCTGAGGCCACGCCAACTCCCCGGACCAGGCCCTACCCTGTGGCCATGGGCGATGCGTCGATGGTCGGGCTCATGGGGCGGGTCACGGGGACGATCGGGCCGGGGCTCGTCGGCGAGGTGATCGTCCGGGTGCGCGGCGGTGCCGAGCACTTCCTCGCCTATCCCGCTCCCGGCACGGAACGCATCGAGCGGGGCACGGTGGTGATGGTGGTCGAGTACCAGCCGCCGAGGACCGTCTACGTCCAGGCGGCATACGACAGTTGAGCCCGCTCGGGCGCAGGTGAGAGCCGTCTGCGTCAAGGTTTCGACAAGGATGCGTCGGCGTCTGTACCCGGGCCTCGCACAGGCGCACACTCCCTTCGTTCGGTGCCGAAAGGGCACCATGCAAAGGGGGCGTATGCCGATGGTCATCGGCGTCGTGGCGGGGGCGGCGGTTGCCGCCGTCCTCGTGCTGATCGGTGTGTTCAAGATGATGTGGCGGGTCGCGGAGCCGAACGAGGCGCTCATCATCTCCGGTTCCAAGCACCGTACGGAGGGCCTGGAAGAGGGCATGGGCTTCCGTATCGTCACCGGCCGCGGCACGCTCGTGCTGCCCGGTGTGCAGGCGGTGCGCAAGCTGTCCCTCGATCTGAACGAGACCGAGCTGCACGTGGACTGCGTGACCCACCAGGGCATTCCGCTGAAGGTGCGGGGCGTGGTCATCTTCAAGGTGGGCGACGACTTCGTGTCGATCGCGAATGCGGCCCGGCGTTTCCTGGACCAGCAGAAGCTGATGTCGGAGCGGGTGCACAACGTCTTCGCCGGTCATCTGCGGTCCATCGTCGGCGGGTTGACGGTCGAGGACATGATCCGCGACCGGGAGAAGCTCACCGGGCAGACCCGGGCGGCGTGCGGTACGGAGATGGAGAAGCTGGGGCTCATCGTCGACTCGTTGCAGATCCACGAGATCGAGGACCCCACCGGGTACATCCAGAACCTCGCCATGCCGCACGCCGCCGCCGTCCAGCGGGACGCGCGGATCGCGCAGGCGGAGGCGAACCGGCTGGCCACGGAGGCGGAGCAGCAGTCCTTCGCGCGGATGGCCGAGGCGACCCGGGACAGCGAGATCCTCCAGGCCGGGTACCAGGCCGAGCGTGACAAGGCCGCCGCCAAGGCCCAGCAGGCCGGACCGCTCGCCGACGCCGCCGCCCGGCAGGAGGTCGTCGTCCAGATGACCAGGGTCGCCGAGCTGGAGGCGCAACGGCGCGAGCAGCAGCTCCAGGCGGACGTCCGCAAGCCCGCCGACGCTCAGGCGTACGAGAAGCGCACGCTGGCGGAGGCCGAGCGTGACGCCCGTATCTCCGCGGCGCAGGCCAAGGCGAAGGAGACCGAGCTCGCGGCCGCGGCCGAGGCGACCCGCGTCAAGGCGGCCGCGGGTGCCGAGGCCGAGGCGACGAAGACCCGGGGTGCCGCGACGGCTGCGGCGACGCGGGCCACCGGCGAGGCGGAAGCCGCCGCCGCGCAGGCCAAGGGTCTCGCGCAGGCCGAGGCGACCAAGGCCAAGGGCCTCGCGGAGGCGGAGGCCATCAAGGCCCGCGCCGCCGCCCTCGCCGAGAACCAGGAGGCCGTCGTCGCCCAGCAACTCGCCGAGAACTGGCCTGAGATCGTCCGCGCCGGCGCGTCCGCCTTCGGCAACGTCGACAACATGGTGCTGCTCAATGGCGCCGACGGCATGGCCGACATGTTCGCCAAGGCGCTGACCATGGGCGGCACGGGGCTGGGGCTGGCCCGGCAGTTGCTGGCCTCGATGAACCAGAACGGACAGGCCCCGAACGGGACTTCGTCGCTCAACGGCCTCGCGTCGCCTCCCCCGGCGCAGAAGGTTGCGATGGACGAGAAGTAGGCCCGTCGGGTGTGCTCACGGGGGCAGCCTCTAAGGTGCCCCCGTGAGCACGTACACCGATGAGAACGTCCCGGGCCGTTTCGGTCCGTCGGCCACGACCGAAGCCGACCCGCGCGCGGTCGGCAAGGTACGCACCGAGTACTCCCCCGCGCACGACGGCGACCCGGACCCCGGGGAGATCGTCTGGACCTGGGTGCCCTTTGAGGAGAACGACGGGCGCGGCAAGGACCGCCCGGTGCTGGTGGTGGCGCGGGAGGCCGCCGGGACGTTCCTCGCCGTGCAGCTCTCCAGCAAGCGGCACGACGGCGACCGCGAGTGGGTCGCCATCGGCGGCGGGCCGTGGGACCGGTCGGGGCGCGACTCGTGGGTGGACGTGGACCGCATCCTCCGCCTCCACGAGGAGGGCATGCGCCGGGAGGCGTGCGCCTTGGATCGCGGGCGGTTCAACCTGGTCAGGCACCGGTTGCACGAGCGGTACGGCTGGACCTGAGCGCCGCCGCTCGACCTGAGCGCCAGCGCTGCAGCTGAGCGCTAGCGCTGGAGCTGAGCACTACCGCTGGAGCCGACGCTCCGGAAAGGCCCGTACGAACGCCTCCCGCACCACACTCCCCTGCGTGCGGTCCAGGATCCCGAACGCCACGTGCTCGAAGGTGGTGGCGAACCGTCCGCCGGGGCCGAGCAGCCCCCGAAACGCCCCGGCCACCTGCGTCGGATCGTTCTGGAACACCCCGCAGCCCCAGGCGCCCAGCACCAGTCGCCGGTACCCGTGCGCCGCAGCCGTCTCCAGCACGCGCTCGGCCCGTGTCGCGAGCGCCCGGGGCAGCTCGGGCACGCGCTGTGGTGCCGTACGGCGGATCACACCCGCGTTCGGGGCGGCGGCGGTCAGGAAGCCGGTGGTGTACGGCTCGTCCAGGAGGCGGCCGCGGTCGTCGCGGAAGACGGGAACGCCGGGGGTGTGGATGACCCGGTCCGTGTAGAACGGGTCGCGGTGGGCGCGGTGGTGGTCGTAGAACTCGCGGGCCTGGAGCAGGCACGTGTACAGCGCCGACGCCCGGCACAGGGCCTCTTCCTGGGCCTGGGCGCCGTTCAGGTAGCCGCCGCCGGGGTTGCGGGCCGAGGCGAAGTTCAGTACGGCCGTCCCGTCGCCGAGGCGGCGGGCCGCCTCCAGGCTGCTCTCCCCCGTGACCTCGCAAAACGTCTCCACCGCGGCGATCCGCGGTACGTGCACAGGGTCCGGCCCGTGCATCCGGGTGCCGTCCCGTGCCGCCGCGATCGCCGCCGCGACGGACACCTCGCGGCCGTCCGGCGCGCGGTAGGTGCCGGCCGCCACGATCTGTTCCGTCTGCTGCGCGATACCGCGCAGACGCGCGCTCACGGCGCCACCCCCGTGCGCGCCGTGACCGCGCTCCGCGCGATCTTCCCCGCCGTGTCCCCCGTCGTGCTCATGCACCGATCCTGGGCGATGCTGGTCATGCGGTGCAACGGAGTTTCGCCGTCCCCGCCGGCGTGCGCGAACGGCCGGAAAAGCCCTTGGAAACGCACGGCGTGCGGAGATTACCGACCCGGAACGCACCGGAACGCACCCTTGTGCGAAACGACGCGAGGGTCTTGGGTGGGACGAGTGTGCCGGCCCGGACGGTCACTCCGGACCGGTGACATTGTGGACTCTCAGGAGGATCCCGACATGTCCGATTCGCTAAGTGACTGTACGGAGCAACCACGCACCGCAGTCACCGAAGCCGAGGTGGAGGCCCTGGTCAGGGGCATCTGCTTCAAGACCGGCCCGCCCCGCACCGTCGGGGTCGAAGTGGAATGGCTCGTCCACGAGCTGCGCGACCCGCAGCTCCCCGTCACACCCGAACGACTCGAAGCGGCCTACGCCGCACTGCGGACCGTGCCCCTGAGGTCGGCGCTCACTGTTGAGCCCGGCGGCCAGCTGGAGCTGAGCTCGCCGCCCGCCGCCTCCCTGATGGAGTGCATCGGCACCGTTTCCGCCGACCTCGACGCCGCCCGCGCGGTCCTGCGCGAGCACGGTCTCGGTCTCGTCGGCCTTGGCAACGACCCCTGGCACTCGCCCCGCCGGTTCCTGCGCGAGCCGCGCTACGACGCCATGGAGGCCTGCCTCGACCGCACCGGCCCGGCCGGCCGCGCCATGATGTGCACCTCGGCCTCGGTGCAGGTCTGCCTGGACGCCGGATACGAGGAGCCCGGCCCGCTGGGGCACGGGCGGCGCTGGTGGCTGGCGCACCAGCTGGGCGCGGTCCTGGTCGCCGCCTTCGCCAACTCCCCGCTCGCCGGACGTGAGCCCACCGGCTGGCTCTCCACCCGGCAGCTGCTGTGGATGGAGATCGGCGCAGGGCGGGCGGGCGCGCCCCCACTGGACGGCGATCCGCGGGTCGCCTGGGCGCGGCACGTGCTGGACGCGCCGGTGATGTGCGTACGGCAGGGCGGCGGCCCGTGGGACGTCCCGGAGGGGCTGACCTTCCGGGACTGGACCACCTCGGGGGTCCCCAGGCCGCCGACGCACGAGGACCTCGACTACCACCTCACGACGCTGTTCCCGCCGGTCAGACCCCGTGGCCATCTGGAACTGCGCATGATCGACGCGCAGCCCGGCGACGACGGCTGGATCGTGCCGTTCGCCGTGACCACCGCGCTCTTCGACGACCCCGAGGCCGCAGAGACCGCCTACCGCGCCGTGAAGCCGCTGGCGGAGCGCTCCCTGTCGTTGCCCGCGCCGCACAATCCGCTGTGGATCGACGCGGCCCGGTCGGGGCTTGCCGACCCCGAGCTGCAGGAGGTGGCGGTCACCTGTTTTGCGGCGGCACTGGAGGCCCTGCCCCGGCTGGGGGCAACGGCCGAGGTCACCGACGCCGTGGCGGCGTACCGGGACCGCTACATCGTCAAGGGCCGCTGCCCCGCCGACGACCTGCTGGACGAGCTCTACGGCACGGACCGCACCCTGCACGGGAAGGACGACCGGACATGACCGACCCCGCCCTCGATGCCGACACGCTCCGCGAGCGGGCGCTGACCACCCTGACCACCGCCCGTGCCCGGACGACCCTGCTGACCAGCTGCGTCGACGACCCCGACCTCACCGCCCAGCACTCACCGCTGATGTCCCCGCTGGTGTGGGACCTCGCCCACATCGGCAACCAGGAGGAGCAGTGGCTGCTGCGGGCGGTCGCCGGGCGGGAGGCGATGCGGCCCGAGATCGACGGCCTGTACGACGCCTTCGAGCACCCGCGTGCCGAACGCCCGTCGCTTCCGCTGCTGCCGCCGACCGAGGCCCGTCACTACGCGGCCGAGGTGCGCGGCCGCGTCCTGGACCTGCTGGAGAGCACCGCGTTCCACGGGACGCGGCTGACCGAGGCGGGCTTCGCCTTCGGGATGATCGCCCAGCACGAACAGCAGCACGACGAGACGATGCTGATCACCCATCAGCTCCGCAAGGGCCCGCAGTCCCTGACCGCCCCCGACCCGGAACCGGCTCCCCTGTTCACGGGGCCGTCCGAAGTCCTGGTCCCGGGCGGCCCGTTCACCATGGGCACCTCCACCGAGCCGTGGGCGCTGGACAACGAGCGCCCGGCGCACCGGCGTGAGGTGCCGCCGTTCTACATCGACACCACGCCGGTGACGAACGCCGCGTACCAGGCGTTCATCGAGGACGGCGGCTACGACACCGAGCGCTGGTGGACGCCGGAGGGCTGGGCGCACATCCGGCAGCACTCGATCCACGCCCCGCTGTTCTGGCGCCGGGACGGCAAGCAGTGGCTGCGGCGCCGCTTCGGCATCACCGAGGTCGTCCCACCGGACGAGCCGGTGCTGCACGTGTGCTGGTACGAGGCCGACGCCTACGCCCGCTGGGCCGGGCGGCGGCTGCCCACCGAGTCCGAGTGGGAGAAGGCGGCCCGGCACGACCCGGCCGGGGACCGCTCGATGCGCTACCCGTGGGGCGACGCCGACCCGGCGCCGGAACACGCCAACCTCGGGCAGCGGCATCTGCGCCCGGCACCGGCGGGGAGCTACGAGAAGGGCGAATCCCCGCTCGGCGTACGCCAGTTGATCGGTGACGTATGGGAGTGGACGGCCAGCGATTTCCTGCCGTACCCGGGGTTCCAGGCGTTCCCGTACAAGGAGTACTCGGAGGTGTTCTTCGGGCCCGAGTACAAGGTGCTGCGCGGCGGTTCGTTCGCCGTGGACGCGGTGGCCTGCCGGGGCACCTTCCGCAACTGGGACTATCCGATCCGGCGGCAGATCTTCTCCGGCTTCCGCACGGCCCGCTCCGCGGGAGACGTCTGATGTGCCGTCATCTGGCCTATCTGGGCCCCGGGGAGCCGCTCGGCACGCTCCTCGTGGAGCCCGCGCACGGGCTGTACCGCCAGTCGTGGGCGCCCCGGCGGCAGCGCTACGGCACCGTCAACGCCGATGGTTTCGGGGTCGGTTGGTACGCCGAGGGCGACTCGGTTCCGGCGCGGTACCGCCGGGCCGGGCCCGTCTGGGCGGATCTGTCCTTCGCCGATCTCGCCCGGGTCGTACGGACCACCGCCCTGCTCGCCGCCGTCCGGGACGCGACGGTGGCGGGCGCCGACCAGGAGGCCGCGGCGGCGCCGTTCGCATCGGGTCCCTGGCTGTTCAGCCACAACGGGGCCGTGCGGGGCTGGCCGGGATCCCTGGCACCGCTCGTCCCGTCCCTGCCCGCGGTGGACCTGCTGTCCATGGAGGCCCGCAACGACTCCGCGTTCGTCTGGGCGCTGCTCCTCGCGCGGCTGCGCGGCGGGGACGAGATGGGCCAGGCGCTGGCCGACACGGTCCTGGAGGTCGCCGAAGCGGCCCCGGGATCCCGGCTCAACCTGCTGCTCACCGACGGCGAGACCATCACCGCGACCGCCTGGGGCGACACGCTCTGGTATCTGACCCGGCCCGGCGGCGGCACGGTCGTGGCCTCCGAGCCCTACGACGACGATCCGCACTGGCAGGAGGTCCCCGACCGGACCCTGCTGGCGGCGAGCCGCACCGATGTGCTGCTCACTCCGCTCAAGGAACCGAGCGACACCCTGGCCCCCGTACCTCACAAGGAGCCCAGCACGTGAGTCCGTTCGTTCTCACCCGCACCCTGCCCGAGGACGCCACCGACGCCGCCCTGCGCGCCGACGTCCTCAAGGGCCTGACGAGCACTCCGAAGACACTGCCGCCGAAGTGGTTCTACGACGCGCAGGGCAGCGAACTCTTCGAGCAGATCACCGAGTTGCCCGAGTACTACCCCACGCGTGCCGAGCGCGAGATCCTCGTCGACCGGGCCGGCGAGATCGCCGCGGCGACCGGCTCCCGCACGCTGGTCGAGCTGGGCTCGGGCTCCTCGGAGAAGACGCGGTACCTCCTCGACGCGCTCACCGAACTGCACACCTACGTCCCCGTCGACGTCAGCGAGAGCGCGCTCACCCAGGCCGGACAGGCGCTCATCGAGGAGCGGCCGGGGCTCGACGTGCACGCCCTGATCGCCGACTTCACGGCGGGGCTCTCCCTGCCGGACACACCGGGCCCCCGGCTGCTGGCGTTCCTCGGCGGCACGATCGGCAATCTGCTGCCGGTCGAGCGCACGGCGTTCCTCGCCTCGGTGCGCGCCCTGCTGGCCCCCGGTGACGCGCTGCTGCTCGGCACGGACCTGGTCAAGGACGAGCGGGTTCTGGTCGAGGCGTACGACGACGCGGCCGGGGTGACGGCCGCGTTCAACAAGAACGTCCTGGCCGTGATCAACCGCGAGTTGGGCGCCGACTTCGATCCCGGCGCCTTCGAGCACGTGGCGCTGTGGGACGCGCGCAGCGAGTGGATCGAGATGCGGCTGCGCTCGCGTACGGCGCAGTCGGTGAAGGTGCCCGCGCTGGATCTCGCCGTCGACTTCGCGGCGGGCGAGGAGATGCGCACCGAGGTGTCGGCGAAGTTCCGCAAGGAGGGCGTGCGTACGGAACTGTCGGCGGCCGGGCTGGAGCTGGCGCACTGGTGGACGGACGGTCAGGGGCGCTTCGCGCTGTCACTGAGCGTGGCGCGGTGACGGACGGCTCGCGCGACGCCCCGGCTTGGGGCACGGTGGAGTGACGCGTGACCGATCCGCCCACGGCGGAGTCACGGGAGAGGAGCACACCCGCATGACGAACCACACCTACCGGGTCACGGATATCGTCGGCACCTCGCCCGAGGGCGTGGACCAGGCCATCCGCAACGGCATCGAGCGTGCCTCGCAGACCCTGCGCAACCTGGACTGGTTCGAGGTGACCGAGGTGCGCGGCCAGCTCGACAACGGGCAGATCGCGCACTGGCAGGTGACCATGAAGGTCGGCTTCCGCCTGGAGGACGCCGGCTAGACGCCGCGTCGTCAGGTCCGCCCCTCCCGCTCCTGCGCCTCCTTCAGCGCGGCGGACGGGGCGGTCCAGCGCGCCCGTACGACGGTGAAACCGGCCCGTTCGGCGTCCTCGCAGACCAGCTCGTCGTCGTCCACCAGAACCCGGATCTCGCGGCTCTGGGCGAGGCGGCGCAGAATCTCCAGCTTGGTGCGCCGGGCGGGCCTGCGATCGTCGTTGCGCCGCATGTACACCCGCCCCTCGGGCAGCCCGTGCGCCGCGAGCCACTCGAGCGTGTCCCGCCGGCAGCGCTCGGGCCGCCCGGTCAGATAGCGGACCTCGCACTCCTTCGCGCTCTCCCGCACGAGCGCGATGCCCTCCGCGATCGGCGGGTCCTGCGGGGCGGCCGCGAAGAAGGCGTCCCAGTCACGCGGCTTGCGCTCCAGGAAGTGCTGCCGGTGTGCCGTGTCGGCGAGGGTGTTGTCCAGGTCGAACACGGCGAGGGGGGGTCTGCTGCTGTCGGTCACGCCACCCACCCTAAGAGCTCGTGACACGATCTTGTCGAGGCCTCCTGCCAACAGCACCAACTGGCCCTGCCCGCACGGCGAGCGGGGCCTTCGCGTGCCCGCCGCAAGGCCGGACCCCAGCGCGCTGACCTGGAAACGAGTTGGGTGAGGTGAACGTGCCAGGCGCCCGGGCGGGGGGCCGTCACTCTCGCTGCCCGGGCACCTGGAGGTACGGGCCCCGTCGGGGCCTCGGCAGGGGCAGGCGGCCATCTGCCGGTGGCACCACCTCGGCCACCGCCGTCATCCGCGTGTCCGGCACGGCGCGCTGGGCGAGAAAGCGCAGATGGAACGCCGCCTCGGGCGCGGCGCTGATCGGCTCCGGGCTGTGTTGCGTTGTACTCGCATTCTGTTTGGGCCCGCGGCCCAGCGGGCGGGATTGCATTGAGCCGATCCGGTTCCGCCCGGAACGGTCCGCTCCGCCTCCTCTCTTCACAGGGCCTCGAAGGAGGACGCAGTTCTCTGCTCTTACGGGTTCGCGGACCGGTTCCTCCACTTGGCCCTTCAATTTCGGCCACGTGTTCGACTGGCGGTGTACGGGCAGCGACCGCTGTGCCTACGGTGGCAGCCGTGCCGAACGGTCCAGACCAAGGCATACACGTCCCGGCACCCCGTGACGTTCTGCCAGACGACGAGCTGCGGCTCGGCTGAACGACGAGCGCACCGCACCGGGGTTCAACCCAACTCGAGCCCGGTGTGGTCCAGTACGGCACGGAGAGCAGCATCGCGGCCCTAGGCCCGCACCTTCCCTGTCATCCGAGGGCGTCGGCACCTTCCCCTTTTGAGCTCCGCTGCTCTCCGTGCCTCCAGATGGGAAAAGCGGAGGGGAACTGTGTACTTAGGAATCAACGGCACGTCCCGCAGACGTGCCCGCACCCAGGCAAGGCGCGGCGCCGTGGCGGCCTCGCTCACCCTGGCCCTGGCGGCAGGGGTCATCCCCGCGATGGCGGCCGAACCGGAGCCGGACAAGCCGTCCTCGGTGCGGGGCAAGGACGGCGCGAAGGCCGAGATGCCGCCGGTGAAAATCGGCAACACGAAGGCCCCGGCGTCCATCGGGGCGAAGGCGCCCACGGCAGAGGTTGCCCGATGGCTGGCCGCGCAGAAGGAACACGCGCATGCCGCGACCGAACGCTACCTGCAGATCCAGAGTGACAAGGTGGTGATCTACGACGCCACTGGCGGCTCGGTCTCCTTCGCCAAGAAGGCCGACGGAACCTTCACCACCACCGCCGGGGCAGCCGGCCCGCAGCCGCCCCGACCGCCTAGGAGCGGGCAAACGAAAGTAACAGAGTGAAGAGGAATCTGACGGATTTACGCGACCGGGGGCGGGGATCATTAGGGATGAGCGTGATCGGACTCCTCAGCGCAGGGATGCCGAGATTGTTGAAGTCCGGCATCAGTATCGATTTTTTGTTGTCCGCGCTGCTAGGCATCGTTGTTGGCGGGGCCCTCGGTTTCCTTTTCCCGTCGATCCTGCTCCGCACACGCCTCCGGCGCACCCTTCCCCCCTCCTCCTCCGCACCCCCCGCTTCCTCCACCACCAATGGGGACGAACGAGAAGCCGTCTGGAAAGCCATCCGCCAGGAATACGCATATCCACGATGCTCCTGAAGAACCGGGTTGTGGCAGCTAGGTTCGGCAATCGGCAGCAGGCACGGGGGACCGCGTGCGCGAGCAAGCCTCGCGGGACGGAGCGTCAGTCGCGCTTCTGTCGCTCGTGTTCGTCACCTCCCTGCCGCCGGGCGATGGGAGCTACTGGCGTTGGGATGACCAAGGCCATGAGACAAATACTTTCCGAAGGCCAACCACCGGTTCACCCGGCCGACCCAATGGAACGCAATGGACCCCACTGCCAAAGGCGTCACAATCGGCTCCACCCGGCTGTCGATACTCGTCGTAGGCCTCGCCATCATCTCCACCCCATGGATCGCCGGATGGACCATCTCCACGTTCCTGGTCTGGAACGCGTCCTTCGTCGTCATTGTGTACGCGGTAAATCTCCTGATGTTACGGGCCGTTTCCCGATGGGACATCCGGAGGCAAGTACCGCAAGGCGAACATGTACGGCTGGTGGTCGCAGTGCGCAGGAGAGTCGGGCGGCTGCCGTTCTCCCTGCTTGGCGATGAGTTCGTTGTGGCGCTGACGGACCAGCGCCTACTCATTCAGCCACGCTCCACGTTCACCGGACGCCCGAGAGGCGAGCTTCTCCGCGGCGGGCAAGTCACCTTTCGCCAGGGAAAGATCCTCTCTATCGAGACAGAATCCGGCGGCAGAATAGACGCGCTGGTGCAGATGGCGCATCGAAGTGACGTCGCCTATTGGATACGGCGGTGGCAGGGCCGCTGACCGGGCACTGGATGCCCTTCATTGCGCACCGATGAAGTCGCCCGCCGAGGCGTCCCACCGAAGCGGAAGACCCGGTTCTTCGCGGCGACCGCCGACCCCGAGGCGCTCACGCGGCGCCATGCTGATCGGTGCGGTCGGCCCCGCCCACGGCGGTCCCTTCGGCTGCCGGCCCCGACCAAGAGTCGGCAGGCCCTTAGAGCACGTAACACGATCTTGTTGCGGCGCGATGATCGGGTGTGACCAGTACGACGATTCCGCCGTTCGTGAGATGTGGGGAACCGGCCGTGGATCGTGGACGACGACTTGTGGGCGCTGATCGGGCCGCTGCTGCCGCCGTGGCCACGGAGGGCGCCTGGTCCGATGCCGGTGGACGACCAGCTGTGCCTGCAGGGCATCTTGTAGGTCCTCTACAACGGCACCAGCTGGCAACTGCTGCCGCCCGAGCTGGGATTCGGCTCCGGCCGGACCTGTTGGCTTCGGCTGGGCCGGTGGCATGAGGTCGGTGTCTTCGAGAAGCTGCACCATGATCTGCTCGCCGAGCTGCATACAGCCAGGGAGCTGGATTGGTCGCGGGCTTGCGGGGATGCCTCCCACATCCGCGCGAAAAAGAGGGCGAAGGCACCGGTCCGTCACCGGACGACCGCGGAAAGACGGGCAGTAAGCACCATCTGATCTGTGACGGCAAGGGCACCCGTTCAAGGTCATCACTACAGCCGCCAACGTCAACGACGTCACCCAGCCCCTGGCCCTGGTCGATGGGATCCCGGCCGTGGCCGACAGGCCCGGCAGACCGGGCCGTCGGCCCGACGCCGCGCTCAGCGACACGGGATACGGCAGCAACCCCAACCGCCGCGAGCTGCGCAAGCGTCGTACCCTGCCGGTGATCTCCCGCAAAGGCTCCCCCGACATCAAGGATCTGGGCAAGTTCCGCTACGTCGTGGAGCAGACTTCTCGCTCCTGCACCACTGCAAGCGCCTGGCCGTCCGCTGGCAGCGACGCCTCGACCTGCACGACGCCCTCGTATCCCTTGCTTGCGGCCTCATCTGGTGGAGACGCCTCAAGAGGTCCGGTCCAGATCGCCCACAAACCGCTATGCCTGGAAGGCCGCGATCTGTTCCGCCACCGAAAACTCTGACGCACAGTCCGGACACGTCGTGCGGCCGAACAGATGGGTCAGATGCTCTGCCGCCGCTGACTGCCCGGCCCTGACGGCCAGACCGTGCAGCCGGGACGCCAGCGGAGGCAGGTCCGCGGGCCGCCGGGCGGACCTCGGTGAGTATGGGTCCCTCGCGGCCGACGACCCGAAAGTGCGCGTTCGGGTCCTGACGGCGAGTGCCTCGGAGCTTGTAGGAGAGGTCGATCTCCAAGCTCACTGCGCAGGAAGGGCACACCACGGGGTACTCATCGCGGCGCAGGGCGCGCCTCCAGACGGGCACCCCCTCGAAAGCCAGAAGGTGCTCCAGCCAGTACAGAAAGTCATCTTCATCGCCCTCGAAGGGCCTTGCCATCACATGGCTCTGCGTCAGCTGGTGCAGCTCGTTGACCGCAGCCGGGAAGCGCGCCTGGACGTAACCGGGCTCGTGAAGCTGCTGCTCCTCCACAACGATGCGGCCGGCCAGCCCAAGGGCCTGCCAGCGACCGCCCGGCGTAGCGACCGGTAGCGATGTCTGCCAGAACGGGCAGGGCCGCAAAGCTGGCCGTGTACACCGACCCCTGGTGATAGAGACAGGCCCACAGCTCCTCCCACGCCTCGTCAGCCAGCTCGGGATCACCAATCTCGTCGAAGAGCCGTGGTAGGTCGGATGCGGATCCGTAGGCATGCTTCAGCCAGGACCAGTCCACTGTCATGCCCGCAATCATCCCAGCCGCATCCGACCGGCGTTCTCACTAATCTGGCCACCAAGATCGTGTTACGAGTTCGGCATCCCGGCCGATCGGCGGGCTCGGCTGTGCTGTGGACGCTGATCGAGCCGGTGATCGCACCGGATCGTGATCGTGTCACGAGCTCATGGAAAAGGATTGGAGCGAGGCAACGCCCCGCTGCTACTTTCGCGGCGGGCCGTGAAGTCGTCGTAGGGAGGTGAGACCCGTGAACACAGTTATCCATGGGTGCTCCCTCAACCCGTCACGGTCCGGCGGCTGACGTTCGGTGTCGCCAGGAGCGCCTGAGATCGAGGCACTCCTGGAGGAGACTCCGATGAACACGAAGCCTTTCACCTCTGGCCTGAGCAAGAACGCAGTAATGATCACGCGCGTCGCGGACCAGCAATGGCATGCGCTGGATGACGACCTGGTGGTCGGCCGCGGTCATGCGGAGCACCGACCCGACGGACGCTTGTTCGTCAGCATCGACGCCTGGCACGACGCCGCATTCGACCGGCTCGCCGAAGCGATGCTGGCCCAACTGCCGGAGCCGCTGTACACGGTGGTCGACGAAGCCGACGCCGCGCTGACGGCCGGCTGGCGGCGGGCCGGTTTCACGACCCGGCGCCGCGAGTGGGAGTACGTCGTGCCGACCGACCCGCGGGTCACAGGGCTCGAAGCAGTCCTGCCGCCCCCGGGCGTGACGATCGTGCCCGCCGGTCGGGCGGACGAGAGTCTGCTGCGGGCGGTGGACCGCGCGATCCGTGACGAAGTCGAGGCGAGCGTCGGGTGGCAGTCGATGCCCGCGGAGGTGATTGCCCGCCCTGAAGGCGACACCATCGTCGACTCGTCGAAGTACGCGGTGGCCGCGGCGCCGGACCGCTACCTGGGTCTGCTCCGGGTGGTGACGGTGAACCGGCCGCGCATCGGGCTGGTCGCGGTCCGGGCCGGCGAGCAGCGCCGCGGCATCGCGCGGGCGCTGCTGGCCCACGCGCTGGGAACGCTGCACCGCTGCGGGTTCGCCGCGGCCTGGGCCGAAGTCCACGAGTCCAACCGAGCAGCGTCGGTGCTGTTCGAGGGCATCGGCGCCCGGCCGATGAGCAGCAACCTGGAGCTGGTGCGATGACGAAGAACAAGAACGTAATCGAAGTGGAGGGCAGGGTCGTCGAGTGCCTGCGCAGCGCCATGTTCACCGTGGAGCTCGACAACGGCCACCAGGTGCTCGCACACATCAGCGGGAAGATCCGCAAGAACTACATCAAGATCGTGCTGGAGGACCGGGTGCTGGTGGAGCTCCCGCCGTACGACCTGACACGCGGTCGGATCGTGTTCCGGTACCGGAACTAGCGCAGGTCGGCCCCTTCCGCGGCAGCTGAGCCTGGGCCCCGGTGACGGCGTTTCCGTGACCGGGGCTCCCGGATGACGGCTGGCACGGCCGCGGGGGATAAGCCTGCTCGGGCCAGGGCGGCAGCAGCGGCGCGATCAGCGCCCGCAGGTCATCGTCCGCCCTCTGCGGCCGGTCGTCACACCATCCCGAACGGTCGATTCGTCACACCGGCCGGAAAATCGCCTGCTCGCCGTCCGGCGCCGCACTAGGGTTCCATGCCATGCGACTGACGGTTCTCGGCGGCTGCGGTGCATGGCCGACAGCGGCTCAGGCGTGCAATGGCTACCTCGTCGAGTACGCCGGATTCCGCCTGCTCGTCGACCCCGGATACGCCACGCTGCCGCGCCTGCTCGACCATGTCACCGTCGACGCGGTCGACGCCGTGCTGATCAGCCACGGGCACCCCGACCACTGCGCCGACCTCAACCCCTTGCTCCGGGCCCGAGGCCTCAGCGACGACCCGCCACCCGCCTTGCCCGTCCATGCCCCGCACGGCGCGGTCGACGCCGTGCTCGCCCTCGACAAACCGAGCATGCTCGCCGATGCCTACCGCCTCCACGAGTTCGCCCCCGGCGACCGGTTCGATATCGGCCCCTTCACCACGGACACCTGGCTGCTGCCGCACTTCGTGCCCAACGCCGGCATCCGGCTCACCACTCCCGGGTCCGTGCTCGCCTACACCGGCGACACCGGCCCCAGCCCCGACATCCCGCGCCTCGCGCAGGGCGCTGACCTGTTCCTGTCGGAGGCCACGTACACCCACCGGGTACCGACCGCCGACGCACCGTATCTGCTGACCGCACAGCTGGCCGGCCGGTACGCCCAGCAGGCGGGCGCCGCCCGGCTCGTGCTCACCCACCTCTGGCCGGGCACGGATCCGGCCATCGCCAGGGAAGCAGCCGCGGAAGCCTTCGAGCACCCCATCGGCGTCGCCACCCCTGGCCTCGTCGCCCAGCTCGGCTGAGAGGATCCCGCATCCCGGCAACCTCCGCGCCCCGGGCGGCCACTGCTGTGCGACACGGCACGCAAGCGAGGCGGACGCGGAGGCGGGAGGCCCCATGCGCAACACGGCGAGCGGCATGGGGGTACGGCGATCTGGACGGCGGCAGCGGTGGGCGCGGCCCTGCTGACGGTGTGGGGCCCGGCGGGCGAGGCGTACGGTGCGACGACGCTGGTCGTGGCGACCAACGGGAGCGACTCGGCGCCCGGCACCCTGACCCGGCCCCTGCGGACCATCCAGCGGGCGGTGGACCTGGCCGGGCCCGGCGACGTCATCGCCGTACGCGGCGGCACGTACGCCCTCACGGACAACATCACCATCACCACCTCGGGCACCGCCTCACAGCCCATCAGTCTCGGCGCCTACCAGGGCGAGCGGGTGGTCGTCGACGGCGAGCAGCTGCCCGCCGGTCACATGCCGGTCGGCGGCAGTATTCCGCGGGCCGAGCGCGGGGCGGTCCACATGGAGGCCTCGTACTGGCGGATCTCCGGCCTGGAACTGGTCAACGGCCCGTACGGCGTCTATTGCGACGGCTGCAACAACAACGTCTTCTCCCGGCTGTCCACCCACGACAATTACGAGTCCGGCTTCCAGCTCCAGGGATCGTCGAGCAACAACCAGATCCTGAATCTGGACAGTTACGGCAATCGCGACCCCCCGCAAGAACGGTGAGAGCGCCGACGGCCTGGCCGTCAAGGAGGGCAGCGGAACCGGCAACGTGGTGCGCGGCGCCCGGTTGTGGAACAACGTCGACGACGGGTTCGACGCCTGGAAGTTCGCCTCGCCGATTGTCATCGAGCACACCATCGCGTACGGAAACGGCTTCAACCGCTGGAACTTCCCGGACTTCGCGGGCGACGGCAACGGCTTCAAGCTGGGCGGCGGCAGCCCGGCCCCGGCGGTGGCCCATACACTGCGCAACACGATCGCGTTTCGGAACGCGGCGCACGGTGTCACCGACAACGCAAACCCCGGCGCCCTGGCCCTGACCCGCAACACGACCTGGGCCAACGCCGGCACCGGCTTCGACGCCGACGTCTCGGGCGGCACCGCCACCCTCACCGCCAACCTGTCCGTCTCCGACGCACGCGCGGCGGCCGTCGGCTCGGGGACGGCCGCCAGCGGAAACTCCTGGAATCTGGGCGGCACTTGGGACGCCTCCGCGGTGCTGCAGCACCGACCCCGTCGCCCTCACCGGCCCGGGCTCCGGCGACGGCTCGCTGCCGCCGGCCCCGAACTTCCTCGTGCCGCGGGGCGGCGCGGCTGTCGGCGCACGGTTCTGAGCGGGTCATGTTTGAGACGGTCCAGCCGAGAACAAAGGTCCGGACTATGTGCCGGAGGTCCCTTTCCGCAGGCCACGCAAAGCAGTGAATGGATCACGAGGGGCATAAACGCGCCACCGGAGTACGGCAATTCATCACCGCGGTTGATTCTTCAAGGAGCCCGCTGCCATACTCCGGCTTCCGGCTTCGCCGCCGCCCCCCTTCTCCGCAAACAAATCCCGCGCCCGAGTATGTCCGGCATGCCGCAGCAAAGAAGGTGCGCCTGTGCCCGAGTTTTCACCTTGGCACGACAATTCTTTCACATACGGTCCCCCGAATAGCGAACCGACGCCGTCCCGTCGCATAGCCGAGGATCCCGAATTTCGCTCGCTGCGCAGCGCTCAGCGCAGGTTCGGCGTCCGTGCGACGCTCCTGTCGGTCGGCGGGTTCCTGCTGTACGTGCTTGTGTCGCACACCGTCCCCGGCCTGATGAACCAGCGCCTGCTCGGCCACCTCACCCTCGGTCTCACCCTGGGCCTCGGGCAGTTCGTCGTGATGGGCGTGACCGCCTGGTGCTACCTCCGGCACATGCGCACCCGGGTCGACCCGCTCGCCCGTGGCCTGGGCTCGCGACTGGAGCAGCACGAAGCACGGCAGACCGTCCAGCCCGGCTCCAGGGGGTACCGCACGTGGTGACCGTGTCCGAAGGCGTCGTCGACCGGTTCAGCCTGAACCTGACGTTCGTGCTGTTCCTGTCGGTGGTCGTGGTCACGCTGTTCATGGCGCTGCTGACGGCCCCTCAGCGCGACGAGATCAGCGAGTTCTATCTCGGCAACCGCACGATGTCCCCGCTGCGCAACGGCCTCGCCATGTGCGGCGACTATCTGTCGGCCGCCACCTTGCTGGGCAGCACGGGGCTGGTCGCCCTCACCGGGTACGACGGACTGCTGTACCTCGGAGGCACGGTCGTCGCCTGGATGATGGTGCTGCTGCTGATCGCCGAACCCCTGCGCCGGACGGGCAAGTACACCCTGGGGGACACGCTGGCCCTGCGCCTGACCCGGCTGCAACGGCCGGCGCGGCTCGCCCTGGCCGTGTGCACCCTGGCCATCACAACCCTGTACCTGGTGGCCCAACTCGTCGGCAGCATCGCCTTGTTGACGCAGTTCACCGGTGAACCCAGTGCCGCTACACGCACCCTGTGTGTGATCGTGATCGGCACCGTCGTCATCGTGTACGCCGCCATCGGCGGCGCGCCCGGCGCCACGGTCATCCAGATCATCAAGGCCGTGATGCTGGTGGCGGGCGTGACCGTCACCGCGGTCATGGTGCTCAACCACTACGACTGGAACCCCAATGCCCTGCTGTCCGCGGCCGCGAACAACAGCGGCACCGGCACGCAGTTCCTCGAACCCGGACTGCGCTACGGCGTCAGCACCACCAGCAAGCTCGACTTCTTCAGCCTGGAACTGGCGATCGTCCTCGGCCTCGCCGCACTCCCCCACGTGCTGATGCGCCTGCTCGCCCCGCGCAAGGTCGACGTACTGCGCTCCTCCCTCGTCTGGGCAGTGGGCCTGGTGGGCCTGGTCTGCCTGGCGGCCGGCATCCTCGGCCTCGGCGCCACCGCCATCGTCGGCCGCGAGACCATCGCACAGACGGACCACAAGGGCGACGCCGCCGTCCTGCTCCTGGCCAACGCCCTCGGCGGCGGCATCCTCACGGCACTGCTGTCCTGCCTCGCCTTCGTCACGCTGCTCGCCGTCGCGGCCGGCCTCACCCTCGCCGCCGCCTCGTCCCTCGCCCACGACCTGTACGGCGAGGTGATCCGCAAGGGCCGCGCGAGCGAGACCGAGGAACTGACCGTCGCCCGGCTGTCCGCCGCCGTCATCGGTGTCCTCGCCATGTTGCTGGCTCTCGTCTCCTGGGGCGCCAACACCGCGACGCTCGCCTTCCTGGCCTTCGCCATCGCGGCGTCCGCGATCCTGCCGACGATCGTGTACACCCTCTTCTGGCGCCGTTTCACCGGCCAGGGCGCGCTGCTCAGCCTCTGGGGCGGCCTGGTCTGCTCGGTCCTGCTGGTCCTGTTCTCCCCCGTCGTCTCCTCCACGCCCGGCTCGTTCTACCCGGACGCCGACTTCGCCTGGTTCCCGCTGCAGAACCCGGGCATCGTGTCCATCCCGGCGGGCTTCTTCCTCGGCTGGCTCGGCACCGTGCTGAGCGACCGTCAGGAGCCGCAGGAGGAGGCCGCCTACGAGGAGTTCGAGGTGCGGATGCTGGTGGGCGCCAAGGAGTAGGAGATGCTTCTGCCATGCCCACTCATACGTTCCTGATCGGCGCCGCCCGCCAGCGCCCCTGCACGCTCGTCGTCTGCCGGGGCTGCTGTTGCGGCGACCCCCGCAAGCACCCCGGCACCGATCACGCGGGGCAGCTGGAGCGGCTGCGCGCCGCCGCGGCCGAGCACGGCTTCCAGGTCCGTACGACCGACTGCCTGGGCCCCTGCGACCAGGCCAACGTGATCGTCGTCCAGCCGTCGGCCGCAGGGCGCCGGGCCGGCGGGCGGGCCACCTGGGTGGGCTTCGCGATGGACGACGACTGCACGGAGGAGATCGTGCAGTGGGCGGCCGCGGGCGGGCCGGGCCTCGCCGAGCCGCCCCTGACGCTGGAGTTGCAGTTCATCCGGCCGCCACGGGACGCCCGGGTACGGTCCCGCCGCTGACCGTCCACCCCGCCCCCAGCAAGTTGCTAATGGGATCCATTTTCATATAGCGTCCTCGGTGTTCACCCACCGAGGAGGTCCCGTCATGGCTGTCCCCAAGCGGAAGATGTCCCGCAGCAACACCCGCCACCGCCGCGCCCAGTGGAAGGCGAGCACCCCGCAGCTCGTGCCCGTCACCATCGACGGCGTCAGCCACCTCGTGCCGCAGCACCTGGTCAAGGCGTACGAGCGCGGACTGCTGCGCCCCGAGGGCTGACCGGGATGCCGTACGAGAGCCGTCTGCCCGTCACCGTCCTGTCCGGCTTCCTCGGGGCGGGCAAGACGACCCTGCTCAACCACGTCCTCGCCAACCGCGAGGGACTGCGCGTGGCGGTCATCGTCAACGACATGAGCGAGATCAACATCGACGCCGCGCTGGTGCGGGGCGGCGAGGCCGCGCTGTCGCGGACCGAGGAACGCCTGGTCGAGATGACCAACGGCTGCATCTGCTGCACCCTGCGCGACGACCTCCTGGAGGAGGTCGACCGGCTCGCCCGCGAGGGCCGCTTCGACCATCTCCTCATCGAGTCGTCCGGCATCTCCGAGCCCATGCCGGTCGCGGCCACCTTCGCCTTCGCCCGCGACGACGGCGCCACCCTCGGCGACCTCGCCCTCCTGGACACCATGGTCACGGTCGTGGACGCCGCCAATTTCCTGTCCGAGCTGGACAGCGGCGACGAACTCGCCGAGCGCGGCCTCGACCAGTACGAGGACGACGAGCGCACCGTCAGCGATCTCCTCGTCGACCAGGTCGAGTTCGCCGACGTCCTCGTGCTCAACAAGCTCGACCTGGTGGACGACGTCACGGCGGACCGGCTCCGGGCGGCCCTGCGCCGGCTCAACCCCGCCGCACGGGTCGTCGACGCCGTACAGGGACGCGTGGCACTCCAAGACGTGCTCGGCACGCGGCTGTTCGACCTGGAGCGCGCCCAGCAGGCACCCGGCTGGGTACGGGAGCTCAACGGCGACCACGTGCCGGAGACCGAGGAGTACGGGATCTCGTCCACGGTGTTCCGCTCCTCCGTGCCCTTTCACCCCGGGCGGCTGTGGAGCTTCGTCACGGAGGAACTCGACAGCGGCGCGTACGGGAAGGTACTGCGGTCCAAGGGGTTCTTCACCCTCGCCAGCCGGCCGCAGGTGACGGGGCTGTGGTCGCAGGCCGGTTCCGTGGTCCGGTTCGAGCCCAGCGCCGCGCGGGACACCGACGCCCCGTACGCGCAGGAGCTGGTCTTCATCGGCACCCACCTGCACTCGGAGGCGCTGCGGGTCGCGCTGGCCGACTGCCTGATGGCGGACGGCGAGGGCCTCCCGGCCGACGACCCGTTCCCGGCCTGGGACACCTACGGCATCGACGACGTCTGCGACCACGAGCACGCCGCCGAGCTCCAGGTGTCCGCTCACTGACTCCCCCGCCCCCGGCCACCTGCCTGCCTATGCTGGTGAGGGGCCGGTCCTGCTCGCAGCGCGCGAGAAGGGAGCCGCGGGTGACCGAGCGGACGATCGACAGGGCGGCCGCGGACACCTTGCGGCAGGCCAGGGACGCCGCCGCCCGTGAGGCGTGGGCCGAGGCGTACCGGCTGCTGGGCGGCCTGGACGCCGGCTGCCTCACGCCCGACGACTGCGCGGCGTTCGCCGACGCCGCCTGGTGGACGAGCCGGATCGACGAGTCGATCGTCCAGCGGATGCGGGCCTACTCCGGATATGTCGCGCAGGGCGCGGCCCGGCAGGCGGGGCTGATGGCCTGGCTGCTCTTCTACGAGCACCAGCTCGCGGGCCGCACGGCCCTGGCCGCCGGCTGGCTGCGCCGGGCACGGCGGCATCTGCGGGGAGAGCCGGAGTGCGTCGAGCAGTGCTACCTCGCCTGGGTCGACGCCAAGGACGCTCAGGAGCGCGGGGCGTTCGACGAGGCGATGGCCGCGGCCCGGCGGATGGCGGGGATCGCGCGGCGCTGCGGCAGCCCGGATCTGCTGGCCATGAGCGCGCAGGCGCAGGCGGGCGTCCTGGTCGCGCAGGGGCGCCTCGGGGACGGACTGGATCTGCTGGACGACGCCATGTGCTCGGCCATGGCAGGTGAACTCAGCTCCTTCTTCACCGGCTGGACCTACTGTCTGGGCCTCCAGCAGGCCATGGCGTGCCTCGATCTGGAACGCGCCGCCGAGTGGACCGACGCGGCCATGCGCTGGTGCGCGTCCATGCCGGAGGAGAACAACTACCGCGGGCTGTGCCGGGTGCACCGGGTCGAGGTGCTGGAGCTGCGCGGCAGCTGGTCCGAGGCGGTGGCCGAGGCCGGACGGACCTGCGAGGAACTGCTGCCCTACGAGCGGCGGACGGCCGCCGAGGCGGTCTACCTGGTCGGCCAGATCCAGCGGCGGCGCGGAGAGCTCACCGCCGCCGAGGAGTCGTACGACCGCACCCACGAACTCGGCCGCGACCCGCAGCCCGGTCTCGCCCTGCTGCGGCTGGCCCAGGGGAAGGCCGACGCCTCCGCCACCGCCCTGAAACTCGCCCTCACCTCCGGAGCCGAGGCCCGTGGTCTCGAGCGGTGCCGGCTGCTCGCGGGGCAGGTGGAGGTGTGCCTGGCGCTGGGGCGGACGGCCGAGGCACGCGCGGCTGCCGAGGAGCTGCAGTCCCTGGCCCAGGCCTGGCAACGGCGGTGCGGCTCGGCGGCGACCCTGCTGCACGCGAGCGCCGCCGCGGCCTGCGGTGCCGTGGCCTTCGCCGCCCGTGACCCCGACCGCGCGCTGCCCCTGCTGCGCCGGGCGCTGGCCCTCTGGCTGGAGCTCCGGGTGCCGTACGAGGCGGCCCAGGTGCGGATGACCCTGGCCGCCGCCGACCGGGCCGCCGGGGACGGCGAGGGTGCCCGGATGGAGCTGCGAGCGGCGGAGCAGGTCTTCCGGCAGCTCGGTGCCGTACCCGACGCGCGGCGGGCGGCGGCCCTGCTCGCCGATGTGCGCCACCGGCAGCCCGGCGGGCTCACCGAGCGCGAGATCCAGGTGCTGCGCCTGGTAGCGGCGGGCCGCACCAACCGGGCCATCGCCGCGGAACTGGTGATCAGCGAGCACACCGTCGCCCGGCACCTCAACAACATCTTCGCCAAGCTCGACGTGTCGTCGCGGGCGGCGGCGACGGCGTACGCGTACGAGCACCGGCTCACCTGACGCGTATGGGCCGTTTCGCCCATGCCCGATGCGGCGAAGATGGGCGATTCCGGCGATGAACGCGCCCCCGCTCCGGGCGTACACCAGTGGTGTATCCCTTCCCGACCGAGGACTGGAAAGCAGGTGGGAGGCCATGACCACCTACACACCGACCTTCGACCACAAGCTGCTGGAGCGACTGCGCGGGGCCGCGCGCGGCGACATCGTCGAGCCCGGCGACCCCGGCTATGACGAGGCCCGCAAGGTCTACAACGCGATGCACGACCGGCGGCCGGCGATCATCGTGCGGGCGGTGGACGTGGGCGATGTCATCGCCACGGTGGACTTCGCCCGCGACCAGAACCTGCCACTCGCCGTGCGCGGCGGCAGTCACAGCGTCCCGGGCTACGGCACCTGCGACGGCGGTGTCGTCCTCGACCTCGGCCTGATGCGCGGTATCCGCGTCGATCCCGAGAGCCGTACGGCCTGGGTCGAAGGCGGCTGCACCTGGGCCGACGTCAACCACGCCACGCACGCCTTCGGGCTGGCCACCACGGGCGGGGTCGTCTCCACCACCGGGGTGGGCGGGCTGACCACGGGCGGCGGTATGGGCTATCTGGTCCGCCGCTGCGGGCTGGCCTGCGACAACCTGGTCTCGGTGGACCTGGTGACGGCCGACGGACACTTCGTGACCTGCACCGAAGAGCACAACAGCGACCTGCTGTGGGCGGTGCGCGGCGGTGGCGGGAACTTCGGGGTCGTCACGTCGTTCGCCTACCGGCTGCACCCCATCGCCGACATCCTGGGCGGGCCGACCTTCTTCCCCCTCGACGGCGATGTGATCCGCCGCTACCGGGAGCTCGTCGCCGAGGCGGACTTCGACCTCGGGGCGCTGCTCGTCGTCGGGCTCGGTCCGCCGGTGCCCTTCCTGCCCGAGCGCTGGCACGGCCGGCCCCTGTGCGGCGTGATCGCCTGCTGGACGGGGCCGGAGGACGCCGACGAGCGGATCCGGGACCGGGTCGCCGCGCTCGGACCGGTACTGGGCCGATACCTGGAGCGCATGCCCTACCCGGTGATCAACACCCTCTTCGACGACCTGGTGCCCGCGGGGCTCTACCACTACTGGAAAGGCACGTTCACCCAGGGCCTTTCGGACGGCGCGGTCGACGCCTTCGTCGAGTACGGCGCCACGACCCCCTCCATCGAGAGCGTGGCCGTCGCCTACCCACTCGACGGCGCCTTCGACCGGGTCGGACCGGAGGAGACCGCGTTCTCCTACCGGGACGCCGACTACTCGATCGCCCTGAGCGGCACCCTCACCACCCGCGCGGACTGCGAGGCCCAGAAGGGCTGGGTGCGCGGCTTCCACCGGGCGCTCGAACCGCACTCCATGGAGGGTGGCTACGTCAACTTCATCGACGGTGACGACCAGAACCTGGTAGGGGCCAACTACCGCGCGAACTACGCCCGTCTCAGGGATCTGAAACGGCGCTACGACCCGGGGAACCTGTTCCGTCTCAACCACAACATCGCACCGTGAGGAATCCTGCGGGCTCCCAGGTGTTGAACCCTGTATGAGTTCCGTGATCGCCTCGACCCGCTTCTCCGTTCTCGATCGGTCCCGCACCCGGGAGGGCCACCCGAACGGAGAGGCGCTGCGCGACACCGTACGGCTGGCGCAGGAGGTCGAGGCGCTCGGCTACCACCGCGTCTGGGTCTCGGAGCACCACGGGGTCCCCGGCGTCGCCGGTTCCGCGCCGACCGTGCTGGCCGCCGCCGTGGCGTCGGCGACCCGCACGATCCGGGTCGGGACGGGCGGGGTGATGCTGCCCAACCACCAACCGCTGGTCGTGGCCGAGCAGTTCGGGGTGCTGGAGTCCCTCTTCCCGGGCCGCATCGACATGGGGCTGGGACGCTCGGTCGGCTTCACCGACGGGGTGCGCAGGGCGCTCGGGCGGGACAAGGGGGACGCGGAGGACTTCGCGGCGCAGATCCAGGAGCTGCTGGGCTGGTTCCACGGCACGTCGCCGACGGGGGTGCACGCGCGGCCCGCCGAGGGTCTGACGGTGCCGCCGTTCGTGCTGGCCATGGGCGAGGGCGCGGACATCGCCGCCCGCGCCGGTCTGCCGATGGTCATCGGTGACCTGCGGAACCGGGACAGGATGCAGCGCGGCATCGACCACTATCGCGCCCACTTCCGGCCCTCACCCTGGGCGAGCGAGCCGTACGTCGTGATCTCCGGCACGGTCGCCGTGGCCGCCACGCCCGAGGAGGCCCGGCGGCTGCTGGTCCCGGAGGCCTGGTCGATGGCCTACTCGCGCACGCACGGCACCTTCCCGCCGCTGGCGCCCGCCGAGCGCGTCGAGGCGCTGCCGATGACCGGCAAGGAGCGCGGCTTCTACGAGGGCGGCCTCGCCGGCCACATCGCCGGTACCGAGGAGCAGGTCGCGCACGAGCTGGAGACGGTGCTGAAGGAGACGGGGGCGCAGGAGGTGCTGGTCACGACCAGTACGTACGACCGTGCGGCGCTGGTGGACTCCTACCGGCGGCTCGCCCGGATCATCGGGGAGTGATCCGGGCGAGTGTGCGACCGCGGAATCAGTCCGGGTCGCGCGGGTCGAAGGAGTTGGTGTCGATCGTCAGCGGCTTCGGAAACGCGGTGGCCACCGACTCCCAGCCTGTCAGCTTGAAGTTCGTGCCCTCCCGGTCCCCGTCGGCGGGCATGGCCTCACCGTCGTGGGTGACCAGCAGCCCCTTGGGGAAGGACCGGCCCAGCGGGACGTTGACCACGGTGGAGCCGTCGGAGTGCTGCACCCCGTCGGTGGCGGCGCTGTCGGTGACGGCGAAGGAGCCGAGGTAGGCGTTGCCGCCTTGGCGCTCGTAGACGGCGAAGGTGTTGTCGCCCTGGCTGGAGGCGAGCAGGTATCCCTTGCCGTCGGCGGCGTGGTAGATCGTGGCGCCCTCGGCGTCCGCGCTCAGGTGCTCACCGCCGAAGCCCGGGTCGTGGGCCGTGTCGAGGACGCACTCCTCTTCCTCGGCGTCGTACGTCCACGGAGTGCCGTACTCCCGCACCCGGTCGATCAGCTCCGGCCGCTCGAACTCCTCGTCGTCGAGGCCGACCCGCCACAGCCCGACGTCCTCCTGGGCCGCGTACAGGACGTGCTCGTCCTGGTCGACGACCATGCCCTCGACCTGCGGGCGGTCGCCGGGGTCGGCGCACGGCGTCCAGGCCGTCCCGTTCGGCAGCCGGAAGGAGGCGGGCAGATCGAGGGTGTCGTCGGTCCGGTAGCCGACGCGTCCGTTGCGGTCCTCCAGCTGCAGCAGCCGTACGCGGGTCTCGGAACGGCGCGACACGACCGCGTACGCGTTGTCGTCGTCGCTGAAGGCGGCCAGCCCGTAGGCGGTGCGCTGGTCGTCGACCTCGGCCTCGCTCGTGGAGAAGACCGGCGCGGCGTCGGCCGCCGTCACGTCCCTCAGCGGGGGCCGGCCCGCCGCCACGGCGGCCGGGTCGATCGCGTAGGCCCGGACACGGTCCCGGCCGCGGTCGCTGACCAGGGCCAAGTCGGTCTTCTTGCCGCCCAGTTCGAAGCCGTAGACGACGTCGACGTTGTTGAAGCGGCCCGGCGCCGCGTCGTCGCCCGGCGCCGCGGGCGCGGCGATGTGCTGCAGACGTCTGCCGTCGAGGCCGTGGACGTCGAGGCCGGCCTCCTTGAGGGTGCCGATCACGAGGCTGCGCCCGGCGTCATGGGGGTCGACCCAGACGGCCGGGTCGTCGGCGTCGGCGTTGCCGCCCGCCTCGTCGTCGTACACGGCGGGTGTCTCGACGCGTGCGGAGACGGCGGCCGGCTGCGGGGCGGCTGCGCCCGAGACCATCAGCAGCGCGGCGGTGAGAGTGCTCAGAGCAGAAGCGCTCACGATACTCCTCGGTAGGAAGAGAGACTGGCGAGACGCTATGGGCGACCGGTGTGGGTGAGCCGACGGCACCGTGAACATCAGGTGGCTCGTACGGGCGTACGTCCCGCTTGTGGGGCTGCCGGGTGCGGTTCGCATACAATCGCGGGGTTTGCCCACGACCCCGACTCGCCCCTCCCGGAGCACTTACCCCATGCACGCCCCGCACGACCCCTACGTCCGCGTCCGCGGTGCCCGTGAGCACAACCTCAAGGGTGTGGACGTCGACATTCCGCGGGATGTGCTGGCCGTGTTCACGGGCGTGTCCGGGTCCGGGAAGTCGTCGCTCGCCTTCGGCACGATCTACGCGGAGGCCCAGCGCCGCTACTTCGAATCGGTCGCGCCGTACGCCCGCCGACTGATCCACCAGGTCGGCGCGCCGAAGGTCGGCGAGATCACCGGACTCCCGCCCGCCGTGTCCCTGCAGCAGCGCCGCTCGGCGCCGACGTCCCGCTCCTCCGTCGGCACGGTCACCAACCTGTCCAACTCCCTGCGCATGCTGTTCTCCCGCGCCGGCGACTATCCGCCCGGCGCCGAGCGCCTCGACTCGGACGCTTTCTCACCCAACACGGCGGCCGGGGCCTGCCCGGAGTGCCACGGTCTCGGCCAAGTGCACCGTACGACCGAGGAGTTGCTGGTCCCCGACCCGGGGCTGTCGATCCGGGAGGGCGCGATCGCCGCGTGGCCCGGTGCCTGGCAGGGCAAGAACCTGCGCGACATCCTCGACGCCCTCGGGTACGACGTCGACCGGCCCTGGCGCGAGCTGCCCGCCGAGCAGCGGCAGTGGATCCTGTTCACCGACGAGCAGCCGGTCGTCACCGTCCACCCGGTGCGCGACGCCGACCGCATCCAACGGCCGTACCAAGGCACGTACATGAGCGCCCGGCGGTACGTCCTGAAGACCTTCTCCGACTCCAAGAGCCCGACCCTGAGGGCCAAGGCGGAGCGGTTCCTCGCGTCCGCGCCCTGCCCGGCGTGCGACGGCAGCCGACTGCGGCCCGAGGCTCTGGCCGTGACCGTAGCGGGCCGTACGATCGCCGAACTGGCCGCACTGCCGCTCACGGAGCTGGCGGCCACGCTGGACGGCGGCGCTTCGGAGACGGCCCGTGTCCTCGTCGAGGACCTCAAGTCCCGTATCGCGCCCGTGGTCGAGCTCGGCCTCGGCTACCTCAGCCTCGACCGCGCCACCCCCACCCTCTCGGCGGGCGAACAGCAGCGCCTGCGGCTCGCGACGCAGCTCAGGTCCGGGCTGTTCGGCGTGGTGTACGTCCTCGACGAGCCGTCCGCGGGACTGCACCCGGCGGACACGGAGGCGCTGCTGAGGGTCCTGGAGCGGCTGAAGGCGGGCGGCAACACGGTGTTCGTGGTCGAGCACCACCTGGACGTCGTGCGCGGCGCCGACTGGCTGGTGGACGTGGGGCCGCGGGCGGGCGAGCACGGCGGTCGGGTGCTGCACAGCGGGCCGGTGGCGGAGCTGGCGGCCGTCGCGGAGTCGGCGACGGCGCGCTTCCTCTTCGACGACTCCCCCGCCGTCGTACGCCAAGTGCGCACGCCGCGCGGGCAGCTGAAGGTCGGCCCGGTCACCCGCCACAACCTGCGCGGCGTGACCGCCGACTTCCCGCTCGGCGTGTTCACGGCCGTCACCGGGGTCTCGGGATCGGGCAAGTCCACGCTCATCGGCGAGATCACGGAGTACCTGACGGGTGTGGGCCGCCTCGTCTCCGTCGACCAGAAGCCGATCGGCCGCACCCCGCGCTCCAATCTCGCCACCTACACCGGCCTCTTCGACGTCGTCCGCAAGGTGTTCGCGGCCACGGACGAGGCGCAGGCGCGTGGTTACGGCGTCGGGCGCTTCTCCTTCAACGTCGCTGGGGGTACCCCCTCTGGGGGAGGGCGCTGCGAGACCTGTCAGGGCGAGGGGTTCGTCAGTGTCGAGCTGCTGTTCCTGCCGAGCACGTACGCGCCGTGCCCGGACTGCGGTGGGGCCCGCTACAACCCCGACACGCTCGAAGTGGCGTACCGGGGACGGAACATCGCGCAGGTGCTGGACCTCACGGTCGAGGCGGCCGCGGAGTTCTTCGCGGACACCCCGGCCGTGGCCCGGAGCCTCGGCACCCTGCTCGACGTGGGCCTCGGCTATCTCCGTCTCGGGCAGCCCGCCACCGAGCTGTCCGGCGGTGAGGCCCAGCGCATCAAGCTGGCGAGCGAGTTGCAGCGCGGCCGTCGCGGCCACACCCTGTACCTCCTGGACGAGCCCACGACCGGACTCCACCCGGCCGACGTGGAGGTGCTGATGCGCCAGTTGCACGGGCTCGTCGACGCCGGGCACACCGTCATCGTCGTCGAGCACGACATGTCCGTCGTCGCGGGCGCGGACTGGGTGATCGACCTGGGGCCGGGCGGCGGTGACGCGGGCGGGCGGATCGTGGCAGCGGGGCCGCCCACGGAGGTGGCGCGGGCGGAGGCTAGCGCGACGGCGCCGTATCTCGCGCGAATCAAGGGCCCCTTCGAGCCCGTTGGCACCGACGGGTCACGAGCGTAGGGCTCCTCCGACGCCCACCTTCGCCTGCGCCGCCTGTGCCAGCGACCGGCGATCGGGGCAGCTGTCCGGCGCGATCGGCTCCAGGACCTCGGCCTCGGCCGTCAGCCCGCGTGTCGTCGCCACCCGCCACACCGAGGTGAGCAGCGAGTCCTCGCCGACGAAGGCGGCCGCCGTGCTGGGCGTGCCCCCGGCGACCCGGTAGGTCAGGCGCACCGGCTGTACGGGCACGTCCGCGTCCAGGGCGGCCTGGAAGGCGGCCCGGCGGAAGGGGCCCTGGGCGCGGCCGCACCAGGTGCTGCCCTCGGGGAAGACGGTGACCGCCTCCCCCGCCCGCAGTGCCTCGGCGATCCGGGCCACCGTCTCGGGCAGGGCGCGGATCCGGTCCCGGTCGATGAACAGGGCGCCGCTGCGGGCGGTCAGCCACCCCGCCACGGGCCAGTGCCTGATCTCCGACTTGGCGAGCATCCGGGCCGGGCGTACGGCGGCGAGCAGCGGGATGTCCAGCCACGATATGTGGTTGGCGACGAGCAGCACACCGCCGGCCGGCGCGGCGCCGCCGTCGATCCGGACCCGGACTCCAGCGGCCCGCACGACCCAGCGGCACCAGCGTCGGACCATATCCGCAGGGAGCAGCGCGCCGAGCGGGCTCATCAGGAAGCCCACCACCAGCAGGAAGAGAACCGCCGCGACCCGCAGTACGGCCAGGGGAATCGTCTCGGCGCGGCGCGTCGCGTCCAGGCACGCCCGCGGGGTGCAGGGCGCGGTCGGCCGCCAGAGGGTCCCTGCCCCGCCGGGCGACTCGTGGGCGGTCCTGCCGACCGGTGCCGCGGCGGGCGGCACCGGGACCGCGCTGTCGGCCGCCCCGGCCGTCGGAGCGGGCGCCGTGGGCACACCCACGGCGCCGAGGGAGGAGGTGGTCATGGCCGCCCCGTCCGTCACGCCGGGACGAGGGAGAGGAAGTGCCGCAGGTAGCGCGCGTTGATCCGGCGCATCGACAGCAGCACGTACAGGTCGGCGACCCCGAACTCCGGGTCGTGCGCGGGCTCGCCGCACACCCAGGCGCCGAGGCGGACGTAGCCGCGCAGGAGCGCGGGCAGTTCGACGCGCGCAGCCGGGGCGGGGGCGGTCGGCTGCCAGGGGCGCAGCGGTCGTACGCGGTACTCCTCGGGCGCCAGGTGCTTGGCCTGCACCCGGTCCCAGGTCGCGGCGGCGAGCGTGCCGCCGTCGGCCAGCGGGATGGAGCAGCAGCCGGCCAGCCATTCGTGGCCGTGGTCGACCATGTAGCGGGCGATGCCGGCCCAGATGAGGCTGATGACCGCGCCGTCGCGGTGGTCGGGGTGGACGCAGGAGCGGCCGACCTCGACCAGGTTCGGGCGCAGCGCGTCGATGCGGGTGAGGTCGAACTCGCCCTCGGAGTAGAGGCGGCCCGCGACCGCGGCGCGCTCCGGCGGCAGCAGCCGGTAGGTGCCGACGACCTGCCCGGACACCTCCTCACGGACGAGCAGGTGATCGCAGTACGCGTCGAAGGCGTCGATGTCGTGACCCGGCTGCGGGGTGGTCAGCAGGGCCCCCATCTCGCCGGCGAAGACGTCGTGCCGCAGCCGCTGGGCGGCACGCACGTCCTCCTCGTTGCGGGCGAGACCGACGGTGTACCGGGTGGGGGCCGTGGGCTGCGGGGGACGGTCGACGGTCAGTACGCCGGTCATGGCTTACTCCTGGTCACGGGCCGGGGACGGCGAGCGGAGGGCAGTTGCGAGCGGTACGAGGTGCCGCCCCTGTTCTTCCGATGCCGGTTGGCCTGTGCGTGACCTGTGCCAGGAGAGCGGATGTGCGGATGTTGAACGGCACGGACCGGTACCGGCCGTCCACATTCCGGTGCCCGTCCGGTCAGCCGGGCGCTCCGGTGCCGTTCACTTGCGGACCGCGAAAAGGCGAGACGGGGCCGGGGAGCACCACCCGACCCCGCCCGTCCGCACATGTCGGCGAACGTTCATTGCAACGCCCCAAAGGGGCGCGGGGAACTGCGCGACAAGCCACGACGAACCCGCAGCCGCCGAACAACCGCCCCTGCTACGGCGCTACCGCTTCACCTTCCGCGCAGCCCGCAGCCACTCCTTGTTCATGCTCGTGATGGACATCAGAGGGATGCCCTTGGGGCAAGCCGTGGCGCACTCCCCGGTGAGCGTGCACCCGCCGAACCCCTCCTCGTCCATCTGCGCCACCATGTCCAACACCCGCGTCTCCCGCTCGGGCGCACCCTGCGGCAGCACGTTCAAATGGTTGACCTTGGCGGAAGTGAACAGCATCGCCGCCCCGTTGGGACAGGCAGCCACACACGCCCCGCACCCGATGCACTCCGCGTGCTCGAAGGCGAGGTCCGCATCCGGCTTCGGCACCGGCGTCGCGTGCGCTTCGGGAGCCGCACCCGTCGGCGCGGTGATGTATCCGCCCGCCTGGATGATCCGGTCGAACGCCGAACGATCGACGACCAGATCCTTGATCACCGGAAACGCCGACGCCCTCCACGGTTCGATATCGATCATGTCGCCGTCCTTGAACGACCGCATGTGCAGCTGACAGGTGGTCGTCCGCTCGGGCCCGTGCGCATCGCCGTTGATCACGAGCGAACACGCACCGCAGATGCCCTCACGGCAGTCGTGGTCGAAGGCCACCGGGTCCTCACCGCGCAGGATGAGCTCTTCGTTGAGGGTGTCGAGCATCTCCAGGAAGGACATGTCGGAGGAGATCCCGTCCACCTCGTACGTGGACATGGCGCCTTCGGTGTCGGCGTTCTTCTGCCGCCAGACGCGCAGGGTGAGCTTCATGCGTAGCTCCGCTGGGTGGGGTGGACGTACTCGAAGACCAGGTCTTCCTTGTGCAGGGTCGGAGCCTCGCCGGTGCCGGTGAACTCCCAGGCGGCCGCGTACGCGAACTCGTCGTCGTTGCGGGCCGCTTCACCGTCCGGCGTCTGCGACTCCTCGCGGAAGTGACCGCCGCAGGACTCGGTGCGGTGCAGCGCGTCGAGGCACATGAGCTCGGCGAGCTCCAGGTAGTCGACGATGCGGTTGGCCTTCTCCAGGGACTGGTTGAACTCCTCACCGGTCCCGGGGACCTTGATGCGCCGCCAGAACTCCTCACGGATCTGCGGGATGCGCTCCAGGGCCTTGCGCAGCCCCGAGTCGGTGCGGGCCATTCCGCAGAACTCCCACATGAGCTCGCCGAGTTCTCGGTGGAAGGAGTCCGGCGTACGGTCGCCGTCCACGGCCAGCAGGAGGTTGAGCCGGTCCTCGGTCTCGGCCAGCACCTCCTGCACGGCCGGGTGGTCCGCGGTGACCTTCTCGTGGTGCGGGTTGCGGGCGAGGTAGTCGTTGATGGTCGCCGGGAGGACGAAGTAGCCGTCGGCCAGCCCCTGCATCAGGGCCGACGCGCCGAGCCGGTTGGCGCCGTGGTCGGAGAAGTTGGCCTCGCCGATCGCGAACAGGCCGGGAACGGTGGTCTGCAGGTCGTAGTCGACCCACAGGCCGCCCATCGTGTAGTGCACGGCGGGGTAGATCCGCATCGGCACCTCGTACGGATCCTCGTCGGTGATCCGCTGGTACATGTCGAAGAGGTTGCCGTACTTGGCCTCGACGGCCCCCCGGCCCATGCGCTTGATGGCGTCGGCGAAGTCGAGGTAGACGCCCTGCCCGCCGGGCCCGACGCCCCGCCCCTCGTCGCAGACGTTCTTCGCGGCGCGGGAGGCGATGTCGCGCGGGACCAGGTTGCCGAAGGACGGGTAGATGCGCTCCAGGTAGTAGTCGCGCTCGTCCTCAGGGATCTGGTTCGCCGGCCGGGTGTCGCCCTTGGCCTTCGGCACCCAGATCCGGCCGTCGTTGCGCAGCGACTCGCTCATCAGCGTCAGCTTGGACTGGTGGTCGCCGGTGCGCGGGATGCAGGTGGGGTGGATCTGCGTGAAGCAGGGGTTGGCGAAGTAGGCGCCGCGCCGGTGGGCCCGCCAGATGGCCGTGGCGTTGGAGTTCATGGCGTTCGTCGACAGGTAGAAGACGTTGCCGTAGCCGCCGGAGGCCAGCACCACCGCGTCGGCGAAGTACGTGTCGATCTTGCCGGTGATGAGATCCCGGGCCACGATCCCGCGCGCCCGCCCGTCGACGACGATCAGGTCGAGCATCTCGGTGCGGGGGTGCATCTCGATGTTCCCCGCGGCGATCTGCCTGCTGAGGGCCTGGTAGGCGCCGAGCAGCAGTTGCTGTCCCGTCTGGCCGCGGGCGTAGAAGGTCCGCGACACCTGGACGCCGCCGAAGGAGCGGGTGTCGAGCAGACCACCGTACTCGCGGGCGAACGGCACGCCCTGCGCCACGCACTGGTCGATGATCTCCACCGAGATCTGTGCGAGCCGGTGCACGTTCGACTCACGCGCCCGGAAGTCGCCGCCCTTGACGGTGTCGTAGAACAGCCGGTGGATCGAGTCGCCGTCGTTGCGGTAGTTCTTCGCCGCGTTGATACCGCCCTGCGCGGCGATCGAGTGGGCGCGGCGCGGGGAGTCCTGATAGCAGAACTGGACGACGTGGTAGCCCTGTTCGGCGAGGGTGGCTCCGGCGGAACCGCCGGCCAGCCCCGTCCCCACCACGATCACCGTGTGCTTGCGCCGGTTGGCGGGGTTGACAAGCTTCGCCTCGAAACGGCGCTTGTCCCAGCGTTCGTCGACAGGACCGGAGGGCGCCTTGCCGTCCATGACCGGCTCACCGGTCCGGTAGTCCACGTAGGAAGTCATCTTCAGCTCACCACTCCGGTCATGACGCCCACGGGTACGGCGATGAAGCCGGCCGTGAGCAGCAGCGCGAGAAGGTTGGCGACGGTCTTCAGGGCGCGGTCGCGAGTGCGGCTGCCCGCGCCGAGGGTCTGGGCGGCGCTCCAGAAGCCGTGCCGGATGTGCAGGCCGAGGGCGAGCATCGCGACGATGTAGATGACGTTGCCGTACCAGGTGGAGAAGGTGTCCACGACGTTCTGGTACGGGTGGCCCTCCTGGAAGCCGCCCGAGTGCACGGTTCCGGTCGTCAGGTCGAGGATGTGCCAGACGATGAACAGACCGAGGATGATGCCGCCCCAGCGCATGGTGCGCGTGGCGTAGGAGGCCCGAGGCCTCTTGTGCACGTACTTGCTGGGGCGTGCCTTGATGTCGCGGCGGCTCAGCTGGTACGCCGAGGTGGCGTGGGCGACGACGGCGACGACCAGCACGACGCGGATCAGCCAGAGCGTCCACTCGTAGTGCATGAACGGCTCGCCGACGGTGCGCAGCCAGTGCGCGTAGTGGTTGAACTCGCCCGCCCCGAAGAAGATCTTCAGGTTTCCGATCATGTGGACGACCAGGTACGCCAGCATGATCAGCCCGCTGACCGCCATCACGGTCTTCTTGCCGACGGTGGAGTCCCACACGGTGCGTGCCATGGACGGTCGTCGGTCCGTCCGCGTTGCCAGAGCCATGGAACAGGACGCTACGGCCGAGCCAACCCATCGGTCCAAGACATGGTCCGGCTCGTTTCGATAGGCATCCCCTATGGGAGCCCTATGCTGAGCCCATGCAGTTCCAGCAGCTCCAGTACTTCGTGGCGGTCGCCGAGACCCGGCACTTCACCCGGGCCGCCGACCTGGTGCATGTCGCGCAGCCCTCGCTGTCGCAGCAGATCAAGGCGCTGGAGCGGGAGTTGGGCGCGGACCTGTTCCTGCGGGCGCGCGGCAACATCACGCTGACGGACGCCGGAGAGGCCCTGCTGCCGCTGGCCCGGCGCATCCTCGCCGACGCGGACACCGCCCGGCACGAGGTGCAGGAGCTGGTGCAGCTGCGCCGGGGCCGGGTGCGGCTGGGTGCGACGCCGAGCCTGTGCACGGGCCTGCTCCCGGACGTGCTGCGCGCCTTCCACGACCGCTACCCCGGCATCCAGCTGCTGATCGAGGAGGGCGGCTCGCACGACCTCGTACGGGAGCTCGCGCGCGGCGCCCTCGACCTCGCCCTGGTCGTCCTGCCGCTGCCGACCCCGTCGCCCGCGCTGACCACGGTGGAGCTGCTGCGCGAGGACCTGGTGGTCGTCTCGTCGCCGGAGGCCCCGCGCCCGGGCGGCGGCCGGCGCACCGTACGCATCGCCGACCTGGAGGGCGAACGCCTGGTGATGTTCCGGCACGGCTACGACCTGCGCGAGCTGACCGTGGCCGCGTGCCGCGCCGAGGGCTTCGAGCCGGACTTCGCCGTCGAGGGCGGGGAGATGGACGCGGTGCTGGGCTTCGTGCGGGCGGGGCTGGGCATGGCCGTCGTACCGCGCATGGTGGCGGCCCGGTCAGGACGGGGGCTACGGGTCACCCCGCTGGCCCGGCCGGGGCTGCACCGGACGATCGCGCTGGCCCACCGCAGCGATGTGGCTCCGCCGCGGGCGGCGCGGGAGTTGCAGCGGATGCTGCTCGAGCGGTGAGCCGCGCCCTACGGCGGGCCGTACGTCATGGGCCCCATGTCCGATGGTCGGGCGGGGCCTGCAGGTAGGCGCCGCCGTACCGCGTGACCGCCGTCGGCGACTTCGGCTTGCCGTTGTACGGTCACGTCCAGCGGCGGCCGGTGACACCGGTGAGTCCCGCGATCAGAGAGGTCTGTCCCACCATGCCGGCCTCGAGCGTGTAGTCATTGTCCTTGGCCGTGCGCTCGACCCCGAACGCCGACATCGCGACGAATGCCTTGGGCGGGTCGAAGGAGGCGACCGCCGGCGCCGACGGTGCGGTGGCGCTGCCGCCGCTCTCGGGTTTCGAGTCGGCCTTGTCGTCGTTGCCGGAACGTGGGGGTCTCAGTCGCAAAGACGTGCTCTGAGCCGCCCTGGGAGACATGCGCGCAGGCGCTCATGCTTCAGCAGGGCTCTGAGGCTGAACTTCTCCGGAGCTGACGCGGCGTGCTCCAGCGTCATTTGGACGCCTCCGGTGTGCTGAGCCGCCAGGTTGTAGACGAAGGCGGCAACGGTTGCCAGCGCGGTTCCCAGCGCTGCTTCGACCAGCACGGTGACGGTCATGAAAGTGAGTGCCCAGCCGAGCGACGGCGCCGGTTCCGGCCCCGGACTCGTCACCTCGACCGCAAGCCACATGAGGGATGTGGCAACGACCGCGCATATGCCCAGGCCGAGACAGAGCAGGGCGCTGGTCAGCGCGACGGACCATGGGTCGATCTGCGCGAGGAACAGCCGGGTTCTTCGTGCCGGGGGCCGGCCACCGGACGGCGGTGCCGTCCGATGGGCGTCATGGCGTTCGGCCGGGGCCTGGGCGGCTGGGCGGTGCGAGGTCACGCGATCGGGAGCCGGGGAGCTTTCCTCGCGCTGCCGCGGATCAACCGGTTCGGAGAAGTCAGGGGCCGATACCTGCGGCGAACGGCGATTGCGAACTTCGGAAGTGTCATGGCCGACGGCATCCGCCGCCGGGGCGGTGCTGCGGCGCGTGTTGTTCGAGTTCTGCTGAGGACGCTGCGTTCCTGTGGCTCTGCGCTTCATACGGGTGGTCGCACCGCGAGCGCTCTTGGCTCGGCCCATGCTGATCTCCTCACCTGTCCATACAGCGGCCTTGGCCTGATGGGCCGTGGGATGCGTATGCGGTGACAGGCGCGCAGCGCCGTGACAACACAGGGCGTGACCGACCGGCCTCCCACCTTCGCGCAGGACGACGGCCCCATACCGATGGCCCGGTGGTACGCAGATTCGACCGTAGACGCACCCACCGGGTCGGGCATCCCGGACGCCGGCTGCCCCGTCACCCGATCGGCGCATGCTGCGCTGTACGGGTGACGGTGATGCGGTGTCCTTGGCGGTGAGAACATCCATCCAGGGAGGCCCCTGATGTACGAGATGTGTCCCGCTCTCGACGAGCACGGCATAACCGTGGTGTGGCACCTGAAGGCGAAGCAGGGTACGCAGGCCCTGTGCGGTCAACTGCTCACCGAACACATGGAACACATCGAGCACACCGACACCGCAGAGGCAGAAACCACACCCCACTGCCGACCGTGCATGACCTCATTCGCCCAACTGGTCGACCAGCACGGTTAGATCACCGCTCGTGAGCCGGCCGTACGGGGCCGGGAGCCGTCCCGCCCTGGACGCGCCCCGTCCGGCCCCGTACGGCCCCGCCGTTCAGCCCGTCGCGTCCACCAGCGCCAGCTCGTGCAGCCGCTCCGGTGGGCCCGGGCGGGCGTAGTACCAGCCCTGGGCCGTGTCGCAGCCCAGGATGCGCAACTGCTCGGCCTGGGCGCCGGTTTCCACGCCCTCCACGGTCACCGCGAGGCTCAGGCTGTGGGCCAGGGAGACGATCCCCTCGACGATCTTGAGGTCGACGGGGTCGGCCGGGAACTGCTGCATGCTCTGGGTGAAGGAGCGGTCCAGCTTGAGGATGCTCACCGGCAGGCGGCGCAGGTTGGCGAGGTTGGAGTAGCCGGTGCCGAAGTCGTCCAGGGCGATGTCGACGCCCATCTCGGCCAGCCTGCGCAGGGGTTTGAGAAGGTCGTCGTCGGCGCCGATGAGGGCCGACTCGGTGACCTCCAGGCAGAGGGAGTGCGGTTCCACGCCCGCGCGTTCCAGGATGTCCACCGTGTCCTGGACCAGCCCGGGATGGGTGAGCTGGCAGGGCGAGAGGTTGACGTTGATGCGCAGGGGGCCCGCGTCGTCGTGGCGTTCTCGCCACTCGCGCGCCTGACGCACCGACTGTTCCAGGACCCAGCGGCCGAGCGGGACGATGAGGCCCGTGTGCTCGGCGAGCGGGATGAACCGGTCGGGGCCGAGGACGCCGTGCTGCGGGTGCAGCCAGCGCACCAGGGCCTCCGCGCCGCGCACGCTGCCGTCGCCGAGGTGGACCAGCGGCTGGTACTCGATGAAGAACTCGCCCCGGTCCAACGCCGTGGGGAGAGCCGTGGTCAGGCCGTGCCGCGTGATGGCCCGGGCATCGGCCTCCGGGTCGGCCAGCTCGAAGCGGTTGCCGCCCGCCGACTTGGCCCGGTACATGGTGATGTCGGCGCTGCGCAGCACCTCCGCCGGGCTGCGCTCCCCGGCCGGCCCCTCGACGATGCCGATGCTGCCGCGGACGGTCAACTCCCGGCCGTCGATGCTGATCGGAGCGATGAGCGCGTTCATGATGCGGGCGGCGAGTTCGTCGACCTCGCGCTCGGTGTCGGAGCCGGTGGTCAGCGCCACGAACTCGTCGCCGCCGAGCCGCGCGACCATCTCGCCGGGCGCGGTGGCACAGGACTGCAGCCGGTCGGCGACCTCGACGAGCAGCCGGTCGCCGGCCGCGTGGCCGAGGCTGTCGTTGACGGTCTTGAAGCCGTCCAGGTCGAGGTAGCACAGCCCGAACCGCTGTCCTTCGCCGGCACCCAGTGCCTTCTCCAGGCGTTCGAAGAAGAACGTGCGGTTGGGCAGGCCCGTGAGGGCGTCGTGCGTGGCCTCGTAGCGCAGCCGCAGGTTGAGCAGGCGCCGCTCGGTGGTGTCCTCCATCAGGGCCAGCTGGTACTGCGGGTCGCCGTCGGCGTCACGCAGCAGGGAGACCGTCAGGTTGGTCCACAGGACCGTTCCGTCAGGACGGTAGAAGGCCTTCTCGAGGTGGTAGTGCTCGCGCTCGCCGCGCACGAGTTCGTCGTAGAGCTTCCAGGTCTGCGGCGCGTCCTCGGGGTGGGTCCACTCCTTGACGTTGCGGCTGCGGATCGCCTGCTCGGAGATGCCGAACATGCGCATCAGCGCGCCGTTGACCTGGAGGATGTTGCCGTCCAGGTCGGCGATGCCGATCCCTATCGCGGCGCCCTCGAAGACCGCGCGGAAGCGGGCCTCGGTGGCGTGCAGCGCCTGCGCGACGACGCCCTGCGCCTTGAGGGCGGCCGCGGAGATCGCCTCCTGCTCGGCCAGCGTCCGCTCGCGCAGCGCCTGGGCGAACCCGGCGGCCATGGCGTGCTGCAGCCGCGAGGAGCGTGCCCGCAGGTCCTCCTGGTCGCCGCCCGTGCCGCAGTAGAGGACGAGGTAGGCCTCGACGCAGTCCAGCGAGCGGCTGAGCGCCTCGGGGTCGGTGCAGTGCGCGGCGACGAGTGCGGCGCCGACCGCCTTGCCCTCGTTCGCGTCGAACGTCCTGGCCCTGAGCGCCTCGCTCAACCGCCGGGCCAGCGGCAGCAGTTGCTCCTCGAACTCCGGCCGGGTCGACGACGTCGAGGTCACCGGGAAGACCGCCCGGCTCCAGATCGTCGCGAACCGGCGCAGTCTGTCCTCCGGCCCGTCCGGCCCCGCGCTCACGCCGTACGCCCCACGCCGGCGAAACCGGAGAAGGCATACGGATCCTCGTCCTCCGGTGCGGTGTCGGGCCGCCAGTGCGGCATCGGCACCAGTCCGGGTTCCACCATGTCGTACCCCTTGAAGAACCGCGCGATCTCGTCGCGCGAGCGCATGATCAGCGGGTTGCGAATGTCCCTGTATACGTCGACCGTGCCCTTGGCCCGCTCCTCGGGCAGCGGGATTCCCTCGTACGAGGCATGCGTGAGCACCAGCATGCTGCCGGGCGCCAGCGCGTCGCGCAGCTCGGCCACCGCCCCGTACGGGTCGTCCTCGTCCTCCACGAAGTGCAGTATGGCAACGAGAAGCAGGGCGACTGGCCGGTTCAGGTCGATGAGGCGCTCGACCTGCGAACTGGCCAGGACGTCCCGGGGCTTGCGCAGGTCCGCGGCGACGACGTCCGCGCGGTCGTTGCCGTCCAGGACGGCCTGGCTGTGGGCGACGGCGACCGGGTCGTGGTCGACGTACACCACGTGCGCGTCGGCGCTGGCCTTCTGGGCCACCTCGTGGACGTTGCCGAAGGTCGGGATGCCGGAGCCGATGTCCAGGAACTGGGTGATGCCCTCGTCGATGGCGAAGCGCACCGCGCGGCGCATGAACGCCCGGTTGGCCTGCATGATCTTGGGGAGTCCCGGCATGAACTCCATGGCCTTGCGGGCCGCTTCCCGGTCGACCTCGAAGTTGTGCGATCCGCCCAGGTAGTAGTCGTAGATCCGCGAGACGCTGGGCACCGAGATGTCGATGCTCCGTGGGGCCCAGGCGGGACGCTCCATCTATCTCTCCAAGGCTCAGGCGATCCGGTGTTCGAGCTGAGGCTACTGATCGCCCGCCAAAGGAGCGAGCGGAAACGGAAATTGACCATCCGTTCCCGGTCACTGCCAGCGGCACGTGCCGAATTGATGCCCCCGCGCGGCCTCTGTGAAAAGCGTCCCAAGCGTTCCACAGAGTTCCGAAGCATGGTGAAAGAGGGTGAAGAGTACCGGTTGATCTACCGGTTGACGACGGCAAGCCGGTCCGCCCCCTGTGCGTGGAGCTCAGGGGGCGGACCGGTGGGTCGGGCGCGCCGTCCGTTCGTCCGGCACTCTCGCTGTGTCGTCCCTCCCTTCCGTGGTCGGTACTCGGCTGGGTGAGGCGATCAACCCTGGGGAGGTGTGATCTCTACTGCTCCGGCGCGCCGACCGGCTTGCCGTCGGGGCGGATGGCGAACCACGTGCCGCCGACGCCCTGACCGTTGGTGTCGCCGGGCTTCTTGTCACCGGCGAAGGTGTAGATCGGCACGCAGTCGATGGTCTGCTGCTTGATGCCGTCGGGGCGGTCGAAGACCACGTAACCCTGCCCCCTGGGGCCGGACCCCTTCAGGTCGATGCCCTCGGTGTCATCGGCGTCGACCGGGGCGATGACCGGCCACTTCTCCAGGCACTCGCCGGTGCACGCCGTCTTCATCGGCCAGGGCGAGTCCTTCATGAAGCGGTAGACCGTGTGGCCGTTCTTGTCGATGACGATCTCACCCAGCTTTGGGTCCTTGCGCGTGGACAGACCGGGCAGGTCGGCCGCCTCCGCACCCGCGCCGCCCTTGGCCTTCTTGCCGTCGGGGGCGAGCGCGTACCAAGTGCCGCCCACGGCCTGGCCGTTGATGTCACCGGCCTGGGTGTCCTTCGCGAAGCGGTAGGCCGGCCAGCCGCCGACCGTCAGCTGCTTGGTGCCGTCGGGCCGGGTGACCGAGCCGAGCAGCGACTCGTCGATGCCGGCGCCGGCCGTGGCGTCGTCCGCGGGGACCGGCGGCCACTTCTTCGCGCAGTCGCCGCCGCAGTTCGACTTGGGCGGCTCCGCGGCGTCCTTGTCGAAGCGGTAGAGCGTCAGGCCATTGCTGTCGGTCAGCACCTTGCCGAGTTCCTGGTTGGTGGAAACGGAGAGTTCACCGGCGGAGGCGGCCCCCGTGGCCGCGCTCTCCTGGCCGGCCGCGCCGGGGTCGTAACCGGATCCGTTCCCGAGGCCGGTGCCGGCGCTTCCGTAATCACCGGCCGCGGCCGTGGCACCCACGTTCTGGCTGCTCGCCGGCGGCGCGGTTTCCGAGCCACATGCCGTCGTCAGCGCCAGCACAGCCACGGCGCTCACCACGAGCGAGGCGCTCCGCCACGAGGTCTTCATCGTCAACTCCCCATAATCACAAGGGTGTTGCAGCGCCCTGCTGCGCCGCCGCACGACATGGGGTACGCACAAGAGGCACGGTCGTGTTCAACGGATGCACAAATTTCTTTCCGAAAGCTGTGACAACACCCGCATCACACCGGTGAGGCCACCCGCCCTGTCGCACGCGCGTGCGCCTCGGCCGTCACGTGTGCGCCCGCTCGGCAAACCTTTCGAGGGCCATACGTCGCCCGTTCGAGGCAATCCGCCCGCGCTCCGGCGTGTGGGACCTGCACGGGGCTCAGGATCTTCGTCGTGCATGGACTCGAACCGACCCAATCCAACCTGGCAGCAAGGTTGTTGACGGTGTCCGCGCTGACCTGGCTTCTGGTGGCGGCACCGGCGGGTGCGGCGTCGGCCACCGTCTGCGCGTACGCCGACACGGGCCCGGACGGCGCCCAGGCCGTGGCGGTCGTCGGAAGCCTCACCTGGCCGACGCCCACCCAGTGCCCGCCGCCCACACCCAGCCCCACCCCGACTCCGACGCCCACGCCCACGCCCACGCCCACGCCCACGCCGGACCCCGCCCCCACGCCGACACCCACACCCACCCCGAAACCCGAGCCCCCACCTCCCCCGCCTCCCCCGCCTCCGCCACCCCCCGCACCACCGGCTCCCCAGCCCGCGCCGCCCCGCGCGCGGCCGACCCCGCCCCCCGCGCCGGCACCCACCCCGTCCCCCACACCGAAGCCGTCGGTCAAACCCACCCCGAGTCCGTCCATGACCCCCGTGCACTACCCGCCCTACCGCGCCACCCCGCACCGCCGGGCGCCGCACGACGCCCCCTCGCCCCTCACCTTCGTCCTGCTCATCGCGGCGCCCGCGATCGCCGCCGTCGCCGCGCTGCGGCCGCGCTGACCCTGGAGGCTTCTGTTGCCGGAATGGCTTGTTCTCACCTTCGCGATGCTGGCCGCCTGCGCCGTGGTGGTCATCATCACCCTCGTACGGCACCGCACGGCCCCCGAGGACGAGGATCCCTCCGAGACCCCGGACGTCATCGAGTACATGACGATGTGGATCGGTGTGGTGTACGCCATCGTCCTGGGCCTGGCCATCGCCGGCGTGTGGGAGGGCCGCAGCGCCGCCCAGGACCACGTCCAGGCGGAAGCCGTGGCGCTGCACGAGATCTCGGAACGGGTCCGGGTCTATCCGGACGACGTCCGTGACCGTATTCGCGACGATGTCAACGCCTATGTCGGACACGTCGTCACCACCGAGTGGAAGACCATGGCGGACGACGGCCGGGTCACCGACCGCGGCGCCGAGCTCTTCCAGCGCATCCGCGAGGACGTCACCGACTACGAGCCGGCGAACGACTTCGAGGCGCAGGCGTACCAGCCGCTCGTCGACCAGGTGACCGCCGCCGACCAGGCGCGCACGGCGCGGGCGAACTCGACCGGGGAGACCATGCCGGGCGTGGTGTGGTTCGGACTGCTCGCCGGCGGGGTCGTCACCATCGGGATGGTGTTCGCCCTGCAGATCCGGCGCACTCCCCGCGAGCTGGTCCTCGCCGGGCTGTTCTCGGCGCTGATCGCCTTCCTGCTCTTCCTCATCTGGGACTTCGACGCACCGTACAGCCGCGGTGTCACGGCATCGGCGGAGCCGTTCCTGGACCTCTTCCCGCACGCCAAGGGCTGACGGGCCCTCATCCGACGGGACTCCGGGGGGCGGCAGCGCACGCCGGCCGTTGCGCTCGACGCTCGGCCGCCACGCCGCTGTCGTCCCCCGGTCGCGGTAACACCGTCCCCCGAGCGGCCCACACGCCTGCCCCATTCGTACGACAGCGATCGCGCAGGTGTGCGCACCTTTTTAGCGTTCCGATCATCGAGGTGCATGTCAGGCGCAAGCGGAAAAGGTCCGCAGCTGCTCCTCGGGGACCCGGAGGAAACACCATGCGCGCGATACGCGTCGCTTCGGCCGCACTGCTGGCCGTCAGCGCCCTCGCCCTGACCGCCCCCACCGCCCAGGCCCGCGGGGACACCGAGGGTTTCCGGGTCGATGTGCTGCCCTCCACCGTCGCCCCCGGTGGACAGGTCACGCTGCACGCGACGGGCTGTGAGCAGAGCGTCAGCGTCTCGTCGGGGGTCTTCGACACGGTCATCATCCCCCGTGGGCGTACGTCGGCCAGGGCCGTGGTCGACTGGGACGCCAAACCGGGTGCCGTGTACGAGGTGTCGTTCCACTGCGGCACCTTCTGGCAGGACGTCGACCTGACCATCGCCGGCGGCCGGCACGTCACACCCCCGCACTGGGAGAAGGGTGTGCAGGCAGGTGACGGCGGCAGCCTGGCCGACCTGAACCTGAAGGAGATCGGCCTCGGCGCCGCGTTCATCGCGGCCTCGCTCGGAACGGCGTACCACCTCTCCCGGCGCCGCAGCGGCGAGGAGGGCGACGGCGCCTGAGAGCACCGCACGCAAAGACAGACCTTCGCCCCGGATCCCCTCGAGGGGGCCGGGGCGAAGGTCTGTGAACGTGCGACCTGTCTGAAGAGGGACAGCGGATCAGGTCCGCTTCTCCGCCCGCCGCCGCATCCAGAACACCCCACCACCGACGACGGCCACGGCAATGAGCCCACCTCCGATGGCCATGTCGGTCGGCGTCGCGCCCGTGGAACTGCTGCCGCCGAGACCGCCGCGGACGCCGCCGATGACGGTGAAGGCGTTCGGGTGGGTCAAGGGACGGCCGGCGCCGGTGCAGTGGACCGTGATGCTGTGCGCACCCGTCCGCGCGTGGCGGTCGATGATCGCAGTGCCCCTGGCCGTGCTGCCACCGGGGACCGGCGTCAGGGTCGTGGCGGGGAAAGCGTCCGAGGTAGCGGTGCCGCCTCGCGGGCAGCCGTCGACGGTGATGGTCAGCTGCGCGCCGCGCGCGATGACGCTGGGCAGGGCGACGATGTTGCTCGGTCCGACGGGCGGCATGCCGTCCCGGGCGGTGGCCGCCGGGGCGGCGAGTCCGAGAGCGGCGACCGCGGTGGCAGCGGCCGCCAGGGCACGAGTTCTACGCATGTGATCCTCCGCGGAAGACGCCCCGGGAACCGTCCCCGGTCGATCGGCGAGAAAGCGCCTCCCAGAAAGACCCTCAGATGCGGTGCCCGGGGCCGCATTTCGGCGATGGTCCGTCCTGGTGAGAGGACACGCCGACCGATGAGCCCACAATCGGAATTGCCGCAGGTCACACACCGTCAGAATTTTCCGGCCGGTGGCAACTCGGATGGCGCACGCAAAGAGTTCGGGCCACCCGTTCGCACCCGCCCCGTCGCCGGTTGCGCGCACCGGACTTAGCGTTTTCGTATGCGCGAACGGCGTGGCGACGGCCGCGTCGAGAGGGGAAGGCGAATGTACGGGTCCGAGCTCGCCGAAGAGGAGGAGCGGCGGAAGAGGCGCGCTCCCTGGGGCGTGATAGCGCTTGTTCTGCTGACCGGTCTCGCACTCGTTCGCAATGGCTCGGGCGAGTTCGACGAGGGGCCGCCGCAGCCCGCGTCGGCGGCCGCCCCCGACAACAGCCAGGTGCGCGGCAGCGTCTTCACCGGTGCCGTGCAGCCGCTGCCGTACGCCATGCCGGAGCGGGTCCGGATCTCCTCGATCCAGGTCGACGCGCCGATGATCCCGGTCGGCCTGGACTCGGACGGCTGGGTCGGCGCGCCGCCGCCGGAGGACCCGAACCTGGCGGGCTGGTTCACCGGGTCCGTGTCCCCCGGTGAGAAAGGCACGGCGGTGGTCGTCGGCCATGTCGACAACAATCAGGGCCCCGCCGTGTTCTACGGCCTCGGGGCACTCAAGCCGGGCAGTCGCGTCGAGGTCCTGCGGCAGGACGGAAAGACGGCCGTGTTCCAGGTCTACGGCGTCGAGGTCTTCGAGAAGAACAACTTCCCCGGCGACCGGGTCTACGCCTCGAAAGGGAGCGCCGAATTGCGGGTCATCACCTGCGGCGGCGGTTTCTCCAAGCAGAACGGCTACGACGGGAACGTCGTCGCTTTCGCCAGTCTGGTCGAGGTCCGCTAGGTGTACTTCCGCTCGGGAACGGTGACGAAGTACCCGGAGTCCAGCAGCTCCGGCAGATAGGCGCGCAGGGCCAGGACGCTCTGGGAGCGGTCGCCTCCGGCGTCGTGCGAGAGCACCACGACGCCGGGGGCGGCGCCGTGCTCGACCCGGTGGATGATCGTGCGGGTGCCGGGGCTCATCCAGTCGAGGGTGTCGACGGTCCAGGCCAGCGGTTCCATGCCCAGCTCGGCGCCCAGTTGGAAGGTGGCGCGGTTCCAGGCGCCGTAGGGCGCGCGGAACCAGGCGGGGCGTTCGCCGTACGTCTCCTCGACGATGTCGCAGGTGCGTTCCATCTCGGCGCGGATCCGGGCGCGGCTGAGGCGGGTGAGCAGGGGGTGGGACCAGGTGTGGTTGCCGACGACATGGCCTTCGTCGGCCATCCGCGCCACGAGGTCCTTGTTCTCGGCGACCATCTCGCCGCACACGAAGAACATGGCGCGCACGTCGTACTCGCGCAGGGTGTCCAGGATGTGCGGGGTGTAGCGGGCGTCTGGTCCGTCGTCGAAGGTCAGCACCATGGTGCGGCCCCGCCCGGCCACGCGCAGGAACGGCTGGCGCCGTACCAGGGGCCGGCGGGGTGCCACCCGGGGCGGGCCGTATCCCGTCAGGGGCTGGAGGCGGTAGGCGGAGGGCTTGAGCGCACGGTGCGGCTGGGGACCCGTGGCCGGGAGGGCGGGCCGGACCGGCTCCTCGCCCGCGAGAGTCGCGATCACTCCGGCGATGCCCGCGGTGCCGGCGGCCCCGGCGGCGACGGCACCGGCGAGCAGCGCGCGGCGCCGTGTGAGCGGACCTGTGAGCGACTGATCCTTCGTCATGAATGATGAGTCGCCCGGCACGGGACCGTCGCACCAGGGCGACACCGGTACGGCGGCAGGAAAACGCCCGGCCGGTCCAGCCCCGGTTGCGCCGGCCGAAAGTCCTCTGACGTGGCGTCAGCGGCGGCGGACCAGCGGGAACGGCAGGGTCTCGCGGATCGTCAGGCCGGTGAGGAACATGACCAGCCGGTCGACGCCGATGCCGAGGCCGCCGGTGGGCGGCATGGCGTATTCGAGGGCGTCGAGGAAGTCCTCGTCGAGCTCCATCGCCTCGGGGTCTCCGCCCGCGGCGAGCAGGGACTGGGCGGTGAGGCGGCGGCGCTGTTCGACGGGGTCGGTGAGCTCGGAGTAGGCGGTGCCGAGTTCGGTGCCGAAGGCGACGAGGTCCCAGCGCTCGGCGAGGCGGGGGTCGTGCCGGTGCTGGCGAGTGAGCGGGGAGACGTCGGTCGGGAAGTCCCTGTAGAAGGTAGGCAGCTGGGTCTTCTCCTCCACCAAGCGCTCGTACATCTCCAGCACGATGTCGCCGTGGCCGTCGTCGGCCGTGTACGGCACACCCGCGCGGTCGCAGTGCCGGTGCAGCCTGAGCAGCTCCGTGTCGGGGCCGATCTCCTCCCCCAGCGCCTCGGAGATCGCCCCGTACACCGTCTTGACCGGCCACGGCCCGGAGATGTCGTACTCCGTGCCGTCCTTGCGGGCGGTCGGCGAGCCGAAGGCGGCGGTCGCGGCGCCCTGGACGAGTTCGCGGGTGAGGTCGAGCATCACGTCGTAGTCGGCGTAGGCCTGGTAGGCCTCCAGCATCGTGAACTCGGGATTGTGCTTGTAGGAGACGCCCTCGTTGCGGAAGGTGCGGCCCATTTCGAAGACCTTCTCCAGGCCGCCGACGCACAGCCGCTTCAGATACAGCTCGGGTGCGATGCGCAGGTACAGGTCGAGGTCGTAGGCGTTGATGTGGGTGTGGAAGGGGCGGGCGTTGGCGCCGCCGTGGATCTGTTGCAGCATCGGCGTCTCGACCTCGAGGAAGCCGCGCTCCAGCAGGCCCTGGCGCAGTGCCTGGACGGTGGTGGAGCGGGCGCGGACCACGTCGCGGGCGGCGGGGCTGGAGACCAGGTCGAGGTAGCGCATGCGGACCCTGGCCTCCGGGTCGGCGAGGCCGCGGCGTTTGTCGGGCAGCGGGCGCAGGCATTTGCCGGTCAGCTGCCAGGAGGTGACGAAGACGGTCGGTTCGCCCTTGTCGCTGACCCCGGCCAGGCCGGTGGCGGTGATGAGGTCGCCGATGTCGCTGTCGGCGGTGAAGCGGTCGAGTCCGGCGCCGGTGTCCTTGCGGGTGAGGGCGAGTTGGTGGTCGCCGGACCAGTCGCGCAGGACGGCGAAGACGATGCCGCCGAAGTCGCGCACCAGCATGATCCGGCCGGCGACGGTGACCTGCTCGCCGTCGCGGACGTCGGCGAGGGCGTGGGTGCGGGCCGGGATGCCCACCGGGTAGGGGTCGGTGCCCTGCGCGCGCAGCCGGTCGAGGGTGTGGTGCCGGATGCGGACCTGCTCGGGCAGGCCCGCATCCGGCCCGGCCGCCCCGGCCTCGTCCCCTCCGGCGAGGCCGAGCGCCGCCAGCGTGGGTAGTCCTTCGGTGGTCGCGGGACGCGGTCCGTTTCGCGGGTGCCCCTTTCTGAGAAGTTTGCGCAGGGACGGTACGGAGACGAATCCCTCGGCGATGCCGGAGGCGAGGCCGATCCGGGCGAGGGAGGCGGCCTCGCCGTAGCAGAGGAAGCGCGGGAACCACTGCGGCCGGTACTTGGCGTTGGAGCGGTAGAGGGCCTCCAGCTGCCACCACTTGGAGAAGAACAGCAGCAGACGCCGCCACAGCCGCAGCACGGGTCCGGCACCGATGCGGGCACCCTCCTCGAACACCGAGCGGAACACGGCGAAGTTCAGCGAGATCCTGCGGATGCCCGTCTTCGGCGCCGCGGCGCACAGCTCGGCGACCATGAACTCCATGACGCCGTTGGGGGCGCCGCGGTCACGGCGCATCAGGTCCAGGGAGACGCCGTCCGTGCCCCAGGGCACGAAGGAGAGCAGGGCGAGCAGCTCGCCGTTCTCGCCGAGGGCCTCGACGAGGAGACAGTCGCCGTCGGCCGGGTCGCCGAGGCGGTCGAGGGCCATGGAGAAGCCGCGTTCGGTCACGGTGTCGCGCCAGGCGTCGGCCTTGCCGATCACCTCCTCCATCTCCGTCTCGGTGAGGGCCGAGTGGCGGCGGATTCGGCAATGGGCGCCGGTGCGGCGGACGCGGTGCACGGCCTGCCGGGTGACCCGCATGTCGCGGCCGTCGAGGTCGAAGTCCGGCACGTGCAGGATCGCCTCGTCGCCGAGCTGGAGGGCGCCGAGTCCGGCGCGCGCGTAGGCCCGGGCGCCGTCCTCGGAGGCGCCCATGGCGGCGGGCACCCAGGCGTAGCGGCGGGCCAGGTCCAGCCAGGCGGCGATGGCGTGCGGCCAGGCCTCCCGGTCGCCGACCGGATCTCCGCTGGCCAGGCACACCCCGGCCTCGACGCGGTAGGTGACGGCGGCCTTGCCGCTGGGTGAGAAGACGACGGCCTTGTCGCGCCGGGTGGCGAAGTACCCGAGGGAGTCCTGGTCGCCGTACGCCCTGAGGAGGGCGCGGATGCGGGCCTCCTCGTCGTCGTGCAGGGCGGCTTCCATGCGCTGCGAGCGGAACAGCGTCGCGGCGGCGTTGAGGAGGGCGAGCGCGCCGAACAGGCCGAGCAGGAAGTACAGGGGGCGGGGCGGCCGCCCGTCGTAGCTGGCGCCGGAGACGAGGCCGCCGCAGACCCGGTCGGCGGCCCACGCCAGGCGCTGGCCGCGCGGCAGCGTGCCGGGGAACAGCTCGACCAGCCCCCAGCCGGCCAGGATGCCGATGCCGAGCCCGACGGCCAGGACGCCGACGGCCCGGCGTACGGCGCCGTGGCGGGAGGCGGCGTAGAACTCCTTGCGGGCGACGATCAGCAGGGCCAGGGCGAAGCCGCACACGACGAGGGACGGGACGGAGTCGGCGTAGTGGCCGAGGGCCGTGCCGAGGGCGTCGGTCAGGACGAGCAGCCCCAGATAGACGACGACCAGCCACCAGGCGACCTTCTTGCGGGCCGCGGTCGCGGCGGCGAGCAGGAAGAGGAAGACGGCGTACGCGAGGTTGGCGCTGACCGGCACGATGAGCTCGTCGAGGATGCGCACGACGGGGCGGAGCGCGCGGCGCAGCGGGGGTATGAGGGCCAGCAGGGCGCAGAGCAGTCCCAGGGCGCCGAAGAAGGTCGCGAAACCCTCCGGCACCCTGCTGAGAAAGCCGTTCCCGGGCGGCCGTGTCCGGCCCGCGGTGTCCTTCGCCGGGGCGGCCTCCACGGTGGCACTCATGTTCCGAGGGTAGGAAGCCCCCGGCCCGCTCGCCCGTCGAGCGCCCTGCCCGGCGGCGGGACCTGCGGGTTCCGATAGCCTCCGTGCCGTGACGGAACAGCACTCGCACCAGTTCGAGCGGGGTACGGACGGGCCCAAGGTCATCGTCGTCGGGGTGGACGGCTCCGACTCCTCGCTCCGCGCGGCGGCGTACGCGGCGGGACTCGCCCGGCGGCAGCACGCGCTGCTCGCCGTCGTGTACGTGCAGCCGGTGACGGCGGCGGGCGCGGTCCTCGGAGCGCCGGTCGCGGAGGCCACCAACGAGATCGCCGAGGACCTGATCGCCCAGATCCGGGACGCGACCGAGCGGCTCAAGGGGATATTCGACGTCCGCTGGGAGTTCCACACCTTCCAGGGCGACCCCTACAACGGCCTGGTGAAAGCGGCGGACGACCTGAAGGCGGACGCCGTGGTGGTGGGGGCGTCCCAGCAGGCCGGGCACCGGATCGTCGGGTCGGTCGCGGTGCGCCTGGTCAAGGCCGGGCGGTGGCCGGTGACCGTGGTGCCCTGAGTCCGGCGCCCACGGCCTGGTCGCGGAGCTTCGCGAGGACGGCCATGCGGTCCTCCGCGTCGATGCGCAGCGTCGTGCTGCGACGGGGGTAGCACCTGCGGAACATCGAGGTGAAGTGGGTGCCGTAGTGGATGTACGCGCCGGTGTCCGTTCCGGTCAGGGGCCTGGCTACGGTGTTGAAACCGGGCTCGTGGAAGTAGGCGAGGGTGTAGCGCTCGCGGTCGGCGAGGCGGACCTTGTGCGGGGTGGACAACAGCGCGCCGTCGGTCATGAACTGCATGATGTCGCCGGGGAACACCGTGAAGACGGCCGGGACAGGAGTCACGTAGGTCCAGGGTTCGTCGTGTTCGTAGCGGCCGGCCATCGACTCGTCGGGCAGCCAGTTGCGGCCGCGTTCCTCGCCGGGCACGGGCGGGCGGATGAAGAGGCCGCCCACGTCGTCCTGGGCGGCGATGACGAGCAGGCCGTAGTCGGTGTGGGCGCCGATGCCGCGTTCAGAGGTGGCGTCGGCGGGCGGGAAGCGCAGCACCCGCATGTGGTGCCAGCCGTCGGCGGTGAGGCGGACGAAGTGGTCGGGGTCGGGCAGGCCCAGACCCAGCGCGGTGAGCCGGAGCAGGCGATGGCCGATCTCGCCGACGGCGGCCATGTAGTCCTTCATGGCGCGGGCGTAGGCGGATGACGGCCAGGGCGTGGGGCCGTGGCAGGGCCAGTGCGCGAGGACGCGGGGGTCGTCGGCGGGGATGTCGGGGCAGACGGTGAAGATCTCCGAGCCGTCCTTCTTCCCGGCTGTCTCCTCCTCGCCCGAGGCGACGTAGCCGCTGTAGGTGAGGTCGGAGACGTATCCGGCCTTCTCCTCCAGAGGTCTGGCGCAGAAGGCGCGGGAGGCCGCCAACGCCCTTTCGGTGGTGGCCTGTTGGGCGGCGGTGGCCCGGATCTGGAAGATTCCGTCGGACTGCCAGGCGGCGATGAGTTCTCCGCCGAGGGTCCGGTCGGCGTCCGAGCCGTTGACGACCGACGGGACCTGGAATGTCTGAAGGGGCGTCAGGGTCTGTTTGTCGCTGCTCATTCGAGGTACTCCGAGAGCGATGCGAGTGATTGCGCGTCAAACTACTGCGGGCCCGCCCTGCTGAACAGCCATTCAGTTGACTGGCCGCGCCACGTATGTCCGACCTCTTTCGTCCCGGCCGCAACCGGAGCATCATCATCCGCTGTGAGCCGTTTGCCCAACGCGAAGAGGTGAGGCGCATGGCCGGGCTCCGGACGGGCGAGGGCATTCTCCGCCGCAAACCCATCGAGCACATCGAGGAGACGGAAGTCGGCGAGGGTACGCGGCTCGACCGGTCGTTGGGACTGTGGCAGCTGACCGCGATCGGCGTAGGCGGCATCATCGGGGCGGGCATCTTCACATTGGCCGGAACGGTCGCCAACGGTACGGCGGGTCCGGCAGTCCTCGTCTCCTTCCTGATCGCCGGTGTCGCGAGCGCGGCGGCCGCGCTGTCGTACGCCGAGTTCGCAGGGCTGATCCCGAAGGCGGGATCGGCGTACACGTACGGCTATGCGGTGCTCGGCGAGCTGGCGGGCTGGTTCATCGGCTGGGACCTGCTGCTGGAGTACACGGCGATCGTGGCGGTGGTCGCCATCGGGATCTCGGGCTACTTCAGCTTCCTGGTCGAGGACATGGGCGCCGAGCTGCCGAACTGGATGCTGGGCGCACCCGGCACCGGCGACGGGCACAGGGTCGACCTCTTCGCCGCCCTCCTGTGCCTGCTCATCGCCTATCTGCTGAACCTCGGCATCCGCAACGCGGCCCGCTTCGAGACGGTGGTGGTGGTCCTGAAGGTCCTGGTCGTGCTGCTGGTGATCGCCGTGGGCGTGTTCCACATCGACACGGCGAACTACAACCCGTTCTTCCCGTACGGGGTCGGCGGGGCGTTCACCGGTGCGGCCACCGTGTTCTTCGCGGTGTTCGGCTACGACGCGATGTCGACGGCGGCCGAGGAGTCCAAGGACGCCCAGCGGCACATGCCGAAGGCGATCATCTACTCGCTGGTGATCTCGATGGTGCTGTACGTGGCCGCCTGCCTGGTGCTGACGGGCATGCAGGACTACAAGGACATCGACAAGGAGAGCGGCTTCTCGACGGCGTTCAAGTCGGTGGGGCTCGGCGGGCTGGCGGATGTGATCGCGGTGGGCGCGATCATCGGAATCCTCACCGTCATGTTCACCTTCATGCTGGGCGTCACCCGGGTGTGGTTCAGCATGAGCCGCGACGGGCTGCTGCCCCGCTGGTTCGCGAAGACGCATCCGACGCGGCACGTGCCCACCCGGGTGACCTGGATCGTCGGGGTGGCGTCGGCCGCCATCGCCGGGTTCCTGCCGATCGGCGAGGCGGCCGAACTGACCAACATCGGCATCCTGTTGGCGTTCGTGGTGGTGTGCACGGCGGTGATCGTGCTGCGCTACCGGCAGCCGGAGCTGCCGCGCACCTTCCGTACGCCGTGGATGCCGGTGGTGCCGGCCCTCGGGATCGGCTTCTCGATCTGGCTGATCACGTATCTGCAGTGGCAGACCTGGGTGCGGTTCGCCGTGTGGTTCGCGCTCGGGCTCGTGGTCTACTTCGGCTACTCGTACCGGCGGTCCGCATTGGCCGGGCGTTAGAGCGTCCGGAGGAAGTCCAGCAGGAGCTCGTTGAAGACCTCGGGCTTCTCCAGGTTGAGGTAGTGCCCGACGCCGTCGACGACCTCGACGCGGCCCTTGCCGGCGGTGGCGGCAAGCCGTTCGGCCGCGGCGAGCATGTCGGCGGGTTCCAGGCCGCCGTTGAGGGTGAGCAGCGGGACGGTGATCTCCGCCGCCCGGGCGAAGGTGTCGGTGACGGGCACCAACCAGTCCTTCTCGCCGGGCGTGTGCTTGGCGAGCGTGTGGCGGCTCATCTCCCGCACCCGGCCCAGGATGTCCGGGTCGATGTCGTCAAGGGTCCGGTGTTCGCCGGGTATGTACCGCACGAAGGTGTCGAGCCAGCCCTCGAGGTCCCCGGCGGCCAGCGTGCGCGCCAGTTCGGCCTGGATCCCGCGGGTCCAGGTGTCCGTGTACTGGAATTCCCCGGTCGCGGCCCCGCAGGTGACCACCGCGCGGACGAGGTCGGGATGCTCCAGCACGGTGTTGGTGACGATCAGCCCGCCCATCGACACGCCGACCAGCACCGCGGGACCGGCGTCGAGGTGCCGCAGCAGGCCGGCGAGGTCGTCGGCCCAGCGGAAGGGCTCGCTCGCGTTGGCGGACCAGCCGTGGCCGCGGACGTCGGCAGCGACCACCCGGTACCCGGCGTCGACGAGGGCCGGTATCTGGCCTTCGAAGAGGCGGTGGTCGACGTAACCGGAGTGGAGCAGCACGACGAGGTCGCCCGCGCCGCTGTCGCGGTAGGCGAGGTCGCCGTCGGTGGACGTGAAGTAGCTCAGTTCCGAAGCAACTGTCATGACAACCAAGGTGTCATGTTCCGGGGACTTTGGCAACCAAGGTGTCATGATGACGGTATGCATGATGACGGTGTGAACGACTCCGACGCCCCCCTCGACCCCGACGTACTCGGCCACCGGATCAGCGAGGTGTTCGACCTGATCGGCGCGCTGTACCGGCGCGGCCTGCGCAAGCTCGAACAGGGCGAGGAGATCGAGGGGGTGTCCGTCGGAGTGCGCTCCGTCCTGACCCTGCTGCACAGGTACGGGCCCATGACGGTGCCTCAGATGGGCCGGGTCATGGCGCTGACCCGGCAGTTCGTGCAGCGCATGGTCAACGACGCGATGGGCAGAGGGTGGGTCGAGGCCACCCCCAATCCCGCGCACCAGCGATCCTCGCTGATCCGGATCACGGAGGAGGGCGAGGCCGTCATCACCGCGATCCTCACGCGCGAGCACGCCCTGAACCGGCAGGTCGGCGGCGATCTGACCGCCGCCGAGCTGCAGGCGTGCGTGCGCGTGCTGAAGCAGATGCTGAAGACCTTCGACCACGTGGACGTGGACTGACCGCCTGCGGCGCTACTTGCCCATCACCAGCCCGTCGTCCCCCGCCCCCCGGCTCAGCACGACGTCCCGGATCCGGTCCCGTACCCCGCGCAGCTCGGCGCCCTGGGCGATGGCCCGGTTGAGGTTGACCACCCGGCCGGCGTCGATGTCGAACAGCTGGGGAATGAACTCGGCCTTCTTCACCTCCCAGCGGCCGCCCTTCTCGGCCGGCGGGGTGAAGGTGAAGCGGGCGAGGGTGGACTGGTTGCCGCGCGGGTCCTGCACGCCCTGCTCGTTGTACATCGCGCCCGCGACCTGGTCACCCATGCCGTAGACCACCCAGGTGCCGTTGACCTTCTCGTACGCCTGGGGCACATGGGCGTGGGTGCCGAGGATCAGGTCGATGTCGGGGCGGTCCCCGGTCTTCGCGGCCGTGAGCTCGCGGGCGAGGGTCACCTGCATGTCGTCCGGGGCGTCCTGCCACTCGGTGCCCCAGTGCATCGAGACGACGACGACGTCGGCACCCGCCTTCCGGGCGGCGCGGGCGTCCGCCAGGATCCTGGCCTGGTCGATCATGTTGACCGCCCAGGGCTGCCCCGGCGGCAGCGGGAAGCCGTTGACTCCGTAGGTGTACGCGAGATGCGCGACCTTGGCCCGGCCCGCGCGCAGCACCGTCACCGAGCGCGCCTCGCCTTCGGTGCGCGCCGTTCCCGCGTGCCGTACGCGCGCCTCGTCGAGGGCGTTCAGGGTGCGCAGGATGCCGGCGGCGCCGTCGTCGAGGCTGTGGTTGGAGGCGGTCGAGCAGCCGTCGTAGCCGGTGGCGGCGACGGCCCGGGCCACCTCCGGCGGGGACTTGAAGGTGGGGTAGCCGGTGTACTGGCCGTCGGCGCCGTAGACGGTCTCCATGTGACACAGCGCCAGATCGGCGCGCGAGACGACGGGTTCGACACCTGCGAGCATCGGGCGGAAGTCGTAGCCGGAGCCACCCGCGTCGAAACGCGCACGGTCGATGACCGAGGTGTGCGGGAGGATGTCGCCGGAGGCGACGAGCGTGAAGTCGCGGGGGCCGGCGGAGGGGCCCTCCTGCCCCGGAGCCTTGCGGTTGTTGGCCTGGCAGGCGGCGCCTGCAGCGAGGACAGCCGTCAGAGCGAGGGCCACAAGTCGACTGCGTGCAATCATCTGCTCACCCCGTGTGGTCGTATTACCCACCAATACGTATGAAACAGGGCGCGATCGCAAACAATCGGGCCGCCTCCGTTAGCCCGTCTGGCGCGCCCCGAATAGGCGGAAGGGACCGTTCGTCGTACCGTTCGCCGACGCGATCGACCGTCCGCCGCAGATCCGTGTGTGTGCTCTGTCCCACAACGGCCGCCTGCGATGGCATACGGCCATGACGGCCGGAACCACCCTCACGAACGGGACGACGACCGCCGAGCACGAGCTCGCCGCGCTGCAGCGCGAGCACGGCCGGCCCCTCTTCGCGCTGCTGCTCCGGCTCTGCGACGGCGACCGGCAGCGCGCCGAGGACCTCGTGCAGGAGACGCTGGTGCGCGCCTGGCAGCATCCCGAGGCGCTGCGCGCGGACGACTTCGACTCCGTACGGCCGTGGCTGCTGACCGTCGGGCGGCGGCTCGCGATCGACGCGCGGCGGGCCCGGCAGGCGCGGCCGCCGGAGGTCGGGGACGCGATCCTGGAGAACGCGCGGGTGATCTCCGACCACGCCGAGCGGGCCGCGGAGATGCTCGATGTGCGCGAGGCTGTGAAGACACTCACTCCGGAGCACCGTGAAGTCCTGGTGCTCGTGTACTTCCAAGGGGCGAGTGTTGCGGAAGCCGCGGAAACCCTGGGTATTCCGCCCGGTACGGTGAAGTCTCGCGCTTACTACGCGTTGCGCGCCCTGCGCAGGGTGCTTCCGGGATACGCGGCCGACCTGCGGTGAAACCAACGACTTAGTCAAACCTCCGTAAAGCGCCTTGCTGCGGACCCCGGTTGAGTAATCGGCTGTCCTCATCCGTGTTCCGGACTGGGGCCCGGGCGCTCGGGCGACGCGCACGCACCGGAGGAAGGCAGGAAGGGATGCTGCACAGAGGTCAAGAGAGCACGGACGGCACCGGCGGCGGTGAACTCACCGTCCCCATGGCGTGGTTGTACGCCGAGTACATCGCCGACGAGCTGCTGCGGACCGGCGATCTGATGCCGCCGACGTCCTTCGAGTTCCGCGCCGGGCGTGACGCCCTGGCGCTGACCATCTTCCTCTCCGACACCGACGGCGAGCTCTCCGGCATCCGGGTCGTCTCCCAGCTGGAGACCTGGCTGTCGCTGACCGCGTACGACCAGCCCTGGCAGGACTGGGTGCGCGAGCGCATGGCGGGCCTCGCCGCCGAGGCGGTCGAGTCGGGCGGGCCCGCCCCCGACCTGGAGCTGGCCGAGGCGGCCTGGCGATGGCTGCAGGAGACCGAGCTGCTCGCGCCCGACCTGAACGCGGTGCCGGGCGGCGGTGCGCTGGTGGGTGAGGACGAGGGGCCGAAGGTGTGGACGCCGGCGTGGCAGCTCGGGCTGCCGCTCGGGCACCTCGCCATCCACCTTTTCTGAGTTCTTTTCTCTCCGGACCAATCCTCGGTGCCGACCGCTCCGAATCCTCTGGTTGGGATTCTGCGCGGGGCTTGAGTGAATCGACTGTCTGGTGCGTACCAGTGGGTGCACGGAGTAACCCACCCCGCACCCAACGGCACGAGGATTCGGCATGAGGTCCCTGGAGAGGCATCGCGACGTCGCCGCGTACGCGCTCGGCGTGCTGAACGAGGCGGAGGCGTTCCGCTTCGAGGACCACCTCATGGAGTGCCCGCGCTGCGCGGCACACGTGACCGAGTTCGGGCCGGTCACCCGCCAGTTGATGCTGTACCGGCGGTCGACACCCCAGTTCGTGCACCCCATGGCCAAGCCCGGCCCGCAGATGCTGAACCGGCTGCTCGAAGCGGTGGCGGCCCGCCATCGCGCCCTGCGCCGGCGCACGCTGTACGCCGTGGCGGCCTCGGTCGTGATCGCCCTCGCCGGGCCCGCGGTCGCCATGATGGCGGGCGGCGACGACGTGGCCGCACAGGTCGTCGAGGCGACCGACGCCCGCTCGGGTGTGTGGGCGCAGGTCACGACCGAGAACGAGGCCTACGGCAGCCAGGTGGAGCTGAAGGTGAAGGACGGCGCGGGTCCGCGCGCCTGCCATCTGATCGCCATCGGCCGGGACGGCTCGGAGGAGACGGTGACCAGCTGGTCCGCCGCCCACCACGACGCCCGGGAGAACACCATGACGGGCGCCTCGGCGATGCACGCCGACGAGATCGTCCGCTACGAGGTACGGACGGCGGGCGGGGAGCACCTGGTGACGCTGCAGGCGCGTTAGGACCCCTACTTCAGAAGTCTGGACAACCTGCGGTCCGCCAAGGGCTTGCCGCCCGTCTGGCAGGTCGGGCAGTACTGGAGCGAGGAATCGCTGAAGGAGACCTCGCGGATGGTGTCGCCGCACACGGGGCACGGCTCGCCGGTGCGGCCGTGGACGCGCAGGCCGCTCTTCTTCTCGGCCTTCAGGCGTCCGGCCGCCACTCCGCGCGAGCGCTCGACCGCCTCGGTGAGGGTCGTCCGCAGGGCCTCGTACAGCGTCTGTGTTTCCTCGGCTGTCAGTGACGCCGCCAGCTTGAACGGGGACATCTTCGCCGCGTGCAGGATCTCGTCGCTGTAGGCGTTGCCGACCCCGGCGATGAGGCTCTGGTCGCGCAGGGCGCCCTTGAGCCGGCGGCGCTCGTCCTTCAGCAGGGCCGCGAAGCGGGTCTCGTCGAAGTCCTCGGCGAGCGGGTCCGGGCCCAGCCGGGCCACGCCCGGGACCTGCTGCGGGTCCTGGACGACGTAGACCGCGAGGCGCTTTTGCGTGCCGGCCTCCGTCAGGTCGAAGCCGGCGCCGGTCTCCAGGGCCACGCGCAGCGCGAGGGGGCCCTTGCCGGGGCGGGGCATGCCGCTCGGAAGCTGGTCCTTCCAGTGGAGCCAGCCCGCGCGGGCCAGGTGGGTCACCAAGTGCGGGCCGTCCGCCGTCTCGAGGTCGAGGAACTTGCCGTACCGGTGTACGGCGGTGACCTCGTGGCCCTCGACAGCCGTGACCGGGGGGTCGTACGTCTTCAGGACACTGATCGCGACGGGCAGCACCCGGACGATCTCGTGGCCCACCAGGTGCTCGGTGAGGAAGTCCTTCAGCGCTTCGACCTCGGGGAGTTCCGGCATACGTCAAGAGTGCCACCAGGGACGGCTGTGTTCAGGTGCTCTCCGGCATCAGGAACTCGCACCACACCGCCTTGCCGCCGCCCCGGGCCTCCACGCCCCACACGTCCGTGAGCAGGTCGACGAGGAGCAGACCGCGGCCGGAGACACCGGACTCCCCCGCCTCGCGGCGGCGCGGCAGGGCGCTGGAGGAGTCCTCGACCTCCACGCGCAGCCGGCGTTCGGAGCCGGTGAGGACCCGCAGGGTGACGATGGCGGAGCCCTCGGTGTGCATCAGGGCGTTGGTGATCAGTTCGTCGGCGACCAGCTCGATCTCGTCGGCCCGGTCGCCGGCGCCCCAGGCGCGCACGGCGGCACGGATCATGTGCCGGGCTCCGGTGAGGGCCTCCGGGTCGCCGGGGGCGACATGCTGCTGGAGTCGGCCGCCGGCCTGCGGGGCGTCCAGGACGCGGCGGCGGAGCAGGAGCAGGGCCACGTCGTCGTCGCCGCCGCGTTCCTCGGCCACGTCGATGAGGCGGTCGGCGAGGTCCCGTACGTCGTCCGGGCCGGTGGCGATGAGCGCGGTGAGGGTCTGCATGCCGTCGTCCAGGTCGGCGCCGGGCTGCTCGACCAGGCCGTCCGTGCACAGCAGCAGGGTGTGGTCGGAGTCCAGTTCGATCGTGCCGACCGGGTATTCGAGCCGTCCGAACTCCGCGGACAGGCCGAGCGGCAGCCCGCCCTCGACCGCGACGCGCCGGCAGGCGCCGCCGGGCTCCCGGATCAGCGGGTCGATGTGGCCGGCGCGGACCACCTGCACGACTCCGGTGGACAGGTCGGCCTCCGCGTACAGGCAGGTGGCGAAGCGGTCGGTGTCCAGTTCGTGCAGGAACACGGAGGCGCGGGCCATCACGGTGGCCGGGGTGTGCCCCTCGGCGGCGTAGGCGCGCAGGACGATCCGCAGCTGGCCCATGACGGCGGCGGCGTGGGTGTCGTGGCCCTGGACGTCACCGATGACGGCGCCCACCCGGCCGCCCGGCAGCGGGATCAGGTCGTACCAGTCGCCGCCGATGTCCCGGCCGAGGGAGCCGGAACGGTAGCGGACGGCGACGTCGGCGCCGGGCACGCTGGGGATGGTGCGCGGCAGCATGGCCTGCTGTAGGCCGGTGGCGAGGTCCTTCTCCTGCTCGTAGAACATGGCCCGCTGCAGGCTCTGCGCGATGCTGCTGCCGAGGGCGACGAGCACGTTGCGCTCCTCGGTGGTGAAGCCGCGCCGGTCGCTGTAGAGCAGGCCGATGGCGCCGATCGGCCGGGCCTGGGCGATCAGCGGCATGTAGGCGGCGGAGGTGATGTTCAGGTCGGTGATGTGCGGCCAGAGGACCGGGTAGCAGTCCGCGAACTCCTCCGGCGACTCGATGAAACGCGGGGTGAGGGTCCGCACGACCTCGCTCATCGGGTACTGCTCGTCTATCCGGGTGACCAGGGTCCCGGGCACGAAGCTGCCCGCGGGGCCCTCGGCGACCAGCCGGATGCGGCCGGCCTCGACCAGGCCCATGACCAGGCTGGTGGCGCCGAGATGGGTCAGGCCGTGGGTGTCCTTGAGGACGTCGATGACGTCCTGGACGGTGCGGGCGTGCGCGAGGGCGGCCGTGGTGAGCTGGACGACGTTGGTCTGCTGACGGCGGGCCTCGTCGTCGGCCGCCTGCTCACGGCGCTCTTCGCTCTCGGCGAGTTCGTCGGTGGCGTCGCGGACGATGCCGATGATGCGACGGGGGCGGCCCGTCTCGTCGCGGCGGATGTGGCCCTGGGTGTGGGTCCAGCGCAGGGTGCCGTTGCGGCAGCGGATGCGGAAGTAGGCGCCGTAGTTCTCGCTGCCGTCCTTCAGTGCCTGGGAGACCAGGCCGTCGAGCCGGTAGGCCTCCGGCGGCGGCACCCGTATCGCCAGGGTCGCGGGGTTTCCGTCGTATTCGTCGGGGCGCAGGTCGAAGACTTCGTGGGCCTGGGCGTCCATGTGGAACAGACCGCTGTCCAGGTCCCAGTCGAAGGTGCCCATGTGGTTGAGCGCCAGGATCGGATCCGGGTGGGCGGGCCAGTCGTCCGGGAGTGACAGGGCGCTCGCTCCCCGATCAACCATGGGGCCACCTTGCCAGGATTTGCCGGATTCTTCGACTGGGGCGACGGGATTGGCTCCGCCCGCCGCCCGGGGTGTGTCCATGCGCGCCGGTCAGCCGGCGAAGACGTCGACGGGGCTGGCGAAGATGCTGTCGGTGGTGCGCGGCCCGTCGGGGATCAGCCCACCGCCGTCGGGCAGGTCGGGGCTGTCCGGGACGGTCTCGGGGCCGGTCTCCTCCGGGGAGTCCGAGGAACCCGAAGGCTGCGGGGATGCCGGGGAGGTCTCCGGCTCGGTTCCGGACTCGGGGGCGCTGGGCTGCCGGGGCGACGCAGTGACCGTGGCTGTGGGGCAGTTCGTGGGGACGCTGCTCGGGGTGTCCGCCGTGTCCGACGCGGTCTCGGCCGGAGCGCCGTCGGTGGCGCCCGGGGTGACGGTGGCCGTCGGTGTCACGCAGTTGGTTGGCGAGGTCTCCGGGGAGGTACGCCCGCCGGACGGGGCCGTGCCCTCGTCCGTGGGGGACCCGCTCTCCTCGCCGGGCGAGGCGCTGTCGTGCGGGTGCGGGACCGGCGTCGGCGTCGCCGGCTTCGGTCGCGGCAGGACATGGTCGCGGTCGTGCCCCCGATGGCCGACCGGCCGCTCGATCCAGGTGTTGTCGGCGATGTTGATGATCGTGATGTCGGTGATCACCTGGACGGTCGGGGCCACCACGACCACCCGGTCCGGACGGTATCCGGCCCAGGACCGGCCGCTGGTGCGCGCGCTGCCCGGCAGGTGGGCGGCCGGGGTGAGCGGGTTGCCGCAGGCGCAGCGCACGCGGGGCACACCGTGGTCGTCGACCAGGACGGCGGTGCCCGCCTGTAGGACGGACTGGTAGCCGGTGCCGCGCCCGTCGCGGAACCCGTGGTTGGTGGCCCGGGTGTCGGCGCGCAGGACGACCGAGGTCAGAGAGCGCAGATAGCCGGGGATCGAGGCCCGGGGAATGCCCGCGGCCCGGGCGAAGACGCGGGCCCGGTCCCGGTCGGCGGTGAGGTGGTCGATCTGCCGCCGCACGTCGCAGCTGCCGGTTCCCCGGGTGCCGCCGTAGAGGCCGGGCGTGCCGCCGGACAGCTGCTGCGGCCCGGTCCGCCCCGACTTCCCGACCGGGGACGGGCGGGCCGTCGAGGTCGCAGTGGAGTCGGTGAAGGGATCCGGCCCCTTGTCGGCAGCGGGTTCGAGGAAGACTTCTCCGCCGGATTCCGTGCCCTGGCTCCCGTCGCCGCCGCACCCGGCGACGAGGAGCGCCGCCGAGAGGGCGCCGGCCGTGACGATGGCTCCGGTGGATGTCCGCACCACGGTCCGCATCACGCCCTCCAGCCTGTTTTCGGGCAGTTCGCCACCATTGTCTGCTTCACTCACTTGGGTTACGCAAGCGGAGAGGTGGTATACGGAGAGTCACGCGGGTCCGAGTCACAGGGGCCTCCGGCGCGACAATGAAGAAGGGAGGACACGGCTGTGGACTGGTTCATCGCACCGGAGTACTGGACGAGCCGGCTGGTCTTCCAGCGGGCTCTGGCCGGCGTGTATTTCGTCGCGTTCCTGACGGCGGCCCTGCAGTTCCGGGCCCTGATCGGCGAGCGCGGAATGCTGCCGGTGCCGCGCTTCGTCGAGCGGGTGCCGTTCAAGGCCGCCCCGAGCCTGTTCCACCTGCGCTACTCGGACCGGTTCTTCGCCGTCTGCGCCTGGTCGGGCTGCGCGGTGTCGGCGGCGCTGCTGGCCGGCCTGGACTCGGCGGTGCCCCTGTGGGGCGCCATGCTGCTGTGGCTGATCCCGTGGGCGCTGTATCTGTCGATCGTCAACGTCGGCCAGACCTGGTACTCGTTCGGCTGGGAGTCCCTGTTGCTGGAGGTCGGCTTCCTCACCGTCTTCCTCGGCAACGACGAGGTGGCGCCGCCGATCGTGGTGCTGTTCCTGCTGCGCTGGATCCTGTTCCGCGTCGAGTTCGGCGCGGGCCTGATCAAGATGCGCGGCGACGCCTGCTGGCGCAAGCTCACCTGCCTGGACTACCACCACGAGACCCAGCCGATGCCGGGCCCGCTGAGCTGGTTCTTCCATCATCTGCCCAGGCCCCTGCACCGCGTCGAGGTGGCCGCCAACCACGTCACCCAACTCGTCGTCCCGGTCCTGCTCTTCACCCCGCAGCCGATCGCGACGGCCGCCGCTTCCCTGATGATCGTGACCCAGCTGTGGCTGGTCCTGTCCGGCAACTTCTCCTGGCTGAACTGGATCACCATCGTGCTGGCCCTGTCCGCGGTGGAGTTCCCGAGCGATCCACCCTCCGTGCCGGACGCGCCGCTGTGGTACGAGATCGTGGTGCTGGCGGTCGCCGCGCTGCTGCTGTTCCTCAGCTACCACCCGGTCGCCAACATGATCTCCCGCCGCCAGATCATGAACCGCTCCTTCGACCCGCTGCATCTGGTCAACACCTATGGCGCGTTCGGCAGCGTCAGCCGGATCCGCTACGAGGTGGTCATCGAGGGCACCGCCGACGACGTACCGCGGGAGGACTCGGACTGGCGGGAGTACGAGTTCAAGGGCAAGCCGGGCGACCCCCGGCGCTGGCCGCGCCAGTTCGCGCCGTACCACCTCCGGCTGGACTGGCTGATGTGGTTCGCCGCGTTGTCGCCCGCGTACGCCGGGTCGTGGTTCGGCGCCCTGATGGAGCGGCTCCTGGAGAACGACCGCGACACGCTGAAGCTGCTGCGCCGCTCACCGTTCCCGCCGGACGAGCCGCCCCGCTACATCCGCGCCCGGCTCTACCGCTACCAGTACACGACCTGGCGTGAGCTGCGGGAGACCGGCGCGTGCTGGGAGCGGACGTACGTGCGGGAGTATCTGCCACCCACCAGGCTGGCCGGGGTGGCTCAAAGGTCGTAGACACGGGTGGCGGTCGCCTCGAAGATCTGCTTGTGGTCGGACTCGCCGGTCAACTCCCGTGCCACCGTAATCACTTGACCGTACGACGCCGCCAGCGTGCACACCGGCCAGTCCGAGCCGAACATCAGCCGGTCCGGGCCGAAGGCGTCCAGCACCACGTCGGCGTACGGACGCAGGTCGTCCACTGACCACGACGCGAGGTCGGCCTCGGTGACCATGCCGGAGAGCTTGCAGACGGTGTTGGCGAGGGCGGCCAGGGAGCGGACCGCGGTTTCCCAGGGTTCGAGGGCGCCGGAGGCGATGGGGGGTTTGCCCAGATGGTCCAGGACGAAGGTGAGGCCGGGGTGATCCGCGGCGGCCTTCACGCAGGCCGGTAGTTGATGCGGGAGCACGACCAGGTCGTAGACCAGGCCCGCATCCGACACGGCGGCCAGTCCGCGCCGTACGTCCGCGCGCAGCAGCCACTCCGGATCGGGCTCGCCCTGGACCTGGTGGCGGATGCCCTTCAGGTACTGCCCGCCGGGCAGCTCCCGCAGCCTGGCCAGCTCGTCGGCGACGTCCGGGCGGGGGAGGTCGGTCCAGCCGACGACGCCCGCGATCAACTCGTGCTCGGCGGCGAGGGCCAGGAACTCCGGGGTCTCCTCGGCGACCGTGACCGTCTGGACGAGGACCGTGCGGTCGACTCCGGCCGCCCGTGCCTCGGGGGCGAGGTCGGCGACGGTGAAGTTCCTTCTGAGCGGCTGGAGTTCGGGGCCCGCGATCCAGTCCTGGTCCCGCACCGACAGGTCCCACACATGGTGGTGCGCGTCGACGACCGTCACGGCAGCTCCCATACGACGGGCAGGCCGGCCTCCGCGCCCTGCGCCGAGTAGTCGTGCACCACGTCGAGCAGTTCGGCCATGCGGGCCTGCCAGGCCACGTTGACCGGCAGTTTCTCCAGCTCGGCGAGGAGGCGGCCGTAGTCCTCGCACTCCAGGACGTGGAAGAGGTCGGTGCCGCTGCGCCAGATCGTCCAGGAGGTCGCCCCGGCCGCCCGGATGGCGTCCGTGAGCTCTCTCGGGACCTCGCGGTGGGCGGCTTCGTACTCGGCGACGCGGTCCGCGCGGACCGTGGTGTGCAGGGCGATCCTCATGACGGCTCCTCGGTGCGCAGGAGTCCGGTGTCCCGCAGCTCCTGCCAGAAGGCGGCGGGCACCGGTGTGGCGAACTGATCTGCACAGTCATGGACTTCATCGGCCGAGCGGGCACCCACCAGCACGCTCGCCACCGCGGGATGTGCCGCGCAGAAGGCCAGCGCGGCGGCTCGCAATGTGATGCCGTGCCGCAGCGCGATCTCCTTCATGCGCACGGCCCTGTCCAGCAACTCTCCCGGCGCCTCGACGTAGTTGTACGTCGACCCCGGCTTGGGATCCGCGAGCAGACCCGAGTTGAAGGCACCGCCGATCACCACGGAGACGCCTCGTTCCACCGCTGCGGGCAGCAGGTCCGTGAGCGCGCTCTGGTCGAGCAGCGTGTAGCGGCCCGCGCACAGCACCACGTCGACGTCCGTGTCGCGGACGAAGCGGGTGAGCATCTCCGCCTGGTTCATGCCGGCGCCGATCGCGCCGACCACGCCTTCCGAGCGGAGTTTTTCCAGGGCCGGGTAGCCCTCCCGGAAGGCCTGCTCGGCGTGGTCGTCGGGGTCGTGGAGGTAGACGAGGTCGACGCGGTCGAGGCCGAGCCGTTCCAGGCTGGCGTCGAGGGTGCGTCGTACGCCGTCCGCGGTGAAGTCCCAGACGCGGCGGTGCGTGGCGGGGACGGCGAAGCCGTGCGCCAGGTCGTCGCCGCCGTCGGTCCGTGGTTCCAGACGGCGGCCCACCTTGGTCGAGACCGTGTACTCCTCGCGCGGGTGCGCGCGCAGGGCCGCGCCGAGGCGGCGTTCGGACAGCCCGAGGCCGTAGTGGGGTGCGGTGTCGTAGTAGCGGATGCCGCGCTGCCAGGCGGCGGACACCGCAACGTGCGCCTGCTCGTCGGTGACCTCGGTGTAGAGGTTGGCGATGGCTGCGGCTCCGAAGCCCAGTCCCCGGGGGATGCTCACCGGTTCACCGGCCGCAGCCGCAGGCCCTGCATGCCGCCGTCGACGGCGAGGGCGGTGCCGGTCGTGGCGCCGGAGAGCGGGCTCGCCAGGTAGGCGATGGCGCCCGCGACCTCGGCGGCCGAGACGAGGCGGCCGGTGGGCTGGCGGGCCTCGAGGGCGGCGCGTTCGGCGGCCGGGTCGGCGGCGGCGTCGAGCAGGCGGCCGACCCAGGGGGTGTCGACCGTGCCGGGGTTGACGCAGTTGACGCGGATGCCCTCGCGGACGTGGTCGGCGGCCATGGCCAGGGTGAGCGAGTACACGGCGCCCTTGGTCGCGCTGTACAGCGCCCGCTGCGGGAGCCCCGCGGTGGCCGCGATGGAGCAGGTGTTGACGATCGCCGCGTGCGACGACTGACGCAGGTGCGGCAGGGCGGCGCGCGCGGCCCGCACCATGCCGATGACATTGACGTCCATGACCCGGTGCCACTCGGCGTCGTCGTTGTCCTCGACGGTGCCCTGGGCGCCGATGCCGGCGTTGTTGACCAGTACGTCCAGTCCGCCGAGGTCGGCGACCGCGGCCGCCACTGCCTCGCGTACGGAGGCGTCGTCGGTGACGTCGGCGCGGAAGGCGAGCAGCGGCTTCTCGACGGACGACGGGTCCAGGTCGAGGACGGCGACCTGGGCGCCGCGCGCGGCGAGGAGTTCGGCCGTGGCCCGGCCGATGCCGGAGGCGCCTCCCGTCACCAGCGCCTTGAGACCGTCGAAGTCGCTCATGCCGCGTGCCCCTTCTTTTCGCCAGTCTGGAGGTCGGCGGCCCAGAAGGCCCCGTCCGGGAACGTGTACCGCGCGATCGACTCGGGCCGCATGGTGGCCGAGAAGCCGGGCGCGGTGGGTGCCGTGTAGTGACCTTCCCTGATCACCACCGGGTTCAGGAAGTGGTCGTGCAGATGGTCGACGTACTCGATGACGCGGTCCGCGGTGGTGCCGGTGACCGCCACGTAGTCGTACATCGACAGGTGCTGGACGAGTTCGCACAGCCCGACGCCGCCCGCGTGCGGGCACACCGGTACGCCGAACTTGGCGGCGAGCAGCAGGATGGCGAGATTCTCGTTGACGCCGCCGACGCGGGCCGCGTCGATCTGGAGGACGTCGAGGGCGCCGGCCTGGAGGAGCTGCTTGAAGACGACCCGGTTCTGCACGTGCTCGCCGGTGGCCACCTTCACCGGGGCGACCGCCTCGCGGACCGCCGCGTGGCCGAGGACGTCGTCGGGGCTGGTGGGCTCCTCGATCCAGTACGGGTCGAACTCGGCGAGCGCCTTGGTCCAGCGGATCGCCTCGGCCACGTCCCAGCGCTGGTTGGCGTCGATCGCCATGCGGATGTCCGGTCCGACGACCGAGCGGGCGACGCGGCAGCGCCGTACGTCGTCCTCCAGGTCGGCGCCGACCTTCAGCTTGATCTGCTCAAAGCCGTCGGCGACGGCCTGCGCGGCAAGCCGGGTCAGCTTCTCGTCGTCGTAGCCGAGCCAGCCGGCGGAGGTCGTGTAGGCCGGGTATCCGCGCTCCAGGAGCCGCGCCGTGCGCTCTTGCGCCCCCTTCCGGCCCCGGCGCAGGAGCTGCAGCGCCTCCTCGGGCGTGAGGGCGTCGGTGATGTACCGGAAGTCGATCTGACGGACGATCCATTCCGGGTCGGCGTCGGCGAGGAGTTGCCACAGCGGCTTGGCGGCGCGCTTGGCGGCCAGGTCCCACACGGCGTTCATGACCGCGCCGATCGCCATGTGCATCACGCCCTTCTCGGGACCGAGCCAGCGCAGCTGGCTGTCGCCGATCAGGTCGCGGTTCAGGGTCCCCGGGTCGGCACACAGCTCCTCGACGGACCGGCCGACGACATGCCCGCGCAGTGCCTCGATCGCGGCGACCTGAACCTCGTTGCCCCGCCCGATGGTGAAGGTGAACCCGTGCCCCTCCAGCCCGTCGACGCCTTCCTGACTGTCCGTGCGCAGGACGACGTACGCCGCCGAGTAGTCGGGGTCCGGGTTCATGGCGTCGGAGCCGTCGAGCTCGCGCGAGGTGGGGAAGCGGATGTCGTAGGTGTCGAGCGCGGAGATGCGACAAGAGGGGCCGGGGGTCGGGGACACGGAGGGCCTTTCGGTCGGTGACGTCGATGAGGGGGTCGGCGCGGGTCAGTCCTGGGCGCGACCCGTCGTCACGCGGGCGATCATGAGGGCGACCAGGATGATTCCGCCGTAGATGGCCTGGATCCAGAACGACGGCACCTGGGCGAGGGTGAGCAGGTTCTGCACGACACCCAGCAGGAGTACGCCGGTCAGGGCGCCGAACATGGTGCCCTTGCCGCCGTCCAGGCTGATGCCGCCGATGACCGCGGCCGCGAACACGGTGAAGATCATGTTGTTGCCCTGGTTGGCACTGATCGCACCCACGTACCCGGTCTGGATGATCCCGCCGACGGCGGCCAGGGTGCCCGCGACGACGAACACGCCGAGCATCACCCGCTCGACCCGGATGCCGGCCGCGCGGGCGGCGTCCGCGTTGCCGCCGATGGCGTACAGCGCGCGCCCGATGCGGTGGTACTTCAGCACGAACCCGGCGATCGCGAAGGCGGCCGCCGCGAGCCACACCGACATCGGGATGCTCAGGAACGTCGTCGTGGCCAGGGAGTAGAAGCTGTCGGGCATCCCGAACAGCGTCTTGCCCTTGGTCGCGCCGACCAGCAGCCCGCGCAGCACGATCAGCATCGCGAGCGTCACGATGAACGCGTTGAGCTTGAACTTCACGACCAGGATGCCGTTGAAGGCACCGACCGCCGCGCCCACCACAAGGATCGCCAACAGGGCGAGCGAGGCGGGGAGTTCGGTGCCCCAGCCGGACTGGGCGGCGGGCAGCACGAGGAGCGCTCCCACAGCGGGCGCGATGCCGACGACCGACTCGAGGGACAGGTCGAACTTGCCGGTGATCAGGACCAGCGACTCGGCCAGCACGACCATCGCCAGTGCGGCGGAGGCGCCGAGGATCGAGATCAGGTTGCGCTCGGTGAGGAACGAGTCGTTGACCACCGCGCCGAGCACCATGAGGAGCAACAGGGCCGGGACCAGGGCGAGTTCGCGGGCTCGCCGGAGCAGGACCGTCCTGGCGGCACGGGCGTCCGGCACCTTCACGGGCAGGACCGGCGGGGCCTTGGTGTCAGCCATGGTTGTCCACTCCTTCTATGGAGGCGATCAGCTCGTGGTCGCGCCAGCCCGCCAGGTGCTCGGCGACGACACGGCCGTGGAACAGGACGAGGACGCGGTCGCAGCGGCGCAGGTCGTCGAGTTCGTCGGAGACGACGAGTACGGCCATGCCGTCCTCGCGGGCGCTGTCCACGCGGGCGAGCAGGGACTCCTTGGACTTCACGTCGACCCCGGCGGTGGGGTTGATCAGCACCAGCAGCCGGGGGTCGGAGGCGAGGGCGCGGGCCATGACGACCTTCTGCGCGTTGCCGCCGGACAGGTCGGAGACGGGCTGGTCGGGGCCCTCGGTGCGGATGTCGAGGCGGTCGATGAGGGCGGTGGCGAAGCCGCGCTTGCGTTCGGTGCCGACGAAACCGAAGCGGCCGAGCCGGTCGAGGACGCTCATGGTGGCGTTGTCGCCGATGGTCATGCCGGCCACGAGACCCTGGTCGTGCCGGTCTCGCGGCACACAGGCGACGCCTGCCTTGAGAGCGGCCTGCACATTGCCGAACAGCAGCCGCTCACCTGCCAGTTGTGCCGTTCCGCTCGTCGGGGTGTGCAGCCCCGCGAAGGACTCGGCCAGCTCCACCTTGCCGCTGCCGCTGATCCCGGCGAGTCCGACGACCTCGCCGCGGCGGACGGTGAGGTCGACGTTCTCGTACGCCGGTGAGGTGAGCCCGCGGGCATCCAGGAGGACGGGGGCGTCGTGGTCGACGTCCCCGGAGTCGACGGCCTGGTCGGCGATGGCCTCGATGGACTCGCCCGCCATGGCCTCCACCAGGGCCCGGCGCGGGAGTTCCGCGACCGGGGCGGTGGTGATCCAGCGGGCGTCGCGCAGCACCGTGACGGTCTGGCAGACCTCGTACACCTCCTGGAGGTGGTGCGAGATGAACAGGAAGGTGACGCCGGAGTCCTGCAGCGCCCGCATGCGCGTGAACAGCCGCTCGATCTCGCGCTTGTCGAGCTGGGCGGTGGGCTCGTCGAGGATGATGAAGCGGGCGCCGAAGCTGAGCGCCCGGGCGATCTCCACCATCTGCCGGTCCTCGACCTTGAGGTCGGCGGTGCGGGCCTCGGGGTCGACGTGCACGTCCCAGGTGGCGAGGAGTTCGGCGGCCTCGGAGCGCAGCCTGCGCCAGCTGATGAAGCCGCGCCGAAGGGGCTGCCGGTTGATGAACAGGTTCTCGGCGACCGTCAACTCCGGGACCACAGTGGCGTGTTGGTAGACGCAGGCGACTTTGCGGCGCCAGGCGTCGCGGTCGGTCAGCGGCGGCGCGGGCTCGCCGTCGAAGCGGACGGTGCCCTCGTCGGGCGCCTGGAGGCCGGTGAGGATCCTGACCAGGGTCGACTTGCCGGCGCCGTTGCGGCCGACGAGGGCGTGGGACTCGCCGGGCAGGACGGTGAGCCGGCCGTCGGCGAGGGCGGTGGTGGGGCCGTAGCGCTTGACGATGTCCCGGGCCTGGGCGAGTGGCGTCGTCATTTGACCGTGTTGCCCCAGAGCTTGGGGTCGTCGACGTTGTCCTTGGTGACCAGCGGGGCGGGCAGCTGGTCCTCCAGGATGCCGCTGGGGAGTTTGACGATGGTCGAGTCGTGGTCGGTGGGGCCGGGCTTGAAGGTCTTCCCCTCCATCGCCGCCTTGATGTAGTACATGCCGTACTTGGCGTACAGGTCGGCGGGCTGGGAGACGGTCGCGTCGATCTCGCCCTTGCGGATGGCGTCGTACTCCTGCGGGATGCCGTCGTTGGAGACGATCGTGATGTGGCCGGACTGCCCGGCCTTCTTCAGCATCCCCTTGGACTTGAGGGTCTGCAGGGTCGGCGCGAGGTAGACGCCGCCCGCCTGCATGTAGATGCCCTTGATGTCGGGGTTGGCGTTGAGGAGCGTGTCGAGCTTGGAGGCCGCGGTGTCGGACTCCCACTTGGCCGGGATCTCCAGGACCTTCAGCTTGGGGAAGTTCTTCTTCACGCAGGCCCGGAAGGCCTCGGAGCGGTCACGGCCGTTGACGGAGGCCAGGTCGCCCATGATCTGCACGACCTTGCCGGAGGGGATCTGCTCGCCGAGGTACTGGCAGGCCTTCTCGCCGTACGCCACGTTGTTGGCGCGCACCACCATCGCGACCTTGCCCTTGTCCGGCGCCACGTCGACGGCGACGACCGGCACGCCCTTGCGCTCCGCCTGGTCGAGGCCGGCCTCGATGGCGGCGCTGTCCAGCGGGGCGACGACGAGGCCCTTCACGCCCTGGTTGAGCTGGTTGTTGATGTCGGTGATCTGCTGGGAGGGGTCGCTGTTGGAGTTGACCGTCTTGAGCGCGTCGACGCCCTCGGAGTCGGCCATCTTCGGCACGTAGTCGTTGTACGACTGCCAGAACGGCGAGGTCAGCAGGGGCAGGATCACCCCGACCTTGCCGGAACCGCCGCCGCCCTCGGCGCTGGACGCGCCGGTGTCCTTGGTGCTGCCGCACGCGGCGAGCGCGAGCGAGGCGCCGACGACCGCGCACACCGCCCTGACCATCCGTGACCTGTTCTGCTTCCGCGCTGTCGTGCCGGGCATCTGGCGGCTCCTCGTTGAGCGTGTTCGAGCACATGGGTCGAGCAGATGCCCGCATATTTATCAGACCACTTCGGCGATACAACACCCTCGGGAGGCAGATTTTCCCGGTTTCCAGCCGTAGTGGTCCGACCAACCTGGTGATTACACTGCCGCTCACGAGGCGCCCGCAGGTGCCTCGGGCGACGGGAGGAACGGCGTGGACGAGACAGCCCCCCAGAAGGGCACCGTCGAGGCGGGCCCACAGAAGGGCACCGTGACGCAGCGCGCCATCGAGGCAGTCAAGGCGATGATCGCGGAGGGGCGGCTGGAGCCCGGCCAGCGGCTGCCGACCGAGCGCGATCTGGCGGCCCGGCTCGGCATCTCCCGCAGCTCGATGCGCGAGGCGATCCGTGCGCTGACGGTGCTGGGGGTGCTGGAGGCCCGGCACGGTTCGGGCATCTACGTCACGCAACTGGAGGCCGGCGATCTGCTGGAGACGTTCGGGGTGGTCGCCGACCTCTCCCGGGGCCCGCGCCTGGTGGAGCTGCTGGAGGTGCGCCGCATCCTGGAGTCGACGGCGACAGCCCTGGCGGCGGCGCGGATCACGCCGGACCAGCTCGCGGAAGTCGAGAAGCACCTCACCGCGATGAACGCCACGGACGATCCCGAGGAGATCCTCGCCCACGACCTGGCCTTCCACCGCGAGATCGCGGCCGCCGCCGGCAACGAGACCATGGCGGCGATCCTGGAAGGCCTGTCCTCGCGCACGTTCCGCGCCCGCGTCTGGCGCGGCTACCAGGAGGAGGGCGCCTTCACCCGCACCCGCCGCGAACACGCCGCCATCCATCGCGCCCTGGTCGCCCACGATCCGGAGGCGGCGCGGGCCGCGGCGGCCGCGCACGTCGGCGAGGTGGAGCAGTGGCTGCGGACGCAGCTCGGCGAATGAGCGCGAACGCCGAGGGCCGTTCCCCTCATCTCCCGTACGAGGGGAACGGCCCTTCTCATGGCTGAGCCACGGCTCTACGGCTTCACATCGAAACCGTGCTCTTTCCCGAGCTTCTCCAGCGACACCTGGCCGGGGATGCCGTTGGCGTCGTCACCGCTGAAGCCGCAGCGACGCTGCCAGGCGGCGTACGCCTTGAGGGTCGTCGTGCCGAAGTGGCCGTCCGCGAGCCTCGATTCGAGGAGGCCCTCCGCGACAAGCGCCTTCTCCACGGTCTTCACACCCGAGTACGACACCGGCGTGCCCGACTTGGCCGGGTCGTGCTTGGCGGCAGCGACCATGCGCGACACGTCGACCACCGTGCGCGGACCCGGAACAGTCGTCGAGCCACCGGGCCGCGGCGCTCCCTTCTTCACCCAGGCGTACAGGTGCTCTCCCGGGCACGCCGTGGCGTGACCGTCCCGGTGCCCCTTGATCTCCTTTCCGGCACCGTGCTTGCGCAGCAGCTCGATGCCGTCGCGGATCGCGCCGAGCATCGCGTCCGTCGGCTTGGTGAGCCCCTTGTTGCCGACGAGGCCGACAATCGCGTAGTGGCCGCGGTTGAGTTCCTGGTTGCCGTTCGCTCCAGTGCGTCTGCCGAGGCCGCGGCCTTCGAGGAGGTAACCGTGCGGACAGGCCCCGTAGTTGTAGGCGATGTCCGAGTAGTTCTCCTTCTCGTTCGCCAGGTGGGCGGCTCGGATCTTCTTCCATTCGGCGATGCACAGATCGTGGTCGTCGAGGAGTTCGACGCTGACCGGCGAGCCCTCGTAATGGACCTTCACGCCCTTGGCCGAAGCCTGCGTGGGTGCGGCGGATGCGGGCCAGCCGAGCTGGGCGCGCGTGACAAGCTTCAAGTGGGCCTCCAAGGCGCTGATTGAAACGCCAACCTCCTTGAGTGTGGGGCCAGTTGGCATCCGCCGCACGGCGGCGCGCCGTAGTTCGCCGTCAGTGGACCCGGGCCCGCCGCAGCCGCAACGTCATCAGCTCGAACGGCCGTAGGCGCAGGGCGACTTGGCGGCCGTCGCGCGACGGCTTCCCGGGCAGCGGGCGTTCCAGGAGGTCCGTCGCCGTGACGTCCGTGACCTCGAAGTCCGCCGTCAGCGTGGCCCGGGCCCGGCCGCCGTGGGCCTCGTGGAGGCGTACCACCACGTCTCCGCTGCCGTCGTCGGCCAGCTTGACGGCCGTGATCACGACCGCGTCCCGGTCCACCGTCACCAGCGGGGCCACCTCCCGCGCACCGCTGATCCGCCGCTCCGGCAGATTGATCCGCCAGCCCTCACGCACCGCGTCCCCGATGCCCGCGCCCGGCACGAGGGCGTGCCGGAAGCGGTGGACGCCCTGGTCGGTCTCCGGGTCCGGGAAGCGCGGGGCACGCAGCAGCGAGAGGCGCACGGTGGTGGTCGTACCGCGGTCGCCGTCGGTGCGGACCGTGCGGGTGACGTCGTGGCCGTACGTCGAGTCGTTGACGACGGCGACGCCCCAGCCCGGCTCCTCCAGGTGGACGAAGCGGTGGTTGCAGGCCTCGAACTTGGCCGCCTCCCAGCTGGTGTTGGTGTGCGTGGGGCGGAAGAAGTGCCCGAACTGGGTCTCCGACGCGTACCTTTCCGCGTGCACGTCGAGCGGGAAGGCCAGCTTCAGGAACTTCTCCGTCTCGTGCCAGTCGACCTCCGTGTCGATGAGCAGCCGCCGCTGCCCCGGCGCGAGCGAGAGCTGCTGGGTGACGCGCGAGGCTCCGAAGGAGCGGACGATCCGCACCGAGGTTCCGTCCTCGTCGGCGGCGATCTCGTCCGCCTCGGTCAGGTCGGTGACCGTGTGGCGGTAGAAGGCGTCGACGTCCCAGGCGTCCCACATGTTCGGGAAGTCCGGGTGGAGCTGGAGGAGATTGGCGGACCGGTCCGGGGCGACCGTCTCGCGGTCCGCCTCGATGTCGTACGCCGACACGACCAGACCCTGCGCGTCGATCTCGATCCGCAGCAGGCCGTTGTCGAGGACGAAGCCGCCACCCGGACGTTCCGTGAGCGCCGTCCGGCCCTCGCTCACCGGGGTCCGTGCGCCGCCCGCCGGAATCCCGTCCCGCGCGTGCGGAGCCGCGTTGAACACGAGCGCGGTCTCGCCGTCGCCCGCCAGGGAGCGCTGAGCCGCCTCGATGATCCCGGTCAGCTCCCCGGCGAGGCGCTCGTACGTGGCGCGTGCCTCGCGATGCACCCAGGCGATCGACGAGCCGGGCAGGATGTCGTGGAACTGGTGCAGCAGCACCGTCTTCCAGATGCGGTCCAACTCCTCGTACGGGTAAGGGAATCCGGTACGTACGGCGGCCGTCGCGGCCCACAGTTCGGCCTCGCGCAGGAGGTGTTCGCTGCGGCGGTTGCCCTGCTTGGTCTTCGCCTGGCTGGTGAGGGTGGCGCGGTGGAGTTCGAGGTAGAGCTCGCCGACCCAGACGGGCGGGTCGGGGTGTTCGGCCTCGGCCTTGCGGAAGAACTCCTCCGGGGTCTCCCATACGACGGTGGCGGAGCCTTCCAGGTCGCGCAGGCGCGCCGCCTTGCCGATCATCTCGCGGGTCGTGCCGCCGCCTCCGTCGCCCCAGCCGGTGGGGGCGAGGGAGTGCCGGGCGACGCCCTTGTCCTTGAAGTTGCGGGCAGCGTGGGCGATCTCGCTGCCCCTCATGGAGCAGTTGTAGGTGTCGACGGGCGGGAAGTGGGTGAAGATCCGGGTGCCGTCGATGCCCTCCCACCGGAAGGTGTGGTGCGGGAACTTGTTCGTCTGCGACCAGGAGATCTTCTGTGTCAGCAGCCACTTGGAGCCGGCGGCCTTGATGATCTGGGGCAGTCCGGCGGCGAAGCCGAAGGTGTCGGGCAGCCAGGCCTCGTCGTTCTCGATGCCGAACTCGTCGAGGAAGAACCGCTTGCCGTGCACGAACTGCCGGGCCATCGCCTCCGAGCCCGGCATGTTGGTGTCCGACTCCACCCACATCCCGCCCGCCGGCACGAACCGCCCGTCCGCCACCGCCTTCTTCACCCGCGCCCACACCTCGGGCCGGTGCTCCTTCACCCACGCCCACTGCTGGGCCTGCGACATGGCGAACACGAACTCGGGCTCGTCGTCGAGCAGCGCGGTCATGTTGGAGGTCGTACGCGCCACCTTGCGGACCGTCTCGCGCAGCGGCCACAGCCACGCCGAGTCGATGTGCGCGTGGCCGACGGCGCTGATGCGGTGCGCGGAGGGGGCGGCGGGCTCGGACAGGACCGTCTCAAGCCGTGCCCGCGCCTGCGCCGCCGTACCGTTGACGTCCTGGAGGTCGATCGCGTCGAGCGCCTTGTCCACCGCCCGCAGGATGTCCCAGCGGCGCGCCGACTCCACCGGCAGCTCGGCCATCAGCTCGCCGAGCACCTCCAGGTCGAGCACGAGCTGCCACACCGTCTCGTCGAAGACGGCGAGGTCCATGCGGGTGAGCGTGTACTGCGGTGCGCTGCCCGCGGTCTCCTTGTCGCCGAGTTGTGTGGGCAGGAAGGGGTGGTAGTCGAGGATGACGGGGTTGGAGGCGGCCTCGATGTGCAACCGCACCTCCTCGCCGCCCTCGACGGGCGCGCCGATGCGGACCCACTGGTTGCGCGGGTTGAGGCCCTTCACAGGGGTGCCGTCGGGCCGGTACACCAGGCCCTCGCACTGGAAGCCGGGCATGTTCTCGTCGAACCCGAGGTCGAGGAGCGCCTCGACCGTCCTCCCGGCCCACGCCTCGGGTACGGTCCCGGTGACCCGGAACCAGCTGGTGCCCCAGGGAGCACCCCAGCGGGCGCCCACCGCGATCGGCTCGGGTTCGGCCGCGAGCCCCTCGGCGACCGGCACCGGCTCGCCCGGCGCATGCCACACCGCCACTTCCAGCGGCACGGACTCCGGGTACACGGCGGGGCGGACGCGTTCGTCGAGGACGCGCTTGAGACGGGCTTCGACCAGGCTGCGGTCGTCATGCATGCGGGGTGCCCTCCAGGACTCGGGGTTACCAGGGGTGGGTCACGGTCACGGGGTCCGACGAGGTGTACAGCTCCCCTACGGCACGCAGTTCCAACTTCGCCTCCCGCTCGCCCTGTTCGGGCTGGAGCCCGGTGAGGAAGTAGGCGCGCTGGCAGGTGGCGCCGAGGAAGCGCCGGGTGCCGTCCGGCAGCAACCGGTGCAGGGTGTAGTGGCGTACGGCGCCGGGGGCGGGGTTCCAGGCGAGGCGCAGGTCACCTCCGGAGGCCGCGGTGATCCGGGGACCGGAGGGGGCGGCGGGAGTGCCGGCCGTGTCGTGCACCGCGAGCCCGCCCAGCCGCCACCGCACCGGGCCCTCGGCCGCGGTGAGCCGCACGCCGATCGCGTGGACGGTCCCGGACAGGCCGGTGAGCCGTACGCTCGCCGTCTGCCAGCCGTCGCCGACCGGCTCCACGGGCAGAAAGGTGTACGGCGGTGTCGCCCCGGGGGTGCTCGGTTCGGCGGTGGCGACGGCGAGCTCGACGCGTACGGCACCGGCATCGACGCGGTGGGTCAGCTCGACGACCGTGTCCCGGGAGACCGGCAGCCGGACGGCGTACAGGTCCACCGTGGCCGGTTCGTCCAGTACGCCGTCCACGAGCACGCTGCTGCCGCCCCGCCACGCGTCCGCGAAGTCGAAGGAGACAGCGGGCCGTTGCCCTTCCGTTCGCACCACCCACCGCCGGGACGGCAGCCGGTCCTGGAGACCAAGGTGATTCCAGGGCGTGTCCGAGGCGACGGACCCCTCCTCGTACCACCGCAGCCCGTGCCCGGTGTTGAACACGCTCGCGAACGGCACCGAGGTCACCGTCGACCGGTCGGCGACGGACACCGCGGGCGCCCGCCAGCCGTCCGTACCGTCCGGCTGCGACGGATCCAGTGACCGCCCGGTCCAGAACCGGTCGTCGGCGGCGTGGAAGTCCTCCGGAGTCCGCCCGTCCGCCGGGAGGTGGTTGCGCGTCCACTCGGGCCGGTAGAAGCCGACCGACACGACGTGCGCCTTGTCTCGCGGCACGATCGCGTCCCAGTCCACGGCCTTGTTCCAGCCGTTCGCCTCGACGTCGACGCCCGCCCACAACTCGTAGCGGCTGCGCCCCAGTCGCTCGGCTCGCTGCCCCGACGACGTCAGCTTCGCCGCCGTCCACCGGAAGTCGACGAACATGTCGTCGGCGGCCCGGAAGAACGCCTCGTTCTGGGAGTTGAGGGCCCCCTGCCAGCTCACGGTGCCGTTCACGGTCATCGAGTCGTACCAGGTCACCCGCTGTCCGGCGGCTCTGGCGAGCGACTTCAGCTCCCGCATGAATCCCAGCATGTCGGCCCCGAGGGCCGCGTCCCCTCCCCCGGTCTCGGCGTTGACGAACCACCCGTCGAAGCCGTACGCCGAAGCCACCGCCACGAGTTGGGCGGCGAGCGGGTAGCGCCCGGCCGCGTCCCTCTGCACCAGGTCACGCGTCCACCGCAACTGCCCGCCGTAGGCGACCGGCGGCAGGAAGACGTTCCCGAGGACGGGCACGCCGTGCCGGTGGGCGGCGTCCACGATCGGGGCGTTCGGCGCAAGGATCAGGCCCTCGCCCGACGAGCCGCCCCAGAACACCAGCTCGTCGATGTACGCCCAGTGGGTGAGGGCGTAGTAATCGGCGGTGGCCGAGCCCTGGGACGGGTTGCTGGAGGTGGGCCCGAAGGACACCAAGGACTGGATACGGGCCTGGCCCGCGCGGGCGGTCGAGTTCACCGGGGTCGGGGTGAAGCGCGGGGCGAGCGGGACGCTCGACGTGTTGAAGGCGCGGTCCGGGTCGTCGGCCGCCCGCCAGGCCTTGAGGCTGCGCCAGGTGATGCCGGTGCCGGGGGTGCCGGAGGGCAGGGAGTCCGGATACCAGTAGGAGGCGTACGGCTGGAGTGCGGCGGGTGCCGCTGCTGCGGCCGGCGAGGGGAACAGGGCTGTCCCTGCGGCGGCCAGCAGGACGGTGCGTCTGGTGGGGTTCACGAGCGGGTGCCTCCTTGTGGGGTGGGGAGTACCTGATCGGGAGTGACGACCTCGGTGATGCCGCGTGCCGAGAGGTGGTCCTGGTCCGCGGCGCGTGTGTCGAGGACGGTGGTGGGGCGGGCGCCGTCGGCGACCAGCCGGAACCAGGCGTCGAACACCGGGCCGCCGGGGGCGCAGAGCGAGCGGGTGGACGGGTCGGCCGGGACGACGAGCGCGGTGGTGCGGGGCGTGGGCGCCTGCGTGCGCTCGCTCGCCGCGCGCTCCAGCACCCGGGCCGCCTCCTTCGGTTTGCGGTCGTTGGTCAGCAGGCCGAGCCCGTACTCCAGGTCCGGGAAGTCGGCGAGGCCCCGGGAGACGTCGTGGGAGCACCACCAGGTGATGCCCCACAGGTCCGGGCAGTCCAGGGCGTTGGCCACCGTCGCCTCGGTGAACGCGGCGGCGTGCTCGGGCGGGATCAGGGGCGCGGGCGCGCCGACCTCCTGGAGCCAGACGGGGCGGTGCGGGTCGTCGGCCCAGGCCTTGCTCAGCTCGACGAGGTACGCGGCGTGGTGTTCGGTCGCGACGGAGGTACGGCCGTGGCGCTGGGCGGTGCCGTTGAAGACCCAGGAGTGCACGGCGGTGACGGCGCCGTGCCGGGCGGCCTGGGCCGGCGTGAAGGGCTGGTCGTCCTGGTACCAGGTCGCGTCGTACTCGGCGTGCAGATGCAGCCTGCCGGGGGCCCCCTCCTCGCAGGCGGCGAGCATGCGCGTCAGCCAGCGGTCGATCTCGGCCTCGGTCGCGCGGTCGGGGTCGGGGTGCGGGCCCGCCGAGAACTGGTTGACCTCGTTGCCGAGGGTCATGCCGAGGAAGTTCGGCCGGTCGGCGAGCGCGGCGGCGAGGGTGCGCAGGTAGGCGGCCTGGCCGTCGAGGACGTCCGGGTCGGTGAAGAGGTTGCGGCGGTGCCAGGTCCGGGTCCAGGCCGGGAGGAAGTCGAAGCTGCTCAAGTGGCCTTGCAGACCGTCCACGTTGACGTCGAGGCCGCGTTCGGCGGCGGCGTCGACGAGCTGGAGCAGCTGTTCGACGGCCCGCCCCCGGATCAGCGAGCGGTTCGGCTGGAAGTAGGGCCACAGCGGGAAGACGCGGATGTGGTCGAGGCCCAGCGCCGCGACGGAGTCGAGGTCGGCGCGCACGGAGTCGAGGTCGAAGTCGAGCCAGTGGTGGAACCACCCTTCGCTCGGGGTGTAGTTGACGCCGAAGCGCACGGCAGAAGGCATGCGTGTCCTTGTGACGGAGGTGGGGGAGGTACGGCGGGTCAGGGAGGTCAACCCTTGACGGCGCCCTCGCCCACGCCGCGGAAGAAGTACCGCTGCAGACAGGCGAAGAGGACGATCAGCGGCGCCACGGCGATGATCGTGCCGGCGGCGACGAGGCGTTCGTCGTTGGCGAAGGTGCCGTGCAGGTAGTTGAGGCCGATGGTCAGTGTGAACTTGGACGGGTCGCTGAGCACGATGAGCGGCCACAGGAAGTCGTCCCAGGCGCCCATGAAGGCGAAGATCGCGACGACGGCGACGGTCCCCTTCACGGACGGCAGCGCGATCCGCAGGAACCGCTGCCAGACGTTGGCGCCGTCGACGTAGGCGGCTTCCTCGATCTCGTACGGCAGGTTGAGGAAGGCGTTGCGCATCAGCAGCACGTTCAGCGCGCTGATGCAGCCCGGCAGGACGACGCCGACGAGGGTGTTGTTGAGGCCGAGCTCCCGCATGGTCGTGAACTGGGCGATGATGATGCCCTCGACGGGCACGAGCATCGCGAGGACGAAGGCGAGGGTGGCCGCCCGTCGGCCCCGGTAGCGCAGCCGGGCGAGGGCGTAGCCCGCGAGTGCCGAGCCGACGCAGTTGGTGACGACGTTGGCGGTGGCGACCTTCAGCGAGTTGAGGGCGTAGTCCCAGACGGGGATGGTGTCGGCGACGCGTTCATAGTTGTGCAGCGTCGGGTTGCTCGGCAGGAACTTCGGCGGGGAGCTGAAGATGTCCTCGGTGGGGCCCTTGAGCGACGTCGACAGCTGCCAGAGGAACGGACCGACGGTCAGGGCGAGGACGGCGAGCAGGAGCACGTACCGGAGCACCAGTTCTCGCGCACGCATCACCTTCATGACTCGCTCCTCCGGTCGGCCCGCAGCACGAGCAGCATCAGGGCGACGGTGACGACGAAGACGACGACGGAGAGCGCGGAGGCGTAGCCGACGCGGCCGGTCAGACCGGTGCCGGTGCGCTGGACGAGCATCACCAAGGTGGTGTCCTCGCCGGCCGGTCCCCCGCTCGGGCCCGCCATCAGGTACACCTCGGAGAACACCTTGAAGGCGGCCACCGAGGACAGCGCGCCCACCAGCGCCATGGTCGAACGCACGGCGGGCACCGTGACGGTCAGGAACCGCCGCACCGCACCCGCCCCGTCCACCGCCGCCGCCTCGTGCAGTTCACGTGGCACATTGGCCAGCGCGGCCAGATAAATGATCATGTAGTAGCCGAGGCCCTTCCACACCGTCACGGCCATCGCGCTCAGCAGGAGCAGCCACTGGTCGCTGAGGAAGCCGACGCGGCCGACTCCGATGGTCTCCAGCAGGGAGTTGACCAGACCCCGCTCGTCGAGCATCCAGACCCAGATCAGCCCGACCACGACGATCGAGGCGACGACCGGGGTGTAGAAGGCCGACCGGAAGAAGGTGATGCCGGGGATGTTCTTCTGCACCAGCAGTGCGAGCAGCAGGGGCAGGACGACGAGGGCGGGGACGACGCCGACGACGTAGAGCGTGCTGTTGCGCAGGCCGATCCAGAACATGTCGTCGTTCAGCAGCTCGCGGAAGTTGGCGAGGCCCACGAACTCGCCCGGGACCAGGGTGCGGCGGTCGGTGAAGGCGTTGACCAGGGTGGAGACGAACGGGTACAGGATGAAGGCCCCGATGATCAGCAGGCCCGGTGCGGCGAACAGCCAGGGGCTGGACGGCAGTTGGCGCCGCACCTTCACCACCTTGGCTGCTGCCGGACGCCGCACCCGGGAGACGGTCGAGCCGGCCATGGCGCGCTATCCCTGCTGCTGAAGGAGGCGGTTGCAGGCCTCGACAGCGTTGTCAAGAGCTTGCTTCGGGCTCTCCTTGCCCTGCAGCGCCTTGGCGACCTCGTTGCGCAGCTCGGTCTTCATCTGCTCGCTGAACAGCACGGGCGTGTAATTGACGGCGTTCTTCAGCGACTTGGCGGCGGCGACCCGTACGCGCGTCTCGTCGGTGCCGTCCTCCTTGGTGAAGTACGGGTCGTCGAGCGATCCGGCGGTGCTGGGGAAGATGGCGACCTGCTTGGCGAACGACATCTGGTGCTCGGCGTCGGTGACGTAGTGGGCGAAGGCGACGGCGGCGGGCGTGCGCTTGGTCTGCGCGTTGACCATCACGCCCATCACGTACATGTTGACGTGGCCGGTGCTGGTGATCTGGTCGGTGATGCCGATGTTCTTGTACAGGTTCGGCGCCTGCTTCTTGAAGTTGCCGAGGTCGAGGGCGCTGCCGGGGTTCATGGCGACCGCCCCGGTGAGGAACTTCTTGCCGGACGACTCGGGCGTGGCGGTCAGCGCCTGCGGGTCGAGGGCCTTGGCGTCGTACAACTCCTTGTACCTGGCGAGGAGTTCGACCCCCTTGGTGTCATTGAAGGTGAAGGCGGTGCCTTCCTTGTTCATGAGCTGGACGCCGTAGCGGCCGAAGTCCTCGATGGTGGGGACGTTGGCGAGGGTGGCGACCTTGCCGTCGGTCTTCTTCGCCATCCGCAGGGCCGCGGTGAAGACTTCGCCGTACGTCTTCGGCGGCTGGTCGGGGTCGAGGCCCGCCTCCTTGAAGAGGGACTTGTTGTAGAAGAGCGGGCCGGTGTTCAGATACCAGGGAAAGGCGTACGTGCCCGTCATGCCCGGTATCCGATGGCTGGCCCAGGCCCCTTCCAGGTACTCCTTCTTGTACTGCCCGGCGGCCTTGTCGAGGTCGAGCGCGAGGCCGGCCTTGGCGAGCGGGGCGACCAGGTCGGGCGAGACGTTGACGACGTCCGGGAGCGTGCCGCCGGCCGCGTCCGCGCTGATCTTGTCGGCGTAGCCCTCGGCGGGCTGGTCGACCCACTTCACGTTCGTGCCGGGGTACTTCTTCTCGAAGTCGGCGATCAGACCCTCGAAGTAGTCCTTGAAGTTGGCGCGCAGGTTCCAGGTCTGGAAGGTGATGTCGCCCTCGACCTTGCCCGAGGCGTCGGCCGTACCGCCGTCACCCCCTCCCGAACCGCAGGCGCTGAGCGGCAGCGCGACACAGACGGCGAATGCGGCAGCGAGGGCTCTACGGGAAACGGTCACCGTGAACCGGCCTCCTTTGCGGGCGGGTTGGTCGACGAGGCAGACCCTGCACGCCGCTCCACGGGCCCGTCAATGGCTCTCGCACAGCTAATTTCATTAGTGGCTAATGCGCATTAGGGACATCCAGCTGAACCGCATTAGTCCCACTTCCCTGAACCGCATTAGTGCATACTGCTTCGGGAATGTGTCGGCGGAATGGGGAAGCACCATGTCAGGCAAGCGGTCACCGGCCCGTCGGCCGACCATGAAGGACATAGCGCGGCACGCCGGGATCTCCCAGAGCGCGGTCTCCTTCGCGCTCAACGGCCGGCCCGGCGTGTCGGAGGACACCCGCGACCGGGTGCGGCGGGTCGCCGAGGAGCTGGGCTGGCGGCCCAGTACGGCGGCGCGCGCACTGTCCGGGGAGGGCGCGGCGACGGTCGGCTTCGTGCTGGCCCGTCCGGCCGACACACTGGGGGTCGACTCCTTCTTCCTGCAGCTCGTCTCGGGCATCCAGGAGGTACTGGCCGAACGCCATCTCGGCCTGCTGTTCCAGGTGGTGGAGGACGTGGCGGACGAGTGCGCGGTGTACCGCCGCTGGTGGGCCGAGCACCGCGTGGACGGCGTCCTGGTCGTCGACCCGCGCACCGACGATCCGCGCCCCGACCTCCTCGACGAACTCGGCCTGCCCGCCGTGGTGATCGGCGGCGCGCCCGACGAACGCCATCCCGGCCTGTCGACCGTCTGGGCGGACGACGCGGGCGCGATGGCCTCGGTCGTGGACGGCCTGTACGCCCTCGGCCACCGGCGGATCGTGCACATCGCCGGGCTGCCCGGGCTCGCCCACACCGAGCGCCGCATTCGCACGCTGCGGGCCGAGGCGGGGCGCCGTGGCCTGTCGGAGGTGGAGTCGGTGACCACCGACTACTCCGATGCCGAAGGCGCGGCCGTCACCCGCCGGGTCCTGGAGGGCCCCACTCCCCCGACCGCGCTGATCTACGACAACGACGTGATGGCCGTGGCGGGCGCCGCCACCGCGGCCGAACTCGGCTTCTCGGTACCCGCGGACGTCTCGGTGGTGTCCTGGGAGGACTCGGCACTGTGCCGCATGGTCAAGCCCTGGCTGTCCGCACTGTCCCGGGACAGCGTGGAGTTCGGCCGCACGGCAGCACGCGAACTGACCGCGCTCCTCGACGGGGGGTCGGCACGGGCGGTGCGGGTGCCGGTTCCGCGGTTGATCGAGCGGGGCAGTACCGGGGTGGCGCGGGACATGTGACAGCCACGACCTGGGACAGCGGCTGACCGCCAAGTCCCGTCCGGCCGACGCCGCGAGGCGAAAGGGTCATCGGCCCGATTCAGCCGTGCCGGACAAGGGCGATCTGGGAGGGCAGCGGTGTCAGCGGATCGACGGCTCTGCCACGTGACCACTTCTGGAACAGCCCCTCGGTCGTCTCCACGGCGGCCACCACCATGGTCACCTTGAAGTCCCTCGCTCCAGGTGGTCCACAGGGCCCAGCGCTGCACGGAGGCTCCGACGAGTCGGACCCGAGGCCGGTCCTCTTCCTGCGTGTCCACCCTGACACGGTCGGCGAGGCGCTCTATCTCGCGGAGATAGTCCAGGTCACTGAGGTCGGGGAAGTCATGAGGGCGGTCTCTCGACGCGCAGCCCCTGAAGCCCTTCGTAGGCGGACATCACGAGGTCCAGTCCGCGGGTGTCGTTCGCGGGCTCGCGCATCTGGTTGGTCACGTATGCCACGACCATCCGGCTGTCGGGATCGATCATCACCAGGGAACCGCCCCAGCCGCCCCAGCCGTAGGTGCTGCCGAACAGGCCGTAGCCCAGGCCCCACCGCATCGGCATGCCCAGCACGCGGTCGTCGCCGTCGAACTGCTCCTCGCACGCACGGTCGCAGCCGGGCCGGGACAGCAGCCGGACCCCGTGCACCTCTCCCCCGCAGGCGAGCAGGGACTGCACGAGGGCCACCGAACGGGCGTTGCCGTACCCGCTCGCCGCGGGGATCTGCGCGCGGCGCCAGGCCAGGCTGTTGCCGTCCCGGACACACACGCCGTTGCCCGCCTCGGAGCCCGTCGGATTGCCGGGCGCGCTCGCGGCGTAGTCCTCGTCCCGTCCGGCGGGCGGGATCGTGGGCGCGACCCGATGGTCGTGGTCGGGCGACAGCCCGATGTGGAAGTCCGCGCCCAGCGGCCCGGTGACCTCCTCGGCGAGGAACTCGCCCACGCTGCGGCCGGTGATCCGGCGCACGACCTCGCCGACCAGGAACCCCTGGGTGAGCGAGTGGTATCCGGCCGCGGTGCCCGGCTCCCATCCGGGTTCCCGCGCTGCGAGCCGTGCCGTCGCGGAGGGCCAGTCGTAGAGCTCCTCGACCGAGCCGTCCCAGTCGGGCAGGCCGGCGGTGTGCGCGAGCAGATGCCGTACCAGCACCTTCTCCTTGCCTGCCACGCCGAACTCCGGCCAGTACCGGGCGACCGGCGCGTCCGGGTCGAGTGCGCCCCGGTCGGCCAGGACGAGGGCGCACAGCGCCGTCATCGTCTTGGTCACGGACCAGACGTTGACGATCGTGTCGCGCTCCCACGGCATCGTGCGGTCCGCGTCCGCGAACCCGCCCCAGACGTCGACGACCGGCTCGCCGTCCACGAAGACCGCGACGGAGCCGCCCACGTCCCCGGCGTCCAGTGTGGCGGCCAGTGCGTTCGGCACGGCGATGAACAGGTCGTCGTAAGAGCCCTCGATGTCGGCCATGCGCCCTATCCAGCCCGTGCCGACCCGTCCCGGTCAACCGAATTACGACGCCCGTGACCGGTACAGCCCGAACTCCACGAGCCGTGCCGCGGCGCGTGAGCCGGTCACCCGTACCCGCCACCGCCGGGCCCGCACGGGGGCCGCCAGCAGCAGAATCCGGCTCGCGCCGACCGTCCCCGCCCGGGTCACCTCCGTCCAGGCACCGTCGCGATGCGCCTCGACGACGAAGCTCTCCACCTGCTGCCCGTGCCCGATGTCCTCCGCCAGCCGGATCCGGTCCACCTCCCGCTCGCGGCCCAGGTCGACGGTGACACGGCCCGGCGAAACGGTGGTCCGGGCGCCGCGCGCCAGGTCTTCCGGGAGCTCTCGGTCCACGCGTTCGCGAAACTCCCGCAACCGTGCCACGTCGGCGGCGGGCAGCAGACCGTCCGTGTCCGGTGGGATGTTGAGCAGGAGCACCGAGTTGCGGCCCACGGACCGGAAGTAGATGTCCGTCAACTGCTCGACACTCTTGGGCGGTTGGTCGGCGTGGTAGAACCAGCCGTCCCGGATCGACACGTCGCACTCGGCCGGCCACCACTGGAGGTAGTCGGCCACAGGCCGGGCCTTCACGAGTGCGTCCCTGCTGCCCATGTCCGGTGCGTCGTAGGACAGCGCGTAGTCCGTCCGGCCGTAGTCCTTCTCCTGGACCGGTACGACGCTCCACTCGTCCTGGCGGGCCAGCCCGCCCTCGTTGCCGACCCAGCGCACGTCCGGGCCGGACACGGCGATCACGGCGTCGGGCGCGAGCGACCGGACAAGGGTGTACCAGCTGTCCCAGTCGTACCTCTCCACCTTGTCCGGAGGGATGCGTCCCTGCGCGCCGTCGAACCACACCTCGTCGACCGGTCCGTATTCGGTGAGGACCTCGTAGAGCTGGTTGAGCATGTGGGCGCCGTAGTCGGTGGCCGGGAGGGTGTACGACCGTGACGGGGTGCGGTCGTCGCCGTCGACGAGGGTGGGGATGGTGCGGTCGGTGCGGGCGCTGCCGTTGGCGTAGACGCCGTGCAGGTACTGGTTCTCGTCGGCGGGTGAGATGTAGACGCCGACCTTGATGCCGTGACGCCGCATGGAGTCGGCGAAGGAACGCAGGACGTCGCCCTGTCCGTCGCGCCAACTGCTCGACGCCACCGAGTGGGCGGTGTAGCGGGACGGGTAGAGAACGAAGCCGTCGTGGTGCTTGACGGTGAGGATGGCCAGCCGGAAGCCGCCGTCGCGCAGGGCGCGGGCCCACTGGTCGGTGTCGAGGCCGGCCGGCTGGAACACGTCCGGGTCCTCGTCGCCGGTGCCCCACTCCAGGCCGGTGAAGGTGTTCACGCCGAAGTGCAGGAAGGCGGTGCGTTCCAGGCGCTGCCACGCGATCTGCCGCGCGGTGGGGCGGACCTGCGAGGCCTTGCGGACGAGGTCGGCCTCGGTGTCGTCGGGGCTGACGGGGACGCGGTAGAAGGAGTCCTCCTCCTTGGTCCCGGCGGCCGTCGCGACCGAGGGGATGCCGGACGCGGCAAGGACGGTGGCGGCGGTGACGAAGACGCGTCTGGAGATGGTCATGGAGGGTCTCCTCAGCTCAAGTGCCAGACTGCGGGCGTACGTTGGTCGGCCGGGTACTGCACGATCCGGCCGTCGTCGGTGACGGTGAGCGCCATCTGCGTGATCGCGTCGACGAGCCGGTAGCCGCCTTTGGCGGGCTCGAGCACCCAGCGCTGCAAGGTGTTCGCCGCGTCGCAGGTGTCCCAGGTCGCCTGGATTCCGGGCTGCAAGGGCACGTTGAGGGTGAGCTTGCCGCCGCTGATCGCCAGGCACCCGGCCGCCGACCGCAGCGTCACATAGCCGTCCGCCGTGCGCTGTACCGAGGCCTCGAACGACTGCCCGTCCGCCTCGAAGGTGTACGTCCCGTCCGCCACCGGCATCCGGGTCAGCTCCCGCCACCCGGGCGCGTGCCCGACCACAGTGCCGCGCGCGGTGAACTCGGCATACGTGGCGTCGGGGTGCGGATCGCCCCACGTGGCCTGAGCGATGTGCCGGAGCGCGGGCCACAGGGCGACGGCGACCTCGTTCTCGGTCTCGCCCCGGCCGTTGTCGGGCCACAGGCTGATCTTCGCGCCGGTGATGCCCTCGCGGGAGGCGAGCTTCTCGCCCTCGAAGCTGCGCGGGTCCCAGCTCTGATCGTACAGCCCCTTGGTGTCGCTGTGGAAGCCGCCGCGGACCAGGTACAGGGCGTATGTGGCGTTCATCAACGGATAGCCCTGGGCGAGGAGTTGGCTCGGCTTCGTCGCTACGTTCAGCCAGTGCTCGACGGTCGTTCCTGCGGCCACCGGGACGGTGTTGGCGCCGGTGAGCCCGTCGTTCCAGATGCGCAGGCGCTTGCCCTTGCCCGCCGCGTAGGCGTGCACGCGGTTGACGAAGTCGATGAACGCGTCCTGGGGTGTCGCCTCGGGGCCGTACTTGTCCTGGGCGTACTTCAGGATCTGCGGATACTTGGCGAAGTCGGAGCCGAGCATGTACTCGTCGGCTCCCATGTGCCAGGACCGGGAGGGGAAGACCTGGGCGTACTCGTCGATCAGGCCGGCGTAGTAGGCGAAAGCCTGTGGCCTGGTGATGTCGAGGCGCGAGGGCTGCCTGTTGCCGTCGGAGTCGGTGAGTTGCAGGTCCGGTCGGTTCTCGATCCACGGGTCCATGTGGCCCGGGGAGTTGATCTCGGGGATGATCTCTACGTGGTACTTCTCGCCGAGGGCGACCAGGCGGCGGATCTCGCCCTTGGTGTAGTAGCCCCAGGTGTTGGCCTCGGGATGGGCGTCGCTCTTCACCTTCAGTTCGAGGAGCAGCTGGTTGAGCTTGTGGTACGCCATCTCGCGGACCAGGTTCTCCAGCCAGGGCAGCGAGATGTGGATGTAGCAGGCGCAGACTCCGACACCCCGCTCCTTGTAACGCGGTACGTCGACCGTGCGGCCCGCGGGGACGCGGTCGCCCTGGGCGAGAAGCTGGAGGAGGGTGCGGGTGCCGTAGAAGGCGCCGGTCTCGGTCGCCGCGGTCACCGACAGCCTGTTGGCGGCGCGGAGTTCGTAGCCCTCCGTACCGAGGGAGGTCCGGGAGGGCTGAACGTCGATGACGATGTCGCCGGGACGGGCGCCGCCTCGCACCACGGGTACCGTGCCGTGCCCTGCCTCGCGGAGGTCGTCGGCGAGCGTGTCGGCGACGCGCCGTTCGGTCGCGCTGTCGGCCACGAGGCGGGCGGAGCGCTCGTAGGTGTAACTGCCGGAGGCCGGTGTCCAGTCGGTCAGGGCAGGCACGGTGACGGGCGCCGCCTGCGGCTCCGGAAGCTCCTGAGGCTCCTGCGCGACCGCCGGCACCGGGGCCGTGAAGAGCAGCATCAGTGTCGTCAGGACACCGGCTGCTCTCAAGCGTCGTCTCATGCAGTACATGAGGTACATGAGGCACCCCCATTCATCGGATGTCTGATGATTGAGCGGGCCTCAGGGGCTGTCAATGGACCCTGAAGTGAGCGCAGTTGACTCATTGATCGGATGATGCGCAGGTCAGTAGGGCCGCGTCAGCGAGAGGCGTGACGAAAAGTCCAAGAGGACCCACCTGAATATCCAAGCCGAGCGTCCTCTCGACTCCGGGCCCGCCGCCCGGCAGAGTTCTCCTACATACTCGCGAGTAAGCCCTGAGGAGCGCCCGTGACCAGCTGGGTCGGCCGGACCGCCGCCGAGATCGCCGCCGCCGTACGCGAGAAGCAGGCCACACCCCGTGAGGTGGTGGCCGAGCACCTGGCCCGCATCGAGCGGCTCGACGGCCGCGTCGGTGCTTTCCGCGTGGTCCGGGCCGAGGCGGCGCTCGCCGAGGCCGACGAGGTGGGCTCACGCGCCGATCTGGCCGAACTGCCCCTGGCCGGCGTGCCGGTGGCGGTCAAGGACAACCTCGCGGTGCGCGGCGAGTCCAACCGCCTCGGCTCCGCGGCGACGGCGGACACCCCGGCCGACCACGACCACGTCACCGTGGCCCGGCTGCGGGCCGCCGGCGCGGTGGTCGTGGGGCTGACCAACGTGCCGGAGCTGTGTGTCTTCGGCACCACGGAGGGCGTGCACGGCACCGCCCGCAACCCGTGGGACACCTCGCGCACGGCGGGCGGCTCGTCCGGCGGCAGCGCGGCCGCGGTCGCGGCGGGCATGGTGCCGATCGCCCTCGGCAACGACGGCATGGGCTCCCTGCGCATCCCGGCGGCCAACTGCGGCCTGCTCACCATCAAGCCCGGCACCGGCGTGGTCCCGGCCGGCATCGGCGACGGCGACTGGTTCGGCATGTCGGAGAACGGCCCGCTGGCCACGACAGTCGAGGACGCCCGCCTGATGCTGTCCGTGCTCGCCGACACCGAGGTCGCCCTCCCGGACGCGCCCGGAACGCACAGGATCGCCGTGTCCCTGCGCAGCCCGCTCGCCGGGGTCACCATCAGCAAGCCGTACGCGACCGCCGTACGCGAGGCCGCCGGGCTGCTGATCAAGGCCGGTCACCAGGTGCGGCGCGCCGACCCGCCGTACCCGATGTCGCTGGGCGTCACCGCGCTGACCCACTGGACGGCGGGTACGGCGGTGGACGCCCAGGGCTTCGACCCTCGCCGGCTCACCCGCCGGACCCGGGTCCACGCCGCCGTCGGCAAGCGCTTCGTCGACCGGGTGCGGGGCGGTGAGACCCGTGAACAGCTGCGCCGCCGCCTGGAGCCGTTCTTCGCCGAGTACGACATCCTGCTCACCCCGGCCCTCGCCCGCCGCTCCCCCAGGTCCGAGCCCTGGCACGAGCGGGGCTGGCTGCGCAACGTCATGGCCAACACCAACTACTCGCCGCTGACCCCACCGTGGAACCTCACCGGCTGGCCCGCCCTGACCGTCCCGTTCGGCACCCTGCCCTCCGGCGCCCCCTGCGCCGTACAACTGGTGGGACGCCCCGGAGCTGAAGCGGATCTGCTGGCGCTGGCGCGGCGGGTGGAGGAGCTGCGTCCGTGGCGGCGGACGGCGCCGCTGGACTAGGCCGTTCCTTCAACGAGCGGGTGTGCTCGTGCTCAGTACACGTGCACCCCGTAGGCGTTGAGGGCCTCGGTGACCGGCTGGTAGAACGTCGTGGCGAAGAACGGGATGCTGCAGCTGCCCGAGCCGCCGGAGGTGAGGCCCAGCCCCTGGCTGCCTGCGTAGAGGGGGCCGCCGCTGTCGCCGGGGTTGGCGCAGATGTTGGTGCGGATCATGCCGGTCACCGTGCCTTGCGGGTAGCGGACGGTCCAGTTGAGGCCGGTGACACGGCCGCAGCGGGTACCGGTCGTGGAGCCGCGGCGGCAGACCTGCTGATTGAGCTGGGCCTCGCCGGCGCCGGTGATGTCCTGGCCGCCGACCGTGCCGGGCGGGACGGGCTGTCCGCTGTCGTACCGCACGATGCCGTAGTCGTTGCCGGGGAAGCTTGACCCGGCGGTGGTGCCGATGTGTGTGACGAACCGGTCGGAGTACCAGTCGGTGATGCCGTTGGTGCAGTGGCCGGCGGTCAGGAAGAAGTAGTTCCCGGCCCCGTCCTGGGTGTTGAAGCCGAGGGAGCAGCGGTACTGGCCGGCGGAGCCGCTGCCGTAGACGGCGTCGCCTCCGGAGAGGTACGCGGTGAGTTTGCCGTGCAGGCGCTCGACGTGCAGCGCGCCGGCGTTGGCGCCCGCGCCCCGCTTGATGGCGTCGATCGCGGAGGCGGACACGGTGCTGTCGGCGGCGAGGAGCACCCTGCCCGACGTGGCATCCACGCTCCAGGCGGTGCCGGCCACATCGGCGCCCGCGACCGCCTTCTCGACCGCGGCGAGCTGCGCGGTGCTGTACGTGCTGGTCGGGTCGGGGTCGGCGGCGCCTGCGGGGGTCGCAACCCCGGCCAGGGCCGTCGCCACCAGGGCGGTCAGCCCGGACGCCAGGGCGACCAGGCGGATACGGCGTCTCGCGCCTCGGGGCGCCGGGCGTCTGATCCTCATATGGGTCTCCAGGAAGGGTCGAGCCACACACCACGGGACGGGAACGGCCACTCGGTGATCTCTTCCGGACGCTAACCGCGCCCCGAGCCTCCGGCGACCCGGACACATCGCACGGGTGACGGCCCGACAGGCCGGCGTCGCCCTCAGGGAGCGAAGGGCCCGTCCGCGCCGAACGCCAGCCGCGCGAAGCGTTCGCCGATGCGGCGGTGGGTGGCGGCGTCGGGGTGGAGCTGGTCGGGCAGGGGCAGTTGGGCGGCGTCGCTCTCGCCGTAGAGCTCGCGGCCGTCGAGGTAGTGCAGGTTCGGGTCGTCGGCCGCGCGCTGCTTCACGATGCGGGAGAGCTCGTCCCGGATGACGCCCAGGGTCAGCTTGCCGCTCGCGCGCTCCGCCGGGTCGCCCATGGCGACGAACCGCAGCTGTCCCTTCGTGAGGCCGGTGAAGTCCGGGGCGCAGGGACCGGGTGTGTCCTCGTGGATCGGGCACAGGATGGGCGACACGACCAGCAGCGGTGTCGTCGGGTGTCCTTCGCGGACGGTGTCGAGGAAGCCGTGGACCGCGGGGCCGAAGGCGCGCAGCCGCATCAGGTCCAGGTTGACGAGGTTGATGCCGATCTTGACGCTGATGAGGTCGGCGGATGTGTCGCGCAGGGTGCGGGCGGTGAACGGGTCGAGCAGGGCGCTTCCGGCCAGGCCCAGGTTGATCAGTTCCACGCCGCCGAGGGAGGCGGCGAGCGCGGGCCAGATGCCGGTGGGGCTCGCGGCGTCGGAGCCGTGGCTGATCGAACTGCCGTGGTGCAGCCAGACCCTGCGGCCCGGATCCGGCGCGGGCTCGACGGGGGCGTCGGTGCGCAGGGCGATCAGTTCGGTGGTCTCGTTGTGCGGCAGCCAGATCTCGACGTCCTTGTTGCCGTCGGGCAGCCCGGTGAAGCGCAGGGTGCCGGGTCGGCCGGGCCGCTGCTCGGCGGTCCCGGCCATCATGTCGACGGTCACGACGTTTCCGTCGATCACGCTGCCCTGCCCGGCCGGACGGCCGTCCACGATCAGGTCGTATACACCGTGCGGCCGGGGCGGGGCGCCCACATAGGTGCGTTTGGTGGGCAGTGTGTCCAGTTCGACGGCGGTGGCCCGGGTACGGAAGGCCAGCCGTACACCGGACGGCTGGGACTCGGCCATGGCCAGCTGCCCGTCGGTGTTCTGGGCGCGCGCCCGGGCGGGCAACCGGTGCGGCAGGACGCCGTGTTCGGTGCGTTCGACGTCGAGGGCGCCCCGCAGGAGGTCGGCGGTGACGGGCGTGGTGATCCAGTCGTGCTCGGTGTCCATGTCCTCAGCCTGTCGATCAGGTGGTGGGCTCGGTCGGCCAGTTGCGCAGCAGGGCGTCGAGGGCGTCCAGGACCCGCGTCCAGGTCTCCTCGGAGTCGGGGGCGCTGTGGCTGAAGCCGCCCGCTGTCTCCAGGCTGGCGTAGCCGTGGAAGACGCTGCCCAGCAGCCGTACGGCGTGCGTCGCGTCCGGCTCCGTGAGGTCGTAGCCGCGCAGGATCGCCCGCGTCATCTGCGAGTGCCGGACGCCGGCGCCGGCGGCCGCCGTCTCGGGGTCGAGCCGCATCCGTGCGGCGGCGGCACGGCCGGGGTGCTCGCGGCCGTAGTCGCGGTAGACGTTCGCGAAGGCGACGAGGGCGTCCTTCCCGGCCCGCCCGGCGATGGCGTCGGCGGCCCGGTCGGCCAGTTCCTCCAGCGCGAACAGGGCGATCCGTGTCTTGAGGTCCTGGGAGTTCTTCACATGCGAGTACAGGCTCGCGACCTTGACGTCGAACCGCCGGGCGAGCTCCGACACGGTCACCTGCTCGAAGCCGACCTCGTCGGCCAACTCGGCCCCCGCCCTGACCAGGCGCTCCGTGCTCAGTCTCACGCGTGCCACAACGACCCTCCCGTTCGCCAGAACGATTATGCATTTACCTAAAGCGTTTAGGCAAACGAGAGGGTCGTTAAGTTCGTTGTCTACAGTTCTCGACTCATAAGCTCTCGTCGACGGCGACGATCCGGGGCCGGAAAGAACAAATCCGCGGCCGGTGACCGGCCGCGGCTCCTCTGATCAGCATGGGCGCGAGTCGCACGCGCCCATGCCGTCGGCGATCGCGAAGGGTTCTGCCCCGTCCGTCGATCCGTCAGTCGACGCTGGGCAGGATGTGGGGCTCGGCGAGGTCGTCCTCGTAGCCGGCCAGGCGAATGGGGGCGGACCTGGCCCACACATCGAGACTGCCGATCTCCTTCGACCGGCGGCCCGCGCGCTCCGTGCGTTCCTTGGGGCGCTGTTCGCGATTCGTCTTCTCAGGTGTCACCGCGCACTCCTTCTGTGTCGGATCACCCTCGGGGCGGGGCCGGCCCAGTCTGCGGTCCGGCACCTGACGCCCGCTCGGGTCTTAGTCAAAGTCGGTTCGGACGCGGTGGCGCCGGTAACTGGTGTGCAAGCAGGCCGTTGTGCACCGGCTTGTCCCGGGACGGACCATGGGTGTGGGTTGGGACCCTGTGGTTCTGTCCGTCCGCTACAGACTAACCAAATGAGCGGGTACCCGCTCGATGGGGCTGCAAACAAGGTGTAACTATCCGGAGTCGGCCGGTATTCGACCCATGCGTTGTTCACGTGTTTGTTACGGAACATGAGGTTTGCCCTCACCTGTTCGGCTCAACATCGCCTGCCTGTCCGACCCGCGCCGATCGGCACGCCGCGCAGTTCAGGTCCCGTTGGCCGATTCGCAAGGCGGCCATGGTCTGCTGACGGACGGCAACGGCTTGTCCGGCGGGAGGACTGACGCATGGAGCTGCGCAGTGTCGAAGAGCTGATGGATCTGCTGTACGCCTGCCGGGGCACCCGGGACACCCCGGGCCTCGCGAACACCCGAGTCGATCTGCACCAACACGCGCTGCAGACAGCCGCCCTGCTGCGCCGCGTCCGCCCCGCCGACAAGGAACTCCAGGTCGCGGGGCTCGTTCATGCCATCGGCCCGCTGCTCAGCCCGGCCGACGCACACCACCACTCCGACTGCGCGGCGGACGCGGTACGCCCCCTTCTCGGCGAGCGCGTCTCCCGTCTCGTCCGGGACCAGTGCCGGGCCCCGGAATTCGCCGACGACGACCTGCTGCGCCTGCGCCAGGCGGACGAGGAGGGCCGCAGCGCCGAGTTCGACGCGGGGGTCCTGGAGGACTGGCGTGCGGTGCTGGAGCTGGTGGCGGCCAGGAACTCGCCGCTGGGAGCTGTCAACTGACGGCCCGTCATGAGACCGTACGACGATGACATCGTCGTCGCACGGTCTCCAGGGCGTGGCCGCCGGACTCCAGGGCAGGGCCGCCCTGGTCACCGGCGGCACACGCGGCATCGGACACGCCGTCGCCCTGCAGCTGGCCGCCGCCGGCGCACTGGTGTGCGTGACCGCGCGGGACGCCGACGAGGTGCGGCGGACGGCCGCCGGGCTGGGCGGCGTCGGAGTGGCGGGCAGCGTGGCCGACCCGGATCATCTGCGGACGGTCGTGGACCGCACCCTGCGCGAGTTCGGCCGCATCGACATCGTCGTGAACAACGCGGCCACCAACCTGCCGTACGGCCCCCTCATGGACGCCGATCCGCCGGCGTGGCGCGAGGCGTTCACCGTCAACGTCGAGGCACCGCTACGGCTGGTGCAGCACGCCTGGCGGGCCTGGATGCGCCAACACGGCGGCACGGTGGTCAACGTCTGCACCGAGGGCGCCGGCCATGTCGGCCCCCACATCGGGGCGTACGGCACCAGCAAGGCGGCCCTGCTTCACCTGACCCAGCAGCTCGCGGGCGAGCTGGCCCCGAGGGTGCGGGTCAACTCTGTCTCCCCCGGCCTGGTACGGACCGAGATGGCCCGGTTCGTGTGGGAGCCGGGCGAGGAGGAGGTGGCCGCAGGGCTGCCGCTGGGACGCATCGGGGAGCCCGAGGATGTGGCGCGGGCCGTGCTGTGGCTGGTGTCCGACGCGGCGGAGTGGGTGACGGGAGCGGACCTGTTGGTGGACGGCGGGACACGGGTGCGGGCGGCACGAACGGCAACCGGATACGCATGGCACGAGCACCTACGATCGCGCGGCGATGCAACCCCCTAGGGGCGCGGGGAACTGCGTGATCAGCCCCCACGACCCGCAGGCGCACCACCGGCCTCCGCTTACCACTTACCGGGCGCGTAATCCTTCAGAAAGACCCCGTACAGATCCTCCCCCGCCTCACCCCGCACGACCGGGTCGTACACCCGCGCCGCACCATCGACCAGGTCCAGCGGCGCGTGGAACCCCTCCTCGGCCAGGCGCAGCTTGTCGTAGTGCGGACGCTCGTCCGTGATCCAGCCGGTGTCGACGGACGTCATGAGGATGCCGTCGCTCTCGAACATCTCCTGCGCACTGGTCCGCGTGACCATGTTCATCGCGGCCTTCGCGGCGTTCGTGTTCGGATGCCCCGCACCCTTGTAGCCCCGCCCGAAGACGCCCTCCATCGCCGAGACGTTCACGACGTACGCGCGTCCGCTCTCCGCCTTCTTCGCGGCCTCGGCCATGGCCGGCCGGAGCTTGCTGATCAGGATGAACGGCGCCGTGTAGTTGCACAGCTGGGTTTCCAACAGCTCCACCGGGGAGATCTGCTCGATGGTCTGCACCCAGGTGTTGGTCTCGACGACGTCGGGGACGAGGCCGCCCGCGTCGATGGCGGTGCCGTCGAGGTGCCGGGCGACGCTGGCGTTGCCCGCGACCAGGGCGAGGTCGGCGACCTTCTGGGCGTCGAGGCCGCTGGTGCCGAGCGGCAGGGCGGCGAGGCCGTCGACCGCGCCGGAGTTGAAGGCGCCGATGACGTGGTGGGCGGGGAGCTCACCGGCGGGCAGCGGGGCGCTCTCGCCCTCGACCAGGGCGGCGTAGGCGGAGGGCAGACGGCGTACCGTCTGCGTCGCGTTGTTGACGAGGATGTCGAGCGGGCCGGCGTCGGCGACCTGGTCGGCGAGGGCCACGGCCTGGGCCGGGTCGCGCAGGTCGATGCCGACGACCTCCAGGCGGTGCATCCAGTCCGCCGAGTCGTCCATGGCCTTGAAGCGGCGGATGGCGTCCTTCGGGAAGCGCGTGGTGATCGTGGTGTGCGCTCCGTCGCGCAGCAGCCTGAGCGCGATGTACATCCCGATCTTGGCACGGCCGCCGGTGAGCAGGGCGCGCTTGCCGGTGAGGTCGGCGCGGGCGTCCCGCTTGGCGCGGTTCACGCGGGCGCAGTCGGGACAGAGCTGGTGGTAGAAGTAGTCGACTTCCACGTACCGGGTCTTGCAGGTGTAGCAGGAGCGGGGGCGCTGGAGTATCCCCGCGACCCTGCCCTCCTCGGTCCGCGACGACGGCAGCAGGCCCTCGGTCTCGTCGTCGATGCGCTGGGCGGAGCCGGTCGCCGTGGCCTCCGTGACCGCCTTGTCGTGGGCGGTCTTGGCGGCCCGGCGCTCCTGGCGGCGGCGCTGCTTGACGGTGCGGTAGATGTGCGAGGTGGCCCGGCGCACCTTGATCGCGTCGGGGTGGTCGACCTCGAGCTTGTCGAGCTCCTCGAGCACGCTGAGGCAGACGGCGAGCCGCTCGGGGTCGATGCCGGGGCCGTACTCGACCTCGTCACCGGGCTCGTGCGCGACCTCGTGCGTGATCGCCGTCGCGCCGTCCTCTGTCACCGTCATCGCCGCTGCCGTTTCCCTGCTCACCCACGCGGCGCTCCGACCGCGCCCGCTTTCGAACGGGGAATTCTACGGAGCGCCGGGCCGGTCCTCCAAAACCGGCCGGGGTCAAGGTCCGCAGGCCGTGATGAGGGTCTCCACCTCCTCGGACACGGCCCGGGCGAGCACGTCGAGGTCCGGTACGGCCTCGGCGTCGGCGACGAGGCCGTAGTGGACGCGGCCGCGGTACGTCGAGACCGCGATCGCCAGGGACTGGCCGCGGGCCAGCGGGGCGAAGGGGTAGACCTCCGTGACGGGGTGGCCGCCGAGCTTCAGGGCGATGCCGGGCAGCGGCACGCTGGTGACCAGGATGTCGAACCAGAGCCGGGCGGCCTGGCCGACCAGCGGTCCGCCGAGCCGGTGGCCGAGCGCGGGGACGTGGTCGGCGAGCAGGGCGACGGCGCCCGCGCCCCGGTTCGGGCCGGCGTCCTTGTTGCGGTCCATGGCGGTACGGACCGCGGCGAGGCGGCGCAGCGGGTCGGGGTCGTCCACGGGGAGCCGTATCAAGTACCCGGAGAGCCGGTTGCCCTGAGGGTGGGCGGTGCGCGGCCGGCGCTTGGAGACGGGGATCAGGGCGCGGGGCGCGACGCCCTCGCTGCCGTCGCCGCGTTCGTCGAGCCAGCGGCGCAGGGCGCCCGCGACGACCGCGATGAGGACGTCGTTGACGGTGCCGCCGACGGCCTTGCGGATCACGTGCACGTCGTCGATGTCGACGATCACCCCGGCGGTACGGCGGGTTCCGCTCGGCTCGGCGGTCAGCGCCGCCGACGAGCGCACGCCCAGGGTCGACACGGCGACGGAGGCGCCGATGTCGAGGGCCCGGCCCACGTCGGACAGAGCGCCGCGCACCAGCCCCGGCAGTCTGCGCACGTCGGGCAGGCGGCCGCGCGCGGGCTCCTCGGGGCGGGGCCCCCGGGCGGGCAGGTCCATGGGGTCCATCACGGCGGCGGCGAGCGTCAGCGCCCGCAGTCCGTCGGCGAGGGCGTGGTGGAACTTGAACAGCACGGCGAACGACACACCGTCCTCGCCCGGCAGCACATGCGCCTCCCACGGCGGCCGGCCGCGCTCCAGCGGCCGCTCCATGAGCCGGCCCGCCATCGCCTGGAAGTCGGCGGTCGGGGCGTGCAGCCGGACGTGGTCGAGGGGGTCGAAGTCGGGTGCGGGCTCACGGGCGGCGCCACCGAAGGAGAACGGCTGCAGCGGCTGCCAGGCGTCACGGATGCGCATCCGCAGCCCCGGAACGGCCGCGGCGCGCGCGGCGAGCAGGTCCGCCGCGTGGGCGCCGGCGGTCGGCGTGTGCGCCGCGAAGACGCCGAGCGCCCCCAGGTGCATGGGGTGTTCGGCGGACTCGATGCTCCAGAACGCCAGGTCGAGAGGTGCGAGAACGTCAGAAGTCAATGGCTTGCCTCGCGTCGACGAAGGGTGGACCAGCAGTCAATCGCCCGCGGGCGATTACAGTCAAGTACGATCAAGCTACGCACAGTTAACGGCAGATTAAGTCCCGCCCCTCGCGAAAGGGGCGGGACTCATGGTGCATATGAGCTCAGTGCAGCACGGGTAGCGGCACCGGGCATCCCGTGGGTGTCACCCGGGAGGCGTCACGGATCAGCGCCTCGTGCGCGGCCCTGAGCCGCGCCGCGTCCGGTTTCAGTACGGCGCGGTCGTAGGTCAGCAGCCCGTTCAGCTCCCCCTCGACGTCCGAGATCTGGGTGTAGACGGCGCCGTTGCCGCCCCGGCAGACCAGGGCGCGTACCTCGTCGAGCTTCGTGAGGTAGTCGTCCGTGTAGGTGGCCGGATCGACATCGACGTACGACTGCTGCACCGACCAGGCGTGCCCGGGCACCGCGAGTCCGAGGCCGCCGTACTCGCCACTGACCAGTGCCCGTTCGCCGTCGGGGCGCGGCGGCAGGGCCGGGCTCGGATAGCCGTGCTCGTCCATGATGTCGCCGGTGCCGCCGTCGGCCCCGAGGTTCAGCCCCGACTGTCCGTTGACCAGCCGGGTGGGGTCCCAGGCCTTGGCCTGCGCGGCGACGCGGCCGATGTCGTACTGGCCCCAGCCCTCGTTGAAGGTGACCCACATGATCACCGACGGGCTGCTGATGTGCTCGTCGATCATCTGTTTCATCTCGCGCTCGTGCTGGGCGCGGGCCGCCGCGCTGGGGTTCACCCCCGCGGTCATCGCGGGCATGTCCTGCCACACCAGCAGGCCCAGCCGGTCGGCCCAGTGGAACCAGCGGTCGGGTTCGACCTTGATGTGCTTGCGCACGGCGTTGAAGCCCAGCTTCTTGTGCGCCTCGAGGTCGTACGCGAGGGCCTCGTCGGTCGGGGCGGTGTGCAGGCCGTCGGGCCAGTAGCCCTGGTCCAGGGTGGCCATCATGAAGACCGGCTCGCCGTTGAGGACGGTGCGCGGGACGCCGTTCACCTTCTCGACGGCGATGGAGCGCATGCCGAAGTAGCTGCCGACGCGGTCGGCGCCGACGGTCACTTTCAGGTCGTACAGGAAGGGATCGTCGGGTGACCACAGGTGCGGATCGGGGATGGTGAGGGTCAGCGGCCGGCCGGTGCGGCCGCTCGCGGTGGCGATCTTGCGCCGGCCGTCGTACGCCGTCGCCGTGACGGGTACGCCGTCGCGCACGCCCTGTGCTTCGACGGTCAGGGTGCCCGCGTCGACGTCGGGGATGAGCTTCAGGGTGTCCACGTGATCGCGGGCGACCGGCTCCATCCACACGGTCTGCCAGATGCCGGAGGAGGGGGTGTACCAGATGCCGCTCGGATCGAGGCGCTGCTTGCCGAGCGGCGGGTTCTCGCCGTTCGCCGCGTCCGTCGGGTCGTACACGCCGACGATCAGCTCCTGGGTGCGGCCGGGCTTCAGCGCGTCGGTGATGTCGGCGCTGAACTTGTCGTAGCCGCCGGTGTGTTCGGTGACCTTGGCACCGTTGACGTATACCTCGGCCCGCCAGTCGACGGCGCCGAAGTTGAGCTTCAGACGCTGGGCGGAGCCGATGCGCCAGTCGGCCGGGACCGTGAAGGTGCGGCGGTACCACATGCGGTCCTCGTGGCGTTCGAGGCCCGAGAGCTGGGACTCGACCGGGAACGGGACGAGGATGCGCTCGGGGAGGTTCTGGCCGACCGGGGGCCGCTCGCCCGCCCCGGCCGCCGCGAACTGCCAGCGGCCGTTGAGGTTGCGCCAGGCGGCCCGGGTCAGCTGGGGGCGCGGGTACTCGGGGTGGGCGTTGTCCGGGCCCACGTCCTCGGCCCACCTGGTGCGCAGCTGGTACGTCGACCGGTTGGGGCCGCTGCTCCAGAAGGGTTTGACAACGTTGCCGTCGGCATCGGCAAGGCCGCCGGCGCCGTCGTAGCGGATGTCGGCCGAGCCGCGCGCGGTCCCGGTCTTGTTGCCGACCACGGGCTCCTTCAGCCCGACGAGGAGCGCCTTGGGGTCGGCGGGATCGAGCGTGGCCGTCCCGAGCGGCCATGCGGCGCCGCCGATCACCGCGTCCAGGTGGTCGGTGACGTCGGCCGGGGGTGCGGCGAGGTCCCGGGCGAAGTCGAGCTTGAGCGTACGGCCGTCCGCGAGGACCGTGGCCGCGATCGCTCCGTCGTAGTCGAAGCCCTCGGGGAGGCGGAACGCGGACTGCGGGACGGGTTCCTTGCCGCCGCCGGGCTCGGTCCAGCGCAGGTGGAGGTTGGAGCCGCCGTAGTGCTCGAAGTACTCGACCTTGATGTCGTACGCGGTACCGGCGGTCAACTCAAGGGGCGCGGCGGTCTGTTCGCGGTCCCAGTCGTCGACCCAGTGGTCGATGGCGAGCTTGCCGTCGATCCAGAGGCTGAAGCCGTTGTCGCCGATGATCGAGAAGGTGTGCGGGCCGGTCTTCTCCGGCACGATCCTGCCGGTCCAGCGGACGCTGACGTCGTCCGAGCGGCCGGCGGCGAAGGCCAGGCGCGGCTCCAGGTTGTCGAAGTCGAGGTCGGGGTCGAAGGCGGTCGCCTTGAGCTCGTGGAAGTCGAAGGCGCCGGGGGCGGACTGGGTGTAGTACTCGCCCTTCAGGCCGTGGATCTCCACGGGGGTGTCGGCCGCGGCCGGGGCGGGTGTCGCGGTCAGGCCCGCGAGGCCGAGGGCCCCGGCGAGCAGTAACACGAGTCGGTTTCTGAGACGTCGTATGCGCACAGAGCCTCCATAACAACGTTGTCATGGACAGTGGTTGGCATGACAGCACGGAATCCGCCGCCGGTCCAGGTACATGACAGGCCTGGATCAGGGGCCCTCGTCGTCCAATTGGCGTCATATGCCGCATGATTGACTGCTCATCAGTTGCCAAATCAAGGACAACTTTGCGATTTCTTGGTGTAGCTCGGCGGGCGATTACGTGAGCCTCGTGGGCACCACGCGGTGACTGCAGGCCCAGGGAGAACAGTGGGCCGCGTCACCGTCCCCCCACGTACGGCGAGAGGCAACAAAAAGATGACGAGGAACCGCGCACTGCGGTACGGCGGCCGCACCCTGACACTGGCGGCGACGGCGTTCGGGATGATCGCGGGGGCCGTGCCCGCGGTGGCCGAGGAGCAGCCCACCGTGGAGCAGATCATGGCCGACTGCGCTTCCGGGGAAGGCAAGTGCAGCTTCAACTCGCCGGAGATCGGCCAGGCTTACCTCGGTGAGCCCCGTCAGGTCTCGGACCTGCTCTACAACTGCACCGCCTCGCCCGCCTCCCAGTCCATGTCGTGGGCCGACACCGTGGGTTCCTCCCACTCGGTGGGAGGCTCGGTCACGGTCGGTGGGGGCATCGAAGGGATCATCACCGCCAGTGTGACCGCGACGTACAACTACACCTGGCAGAGCTCGCACACGGAGACGAGCTCCTTCACCGTGACGGTAAAGCCGGGAGAAGTGGGCTGGATCTCCCGCGCCCAGGTGATGCAGCGGATATCCGGCACCTGGCAGACCCACTACGACGACCCCAAGTGGGGCCACTACTACTGGTTCGTACCCGACGTGATCACCGGCCCCGCCCCGAACGGCACCGACGGCAAGCACAGCGCAGTCGTGGTCAAGTCCCGCAAGATGACGGCCGACGAGAAGAAGCTCTGCTCCACCGGCTCGACCCGGGGTGAGGTCTTCACGCGCAACGGCTGACGACAAGGCCCGCCGCTCTCCCGGTAGCGGCGGGCCCGCCCGCACATCCGGCCGGTTGCTCGGCTAGGGCACCTGCTGCCCCTTCCCCAGTGCGATCACACCGCCCTTGGACACGGTGTACAGCTCCGCGTCCCGCTCCGGATTGACGCCGATCGTCGCGCCCGGAGGCACCTCGACGTTCTTGTCGAGCACCGCGCCCCGTACCACCGCGCCCCGCCCGATCCGCACGTTGTCGTGCAGCACCGCCCCCTGCACCACCGCCCCCGGGTCGACCACCACGCCCGGCGAGAGCACGGACCGCGTGACCTGCCCGCGGATCAGGCAGCCGGCGCTGATGATGGACTCGCCGGCCATCCCGCCCGCGTTGAAGCGGGCCGGGGAGAGCTGGTTGGAGTGGGTGTAGATGGGCCAGCTGCGGTTGTAGAGGTTGAAGGCGGGGCGCTCGGCGATGAGGTCCATGTGGGCGTCGTAGTAGGCGTCCAGGGTGCCGACGTCCCGCCAGTAGCCCCGGTCCCGGTTGGTCTCGCCGGGGACGTGGTTGGCGCTGAAGTCGTACAGCTGGGCCTCGCCGCGGTCGGTCAGCTGGGGAAGGATCGAACCGCCCATGTCGTGCACGGAGTTCTCGTCCTCGGCGTCCCGCTGGAGCGCCTCGATGAGGGCCTTGGTGGTGAAGAGGTAGTTGCCCATCGAGGCGAAGACGGTCTCCGGGTCGTCGGGCAGCCCGGGCGGGTCGGCGGGCTTCTCCAGGAAGCGTTCCACGGTCAGGCCGTCCGAGCCGGGGCTGATGACACCGAAGGACGACGACTCGCTGCGTGGCACGCGTATGCCCGCCACCGTCACGCCCGCGCCGCTCTCGATGTGCTGGGCGAGCATCTGGCGCGGATCCATGCGGTACACGTGGTCGGCGCCGAACACCGCGACGTACTCGGGGCGTTCGTCGTAGATCAGGTTCAGGGACTGCAGGATCGCGTCCGCGCTGCCCAGGTACCAGCGGGGGCCGAGCCGCTGCTGGGCCGGGACCGGGGTGACGTAGTTGCCGAGCAGGCTGGACATGCGCCAGGTCGTGGTGATGTGCCGGTCCAGCGAGTGCGACTTGTACTGCGTGAGGACGCAGATGCGCAGAATGTCGGCGTTGACGAGGTTGGAGAGGACGAAGTCGACCAGGCGATACGTTCCTCCGAACGTGACCGCGGGTTTCGCGCGGTCCGCGGTCAGGGGCATCAGGCGTTTGCCTTCTCCGCCCGCGAGTACGATTCCGAGCACCGAAGGTCCGCCACGACGCATGGCCGCTCCCCTCACCGTGGTTGATCCCAGCCTGCCCCTGTGCAGTGCGCGCTAAGCCTGTTTGAGGATCTCCCCGTAGAGCCGGACAGTCCGCCGCGCCACGGTGTCCCAGCCGAACTCCCCCACCGCGCGCTCCCGTCCGGCCTCGCCCATCCGGCGGGCGGTCTCCGGGTCGCCGATCACTGAGTCCAGCGCCCGCGCGAGTCCTGCCTCGAAGGCCTCGACGTCGTCGTCCAGCGGGACGAGCAGGCCCGTCTTGCCGTCGTCGACGACCTCGGGAATGCCGCCGACCTGCGAGGCGACCACGGGAGTTCCGCAGGCCATGGCCTCCAGGTTGACGATGCCGAGGGGTTCGTACACCGAGGGGCAGACGAACGCGGCCGCGTGCGTGAGGAGTTGGATCACTTCCGGACGCGGCAGCATCTGCGGGATCCAGTGCACGCCCTCGCGGACGCGGCTCAGCTCCTGGTAGAGGTCACGGAACTCCTGGTCGATCTCGGGAGTGTCGGGGGCGCCCGCACACAGCACGACCTGCGCGGCCGGGTCGATGTTCCGTACCGCGCGCAGCAGATGGGGGACGCCCTTCTGGCGGGTGATGCGGCCGACGAACAGCACGTACGGGCGGTCGGCGTCGAGGCCGAACCGGCGCAGGACGTCGGTTCCGTGGTCGGGCCGGTACAGGGTGGTGTCGATGCCGTTGTGCACGACGTGGACACGGTCCGGGTCCAGCGCCGGGTAGCAGCCGAGGATGTCCTCGCGCATGGCTCCGGAGACGGCGATCACCGCGTCGGCGGCCTCGATCGCGGTGCGCTCGGCCCAGCTGGACAGGGCGTATCCGCCGCCGAGTTGCTCGGCCTTCCAGGGGCGCAGGGGCTCCAGGGAGTGCGCGGTCATCACGTGAGGGATGCCGTACAGCAGCTTGCCGAGGTGGCCGGCGAGGTTGGCGTACCAGGTGTGGGAGTGGACGAGTTCGCGCCCTTCCAGACCCGCGGCCATGGCGAGGTCCACGGAGAAGGTGCGCAGTGCGTCGTTGGAGGTGTCCAGCGCGGACCAGGGGCGGTGGCGCACCACGCCCACCGCGCGGCCCTCGCCCCAGCAGTGCACCTCGAGGTCGACGAGGTCCCTCAACTCCCGGGCCAGGAACTCGACATGGACGCCCGCGCCGCCGTACACATCCGGCGGGTACTCCCGGGTCAGCAGTCCCACACGCACCCGGAACCCCCTGTTCTCAGCGGCTGGTTGCCCTTTCATGGTCACCCAGATGGGGCGCGTGGGGAAGAGCGCGGGGCTCGTGTGAAGCAACAGTCACCGCACACGCCCCCGCCGGGCACGCGGTAGTAGAGGCAGCAGCTGCGGCGCCGGAAGGCGCTTCCGGTGAGGGTGCCGGTGCCGGCGAGGAGGGGGTGGGCGAGGAGTTCCGCGGTCAGGACGCGGGCCTTCGCGGCGGCGGCCGTACGGCCGTTCGCGCGCGCCCACTGGTCCAGTTGCCGGGCGGCGCCCGCCAGGGCCGATGCCGCGTTGCCCCACAACAGGCCTTCCGCGACGCGGTACCGGGCGCGCAGGGCGGCGGTCAGGGGTTCCAGGTGGCCGTGCAGGACGGCGTCCGCGAAGGTCGCCGGGTCCGCGGCCAGCGGGCGCACTTCTGTGAGGTACAGGTCGTCGGGGGCGGCGGCGTCGGGGTCCCAGTGCAGCAGACGCGGGTCGAGGTCGGGGATCCGGCCGTAGAAGGCGGCGCAGCCGAGCGTCACCGACCACAGACGGGCCGCGAGTCCCTGCTGGGCCACGGAGGCGGCGATCCGCGGCTCGGGGGCGCGCAGGGCGTGCGCGACCTTCTGCACGCGGAAGGCCAGGGAGTCTCCGGTCGCGTACGCCTCCGCCAGGGTCGGAAGTGGCCGACGTGCTTCCCCTGGTGTGTGCAGTACGAAGAAGCCGCCGAGTGACCGCAGCGCGGCGAGATCAGGGTCGAGGTCCACGAAGAGCAGTAGTACCAAGGCCCCTCGGGGTTCTCACCTGGGGGTCTCCACCCGGGGTCACCCGCCCTGAGGATGAGGCGGACCTCCTCGTACTCCATCGGCAGTACGACACGGTCGGTGCTCTGGTACGACGACGGGAAGAACATTTCGCGGCATCGTGTTGGTTATGACAGCCGACCGTTCGCCGCGCAGGGGCCACCACCCCCGCCTCACGCAGAGGAGCAGCTCATGAGCGCCCTCGCGTTGTCCGTGCTCCTGTCGCTCGTCTCCGCGGTCGCGTACGCGGGCGGGGCGATCGTGCAGGAGCGTGTCGCGGTGTCCTCCCCGGGACAGCAGTTCGCGCCGATGCGCCGGCCGGGCTGGTGGGCGGCGGTCGCGCTGAACGGCCTCGGTGGGCTGCTGCACGTCGTGGCGCTGGCCTTCGGTCCGCTGAGCCTGGTGCAGCCGCTCGGCGCCCTGACGATCGTGTTCGCGCTGCCGATGGCGGCGCTCTTCGTGGGCCGCAAGGCCGGGTCGACGGCGTGGCGGGGCGCGATCATGGCGACCGTGGGTCTCGCCGGGCTGCTGTCCCTGGTCGGCACCTCCGAGTCGCAGTCGCTGGGCACGGCGGAGCGGGTGGGCGTGGCCCTGGTGACCGGCGGCATGGTCGTGGCCCTCATGATCGCGGGCCGGGCCGCCCACCGGCACCCCGCGGTGCGCAGCATGCTGCTCGCGACGGGGTCCGGCATAGCCTTCGGCATGTCGTCGGTGTTCACGAAGATCGTCGCGGTCGACTGGAACGGCGGGGTGTCGGTCGCCGATCTGCCGTCCCTGGCGACGATCGGCGTCTTCGCCACCGCCGGTCTGCTGCTGTCCCAGGCCGCCTACCGGGGTGCGGGCCTCGCGGCACCGCTGGCCACGCTGACGGTCGTGAACCCGGTGGTGGCGGCCGCGGTCGGCATCACGATGTTCGGAGAAACCTTCCGGTACGGCACCACCGGCACCGTGCTCGCCCTGGGCTGTGGTGTGGTGGCGGCGGGCGGCCTGATCCTGCTGACGACGGAGCGGATCGCGCGCACGGAGGCGGAGACCGGGACGGCCCGGCCCGAGGAAGCGGTCGCGGCCGTGCCCGAGGCGGACGTGGCCGCGGTGGGCGCCGAGGCACTGCTCGACGGCCTTCCGGAGCAGACCGCGGGAATGCCGCGCGAGGAGCTCCTCGTACCGGACAGGATCGAGGACATCCTCATACCGGCACAGATCGCGGAGAGCGGGTACGAGGACACGGAGCCGTCGCATCCCGACAGCGAGCCCGCGAACCTCTACGGCCCCTTCTACGGCGGCCCGTACGTCCCGATGCCGGTCCTCGACCGGCACCGTACGCGGATCAAATCCTGACGCCACCGGCCCGGAGATAGGCGACCGGGTCGATGTCCGAGCCGAAGCCGGGCCCCGTCCGCACCTCGAAGTGCAGATGCGGGCCCGTGCTGTTGCCCGTGGACCCGGAGCGGCCGATGCGCTGCCCGGCACCCACCGACTGCCCGGCCTTCACGGAGATCGCCGAGAGATGGGCGTACTGGGAGTAGCGGCCGTCGGCGTGCCGGATCACCACCTGGTAGCCGAAGGAGCCCTCCCACCCGGCGCTGACCACCTGACCCGCCCCGACGGCCTTCACGGAGGTACCCGTCGGGACCGGGAAGTCGACGCCCGTGTGGTAGCCCTTCGACCAGGAGGAACCGGCCTTGCGGTACGGGGTGCCGGTGCCGGAGCTCACCGGGGCGACCAGCGAGCGGCTGCTCGTCGTGGCCTGCTCCTGCCGGTCCGAAGAGGTCTTCGGAGAGGTCTTCGGCGAGGTTCTCTCCGGCGCGGGCTTGGGGGCCGGCTTCGTGCGGGTCGTCGTCGCGGTGGACTTGCCGCGCAGTGCGAGCCGCTGCCCCGGCAGGATCAGGTCGGGGTCCGCTCCGACGGTCTTCCGGTTCGCGGCGTACAGGCCCTGCCAACCGCCCTTGACCTGCTGCCGCTCGGCGATTCCGGAGAGCGTGTCGCCGTGGACGACGGTGTACATCTCGGCCGTGCCCGCCCGTGACTGGGGTGTGGTCTGCGGCTGGACGTCCTGGACCGAGGTCTTCCTGACCGGGGGCTTGCCGACCGGGGTCCTGCCGGTGGCGCCGGCGGGCTGTACGTCGGGCGCGTCCCCGCCGCGGCTCAGCCCGGCCCGCACCGAGCACACCGGCCAGGCGCCGGGGCCCTGTCCGTCCAGCACCTTCTCCGCTATGGCGATCTGCTGGTCCTTGGTGGCCAGATCCGCGCGCGCCGCGTACCGCGTGCCGCCGTACGCCTCCCAGGTCGACTGGGCGAACTGCAGCCCGCCGTAGTAGCCGTTGCCGGTGTTGACGTGCCACCTGCTGGTCGACTCGCATGCGGCGACCTTGTTCCAGGTGTCCACGTCGGCCGCCTGCGCGGCGCCGGTGCCGATGAGCGGGAGCGCCATTCCGGCGCCGCCCGCGGTGACGGTGAGCGAGGCGCGGTTGATCCTGTTCGGCTGGTACCGGCGGTGCCGGCCGCGTGCGGCCATGTCGGAGCCCCCCATGGACATGCGTCAGGAGGGGCAAAAGTAAGCGCTGCGAACAGGCCATGACAAGACGGCAATTCAGTCGTCTGTTCACGCCAAGTGGCGAGGAATCGGCGCACGTTGCCCGGAGTCAGCAACGGTGCTCGGGGCGGAGGTCGGAGGGGCGTTCGGCACGGCGTTCGGGACGGCGCTCGGAACGGCGTTCGGGAGGGCTGAGTGCGGCGGGGCCTTCCGTGCGTATCTGCCTGCGACATCGCGCCACCCCGGATGTGCGGCCGGAGAACCGGCACGTCAGGATGGACGATGGGGCAATACTGGCGGGCATGACCGGCACCGCTGATATATCGAGGTCACTAGGAGCCAACGCATGAGCAGTTCGGCGCAGATCGGCGTCACGGGTCTCGCGGTCATGGGCCGCAACCTCGCCCGCAACTTCGCCCGCAACGGCTATACGGTCGCCGTGCACAACCGGACCCCCGCGCGCACCCGCGCGCTGGTGGAGGAGTTCGGCGGCGAGGGCGAGTTCATCGCGGCCGAGACCGCCAAGGAGTTCGTGGCGGCGCTGGAGCGCCCGCGGCGGCTCGTCATCATGGTGAAGGCCGGTGAGCCGACCGACGCGGTGATCCAGGAGTTCGCGCCGCTCCTCGAGCCCGGTGACATGATCATCGACGGCGGCAACGCGCACTTCGCCGACACCCGGCGCCGCGAGCGGGACCTGCGCGAACAGGGCATCCACTTCGTCGGCATGGGCGTCTCCGGCGGCGAGGAGGGCGCGCTGCACGGGCCGAGCATCATGCCCGGCGGCCCGAAGGAGTCGTACGACTCACTGGGCCCGATGCTGGAGAAGATCTCGGCGAAGGCGGCGGACGGGGCGCCCTGTGTGACGCACGTCGGTCCGGACGGTGCCGGGCACTTCGTGAAGATGGTGCACAACGGCATCGAGTACGCCGACATGCAGCTCATCGGCGAGGCGTACCAGCTGCTGCGGGATGTCGCCGGCTATGAGCCCGCGCAGATCGCGGAGATCTTCCGGACCTGGAACACGGGCCGGCTGGACTCCTACCTGATCGAGATCACGGCCGAGGTGCTGTCCCACGTGGACGCGGCGACGGGCAAGCCGTTCGTGGACGTGGTGGTCGACCAGGCGGAGCAGAAGGGCACGGGGCGGTGGACCGTGCAGATCGCGCTCGACCTGGGCGTGCCGGTGTCGGGCATCGCCGAGGCCGTCTTCGCGCGGTCGCTGTCCGGGCACGCGGCGCTGCGGGACGCGTCCCGCGGGCTGGCCGGCCCCAAGGCGTCGCCGCTGAGCGAGGCGGAGGCGGGGGCGTTCGCCGACCGTGTCGAGCAGGCGCTGTACGCGTCGAAGATCGTGTCGTACACGCAGGGTTTCCACGAGATCGCGGCCGCCCGCGAGGAGTACGACTGGGACATCGACCTGGGCGCGGTCTCCGCGATCTGGCGCGGCGGGTGCATCATCCGGGCCGCCTTCCTGGACCGGATCCGGGCCGCGTACGACGCGCGGGCCGATCTGCCGAGTCTGCTGTCGGACGAGACGTTCGCGCAGGAGATCGCCGATGCGCAGGACGACTGGCGTGAGGTGATCATCGCGGCGACGCGGCAGGGGGTGCCCACGCCGGGCTTCGCGGCGGCGCTCGCGTACTACGACGCGTTGCGTGCCGAGCGGTTGCCTGCGGCGCTTACGCAGGGGCAGCGGGACTTCTTCGGGGCGCACACGTACCGGAGGGTGGACCGGGAGGGGTCGTTCCACACGTTGTGGGGTGGGGATCGGTCGGAGGTGTCCGCCTAGGAGCTCGGACGGGTCGGTCGTCTCGCGAGTGCGTGTGTGTGGGGGCTGGTCACGCAGTCCCCCGCGCCCCTCAGGGGCGTTGCGGTGGGCGGTGCTTTCAGCCGCCCACCGCTTTCGTTTCCCCGCTCAGGTCAGTGGGGGCCCTGGCTCCGGGTTCGGTACCGGTTCCGGGCCCGGGGGGATCGGGGACGGGGGCTGTGGGGGTGCGGGGGGAGTCGGGGGTGAGGGTGGGGGCGGTGTCGGGGCGGGTGGCGGGGGGACCGGGGTGGGGGGCGGCTCGGGCGTCGGGGGTGGCTCCGGGGGCGGGACCGGGTGGGGCTCCGGGTGCTGAGGGTCCGGGCCCGGGGCCGGGTCCGCAGGGACGCGGTCCGGATACGGGTTCGTCATGGCGTCCTCCAGCCAATCGGTGCAGGTCGGCTCTGGACTACTCCCCCGCGTACCCGACGGCGGCGCCACCAGTCACTCACCCGCGTCACTGCGGGCGTCCAGGTGGGCCCATCCCGTGGCCGGACCTAAGCGGGCCGCGTCGCCTCCGCCGCGGCCCCAAGCCCCGGCCGCGGGCTGGACAGCACCGGGACCGAGGTCGTCGTGAGCTGCTGGGCCGGGGCCATGGAGGCCTGGGCGAGGACGATGACGTCGGCGTCGGTGACCTCGTCGGCGGCGGAGGCCACCAGCCGTGCGCAGCCCTGCGCGTCGCCCGCCTCGAAACGGGCGAAGGCACCCTCGACCAGGCGGGTCCGTACGTCGACGGGGCGCCCGGCGCGGTCCGCCTCCTCCTCGATCAGGGTCGCCGTCGGCCCGAGGGTGCTCTCGACCGTGGCGAGGACGACGACCCGGGCACCCGCGGCCACCGCTGCCGCCGCCATGGGGCGGTCGACGCGCAGCACCGGCACCCCGGCCTCGGCGGCGGCCGCCTCCGCGACACCGCCGATGGTCGAGCAGGTGCACAGCACCGCCCGCGCCCCCTCGGCGACGGCCCGGTGCAGGGTCTTGCGGATGTCGTCCGTGACGGCTTCTGCTCCTTCGCGGCGGGCCCGGCTCAGCAGGTCCTCGTCGACGAAGTGCCGTAGGCCGCGACCCGGGTGTCCTCGTCGCGCAGCGCGTCGAAGACCGGGATGTGCAGGGGCGAGGTGTGCAGGAGGGCGAGCATCAGAACCGGCCGGGGTGCGCCCGCAGCCAGTCCGTGGCCGCCTCCAGCAGCCCGGGAGCGGCCGCCGGGGCCTCGGCGGGGTGGCGCTCGGCCCACTTCACGACGTACGGGCACAGCGGCGCGACGACGACTCCCTCGCGCGCCGCCATGTTGTACAGCTCGCGTGCCAGGGAGCCCGCGATGCCCTTCCCCTCGTGAGCCGGTTCCACGATGGTGTGGACGGGGACGAGGGCGCGTGCCGGGGATTCGAGGACGAAGTACTCGATGTGGCCGACGACTTCGCCGCCCTGGAGGGCCTCCAGGCGGCCCGCCGCCCGGTCGTCGCGGATCTCTGTCTCGCTCATGGCACGCTCCCTGGTCCGTCTTGTGTTGCAGGTCCGGGGCCGGGCGCGGTTCGTGTCGCGGGGCCGGGCCCGGGCGCGGTCAGGCCGTCGGCACGGCCTGGGGGCTGCGCTCCTGGTCGGAACCCGGCACCGGCTCGGACGGGTCGGCGCCCAGGGCCACGATGCGGTTGGCGCCGTCCACGTGCACGACCCGCGGCTGGAACTCCCGCGCCTCGGCGTCGGTCATCTGAGCGTAGCTGATGATGATCACCAGGTCGCCGGGGTGGACGAGATGGGCGGCGGCACCGTTGATCCCGATGACCCCCGAGCCGCGCTCGCCCTCGATGACGTAGGTCTCCAGGCGGGCGCCGTTGGTGATGTCCACGATGTGGACGAGCTCGCCGGGCAGCAGGTCGGCGGCGTCGAGCAGGTCCGCGTCGATGGTCACCGATCCCACGTAGTGCAGGTCGGCCTGGGTGACGGTGGCGCGGTGGATCTTGGACTTGAAGAGCGTACGCAGCATGAAGCGCTCCGGTGTTCGGCTCCCTGCCTGCCGAGGCAGGTCAAGGGCTCTTGGTGCACGGGCGGGTCCAGGGTACGAAACGGCGTCCTGGACCCGCACCGAGATCCACGTCACTCCACGGCGGTGGGGCGGCGCGAGACCGCCATCGCCTCGTCGACATCCCGCAGGGGACGCAGCCGGTAGGTGTAGGAGTAGTCGCGGTTCGCGAACAGCTTGTACTCGTCGTGCGTGTGGGCGCCCCAGCTGTCGTCGCCGCCCACGCCCATCTGCCGGTGGCTCACACGGAGCACGACCTCCTCCCTCGGGGTCAGCTGGTAGTCGTGGCGGGCGCCGACCGACAGGTCCTCCGGCGTGAAGTGCGAGGCGTTCACCTCCAGCAGGGGTTCGCCGGAGACGAGCAGGCCGGTGCCGTCGCGGCCGGTGAGGGCGATCCAGCGGACGTCGGTCTTGTTGCCGCTCTCCTGGGGCCGCAGGTACGAAGTCCGCTGGCCGGTGACGGTCCCGGAGTACAGGCCCACGTCGGTGGCGTTGTTGCGGTCCCAGTGGTTCTCCTCGGGGCCGCGGCCGTAGTAGCGCAGGTTCTCCAGGCGTGCGGGCAGCAACAGCAGCGTGCCCACCTCCGGGATGTACGGCAGCGAGGCCGCGCCCGGGTGCAGGGTGTTGACGACCTTGATCTCGCCGTTGCCGAACACCGTGTAGGTGGTGGTGTACGTCGATTCGGTGGTCGTCGGCAGTGTGCCGCTGACCTTGATCTCGACGGCCTTGTCCCGCAGGGCGCGGGTGGCGACGTCCGTCACCTTGCGGTGGGTGCCGGCGTCGCGCCAGGTCTGGTTGCGGATGTGCTGGCCGTTGCCGCGGTCGTTGTCGGTGGGGGCGCGCCAGAAGTTCGGGGCGGGTCCGGAGGAGATCAGCTGGGCGTCGCCGGCCTTGTACGAGGTGATGACGCCGGTCTTCTTGTCGACGGTGACGGAGAAGCCCTTGCCGGTGACGGTGACCGCCCCGTCGGTGTCGGTGTGGCTCAGCGCCGGGACGGTTGCCAGTGGCACCGGTGTCACGGCGGGGCTGCCGGCGTCGACGGCGAGCTGCTGCTTGGCCACTTCGAATCCGGCCTTCGCCCACTTCGTGGACTCCCGGGTGGTGAAGGACAGCTGCAGGAAGTACTCCGCGCCCGGCGCCGGGGCGTCCGGAACCTCGAAGGGCACGGTGACGTCCTTGCTCGACAGTGGCGCCAGGTCCAGCTGCGCCCGGCTCAGCCTGCCGCGCTGGACCGCTTTTCCGTCCCGGACGAGTTCCCAGCGTCCGTCGAACTCACGGAGGTTGGTGAAGAGGTACTCGTTGGTGAGGGTGACCGCCGCACCGGGGGCCAGCGAGGCGCCCGAGGCCGGGGCCGCATTGATCGCCTGGTAGATCTGCTTCACCTCGGCGGACTTGCCGGTGAGGCCACGGTCGGCGGTGATGATGCCGTCCCCGGAGAAGGCCCCGTCGTTGGGGTTGTCGGCCCAGTCGCCGCCGTAGGCCAGGAACGTCCTGTCGCGCGATCGCTTCTCGGTGAAGTCGACGGTTTCGGCGTCGAACCAGAACCGTACGCCGTCGTCGCGGGGTCCGCGTCCCTCGGAGGCCAGTTCGGCGGCGCTCAGGGCGCGGGCGTACACCCGGGCTCGCCGGATGGTGCCGCTGAACTCCCGGGTGGGATTGTCGACGTCGGTCGCCAGGGCCAGGGACGCGGTGTTGTCGGCGGGGCGCCGGGGGGTGGTGCGGGTGGCCCGCACCTCGCCGTCGACGTGGAGGGTCAGCGTGCCCGCCTCCGCGTCGAAGACGCCCGCGACATGGTGTTCGTGGCCGGTCCAGTCGTCCGGCAGCGCCCAACTGGCGGTGATCCACTGGCCGCCGCCGTAGATGAAGAACTCCAGGTTCCGGTTCGTCTGCTTCAGGGCGTACTGGGTGTCGCCCTTGGCGAGGATCGGCTGGTGGTAGCCGGTCACGTGCGGGGTGACCCAGGCCTCCAGGGTGAGGGATCCGGTGAGGTCGAGACGTGCGTCGCGGGCGAAGACGGTGCCGCCCGAGACACCCTTGTCGCGGCTGAACGTGCCGCTGGGCGCGAGGATCTCACCGCGCAGTGCGGCGGGCCCGGACTCGGTGAACTGCTTGCGCGTCGGGGTGGGCCAGCTCAGCGCCTGGTCGACGAAGTCCCAGATCCAGCCGCCCTGCAGCACGTCGTAGCGGCGGACGAGGTCCCAGTACTTCCTGAAGTTGCCGTTGGAGTTCCCCATCCCGTGGGAGTACTCGATCATCACGTACGGCCGGGTGTCGTTGCCGTCCTTCGCGCGCGCTTCGACGCGGGAGGGGCTGTCGTACATCTCGGAGCGGATGTCGCTGATGCCCGGGCGGTCGTCGCCCTCGTACTGGATGACGCGGGTGGTGTCGTAGGAGCGGATCCAGTCGTGCATGGCGTTGAAGGTGCTGCCGCCGCCCGCCTCGTTGCCGAGCGACCAGATGACGACGGACGCGTGGTTCTTGTCGCGGTGGACCATGTTCCGGGCGCGGGCCACGCACGCCTCGGTCCACTCGGCGTGGTTGCCGGGGTACTCGCCGCGGATGCCGTGGGTCTCGAGGTTGGTCTCGTCCACGAGGTACAGGCCGTACTCGTCGGCGAGTTCCAGCCAGAGCGGGTTGTTGGGGTAGTGGGAGGTGCGGACGCTGTTGATGTTGAGCCGCTTGATGATCTCGATGTCCTGGACCATGTCCGCGCGGGTGAGGGCCGAGCCGTGGACCGGGTGCATCTCGTGCCGGTTGGTGCCCCGGAAGGAGACGGGCTTGCCGTTGATCCGCATCAGCCCGTCCTTGAGCGCGAACTCGCGCAGGCCGACCCGGTGGGAAAGGGTCTCGATCACCTTGCCCGCCGGGTCACGCAGGCGGAGCACGGCGGTGTAGAGGTACGGGTGTTCGGCCGACCACAGACGCGGCTGGGGCACGGCCTTCGCGGCCTGCACGGTCTGTTCGGCGCCGGCCTCGAGCGCGACGGTCTGCTGCAGCGGTCTGGTCCACACCGGGTGCCCGGTCACGTCGTACAGCTGGGTCTCGACGGAGTACCGGCCGCCCCCGTGCCCGCCGTAGTCCCGCAGGTTTGCGGTGACGGACAGCTCGGCTGATCGGTAGTCGTCGCTGAGCGGGGTGTCGAGCCGGAAGTCGCGCAGGTGCACGGCCGGCGTGGAGTACAGGTAGACCGAGCGGAAGATGCCGCTCAGCCGGATCATGTCCTGGTCCTCCAGCCAGTCGCCGTCGGAGTAGCGGTAGACCTCGACCGCGATCTGGTTGGTGCCCGGCTTGAGGTGCGCGGTGATGTCGTACTCGGCGGGGTCGTAGGAGTCCTCGTGGTAGCCGACCATCTCCCCGTTGATCCACACGTAATGGGCGGACTTCACCCCCTCGAAGTGGAGGAACGTCCGCCGTCCCGCCCAGTCGCGCGGGACGGTGAAGGTGCGGCGGTACTGGCCCACGGGGTTGTAGCGGGTGGGGGCGGCCGGCGGCTGTGCCTCTTCGCCGAGGCCGTTGGGACCCCACCAGGGGTAGGTGATGTTGATGTAGATCGGGCGGTCATGGCCGTGCAGTTGCCACGCCGAGGGGACGGGGATGGTGTCCCAGTCGCGGTCGTCGACGTCGGTGCGGTAGAAGTCGTCGTTCCGGGCGTCGGGGCGTTCGGCGTAGGCGAACTTCCATGTGCCGTCCAGGCTCAGCCGGTACGGCGAGCGGGTGCGGTCGGCGGCCAGCGCCTGTCTGACGTCCGCGTACGGCATCAGCGTGGTGTGCGGGGGCTCGGCGCCGACCTGGAAGAGGCTGATGTTGCCGTTCCACTCCGGGGTGCCGGCCGCCGCTCCGGGCCCGTCGGCCGCGTGCACCGTGGCGGACGATCCGGAGACGGCGAGCGCGCCCAGCAGGGCGGCTCCCCCCTCCAGGAGACGGCGGCGGCTGACCGGCATGCCCAACGGGCGGGACGGGCCGGCGGGAGACAGGGGGGTGTCCGGCATGACCATGGCCTTCCTCGCAACGACACTGCGCTGCACGGCTTGAGGGAGCGTCAGATCTTGTGCGGTGCTGTTGGTAAACCGAACGGAACCCTAGGATGCGAACCCAAGTGAAGCAATGATGCTGTCGGTCTTTGTTTGTTCCTGAGGGGCGAGTTGGCGCTCGAACTGCGTCCGGTACAGCTCGGCGTAGCGTCCTCCGGCCGCCAGCAGCTCCTCGTGCGTGCCGCGTTCGACGATCCGGCCGGCCTCGACCACCAGGATCAGGTCCGCCGTCCGCACGGTGGAGAGCCGGTGGGCGATCACGACCGCGGTCCTGCCCTCCAGCGCTTCCGCGAGCGCCTCCTGGACGGCGGCCTCCGAGGTGTTGTCGAGGTGGGCGGTGGCCTCGTCGAGGATGACGACACGCTGGCGGGCCAGCAGCAGCCGGGCGATGGTCATGCGCTGGCGTTCCCCGCCGGAGAGCCGGTAGCCGCGCTCGCCGACCACCGTGTCGAGGCCGTCGGGCAGGGACCGTACGAGTTCGTCGAGGCGGGAGCGGCGCAGGGCGTCCCAGAGTTCGGCCTCGGTGGCGGTGGGGCGGGCAAGGAGCAGGTTGGCGCGGACGGTGTCGTGGAAGAGGTGGCCGTCCTGGGTGACCATGCCGAGGGTGGAGCGCAGGGACGCGGCGCCCAGGTCGCGGACGTCGACGCCGCCCACGCGTACGGCGCCCTCGTCGACGTCGTACAGCCGCGGCAGCAGCTGGGCCACGGTCGACTTGCCGGCGCCGGACGAGCCGACGAGGGCGATCGTCTGCCCGGGTTCGGCGCGGAAGGAGATGCCGTGCAGCACCTCGGCGCCGCCGCGCGTGTCGAGGGTCGCGACCTCCTCCAGGGAGGCGAGGGAGACCTTGTCGGCGGACGGGTAGCCGAAGCGGACGTTCTCGAACTCCACCGACACCGGGCCCTCGGGGACCTCCTTCGCGTCCGGCCGGTCCTCGATCAGCGGCTTGAGGTCGAGCACCTCGAAGACCCGCTCGAAGCTGACGAGGGCGCTCATGACCTCGACGCGGGCACCGGCGAGCGCGGTGAGCGGCGCGTACATACGGGTCAGGAGCAGCGCCAGCGAGACGACGGCGCCCGGCTCCAGCGTGCCGCGCAGGGCGAACCAGCCGCCGAGGCCGTAGACCAGGGCGAGGGCCAGGGCGGACACCAGGGTGAGCGCGGTGATGAACACCGACTGGGCGGTGGCCGTCCGCACGCCGATCTCCGCCACCCGCCCGGCCCGGGCCGCGAACTCCTCCGACTCCTCCTCCGGCCGCCCGAAGAGCTTGACCAGCGTGGCGCCGGGTGCCGAGAAGCGCTCGGTCATCCGGGTGCCCATCGCCGCGTTGAGCGTGGCCGCCTCCCGTTGCATCCGGGCCATCCGGTGGCCCATGCGCCGGGCCGGGATCACGAACACCGGGAGCAGGACGAGGGCGAGCAGGGTGATCTGCCAGGACAGGGTGAGCATGACGGCGAGGGTGAGCAGCAGCGTGACGAGGTTGCTGACCACTCCGGAGAGCGTGTTGCTGAAGGCTCGCTGTGCGCCGATGACGTCGTTGTTGAGACGGGAGACGAGCGCTCCCGTACGAGTGCGTGTGAAGAACGCGACCGGCATGCGCTGCACATGATCGAACACAGCCGTACGGAGATCGAGGATGAGTCCCTCCCCGAGCGTCGCCGACAGACGTCGCGCGAGGATCCCGAGCACCGCTTCCGCCACCGCGATCAGGGCGATCAGCAGGGCAAGGCGGACGACGGTGCTCTCGTCGCCGCCCGTCACGATCGCGTCGACGACGTGTCCGGCCAGGACGGGGGTCGCGACGGCGAGCAGCGCGGTCACCACCCCGAGCACGACGAAGAGCGCGATCCTGCGGCGGTGCGGGCGGGCGAAGGCGGCGATGCGGCGCAGCGTGGCGCGCGCGAACGGGCGACGCTCCCGCTCGGCGTTCATGACGCTGTGCAGCTGGGTCCAGGCTGTGGTCTCCATGCTCATGGGAGAGAACGTAGAACCTCAAGCAATATCGAGGTCAAGGGCGGCGGGTGGACCGGAACAGATGTCCGTCCGCAGCCGGTCCGTAAGGCGCCGTCTGTGCTGTCGCAACCCGCCGTTGTCGCGGCGCGGAGAACCTCTCCGGATGTGACAGCCGTACGACTCGCCACGGGACGCCTGCTCCGGCGCGTCCCGATCCGCCAGGTACTGGTCCTGCTGCCGCTCGCCCTCGTCGTCGTGGTCGCGGTGCGGCACCGGGCGGTGCTCGCCGAGGGCATCGGCCATCTGGCGACGGCCAAGTGGCCGTGGCTGCTCGCCGCGGCCTGCGCCACCTGCCTGACCTGGGTCGCGGCGGCGGTGACCCGGCAGGGTGCCGTGGTCGACCGGCTGCCGAGACTGCGGCTGCTGGTCACGCAGTTCGCGGCGGGCTCGGCCAACCACCTGCTGCCCACCGGGCTGGGCGCCAGCGCGGTCAACCTGCGCTTCATGACGGTGTGCGGGCTGCCGCTCGCCCGCTCCTCGGCCGCGCTGGCGCTGTATCTGCTCGCCGAGAGCGTGGCCCGGGTCGGCCTGCTGGCCGCGCTGCTCATCGCCTTCCCCGACGCACTGCGTCTCGGGCCGCTGCTGCCGGAGGGGGCAGGGGGGCCGCTGCTGATGGTCATCGGCGCGGCGGCGGTCGCGGTCGTGGCCGTCTTCGCACTCGTACGCCGGCTGCGCACCGCCCTGCTGTCGTTCCTGCGCACCGCGCTGGGCGAGGCACGCTCGGTGCACACCCGCCCGTCCCGGGCGCTGGCGTTGTGGGGCGGTTCGCTGGCCTTTCCCGTGCTCCAGGCGGCCGGGCTGGTCCTGGTGGGGCTCGCCCTGGGGCTGGACGTGCCGCCGGCCCACATGGCGCTCGCCTATCTCGCGGCGACCGTCGCCGTGGCCCTGGTGCCCACACCGGGCGGACTCGGCTCGGTCGAGGCGGCGCTGGTCGTGGCCCTGGTGGCGGCGGGCGGCCCGGTGGCGGTGGCGACGGCGGTGGTGCTGGCGTACCGGATCATCACGGTGTGGCTGCCGCTGCTGCCGGGGGCGTTGACGTTGGGGGCGCTGGTGCGGTGGAAGGTCATCTGAGGGCTCAGTACCGTGCGGGGTCCCACCCAGGGAATTTCCGACCCAGGAAGAGGCCCCGCCATGCCGGTCCGCGTCGAGCGCCAGGGACACGTCACCACCGTCGTCCTCTCCCGCCCCGAGGTCCGTAACGCGGTCGACGGTCCGACAGCCGCCGAACTCGCCGCCGCCTTCAGGGAGTTCGAGGCGGACGACGAGGCGCGGGTGGCGGTGCTGTGGGGCGAGGGCGGGACCTTCTGCGCGGGCGCCGACCTCAAGGCGCTCGGCAGCGAGCGGGGCAACCAGGTCACGCGGGAGGGGGACGGTCCGATGGGGCCGACCCGGATGCGGCTGTCGAAGCCGGTGATCGCCGCGGTCGCCGGGCACGCGGTGGCAGGTGGCCTGGAGCTGGCGCTGTGGTGCGATCTGCGGGTGGCCGAGGAGGACGCCGTCTTCGGGGTGTTCTGCCGCCGCTGGGGCGTGCCGCTCATCGACGGGGGCACGGTACGGCTGCCCCGCCTGATCGGCACGAGCCGGGCGCTGGACATGATCCTGACCGGACGGCCGGTGCCGGCGAGCGAGGCCCACGCGATGGGGCTCGCCAACCGCGTCGTGCCGACCGGACGCGCCCGCGCCGAGGCCGAGGAACTGGCCGCCGAGATCGCGCGGTTCCCGCAGGGGTGCCTGCGCGCCGACCGTGCGTCCGTGCTCGGCCAGGAGGGGCTGGACGAGGAGGCTGCGCTGCGGGGCGAGCTGCGGCATGGGACGGGGGTGCTGGCGGAGAGCCTGGAGGGTGCGGCGCGGTTCGCCGCCGGGGCGGGGCGGCACGGTTCGTTCGGGGACGTGTGAGCCCGCGGGCTCCGCTGCGCGCGGTCTACTTCGGTCAATCTCCCACGACGGCGGCACCTCCGGCATCGGGATCGACTTCTGCCGAGCAACACCGGGGGCGTGCGCGGCGGACAGCGGCTCTCGGGTGGCGCGCGAGCATCGAGTGCGCCTCGGAGAGCGTCCGTTCGGCCCTCCATGTCCTCCCCGGGTTCGGGAGAGAATGCCCGAAAGCGAGCGATGAGGCCGTCCGCCCGACGATCCTGGTGCGAACACGTGTACCCGATACGGCAGGATGAGCCCTCGCGCCGGTCACGGGGGACGGGGTGACCGGCGCGACGGCACATCGCGGAATTCGAGCAGGTGACAACGTGACGAGACTTCACATCCGGCCGTCGGCGAGGAAATTCGCCGCAGCTCTCGCCCCCGGAGGTGATCGGTGAAGCGGGCGCTCACTGTGGACGACCTGGTGATCGCCGGGATAGCGCTGGCGGCGGGGCTGCTGGCGGCCTTCCTGCTGCGGATGCTGCTGCGCTGGCTGGGCAAGCACGCCGACCGCACCCGCTGGAGCGGCGACGACCTCATCGTGGACGTACTGCGGACCGTGGTTCCGTGGGCGGCCTTCCTCGGCGGCGCGGCCTCCGCGGGCGCGGCCCTGCCGCTGACGAAGACGGTCCAGCACAACGTCAACCAGATCCTGACCGTGCTGCTCATCTTCGTGGTGACGCTGGCGGCCGCCCGCGGGGTCGCCGCGCTGATGCGCACGGTCACCCAGTCCCGACCCGGCGTCGCCGGCTCCGCCACGATCTTCGTCAACATCACCCGGATCCTGGTCCTGGCCATCGGCTTCCTGGTGGTCCTGCAGACGCTGGGCATCTCCATAGCGCCGCTGCTCACCGCCCTGGGTGTCGGCGGTCTGGCGGTCGCGCTCGCGCTTCAGGACACGCTCGCCAACCTCTTCGCGGGCATCCACATCCTCGCCTCCAAGACCGTCCAGCCCGGTGACTACATCCGTCTGGCCAGCGGCGAGGAGGGCTACGTCGAGGACATCAACTGGCGCCAGACGACCGTGCGCGCGCTCTCCAACAACCTGATCGTCATCCCCAACGGGGAGCTCGCGAAGACGAACATGACCAACTTCATGCGTCCCGAGCAGGAGCTGACGATCCTGGTCCAGGTCGGCGTCGCCTACGACAGCGACCTGGACCACGTGGAGCGGGTGACGAACGAGGTCATCGGCGAGGTGATGACCGAGGTCGAGGGCGCCCTCCCGGACCACGAGCCGATCATCCGCTTCCACACCTTCGGCGACTCCCGGATCGGCTTCACCGTCATCCTCGGTGTCGGCGAGTTCAGCGACCAGTACCGGATCAAGCACGAGTTCATCAAGCGCCTGCACAAGCGCTACCGCCAGGAGGGCATCCGCATCCCGGCGCCCACGCGGACGGTGGCCATCCAGCAGGGGACGGTGGCGATACCGCAGCAGCGCGTCTCCGAAGAGGCGGACGAGGTGGTGGCCCCCGTCCGCCTCGACTGACCTACCCGAACACGCCTAGAGGGTGGCCGAGTTGTCGTGGTGGCCACCCTTGCGGCGGCGCGGCGTGACGAGTGACGGCTTCACCGGGTTGACCGTCCAGTCCGGGTGCCCGGGCATCCGCGGCGTCTTCGTGCCGTACAGCCAGTCCCGAAGGAACCCGGACAGGTCCTGGCCGGTGACCTCCGAGGCGACGGCGATGTAGTCGGCCGTCGACGCCGAGGAGTTGCGGTACCGGTCGAGGAAGGCGCGCTCGAGGGCGTTGAAGGCGCTCTCGCCGACGAGGTTGCGCAGTGCGTACAGGACCAGCACGCCGCCGAGGTAGCGCTGGCCGTCGAAGAGGTTGGCCGCGTTGGGCGCGGCGACCGGCCCCGAGTCGCGCCGCCACTGGTCGCCCTGGGCGTAGGTGTTCTTCATCCGGGCTTCCAGGGTGGTCAGCCCCAGGGAGTCCGGCCAGCCGCGTTCGTAGCGGTACAGCAGCCCGTAGAAGTCGGCGTGGCCCTCGTTGATCCACAGGTCGGCCCAGGAGGCGGGGCTGACGCTGTTGCCGAAGTAGGAGTGGACCAGCTCGTGCATCATGTGCGAGCCGATCTTCGGCTCCGCCTGGAGCAGATAGTTCGGCTTGTAGATGGTGAGGGTCTGGGTCTCCAGGCCGGTGAAGTCGAAGGCGTTCGGGGCGTCGGAGTTGCAGGGCAGCAGGCCGTACGTCTCGAAGGGGTAGGCCCCGAGCCGTGCCTCGATCCACTCCACCAGCTTCGGCGTCAGCGCGAGCGCCGGTTCCAGTGCCTCGGCGCGCGCGACCGGGACGACGTCGCGCAGCGGGAGGCCGTGCGGGCCCTGCCTGTCCTTGATCACGTAGTCGCCGACCGTGATCTGCACCAGTTCGGTGGCCATGGGCTCGCGGGAGCGGTACGTGTACGCCGTACGGCCGCCGGAGAGGCTCTCGGTGCGTTCGAGCAGGCCGGTGGCCACGCCGCGCAGGCCGCCGGGGACGGTTATGCGGAACGTGAAGTCGGCCTTGTCGGAGGGGTGGTCGTTGCAGGGGAAGACGGTGTGGGCCAGGTTCGGCTGGCAGCAGGCTGCGAACCCGTCCAGCGTGTCGACCCAGCCGGTGTGCGGCTGCGGAATACGGCGCGGGTCCGCCGAGTACTCGACGCGGACGGTGACCGCGCACTTGGCGGGCAGGGGCCGTGCGGGCGTTATGCGCAGCTTCTCCTCCACCTGCTCGAACGTCGCCGCACGGCCGCCGACGCGGACGGAGCGGATGTCGAGGCCGAGGGAGTCGAGGGAGAAGCGGGTCAGGGCCTGGGTGGTGCGGATCTTCAGGGTGGCGGTGGCGTCGACGAGGCGGGTCGTGGCGTCGTAGGAGAAGTCGAGGTGGTAGGCCGCGACGCGGTAGCCGTCGTTGCCGAGGGCCGGGTAGACGGTGTCGCCGAGGGTCTCGGGGCCCGGGCTGCCGGAGGTCTTGGGGGCCGACGTCCCCGTGTGCGTCGGCGTGGCGTGGGCTGAGGGCGCGGTGGTCAGGGCCGCCGCGGTTCCGATGAGGGCGGCCGCGGGGGCCGTCACTCGGGTGCGATATCTCATGGTCCGCTTTCGCTGGGGCGGGCCGGGTGGTCAGGACCGGCCGCCGAATCGGTGATCTCCCTACATGACTGTGTGATCGGGCGATCAGGTTGCACGGAGGCGATGCATCCGTTTGCGCGGATCCGGGGTCTCGTCCTTTTGCGCGGATCCGAGATCCCGGCCCGTATCCCGCGCCGGTGGGCGGACCCCTGTCGAGCCGAGGTCGATCACGAGATATCTTGATGTCGAGCAATGTTGCAGACGTGGAGCGGAGCACCCGGTGACTGACTCGACCATCATCTATACGCACACTGACGAGGCCCCGGCCCTGGCGACGTATTCCTTCCTGCCGGTGGTCCAGGCATACGCCTCGCAGGCGGGTGTCGCCGTTCAGACGCGGGACATCTCGCTGGCCGGCCGCATCATCGCGGTGTTCCCGGAGTACCTGACCGAGGACCAGCGCATCCCGGACGCCCTGCACGAGCTGGGCGAACTGGCCAAGACGCCCGAGGCCAACATCATCAAGCTGCCGAACATCTCGGCGTCGATCCCGCAGCTGAAGGCCGCGATCGCCGAGCTGCAGGCGCAGGGCTACGCGCTGCCGAACTACCCGGACGACCCGAAGACCGACGAGGAGCGGGAGATCCAGGCCCGCTACGACAAGGTCAAGGGCTCCGCCGTGAACCCGGTCCTGCGTGAGGGCAACTCCGACCGCCGCGCCCCCGCCTCGGTCAAGAACTACGCCAAGACCCACCCGCACCGCATGGGCGCCTGGACCGCCGAGTCCAAGACGAACGTGGCGACCATGGGCCAGAACGACTTCCGCTCCACCGAGAAGTCCGTCGTGATCTCCGAGGCCGGCTCGCTGAAGATCGAGCTGGTCGCCGAGGACGGCTCCACGACCGTCCTGCGCGAGTCCGTACCGGTCCTCGAGGGCGAGGTCGTCGACGCCTCCGTGATGCGCGTCGCCGCGCTGAACGACTTCCTCAAGGCGCAGGTCGCCCGCGCCAAGGAGGAGGGCGTCCTGTTCTCCGTGCACCTCAAGGCCACGATGATGAAGGTCTCCGACCCGATCGTCTTCGGCCACGTGGTGCGCGCCTTCTTCCCGAAGACCTTCGAGCAGTACGGCGCGGCCCTCGCCGCCGCCGGTCTGTCCCCGAACGACGGTCTGGGCGGCATCCTCAAGGGCCTGGACGCGCTGCCGAACGGCGCCGAGATCAAGGCGTCCTTCGACGCGGAGCTCGCCGAGGGTCCCGCCCTGGCGATGGTCGACTCCGACAAGGGCATCACCAACCTGCACGTGCCGTCCGACGTGATCGTCGACGCCTCGATGCCGGCCATGATCCGCACCTCCGGCCACATGTGGGGCCCGGACGGCCAGGAGGCCGACACCCTCGCGGTGCTGCCGGACTCCTCCTACGCCGGTGTCTACCAGGCCGTGATCGAGGACTGCCGCGCCAACGGCGCCTACGACCCGTCGACGATGGGCTCGGTCCCGAACGTCGGCCTCATGGCGCAGAAGGCCGAGGAGTACGGCTCCCACGACAAGACCTTCGAGATCGCCAAGGCCGGCACGGTCCGCCTGGTCGACCAGGCCGGCAACGTCGTGATCGAGCAGCCGGTCTCCGAGGGCGACATCTTCCGCGCCTGCCAGACCAAGGACGCGCCGATCCGCGACTGGGTCAAGCTGGCCGTCACCCGCGCCCGCGCCACCGGGGACCCGGCGGTGTTCTGGCTGGACGAGAACCGCGCCCACGACGCTCAGCTGATCTCCAAGGTCAACGCGTACCTGCAGGAGCACGACACCGAGGGCCTGGACATCCGGATCCTCGCGCCGGTCGAGGCCACCAAGCTGTCGGTGGAGCGCATCCGCCGCGGCGAGAACACCATCTCGGCGACCGGCAACGTGCTGCGCGACTACCTGACGGACCTCTTCCCGATCCTGGAGCTGGGCACCAGCGCCAAGATGCTGTCGGTCGTCCCGCTGATGGCGGGCGGCGGCCTGTTCGAGACGGGCGCCGGCGGCTCCGCGCCGAAGCACGTCCAGCAGCTGGTCAAGGAGAACTACCTGCGATGGGACTCCCTCGGTGAGTTCTTCGCGCTGGTGCCGTCGCTGGAGCAGTACGCGACCGCCACCGGCAACACCCGCGCGAAGGTCCTCGCGGACACCCTCGACCGCGCCACGGCGACCTTCCTCAACGAGGACAAGTCCCCCACCCGTCGCGTCGGCGGCATCGACAACCGCGGCAGCCACTTCTACCTGTCCCTGTACTGGGCGCAGGAGCTGGCCAAGCAGACCGACGACGCGGACCTGGCGAAGGCCTTCGCGCCGCTCGCCGAGACGCTCACCGCCAACGAGCAGAAGATCGTCGACGAGCTGAACGCCGTGCAGGGCCAGCCGGCCGACATCGGTGGCTACTACCAGCCCGACCCGGCCAAGGCCGCCGCGGTCATGCGCCCGTCGGCCACCTGGAACGAGGCGCTCGCGTCCCTGAGCTGACGCACCCCGCTCCCAGGCTGCGCCCCGGCCGACACCACGTCGGCCGGGGCGCAGTCGTGTCCGCCCGCTCAGCCGGACAGCACGAGCTCCACCCCCAGCCACCGGGCCAGATCCTCGGTCTCCCCGCAGATCTCCTCATTCATGGTCTTCGTGAACGGCACATCCTCGTGGACGGCGTTCACCCGCAGCACCCCCGACTTGCGGTCGGCGGTGGCGTCGAGCTTGCCCACCAGTTGGTCGCCGTACAGGATCGGCAGTGCGAAGTATCCCCAGCGGCGCTTGGCGGCCGGCTTGTACATCTCCAACTGATAGTCGAAGCCGAAGAGTTCGGTGGTCCGCTTCCGGTCGTGGATCAGCCGGTCGAAGGGCGACAGCAGAGCGGCCCGCCCCGCGAACGGCTGCCCCACCTGGGCCGGATCGACACGCCACTCACCCCGCACCCCCTCGACGACGGCCGGCTCACCGGCCTCCCCCACGTCCGCCGGCTCGACCTGGCACTCCGGCCCCCGCGCGCGGGCGATGCCCAACGCCCGCAGCCGTCGCTCGTCCCGGAGGCGCAGTGCCTCCGCGACGGGGACCGCGGGGACGTCGGGGTAGACGCGCTCGGCCAGGTCCCACAGCCGGTCCCCGCCACTGCGTCCCGCGACAGCGACCTCACCGCGCTGCACCATGAGCTCCAGCAGCTTGGTGACATTGCGGTTGTTGGTCCAGCCGCTGGACTTCCACGGCAGCTCGCAGGTGTCGGGAAGCTCGCGGGAGGGCAACGGCCCTGCGGCGCCGAGCCGGTCGAGGATGTCCCGGCGGCAGGCATCGTTGGCGCCGACCCACTTGCGGTGATACTCGCGCCAGGACGACGGCGTCCCCCGCTCCGGCCACTCGGCCATCTCGGCGCGGTACAGCGCGAGATCCTCGGCGGGCCGGATCATCGCCTGCAGCTCCAGCAGCGTCCGGCCGGCCAGGGCGGCGGTCAGGTCGGCCGGTGCGTACCCGGAAGACCCGAGCCGGCTCCATGCCACAAGGTCGGCGTTGGGCGCGATGGCGGCGGTCGGGTCGATCTGCAGCAACGTCAGGTGCCGTACGACCTCCAGCAGCCCGGTCGGCTTCGAGGCGTCCAGCAGTTGGGCGCGCACGGCGATGCGGCGGGCGTCGGTCCGGGAGAGCTCGTGCACGGTCACCTGTGTCACCAGTCCCTTGTAGCGATCAGTTCCTCCACATCCGCGTCCGCGAAGCCGTAGGCGTTGGCCACGAACCAGAAGTCCTCGGCTATCTCCTCGCGGGCCACGGTCTCGATGTCGAAGTCGTCGTCCTGCAGGTCGTTGAACTCGTCGGTGGCGGCCTGGGTCAGGACGTACAGCGCGGCAAGGTCCGCGGGCCGCTCCGCCTCGATGCGCTCGCACAGCCGCAGCAGTATCCCCTTGCCCCGGTCCACCGCAGGGTCGGGGTAATAGCCGTCCTCGTAAAGCGCCTTGAGGAACGGATGTGCGGTCACCTGCCGGTTGCTGATGTTCATGCTGTGATGGTGCACCACACCACTGACAACGCCCCGGGAGCAGCCCACATGACCTCCGCCGTACCGTCGTTCGAGTTGCTCCCCGGCGCGGAGGGATCGCCGGTGATCCTGCATGTGCCGCACTCGGCGCGGGAGGTACCGCCCGAGGTGCGCGCGGGGATCGTGCTGGACGACCGCGCGTTGGAGCGAGAGCTGGACCACATCGTGGACGCGCACACGGCGGAGCTCGCGGAGGCGGCGGCCGAGGCTGCGGAGATCACGCCGTGGCGGTTCGTCAACCGGCTGTCCCGCCTGGTCGTCGATCCGGAGCGGTTCCCGGACGAGCGGGAGGAGATGCTCGCCGTGGGCATGGGGGCCGTGTACACGCGGACCACGCACAAGGAGCCGCTGCGGCCCGCGGAAAGCGACCCCGAGCCGCTCGTCGAGCGGTACTTCCGGCCGTACGCGCAGGCCATGACGGACGCCGTGGCCGAGCGGCTCGCCGTCGCGGGTCGGGCCGTGATCATCGACGTCCACTCCTATCCGACCGCCCCACTCCCCTACGAACTGCACGGCGAAGGCCCGAGGCCGCCGATCTGCCTGGGCACCGACTCCTTCCACACGCCGCCGGATCTGCTCGCCGCGGCCCGGGAGGCGTTCGCCGTGTGCGGGGAGACGGGGCTCGACAGTCCGTTCAGCGGTACGTATGTGCCGCTGGAGTTCTACGGCAGCGAGCCCCGCGTCAGCGCCCTGATGATCGAGATCCGCAGGGACACGTACATGACGGAGCCGGGCGGTCCGGCCGGTCCCGGACTCACCCGGCTCGCGCAGGCGTTGGCGGCGCTGGTGGACGCCGCCGCACGCTGACCCGACGGCTCAGGCCCGCAGCCACTCCGTCACCACGACCTCCCCGCCGGTTCGCAGCCGCAGGGCGAAGGGGCCGCTGGGCGGTGCGTCGCTGGTGAAGCGGCCCATGTCGTCGGCCACGACCGGGGTGGTCGTCTGCGGGCCGCCGAGCACCTCGATCCGCGCCTGCTGCGGGGGCAGCACCTGCCCCATCAGCCCCTGCGCGGTCACCTCCACGTCGACGGTCACCTCGCCTGCGCGGAAGGTCAGCATCCGCGGTACGTCCGTCGCTCCCCTGACCGGAATGGCGTCCACGACCGAGTCGAACGTCAACTCCGCGATACGGGCGTCGAGATCGTGCAGCGCGAACGCCTCGACGGCGATCTGCCGCAGCTGGACCGGCACGGGGTCCAGAATGGCGGCGGCCTGCCGGAGTTCCTCCTCCAGCAACTCGACGTCGAACCCGTCGTTACCGAGAGGCCCGTCGTCACCGAGAGGCCCGTCATCACCGAGGGGCTGCTCGCCCGTCACTTCGTCGTGCATGTCGTCGTTCACAGCGCTCCCCGTGCGTCGAGTCGGGCCCTCAGGCGGCGCAGACAGCGCTGGCGCAGCGGTCCGATGCTGCCCACGGCGATGCCCAGTGCGGCGGACACCTCCTGGTAGCTGGGCGGTGGCGAGGCCATCAGGACGCGCAGCAACTGGCGGCAGCGCTCGCCGAGTTCCTCGAACTCCTGCCACATCCAGCGGATGCGTTCGGACTCGATGGCCGCCTCCTCCGAGTCCAGGAGCGACTGCTCGGGCGTACGGTCCTCGCTGACCCGGTCGAGCAGCTGGGGATCGCTCGTCACGGTCAGTCGCCTTAAGCTCTTGAGCACCTTCAGACACTCGTGCCGTGCGGTGCTCGCGAGCCAGGACCCGGCCTTCTCGGGTTCACGGATGCGCCCGAGGTGCTGGGCGAAGCGGAACCAGACGGTCTGGTACACCTCGTGGGCGTCGGCGTCGTTGAGCCGGTGCGCGCGCACGACGGACCACACCAGTGGGCTCAGCCCCTCCACGAGCGCCTTCCAGGCCGCCGCGTCGCCGTCAACGGCGGACTGGACCAGCGCGCCGACATCTGCTCGGTCCACAGCCCCACCCCTCGTGTACGGCAAGTCATCGTACGCCGCGGAGGGGACGGTTCCGACCCTCATGACCGAGGAGCCGGCTGCATGACGGGGACAGGGCGCCAGGTCGGGGGGCGGAGTGCCGGCACGTGCGCCCCGCGCACCTCCGCGTACCCGGAGTTCGCCGCGAGCATCTTGTACCGGGCGACACGCGGGTCGGACTCCTGCTGCGCGGTCATGTGCGCGGCGATCATCCCGGCGACGACGGGCGTGGCGAACGAGGTGCCGCTCCAGTGCGCGAACCCTTCGAACATCACCTGGTCGGGCTTGGTGCCACCACTGCCGCCCTCCTCGCTCAACACGCCGGTGTGGCGCGGGGACTGGCAGGTGCAGGAGTAGCCGAAGCCGTAGCGGCAGGCGTCGTAGGTGGAGTGCTGGTAGATGTACGGCACGGGCGCGTCGAAGCCGGTGAGGACGCTGGTGAGCCGCTCGCCGGGCGCGTACGCCTTCACCCAGGCGCCGTGGTTGCTGAAGCAGGCGCCGAACTCGCCGTCGCTGCGCAGCGCGCCGACCGAGAGCACGGCGTCCTGGTATTCGGGCAGGTCGGCGTAGGCGGCGGGCCAGAAGGGCGTGGCGCTGCCGTTGTTGCCGGCCGCCGCGACGAGCAGGGTGCGCTGCTCGCGCAGCTCCTGCATGAAGGCCTCGATGCCGAGCAGTCCGTCGGTGCGGCCGTTGGAGGTGCCGGCGGAGAGGCTGAGGATGTCGGGCCAGCCGCCCGCGTCGACGGCCTCGAAGAGCTTCTCGCCGAACTCGGACTCCAGGATGGCGCCCGCGTCGTTCAGGGAGTTGCGGACCGTGACGTTCGTGTTGGGGGCGACGGCGGCGACGAGCCCGGCGATGAACGTGCCGTGGCCGACGTACTGCTGGAGGACGCCCTGGTCGTCGCACTCCTTGAGCTGCGCGTCGCCGTCGGTGTGGGCGAGCAGCGGCGCGGACCGGAAGTCGTGCATGAGGCCGGTGTCGATGACGAGGACGCCGACGGCGGTCTCCGCGTCGTAGGCACCCTCGGCCACCGCGGGGTTGAGCCCCTCGGCCTGCGCGACCGGCACGGGCTCGTCGCCGGGACAGGAGTTGACCGCGATCGACACCAGGTGGTTGCGGCTGACCAGCCGGCGGCCGGCCCGGCCCTCCGTCTCCCGCAGGGCGCGCAGCGCGTGTGCGACGGGACGGTCGCCGCCCCGGTCGCCCTCGCCGGGGTCGCCGACCTGGATGCGGGTGATGCCCGAGCGGTTGGTCTGCGGGCTCGCGCGGCGCACGTGGTCCTGCACCAGGTCCGGTTCGGCGGTGAAGTGGGCCCGGACGGTGTCCTCGACGAGGGCGGCGTCCTCGCCGTCGCGGACCAGCACGTAGCCCTTCTCGTAGATGAACTCGGCGGAGTCGTCCGGTCCCATCGCGAGCGGTACGTCGGGCATGGTGCGCTGGATCTGCTCGAACTGCTCACGGAAGCGCTGTGGTGCCATGGCGTGTCCTCCCCCTGAGGCGACTATCGTCAGTCAGAGCCGTGCGGTCGCTCATTGATACAGCGCCAAACCCGTGTGGCACGGTTCCGCGGCAACTACCATCCGTTGAGTGACAGCGGGAAGCGACTCGGTTCTCGAACTGCTGCCGATGGTGTTCGCCGCCCCGAACGACGCGCTGGCGAGGGCGGAAGGGGTGCTCGACGCCGATCCGTCGCCGTTGCACGCCTCCGTCGCCCACCAGGTGATCGGCATCTGGCAGCGGGACTGGGGCGACATGCGCATCGCCCTCCATCACCTGCGGCGTGCCCGGGATCTCGCGGCACGCGCGGATTCGGCCGACCGGGAGGCGGACGCCCTGGCGGCGCTCGGGGTCGCATTGGTGCACGCGGGGCGCACTCAGCAGGGGCTGGCCGCGCTGGAGCGCGGGGTCGCGCGCGGGAGCGGACACACGCGCGCACGGGTGCTGTACCGCCGGGCCTACGCCCGCTGGGTCCTGGGCCACCACCGCGAGGCGCTGGAGGACGTGCGCAGGTCGATACCCGTGCTGCGGCAGGTGGACGACGTCATCTGGACGGCGCGGGCACTGACGCTGCGGGCGACCGTGCATCTGGCGGTGGGCGCCGTGGACCGCGCGGACGCCGACTTCACCGCGGCCGAGGCGCTCTGGGACACCACGGGCCAGGAGCACGACAAGGCCGACGCGGTGGAGAGCCGGGGTCTCGCGGCGTTCCGGTCGGGCGACATACCGGCGGCGCTTCGGCTGCTCGACGAGGCCGAGGAGCGGTACGCCAAGCTCGGCACGCCGACCTTCATGCTCAACATCCGCCGCTGCGAGGTGCTGATGGCCGCCGGGCTGGCCCCGGAGGCGCTGGCCGAGGCCGACGCGGCCATCGCCGTGCTCGACGGCATCGGCGGCCAGTCCACCCGCAAGGCCGAGCTGCTGCTGGCCGCCGCGCGTGCCGCGTTGTCGGCGGGCGACGCGCACACCGCTATCGCGCGTGCGGACATGGCCGTACGGCTGTTCGCGGGGCAGCGGCGCAGCTGGTGGGAGTCGCACGCCCGGCTGGTGCTGATCGAGGCGCGGGTCGCCGCCGGGCGCAGTTCGGGGCGGCTGGTGGCCGACGCGGCCGCGGTCGCGGAGCGGCTGGCCTTCTTCGGCGCGCCGGCCGCGCCGGAGGCCTCGCTGCTGGCGGGCCGGATCGCGCTCGGCCTGGGCTGGCGGACCGATGCCGAGCGGCATCTGGCGGTCGCCGCCCGCAGCAGGCGCAGCGGGCCGCCGCTGGCGCGGATGACAGGCTGGGCGGCGCAGGCGCTGCGGGCCCGGGCGGCAGGGTCGGGGCGGGGCGTCCTGGAGGCCTGCCGGCGCGGCCTCGACGTACTCGACGACCACCGTATGACACTCGGCGCCTCGGAGCTCAGGGCCCGTGCCACCGCGCAGGGCGCGGAACTCGCGGCGCTGGCCCAGCAGGCCAGCCTCGACTCAGGCAGCCCCCGGCGGCTGCTGGTGTGGAGCGAGCGCTGGCGGGCCACCGCGCTGTCGACGCCGCCGACCAGGCCGCCGGCCGACCCGGAGCTGCAGAGCGACCTGACCGCGTTCCGGGAGATCGCGGCCCGCGCGGAGGCCGCCCGTATGGAGGCCCGGCCCGTTCCGGCGCTGGAGCGCGAACAGCGGCGCCTGGAGCGGGAGATCCGGTCCCGGACGCTGCACCTGCGCGGCGAGACGCCCGGTGACGGCTACCGCTTCGACCCGGGCCGGCTGCTGCAGCGGCTGGGCGACGACGTACGGCTGGCCGAACTCGCCGTGCTGGACGGGCGGGTTCAGGTGCTGCTGTGCGGGCAGGGGCGGGTGCGCCGGTTCGAGGCCGGGCTGCTGGCGGAGGCGGAGACCGAGGCCGAGCACGTCCAGGCGGGGCTGCGGCGGCTGGCGCATCCGGGTGCGGAGGGGCGGCTGCCGGTGGTGGAGGCCGCGGGCCGGCGCCTGGAGGAGTTGCTGCTCGGTCCGGCCGCGGCGCATCTGGGCGACGGCCCCGTCGTGGTCGTACCGCCGGCCCGGCTGCACCGGGTGCCGTGGGCACTGCTGCCGTCGCTGCGGGAGCGGGTGCTCAGCGTGTCGCCGTCGGCGAGCGGCTGGCTGCGCGCCCGGGAGACCGAGCCGCCGCCCGGCGGGCGCCATGTGCTGGTGCGGGGGCCGGGGTTGGCGACGGGCGGCGCGGAGGTGCCCCATCTGGCCTGCCGGTACGGCGGTGCGGTCGTCCTGGAGCACGCCGACGCGCGCGTGCCGCGCGTGCTGGAGGAGCTGGACGGCGCCGCGCTGGCCCATATCGCGGCCCACGGCACGTTCCGCGCGGACAGCCCCCTGTTCTCGTCGCTGCGGATGGCCGACGGGCCGCTGATCGTCCACGACTTCGAACGCCTGGACCGCAGCCCGTACCGGATCATCCTCTCCTGCTGCGACACCGCCCGCTTCGCCTCTGTCGGCGCCGACGAGCTGCTCGGCCTGGTCACCGCGCTGCTGCCGCTGGGCACGGCGGGGGTGGTGGCGTGCACGGCACCCGTCAACGACGCCGCGGTGGTCCCCCTGATGCTGGCCCTGCACAAGGGGCTGAGCGAGGGGCTCTCCCTGGCACAGGCGCTGCGCGACGCGCGGGCGGCGCTGCCGGGCGACGCGCTGCATCAGGCGACGGGGTGGGCGTTCTCGGCGTTCGGAGCGGCCTGATCGATCGACAGGTCGGGGTGCGGTGTGGTGGGCCCCGGTCTGGTCAACTCCCTTACGCCGACTGCGTGTCCGGCAGCTCTACCAGCCACGGCAGGGCGCCGCGGTCGCCGGCGCCGAGGCGGGTGTAGGCGCTGTACAGGTGGTTGCCGACCGTGCGGACGGAGAGGGTGAGTTTCTCGGCGATCTGCCGGTTGCTCAGTCCCGCTGCCGCCAGCGTGACGATCTGCCGTTGCCGGGCGGTCAACTCGCCCAGGGCCAGCCCGGACAGTGCCGGGGTGCGGGCGCCCTGGCAGCGGCGGGCCAGGGCGACGGCACGCGTGCGTGCGGTGCGGGCGGCGCGCGGGTCGCGGTGGGCCCGTACGGCCTGGGCGTGCGCCTCGGCGGCGAAGAGCAGGAAGCCGCGCTCCTGAAGCTGTTCGGCCACCCGGTCGAGCGCGGGACCGTCGCCCTGGGCGAGCGCGACGGCGTGCGCGGCGAAGACGCCCGTGAGGCGGCCCTCGGCAAGCTCGGGGGTGCCACGGCGGACGGCGTCGTACGCGTCGTACGGATCGCCGGTGAGCGCCTCGACAGCCCCGTCGGCGGCGTTGCGGGCCGTTGCCGGCCGGGTGACCGCCCCACCCCCGTGGGAGCGGCCACCCAGGATCTTGTGCGCAGTCGGCGTGTCGCCCGACTGCACTGCGGCGAGGGCCAGTTCGAGACGGCAGGAGTGATCGTCGGTGCCGTCCCGCAGCCCCTCCCTCGCCCACGCCGCGGCCTCGCGCAGCTCTCCGCGCAGCCGCGCGAACCGGGCGCGTACGGCCGCGTATCGCGGCGGCATCGGGGCGCCCTCCGCGACCAGCCACTCCCCCACGGGCGTCGGCGTGGCGCGTACGTCCGCCTGCCGGATGCGGCGGCTCAGCTCGGCGCGTTCGGCGTCGAGGGCGGGGCCGCACCGGTCCGGCGAGCGAAGCGGTACGGGAGTCCCTCCGGCCGAAGGCCGGCGCAGGGACAGCCGCCTCGCCCGCAGCCTGCCGGCCGCGGCCCGCAGCACCGGGCCGTGCAGGGGGTGGGCGAGGCGGACGGCGCCCCGGTCGTCCACGCGGACCAGGGCGTCGGCCTCCAGTTGTTCGAGGGCGCGCAGATCGAGTCGGTCCAGCTCCGGGTCCAGCGGCAACGGCTCGGCGAAGGCGAGGCGGTCGAGGGTCTCGCGCTCTTCGGGGCCGGTGCGGTCGAGGACCCGCGCGGTGCGCTCCCGTACGGCCGGGGTGACCGGTACGGGGCCGCGCCATGCCCACTCGTCCGAGTCCGGGACGCGGGTCAGCAGCCCGCGCTCGCGTACCGCGTCCACCAGGTCGCGCAGCAGCCGCAGGTCGCCCTGGCACAGGCGGTGCAGCCGGTTCACGGTGAGCGGCTCGAGGGCCTCGCCCGCGGCTGCGCCCGCCAGGAGCCGGCCGGTCTCCTCGCGGGGCAGCGGCTCCAGGGTGAGGCGGGGCAGGAGTTCGCCGGTCCACAGGCGGGAGATCGCGCCCGGGACGGGGGCGCCGTCGGTGGTGACGACCAGGAGACGGGTGCGTCCGTGCACGGCCAGTTGATGGACCAGGGCGGCGGAGGCGTCGTCCAGCAGGTGCGCGTCGTCCACCAGCAGCAGCCGTACGCCGGACATGTGCTGGAGCGCGGCGTGCAGGGAGGCGGTCTCGGGGACGTGATGGGCGAACGCGGCGAAGCGGATCCCACGGGTCTCGGGGGTGCCGGCCACCCTGGCGCAGTCGGTGCCGCGGACGGCCTCGGTGACGAGCCGGGTCTTGCCGCAGCCCGCCGGACCGGTGATCACGATTCCATGGCGGCCTGCGGTCAAGGACCCGCGGACCAGTTCGAGTTCGTTCTTCCGACCGGTGAACGGCCAGGGCAGTTCCAGTGTCTTCGCGTCCCGTTCGAACCTCATCACGGCAACAAGAGCGCGGTGACTCACACTTGATACACAGGTACTTGAGTAGCCCCCGACTCAGGCGCCCGCGCCGGGCCGACGGCACCCTGTTCGCATGACCGCACGCTACTGCTCCCTCGCGCAGGCGTCGGCCCCCGTTTTCGCACCGGGGCTGGCCGCCGAGCGGCTCAGTGCGCTCATCAGCGGTCACCGGATGTGGGTCAACGGCACCGTGCTGCACTACTACTTCTTCGACCGGGACTCCGACGGCTCCGCGATCCCGGACCCGGAGACCGGGCACGTCCGGCCGGTGTCGTGGGTCGGCGGCAAGGAACAGCGGGACGTCGTGCGGGAGTGCTTCGAGGAGTGGCGCGGCCTCGGTATCGGGCTGTCGTTCGTGGAGGTGGGCGACCGGTCGGAGGCCGAGCTGCGCATCGGGTTCCAGCGCGGCGACGGCTCCTGGTCGACCGTCGGCAAGGACGCGCTCCAGGTCGGCCTGAACGACCGCACGATGAACTTCGGCTGGGACCTGACCGTGCCCGGGGAGCGCGGAACGGCCCTGCACGAGATCGGGCACGCGCTCGGCATGCTGCACGAGCACCAGAGCCCGTTCGCCGGCATCCACTGGGACGACGAGGCCGTGTACGCCGATCTGGCGGGCCCGCCGAACTTCTGGAGCCGGGACAAGACGTTCTTCAACATCCTGCGCAAGCTCGGTCCGGACGAGGTCAACGGCTCGGTCTGGGACCCGCACTCGATCATGGAGTACCCGTTCGCGGCCGGGCTGATCCTGGAGCCGGAGCAGTTCCGGGCGGGCCTGAACCCGCCGGGTGTCCTGTCCCGGGCCGACAAGGAGTTCGTCCGCCGCTGGTACCCGCCGGCCGAGACGGCGGGGCCGCGGGAGCTGGTGCCGTTCCGTTCGGTGCCGCTGCGGCTCGGGCCGGCCGAGCAGGCCGACTTCGTCGTCGAGCCGCCGGAGACCCGCGAGTACACGGTGGGCACGTTCGGGGACGGCGACGCGGTCGTCGTGGTCTTCGAGGAGCGGGACGGCGAACCCCGCTTCCTCACCGCCCAGGACGACGGCGGCACCCCGCACAACGCCACCGTCAAGGCCCGCCTCGTCAAGGGCCGCCGCTATGTCGTCCGGGTGCGTCTGTACTCCAGCTGGGGGTCGGGGGAGACAGCGGTCATGTGCTGGTGACAGCGCGCTTCCGCTGACGCGCGCAGACGCGACAAGTCCACAGTCCGGCGCCGGGGGAAGCGGCCGGGCGTACGCCGCCTTCGGGGGACAGTGTCGCTTAGACACGGCATTGGTGGCGTCGCCCGGTCGCAGGTCGGGCCCGCCGCACGGGGGTAGCGGCGGGCCCGACGAACGCCGCGTCAGCGGCTAGGGGCGATCAGTTGGGGTTGACTTCGTCGAGGAGATCCAGCACGTCGCCCAGCCGCCCGCGCAGCTTCTCGACGAGGAGGATGAGACCCGCGGCGTCCAGTTGGCCGAGGTCTTCAGAACGGGCATATTCGTAGTCCCGGCGGGCGAAGTCAATGCGGGTGCGTTGCAGGTCGGTGAGGGGTCCCGGGTCGGGGCGGGCCTGCTCATCGGTCATGTGGTTCTACCTGTGGGTGTGCTGGGTGCGGACCCGTGGGGGGTGCATGTAAATCGTTGGTCCGGCCTCGCCGTTAGGCAATGGGGCAACGATCACATCACTCGAACGGGTGTTTTATTAGAACAGGCCTTGCGTTCGCGGCAGAAATCGCTCTCGCAATGTACCAACCATGGTACAGACAATGATCATCCCGGCCGCGAGCGTGTACGGGTGCCATCCGATCCGCTGCCCGACTGGGTCCTTGCCCGCCGCCGTGAGATCGGGGACAACGTCCGCGCCGCGAGGACGGCGAAGAAGCTGAGTCAGGAGCAGCTCGGCGAGCTGACCGACCTCGACCGGAAGACCATCAACCGGATCGAGCAGGGTGCGTATGCGACGCTCATCGACCATCTGGTGCTCATCGCTCACGCGCTCGACATTCCGCTCTCTGATCTCGTCCGATAGGTGACCCGCCGCCGGCGCCAGGGGAGACGCACAGCGGCGGGCCCGGTGCGGCCACCCCGCGGGGGACGTGGCAGCCGCGTCATCCCGGCACCGGTACGGCGGACGATCGGTGCCGGGGGCTTCAGTGGCGTATCGACGCCTGCGTCGTCTGGATCGGCACCCGCTTGCACAGCTCGACGTGCCGATAGACGGTGTCACCCCCGCCGGAGGCACCCGGGTTGCTGTGCTTGGTGTACTGCTCGCCGGGCCGGATCGGCTGGTCGCAGCGTCCGCAGATCATGGGCGGGCCTCCGTCTTGAGCGACTGCCGCCACTGCTCGTAGAGCTGGTTGGCGTCCGGGCACGGCTGGTGCACAGGCGTGTCGCCCTCCCAGCGTGGCTTGCACGTTGGGCAGGTGACGCAGTGGTTGCCGAGCGCGATCAGCGCTTCCTGTACCGGCGTGAGCTCGGAGGTCATCGGCGTCCATCCAGGGCGAGGCGGCGCAGGGCGCGCCGGGTGTCGCACAGGGTGGGGTCGTCCACGCACTGCTCGCAGGTCCGGGAGTGCCCGTTGTAGACCCGGACTGCATTGGAGCGGGCACAGTTGGCGCATCCGCGGGGGAACATGGAGCCACCGGTGGGTGCGGGGCGCTCGCCGAGGTTTCGGGCGGTCTCGGCGTTAAGGACGATGCCGCACCACACGCAGTTGACGCCACGGCGCTGCGCGTCCGACAGGCCCGATGTCTTAGGGAGGGGCAGGAGTTCCAGCGCCTCAACGAGCCCTGGGGCTTGATTGCTGTGGTCGCTGATCATCGCGTGCCTCCCCGGTCGCATGTGGTCCGTCTCACATGTGTGACCGTAGGAGTTGAGGAAGGGCGCAACGCCTACAGATCTGTAGGCGTTGTAGGCGCGCCTACAGGCCGATCCAAGCAGCCATGTGGTTGAGCGTGTCCGGGGTCCGGCGGGCGAGGTGCACCAGGCCACTGATCGTCTCGCGGGCCCCGGGGTGATAGCGGGTCTGCTCCGGCGCCGCATGGCGGGCATCGACAAGCGACCGCAGGGCGGCCTCGGTGTGCCCGGTCTCCATCTCTGTGCGTGCCCGGTCGATGAAGAAGTGGGCGCGCCGCGACGTGGCGAGCGCCGACGGGAGCGCGATCCGGCGGGACTGCTTCAGCGCGGCGTCGTAGTGCCGCATCTCCACGGCCGCCGACATCCGGTGCAAGGCGACGTTGGTCGGGCCGAAGCTGAGCCAGTGGATGTCGGAGGCGTCCCCGATCCTCTTGGCGATCTGCCGGGCCTCGGAGATGTGGCTGACCACGGTGCCCGTCTGCCTGGCCCGGGCGGCGATGACGGACGCACCGAGGTGGAGTTGGCCGGTGACGGCAAGGGCCTCGCGGGTGGGGTCGGCGGCGCCGACGATGCCGTGGCCGGAGGCGATGAGGCGCTGGCCGATGGTGTATTCGCCCTCGCGGAAGTACACCAAGGCCCGCATGTACTGGCGTACCGCGCCGAGGCACGGGTCCGAGGCGCGCTCTGCAGCCCACGCCATGCGGTCCAGGGCCACGGCCGAGAGGTCGTAGTAGCCGAGTTTGACGGTGATGTCGTGGGCGGTGCGGTACGTGGAGGCGAGCGCCTGCCACAGCTTCGTCGACGGGGTCGCCCATGCGGTGTGGGTGAGCTCGGCGATCGTCCCGGGCAGCGCGCGGGCGGCGTTGCGTAGGTGCGTGGCCCGCACTTCGGCGCACAGTCTGTCCGCCTCCTGGATGAGTTCGGCCGCCGGCCGGGCGGGCAGGTCCGGATTCACTCCAAGGTCGTACAGGTCGAGAGCTTCACGGATGGGGCGGACCAGTTCGGCGAGCCGGTCGCGCTGCAATTCGGTCACGTAGGGCTGTCCCGTGAGGATGGTGACGTCGACCTTCAGGGCGTGCGCGACCGCGGCGACGAAGTCACTGGTTGCCGGGCGTAGGCCGCATTCCACGGAGTTGAGCAGGCTGTATGAGTAGGGGATGCGGTCGGCGAGCTCGCGCTGTGTGAGCCTGGCCAGCTTCCGCTGTTCCCTGATGCGGGTACCGGTGTGGTCGTCGTCGAGGTTGGGCATACTGGTCTCCTCGTTCCTTGCAGCCACTTGGAACGGTACTCGCGGGACGGTCGCGAGTGCAGGCGTCCGCCCTCGACTCCGCCCGGAGCGGGGGCGGTTGCATGTGATCGGATACGGGCATGACGACTTCTCGTGTCCTGTATCTGTTCGGCTCGGCCGCGCCCCCAGTCTTCGACGTGGCGAAGGTGATCGAGGACGCGCAACAGCGCGGCTTCGATGTGTGCCTCGGGTTGACGCCGACCGCGGCGCGCTGGCTCGGCGGCCAGCTGGTCGAGCTTGAGCGGCTGACCGGGCACCCGGTGCGGTCGGAGTACAAGCTGCCGGGCGAGCCCGATGTTTGGCCGAAGGCGGACGTGATCCTGGTGGCGCCGGCCACCTTCAACACGGTGAACGCGTGGGCGCTCGGTATCACCCGGGACTTCGTCGTCGGGGTCGTCGCCGAGGGGATCGGCAAGGGCATCCCGATGGTGACGATGCCGTGCGTGAACGCAGCCTATGTGCAGCACCGGCAGTTCGAGCGGAGCGTCGTCGAGCTGCGTGAGATGGGTGTGGACGTGCTGTACGGCGAGGGTGGGTTCGTGCCGAACCAGCCGGGCCAGGGGAAACCGCGCGAGTACCCGTGGCATCTGGCGCTGGACGCGGCCGGGCGGATCGCGCAGCGTCCGCGGTCGGCATGAGTGATTCGGGGGCTGGCTCGCTAGGCTGAGGGCATGTCCCCCAACCCTTCCGGCCCTGGCCTCGTGCGGTCTGCTGCGGTCGTGAACGAGGCGATCCGCGCCGTCGTCCGGGGCGCGCAGGGCAGGCAGTGGACGCAGGCGGAGCGGGCGTTGTACGACCAGTTGCGGGATGAGTGGGTGGCGGCGATGCGGGCCGAGGTCGTGAAGGCGGCATGACGAAATGGCCCCCGCCGCCGCCCCGAAGGGCAGCGACGGGGGCACACCACTCACCACCAACTACGCGTACTGCCTACGCTGCGGATCCAGCCCAGCCGACAACACCCCCTGCCCCTGCCGGTTCCCAGGCTCCTCCGGCTGCGGCGCACCGTCCTGCCTACACACCCGCGCGTAGGGGTCATAGCTCGGCGTCTGCCACGAGTAGCCCTCTGGACACGACTGTCCGGGCGGCCCCGGCGGGCCCTGCTCGCCCTGCTCGCCCTGGGGGCCGCGTTCGCCTTGAGGGCCAGCAGGCCCCATCGGACCGGTCTCACCCTGAGGGCCCGTTGCCCCGGTCTCCCCGGGGGCGCCGTCGGTCCCGTCCTCGCCGTCCTTCCCTGGCGCGCCTGAAGCGCCAGGCTCCCCCCGCTCGCCTTTCTCGCCCTGCACGCCCCGCGGACCGGGGATCGGCACCGGCACCTCCGCCCGTTCCGGGAGATCGTCCACGGCCGTCGTCGGATCCGGCGCCACCGGAGTCTCTCCAGCCGCCTTCAGCTGCTCCCGCAAGGCCCGCACGTCGCCCGCCAGGGTGGACACTGCCTTGCCCCGTAGGTCCGCCTCCTCGGCGATCTGCTGGGCCTTCACCGCGACGTCCTGGCGGGCGTCCGCCTCGCGGTGGATGAGAAGCAGCGACAGGGCGACGCCGCCGCCGAGCGTCAGCAGGATTGCCACGAGCAGCAGTAGACGACGGTTGTCGTACAGCACCATCTGGGTTCGGGTCATGGCGTGCCCCCGAGCTGCTGCACGAGAAGGCGTAGGCGCGCCGTCTCCAGCTTCTCCGCGGCCAGTTCGGCGCGCGCCGTGGCGATCTCCTGCTTCAGCTCCTTGCGTTCCTCCTGGAGCTCGTTCGTCAGGCTGCTGAATCCGGTCACCGCGTTGCCCTCCTGGGCTGCCCTGTTCGCGCCGCGGCTGCCGTACATGACGCCCAACGCGGCCACGGGACCGCCGATCAGAGCTGCGATCGCCGTCACCATGGCCGCGTCCACGCCACCACCCCTTCCCCGACGCGCTCATGGGGCAGGTCAGGCTGCCTTGGCGTGCGAACCGCGGTCCATCGGGCTCGTCTGCTCGATCCGCAGCTGGGCCACGGGCGCGGTCACCTCGCGGCGGACGAAGAACGCGACGGCACCCTCGATGAAGAGCATCCACAAGGCCTGCTGCTCGGCGGTCATGTTGAGCCCGAAGGCCATGAAGAGCGCGATGCCCGCGTGGCCGAGGTTCACGATCGCGGCGAAGGCGGCACCGGTCTTGAGGATGAACGCCTCGGCGACCGCGACGGCGCAGGACAGGACGGCCATGATGGCGGCCTGGTCCTCCGCGGACACGTTCCAGCCGTAGGCCGAGCTGAGCTTCAGGGCGACGGCGATGAACGCGAGGATCGCGACGGGCTCTCTACCGAAGACACGCATGGTGGGGTTCCTTTCGATCAGGCGACGACGTTGAAGCCGTACTTCTTGCCGAGGCGGGTGAGGGAGGTCTTGCCGGGGATGCCGTCGGCGGCTGTCCCCGAGTAGCCGAGGCGCCGCTGCCACCGCGCGTACGCGTCGACCGTCGCGGAACCGAAGTGCCCGTCCAGGCGGGGCTTTTCGAGCAGGCCGGCGTCCACGAGGGCGGCCTCGACGACCTTGACGCCCGGGTAGGTGACCGGGGTGCCCTTCGCCTTCGGGTCCGACCTTGCCGCAGCAACGAGCCTCGACAGGTCGACCGTGGGCTTCGTGGGCTTCGGCAGCGGCTTCGGCTTGGCCGGAGCGGTCGCCGTCGTGGTGAGCCTCTTCCCGATGCGTGCCTGCATCGCCTCCCAGTCGATCCCGCGCGGGTCGGACTTGCCCGGCTGCCAGTCCATGTGCCGGATCACCGACAGGGGGCTCCAGCCGTGGTGCCGGCAGATCGCTGCGGCCACCCGCTCGATCGCGAGGAGCTGGATATCGGGCCACGGGTCGTGACCGTCGCCGAAATTCTCGCACTCGAAGCCGTAGAAGTGCCGATTCCCGTCGACGGAGGCTTCGTTGTCGAGGGGCGGCGTCCGCTCGGCGATGACCGCGGCCAGGACGTCCGGGTCGCCGAGGCCGGCGTGGTTGGCGCGGCCATAGCCGACGAGGTGGACGCGGCCGTCCTTGGTGATGACGCCGTGGCACAGCGGACCAGGCAGGCCGCTGTAGCCGTTGCGGCAGATGTCGACGGTGCGGGCTGAGCCGGAGGTGACGGTGTGGTGGATCATCACGCCGTGCACGGGCCCCCAGGGGCCCTTGCTGTTGCGGTTGTGGTTGGGCCAGTCGCCGACTTCGACGACGGTGGCGCCCTCGTTGCGGAGAGCGGCGGCGAACTCGGCGGGAGTCATCGGGGTGGCCATCACACACGCTCCGGCCAGTGCCATGTGCCGCCCTTGAGCGCGGCCTCCATCCAGCCGCAGGCGCAGTAGCGGAACGGCTGACCGTGCCGCTCGGGGTTGGGGCAGTCCGCCGCCCCGGGTGTCTCGCCGCCCTCGTCGTACGAGCAGCCACCGGCCGCGAGCGGGTGGAAGAACTGGCCTGTTGGGTTCAGCACGCACAGACCCACGCGGCCCGGGTCGGCCGAGTCGACTTCGGTGACGATCGCGGCACGGCACTCGGACTTGAACGCCTGCGTGCCGTCCCCTCGGACTGGCGTGCCGTGACTGACGTAGTGGACGATCCGTCCCACGGACGGCTGTTGCTGTGGCACGTGCCCTCCCTGGGGCATAGAGAAAGCCCCGGCCGGACGGCACGGGGCAGCTACGGGACAGGCGAGATCAGACTGGCGAAGCGGTGACCTCGTACCGGTGCGCGGTCACCGCGATGTTCGGCTGCTGCGTGAACACCGCCTTCACCGCATCCACGACGTCCTGCTCGGACACGTCAGGGATCGGCAGACTCGGGTTGGCCACAGAGAGGTGCACCGTGCAGCTCACCTCCGGGTTCGTCACGTCGTACGCCCGGACGTCCACGTGCGGGTAGTCCACCTGCTCCTCCTCAAGGTCAGGCCGCGGCCTCGTACTCGCCGACCACGCGGATCGCATCAGTGTTGGCCCACGTGAACGGACTGACAGCATCGATCAGGCCAGTCGGCGTCGCCGCGTATCCCCCCGCGAAGCCGGTGGATCCACCACTGGTTTCGAGCTCGAGCGTCGTCGTGGTCGTCAGGCGGGGCCGCAAGGGCACACGGAGCGACGACGGGGTGCCGCCGGTGGCCGAGTCCTGGGCCTCTCCATACCCGGCGATCAGCTGCGTCGCCGCCGCCGCGATGGGCAGGCTGAACCGCCAGTTGTCGCTCGCTCCACCACCACCGAAGTTCGTGGTCGTCCCGAAGGTGATCTCCAGCCGGAACCACACGGTGAGGGCGGACTGCGCGTACTTGGCGGTGATGGTGGCGTTCCCGAACGACGGGGTGTTCGCGCCCGTGCTCGTGGTCCACACCGGTACCCAATCCGTCCAGGTCGGCGAAATCGACAGCAGCCGGTTCGCGGTGATCCGCATCCCCGGCTGCCACGGCTCATATGGCACAGCGTCCCCTTCCTCAGAGAGCGACTCGGGCCGGATAGGCGAGCCGTACGTCCTCGCCCAACACCTGCGCCTTGACGACGCCGTTGCGGGACCGCTCAACGGACATGACCTGCGGATTGACCACGTCGAAGTTGTCGTATCGGATCTCGACCGTGGCCGCGTTCGTGTTACCCGTCGCCCGGATCGAGCGGGTACCGATCTGGTTGGCGGCCGTGATGTCGCTGTCCGTCACCTCGATCTGCCACAGCGACGGCTCCCGCTCCGACGTCAGCCAGCCCTTGGCGCGCAGCGTGCTACCGGCCAGTTGGAAGCGGACCCTGACCCACTGGCCAGCCACGTGCGTGATCGGCAGCGCCACGGCGCCGAGCTGCGTTTGCACGTCCGCGATAATCTTGCGGACGCTCAGCGTGACCCCGTTGGTGGTTGTGAACGCCAGCCGGGCCATGTACATGTTCGACGCGTCCAGCATCCGGGCGGTCACCGCACCGAACAGGCTGTCCCCGGTGGCGAGTGCCGAGGTGGTGATGTCGCAGTAGATGTCCGCGTCCGGGTGGATCGCGGTCACTGCGGTACGCCGAGACACGTCCAACGTCGACAGGATCTGCGCCCCGTATCCCGAGCCGACGTTGTAGTCGCTGGCCGGCCCGCCGCCGACCCGGTTCCAGACGAGCCCGGATTCCGACGTGCCCCAGTCACTGGCCACGGTGCGGCCGAAGCTGTCGTGAAGCCAGGACGCCTTGGGCTGGGTCAGCCTGACCGCCCACGCGTACCAGGTGTTCGCCGGGGCGGGCGTGCCCCCGTGCCGGGCCCGCATGACCGCACGCGACGCCGTCGCCGGAGCCGTGAACGACTGGGTGAGGAACGTCCACGTGCCTGCTGGCACGACGAAGGCGCTCCCGAGTGAACTGGAGATGAAGGTGCCCGCTGCCGTGTACCAGTCCACGGCGGGCCGCAAGTCGCTCCAGCCGCCTGCCGAGTACGCCCATAGGGATGCGATGTATGTGGCCCCGGGCTGAATCGTCCCGGCCGCTGTCAGCGTGCATGTGGCGCCTCCGCTCGCGGCGACGCCGTCCGGGACGATCTGCAGGGAGCCCACGGCCTGGGGGTGCACGCGGCCCGCCGTCTGCGACCAGCTGACGCCTGAGCTCTGTGCTGACCAGCCCGCAATGTCGGAGTCGAAGAACGGGTTGGTGTTGATGAGGCGCCCGCCTGCGGTGACCCGTACTTCCTCTCCGCCGATCGTCAGGTCGAACGGCGTCTCCGGGGGGTCCGGCCGCCACACCGGGCCGTCGGTCGCCATGACGTCGATCGTGCTGGCCGTGGCCGTGGCAGCGGAGGCGAGTTCGCTGCCGTCGGTGTCCACCCACGCCAGCGCCGGATCCGACAGTGCGGCAACCGTGTACGGGCCCGCGGGCGCGCACACGAAATCGATCTCCCACGTGCGCACCCCGATCTGCTCGGCGTAGCCCTGCACGAGCAGGTCGATCGGGCCCGGGGGCAACCACTCCGGCAGGTCGGTGATGCGGATCAGATCGCCCTCGGTGATGTTGAGGACGGTCGGGATCAGGCTTGGCACCCGGTGCAGGCGCAACGTCAGCGACGGATAGCGTGCCTCGTCCCAGGTGCCCAGGTGCAGGCGCCAGAACGCCGCCGGCTCGGTCAGGTCGTCACTGAACAGGTTGAGGTCGACGCCTTCGTCGTACAGGCCCACGCCGTCCGGTGGGTCCTGCACGGACAGCCGCCCTTCCTCGAGGACGGCGCGCGCCGACCCGCCCGCGACCCGGTTGACGGTGATGTCGTTGCGGACGGTCGACGTGTCGTCCACTGGCCTGCCGAGGCCGAGCCCCTTCGTCCCGTACGACAGGGTGAGCGCAGGCGTCTGGTTGTACAGCGAAGTACGAGTCCGGTAGCGCAGTCCGAGCCGATCCCGCTCCTCCCCGAACATCCCCCCGTCCGTGTCCGCGCACTGCTGCAGCAGGGCGAGCAGCGTGCCCGGCCGTTGCGGGCCCATCGGCATCGACTCCGACACCACGCCGACCGCGCGGAAGGTGACGCCTTCCTCTTCACACAGGCGGCTCATGCGGGCGGCGGCGGTTTCGCCGTTGAACGCTTGGTCGGCCGAGTTGAAGGGCTGGTCAGTCACCTCCCGGAACACGCTCAGATGGCCAAAGCGCATGCCGTCCAGGCCGGTTCCGAAGCTGGAGCGCACGTCGACGACGTAGCCGGGCACCCCCGTGATCGTCTGACCGATGGTGAAGCCGGTGCCGCCGATGGTGATCCAGATCAAGCGGTACTCGACGCTGCCGCCGGTCTGGATCGTCTTGAACTGCAAGCGGTTCCAGACGCCGTTGAACTGCGGTGCGGTGGAGAAGGTGGAGAAAACGGTGTTGTCTTCGGCGTCAAGGCCGTCGAGGGTGACGTTGTTCGTCTGCACGCGGGCCCGCACCCGGCGGCAGGTGCCCGTGGTGCGCACCTCAAACAGTGTGGTCATGGCGGACGGCATGGCGTCCAGGTTGTAGACCAGCTCGACCTGCCACGTGCCCGCCGTTGTTGCTGGGACGGGCGCCACGAATGACGCGCCGACCTGCACAACTGGCAGCGGGGACGAGCCGGGCAGGGTGTCGTCGGCGGCGAAGTCGAGTGCGGTCGGCTTGAATGCCTTCACCCCAGGCACCGGGCTGTAGACGCTGGTGGCGTCCGAACCTTCCTCCATCGGCCAGTATGCGATCGGGTTGAAGGAGGGGATGCGGCGCCGCAGCGTGGATGCCAGGACCTTGCTGCCCTGGCTCATACGCTCCAGGATGCCCGCACCCTCGCCCTCGACGGTGATCAGGTCGCCGCGCCCGGACCACTCGGCCGGCCAGTCGCTGAACTCGCCGACGAACCTGGTGTGCTTGTTGCTGATCGACGTGCCGCCGTTCAGCGTCCACGTGCGGCCGGCGCCGTCCGTGAAGCTGGTCGTGCCAACTGTCTGAGCGGTGAAGTCAGGGCTGGCGACGAGCGTGCCGTTGATGCCGTTGCGGACCTCCACTTTATGGAAGCGGCCTACAGGGCGGCTGAAGGAAACGGTGGTGGCGTCGCCGATCCTCACGTCGGTGGCCGAGTTGAAGATGCTCGTCGTCCCGGCCTGCACGACGGCCGCACCCAGCTGCGTCCACGGCCCGTCCATGGTCGGCGCTGTGTAGAAGGTAATCGTGCGGCCGCCGGCGCCGTTGTCCACGTCCAGCGTGACCCGCACGGCCATCCGGTCGGACGGCGTCAACGGCAGGTCCACTGTGCTGCTCGCGGGCAAGGCGTTCGAGCCGTCCGCTGACCATTCGAAGTACAGCTTGTTGGCCTTGGTGCCGAACACCCAGCTCTTCGTGCCTCCGGCCGCGGTCAGTTTGCCGATCAGCTCGACGGTGTCGAGTGCGTCGGTTGCAGCGATCCAGTTCCGGATCGACGCGTCGACCCTGATGTCGATGTCGCCCGCGATGTCGAGCGCGGCGGCATCGGGCGTGATGGCGTAGTCGCCGACGGCGCCGGGCACGTCGAGCCCTGGGGGCCCGGCGTGCACGGAGACCTGCATCGGCGTGTTGCGGCCGATCTTCTGGAAGTACGGTGAGCGCGGGTTGCGGGGCGCGTACAGGCCGTTCGGGCTCTTCAGGGTGAGGGAGCAGGAGGCCGGGTCGGCTGCCTGCCCCTCCGCCGTCTGGCCGCGGCTGTGGGTGATGATGTCCCGCGTCATCGCGTGCTGGGTGACGTCGGTCAGCACGCCCCCGATACCGAGTTCGGTCGTGACACCGAGAGGATCCTCGGGGAACGCCATCAGCCACTCCTCCTTCCTACGAGCGCGAAGTCGACGTCACCGCCGGCCTTCTTGCGGATGCCGCGCCGTACTCGCTCGATCAGGTAGTCGTCCTCGGCCCGTCCGGACGACCGCAGCTCGAACACGGCTCGGTTGGACGCAGCCGCGCGGGCGCGCCCGCTGGCCATGTCCCAGGAACCCGGCGCTGGCGTGTCGACGAGGGAGGCCATCGACCGGTTGACCGCACGGCGCTCGCCCTCCATGCCCTTCACGAGGCCCTGCGCCGTGTACGCCCCCACCCGCGCCATGACCCGCGACGGACTCCGGATCCCCAGCGCCTTACGGATCGCCTTCGACATGCCTTTCGCGATCTGCAGCATCTGCCGTTCGATCTGCTTCTGCTGCATCTTCAGCCCGGCGACCAGGCCCTTCCCGGCCGCGATGCCCGCCCCGTACATGGCGTTGCCCGCGGTGTTCCCGGCCTTCGTCGCGGACGCCACCAGGGCGCCCTGCTCCTTGTTGATGGCCCTGACCTGTTCCGGGGTCGCGTTCGCCAGTGCGGCCGCCGCCGACGAGCCCTGCTCCACACCGGCCTGGGCGATCTGCGCGATCAGATCCGAGCGCACGCCCTTCTTCCGCAGCGCGGCGAGGTTCTTCGCGAACGCCTCCGCCGCGGCCCGGTCCTGCTTCAGCCCGGCGAGGATCGTCTCGGCGGTCTGCGGCCAGCCGCCGGTGTCCTGGCCGGTGATGTTCGCCGAGTCCAGAACGCCCTTCTTCACGTCGGCGGCGAGCTTGTCCCGCGCCTTGATCTGGTCGGCGAGCCGCTTCTGCGCGGTCTTCAGCCGGGTTGCGACCCGCTCCTCCTGCCCGGCCAGCTTCAGCAGCTTCTTGGTGTCACCGCTGATCCGCTTGAGGGCCTTGGATCGCTTCCTGCCGGGCGCGAGGGAGTCACGGACGATGTCTGCGAGCTTCGTCGAGGCGGCCTTGACCTGCTTGGAGGAGCCGGTGAGGCCGTCGATGAGGCCGCGGGCGATCCAACGGCCCTGCGCCTTGGTGACCTTGGAGGGGCTGGCGATGCCCAGGGCCTTGGCGATGGGGCCGGGGATCATCGACTTGGCCCAGCCCTTGATCTTGTCGTAGATCCAGCCGCCCATGGACTTGATGCCGTTCCACAGGCCCTGGACTACCTGGACGCCCTTCGTCACCAAGATGCTGCCGAGGTCACCCACGCCGGACTTGATCCGTCCACCCAAGCCCTGCATCCACTTCACAAGGTCAAGGGCCTTTTGGACGGCCCGGTCCTTCATCCGGCCGAAGTAGTCGGCCACCATGCCTGGGATCTTGGCCAGTTGGGAAACCGCCGTGGCGACGGAAGCGACAGCGCCTCGGACCTTGCCCGTGACCCAGTCCCAGATCTTCCCCGTCCACTGCTTGACCTTGTCCCAGTTCGCAATGATCAACGCGACCAGGCCCACCACGGCAGCGATGACCCAGCCGATCGGTCCCATCGCGATCAGCCACTGAGCGGCCATGGTCGCCGCCCACGCCACCGCTCGCGCGGCCATCAGTACGAACTGGGCGACCGTCACTGCAGCCACCCGCAGCACGGCAATGAGAAACGTGCCCGTCATCCGCGCTGCGGTCAGCAGCCACGCACCCGCCGTACGGGCCGCGTTCAGCACAGCCGCGCCAGCGACAGCGGCGAACGCCCCCACCGCGCGGACCTGCATCAGCGCCCACGCACCGGCCGTGCGAAGGGCCGACCCCACCTGAATCGCGGCACTCTTGAGCGCGGCCGCACCCGAGGCGATCCAGCCCCACATCACGCGCCCGGCCGCCACGGTCGCCGTGACGCCCATCAACGCGAGTGCCGGAACCAGCACGCCAGCGATCACACCAGCAGCGACCTTGAAGGCGGTCGAGTGCTCCTGCACGAAGTTGAACAACTTGATGAGGGTGGGGATCGCCTTGGTGCCGAGAAAGTCGATGAGCTTTTGCATCGCCTGCCGTCGGAAGGCCTCGACCTGCGCGCCCGCGTTGTCGCGCAGGCTGCTGCCGAGCTTGTCGGCCGAGCCGCCGACCTTGCCGATGCCGTCCGCTGCCTTGGACGGGTCCATGGCCAGCAATGCCTGCCCGAGATCTTCAGCCTGGGTACCGAACAGCGCTACGGCGATCTGGGACTGCTTCACCGGGTCCTCGACACCCCGAAGCTTGTCCAGGGTGAGGTCGAGGACACCGTTCGCTGCCGTGCCACCCTTGGCGAACTTCTTCGCCATGTCGTCGGCGTTGAGACCGAGCGCCTTGAAGCCGTCCGCAGTCCCCTTGGAACCGTCCACGGCCCTGATGCTGAATTCCTTGATCGCGTCAGCGGCGATGTCCGAATCCCGGGCGCCGGCCTGAATCGCCTGGTTGATCAGACCCAGCGCGGTCGCCCCGTCAATACCGGCCTTCTTGAACTGGACGCTGTACTCGTTCAGCGTGTCCAGGAAGTCGTCGGCTTTGTTTGCGGACGTGCCGAACCCCTTGGCGATCAGGTCGAGGGCTTCGGTGCTGTTCTTCGCCAGACCGGTACGGATGAGCTGCGTGGCGGCGTTGGTGACGCTCACCAAATCCTGGTCGAAGGTGTTCGCCAGGTCCGCCACCTTGCGGCTGATCGACTCGATCTGCGAATTCGTGGCGTCCGCAGGCACCAGGCCGGAGCCCATGATGTTTCCAATGGTGTCGGCGGCCTGCTGGAAGTCGGCAGTGATTCCGTCCGCGTACAGCTGGCCAGCGATCTGCCCGTATCGCTGCGCCTCAGCCGGTGTCTTCCCCAGTGTCGCGCCGAGCCGGGCCGTGATCTGGCTCTGCTCCAGTGCCTGCCCCAAGGCATCCATAAGGACAGCGCCTGCTGCGAGACCTGCGCCCAGAGCCACCGTCTGCAGTCGGGACAGTCCTCCTTCCGCCTGCTCGACGGCCTCGTCCGCGCCGGCCGCAGCAGCGTCGGCGAGGCCTTCGCCTACAGCGTCACCGGCCCGGCGGCCCGCGGCGACGAACTGGCCTCGCGCGTTACGCAGCCGCCCGTCTGCGCCGCGGACGATGCCCTCGCCGAGGCCTTCGCCAGCCTGGCGTCCGGCGCGTTCGGCGTCGTCGCCCATGCGGTCGCCGGTCTGCCGCAGGGCGTTCTCGGCGCGGCGCAGGGCGGGCTGCATGGCCCGGTCATCGATGGTGATGATGCCGTTGAGTTCGCCGACGGTCAGCGCCACGACTACCTCCTTCGGGCAGATCGAGCAGGTTCCTCAGGAGGTGGTACAAAGTGGCGGTGCAAGCGGGACTCGGTGGACAGCAGGCCGAGGATGCGGCACTGAAGCCAGCGCCAGGTCCGTGTCTGGAGGACGCCGGACTCCACGTCGATCCCGTACACCTGGTGCAGGTCCGCCTCGATGAGCGACCACTGCTGGAGCAGCTTGTGCCAGGTCAGGTCTGCTGGCGGGCCCTGCCGTGTCCGCCCCTGTTTCGGCGCGGGGATGCCGCCCTCGTACCACTCGTGGAGGCCGGTGACGGGGTCCCGTTCGCCGCACCCTTTGCCGAGGAGACGCGCGACATCTGCCTGCGCTCCGCCCTGTTCCTCGCCGCTTTTCCCGGGGCCTGGCCGGTCGCCCAGTACTGGCGGGCGGTGTCCTCGTCGGTGGTGACCCAGAACATCACGGTGAGGGCGACGTGCTTGAACATGGACCAGGAGGTCTCGGCCCGGAGCTTGTCGTAGGTGTCGCCGAGGCACAGCTTGTACAGGTCGAGTTCCTCGTCGTCGTCGAGGATCTTGCCTTCTGGGGCGGAGCCTCCGGCGGCGAGGCGTGCGGCGAGGCTGGTGATGCGCTCGATGCGGATTCCAGCGTCGGCGGACGGGTCGGCGATGTGGTACTCGCGCACCACACCGTCGCGGCCCTTGACGGGGAGATCGAGGCCGTCGCTGAGGAAGTCGTCGAGCGCCTCGAACGCGTTGGTGCTGCCCGTCATCAGGCCACCGGGTTCGTGATCAGGAGCAGCGGGCCGTCACCGGTCAGCGTCATCTCGACCTGGTCCAGTGCCGTGTACTCGCCACCCGAGGGCGCCCATGTCACCAGGGCGGTTCCCTCGTACGCCTCGGGCAGGCCGTCACGGTCGTAGTAGCGAACGTGGACCGTCGACGCCGAGCCGAAGGCGTACGACGCAGCCCTGAACGCCTCGTGCGTGGGGTGGTAGACCTTCACCTGGTCGTTGATACGCCGGTTGATCGTCACCCCCAGTTCCCAGGCCTGACCGGTCTTGGTGTTGCCCGCCCAGCCGCCGGAGTCGTAGTCCGAGCTGTCTTCGATGTTCGGTTCCGCGCTCGGGTTGAACTCGGTGATGCCGGGCACCGCCTGCCAGTCGGAGCCGTCCTTGGCTGCCGACATGTCGAGCTCCAGCTTCCAGCGGCGCGCGAGTGCAGTCGTGGGCGTGGGAGTGGACATTGCGGTCCTCCTAATCGATCAGGTAGGTCCCGGACCGCACGGTCCGGAAGTAGAAGTTCGCGGTCAGCTCCATGCGCCCGTGCGCGTCCTGACCGATCCACGCCTGCGACTGCCGCCACGACAGCGTCACTCGGACGCTGCCGCAGTCGTAGTGCCGACGGTTATGGAAGGCGTTGAACACGGCGTCAGCCATGTCTGCGATCGCGTCCGGGTCTCGGCCGGCGCGCATCCGGAACTGCACACCGGTGATCGCGTTGGTCGTGTCATCGTCCTGGACGGGGTAATCGGTCAGGCCGATGGCCCGGTCCGGCTGGTCCGGCACCACGCCGCGGAAGATCCCGGTATCCGGGTTCTCGACCACTGCGTCGGACCGGAACACGCCGATGCTGGCCGCTTCGAGGAGACCAGCGATCCCGTCCAGGAGGCTGCCGGTGTAGCCGCTCATCGCATCGCCCGCCTCACCTGCGCGGCGATGATCGCCGCGACGTCCTGGCGGGCCGCATTGAGGCTGTTCTCCAGGTATTTCGCCGTGCGGCCTGGGGCGTGCCGGAAGTCGAGCCGCTCATGCTGGATCACCGCGTACGGGGTGTCGTATGACACCATGCCGGTCAGCGACGGCTCATCCACGCTCGCGACCCCGGAGCGCTGCAGCTCGGATTCGTCGAGCGGCACCACGTCGTTGCTCAGGCCGAGGACATGCTCGGCGGCGAGGTACACCCCACGCGCGGCGCCCTCGCGCATCTGCCGGGCCGCGAGATCCCCGCGGAAGGAGAGCCGGAAATTCTGCGCCATGCCCGGCCCCTCTCTACTGGAGAAACACCTGCGTGTTGCTCGGCACGGGAAGGCCGGCGCCGTCGACCCGGCCGATCGTGATGACCTTCGTGACACGTCCGTCAGGCAGCGTCACGCGGGAGTTCGGCGGTGGCCGGTGATCAGGGCGGGTGATGTAGTTCGAGCCGGAGGTGACCGTCTCGCCGCCTGGCGTGGTGACCTGCTGCGTCTTCTCGTCGATCAGGCAGCGCACCGAGTCGGGCGTCCCGTAGACGTCGCCCGTGCTGGACGAGCCGAGATACGGCTCGACGGTGACCGTATGACGCAGCAGGAACCCAGGGACCTGCCTCACCATGAGCAGCCCGCCCCTACCACCCCGATCCGGAACACACCAGCGTCCAACCGGCGCAGAGCCGCCGCAGCCCTCGGCGGCAGCGTGCCGCCCGCGATCGGCTCCGCCGCCGCGCTACCCGAGCCGCGGGACAGGCTCACCGGGCCTGCCGAGACGCTGTCCCAGCCGCCGTCGGCGCCGACCGGGTCTCCGGTTTCGCCCCACCACTCGACGATCGCGCTCACGGCCTCAGCGAACGCGGCCTTCACGTCTGTGTGGGTGGGCATGCCGCTGGAGTCGGTGTCGTAGACGGCGGTGATGAGAGCGTCGTCCAGGGCTTTGGATGCCTCCCGCAGCAGGCGGGCCGAGTCGAGTGGGGGCGCCTCACCGAGATAGTCGGCGAGCTGCGTCGTCGTCGCGTACACGCGGCCCGTGTTCGTCACGGCTGGCGTCGGAGCGACGGATACGAGCTGGTTCTCGACGCCCAGCCCGGTACCGGTCACCGTCCATTTCAGCCGCCACACGCCGGCCAGCGTGTACGAGACGAGTGCCGTCCACGTCTTCCCGCCGTCTGCAGTGGTAGCGGCAGGGCTCGTCGTGGTGCCGTCCGGGCGGGTCACTGCGAGGGTTGCCGCTGTCGTTCCGTCGTACGGGTTCGCGGTCAGCGTCGCTGTGGCGACGTCTCCCACCTCGGGCATCCCTATCCCCCTCCGCTGGAAGAAGCCGTCAGGACTGGCCCGGCCGCTGTAGCGATGTGCGCGGGCCCGACCGCTGTCGACGTGAGGCTGTCGGCTGGCCGTGCACGTGCCGCCGTGAGCGGCAGCGCGGTTGACGTCTCGGCAGCGACGCCGAGCGTGAGGCGTTTGCTGCCGGTGAGCGGCCGCGCCGTGTCTGTCTCGGCCGCCGGAGTGAGTGTGGTGGTCTTGGCGGCGGCCAGCGGGCGGGCCGTGTCGGTCTCGGCGGCCGGGGCGAGCGCCAAGGTCTGGCTGAAGTTGTTGACGTTGTCGAACTCGACGAAGTCGACAGTCCCGTCGCTGCGGTGGGCGATCAGCTGGAACTCGAGGTTCGCGTCGGCCACCCACGCAGGGCTCGCGGCCGTGCGGCGGGGCGTCCAGTCGAGGCCGTTCGGGGAGGTCTCCCAGAACGTGGTACCGCCGGCCTCGCGGACGCGGAGCCAGCGGTGCGCCACGGGGTCGTAGGTGAGGGAGACCTCGCCGGGGTCGACGAAGCCGGTTCGGGACATCATGACGAGCTGGTCCACTGGGTCCTCGACCGTGGCCATGCGCAGCTCGAAGCCCAGGTCGGTGCCGCCCGTCGAGCTCTTGATGAGGATCTGCGCCCATGCCTCCGTCGCGGCGCCCCCGCCTGCGTGCGGGTACGCGCGCAGGTACACCGATGAGTTCTGCAGGGTGTAGGCGAGCGCTGAACTGTAGGCGTTGAATCCGGTGTTGACGGCGATTCGTGCGCGTCCGCCGGTCTCCGAGATCGTGCCGAAGCTGTTGGGCCACCTGACCGGATCGACGACGCTGTCGGTGAAGTCGTCGACGAGGGTGGAGATCAGTGCCACGCCCGCTCACCCCCTGATCGTCAGGCGGCGGACGCTGCCCGCGCGAAGTCGCTGATGGTCAGGTTGAAGTCGATGCCGTCCGGGGTCATCGCTACGTCGTGCTTGGTCAGGGGGATCAGGTCGGCGTCCGTGCCGGTGCTGACGTCGGGGTCGTAGCAAATCACCACTGCGCCGACCGGGTTGCCTGCGGCGGCGGTCCAGGTGACGTCTGCGCAGTCGATGGTCACGCGGTCGTTGGTGTCGTCCACGGTCACCGTGACCGCGGTCAGGGCCTTCCTGCCCATCGTTGTCTGCTCGTTGGAGGGTCCGGCGAGCAGTTCGGCGAGTGTGTCGTAGTCCCGCATGACCGCGTCCGAGACCAGCCCGGACGCTTCAAGCGGCACGAGGACGAGGCCGTCGTTGGCGGCCGGGAGGCTGGCGTACTGGGCGAGCCGCCCGGCGGCGACGTTGAAGACGATGTTCGCCATGGACGGTCCCTTTCCTGAGGATGCGACAGGGAGGCCCGTAGGCCTCCCCGATCGCGAAGTGGTGTCGGCTACGCGGAGGCGCCGATGATGTGGATGTCGTACGTCACCGACGTGCCGGCCCCGGAGTTGGCGACCTTCAGCAGGTCCCCTGTGCCAGCGGTGACCGCGTAGCCGGTGGCGTCCGCTACTCCCGTGCCGACCGCAACGAAGGCGCCCGGGCGGAGGGTCACGGTGCCGGTGGCGCTGAGCAGCGTCGCCCATGGGTTGGTGGCAGCCGCCCCCACCACGACGTTGTTCGTATTCGCCGCCGCCGCAGCAATGATCAAGCCCTTGATGCGGGCGAAGGTGATTGCTGCACCGAACGCATCCAGCAGGACGCCAGCCAGGTCGAGATCCTCGGTCGCCGACGCGGCGAGGGTACGGCGGTCACTGAAGAGCCGGTCTGCCTTGCCCGCGCCCGTGCCGCTCGTGAGGGCCATCTGGCGGGACAGGGACTGCGCGGCCTTGCCCGTGCCCAGGTCGAGGGCCTGTGTCAGTTCGCCGAATCCGGAGACGGCGACGAGAGCTCCGTTGAGTGGCATCTCTCATTCCTCCGCTCAGGACGCGATGACGAGCGGGACCTGGCGCTTGAACGCCGGGCTCGCAATCGTCGCCGGAGCGGTGCCCGCCAGAGACGAGCCGGACGTACGCGCGAGGTCAGTCTCCCCGGTGAGGAGCGACTTCGCGGCGATCGTGCCGACGAGGGTCGGGACCGTCGTCGCGGTGACGTTGATCCCGGCCTTGTACCGGCCGGACCTGGTGATGCGCTGCGCCGAGGACAGCGCCAGCGTCTTCCATGTGTCGGCCGCCCACGCTGCGGTGAGCTGGTCGGCCGACTGCGCCATGAGCGCGCCGGTCGGGTCGTACAGCGCGGCCCAATAGTTCGTCGGGGTACCGGCCGCCGTGGCTCCGGACAGGAAGGACAGGCTGGTGACGAGGTCGCCCTCGTTCAGCCACAGGTCGACCGACGTCATCACGCCGGTCGCGAGGGCGGCGACGTCGTCCAGGCCCACGCGGGGCAGGTTCGCCCGGTGGAAGACGTCCGGCCTTCCGGCCGAGTTGAGGTATCCGAGGTCGTCGCGGGGGATCCCGCGGTATGCGCCGTGGACGGTCATGCCCCGGCTCCCTTCGTCTCGTCGGCCGGAGGCGCGGTGGGCTCGACCGTTGCGGGCTGCTTCGCAGCGAGGATCTCGTCGCGCTTGCTGGTGATGCTGACGCGGGGCTTCTTCGCACTGGCCTCGGCGTCAAGGACACGGGTGGCCTCGTCGAGGTCAGCGTCGTCGAGGTGGGCGAGGACTTCGTCCACGCTCTTCTTCGACGGGTCGAACTCGCCCGTCTCCTGCGACGCGTCCTGCTCCGCCTCAGGCTCCTCGTCGGCGCCCTCGCGGGTGAGGCTGTAGCCGCGGCGGCGGAAGTACTCGATCGCCGCCCGGCCCTCCTTCGTCGAGTCGTCGACCCGGCCGACGCCGTCCTTGAAGACGACACCGGCGCTCTCGCCACTGAAGCCCGCCACGGGGGCGGTCACGGTGTACTGGTTCATGATCAGGCCACCTTGATGTTCCGGAGGACGCCGCACGCCTTGGTGTTGCGGAGCACCATGGCGACCGGGCCCATCTCGATCTCGCCGGACTTGACCGCGCCGGGCGTCGTGAAGTCGGGCATCCACGTCTGCACCAGCGGCTTCCCGGCCACCGATGCGCCGTGCAGGGCGTCCAGCCCGAACGACGCGGCGTACAGGTCGGTCAGGTTGGTGATGTTGCCGCCGCCACCGCCCGCGTCGGGGTCGCGGGTCTCGATCGGGATGATCGGGCTCGTGCCGAGGGCGTTGTCGCCGAGGTCGACGAGGACCCACGGCCCGTACATCTCGATCTGGCGGCCCAGGTCGTCGCGGCTCTGGGTGTAGATCCCGGCCCAGCGGGCGAGCGCGCGCATGCGGGTGATGCTCTTGGTGTTGCCGAGGATCGCCTTCACGCCGGGCGGGAGCGCGCCGGGCACGCCCTGGTCGCCGCCGCCGGTGTGCGAGGGGACGATCCGGGAGAGGAAGTCGTCGATCACGTCGAGCTGGCTCATGGCCTCGGCCTGGGTGTCGATCGTGCCCCGGGTCCAGTCCAGGTAACCGGTGGAGACGCCCTCGGTGAGCGGCAGGTACTCCGTGCTCTGCCCCACCAGGGCCTTGTCCAGGCCGTCGAAGCCCGCAGCGTCCACGCTCACGTCTCCGTTGATGAGCTCGTCCTGGAACCGCGTACGGACCGCGGTCAGGAGCTGCTGCATCTGGAAAGTGACCTCGTTGGTCTGTGCCTGGCCGAGGTTCGCCAGTACGCGGTCCACTGCGAAGCTACCGCCGAGCGGCTTCAGCTCGACGGTCGAACGTGCCCGCGTCGCCTGCGCGGTGGTGTACTCGCTGTTCAGCTCACGGAACTGCGCGGCCCGCGCGGCGGTGAGCCGAGTGAAGCTGTAGCTCAGCGAGCCGCCGCCGGTGCCGGGGGTGACCGTGTCGTCGTAGACGATCTGGTCGGCGAGCCAGCTGTAGCGGCGAAGGTTGTCGATGACGGCGAAATCCACGTCCGCCTGGGTGTTGATCTGCGCCTGCGCAAGCGTCACGGGCACGGTGTCCTCCTACGGGTCAGGTCTGGTAATGGGCGCCGACCGCCCCGGAGAGGGAGGTTGAGCGCTTCTTGGCGGCGCTTTCGCCGGTGCCGCCGGAGAGGTCGCCGCCGCTCTTCCCGGCGGGGGCGGCGGCCGCGAACGCGGGGTTGTCCTTCACCGCGTCCTTGATCGCCGCGTCGAGGGCGGTCGTGAAGCCCTTCGCGGAGGGGTCGAGGTCGGAGATCGCCTTGAGGAAGGAGCGGGAGTCGAGGAGCGCGCCAGCCTTGGCGGACAGCTTGTCCGCGCGGGCCCACACGGCGAGTTCGACATCCTTCGCACGGAGCGCCGCTTCCCGTTCGGCGATCGTGGTGTCCTTCTGCGCGATGGCCTCGGCGAGCTTCGCCGGGTCCGGCGGAGTGTCGTCCTTCACCAGGCCGAGCGCCTTGCCCAGCTTCTCGGTCAGCGCCTTCACGGCCTCGTCGGCGGCCTGCTTCTTCGCATCGGTCCGGGCCTTGCCGGCGTCGCGTCGGGCTTCGGCAAGTTCCTTCTCCAGCCGCTTGATCGTGGCGGTCGAGTCGTCGCCGTCCTTGCTCTGGCTGCTGCCCTTGCTGGAGTCGCCGCCCGAACCTTGGCCACTGTCGCCGCTGCCGGAGTTGTCTCCGCCACCGGATCCGCCGCCGTCTCCTGATCCGCCGCTGTCACCGGTCCCGCCGGTGTCGCTGCTGCCGGATCCGGATCCGCCGCCGTCCCCTCCGTCGCCACCCTCGAAGAAGAGGACCGGCATGAAAGGGGTGTCGTACGCCCGGCCATAACCACGGCCAAAGCGAGCCAGGGTGTTCTTCCGCATGCGCCCTCCAAGGGCTGGTGTCGCCCGCGCCCGGCGGGCATCTGGGGTTCGGGCCGCGCCTGGCGGGTCCCGAGGGTGTGCACGTGGCCCGCGCCCGGCGGGCCCTTCAGGAGTGACCCGCACCAGGCGGATCGGTGATGCTCGGCCCGCGCCTGGCGGGCCGAAGTCTGTGTGTCAGCGCGCGGCTCCGGCGCCGATCTGCTCGCGGCGGGACTTGCGCGGCAGCCCGGTGTCGGCGACCAGCTCGCGGATGCGGCCCTGGTACTCGCGCACCCGAGCGTTCGCCCGCGACCGCATGTCCTCATCCACTGCGGCAGCGGCCTTCCGCTTCCACGCCCGGATCTGCCGCTCGAAGTACCGCTGCTGCTGCGTCTGCTCGTAGCTCGCCCGCGACGGCGGCTTCGGACGCGGCCGCGTCACACCGGGCAGGTAGATCGAGATCGAGTGGCGGCAGTTCGGGTGCATCAGCCCGCCCGCGCGAGCCTCCGGGAGACTGCCGGCCACGCGGACGCGGACCATGCGGTCGTCCTCGGTCGCGTGCTCGATCTCCACGGTGCCGGAGCCGGAGGAGCCCTCGCGACGGAGTACCTTGCCCTCCCACGGCTTGCAGCGCGGGCACTCCTCCGGCGCGTCGCTGACGATGACCAGGTCGATCCCGGCCGCGCCGAGCCGCTTCGTGTGCGCGTCCACGGCCGCGCGCCCCAGCGCGCTGCGGGTCGCCATCTCGACGTAGCTGGTGAGGTTCCAGGCGCGCCCGGCCCGGTCCACGAACCCCGTCACCCCACGGTCCGCGAACCGGGCCAGCGCCCTACCCGCCGCCTCCCTGCGGGTCGTTGCCCCCAGAAGGGGAGCCGATGTGGCCTTGGCAATGACCTGCCGGTACACGTCCAGGCCCTGCCGCAGCATCCGAAGATGGGCCGGGCCGGTCTCCTGCACCAGCGCCGCGGCGAGCCGGTCAACGGCATGCGCGCCCGCGGGGATTGCCGGTGCCGTCGCCGCCAGCGCGCCGAGCTCGGCCACGGCCGCCTGCGTCCCGCGCTCGTACGCCTCGGCGACGGCCTGGTGGATCGCGCCTGCAGCGTCGGCCTGAAGCGCGGCGATGATGTCCTCGATCGCCGTGCGAAGGTGCCCGATCGTCGCCAGCTTCATGTCCGCCCACATCGGGCTGTCGAGGCCCTCCGCGAGAGCCTGGGTGACCTTCTCGATCAGCGCCAGTTCGGCATGCTCGTACAGCGTGGAGACGGCGGCCGCGAGATCTTCGGCCATGTCGGGGCTGACCGGCATGAGGCACCCCCATTACTCCTCGGCGCTGTCGTCCTCAGCCTCGGGATCCTCGGCCGACGGCTCCTCGCCGTCCTCGTCCTCCGGCTCGGCGCCGAAGGCCGGCCGGTCCGCGCCGAGCATGAGCGGGTCTTCGACGAGGCGCCCGGTCTCCTTCTGGATCCGCCGCACCTCCTCCTTCTGCGCTGTCTCGTCCCAGTCGGGGTGCAGCATCGCGACCTTCACCTCGGTCGACGCGGCCTCCGCTTGCTGCAGCAGGGCCGCGGTCTCGGCGAGGGTCTTGATGTCGTCCTGCACGCTGTCCTGGAAGACGACGTCCGGGCGCTCGACCTCGACACCGCTCACACCGCGGAACATGCCGGACGCCTCCAGCATCAACAGCACCTCGACGACGTCCGCGATGCCGGTCGCCGCCAGCTCGGCCTTGCGCGCGCGGGTGCTCATGCTGCGCGCGGTGCGTGCCTTGATCTCCGTGGCGGTCGCCGCAGGGCCTTCGCTGTCGTCACCGAAGGTGCCGCCAGAGTAGCCGGCGTTGCGGATGACCTTGCCGACCAACTCCTCGATGGTGGCCCGGTGTTCCTCGTGTCGGATGAGGAATTGGTTCAGCGTGATGGCCTGATCGGCTGTGGGCGGCACATTCAGAGGCGTGTAGACCTCGCGGTCCTCCCACACCGCGCCCATGCCGGGACCGTTCGACTGTAGGTAGCCGGCCGGGACGAGGATCCGTGCCTTCGCGAGCCTGACGTCCCGCATCCAGCTGGTGTACGTCTCGTCGACCGCCGACAGGAACGTCTCCGCGCCCTGGTAGTCGGAGGTGCCGAGTCCGGCCGCGCCGGGGATGTCGTCCCAGTCGGGGGCCTCCATGGTGTTGGGGATGTACGAGACGGCGAGCCGCTTCCCGATCGGCAACGGGCGGGCGGGCAGAAGGTTCTTCGTCTCCTCGAACGCGCCAAGGTCCATCGGCTTGCCGAGGTTGTCCTCGGTGCCGTCGTATACGCCGTGCAGGATGACGCCGGGCTCGTGCCGCTCCAGGTGCCGTACGACGCGCTGACCGTCACAGAGAAGGACGGTCCAGAAGGTGACGGCCCGGAGCTTGTCGCCGTGCGCGAACTCGGGTGCTGCGCCGTCGGCGCGGACCTTCGAGATCCAGGGTCGGTCGCTGATCTCGTCGTCCCACACGATGCGCAGGTAGGAGCCGCCGAGCGCCGAGCCGGACTCGCCAGCGCCGATCAGCGTGCGCTTCATGCCGAGGTCCATGAGGTCTTCGAGCCGCTGCTGCGTGTCCTTGTTCTCGGCCTTCAGAGCGGGCGGCTCGGAGTACAGCAGGTCCGACGAAGTGCGGGCGATGTCGCGGGCGAGCGGCATGTGGAGGTTGGCGCGCTTCTCGCCGAGCGGGGTCGGTTCGCCCCAGAACCAGCGGGCGATGGTGCCGACGATGCCGCCGCGGTACTGGCTCGGCCGGTTCTGCGGGTGCTGCCCGTACCGCCGGTTGTCGAGGGGGCGGCGCTGGTAGCGGTAGGCGAGCCGGTCGGGGTTCGCGGCGAACCAGGCTGCCCAGTCCTCCATGTCGGAGCGGATCGCGGGGTGAATCGGCGGCCACGACGTGTTCTTCTCAGGGAGCGGCACCGTCCACCCCCTCATCGTCCTCGCTCGGGTTTTCGATCTCGTCAGCCGCCGCACGCAGCATCGCAGCCAGCTCCGGACGCCCGTACTGGAGAGCGCCAACACCGTCCACAAGGCCGACGGTGAAGTCGCCGAGGTGGAACTCTTCGGTGTCGCCGACGCGCATGAACACCGGAAGGGTCAGCTCCGTCGACGCCATCAGACGCGCTCCTTCTCCATGAGCAGGTTGGCCAGCGTCAGCCACGAGCAGGCGAGTTCGTCGTACCGCTCCATCAGCGGCACGTTCGTGATCTCCATCTCTGCCTTCTCCAGCAGCCGCGCCGCGTGCTCCAGAGCCTGGTCCGAGTTCGGCATCATGCGGCCACCTCCAGCGATGTCACCGGCAGCAGGTGCCGCCACTCGTTCACCGAGCTGTGCAGCCCGTACCGCAGACCGTCCACGCTGTGGTCGTCGACCTTCAGCGGCTGGTCGATGCCCTTCTCTGACGCCTTCGCGTCCCAGACGTACGCTGGCAGCTCCTCCAGCAGGCCCGTGCAGGAACGGTGGATCGACAGGATGTTCTCGCCGAACGCCGTACTCACCGACCGAATGCCGTCCTTCACGTCGTTGTCGGCCTTCGCTACGCCCGCAAGTCCGTCGCTCCACAGCTGCGTCATGAACGAGGCGGCCGACGGATCCACGAAGATCCACGACGGGGTCACGCCCTTCGTCCCGCGGTGCTCGTACGACGCCAGCCAACGCCGTACACCCACGCTGTACTGCGCGTCCGTCAACTGCCGCTTCGCAACACGGGAGTCGTGCCGGTACTCGCTCGCGACGTACATCCGGTCATCGGCCCCGATCCCGATCAGCAGCGCGGCGAACGGGTTCACGGTGCCGTAGTCCAGGCCGACGCACATCCACCGGCCGATCTCCGGCAGCAAGTCGACGACGTGCCGGGACTCGTCGAACGCGTCGTAGATGACACCCTCCGCGAGGCACCACTCGCCGAGGATGTACCGCTTGAAGAACAGGCCCTGATGTGACCGCTTCAGGCTCGCGACGTACGCGGCCGGCAGGGACGGGTTGTCGTCCAGGACGAACGAGAACCGGTGCAGGTCCAGAGCAGTCTCGTCCTGAGTCTCGACGAGCGTGCCGTCACGGCGCACATGCAGCCGGGCCCGGTCCAAGTACTGCTTCTTCAGCCAGTGGTTCGGGCCCTCGGGGTTGGTGGTGCCGAACCACTGGGCGCCCTCGACGGAGAGCCGGGTCTCGAGCATCTTGAAGAACGACTCGGGGTACGTCGTCACCTCGTCGCAGTACGCCCCGGCGAGGGTAAGGCCCTTGATCTTGTCGACGGCCTTCTCGTCGTTCGCGCCAGCCACGTAGATCGTGCGGCCGAAGATGACGACTTCCCCCGCGCCCGCGCGGTACACGCAGCGCTTCTTGCCCACCATCTGCTCGATGACGTCGATGATGTTCCGCTTCAGCGTCCGCTCGGTCTTCCCGACCATCAGCAACGCGCCCGGCGGGCCGGTGCGGATGTACCGCAGCCACACCATGATCGAGCCGATCGTCTTGCCCGACCGGACGGCGCCTTCCCAGAGGTTCCCGCGGGCTGCCGCCAGCTGCGTTGCCCGGAGCGCCTTACCAACGAGGGGAGTGAACATCGCCACCCCCTCACTCGCCGCCCGGCATCATCCCCCTCAGCCACTGGTCGACGGCGGCCAGGCCTTCCAGGTCCTCACGCTCCGGCGGGACCAACTTCAGGCTCTTCTCGATGGCGATGCCGGCCGCGGCCATGAGGTTCTTCTTCGCGTCGGCGGGCGGCTCGTCGACCTCGTGGTCGGTGTAGGTGTTGTCCTTGCCGCCGATGTTGAAGACCTTCGCGCGCTCCCACAACTGCTCGGTGAGCCGCTCGGCGTCGTCTTGCAGGGCTTCAGCGAGCATGGCGCGGCGGTCGGCGAGTTGCGCGACCCGGTGCCGTGTGGCCTCCTCGGTCATCGACACATCGAAGGTCAACCCGAGCTTGGTGGCGATGATGCTGACGCTGCGTTGAGCGCGGCCGATCCGGCGGGCGATCTCGTTGCGGCCGAGACCTTGAGCGTGGAGTTCGGCGACACGTCGGTAGTCGTCTTCGTTGAGGGCACGCATGTCCTTGCGGACCATGGGTCACCTCCCTGCGGGCGTGCGAAGGCCCGGCCGCTCGGGTGGAGTTCGGCCGGGCCAGTAAGGGGCGAGTCAGTTCTTCGCTGGACAACTCCGGCCCTTGTTCACCGAGAACTCCGTGCCGCCTTCGTCCAGGCCGGTCGTCGCGGCGCCGATGTTGCCGTGCGCGTACTTCCCGTTGGCGAGGCGGTTGTCTACCGACTTCGTGCCGCCCGTGGAGCAGTTGATCCAGACGAAGTATCCGGCGTTGTCCTTCAGGTCCTTGGTGACGTCATCGAAGACGGCTCGGAGGTTCTTCGTGGAGTCGACCTCGACAGTGACCTGCCGCTGGTTTCCCGAGTCGTCCTGCTGGACGACCTTGTAGTCGGGTGCGGGCTGATCGCTGCTGCTGTCGTTACTAGAGCAGGCGGCGAGGGCGAGTGCGGTGATGGCGGCTGCGGCGTGGCGGATGCGCATGTTCCCCCCTGGAACGATCGTTGCTGCGGAGGGCATCATGCCTTGCCGAGTGTGATCGTTTCCGGGCATGCCAGATCTGCGGCCAGTGTGGGGCATGATCCAGCGGAACGCAACTACTGATGTAGTCCCCGACCTGGGCGCACCCAGCAGTAGTGCCAGTCCGCTTCCGGGTGCGGGTCCGCGCCGAACATGCGCAGCACGTACCGGGCGCCGTCGATCTCCATGACGCCGGGCGGCCGACCGAACTGGCCCGGCTCGACCGTGACTTCGCTGCCGTCAGCAGGGCCGCCTTCTACTCCGAGTCGCATCTCCACGCGGTGCCTAACGCGGGCTGACTGCGGGCGGTCACGCGAAAGCCCCGCCAGGACGGGGGACCTGGCGGGGCCTCGTTATGCCGGGCGTTACCCGGCGCGCAGCTTCCAGTGTGGCAGGCCGTCAGCCCTTCTGCTGGCCCTGCGGCGTACCCGGCACCGGCTTCTCCGGCTCGGGGAAGTGCCCGCCCCTGGACGCTTGGTAGGTGGTGGTGTGCGGTGCGAGCTGGTCAGCGGGCACGGAGTCGCGTAGCTCGTCTTGGGGAACGGATCGGCGGAAGGCCATGATGGTGGTCTCCTGTCTCGTGTGTTCGGGATGGGGACCGGGGTCGGGCCGCGCTCTTCTTGGCGGTTGGGAGCGGCCCGCCCCGGGGCTTGGATGGGTCAGTGGCCGAGCAGGCGCGCCAGCACCGAGGCCAGCGCCAGCAGGACCAGCAGAGCGAGTGCAGCACCCGTGCTCACGTACCGGCCGTCCGGATGCCGCGTACTGCCGGGAACGCGCTCGATGCGCTCGCCGTCCGGGGCGAGACCACCGTGCTCGGCGTCGCGGTGCGTCTGCCGGTACTCCTCGGCCGTACGGCGCGGCCCGGGCGGGGACGACGCGCGGCAGGTTCTGCAGCGGTACACGTACGGCATGAGGGGCTCTCCCGGGCTGTAGTCGGCCCGTGTAGCCGGGCTGTAGTTGGGGTGTGGTTTCGCAGGTCACGCGGGGTGTAGTTCAGGATTCGGGGGGTCCTGACCATCAGGGTCGGGGAGGGGTGCGGGAGGGGGCGGCAGGTCGTCCCGGTGGACCCCGACGGTGACCCCCAGGCCGCGCACCCGGACGCGGTCACGGACGGGAATCCCGTGCCGCTCCAGGTGGCCGCGGAACTCGGTCACGTCGAGGGCCTCGAACATGCGGTGCGCGTGGGCGTGCGCGAGGAGGTCACGGAGGTGCACGCCCTGGGTGTCGCCGATCCGCTGCCAGATCCATTCGAGGGCGGCCTCGTACACCTCCTGCGGGCTGGCCGCGGGGGGCTGTTCCTTGCCGGCCTCTGGGGGTGCTTGCTGCTTGGCGGGTGGGGCGATCCACCAGGCGGCCACGCACCAGGCGACGACGGCGCCCGGGAAGGCGAAGGGGGCGACGTGCGGGGCGTGCCAGCACCCGTATGCGGCGACGTACGTGCCGGCCGCGATGGCGGCGATGCTTTCCCAGAAGCCGAGGTGCTCACGCAGCTGGCCCCAGGCCCGTTGGGCGAGTACGAGGGATCCGTCCCGCAGGGCGGCGCCCGCCCCCGTGAAGGCGAGGACGGGCCGCAGTTCGGTGCGGAGCCAGGCGGGGAGGAGGCGCTCCCCCACACTCTTGATGATCTTCATCAGGTGGCCCCGATCGCCTGCGCCCCGGTGAGGATCAACGCCTGCGGCAGGCCCCAGATCCCCCCGGCCTGCGCCCACACACCCGCCGCGATGATCCCCGTAACGGCCGCCTTCCCCGGGGACAGCTCCCGGAAGTACATGAGCGCAGCCAGCAGAAGGCTGACGGCACCCATGCCCGCAGTGCCGAACCCTCCGCCGGTGAACACCGAGGCGAACGCGTCGGACAGGTTCTCCCCGACCACCCAAATCGAACCGGCCACCATGTAAAACGTGCCCGCCGCGACACCCGTCCACTGGGCTTGGTCGCTGGTCAGCCGCTTGCGAATCCGGGACTTCTTCCCGCCCCCGCCGCCGTCGCCCTTGGGCCCGCCCCCACCGCTGCCCTTGGGGTCACGGATACCGATCCACAGGATCAGGGTGAGGACGAGGGCGATCCCGCCGGCGCCGATCGAGCCGAGGATCTTCCCGCCCTCCACGGTGATGGCGGGGGCGGCGGCCATGATGTGCGTGAACACGATGTCTCCTGGTCAGGCTGCGGGTGCCCACAGGGCGAGGGCGAGGATGGCGGTGGCAAGGGGGATCCGGGCGACCCAGGCGATGCCGGGCCACCAGTGACGGGTGCGCCGGTCCCACACGTGGGCGATGAGGGCGGTGCCGCCGAAGCCGAGGACGAGGGCGCCGCCGATGCTGGTCTGCTCCGCGCAGTCGGCGATCGCCCCAGCGAACTGGTCGTACAGGCCGAGCGCCCATCCGGCGCCGGCGGCGCTGGCGTTGTACAGGAGGCGGCGGGTGCCGGGGCTGATCGCGGCGGCCGCGCGCTCCGGAACGTGGGTGAGGGCGGCGGGCATGTGGGGGCGCGGCCAGTAGCCGGGCTGCGGCGCGAACGGGCCGGGCGCGGGAGGCTGATCGTGGTCGGCTGGCGGTGTGGGCTTCGGCGCCCACCAGTCGTCTGTCTCGGGCATGTGTCTCACCCCGCCCATGTGAGACGGGGCAGCGTCTCGGGGTCGTACATGGCGCCGCGGGTGGGGTCGACGAACGCGGGAGTGATCTTGCCTCGGTCCTTCCAGGTGCGGACGGTTGAGCCGCTGATGCCGTACCGCTTGGCGACCTCGCTGGTGGTGAGGAACCGGTGCGTCTCAGGGTTCTTGGCGTCCGTCTCACCGTCGGCGGGGACGATCGGCAGCAGCCGTGCGCCGGCCGGTACCGCGTCCTCCCAGCGGAAGACTGGCGGGACGGTGCGCGCGGTGGGCGTCGCAGTGTCCGGGACGGGTGCTGCGGTAGCCGTCTCAGCGGTGCGCGCGACGGGTGTTGCGGCGAGGTGCAGCAGGTGCCCGAAGACGAGCGGCGGGACGCATGAGACGACCACGACGAGCGCCGCCGGGGGCCGCGGGTCCGCGCTGAACCAGCCGGTGACGAACAGGTGTGAGACGGGCTGAGCCGCCATCGCCGCGCCGAGCGAGACGAACGCCCCGACGACGGCGGACACCTTGCCCGGGGACCCGGCCGGCCGGTTCGATGCGACGGACGCGGCGATACCCGCGTAGGCGGCCAGCACGGCGGCCATGCCCCAGGCGAGACGCGCGTCCCACCCGGCGAGGACAGCAAGGTGGTGCTCGCCGGGGGCGCACATGACGAGGACGACGACGGCGACGACGGGGCGTCCCGCGTTGGTGAACCAGCGGACCCACCATGGGACGCGGTGAGACGCGGTGTGGGACGGGCGTCCCGGGCGGGACGGGAGCCTGTTGCGGAGGCGTTGCAGGCGGGTCTTCACGGTGCTCCTCCGGGAGCGAGAGAAGGCCGGCCCCGCGCTGGGGGCTGCGGGGCCGGCCGGTCTGATGGTGTGGCTAGTTGAAGGCGCCGTTGCTGTGTCGGCGGTGGCGGCGTGGAACCTTCGTGCCGGCGTTGTCGCCGTCGCGGATGACGCGGGCGCGGTGGCCCTCACGCCGCTTGCGGGCAGCGCGGTCGGTGGCGGACTCGCGGCCCTTGTACCGGGTCTCGGCGAGCTGGCGGTCGTTGCCGCCGACGAGCCAGGAGAGGAGGCCCATTAGCTGGCGTCCTTCCAGCCGAGGCGGGAGCGGACGTCGGCGGCCCGGGCGTAGTCCTGCTGTGCCAGCTCGACGGTGGCGGGCTCGGCGAGGATCGGGTTCGGCTGGGGCGTCAGCGCGCTGGGGGTGGGCTGACCTTGCTCTTGGTCGGTACGCTCCATGGCGGACCTGCTCCTTTGATCGCTTCGGGGTTGGTCCGCCCCGGCCCATATGGAGCGGCAACTCCGGGCCGGGGCTTTGTTGTTGTGCAGCACGGGCGTTCACCCGGGCTGTATGGTGACCATACCCCATGTTGTGTGGTCACCATACGCTCTCGGGGGAATAGCCCGCCTGGATCAAGGAAGGCGCGGCCATGGCAGACGACGAGGAGGTGCAGCGAGTGTTCGACGCCCTTGACGACGTGGAGCGCATCGCCGACCCGGAGGCGCGATCTCGTGCTCAGGCGCAGATCACAGCGGCGACCAGGGAGCGGGCGGCGAAGTGGGCTGCGGAGCGTGCCGAGCTGGCGCATCAGATGCAGGCTGAGGGCGAGTCGGTGCGCGGGATCGCGAAGCGTCTGGGCGTAAAACCGGCAACGGTGCAGGATCTGTTGCGCGGCTACAAGGGCTCGGGGCAGAACCGGCCGCGCGCCGAGGAGGCTTCGGATGGATGATCTGGTGCAGTGGCTGCGCACCCAGCTCGACGTGGACGCGGCCTACGCCGAGGTGGCGCCGCGCGGCCCATGGGCGATGGACGGCGCGGGCAGCATCGTCGATGCCGACGGCGGCAGGGTGATCCCCTCGGTCGGCGGCGCGCTCAACGGGCGTGTGTCGCGATGGCCTGAAGAGCCGGTCGCCGATCACGTCTTGGGGTGGGATCCGGCGCGGGTGCTGCGCGAGATCGACGCTAAGCGGCAGCTGGTCGACAAGTACGCGGAGGTCGCGGCAAACGACGTGAACGAGGTCGAGTACGCGCACGGGTGGGCCAACGCGCTCGGGGAGGCGGTGCGCCTACTCGCCCTGCCATACGCGGACCGGCCCGGCTACCGCGAGGAGTGGCGGCCGTGAGTGCCGCCGCTGAGACCTGCTGTGTCTACTGGGGCTCGTCCGGATGCGACCTTCCGCACGGTCACGACACGCAGCGCGCCGTCCGCCCACACCAGCGGGAGCGGGACTGCCAGACGGTCACGATCTACACGGCGTTCCTTTACGGCGAGGGCCTGACCGACGAGGAACGTCGCCTCCGCGTCGACCTGTACGGCGAGTAATGCAGCCCCCGTCTCTCACCCGAGGCGGGGGCCGTTTCATGCCCGGCGGACTCCCCCGGACCGAGCGGATCCACCCACGGACCGCGGTCCGGACATCGTCCGAGTGCGCCACGGCTAACCTGCCCGGATGCGGGTCCGGACGGTCCGGATCATGCTGGATTCATGTCCGGATTGCGTCCGGTGATCGTCTATCCGCCCGATGAGGACGGCGGCCGCAGGGTGCGCGTGGACGGTGTGATCCTCGGCCGGGCCTTCGCTGTCCGGGACGTTGTGGAGTTCCTCCGCCGCGCCGGCCTGCAGGACTGGGACCAGATCGACGTGGCCCGCTCGGAGCTGATCGAGTGGCGGGGCGGCGGGCCGGAAATCTGGACGCACTGACCTACTCGGGGTCGTCGACCACGCGGAGGTGGCGCCTCTCTAGGTTCGCCTCGATCGCGTCGAGAATCTCCTCGTCGGACTTCTGCCCGGGTTCGTCGGTGACCTTGACGGCGGCAATGATGCGGCGGCCGTCCGGGTAGTCGCGGCTGATGGCTCGGTATTCGTTGTCCTCGGCCATGGGTCCCCCTTGTGTGACGGGTGGGGGTACAGGCTGCCTTCGGGTCGGTTTCAGGTCAATGGGGCCGACATCTTTCGCTTTGCCCGCAGCGGGCGTACCGTCGTGATCCCCCCGAAGGGGGCGCCCTCGGAGGCGCAACGGCCCGCGGTCCCGGGGGTACGGGACGGCGGGCCGCCTGCTGCTCAGTACGTGGCGGCCACCCACGCGACGACCGCCAACCCGGCCAGCAGCAGACACCAACCCACCAGCCGCAGCGCGCGACGCCGCCGGAGCCGAGCCCGCTCACGCCGCTCCCAGTAGCCCCTCACGCCGCGATCACCCCGCCCTCGGTCCAGACCCTTCCGCAGCCCGTGCAGTGCGCGACTGGCGGCCGGCCTTCCCCGCCGTGCACGTCGATCCGGCCGCCGCAGTCGTGCCGTCGCTCCAGCGTCTTCCGCTGCGCGGCGATGTCGAGGGCCCCCTCGACGCGAAGCGCAGCGCCCCGGGCAACGCCAGTGATGTGGTCGAGCTGCACTGGGGTGAGCGGCCGGAACGGGCCAGGCGCCCCCTCCACCCGGGCCAACAGCCAGAGAGCGGCGTACGGAGCGTCCGGCCGGACCTTCGTCCACGACCAACGGCGCGGGTCGTTGCGGTCCTGCATCACGAGGAGCTCGCGCCGGCGCCGGTCCACGGCCGGGTAGCCGTCGGGGAGCAGCCCCATGACAGGGCGTTGCACGCTGCCCGCGATCTGGTCGGCGCACTCAAGGAGCTGGGCCCGGACGATGCGCATCGTCTCGTGGACTGCCAGGCGGATTGGGATGGGGCGCTGTCCGGGGGCGTCGGCTGCGCTGTCGGCGCGTTCGTCGAGGCGGGTGAGGGTGGCTTCCATGAGGGCGCGGTCGGTGTCGGCTTGGTCGAGGGTGGCGAGGTGTCCGCGGAGGCCGATGCCGAAGCCGTGGTGGATGGCGGGTTGGCCGAGGGCGTCGGTGAGGTCTCGCCAGTGGAGTGCGATGGTTTGGAGGTGGGTGGCGGTGGTGGTCATCGTGCGCTCCGTGGGGCTGTTGGGCGGTACGGTGGGTCCACCGGTTGGGGCGTGCCGTGGAGCTGGGGAGTTCGTGGGCACGCCCCTTCGTCATGCTCAAGCTGACGCTGCGCTGTTCCCGGAGACCGGCGGCCTAAGGGCTCTGTGGACACGGGTCAGGTAGTCGTTCGGCTCGCCATCGCGCTGCCACTCTCGGATGACGCCGAGGGCAGCGGTGACCCGGCTGTCGGCGGGCCGAGCGAGTTCGTCGAGGTACTGCGCCCGCACCAGGTTGTGCCGCGCGTCGGCGAGCGCGTTGTGCACTCCATCCGGCTGCTCCGGGAGCGTCGGGTTGCCGAGCCGCATGGCCTCCTGCTTCAAGTCGTTGGTCCACATCGGCACCCCCTCAGGCAGGTCGATCATGCGGCCGAAGAGCTGAGCCAAGGCGACGTGGTCGTACGCCCCGTACCAGGCCCACAGTTCGGCGTCCGGAGTCTCCCGGATGAAGTCGCGGACCTCCTGCGCGATGCGCTTCTGCCGCTTCACCGCCGGGTCGAGGTAGTTGAACAGCCACGCCTTCGGCATGTGGTTGCGGAAGTCGCCGTGCGGCTGAGGCAGGTGCGGGATCACGTTGTCCATCAGCCACGTGTGCTCGCGGAGGCGGCGCCGGAGTCCCCAGCCGCGCCAGGTCCGGGCGGTCAGTCGGCGGCTGACGGCGTAGTACTCGCGGCCGTCCTCGGCGACCATGCCGATCGAGATGAGCTCGATGTGCCGACCGTCCTCCAGGAACTCGGTGTCGTAGAAGATGCGCATGGTCACTGCTCCTTGGGCTGGCCGGCGGTCGGAAGGATCGCGTCGTGGAGTTCGGCGAGGCGGGCGTCCCACCAGCGGGACATGGACGTGCCGAGCGGCGGGGGCCCGGCTTTCACCCACTGCTCGTACAGGTCGATGACGCGAGTGACGGTCTCCTCGGCGGATCGGTGAAGGGCCGCAATGACCCGCGTGGTCTTCTGGTCTTCGGCCTGCCGCAGCGCTTCGTCGACGACGGCCCGGGTGACTCGTGTGCCGGGCGCGGGCGGGTGGGCGCGGAGGGCGGCGGCTTCCTCGGCGGTGATGCGTTCGGTCATCGGTTCTTCCTCCGTGCTGCGCGCGCGAGTGCGCGCCGGGTGGCGCGGTTCGGTCGCGGGTCGGGTGCGTCGTCGACCAGCTGCTCGACGCGGACGAGTTCGGTCTGCCAGGTGACGCCCGGGGCGGGCGTGTGCTCGCCCCGGGGTGCGCTGCTCGGCCCTGTCACCGGTGGTCCTGCGATGTGAGGCGGGCGATCCTGCGGGCGAGGTCCACGAACAGGACGACGATGGACGCCAGGCCGGCGATGGCGGTAACGGCATTCATGACTGGCCGCCGTCGTCGTTGCCGGACATGCTCGCGAGGAGAGCGTCGATCTCCTCGCGCGCCGCAAGCAGCTTCCGGCGCAGCTTGCCGTCCCCAGTGAGAGCAGGCGCAACCTGCGGGAGGTCGCTGCCGAGCAGCAGCTCCTTGGGGTCTACGTCGAGGGCCTGGGCAATGGCGACCAGGATGTGGAACGGGGTGCGCTGTATCCCGGACTCGACGTTGGCGACGGACGCGCGGGACAGGCCCACGGCGCGCCCGAGTTCGGCCTGTGTGTAGCCCCGGCCGCGGCGGGCGGTGAGGATGCGCAGGCCGATGGTGGCGTACAGGTTGTAGATGGTGGATGTTGCGGCGGCGAGGTCGGTCATGCTGCTTCCCGGTCGTCCCAGTGCGCTGCGATCTCCTGCCACGCGGCCCGCTCCCCGTCATCGAGGGGGTCCCCGTCGGAGGGCGGCGGCTCATCCCACGCCGTACGCCGAGTCGCCCGTTCGACGAGGGCGGCGACCCTACGGCGTTCGTCACCGAGCTCGGCCTCGCGAACGACGGCGATGACGGCAACGATGCTCGCGGCGGCATTGAGGAGGGTGATCCAGGTGGGCACGTGGCCCCAGGTGTTGACGGTGCACCAGGCGAGCCACAGCGCGGTGGCGAGGTAAAGGGCGCAGAGCGAGAGGCTGCCTCTGGTCATCGACTGCTCCTGGTGAGTCGGTTCTGGAGGACGCGCCCGGCCCGGCCGAGGCCGAGCAGGGCGGCGGAGATGAACGGGGCGAGGACGATGCCGACGCCGATGGCGCGGGCGATCATGCGGCTTCCTCGTAGTCGAGTGGCTGACTGTGGGCCCAGTGGGGCCGTGTGCGCCCGCTGGGACGCCTGGCGCGGGTGCGGGCGCAGATCCGGGCTCGGAGATCGCCGCGCGCCCAGGACGGCCCGGCGGTGCGCCGCCAGAGGGCTCGTACGCCCCACGCTCCGGTGGCGATCGCGGCCAACGTGAGGATGGAGGCGACGACGGCTAGGACGATGACCCAGCCGGCGAGGGCCCAGGCGAGGGTGATGGCGGTGTCGATGGCTTCGGCGATCACTGCATCCCCCTGCACGTGACCTCGGCCGAGTCCTCGGTCATCCGGTCGGCCCGGAGTTCGAACGGTGTGCGCTCGCAGCAGGGTGTGAGGCCGCTGCCGTCGGCGGGGCAGGCGTGCACGGGGACGTTCGGCTGCGCCCCGTCCTGCCGCGCCCCGGCGGCGTCCTGAGCGATGGCCTCGTACATCCGGTCCACTGCGCCGTCCAGCTCCGACTCGATGTGCCCTGCGGCGTAGGCCCACTGGCGCAACTTCCTGCGGATGGCCGCCGACGGCACGGGCTTGGGGGTCGGTGTCTCGCCCGCCAACCGGCGCAGCCCGTCGGCGATCTCGGCGCGGACCGCGTCCAACTCGGGGTGAATGCCGAGCTGCGGGCCCTCGGCGAAGACGGCGGCCTCACGCAGGGCGGCGGCCCGGTCCGTCTGCTCGGGCAGCACGGCCAGCATCGCAGCGGCGACGGCGTGCGGGTTGGCCATGACGAGTCCGGTCCGAGAGGGCTCGGCATCCGAGTACTGCGCCCAGATGGCGGCGGCGCCACGCTCGATGAGGGCGGCACGGTCCACGGGCGGCTCGGCAGGCTCCCAAACGGCGCGGAACGCCTCGTCCGACGTGGCCGCGAGGTGATCCACGTGCTTCAGCACCCAGTCCCCGGGCTTCATGCCTACCCAGTGACTGGCGTCGCTGAGGAGCTGCGCGTCCTGGTCGGGGTCTTCGGCGCGGTCCTCGGGGTCGATGGTGTCGAAGTCCGGGCCGCAGAAGGCGCGCAGGGCGTCGGCGTTACTGCCGGTCCACTGGACGGCTTCGATCTCCTCATCGGAGCGGAGGCGGTAGCGGGCGGCTTGCTTCTGGGCAGCCCGGTCGGCGAGGTACGCCTTGAAGTCGGCGACGGCCTGGCGGTCGCCGTCGCTCATCGGGTAGTTCGGGTTGTTGCCGCAGGCGGGGCCGGTCGGACGCTTGGTCATGGTCTGGCTCCTGGTGTGTGTGGGAAGGTCGGGGACGCGGCCGCCGCTGGTTCGGACAGCGGCGGCCGTGCTCGTGCTCACGCGGTCTCGTTCGCCAGCTGCAGCAGCACCACGCCATGGCAGTGGTCCGGGTCGCCGGGGTCCGGCAGCGGACACCAGCACATGAGGTCCCGGCCGGCCAGCTGCCTGCGGGCCGCGGCGGCGAGGTCGGGCTGGCTGGCGAACCAGGCGCGGTACCAGTCGACGGCGACGCGTCGGGCCTCGGTTTCACTCCGGCCGCCGAAGATCACGCTGTCGGTGCGGGAGTCGATGACGGCGTGCGTGGGCCCGCACTGCACGAGCGTGTACGGGTTGCCCCAGCGGGTGCCGCGGCCGACGTACACGGCGCCGTCGGGGGCGCGCCAGCCCTTGGTGCGGCGGCGCTGGATCCGGCGCGGCTGGGTGTCGAGGGCGATCTGTCGGGCGCTCATCGGGTCGCCTCGCCGTCGCAGATGACGCAGCGGTGGAAGGCGTCCGTCGACTCGTGGCAGCGGTCCACGCAGCTACGGCAGTACGGGGTCTCGCGGTGGCGTGCGTGGCCGTCGAAGCGGGTGTCGTTCGGGTCGAAGAGCGTCTTGCACTTCGCGCAGCCCTCGGCCGGCTGCTCCTCGTCGGCCGGGGCGTCGCCATGCGGGAACAACAGCACCGGCTCGATGACCATGAAGTTGGGCAGGTTCTTCGACCCGCGCATCCCGGCGCCGGCGTACCGACCGACGAGCGGCGGGTAGCCCTCGATGCGGAGTTCGGCGCGCAGGCCCTGCAGGGAGGGCGTCATGCCGATCTGCATCCACGCGGTGCGGTCGTCGGTGAACTCGGGCTGCTCGGCAGGCCGGACGACGCGGCGGCGGACGGTGATCCCGGGTCCGGTGTCGATGCCGTCGTCGTGCCGCTGCACGAGGTCGAACCAGCGGTCGTACTGCGGGTCGTCGGCCAGATGCATCGTGGTCCACTCCAGGCGGCCGGTCACCTCGGACTGCGACCGCATCCACGCCTCCGCGGCGCCCTTCGCCGCGTCCTCGTCGTTGGCGTAGCCGATCAGGTAGTCGGACACGTTGCCCGGCTCGTACACGGCTTCCCACACGGGCAGCAGGACGGCAGCCGCGTCGGTGCGCAGCCTGTCGATCTCGGCGAGCAGCTCCGGCACCGCGGCCCGCGCCGTTGCGATGAACTCGGCGAGGTGCGCCCCGTAGTCCGGGACCTCGCAGACGAGGCCGGCGAGCGGGTGATCGGTCGCGTACTTCACCCGCCAGACGTCGTCATCCATGTTGGGGTGCACGGTCCAGGGCGGCCCGTAGACGGTGGGGATGCTGTCGCGGATCTCTTGCTCGCGTTCGGCGGTGAGCGGGGTGGGTGTCTGCTCGGTCATGAGTTCCTCCGTGGTGGGCGGTCAGAGTCCGGCGATGACGGCGGCGGCCGCCGAGTCCGAGGCGTGGCCGTTCGCTCCAGCCCAGTCGGCGACGTCGAGCGGCCAGCGCTTGTCGAGGTAGCCGATGACGACGTCGGCGCCGTCCTGGCGGACGGTGTGGACGGTGTCGTCGGGCCGGGTTCCTTCGGCGACGACGGCGGCTGCGTCCTCGGGGCTGAGGCAGGTGAGTCGGGTCTCGGGCATGTGGTCCTCCGTGGGTGGGTCGCGCGGTAGTGATCGCGCGGGGCTGGCTGGAACCGGATCCGCGGTGGTGGTCGGGGCCACCTCCCGCCCGGTAGTTGAATGCCGTACGAGGTGGACAGGTGGACAAGGTGGACGGATGTCCACCACCCCCTGTCTCGCGTAGCGCGCGAGTGAGAGTAAATGTCCTTTTTGTGTATGTATGTAGAGGCAAATTGAGGGCCGTTTTTCTCGCGACAGGGGGTGGTGGACAGATGTCCACCTGTCCACGTCCACCTTTTTCGCGAAGGTGGACACGGACTTGTCCACCTCCGGTTAGTCCGCTTTGACACAGATCCGGTCCCCCTCCTCGAACACCCAGTCCCGCGCCACCGCGAGAGCCACGGCCTTCTCCGCGATGGCCCGGTCCCGGGACGCGAGAGCCTTCTTCAACCCGCCGTACGTGATCCCACCGACCTGAGCGGCATGGCGGTGCACGAGACGGGCGACACGCTCCAGCGCGAGGTCCGCGCCCTTCTTCGCGACGTGGGACCGCAGTTCGAGTTCGACCTTCGCGTCCGTCTGCTGCTGCTTGGCCAGTGCGGCCTCACGCTCGGCTCGGCGCACGAGGGAGTCACGGACGGCGCAGGAGGACGTCCACACGACCTCGGCCAACTGCCAGTCCTCTTCGGTGGCGTTGAGCCGGCCGCCGTCGAGGAGGGCGAAAAGTGCGGCGAGTTTGACCTTCATCAGGTTGGCGTGACCGTCGAGTTCGGACACTTCGAGTTCGCCACGGCCGCGGGCGACGCGCTCGCGCCACAGCCTCTGCTTGATGGACTGGGGGAAGTCGATGTCCACCGGAGCATCGGGCCGCATGCGGCCGGGGTGCGGCTCGATCGGGCCGGGCCATGGCGGCGGCTCGTCCGGGATGGTGGGATCGTCGGCCCACCCCCAGAAGAAGCGCTGCGGCGTGCCTGTGTGCGCGTCGGCCAGGAGCACGGTCGCGATCGAGGGCTGGAAGCCGGCGAGGAGGCCGAGGCTGTACGAGCCCGGTGCGATGTAACGGGTGCGTTCCTCCGAGGCGTTGGTCTGGCCGAGGGCTTCGCCGATGGCGGCGCGTCGGAGGGTTTCGCCGAGGATGCTGCCGGAGCGTTCGCCGAGCTTGGCCATGGTCTGGCCTTCGTCGACGTAGAAGAACGCGTTGTGGCGGACCTGCTTGCGGACCTTGTGCATGACGGGGTCGCCCTTGTAAGGGCCCTTCTGGTGGATCTCCCCGGTGGGTTCTTCGACCGCGCCCATGAACGTCTCGGCGATGCCTTCGCCGGAGCCGATCGGGAGACCGTCGCGGAAGTCGTCGTCGGCCGCGTGCATGAGGTCGCGGACGCATCCGGCGCTGATGGATTTGCCTGCGCCGGAGGTGCCGACCATGGCGGCGAAGACGTTCAGGGAGGCGCGTCCGCCGATGCCGGTGACGGCACGGATGTGGTGGGAGATCATGCCGGACAGGCGGGCGAGTGTGCTGTAGAGGACGGTGTCGCCGGAGCAGCCTTGGGAGTGGGCGGCTTGGCGGATGTGCTGGAAGACGGGGCGGGCGTTCCAGAACGTCTCCGGTAGCAGGCCAGGCCGCTGGGTGGACGTGGCGTCGTCCGGCTCCGGCTCGTCTTCGGGGGGTTCGGTGGGCCAGTACTCGTCGTCGTGCGGCGCGTTATCGCGGGGCGTGGCGGGCGGGCGGCAGCGGCGGCGGATCTCGTCGAGCACGGGAGCTGGGAGTCGGCGGGCGGCTGGGGCGGCGTCCTGGCCGAACGCGGCGCGCAGGATGTCGAGGGTGGCCTCGCGTTCGTTGCCGCCGTAGTGGATGTGCGCCCACAGGGTGGGGACGGTGAGCTTCTTTCCTGCGGCCTGCTGGCCGACGGGGAGGCCGGAGCGTTCGGACCAGTTGACGGCGACGTGGTCGTCGCAGACGAGGCTGTAGTCGCTGTCGGCTGCACCTTCGAGGCCCGCCGGGCGGAGCCACTTCTCGCGGCCGTCTGCATTCGTACCGCGGTACGTCCAGCCTTCGGTCTCAAGAACGTCACGGAACGTCAGCGTGGCGGCGAGGATGTCGAAGACGCCGGTGCCCGACGACGAGCGGGGGAAGCCGGCCGTGGCGCGGGCCGGCCGTGGCGCGGGTGTGGTGCGGCCGGTGCGTTCGTCCTGCCGGGCCCGCTTCTCGGAGGCGGCCTTCTCAAGGGTGCGGCGCGCGGCGGGTTCCAGGCGGGTGATGGCCTCTCGCATCACGGCGAGGTCGATGGGTGCGCCGGTGCCGACGTGGCTGCTGGTAGGGCGGGCCAGGTCGTTCTTGCGGTTGACGGTGCCGGGTACGCGCATGAGCCGGTCGAGGTTGCCGACTTGGGTGTCCCATGAGCAGCCGTGGTGGTAGGCGGCGGCGCCGAGGACGGCTTGGAGCGCCGAGGTCATCTGCTCGACGGCGGCACGGTCTTCTTCGCTGCTGATCACGTACGTCTCGGTGAGCGTCCAGACGGGGTTGCAGCCACCGCCGGTGTCGACCCAGCCGGACGGCGCCGGGAGGCCGGAGGATGCGACGATCTCGCGGACGTGGTCGGCGTCGATGGGGTGGGGCATCTCGTCGGGGCCGGGCTTGTGGCCGATCTGCCCGTAGTCGCCGTCGGCCCACAACCAAGTGAGGGCGTGCGCAAGGTCCTTGCCGCCGCGCCCTTTGGCGGGTTGTTCCCGCAGGGTGGTGACCTGTGCGTAGATTCCCTTGGGGTGGCGGGCGTCGAGGTCGGCGACGTAGCGGACGGCGGCGGCGATGCCGACTTCGTCGGTGGTGAAGCGGCGGCCGACCCACCGGTCTGCGTCGGAGCAGATGCTGAGCAGGCCGGGCGTGTCTAGGTACTGGTAGGCCAGGGATGCTCTGACGAGGTCGACGTCTGCGGCCACCTCGGTGGGGGCCTGGTGTGCGGTCGTCACTGGTCCACCGCCGGGAAGTAGTAGGCGCCGCCGGGCTGGCCGATGCAGCGGGCGTTGCGCGGGCACAGGCGGGGTTCGCCGTCATGGCCGGCGGGGTGGATGTGCTGGTGCTCGCAGTACGGGCAGCAGGTGACGACGAGGTACAGCTTCGGCCTGCTTTCGGGGTGGTGGGTGTCGTCGTCGCGTGCGGCGATGAGTCGGGCGGGGGCGGCCCGGAGGCCGTAGATGGGCTCGGGTCGGTCGCGTGCCGCCGGTGACGGGGGCGCTGGCGTGTCGGCCTCGTCGTCGAAGAGGGTGAGGGCTGCGGTGGTTGTCATCGGTCGCCCTCCTTGAGGGCTGCGTCGAGCTGGGTGAGGACGCCGCGGATCCACCAGCGGGCGCGCGCTCGCTTGCAGGCCGCGCTGGGCTGCTTTTCCAAGTCGATGCGGATGTTGTCGAGGACCAGCTCGTTCCAGGCGATGGCGGACTGGAGGCGGGCGTATTGCTCGCCGTGTTCCTGCTCGGCCTGCCGGTCGGCGGTGGCCCGGGCGATCGCGTCGAGGTTGACGGGGTCGCTGGTGGGCCACGCGCCGGGTTGGCGTGGCGGTTGCTGGTTCTCGGTCACTCGGTGGTGCTCCTTGCGGGAGTGTGGGTGCGGGCAGCACGAATTAGCAGGTCAACGCGTTGCGCTTGAGTGCCTCACCTGCCTCAGATTCTACCAAGGGGTGTGTAGGCACCCGCAATACAAGAGCAATACAGGCAGGCTGGAGGGGGTGTGTAGCGTGTGACAAGTCAGCTACGCTTACGGCATGACGACGAAGGGCACGCCCGGCCGCATGGTCCGCATCGATGACGAGGTGTGGGCGGCGTACGGGCAACTGTGCGAGGCAGAGGGGACAACCCGCGCCGATGACATCCGTCGTCACGTCCACTCGCGCGTGGCGGCCTGGCGCCGCAAGCAGCAGCGCGACATCAACGCGGCCAAGAACATCGCCGAGGGCTGAACTCACCACAGCGCCCCCTTCACGGCCGGCGTCCCTGCGGGGCACCGGTGGTCGATGACGTGCGGCCACGGGCACTCGCGGTTGTGGAAGATCCGTGACACCTCAACCAGCCGGGCCGGTGTCCACTTCGCTTCACGCAGGCACCACGCGAGCCGGTTCGGTTCGGTGAGCTTGGCCGCGGCGCCCGGCGTCAGCCGCTCGGCATCCGCGGTCACGGCGAAGGGCAGGCCTTCCCGCTGCACGAGCACAGGTGCATCGCAGCGCGGGCAGTCGGCCCGTACAGCGTGCGGGCTGGTGGTCTTCCAGGCCATGGCCTGCTCCTCCTCTCGTGGTGGTTGGGGTCCCGGGCCCCGCGCGTTGGGGGGAAGTGCGCGGGGCCCGGGTGCGGCCGGTGGGGGATCCGGCCGCGGTCAGGTGGTCGTATGTCGCACCGCGGCCTGAGCGGCCCGGTACGCCTGCGGGTTCGAACGGCGCTTCCCCGAGGCGACGGCCCGGTCGTCGTGGACGCGGGAGTCGGACAGCGGTGACGGTGTGGTCCACGCGCCGGCGGGCATGCCGGGCCCGGGCGGCACCTCGGGTTTCCCGGCGAGCGCGTTCGGGGTGTGGGCCGGGCAGCGGGGGCCCGTGAGATAGGGGCGCACGCTGTCGGCCGCGTGGCAGTGGCGGTGCTCGGCTCCGATCCAGTGGCCGCACCTCATACCGCGACCTTGGGCGTGCCGGTCCTGCGGAGCCGGTTGTCCGCGTCCGTGTTCGCCTGCTTGCACGGCGGGCACGCGTCCTCGCCGTGCTTGCGGTGCCGCAGGTACCCGGCCCGCGTGCCGCACGTCGCCTCCGAGTCACGGATCACCGCATCTGCCAGATGCTCCGCGCGGATGCACGTCGGGTTGCCGCACGTGCGGCGCACGATCCCCTCGGGCTCGCGGCCATTGCCGACGATGAACGACGCCTGCAGGGGGGTGTAGCGCTGTCCGCGGAACTGGACGTGCCCGGCGCCGTTGAGCTCCTGGTGTCCGTCTTCGGTGTCGACGGTGCGGCGGGCGACGGCTTCGGCAAGGCTGGCCGGGCGAGGCTGGCGAGGCTTCTTCGGCCGCGGCAGCTCCACCTCGGTCACGCGGATGTCGGCGCGGCGCTGCAACTCTTTGGCGACGGCTCGGCGTTCGTTGGGCCGGAGGCCGGCGCGGATGCCGTGCTGCATGTCGTCGGTGTGGACTGCGTCGAGGAAGCATTCACGCCAGACCGGACAGGGTGCACAAACGCCCTTGGCGTTGGCGATCTCCCGCTCGTCGCTGTCGGGGTGCATGAGCGCCCACTTGCCGAGGCACGCGGCGCGCAGTCGCCAGTCGTCGGTGCGGTGGGTGGTGTCGGGGACGGAGCCGGTGTAGTTGCTCATGCCGCGGTCACCGCCTCGCGGTCGGGCCACTGGCAGCCAGCCAGCGCCGCACGATGCCCAGCCGGAACCTCCGCGAGCGGCTGCCCGAGCCAGTCCAGCCCGGCCGCCCGCAGCACCAGCGCGTCGGCCTCGTTGTCGTTGTCGAGGACCGCTCCGTACCGGCGGCGGGCGGCGTCGAGGACTGCTTCCTTCCGTGAACCGCCGTTGCCCGTGGCGTACTTCGCTCGGGACATTGGGGGCATCACGGCTACGGGGATGTCCTCGGCACACAACCGGTCGACGATCCGCCACCACAGCCCTGCCCGGTCCCAGACAGAGCCGCCGACGGAGTGGTGGGAGGGCCCTTCGACGACGGCCAGGTCGACGACGCCCACGGCGATGAGGACCTCGTCGACGATGCCCTTGATGCGGGTGCGGCGCTGCGCGATGGAGTCCTTGCGGCGGCCGGTGGAGGTGATGAGGGTGGTGCCGCCGAGGGTGGCGACACCGGTGCCGGTGAGGCTGACGTCGATCCCGGCCACCCTGTATGCGCGGGGCCGGGGCCCAGCCGCCGGGGTGGCGGCCGGGGCCTCGGGGGTCAAGTCGAACAGAGTGGTCACTGGGCACCGCCCTCGTCCGGCCAGACGATGCGCGGCTCGACGCGGACGGCTCGGCCGTCGCGGATGATGACCCGCCACAGGTCGGTGTTCTCCTCGCCCTCGCACTCCAGGCGCCCGGTGAACGTGTGACCGGGGAAGGAGTCGATCGCGGACTGGACCTCGTCGACAAGGCCACGCTCTCGGTACTCGTCGATCTCCCGCATGACCAGCGCGGTGGCCGTACGGCGCAGGAAGACGCCGTCCTCCTTCTCCACCAGCTGCTCGTGCACGCGGAGGATCAGGGAGGGGGTGTAGCTGTTCTCGACGTTGTCTGGGGCGAACTTGCTGTCTTTGAACTCGCTGTAGGTGAGGGGCGGTTCGATGGCGAACTCACCAGTCACGTGGGTCGTGTATCCCATGGGTCAGTCCCCCTTGCTGGGCTGGGTGGCGGTGAGGTGGGCGCGGCATTCCAGGCACTGCACGCCGCCCAGCGCGAAGCGGACGTGCAGCGTCGTCCGCCGCTCGTACGGGCAGCGGGCCTCGAACTGGTCGAGGGCCTCGATCGGCCGGAGCAGCGCGTCCGGCGCCCGGTGCAGTCCGGCCGGCTCGGGTGCGGGCCGCACGTACCAGCGAGCAAGGCCAACCGCGGCGACGAGCGCGCTCATGAGGGAGGCTGCGCCGACGGTGATGCGGTCGATCACGACGCACCTCCCTGCCGCAGGTCGTGCAACTCCCGGGTGTCCGCGATGTGCGAGGCCTGCATGTCGTCCAGTCGCTGCGACAGTTCGGCGATCGTGCGGCGGGCCAGGTGCAGTTGGCGACGGAGTTCCGCGTCGCCTTGGGCCGGGTGGGGTTCGCGGACCGGGGTGTCGGGTCGGGCGTCGCGGAGCCGGGTGATTTCCTCGGCCTGGCGGGTGATGGTGGCCAGGCGCTCTGCCGCGAGCTTCTCGGCGTCCTCTCGGGCTTCGGCCATCCGCTCGTAGCGGTACTGCAGGTCGGCGTGCCGGGCGCCGGAGACGAGCCTCATGACGCCTCACCGCCCGCACGCTGCGCCGGGATCAGCGGCCACTCGGTGCGCACGCCGTCGGCCCACGACTCCTTGCCGGGCGTGCGCCGGAAGTAGTCCGCGAGCGACTCGGCCTGCTGACGCGCCCACTGGATCTGCCAGTTGTGCAGGTCGTCGAGCGAAGCACCGCCGATGCGCGGCTCCTTCGTCGCGATCCGCCACGCCACCCGGCATGCAGCGATCGCATCGGCGTCCGCCGAGTGCGCGCCGTCGAGCCGGACGTCGTAGGTGCGGCAGAGGTCTTCGAGCTTGCGGCCGCCGCGCCGGAACTTGTCGACGGCCTTGTCCAGCACCCGTGGATCGATCACCCGCAGGTCACCGCCGACGATGTTCACGAGCGGCTGCACGCCGTGCCGGCGGGCTTCACGGTCGAGGATCGTCAGGTCGAAGCTGGCGTTCATCGCAACGATCGGCTGCCCGGCGAGCACGCACTCGGCGAGCGCGGCCACCAGCTGCTCGACAACCTCGGCGGCCGGCCGTCCTTCGGCGCGGGCCCGCTCCGTCGAGACACCGTGTACGGCGCTCGCCTCAGCGGGAATCTCCATCCCGCCGACGTCGGACAGCCACGTCGCGGACTGGGTTGGGTGCGAGCCGCCGCACTGCACAACGCACGCCGTGACGATGCGATCGCTCTCGACGTCAACCCCCGACGTCTCAAGATCAAATCCGCAGAGCCTCTTCTCGTACCACATGGCGCTCACGCAGCAGCCCCCTTCCTCGCGCGGTACTCAGCCGTGCGCGCACTCCGGCACTTCCGGCACTTGCCTCGCCCGGTACGCGGATGGACGTACGTGTTGGCCTCGGTCATCTCGTGGCCGGCCTGGCATACGGCCAGAGGCGGGGGCGACTTCCGCTTGCGGCGGTTCAGTGCCTGCTCGCGAGGGGTGGCCCACCGGCAGTTCTCGGGCGAGTAGGGGCCGTCGTTGTCGATGCGGTCGATGCTGTGGCCGTCGGGACGCGGGCCCATGTCGGCGTAGAAGTCCTCAAAGCTGTCGCGCCAGCGCGCGCACACGGTGATCCCGCGGCCTCCGTAGTCCGGCCACGCTGGATCGTTCGGGTTGGACGTGCGGCTCAGCATGCCCATCCACGTGCGGTGCTCCGGGGAGCCCGTCATGCCGTGCTTGGTGCGGGCGGCGAGTAGCTTCTCCCGCATGAGGCAGCCGCAGGACTGGGTCTCACCCCAGTGCTTGAGCTGGACGGTCTTCTCGGTGCCGCAGTCGCATCGGACGGCGATCGTTGGGTCGAGGGTGTTGCGTTCCTCGGTGGCGACGAGGCGGCCGTGCCGCTCGCCGACGGGGACGACGCGGATCTTCACGCGACCTCACCCGCCTTCACCGCGGCGAGGTACGCGTTCATCTGCGCGACCGTCCCGGACGACGGGTGGATGCCGCCGTTGCGCTGCGCGAATCCGGCCTCGACTTGCTCGGTGGTCAGCCCGTACTGGCCTGCGGCGGCGATGACCTGGAACCAGACGGCCTGCACGTCGGCCGGGTCGTCGACGACCTCGGCGTCGTACACGCCCTCGGCGTCGGGCTCCGGTGGGGGTGTCTGCTCCTGGCGGGCAGAGGGCTGCTCGGTCTTCTCCTTGCGGGGCGCGCCGAGCTCGCCAGCCCGCGCGGTCAGGGCGTCCGCGATCGCCTTGTTCATGTGCCCGGCGGCAACGGCCTGCTCGTACAGCTCGCGCACTGCGTCCGCGGTCTCAGCGACCGACGCGAGCTTCAGGTAGTCGGGGCGCGGGGCCTCGATCGCCGCCCGCTGCGGACCGGCCGCAACCGCCGTCCCCACCGAGGCGGCACCGGCCATCAACGCGGCCGGGGTGACCGCGAGGTCGATGGTCGGGACCATCCAATGCCGAGTCTTCCCGTCGCGCTTCGCGGTGCGTTGCTCCAGGCCGAGGAACGCCTCGACGTAGCCGCCGGTCTGCGCGAGCAGTTCGGCGACGCCAGGGAGTTCGAGGGCGGCGTAGTAGCCGTGGGACTCCAGCCGCCACACGCCGACGCCCTCGATCTCCGACAGGACGACGTTCAGTCGGGTGGTGGGCTTGCAGTCGCGGTCTTCGGGGTCGGGTCCGCAGATGCACGGCCGGTCCTTCAGCAGCTCGGTGACGCCGTCGCAGCGGCGCTGGCATCCGCCCCCCGACCACAGCTCGAAGTACTGGGAGACGGGCTGCGGCGGCACGTGGATCGGCATCCGCGTCGCTTCGGTGATGACCTCGTACTGGGCGGCGCCGCCGTCCGGCGTCCACGGGTTGACGGTGCCGCCGTAGCGTGCGGCGACGCGGTCGAGGAGTTCCTTCGACGGGGAGGTGAGGCGGAACCGGTCGAGCTTGGCGGGACGGGTGCCGCCCTTGGCGGTGGCGACCTTCTGGCCGATGCGGATGCGGCCGAGTTCGCGGAGCCGCTGCTGGAGGGTGAGGATGGGCATCAGGCGGCCCTCTCTTCGGTGGTGACGGGAAGGGTGAGGGCCTCACCCACTACGGACTTGGCGAGGACGCGCTTGAACTCGGCGACTTCCCAGACGTGAAGGAACGCGGCGTACACGTCGTCGCCGCACTTCAGCGGCATGGGCCGATATCCCTCGGGCCGCAGGTGCAGGACGATTCCCGTGTGGTGGATCTTGGGCATGGGCAGTTGCGTGCCGTCGCGAAGCCAGCAGACCTCGGCCCGCCGGTACGCGGACATCTGCAGCCCGGCCTCGGGGTAGACGCCCTTCTCGTCGAGCTCGCCGCCGGTCTTGGTGTCGCCGATGAATAGCGTGTTCGAGGGCACCTTTAGGGCAGCGGCGATGCGAGGCGAGCGGAAGAGATAGTCGAGCTTCCCGGCCCAGCCGTCGGTGAAGTTCCCGACGGTCATCTCCGAGGCTTCGAACTCGATCTCCCATTCGGCGACGAAGCGGAGGAAGTGGTCGACGAAGGGGGCGATCTCCTCGTCGGTCATGAAGCTCTCGGGGATCGGGGCGCCGAGGACCTTGGCTTCGATCACGTCGTGGACCGCGCCGCCGATGTCGCCGCGCTCTTCCTTCTTGCGGATGTGGCCCTTGCGGAGCCAGTCGTACGCCTCTTCCTTCTCTGCCGGGTTGAGGGACGCGGCGACGAGGCGAGGCAGCGTGGCGAAGGCGTCGGCAGCGGTGAGGTTGGCGGCCCAGAACATGAGCTCGGGCTTGGGGTATCCGCCGTTGAGGATGGTGGTGACGCGGCGGAGTTTGATGTCGGTGCCGGGGACGCGGTACCAGCCCTGCGAGGGCTTCGGGATGCGGTCGGCGCCGGTCGGCTCCTGCTTCGTGCGGGAGCGGCGGCCGGCGGCCGGGGCGGTGCTGGCCCCGGCCTGCGCGGTGGTCGTCATCAGGCGTCACCGCCCGACCGGTCAGCGGCCGTACGCAGCAGTCCCAGGTTGATCGCGATGGCTACCGCATGCGCTCCGGACCGGGCGCCGAGCGCCTTGTACAAGGTCCGGCGGTGGGTCTTGATCGTGTTCTCGGTGCGGCCGAGACGGCGGCCCGTCTCCTTGGCGTCCTCGCCAGAGGCGAGCCCGACGAGGGCGGCGAACTGGACGTCGGTGAGGCGGACGGTGCTGGACGGGCCCCGGTTGGCGTGGATGGCCAGGTGGTTGGTGAGGGTCTCGGCCTGCCGGATGCTGAGCGGGAAGTCGTACTTCTCGGCTGCGGTGAGGACGTGCTCCCGCAGGTTCTCGACGGTGATCATCGGTCCCCCGTGTGGGTCTGGTTGAGCTGGTAGATGCGGCGGCCCTGGACGTCGACAGCTGGGGTGAGGTGCCCGGCCCGGGCGAGGGTGCGCAGCTTCTTGCGAGCGGTGTTGCGGTGGCAGGACCGGCCACCGGTGGCGGCGAGGATCCGCTCGGCGTCCGCCGTGGAGATCGGGCCGCCGGATTCCCTTATGGCAGCCAGCAGGAACGCAGCGGAGGTGATCAGGTCAGCCACGGCGATCACCGCCCTCGGCGTTCGCGCGGGCGGCCGCGTCGTCGGCGGCGTGCTCGTGGAGCAGCTGCCGAAGCTCGGCCCGCTGCTTCTCCGCCGAACCGTCCTCGCGGACGACGACGCGGAGGGTGCGAACCAGCTGGCGCAGCATGGGGAGTTCGCCGTCGTACGCCTGCCCGTCGGCGGTGAGCCCCTCGGTTCGGCCAGCGGCGTGCGCGTCGCGGCACATGCGGTCCCGGACGTCCGCGCGCTCGGCCAGCAGCTCGGCCCGGCGGGCGGCGTCGTACTCGGCGAGCAGCTCCACGGCCGTGCCGCGCGGGTCGGGGTTGGTCCGGTAGTACCGGGTCAGTGCGAGGAGGATCGTGTCGACGGCGCTCATGCGGCACCCGCCTCACGCTGTGCCGGGATCGACACGACCGGGGCCACCGCGCGCAGCCGATCCGCTAGCCGCCCCACGGCCGCCCCGTTCAGCGGCAGTTCGTAGCCGAGCGCGGTCGTCAGCTTCTCGACGAGGAGCTGCTCCGGCTCCCACCCGTCGTGCTTGTGGGCGCGGGCGTCCCGCCGGTCCTCCTCGATCTGGACCAGCAGGTCCATGAGGTCGGGGTTGTCGGCGATCGTCTCCAGGACGGCGATCAGGTAGTCCTCGACGTCGAGCATGGCGCCGGCCGGGGTGCGGCGGACGTACAGGCGGTACGGGCCGGTGACGACCGGGCGGCGGAAGAGGCGGTGGAAGACGAGTCGGATGCGCTTCATGAACGGTCCCCCGTCGGGATGGTGAGGATGAGGAGCGCGGCCACGGTCAACGCGGCATCACGCAGGGAGGCGTGGGCAGCGCGCTGGACGGTGGCGATGGCGCGGTTGAGGTCGTGGCCCGCATGCACGACGCCCTGGTGCAGGACGGCGGCCGTACGGCGTACGACCGGGCTCGGGTCCACGTCGGCGGGCACCAGGAGGACCGGGATCGACGCGGCCGCGTAGACGCTGATGGACAGGCACACGGCGCTGGCCGGGGTCAGGTCGGCGAGGAGGGTCAGCACGTCGCACCGCCCGTCTCGGGCAGGTCGTGGCCCAGTCGGTGCTCGTGGTGGACGTGGATGTAGTGCTCCCCGTCCGGCACGTCCCGCAGCGCCTGCGTCGGCGCCAGCAATCGCGTCAGCTTGTCCGCCGATGCCTCCACGGACGGGCCCGGTACGTACGGCTTCGTCGCCAGCGGATCCCGAGCGAACTCCTTGGTCAGCTCGTCCTCACGCGCCCACACCGCCTCGCGTTCCGCGAGTTGTTGTTGGACGACGGCGACTCCCTCGTAGTCGCGGTCCTGCTCGGCCTGTGCGATCAGCTCGGTGTAGGAGCTGCGGATTTCGGCTCGGCGCCTGTCTTCGGCCGGGCGCTCCAGTTCGGCGATCCGCTCCCGGTCCGCCCTCAGCGCCCTCACTGCGTCGTCGAGGGCCTCGTTCGTGACGTGCCGCTCAGCCTCCAGCTCAGCGACCCGAGCGCGGAACTTGACGATCATCTCCAGGCACCAACTGAGGTCGTCGTGCGCATGGAGGACCAGCTCAAGGTCAGCGGGCAGCACGTTCGTGAACTGGCCCACCGTGCGGGGGTAGCCGTCGACACGCGTGCGCACCGTGCCCGGAAGGTCGTGGAGGATCGGAGACACGTACCAGTGGCCCGACTGCGCCTCATCCACACGGGCCTGGATGCGAGCAACGGTGCCGTCCACCAGTTCGGGCACGTCGGTCCAGTGCGCGCCCATCGGCAGGAGCGGACGGCCGTCCTCCCCGCGCCCCCAAGGAGCCTTGGCTCGGTCGGCGTCGTCTTGCGGGGCCTGCGGCTCCGGGCCCACCGGCACCGGAAGCACATCCGCCGAACCCGCAATCCCGCGCTCCGCCAACTCCGCCAACGTCGCCAGCACATCGTCCGGGCAGCCAGCCGCCGAACCCGCCAGCGCGTACAGGCCGCTCCCGTCACGCGTCACCGCACGACGCATCCACGTCGCACCGTCCGTGGTGTTCACCACGGGGGGGGCGCTCATGCCGCCACCGCCGGCGCCTCGTTGACGGCCTGCAGCGTGTGCGCCGACTCGGCAGACAGCGGCACTCCATGGCCCGTCATCTCGACCCGGACTCCCCGGAACACGGTCTTGGCCGCCAGCCACACGAACTCGTCCGAAGCCGCGTGCAGCGACACCTCCGAGCCGGGAATGCACAGCGCCACGCGCCACTGCTCGAACGCCTGCGGCGTGTCGAACTGGAGGTCCAGCCGGGCCGAGAGGGAGCAGACCGGCTGATGGATCTTGATGTACCCGCCGGGCAGCGTGCCCAGCATCTTGATCAACTCGACGAGGGCTTCGGCCGCAGCCTGCTGCTCGCAGATCGGACGCGGCTGCTGGGGGCTGGCCTGCACAGTCGGTTCGGTAATCTGGGTGGCCATCGAGGCCTCACTTTCTCTGTGGTGGGGTCGCCGATCGGGGGCCGTCAGCCGGGCAAGGTGGGCGGCCCTTCGGCGTGTTGTGGGTCAGGCGGCCTTCGCCGCCGGCATCCGCACCGGCACGGGGCCAGCAGGGCGCGTCATGATCCGGCGGAGTTCTTCGACGACCTCGTCGCTGGGCTCCGGGGCTTCCTTCACCCGGGCGTGGATGCTCGCCACGACATCCGGGCCGAGGAGCGCGTGGCGCTCTTCGCGGGTCACGCGACGGCCTCGGCGGGCTCGTCCTCGTCCTCGACGGGGTCCATGACGGTGCGAATGTCCAGGTCATATGCCCGGGCGAGTCGGAGCGCCGAGTTCAGGTCAGGTTGCGCCTGTCCGTCGATGTATCGATAGGCGGATGAGACGCTCACGCCGCTTCGCTTGGCGATGGCGTAGGGGGTTTTGTCGCCGTGCTCTGCGGCGATGGCGCGGAGTCGGGCGACGTTGAGTCGGTACATGCGGATGTCCCTCCTTCCGCAGGTAGCGGGACGGTTTCCCTGGTTAGGGAAACTCAACCACACACATTCCCTCCCTGGCAAGGGAATGTGCGAATGAGGGAAGGTTGGGCTCGCTTCCGAATGCTTGTTCGATCAGGCGTGTGACCTGTGTTGACGCAGGTCAATGGCCTGATCGCCACTTTCCCGAGCAAGGGAATCCGTGACTATTCCCTCTGCAGGGAAGTAGAGTTTCTGGACATGACGGATGCCCCCACAACGCGCGAAGAGCGGTTCTTTGCGCTCGTCTACCCGGCCCTCGAAGAGGCCGGCTACACCGCGTACGGCGCCCAGCAGCGCCTGGTCGCCGACACCGGCATGAACAAGAGCACCGTCTCCCGGCTCATCAGGCGGGAGCAGATCCCAGACGTCAAGTTCTTCCCCGCCCTGGCCAAGGTCATTGGGAAAGACCCTGTCGAACTCCTCGTCGCCGCAGGGGTCCTGCCGCCTGAGTACCTGGAGTCTCAACAGACACTGTCCGAAAACAATCAGTCACAGGTAGGCTCGGGATCTATCACTCCGGAGGACTTGGCGGAGCGACTGGGCATCCATGACGACGTCGGAAAGTTCACCCTCTACGCCGTGATCGAGAAGCTCACGAACGCTCAACCCGACGACAAGGACGCCGACACCCCCGGAGGCACAGCCGCACAGATGTAACCCGGGGGTGCGCATGAGTCTCACGGCCAGCAGCAAGGCCGCCGCTGTGACGGCAGCTGGATTCCTGACCGTAGGGTTCGCCGTGATCATCCGAAGTGCAAAAGACGACGATGTGGCAGGCTCCATCGGAGGGGCCTGTCTCGTGATGGTCGGCCTGACCATGACTGTCCTCGTCTTCGTCAAGCACTGGATCATGAACACCGACGAGGAACGCCGCATCCTCGGTGCCGCACAGCGCGAAGCACAGGCGGAACGGTCCCGTTACTTCGCCGCGCAAGCAGCCCTTGAGAACGAGATGGGACGCCTCAACCGCGACATGGCCAAAGAGCGGCACCGCATCGCCGCCACCCTCGTCGCCGAACGCAAGAAGATGCAGCGTGAGTTCGAAGAGAACCGTGCCACCCTCGCAGCCGAAACGTTCCAGGCAGCAGTGGAAATGGAACGCGCTGGCATGCTCAAGCCCGGCAAGCCAACCGTCCCCGGCAACCTCATCGAGTTTCCGCGCCAGCACCCGGAGCGTCAGGCCGAGCGCCAGCCGGAGCGTGCCCGTTCTCGGGAGCACGGAGTGGTCGGTCCCTGAACCCCGCCTCCCCCACGAACGCGAGTGTGATACGGCCGGGCTCCAGCCGCTGAGTACCCGGCCTGCGAGCCTTCCACAACCGCACCGTCACCACCGTCTTGATCACCTCGCGCTTCTGCTCCAGCGTCAACCCCGGCACTGCCGGCCGACCGTCCTCCTCCGGCGCCCCGTTCCACACCACATCCGGATCTGGCGCGCTGATGAGGGACAGCAGCAGTGGAGAGACACCTGTGATCTCCCGGAGCTTCTTCCGCTCGGCCTCAAGCTTCGGCAGCAGCCGCTGCTCCATCCCAGCGAGCGACTCGGCGGACAGTTTGAACTGACCCGTGTTGTCGTCGAACTCCTCGGCCAGACTGCGGGCCTTGGCGAGCTGTTCCTCGTAGGCGTTGATGCGGCGCTGTCCGGCCGTCATCTTCTGTTCGACGTCGCTGTCACTGGGGACCAGGGCAGCCATCGCCTTCTTCTTGTCGCTGAACCACTCGATCACGGCCTCTTCGACGAAGGCGTCGATCATCCACTCGCGGATTGAGACGTCGTTCCTCACCTCGCACTGAAGAGCTGGGTTGTTCCTGTACCTGGCGTTTCCGACCTTGGGGTTGCACCTCAGCCGTGCGTGGTCGCCGCAGGGCCCGCACAAGGCGATCAGCGTCAGGAGGTGCGCGGGGGCCGAGCCGCGTTGTGTGCGCCGGCCGGGGTCGGTCAGCTTGGCGGTGACGCGGTTGAACATGGCGCGGCCTTCAGGGGTTTCGAGGCCCTTGATCGGGGGCCAGGTCGCCTTCTTCCAGTCGCCGCCGTTCTTCCGCTCCCCCAGGTAAGCCCGGTTGAGGAGCATGAGCCGCACATTGCGGGTGGTCCACGGCAGACCGTCGGCGCGCGCGGCCTTCTCCTCGGAGTTGAGCCACCGGATCAGGGACCCTACCGAGCGCCCCTGATCGATGTGGACCAGCGATTTGTAGACGTACGGTCCCGTCACCTCGTTCTCGTACTGGCCGACGCACCGGAGCTGGCCGTTGACGGTCTCGTACTTGCGGGCGTACCCGAAGATCAGCCGACCGTGCGGGTCACCGGCTGCTGCGGTCCGGGCCGCGGTGCGCAGGTTGCGGTCTCGGATGTCATCGGCCTCGCCTTCAGCGGCGATGGCGTCCATCGCGGTGGCTTTGCGGTCGTCGGCGCGGCTGAGGTCGTAGACGGTGTTCTTGTAGCAGAGCAGCACGCCGGCGTTGAGGCAGGCCCGTCGCAGCTGTACGTACGCGTCCAAGTCGCGGTAGTACCTGCTCGCTTCGTAGGCGACGACGATGCGGATGACGCCCCGACGGGATGGGGTGTCCTCGATGGCGGCCAGCAGGTCTTCGAAGTCGTCGCGTACTTGCTTCGCGTGGCGGGAGGCGGACAGGCCGGTGTCCTTGAATTCCTCGGCGATGTGCCAGTTGTGCTTGCGGCAGAGTGCGCGGCCTGCGGCGAGTTGGTCTTCGACGCTGTCCCCGCGCTTGTTCGGGTCACGGGAGGCGCGGCCGTATAGCCACGCCTCGAACGTCGTCTCCGGGAAGACCAAGTGCAGGTAGGACGGGTCGAAGGGCATGTCTCGACGGTAGTCCCAACCGGGGTGTCTTAGCTACACCTTCGGGGGAGGGCGACGTGCGCCCGGCCGCGCCGGCGTTCCCGACCGGCGGTCGCGCCTGCTACAGCTCCCGGGTGAAGACCACCATCGGCCGGCCCGGACCGTCGTAGTCCTCCTCGACGCGCGCGTCGAAGCCGAGGGCACGGTGGAAGGCGATGGAGCCCTTGTTGCCGGGCGAGGTGATCGCCTTGAGGCGGACCGCTCCCTGCCCTCGGGCCGCCTCGGTGAACTCCGTGTAGAGGCGGCGCCCCAGACCGCTGCCGCGGGTGTCGTCGCGGGTGGCGATGAGGTGGACGTATCCGGTGTGGTCCGGGGTGACGAAGCCGATGACGTATCCGCGGATGCCGTCCTCGGCGCGGGCGACGAGACACGTGGCGCCGAACTCCTGTACCAGCACCGGCTGATGGAGTGCCCGCAGGTCGCGCTCGCCCCAATAGCGCGCGTGGTCCTCCACGACCTGGCGCAGGACCGTGACGTCGGCGGGGACGATCTCGATCGGCATGAACCCGATCATGACACGGGCCGGTAGCGGGTCGCCCTGCGGAGGGCGGTTTCGGCCAGGCTCTCGCCCACGGCGGGTCGTTCGAGAACCTCCGCCTCGGGGCCGAAGGCCGGCAGACGGCGGGTCGCGGCCTTCGGGGAGTCGAAACTTGAAGCAGGCCTGTGTGTCGATGTGGAAGCGGGCGGCCGCGGCGTACGTGCTGTCCCGGCTCGACGCAGGCAGGCACGCCAGGAGCTTCAGGCGGGCCTGCGCCAGGTCACCGCCCAGGCCGATCCGCTCCAGCGGGCCGCCCTACGGTCGTAGCCTCGTCCCCGTACACCACAACTGCCGTCCGTGAGGAGACTGTTCCTGATCAGCGGTTACGTCATCAGGGAGAGCCTGCGGTCCGGCGCGGCGTTCGAGCCGCCGGGGCTGCGGCTGCGCAAGGTCAGCGGGCTCGAGGTCTCGGCGAGCGCCAGCTCGACTGGGCGGAATGAGCCGCCGGGCCGGTCCCCGTCACCTGCGTCGCCACTCCTCCGCCAGGAGCTCGTACGACCGCACCCGGTCCGCGTGGTCGTGGGTGATGGTGGTGATCAGCAACTCGTCGGCACCCGTGGCCTCCTGGAGCTGTTCCAGCTGGTCCGCGACCCGGCCCGGCGATCCCACGAACTGTGTGTCGACGCGGTCCCGCACCAGCCCTCGGTCCTCGTCGCTCCACGGGTGGGCGCGGGCCTCCTCGGGGGTCGGGAACTCGATGGCGCCCTCGGCGGTGCGGATGCTGCGGACCCACAGGCCGTAGCCGGTGGCGAGTTCCCGGGCGGTCGCGTCGTCCCCGGCGACGACGACGTCGGCGGAGACACTGACGTACGGCTTGTCGAGGAACTCGGAGGGCTGGAAGAAGGAGCGGTAGCCCTCCACCGCTTCCAGGACCGTGGCAGGGCTGACATGGTAGTTCGCGGCGAAGCGCAGGCCCCTGGCGCCCGCGGCCTCGGCGCTCTCGCCGCCGCTGCTGCCCAGGATCCACACCTCCACGTCGGCGCCCTCGCCCGGCACGACGTGCGCCTCGACGCCCTCCGGGGAGCGGTAGGTGCCGGCCAGCAGGGCGAGGATGTCGTCGATCTGCTCGGCGTAGTCCTGCGACTCGGCGCCGGGGAGGAGGAGCAGCCTGCGCTGCAGCGCGACGCGGGGTGAGCCGAGCAGGTGCTCGAAGGAGAAGCGGGGCGGGATGAGCAGGCCGTTCGGGGCGCGGCCGTCGACGACCGGGGTGGCGGTCGCCGCGGTCGCCTTCTGCCCCGGCGGGCGGCCGCCCGAGCGGCCCAGGCCAAGGTCGAGGCGGCCGGGGTGCAGGGCGTCGATCAGGCCGAACTCCTCGACCGTGGACAGCGCGGTGCGATGACCGAGCTGTACGGCCCCGGAGCCGAGGCGGATCGTGGAGGTCGCCGCGGCGGTCAGGGCGAGGACGATCGCCGGGGACGTGCCCGCGACACCCGGGTTGAGGTGGTGCTCGGCGAACCAGTAGCGGGCGTAACCGAGTCGTTCGGCCTGCTGGGCGAGGTCGATGGAGTTGCGCAGGGCGTCGGCGGCCGTCGATCCGGAGGGGATCGGGACCAGGTCGAGGACGCCGAGGGGGATGTCAGACATGGACCGGCTCCTCATCGGTCGGTGATGCCGGAAGCACCGGGCCCCATGCGAACGGCGGGTCCGGGATGTCCTTGCGCAGTACCGGCGCCACGGCCGACTGGAACAGCTCCAGCGAGTCACGGTGCTGGGTCTCGGTGAGGCCGCTCGAGTCGGCGTGGACGTGGACCGCCGTATGGCCGAACTGCTCGTGGTAGCGGTGCACCTTGTCGATGACCTGCTGCGGGCTGCCGATCAGGGCGGAGCTGCGCTCGGCGAAGTCCTCCAGCGTCTCGAACACGACGGGGAGTCCCGCCTGCTTGTGGAAGGCGAGGTTGGCCTCGAAGACCGGCCGGTACGCGGCCAGGGCCTCCTGGGAGGTCGGTGCCACGTGAATGCCTGCCGTGCCGGCGCCGATCGCGATGTCGGCCGGGTCGTGGCCGTAGTGTTCCCAGCGCTCGCGGTAGTGGCGGATCAACTCGGCGTACGGCTCCATGGGGTTGGTGACGTTCGCGGAGAACAGCGGATCGCCGTAGCGGGCGGCGAGGTCGACCGACTCCTTGCTGGTGGCGCTGCCGTGCCAGACCCGGATGGGCTGCTGGTACGGCCTCGGCCACACCTCGGCGTCCGTCAGCGGCGGGCGGAAGCGGGTCGCCGCGGTCACCTTGTCCTGGCGCCAGATCCGCCGGAAGACCTCGTAGCTCTCGGCGTTGCGGTCCCACTGGTCCTCGGGCGTGACGTGGAACAGCTCGCGCTGGGCGGCACCGTTGCCCTTGCCGATGATCAGGTCCAGCCGGCCCCCGGAGAGGTGGTCGAGGGTGGCGTAGTCCTCGTAGGCGCGCACCGGGTCGAGCAGGCTGAGTGTCGTCACGGCGGTGAAGAGCCGTATGCGCTTCGTCAGCGCTGCCACGTGACTGAGGACGACCGTCGGGGACGAGGAGATGAACGGCTGCTCGTGCCGCTCCCCCACGCCGAAACCGTCGAAGCCCAGTTCCTCGGCCAGCAGGGCGTTGTCGAGGACCTCGCGGAAGCGGTCGTGGGTCGGCTTCCGCACGCCGGTGACCGGGTCCGGACGGTGCACGATGAGGGTGATGGCGATGAACTTCACGACGCCGCCCGTTCGTCGCGCGCCTCGTCCGGGTGCGCCAGGCCCAGGTGGGCGCGCAGGGTCGTGCCCTCGTACTCCGTGCGGAAGACGCCCTGCTCCTGGAGCAGCGGGACGACCTTGTCCGCGAACTCGTCCAGGCCACCGGGGGTGATGTGCGGGACGAGGATGAAGCCGTCGGCGGCGTCGGCCTGGACGTAGTCGTTGATGGTCTTGGCGACGGTGGCCGGGGAGCCGACGAAGTTCTGCCGGTTGCCGGTGTGGATGACGAGGTCGCGGATGGACCAGTTGTTGGCCGCGGCCAGCTCGCGCCACTCGCGGGCGGTGGCCAGCGGGTCGCGGTACATGCGGACCTGGGCCCGGCCCTTGGAGATGTGCTCGTCGCCGATGTCCGGGTCGATGTCGGGGAGAGGCCCTTCCGGGTCGTACGCCGACAGGTCCCGGTTCCAGACGAACTCCAGGTGCTTGAGGGCGGTGGCCCCGCTGACCTGTTGGCGGCGCACCTCGCGGGCCAGTTCCTCGGCCTCGGTGTCGGTGTCGGCGAGGGCGAAGGTGGCGGCGGGCAGGATCAGCAACTGGTCGGGGCGGCGGCCGTACTTGGCCAGGCGGGACTTCACGTCGGTGTAGAAGGCCTGGCCCGCCTCGAGCGTGCCGTGGCGGCTGAAGATGGCGTCGGCTTCCGCGGCGGCGAACTCGCGGCCCTCCTCGGAGTCGCCGGCCTGGAAGACGACGGGGCGGCCCTGCGGGGAGCGTGGGACGTTGAACTGTCCGTGGATGTCGAAGTGCTGTCCGGTGTGGACGAAGGCACCGGCCTTGGCGTCCCGCAGGAAGGTGCCGGTCTCCTGGTCGGCGAGGATCTCGTCGCCGTGCCAGGAGTCGAAGAGTTCGTTCGCCGTGGCCAGGAACTCCTTGGCGCGGGAGTAGCGCTCCTCTTGGGGAAGGAAGCCGCCGCGGCGGAAGTTCTCGCCGGTGAAGGCGTCCCAGGAGGTGACGACGTTCCAGGCGGAGCGGCCGCCGGAGAGGTGGTCGAGGCCGGCGAACTGGCGGGCGACCTCGTAGGGCTCGTTGAAGGTGGAGTTGATGGTGCCGGTCAGGCCCAGGTGCTCGGTGACGGCGGCGAGCGCGGCGAGGACGGTGAAGGTGTCGGGGCGGCCGACGACGTCCAGGTCGTAGATCTTCCCGCCCTGTTCCCGGAGCCTGAGCCCCTCGGCGAGGAACAGGAAGTCGAACCTGGCGCGTTCGGCGGTCCGCGCGAAGTGCGCGAAGGAGCTGAACTCGATGTGGCTGCCGGCCCGTGGGTCGCTCCAGACGGTGGTGTTGTTGACGCCGGGGAAGTGGGCGGCCAGGTGGATCTGCTTGAGCGGCTTGGTCATGGCTGCGGGGTCCTTCCGGCTCAGGCGGTGGCTGCGGCTGCATAGCGGTTGGCGGGGCGGGCCAGGCCCAGCAGACCGCGCAGGGTGTCGGCCTCGTAGGCGCGGCGGAAGGCGCCCCGGCGCTGCAGTTCGGGGACCAGTCCCCGGGTGATCGCCGGGAGGTCGTGGCCGGCGACGGCGGGCCGCAGCCGGAAGCCGGACAGGCCGGCGCTGTGCAACTCCTGCAGCAGGTCGGCGAGTTGGGCGGACGTGCCGGTGAAGACCAGGGCGTCGCTGGTGTACGGCTGCGCGAGCGCGTCGAGCCGTTCCCGGCGTGCGCTCGCGGCGGCGGGGTCGTCGTCGAGGAAGACCACCAGGTCGCCGAAGACGTGCAGGGGTTCGGCCGCCCGCCCGGCGGCGTTCTGCTCGGCGCGGATCTGGGCGACGACGGCGCGGGCCTCGTCGGCGTCGTACGGGGTGACGTAGCCGATGTCGGCGGCGCGGGCCACGAGCCGGTACGGGACGGTGTCGTGGGCGAGGGCGCTGACGATCGGCTGGCCCTGCGGCGGGCGGGGTGTGATGGAGGGACCCTTGACGCTGAAGTGCCTGCCCTCGAAGTCGATGTAGTGCAGCTTGTCGCGGTCGATGAAGCGGCCGGTGGCGGCGTCCCGGATCTCGGCGTCGTCCTCCCAGCTGTCCCAGAGCCGGCGCACCACCTCCACATGGTCGGCGGCCTCGTCGAAGAGGTCGGTCACCACCTCCTGGGCGGCCGGGGTGTCGTAGGCCTCGATGCGGGCGATGGTGCGGCGGCCGAAGTGCGCGGCCTCGTTCGGGCGGGCGGTGATCTGCACGCGCAGGCCCGCGCGGCCGGAGCTGACGTAGTCGAGGGTGGCGATCGCCTTGGAGATGTGGAACGGCTCCGTGTGGGTGGCGACCACCGTCGGCACCAGGCCTATGTGCCGGGTCAGCGGTGCCACACGGGAGGCGATGAGGACGGCGTCGAGTCGGCCGCGGACCTGGTCGGTGCGCTCGTCCGGGTCCAGGAAGTGGGAGGACTGCGGGCCGAGGCCGTCCTCGATGGTCACGAAGTCGAGCAGCCCGCGCTCGGCCTCCGCGACCAGGTCGGCCCAGTAGGCGGCGGTGAACAGGTCCCGGGGCCGGGCCACCGGCTCGCGCCAGGAGGCGGGATGCCAGCCGGTGCCGTCCAGGGCGACGGCAAGGTGCAGGGAGGAAGAGGGAGTTGAGGACACGAGAGGTGCCTTCCTGGAAGTCCGCGAGGGAAGGGGGCCGGTCCTCGGGATCGGTGACCGGCCCCACGACGGTTCAGGAGTTGTCGAGCGGCAGGCCGGGCGGGTTGACCTCCGACTTGGCGACGGCCTCGCCGGAGAGGTTCCAGGCGGCGAGCCACTTCGCGTACTGGCCGTTGTCGATCAGGTAGTTGATCGCGGCGGCGAAGGGCTCGGCGAGGCCGCTGTCCTTCTTGGCGGTCGCGGCGATCAGGCCCTGGAGGGTCGCTCCGGCGCCGGAGAACCGGCCCGCGATCTTCGTCGGGTCGGGCGTGCTCGCGGTCTGGGTGACGTGGTAGGAGAGGTTGGGGCCGGGGCCGAAGTAGGCGTCGATCTTGCCGCTGCCCAGCGCCAGATAGGTGCTGTTGCTGTCCTGGAAGTACTTGACGGTGAGCTTCTTGCCCTCGCTCCGGAGCTTCTTCTGCCACTCCAGCAGGATCCGCTCCTGGTTGGTGCCCGCGCCGACCGAGACGGTCTTGCCGGCGAGGGCCTTGTAGTCGCCGTCGAAGGCGAACTTGGAGGACTTGAGCGTCTCGAAGGCGAGGTCGTCCTTGCGGTAGGAGGCGAACTCGTACTTCCGCTTGCGTTCCTCGGTGTCGGTGATGTTCGAGAAGCCGACGTTCACCTTGCCGCTGTCGATGCCGACGAAGAGGTTCTCCCAGGTGAACCGCTTGACCTCGGGTTCGAGGCCGAAGACGGCCGCGATCAGCCGGGCCAGATCGACTTCGGAACCGGTGAGTGTCTTCTGGTCGCTGCCCGTGAACCCGAGGGGCGGCGCCCCGGAGGGAAGGGTGCCGGAGCCGATCACCAGCCTGCCGCTCTTCTTGACGGCGGCGGGCAGTTGGTCGCTGATGGACTTCACCTCGGAGACCTTGAGGGTGGTCTCCTTGGCGGCGCCGTTGGACAGTCGGCCCACGGTCACGGTGCCGGCGCTGTCGGTCGTCTGTGTGGCGGCGTCGCTGTCACCACCGCAGGCGGCGAGCCCGGTGGCGAGGGTGGCGACGGTGGTCGCCGCGGTGATGCCGCGTATCAGGCTGCGTCGGGTGAAGTGGGCAGACATGGCCGTCCTTGCTGTTCGGTAACAGTGATGAAGGGGGTGCTGTGCGTGGGGGCGCGTGGGGGGCGGAGTCGGTGGGCGCGACAGGTCAGAGGACCTTGCTCAGGAAGTCCCTGGTCCGTTCGTGGCGGGGCTTGTCGAGGACTTCGGAGGGCGGGCCCTGCTCGACGATCCGGCCGCCGTCGATGAAGACGACCCGGTCGGCGACCTCGCGGGCGAAGCCGATCTCGTGGGTGACGATGACGAGGGTGGTGCCGCTGGTCGCCAGGTCCTTGATGACGGAGAGGACTTCACCCACGAGCTCGGGGTCGAGGGCGGAGGTGGGCTCGTCGAAGAGGATGACGCCGGGGCGCAGGGCCAGGGCACGGGCGATGGCGACGCGCTGCTGCTGACCGCCCGACAACTGCCGTGGATAGGCACCGGCCTTGTCCGCCAGGCCGACGCGGCCGAGGAGGTCGCGGGCGAGTTCCAGGGCCTCGGGTTTGCCGAGCTTTCCGGTCGCCACCGGGGCGGCGGCCACGTTGTCCAGGACCGTCAGATGCGGGAAGAGGTTGAAGTTCTGGAAGACGAACCCGATCCGGCTGCGCTGCGCCAGGATGGCCCGCTCGCTCAGCTCCTTGAGCCGGTCGCCCTGCCGGCGTACGCCGATCAGCTCGCCGTTGAGGCTGACGTGGCCGATCTCCGGCTTCTCCAGGTGGTTGATGACCCTGAGCAGAGTGGACTTGCCGGAGCCGGACGGGCCGAGGATCACGGTGACCTCGCCGGGCCGCACGGTCAGGTCCACCCCGTCGAGGACCCGGTGGGCGCCGTACCACTTGTGCACGTCGTGCACCTCCACGGTGGCGGCGGCGTTGTGGAGCGTTCCGGCGGTCATACGGCGGCCTCCCTGCGGATGCGGGCCCTGAGGTCGGTGAGAGAGGTGCGCAGTTTCCGCAGCGGGGTCGGCGGCAGGGTGCGCGTGGCGCCGCGGGCGTAGTACCGCTCGACGTAGAACTGGATGACGGACACGACGCTGGTCAGGATCAGGTACCAGACGGTGACGACGAGCAGCAGCGGCACGATGTCGCCGGGGTAGGTGGAGCCCATGGACTGCGCGGTGCCGAACAGGTCGAGCAGGGAGACGTAGAAGACCAGCGAGGTGCTCTTGATCAGGCCGATGAGCTGGTTGACGTAGTTCGGGGTGATGGAGCGCAGCGCCTGCGGGAAGACGATCTTCCTGAACTGGTAGCCCTTCGGCAGCCCCAGCGCGGAGGCCGCCTCGTGCTGGCCCTGGTCGACCGAGAGGATGCCGCCGCGGACGACCTCGGCGGCGTAGGCGGCCTCGTGGAGGCTGAGGCCGATGACCGCGATGACCAAGTCGGTGGCGAGCCTGGACTCGTCGAAGGTGAAGAAGGCCGGGCCGAAGGGGACACCGATGCTCAGCGTCTTGTACAGGGCGCTGAAGTTGTACAGGAACAGCAGGACCACGATGAGCGGTACGGAGCGCAGCGCCCAGACGTAGGTCCAGCTGACGGCCCGCAGCACCGGGCTCCGCGAGAGCCGGGCCAGCGCCAGCAGGATGCCGCCGAGGAGGCCCATCACCGCGCTGTAGGCGGTGACTTCGAGGGTGATGAGGAGCCCGTCGAGGATGGTGGGCCGCAGGAACCAGTAGCCGAAGCGGTCCCACTGGTAGAAGGGGTTGGTCACCAGGCCGTGGACGAACTGGGCGGCCAGGACCAGGACCACGGCGGTGGCGATCCATCGGCCGGGCCGCCGCAGCGGCAGCACTCGCTGGGCGGCGAGCTGCTTCGGCGGGGCGTCGGTGGGCGGCGGTGCCTCGGCGAGGGAGACGGCGGCGCCTGGGGGTTCACTCATGGAGGGCTCCGGCGGGAGTCGGACACCCCGGAACCACGGCGGACGTGCGGCTACGCAGGACTCTCTACGGCGCAACGCGGCACGCGGGAACGCACGGGTACCGGGGAAGGGGCGGGCAACGGCACACCGCTCGGGCGGTGTTCGTCAGGAACGCCGGGGCTGGGAAGAGGCGTCAGCCCCGGCGGCGGGCACGGCCCGGTGCGGTACACAGTGCGCTGTTCACACGGAGCAGATCGACTGCCCGGTTGGCGACGAGGAGGTTCGCGTACGACGGTGCGCAGCCCGGTGACCGGCGTGCGGCCGGCCTGGTGGCTGCGAACATGTCGTCACCCTCACTTGCTACGGCCTCAAGGGGCCTCGCGCTGATTGAGCCGTAAGTTAAGGCAGTTGACCGAAGGAATGTCAACGCCGGTCCGCTGAATGGAACGGTCCTCGGTCAGCCGGCCTGCGGTCGCGTCCCGTTTCCGCCCGCCGCGTGGGCGGCCCAGTCCAGGATCTGGACGGCGGATCCGGCGGCCTCCAGCCCGCGGCAACGGGCGTGGTGGCGGCGGGCGATGGCGTCCAGGTCGAGGTGCGTCCCGAAGGCCGGGTGCGCGGCGAGCCGGCGGGCGTAGGCCCACAGGGCGGGGTGGGCGGCGATGCGCTGCACCGCGGCGGCGTCCAGGTGGTGCCGGTGCACGGTGTCGAGTTGGACCAGGGTGACCCACAACTCGACGTCCGCGGCGGTGATCTGGTCGCGGATCATGTACGTGCGCCCGTCCAGCCACCGGTCCAGCGCGCCCAGTGACCGGACCAGCGTCTCAAGGGCCTCGTTCTGCTCCGCCCGTTCGGCCCCGGCGGTCCCCGCGATCTGCGCGGCCTCCTCGATGCCCTGTGCGCACATCCGCTCGACGGCCTCGATCTCCGACTCCGCGCCGCACGGGTACAGCTCCACCCGGCCGCCGCCGAAGCGCCGGGCGAGGTCACGGACGATGTCGGGTGCGTGGGTGCTCACGATGCGCCCGGACCAGTCGTCGCTGAGGACCGGCGCGAGGGCGGGTCCGGCGTAGCGGTGGGCGCTGGCGTCGTACAGCGGGCGCAGGGCGGCGTGGCCGCCGTCGGGGCAGTCGGGGACGGCGGGAAGGAAGGTCGCCGGACAGACGTCGTGGAGGCCCAGCAGGCTGTGGGCGACGGCGATGCGCAGGCCGTCCGGGCAGGCGATGGACAGGTGGAGGCGGTAGCGGCGCGGCACGGCATAGTGGCCGCTGCGCGCGTCCCGGCCGATCCGGCCCCGGAAGGCCGGGGCGGTCTGCGCGGACGAGTGGGCGGCCAGCGGTGTGACGGACATGAGTCTCCCCGGGGCAGGCGTGTGGACGTACGCATGGCGGAAGCGGACGCGGGCTCGGCTCAGGGAGGTCAGATCGCGCTGCAGACGCGGAGCAGGTCGATGTGACGGCGGGACGTGAGAAGGGGCGAACGGCTCACTCGGCCGGTGACCGGATCTGGCTGCCCCATGCTTCCCTACCAATTCACTAGGAAACCTGCATGGAGTGTCGGTCCGTACGCGGCCCACGTCAAGAGGGCGTCCGAGGAGCGAGCGGCCATTGGGGCTCCGTACAATTTGGACCCGAACGAACGAGACCTGTTTCCGCGTCATCGAGTTCGAAGGCGTCCTGGAGGTCGTCGACGTCGTAGACACTGTCGTGGACGCCTGCGGCGCCGTAGCGGTGCGGGGCGAGGTCGCCGCCGCCGGGGAGCAGCCCGCCGTCGAAGCGGGCGAGCCGTTCGGTGAACGTCGGCGTCCGCGGGGTCGGACGGGTGTACGGTCCCGGGGTGATCGACGACGACGGCTACTTCGGAGAGAACATCGCGGCCGGCTACGACGAGTCGACGGCGGACATGTCCCGCCCCGACGTGGTGGACCCGGCGGTCGACGTGCTGGCCGGACTCGCCGGCGACGGCTCGGCGCTCGAACTCGGCATCGGCACCGGCCGTATCGCGCTGCCACTGGCCGCCCGGGGGGTCGCGGTGCACGGCATCGACATGTCCCGGGCCATGGTGGACCGGCTGCGCGCCAAGCCCGGTGGCGATGCCATCGACGTGACGATCGGGGACTTCGCGACGACACGGGTGGAGAAGACCTTCTCCGTCGCGTACCTGGTGTTCAACACGATCATGAATCTGACGACCCAGGACGCCCAGGTGGACTGCTTCCGCAACGTCGCCGCACACCTGGCGCCCGGTGGCTGCTTCGTCGTCGAGGTCATGGTCCCCGAGTTGCGGAAGCTCCCGGCCGGGCAGACCGCCGTACCGTTCCACATCAGCGAGTCACGCTGGGCGTTCGACACCTACGACGTCGCCGCACAGGCGATGAGCTCCAACTACGTCACCCTCACCGACGGTCGCGCCGAGCACTGGTCCGTGCCGTTCCGGTACGTCTGGCCGGCCGAACTGGACCTGATGGCCCGGCTGGCGGGACTGCGGCTGCGCGACCGCTGGGAGAACTGGACACGCGAGCCGTTCACCAGCGAGAGCGGCAAGCATGTGTCGGTGTGGGAGAAGCCGGCCGGCTGACCCCGGTTCAGAGCGTGGTTGCTCCCGTCAGGGATTCGTCCACGCCTCGGGGTCGTCCGCCAGGCTCAGGACGTCGTCGGGAAGCTTGGCCGCGGCCACGTGGGCCAGGGTGACCTCGCCGAGGATCTTGCGGACGTTGGCGCGTACGGCGATCCACAGCGGCAGCAGGGACTCGGCGGGGCCGACGTAGGAGAGGTCGGGCGGTCGGACGCCGCGTACCGAGACGAGCGGGCCGTCCGCCACGCGGATCACGTCGGCGATGGGGATGGAGTCGGCCGGGCGGGCGAGCCGGTAGCCGCCCTTGCCGCCCCGCTGGCTGACCACGAGGCCACCCCGGCGCAGATCGCCCAGGATGCCCTCCAGGAACTTGTGCGGGATGCCCTGCGCCTCGGCGATCGCCTCGGCCTTCAGCGACGTGTCGTCCCCTGCCGCGGCCAGCTCCAACGCCGCCCGCACCGCATAGTCCGCCCTCGCCGAGATCCGCATGCCGAGATTATCCATCACTGCCGCGCCCTCGCTCCCCTGTGCCCCCTGGGACCCGTCCGACGGAGGGGGGCACCTCCCTCGGTCAGGCGGGAAGGCTGAACGGAGGATGCGCGCCGTTGAGGAAGTAGTCCCCGACCTCGCGCAGCCTCTGGGCGACCGGCTCGCGCAGGGTGTGCGTGCGCGTGTCGCGCCAGAAGCGGTCCAGGCCGTGCCGCGCGAAGGCGGCGGGGACACCGACGGCGTCCAGGGCGCCGGTGGTGATCTCCTGCGCGGCGCGGGATGCGGCCGCCTCGGCCGCGCTCGCGAGGACGGCGATCTCCGCGCACTCCTCGTCGTCGAGGCCCTCGCCCTGTGCGAGGCCGCGCGTCAGGGCCTCCACGGCCTGGTCGGCGAGGGCGGACGCGGCACGGGCGGCGACGGCGAGTTCGCCGTACGCGGTCAGCACGTACGGGTCCTGCGGCGGGCTGCCCGGCCAGGGCTGGGGGGAGAACGGCTGCCAGGCGGACTGTGCCGCCCTGCCGTGCTCGCGGACCTCACCGAGCAGTCCCTCGGCGACGCCGAGACAGAACTGGGCGGAGACCAGGCGGGCGGTCGGCGCGGCGAGGCCGGCGAAGGGTGACAGGACACCCTCGTCCGCGGAGAGGGAGCCGAGCACGTCACCGGCCGCGACCGGCACGGAGTCGAACCCCACGCCGCCGCCGGCCGCCAGCCGTTGCCCGAACGTTTCCCCACCGCTGCCGTTCACGAGCCCGAGGTGCGCGGTGTCGACCAGGACGGCGAGGGGCTCACCGGTGCCGGGCACGGCGGCACGGACCACCAGCCGGTCGGCGATCCCGACTCCCGAGCCGTACCGCTGATGGCCGTCCAGCAGATAGCCGTCGCCCGTCGGGGTCAGCATGAGCGGCGGTTCCTGCGAGGCGATACCGCCGCCCCAGTACCACTGCCCCGCCACGAAGGCCCGCTCGATGCGTGCGGCACGGTCGGGGGCGGCGAAGAACCGGGGGCAGGAGGACAGGAAGTAGTGGCTGCCCAGCAGGTGCCCGACGGGCCCGTCGGCCGCGGCGATGGTCCGTACGACCGCGTAGGCGGTGGGCCAGTCCGCGCCCCCGCCGCCACGTTCGGCCGGGACGAGCAGCGTCAGGAGCCCCGACTCGCGCAGCCGCGCGACCTCGTCGAGCGGGGGTTTGCCGGCCTGCTCGCGCTCGACCGCGTCCGTGGCGAGGTCGTCGGCCAGTTCACGGGCGATGTGCAGCCAGTCGTCCCGCCCGGCTGCCCGCGGGGTCGGCGCGTCCGGCGACGTCGCACCTGCTCCCCGCTCGGGGTCGCCGAAGGGGGCGGGCGGGGCCGGAGGGGCGATCGTCATGGCGTCATCCTCACTCGCTCCACGGACGAGGGTCAACACTTCCCTAGTAATTCGATAGGAATTCTAGGGAATGCGCGAGCAGGTGGCCGATTACCGCCCCCGAGTGACGAGTTCGCGAGGGCGCCGCAGCCTGGACGTCACCATCGGCTCCCGGCGTCCACGAAGGGGATCCGATCCACGGACGGTGCGGTCGCCGCACTGCGGAACGGGTGGTTCCACAGCCCTCGTGCCTCCAGCCGCGGCAGCACGCCCTCGCCGAACCAGTACGCCTCCTCCAGATGGGGGTAGCCGGAGAGCACGAACTCGTCGATGCCCAGCCGGTGGTACTCGGCGATCCGCTCGGCGACCTCGTCGTGACTGCCGACCAGCGCCGTGCCCGCACCGCCCCGCACCAGCCCGATGCCCGCCCACAGGTTCGGGTGGATCTCCAGGTCGTCGGTGCGGCCGCCGTGCAGCGCGAGCATGCGCTGCTGGCCCTCGGACTCGCTGCGGGCGAGGCCGGCCTGTACGGCCCGTACCGTCTCCGCGTCGAAGCCGTCCAGCAGCCGCCGCGCCTCGGCCCACGCCTGCTCGGCGGTGTCCCGCGTGATGACGTGCAGGCGGATCCCGAAGCGGATGCTCCGCCCCGCCTTCCCGGCCAGCGCCCGGATCCGGGCGACCTTCTCGGCGACGGCGGCCGGCGGCTCGCCCCAGGTGAGATAGACGTCGACGTGCCGGGCGGCGATCTCCCCGGCGATGGGCGAGGACCCGCCGAAGTACACCTCGGGCACCGGGTCGGGCACCCTCGCCAGCCTCGCGTCCTCGACCTGGAGGTGCTCGCCGACCAGGTCCACGGCCCTGCCCTCCCACAACCCCCGCACGATCTGGAGGAATTCACCGGTACGGCGGTAACGGTCGTCCTTGTCGAGGAAGTCGCCGTAGGCACGCTGCTCGTGACTCTCCCCGCCGGTGACGACGTTGAGCAGCAGCCGTCCGCCGGTCTGCCGCTGGAAGGTGGACGCCATCTGGGCGGCGAGCGTCGGCGAGACGAAGCCCGGGCGGAAGGCGACCAGGAACTTCAGACGGTCGCTCGCCTGGGAGACCATCGCCGTGGTCAGCCAGGCGTCCTCGCACCAAGCACCCGTAGGCGTGAGCGCGCCGACGAAGCCCAAGTCCTCCGCGGCACGGGCGATCTGGCTGAGGTAGGCGACCGTCGGTGGCCGGTCGCGGCCGGACGCCGTGGCGGGGGAGCCATGGCCGCCGCCGACGACGTGGCGGCTGTCGCCGTTGGTGGGCAGGAACCAGTGGAAGGTCAGGGACATGGGGGGCTCCGATCGGGGTCTTCCGGTGGCGGTCGGGCGCGGGCGCGGCGCTCAGCCGGTGGCCGCCAGCAGGGCTGGGCGGCCGCCGAGCGCCAGCGAGAACTGGTCGGTGACCTGGGCCAGGGCCTCGGCGGCGCCGGGCGCGACGGCCAGGGTGCCGTCGTCGCCCACGGTGATCTCCTTGTCCAGCGTGAACCAGCCGGGCGTGATGTGGGCGGGGCCCATGGAGCTCAGCACGGGACGCAGGGCGTAGTCGATGGCCAGGACGTGGGCGGTGGTGCCGCCGGTGGCCAGCGGCAGGACGGTCTTGCCCGCGAGCGCGTACTGCGGGAGCAGGTCCAGCAGCGACTTCAGCAGCCCGGAGTAGGCGGCCTTGTAGACGGGCGTGCCGATCACGACCCCGTCGGCGCGTTCGAACAGGGCGGCGGCCTCGACGATCGCCGGGTGCCGGAAGTCGGCTCCCAGCAGCGCCTCGGCGGGCAGGGTACGGACGTCCAGCGGGGTCACCTCGTGCCCCTGCGCGGTGAGCCGGGCGTCCAGATGACGCAGCAGCCGTGCGGTGCGGGAGGTGGCGGAGGGGCTGCCGGAGACGGACAGGATGGTGGCCATGCGGGGACCTTTCGGGAGGGTCGGTCAGAGGACCTTGGAGAGGAAGGCGCGGGTTCGTTCCTGCCGCGGGTTGTCCAGGACGGCCGCGGGCGGCCCCTGTTCCACGACGACTCCGCCGTCCATGAACACCACGGTGTCGGCCACCTCACGGGCGAAGCCGATCTCATGAGTCACGACGATCATGGTGGTGCCGGTGCCGGCCAAGTCCTTGATGACGTCGAGGACTTCACCGACCAGTTCCGGGTCCAGTGCCGAAGTGGGCTCGTCGAAGAGCAGCACCTTCGGTTCCAGGGCGAGGGCGCGGGCGATGGCCACGCGCTGCTGCTGGCCGCCGGAGAGCTGCCGGGGGTAGGCGTCGGCCTTGCCGGCGAGGCCGACCCGGTCGAGGAGGCGGCGGGCTGTCTCCTCCGCCTCCTTGCGCGGGCGGCGCAGCGCGGAGACGGGGGCCTCGACGACGTTCTCCAGCACGGTCAGATGGGGGAAGAGGTTGAAGTTCTGGAAGACGAACCCGATGGCGGTTCGCTGCCTGAGGACCTCCCGCTCCCTCAGCTCGTGGAGTTTCCCGTCCGAGCGGCGGTAGCCGATGAGCTCGCCGTCGATGCCGACCCAGCCGCGATCGACCTTCTCCAGGTGGTTGATGGTCCGCAGCAGCGTGGACTTCCCCGAGCCGGACGGGCCGAGGATCACGGTGACCTCACCGGCGCGGACCTGCAGGTCGACGCCGCGCAGTACGTCCAGCGGGCCGAAGCTCTTGTGGACGCCCCGGACGTCGACCATGACGTCACTCATGCTCGCGCCTCGGGCGGGTTGATCCGCGACGTCTCGATCGCGGAGGCGGAGGTGCCCCACTTCTTCAGGATCCGGGCGTAGGTGCCGTCCTTGATGAGCTCGTTGACGGCGGCCTGGAAGGCCTTGGTGAGCGGGGAGCCCTTCTTGAAGGCGAAGCCGACGTCGAGGCGGTGGAACTCCCCGAGGAAGGTGGTCTGCGACGCGGGCTGGGCCGCCTGGTAGCGCAGGCCGTTGATCGTCGACATGATCACGTCGATCCGGCCCTGCTGGAGCGCGGTCAGCGTCGCCGCGTTCTCCGAGTAGACCTTCACGTCGTACGGCTTCTTGCCCGCCTTGGCACACATGCCCTTCTGCGCGGTGAGGGTCGCCTCGAAGGTGGTGCCGGCGCCGGTGCCGATGGTGAGCCCGCACAGCTGGGTGAGGTCGGTGATCTTCGACTTGAGCGCGGTGTTGCCCTTCTTCACCGCGAAGCCCTGGCCGTCGTTGATGTAGGTGACGAAGTCGACGGTCCTGAGCCGCTCGGTGGTGACGCCGAAGTTGCCGGTGCCGACGTCGTACTTGCCGCTGCCGAGGGCGGGCAGGATCGTCTCGAAGGAGGCGTCCTGCCGCTCCAGTTCGACGCCGAGTACCTTGGCCACCGCGTCGGCGAGGTCGATGTCCTGCCCTGCGGGTGCCTTGTCGGTGCCCTTCGGGTAGTACGCCCCGGGCGGGAAGCCGATGGAGCTGCCGACCCGCAGCGTGCCCGCCTTGCGTACGTCGGCGGGCAGCAGGGCGGCGACGGAGTCCACCTTGTGTACGGCGGCGACCGGGTCGTCGGTCGGCGCGGGGGATGCCTGGGCGCCCGCGGGCGCGGTGCCGGTGGTGTCGCCGCTGCCGCAGGCCGTCAGCGTGAGCAGGGGCAGCGCCATGAGGAGGGCGGCGATGCGCAGGCGTGGTCTGATGCCGGGGACGTTCACAGCTCGGCGGCCTTTCCCGTGGGTGCTTCGGTGGTCAGGTGCTTCTCGAAGGGCAGCGGGCCGATGGTTTCCGGGTCGGCCGCCGTGTCGAAGAGCGGCGTGTATCCGGTGGCCAGGTACAGGCCGCGGGCCTCGGGCTGGCGCGGCCCGGTCGTCAGGTAGATACGCCGGTAGCCGCGTGTCCCCGCCTCGCGCTCCAGCTCGCCGAGGACGCGCCGGGCGAGGCCGCGCCGGCGGTGGGCGGAGTGCGTCCAGATCCGCTTCAGCTCGGCGGTGGTCGCGTCGTACCGGCGAAAGGCGCCGCCGGCCACGGACTCGCCGCGTTCCAGCAGGAGCAGAAGCAGGCCGCCGTGCGGTTCGGTGAACTCCTCGTCGGGGTAGCGGGAGATCTCGGCGTGCGCGTCCTTGCCGTAGCGCGTCGAGTACTCGTGGCCCAGTTCGCGCAGGAGGGGTCTGACCCGCGGATCGGACACGGGCAGCTGAATCACCGTCAGTTCGGGGGTGGTGGTCATCCGTTCACCGCCGCCAGGGTCTGCGTGCCGCGGGCCGCGCGTGCGGCGTCACGCTTGGCGACCTCCTCGCGGACGATGGGGATCACGTACCGGCCGAAGTCGATGGCGTCGTCCAGCAGGTCGTAGCCGCGTGCGGAGAGGATGTCGACGCCGAGGTCGTAGTAGTCGAGGAGCGCCCGGGCGACCGTCTCCGGGGTGCCGACCAGGGCGTTGGAGTTGCCCGCGCCGCCGGTCGCGGCGGCGGTCGGGGTCCACAGGGCGCGGTCGTAGCGCTCGCCCGCCTCGGCGATGGCGAGCAGCCGCTGCGAGCCGACGTTTTGAGGTGTTGCAGCCTGGGGCTGGGCGTGCCCGTTGTGGCGCTTGGTGATCGCCTCGCCGCGCTCCTTGCGGGCCTTGATCGCGCCGACCGTGCGGTGCGCCTTTTCCCAGGCCAGCTCCTCGGTCGGGGCGATGATCGGGCGGAACGCGACCTGGATGCGGGGCACGTCCGTGCGGCCCGCGGCCCTCGCGGCGGCCTTGACGTGCTCGATCTGCTCGGCCGTCTTCGCGAGGGGCTCGCCCCACAGGCAGTAGATGTCGGCCTCGGCGCCTCCGGCGGCGTACGCGGCAGGGGACGAGCCGCCGAACGAGACGTTGGGGCGCGGCTGTTGGACGGGGAAGACGTCGCTGACGAAGTCGTGGAAGCGGTAGTGCTCGCCCTGGTGGTCGAAGGGCTCGTGGGTGGTCCAGATCTTCTTGACGATCCGGATGTACTCGCGGGTGCGGGCGTAGCGCTCGTCCTTGGTGAGGGTGTCGCCCTCGCGGCGCTGTTCGTGGTCGTTGCCGCCGGTGATGAAGTGCACGGTCAGGCGGCCGTCGCTGATCCGGTCGAGGGTGGCGAAGGTCTTGGCGGCGAAGGTGGGGTAGGAGACGTTCGGCCGGTGGGCGAGCAGGATCCGGAGGCGCTCCAGCCTGCTCGCGATGTACGCGGCGGCCGGTGCGGGGTCCGGCGACCCGGAGCCGTAGGCGAACAGCACCCGGTCCCAGCCGTGGTCCTCGTGCGCCCGGGCCAGCCGGAGCGTGTACTCCTTGTCGAACGCGGCGCCGGAGCGCGGCGTGGTTTCGGAGCCGTCGTTGGTGGCGGCGATGCCGAGGAACTCCACGGGCATGGGCGTGGCCTTTCAGCAGATTGCGCGGCACGCAGGCACGGCTGAACGGCCTGGCGCCGGAGCAGGGGTGATGACTCGTCAGACGGACGAGTGAGTACGAGCGTGACGACGCCGGGCGTCGGAGGAGGCAGTGCGGCGGCAGCGCGCGTGAAGAGGGAGCTCGGCCCGCGACGGGGTCACCGAGGGAGGGAAGGGCCGGTCAGACGGCCCGCTGCCGAGTCAGGCGCAACACGCGGCCGACCACACCCGACCGAAGTCGATGTGATCGCGCGAGACCAAGCGCTGCTGGGCATTCATGCGACTAATTGAGCAGTACATCGTCCTTCCCGTCAAGCAGCGCCCGGATACCGGACCGCCTGGACGGGCGCCCGCCGACGCGCTGTTGACACGTCGATGCCGTGGGCACATACGATCGACGGCGGATCGGCTCCGCGATGAGCCTCTCCGGCCGCGTTGAGGGACGCGGCGAGCGTGACGACGCCAGGCCCCGGCCGCACCGTGGCCGCGCAGTGTCCGAACTGCGTTCCGCCGCGAGTGCCACCGGGGTTCACCCACGCCTGCGATTCCCTCCCCGGAGAGCCTCCCCATGGTCACGCCGTCCGATGTCACGTCCATCCCTGCCACAAAGACTGTGGAGCCACCCGACGCCACAGACGCGGACCTGCCCCGGATCGTGCCGCGCCGGCACACGGGCCGGTGGCTGACCGCCGCCGTGGCGCTGCTGCTCTTCGCGATGGTGGTCAACTCCGTCGTCCGCAACGACGCCTTCCAATGGAGCGTCGTGGGCAGCTACTTCACGACCCCAGCCGTGCTCGACGGGCTGCTGCTCTCCCTGTGGCTGACGGCCGTGGTGATGGTGCTCGGCTTCCTGCTGGGCACGGTGCTCGCGGTGATGCGACTGTCCGCCAACCCGGTGCTGCGCACGCTGAGCTGGGGCTATGTATGGATCTTCCGGTCCACGCCGCTGCTGGTGCAGCTGCTGTTCTGGTTCAACATCGGCGCCCTCTACCCGACGCTGGGCCTCGGCATCCCGTTCGGCCCGCAGTTCGTCACCGTCAAGACCGTCAATCTGCTCGGCCCCACCCTCACCGCCGTCATCGGTCTGACCCTGCACGAGACCGCCTACGCCGCCGAGGTGGTGCGCGGCGGCATCCTCTCCGTGGACTCCGGGCAGACCGAGGCCGCGCAGGCTCTCGGGCTGAGCAGACGCCGCACCCTGCGCCGGATCGTCGTCCCCCAGGCGATGCGCTCCATCGTGCCGACCGCCGGGAACATGCTGATCGGCACCCTCAAGGGCACCAGCATCGTCAGCGTGCTGGCGGTGCACGACCTGCTGTACTCGGTGCAGCTGATCTACAACCAGACCTACCAGGTCATCCCGCTGCTGATGGTCGCCACCCTCTGGTACATCGCGGTCACGACGGTGCTCAGCGCCGGTCAGTTCTACGTCGAGCGGTACTACGCGCGCGGCAACTCCCGTGCTCTGCCGCCCACTCCGCTGCAACGGGTGCGCGGTCGCCTGAGCGCCGTACGCCACCGGCTGAGCGCGGCGACGGCCGCCGACGCCCGCCCGGTGATCGGCGGTGACCGGTGAGCACCGCCCCTTCCCCTGCCGTCCTGGTCGTCGTCGGCGCGGGACCGCGCGCCACGGGCCTGCTGGAGCGGATCGCCGCCAACGCGTCCGAACTGTGGGACGGGTCACGGCAGTTGCGCATCAACCTGGTCGATCCGCACCCGCCCGGCCCTGGACGCGTCTGGCGGCACGAGCAGTCCGCGCTGCTGCGGATGAACTCCATGGCCGAGGACGTCACGATGTTCACCGACGAGTCGTCCACCATCGACGGCCCGGTACGCCCCGGCCCCTCACTGGCCGAGTGGGCGGCCCAGTTCTCGGGCCGGGGGCCGCGTCACACTCCGTACGCCGAGCCCGCCGACCCGGAGGTGCTCGCCGAACTGCGCTCGCTCGACGGGGCCGACTTTCCCAGCCGCCGTGCCCAGAGCGCCTATCTGGACTGGGTGTTCCGCCGGGCGCTGGCCGAGCTGCCGCCCTCGGTGACCGTCGAGTGGCACCGCACCACCGCGACCGCCGTCACCGGCCCCGCGGACGGCCCGCAGCAGGTGCACCTGGCCGACCGCGCCACGCCGCTCACCGCCGACCTGGTCGTCCTCGCCCAGGGACACATCGGCGCCACCCCCGGCACCGAGCACCGGGACCACGCCGACTTCGCGCGCCGGCACGGCCGCTTCCATCTGCCGCCGGAGTTCTCCGCCGACGCCGACCTGACCGGGCTCCGGCCCGGCGAACACGTCCTCCTGCGCGGCTTCGGGCTGGCCTTCGTCGACCTGATGACCCTGCTCACCGAGGGCCGGGGCGGCGCCTTCCGCACCGAGGCCGACGGCACCCTCACCTACCTGCCGTCCGGCCGCGAGCCCGTCCTCCACGTCGGATCGCGGCGGGGAGTGCCGTACCACTCCAAGACCCGCTACCGCCTCCAGGGCCCCCGGCCTCCGCTGCCGCGCCACTTCGGCCCCGAGGCGGTCGACACGCTGCTCGCCGAGGGCCGCCCGCTGGACCTGCGGCACGATGTGTGGCCGCTGATGGCCAAGGAGATCGGCTTCGGCCACTACCACGAGCTCTTCCACGCCCACCCGGAGCGCACGGCGCTCCCCTGGCCGGAGTTCGTCGCCGCCTACGACCGCCTGGACTGGTACGACGACGAGATGACCGCCCTCGTCGCCAGGGCCGTACCCGACCCGGCGGACCGCCTGGACTTCGAGACCCCGGACCACCCCTTGGACGGCCTCGCGTTCCCGACGCCGGAGGTCTTCCAGGACCGTCTGCGCGAGCACGTCGCCCAGGACGTCGCCCGCCGCGAGGATCCGGAGTTCAGCGCCGACCTCGGGGCGTTTCTCGCCCTGCTCTCCGTCTACGGTCAGCTGCCGCGTCTGGTCGCCGTGGGGCGGCTCACCGCACGGTCCGTCGCCGAGCAGCTCGACGGCTGGTGGCACGGCTTCTTCAGCTTCCTCGCCTCCGGGCCGCCCGGCTTCCGCCTGCGCCGGCTCCTCGCCCTCTCCCGGGCCGGGGTCGTCCGCTTCGTGGGCGCCGGCCTGCGCATCGGCACCGACGAGACGACCGGTACCTTCACCGCGACCAGCCCCACCGTCCCCGGTCACACCGTCCACGCCACGGCACTCATCGAGGCGTATCTGCCTCGCCCCTCCCTCGACCGCACCGAGGACCCCCTCCTGCGCGACCTGCACGGAACCGGCGCCCTCACCGAGGAGGTCATCGCCGACCCGACCCACACCCACCGCTCGGGCCTGCTCGCCGTCTCCCCAGCGGACGGGCACGTCGTCGATCCCTCCCTCGGCGGCCCTCACCCCCGCCGCATCGCCCTCGGCGCCCCCACCAACAGCCGGGCCGTGGCCGCCTTCGCCCGCCCTCGCACCGACGCCCCCGCCTTCCGCCAGAACGACGCGGTGGCCCGGGCGCTGCTGCGCACCCTTGGTTCCGCACCTTCTTCCGAATACCGCGCTAGCTGCCAGTTCTCACATAGAGAGATCGCAGCGTCCAAAATATGAACAACCCCTTGGGGTGGACGCAAGCTTCTGCCACGATCCCCATCAACCAGGTAGGAAAACTAGGAATCTGTGGGGTGGGGTCGTCATGCGCACGCGCAACAGCACGCACCTTCTGCTCCCCCTCCTGACCTCGCGCCGCCACATCGACTTCGGCCATACGTCCAGCGCCATCTGTCGGCTCGTCTGAGACTCCCCGCGCACCCCGCACGAACCCCCCACACCGCTGCGCCCCCTGCCGTCCCGCCGGGACGGCGGGCGAGTGGTGTGCCGGTGTGCGCCGACAAGCTCCGCGCCTGTCCCGCTGTACCTCCCTGAACGCCCTTCCCCTGAGAGGACACCTCTGTGTCTGCCGCAAGACCGCTCACCACCCTGCGCACCTTCGCCGTCCTCGCGGCGCTCCCCCTGCTGCTGACCGCCTGCGGCTACGGCGCCGAGTCCACCGACGACGGCAAGCAGACGGAGGTCGCGGCGGGCGCCAAGAAGCTCTCCGCCGACGAGGTGAAGATCGGCTACTTCCCCAACCTCACACACGCCACCGCTCTGGTGGGCATCCAGGAGGGCCTGTTCCAGAAGGAGCTCGGCGGCACCGAGATCACGCCGTCGACGTTCAACGCCGGTCCTTCGGAGATCGAGGCGCTGAACTCCGGTTCCATCGACATCGGCTGGATCGGCCCCTCCCCCTCCATCAACGGCTACACCAAGGCGGCCGGGAAGAACCTGCGCATCATCTCCGGTTCGGCGTCGGGCGGCGTGAAACTCGTCGTCAACCCGGACAAGATCAAGTCCCTGAAGGACGTCAAGGGCAAGAAGATCGCCACGCCGCAGCTCGGCAACACCCAGGACGTCGCGCTGCTCAACTGGATCTCCGAGCAGGGCTGGAAGGTCGACGCGGAGAGCGGCAAGGGCGATGTCTCCGTGGTCCGCACCGACAACAAGATCACCCCGGACGCCTACGAGTCCGGTTCGATCGACGGTGCCTGGGTGCCCGAGCCCACTGCGTCCAAGCTGGTCGCCGAGGGCGCCAAGGTGCTCCTCGACGAGGCCGACCTGTGGCCCGACAAGAAGTTCGTGATCACGAACATCATCGTCCGGCAGGACTTCCTCAAGGACCACCCGGACGTCGTCGAGGCCGTGCTGCGCGGCTCGGTGAAGACCAACGAGTGGATCAACGCCAACCCGGACAAGGCCAAGGCCTCCGCCAACGAGGCGCTGAAGGCGGAGTCCGGCAAGGCCCTGCCCGCCGAGGTCATCGACCCGGCCTGGAAGTCGATCACCTTCCTGGACGACCCGCTGGCCGCCACCCTCGACACCGAGGCGCAGCACGCGGTCAAGGCCGGCCTGCTGGAGAAGCCCGACCTGAAGGGCATCTACGACCTCGCCCCGCTCAACAAGGTCCTCAAGGCCGAGGGCAAGGACGAGGTCGACGACGCCGGTCTCGGCGTGAAGTAACGAGCACCGCACCCGACGAGTCCCCAGGAGATGACGACCATGGCCACGACGACGGCCACGACCGCCAAGGTCGCGGAGGACGCCCCGGCGGTGACGTACGCCGCCCGGATCGAGCACGTCTCGAAGTCCTTCCCGGCACCGGGCACGCCCGGCGGGCAGCAACTCGTGCTGGACGACATCACGCTCGATGTCGCACCCGGCGAGTTCGTCACCCTCCTGGGGGCCTCCGGCTGCGGCAAGTCCACGCTGCTCAACCTGGTCGCAGGCCTCGACCTGCCGTCCGCCGGCTCGATCGGCACGGACGGCCGACCCGCCCTGATGTTCCAGGAACACGCGCTGTTCCCGTGGCTGACCGCGGGCAAGAACGTCGAACTCGCCCTGAAACTCAGGGGAGTTCCCAAGTCCGATCGCCGTCCGGAGGCGGAACGGCTGCTGGACCTCGTCCGGCTGCAGGGCGCGTACGGCAAGCGGGTGCACGAACTGTCGGGCGGTATGCGCCAGCGCGTCGCCCTGGCCCGGGCGCTGGCCCAGGACAGCCGGCTGCTGCTGATGGACGAGCCGTTCGCCGCGCTGGACGCGATCACCCGGGACGTGCTGCACGACGAACTGACCCGTATCTGGCGGGAAACGGGACTGTCGGTGCTGTTCGTGACGCACAACGTGCGCGAGGCGGTGCGGCTCGCCCAGCGGGTCGTCCTGCTGTCCTCGCGCCCGGGCCGTATCGCCCGACAGTGGACGGTCGGCCTGCCGCATCCGCGTCGCCTCGAGGACACCGCGGTCGCCGAGTTGTCCGTCGAGATCACCGAAGAACTGCGTGGGGAGATCCGCCGCCATGGCCAGCACTGACAACCCCGTCGACACCGAGGCCGTCGACATCAAGAAAAACAGCGCCGAGGATCTGGCGGGGCTGGAGGCGGGGCTCGACGCACTGGACTCGGTGCAGGTCGGCCGTACGCCGCTGCGCGAGACCCTGGTCCGCAAGGTGCTGCCGCCCGTCACCGCCGTCGCGCTGGTGCTGGTGGTCTGGCAACTGCTGGTGTGGGCCGAGGTCGCGCCCGCCTACAAGCTGGCCTCGCCGGCCGACGTGTGGGGCGAGGTGCGCGAGGCCTGGCTCCAGGGAACGCTCCTCGACTACATCTGGACGTCCGTCTCACGCGGTCTGCTCGGCTTCCTGATGGCACTCGCCATCGGTACGCCGCTCGGCCTGCTGGTCGCCCGGGTGGCGTTCGTCCGGGCGGCCATCGGCCCGATCCTGTCCGGTCTGCAGTCGCTGCCGTCGGTGGCCTGGGTGCCGCCCGCCGTGATCTGGCTGGGTCTGAACGACTCGATGATGTACGCCGTGATCCTGCTCGGAGCGGTCCCCTCCATCGCCAACGGCCTCGTCGCGGGCATCGACCAGATCCCGCCGCTGTTCCTGCGCGCCGGGCGCACCCTGGGCGCGACCGGGCTGCGCGAGGCCTGGCACATCGTGATGCCGGGGGCGCTGCCCGGCTATCTGGCGGGCCTGAAGCAGGGCTGGGCCTTCTCCTGGCGCTCGCTGATGGCCGCCGAGATCATCGCCTCCTCGCCCGATCTCGGCGTCGGTCTGGGCCAGTTGCTGGAGAACGGCCGCAACAACAGCAGCATGCCGCAGGTGTTCCTGGCGATCTTCCTGATCCTGCTCGTCGGCATCGCCATCGACCTGCTGATCTTCAGCCCGGTGGAGCGGCGGGTGCTGCGGGGGCGGGGGCTGCTGGTCACTCGCTGACGGCCGGACGTGATGGGCCGCGCTCCGGTGGGAGCGCGACGGAGGCCGCCCTTCTCCTCACCGAGACGGGCGGCCTCTTGCTTCAGGGTGCGGTGCTTCAAGGTGCGTGCTTCAGGGCTGTCCGCCCCGCTCCAGGGGGATCTTCTCGCCTGCCTCGATCGCGACGGGCAGCCGGTTCTCGGCCGGCGGCAGCGGGCAGGTCGCCAGGTCCGTGTAGGCGCAGGGCAGGTTGCCGGCTCGGTTGAAGTCGAGGGTCACCCGCCCCTCGGCGTCCGGGGCGGCGATCTGCAGCGAACGGTTCGCCGCGTACGTCGTCACGCCGGACGTCCTGTCGGTGAACAGCACCATCAGGCTGCCCGGGGTGCTGCCGTTGAACGCGGTGAGCCGGTGCACCGCACCGCCCAGCTCGAACTCGACCTGCCCCGGGGAGTCGTAGACGTGCTCCAGCCCCTCCACCGCGGCCCCGACCGTCACCGCCCGCGGCTCCTCGAACGCCAGGAAACGGCCCGGGCGCACCCAGCGCGGGTCCGGGGCGTAGGCGGGGGTGCGGGTGAAGGACGTACGCAGCTCGTTGTCCGGGTGGCGGGGCCGCAGGATGTCGTGGCCGCCGCGCTTGGCGATCTCGATCACGGCGTCACCGGCGGCGACGTACCGGCTGTCCCGCTCGGCGATGACCCCGAAGCCGTGCCGCCCGTGCACCACAGTGCCGTCGACGGTCAGTTCCTCGCCGTCGGCCAGTTCGACCACCACGCCCTCGGCGGTGGTCGACCACGCCCCGGGCGCGTCCTCGAAGCGGGCCGGCTCCGCGCTCAGCCAGTGCAGGCCGGTGATCGCGAGGAAGCCGTGCGGGCCGGAGAGAACCTCCTCCTTCCGCCGGTGCCACTGCTCCCACGCCTCGGTGAAGCTCTGCCGTTCGACGTCCTGGACGGTCATCTGCACTCCCTGTCACGGGGCTTGGGGGCCGACCCTTGTTCCTTCCACAACAGCTGCGGCCTCGCAGTTCATCCCGGTCCCGGCCTCTCCGGGGACCTGCCTCGGCTGCGCTTGACACTCACAGGGGCGAACGACGTACGTTGAACCGCAAGATCCGGACGGGTGGAGGCCCACGATGCAGGTACCTGGTGCTGCGCCGCACAGTGCGGGCACGGGTACGCGGCTGATCACCCGGCGGCACGTCGACTACTGCCGCACCTCGTCCGCGGTCTGTCCTCGTTCGGCACGCGTCTGAATCCTGCCGTTTCGCACGGCCGGCTGTCTCAGCGTGTCTTTCTCACGAAGCGGTATGTCACTACCCTGCCGCGGGCCGAGTTCGCCTCGGTCGTCATGTGGACCTGTGTGGCACATCACCACATGTGCCGTCACAGCGAGAACCGCTGATCCGGCTCTCTCCTCCCGCACCTTTCACAAAAAGGGACGCCATCCATGTCTCAGCTCACCTCTCTTCCGGTGATCGACCTGTCCGCCCTCGACCGCGACGCGCTCCACAGAGCCGCCCGCGACGTCGGCTTCTTCCAGCTGGTCGGCCATGGCATCACCCCCGCCGAGCAGGCCCGGCTGCTCGGCACCGCACGCGCGTTCTTCGCCCTCCCCGAGCCCGACCGGCACGTGATCGACAACCTCAACTCCCCCCACTTCCGCGGCTACACGCGGATCGGCAACGAGCACACCCAGGGCCACCGTGACTGGCGCGACCAGCTCGACATCAGCAACGAGCTGCCGCCGCACGTGCCCGCGACGGACGAGCCCGCCTACTGGTGGCTGGAGGGACCGAACCAGTGGCCGCCGGCACTCCCCTCGCTCCGCGAGGTCGCGCTGGACTGGATGGCCCGGCTCAGCTCGGTCGCACACCGCCTGCTGCACGAGCTGCTCGGCGCGATCGGCGGCCCCGAGGACTTCTACGACGACGCCTTCTCCGGCAACCCGCGCAACCACCTGAAGCTGATCCGCTACCCGGGACGCGCCCCGGAGGGCGACGACCAGGGGGTGGGCGTACACAAGGACTACGGGTTCCTGACCCTGCTCCTGACGGACGAGGTGCCCGGCCTCCAGGTGGAGTCGGCGGGCGGCTTCATCGACGTGCCCCATCTGCCGGGAGCATTCGTGGTGAACCTGGGCGAGCTGCTGGAAGTGGCCACGAACGGCTACCTGAAGGCCACGAACCACCGCGTGATCTCCCCGCCGGGCGCCCGCGAGCGCTACTCCGCGCCGTTCTTCTACAACCCGCGCCTGGACGCCCACATCTCCCCGCTCCCCTTCCCCGGCGCGTCCGACGCGACGGGTGTCACCGACGACCCGGTCAACCCGCTGTACGCGGAGTTCGGCTGGAACGAACTCAAGGGCTGGGTGCGCGCCCACCCCGAGGTGGTGAAGAAGCACCACCCCGAGCTGGCGATCGACTGACCTTCACGCGGGTGCCGCGGAGTGTCAGCGGGCGGTCAGGAGCGGTCCCGCGTTCTGCAGGACGTACCGGGCCACGTGCTTGCCGAGCGCGATGCCCGCCTCGTCGGCCGAGCGGGTGTGGATGCCCGAGAAGACCCGGGCGTCGACGTTCTCGTCCGAGAGCTGCTTCCAGGTGGTGTACGTCCGGGTCACGCCGGGCGCGGTGGGGCTGGTCAGGTCGAACGGGGCGGTGCGCGGCCCGGCCAGTGCGGCCAGTACGGTCTCCGCCGCGCCCGAGTAGGTGTTGTGGCCGCTCGGGTAGTCCGGATGCGCCGGGGTGGTGTGCAGCGGCGTCCAGTTCGGGTCGGGGTCGATGGTGCCGGTGCGGATCGCGGTCACGGGACGCCACCGCTCGTGGGCGTACTTGCTGTCGGCGGTCGCGATCTGCGTGTCCACCAGAGCGACGTGGAAGAGCGCGACCAGCCGCGCCTGCCCGGCGATGCCCTGGTCCGTGCGGGAGAGCGCCACGCGCAGGGGCTCGGTGTAGAGGGTGAGGGAGGAGCCGAGCCAGAAGGTGGCCGTCTCGGTCTGCCGGGCGCTGCGCGCCGTGCTGTCGGCGGCTCCGTACGCGCGCACCTCCGCGAGGTCGGCGGCGTAGCGCCGGGAGTCCAGGGCGGGCGGCGGGCCCAGCCGGAACTGGCTCGGCGTCCTCAGCAGGAAGGGCTCGGCGAGCCCGTTGCCGTACTGGGCCGCCGGGGCGTAGGCGGGCGGCGTCGGCTGCCACACGCCGGGGGCCGCGGGCTTGACTGCGTACGGCGCGTTGACCGAGGTGGGGTCCAGCCCGTCGCCCTGCCTCGACTTGAGGACGAGGTCGGCCTGCCGCTCCCCCGCCGCTACGCCGCGGTCCTCGGCCGGACCGTCGGGGATCACGTCGAGAGTCTCCTCGAACGTCGCGTCGAGCTGCTCCGCGCGGCTGGGGGCCAGCGTCACCAGCGCACGGTGCACGGCGCCGGCGAGGGCCGCCTCCTGATACGGGCCGCGCTCGACGCCCGTCGGCACGGTCCGGGTGGCCCGGGCCGCGGCGAGCCAACTGATCGCCCAGGTACGGCTGTTGGTGATCTGGGTGGACGCTCCCGCCGTCGCGACGGTGTCGGCGGTTGCGTCGTACCAGGCGAGTGCCGTGGAGGTACGGCCGGCCGCGGAGGCCTGCGGAACCGCGACGGACGCGGACAGCAGGGCCGCCGCGCCCAGGACGACGAGAGCGGGACGGGTTCTGGAAGAACGCACAGTTCTCCTACGGTTTCGGTGAGGTGGGTGACGCGGCGGCCGCGCATTCGGGGGCGCGCGGCGGCGTGCTCCGCGTGATCTTCCGGGGACTCCTGGCCTTCGGCGGTGTCCTGGTCGGGTCAGCTACACACCGCGGTGGCGACGCGCATCAGAGCAATGGCCCGCCGTATGCGAAGGGGTTCGAAGATCCGCATGGAGCCGAACCTAACGGCAGGTCAAAACGCGGTCAACCCGGACCAGTTCGCTCAATCGACCCTGCAACGACACATTCGCGGGCATGCCATGTGCCCGTTACACATCACGAGCGCTTCGGCGACTGGATCCACCCCAGGGACCGTTCGACGGCCCGCTTCCAGCTGGCGTATTCCCACTCCCGCCGCTCTGGGTCCATGTCCGGCAGCCACTGGGCGGCCATGTGCCAGTTGCGGCGCAGGACCTTCAGGTCCGGCCAGTAGCCGGCCGCGAGACCGGCGGCGTAGGCGGCGCCGAGCGACACCGTCTCGTGGACGAGGGGCCGTACGACGGGAACGTCCAGCACGTCGGCCAGGATCTGCATGAGGAGGTGGTCGGACGTCATGCCGCCGTCCACCTTGAGCTGTTTCAGGGCGAGCGCGGAGTCGGCGTTCATGGCGTCGACGACCTCCCGGGTCTGCCAGCCGGTGGCCTCCAGGACGGCGCGGGCCAGGTGGCCCTTGGTGATGTACGACGTGAGGCCGACGATGACGCCGCGGGCGTCGCTGCGCCAGTGCGGGGCGAACAGGCCGGAGAAGGCGGGGACGATGTAGCAGCCGCCGTTGTCCTCGACGGTGCGCGCCAGCGTCTCGATCTCGGGTGCGCTGTGGATCAGGCCCAGCCGGTCGCGGAACCACTGGACCAGCGAGCCGGTGACGGCGATCGGGCCTTCCAGCGCGTAGACCGTGGGCCGGCCCGCGATCTTGTACGCGACCGTGGTGAGGAGCCCGTGCTGGGACCGTACGAGGTCGGTGCCGGTGTTCATCACCAGGAAGCTGCCGGTGCCGTAGGTGCACTTCGCCTCGCCCGGCGAGAAGCAGGTCTGGCCGAACAGGGCCGCCTGCTGGTCGCCGAGGGCCGCTGTGATGCGCACGCCGGGGAGCAGCGCGCGGGCCTCGCCGTAGCTCTCGGCCGAGGACCGGATCTCCGGCAGCATCGCGCGCGGCACCCCGAAGAAGTCCATGAGCGACTGGTCCCAGGTCAGTGTCCGGATGTCCATGAGCATGGTGCGGCTGGCGTTGGTGGCGTCGGTGATGTGCAGGCCGCCGTCCGTGCCGCCGGTGAGGTTCCAGATCAGCCAGCTCTCCATCGTGCCGAAGAGCACCTCGCCGTCCCGGGCGCGTCGCTCCAGCCCTTCGACGTTGTCGAACAGCCAGCGCAGGCGGGGCGCGGAGAAGTAGGTCGACGGAGGCAGGCAGCAGTGTTCGAGGAAGAACTCGTCTCCCGGGTCCTTCCTCAGTTCCTCGACGAGCGGTGCGGTGCGCGTGTCCTGCCAGACGATGGCCCGGCCCAAGGGGACGCCCGTGCGCGGATCCCAGAGCACCGACGTCTCGCGCTGGTTGGCGATCCCGATGGCGGAGATCTGCCCGGCGTCGATGCCCGCGTTGGAGAGCGCCTCGGGGACGACGCGCTGGAGGTTGCGCCAGATCTCGACGGCGTCGTGCTCGACCCAGCCGGGCCGGGGGAAGTACTGCTGGTGTTCCCGCTGGGCGACCGCCGCCAGCCGCCCGCCGTGGTCGAACAGGATGCATCGGGTGGAGGTGGTGCCCTGGTCGATGGACATCACATACCGGTCAACCATGATCGGCCCTGCCTTCCGATGTGTCGCGGAGGTGCCGGTGGCCTACCAGCGGGCCGCGCCCAGGTCTCTGGAGATAGCGCGTGCCGCCTCCCGCAGCACGGTGATCAGGGCCGGTTGGGGCCGGCCTTTGGTGTCGCAGATCCGCTCGACGGCGCCTGACACGCCGATCGCGCCCACCACGAGGCCGCCCTGTCCCCGGATCGGCGCGGCGATGCCGGCTTCGCCCATGCTCATCTCCTGCACTTCGGCGCCCCAGCCCAGGTCCCGGATCTCGCCGAGCGCCCGGTTGAGCTCGTCCGGGTGGACCAGGGTGTGCCGCGTGTATGCCTCCGGTGCGTCCTCCAGCAAGGGGTCGACGGGCGTGGCCCCGAAGGCCAGCAGGACCTTGCCGAGCGAGGAGGCGTGCAGCGGCAGCAGCGCGCCGACGTCCAGGGTCTGGAGGGTGTCGTCCGGCCGGAAGACGTGGTGGATGACGAGCACCCTGCCCTCCAGAGGCGTGCCCAGGCGTACGGCCTCCCCGCTGCGGGCGGCCAGGGCGTCGGCCCAGTTGATGGAGCGCGACCGCAGTTCGTTGACGTCGAGATAACTGGTGCCGAGGTGCAGCAGGGCCGCCCCGAGCTGGTATTTCCCGGTCGCCGGGTCCTGTTCCACGAAGTCGACGTGTTGCAGGGTGCGCAGGATTCCGTGGGCGGTGCCCTTGGCGAGCCCGAGCGACGAGGCCACCTCTCCGAGCCCCAGCCGACGGGATCCACTGGCGAGCAGGCGGAGGATCGCCGCCGCCCGCTCGATGGACTGGACTGGGCCGGCCATGAAGCGATGGTAGTCCGGCTTTTCCTGACATGGGACTCTCGTTCGGTAATGCCGACCCATGTTCGTTGACCGCTCACATTTCGGTCCTTAGCGTTTCCTCACGTCCGGCCTGCGACCGGCACGGCTTCCCTGAGGAGGAGGACACATGATCACAGCGCAGCTCGACGCCGCGCCTCGCGGGGAAGTCGAACACGTCTTTACGCTGCCGCACACCCCCGGAGCCGTCTCGGCCCTGCGTCGCCGCATACGCACGGTCCTCGCCGACTGGCACCTGGCCGCGGACATCGCCGAAGACATCCTGCTGGTCGCCTCGGAGCTGCTCACCAACGCCGTCGTCCACGCCCTGCCCCCGGCGACCCTGAGCCTCTCGCGGAGCCATGCGGAGACCTTCGGGGCCGTACGCGTCGAAGTGACCGACATGGGGCCCGCGAGCCCGGCAGGCCCCCCGACTTCCGCTCCCGACCCGGACGAGCACGGCCGGGGCCTCGGCATCGTCACGACGCTGGCGTCCCGGTGCGGCATTCATGTCCACCCCGGCGGGACCAGCCGGTGGGCGGAGCTGCGGTTCGGGCAGGGCTGAGGGGAACCGTCTCCCCGTCGAACGGCCCAGCGAAAAAGGGCCCTCACAGGCTCTCGCCTGCGAAGACCCTTCACACCGTCGGGACGACAGGATTTGAACCTGCGACCCCTTGACCCCCAGTCAAGTGCGCTACCAAGCTGCGCCACGTCCCGGTGTGTCCCGCGCGGTGAAGCGCGTGATCACGCAGGTAAACCCTACCTCATCCACGCAGCCGGTCCGGAATGTCGCCGCCTGGGGCGCCGGCCGCGGCCAGGCACAGCGGCGCCAGTGCGGCGAAGCCGCGACTCGACGGCGTGCGGAACGCGCGCCGGCCCCGGTCGGCACCGGCGAACGCGTCGCACGCCGCGCGGGAGACGTCTTGCGCCTCACCTGTTCCGCAACACCGGCTCCCGTCCACCGCCCACCCTCTCGGTGTACTCGTCGGGACAGGTGACCGCCCGTACGTTCACGGACACCGGCACGACGGTCGAGCACTTGTCGGCCGAGGACCTGACCGGCTGACTCGTCGCAGCCTTCCGCATCCCGGTCCGGCCGGCGAGCCCCGCCGTCAGCACAACCACCGCCACCACCGCCCACCACGGCAGACCCGCCGTGGCCATGTACCCGACAACAGCCATCACCGCGAGAAGCGCCGGCACTCTGGACCCCCTTTGTCTCCCCTGCCCCGGCAGCATCACGGGACCCCCGCTACGCACTGGGCATATGCCGTCACAATACGTGAGACCGTCGTACGTAGCACCTCAGCTCATCAGCCGATATGTGTGTGCCGTCATCAGTCCATATGCCTGATGCCGCCCATCGAACTTCCTGTGATGAGCGGCATCCGCTCCCCTCGCCCGCCTGATCAATGGGCGCCGATCAGCTCCTGGCCAGCGTCACTGCGCGTCACCTGCCGCGAGCCCCGCAGCGCGGCGACGCCGATGAACGCCATGGAGGACAGTCCCGCGAGGGCGAAGGCGGTGAAGCCCCAGTCACCCTTGTCCGCGGCGAGGAGTTGGCCGCCGAGCCACGGGCCGAAGACGGCGCCGAAGCGGCCCATGCCGGAGGTCCAGCCGACGGCGGTCGCACGGCTGTCCGGGCGGGAGCGGATGGAGACCGTCGCGTAGATCATGGTCTGGGCGCTGTTCAGGAACACACCGGTCAGGAACACCACCGTGAAGGTCAGCGCCGGCGGCATGTGGACGCTGAGCAGGAAGACCCCGGCGACGGTCAGCGCGAACCAGATCGCCGAGATGCGCGGCGCGCCGAAGCGGTCGGAGGCCCGGCCGGCGACCAGCATGCCCACGATGCCGCCGAGGTTGAACAGGACGACGAAGGTGAGCGCCGAGCCGAGGTTGTAGCCCTCGCCGCGCATCAGGGTGGGCAGCCAGGTGGCGACGCCGTAGACGAGGAGCAGACCGCCGAAGGAGGCCAGCCAGTACAGCAGGGTCTGCGTCCACTCGCCGCCGCGGAACAGGCTGAGCAGGTTGCCCCAGCGGTCGGCGGCGGCCGGGCGGTCGGACTTGGCGGCGGGCAGCTCGACGTCGTAGCGGCTCGCCAGTCTGCCGGCCTCCTCGGCGACCCTTGGCGACCCTTGGCGACGAGGAAGCTCAGCGGCTCGGGCAGGAACCTGGCCGGCACCGGCACGAAGAGCAACGGCAGTACGCAGACCCAGAAGGCGGCCCGCCGGCCGAGCGGTTCGACAACCCACAGGGCGACATAGGCGGAGAGGACGCCGCCGGCGTGGTGGGCGGTCATCAGCATGCCGATGGTGAGGGCGCCGCGGCCACGCGGGGCGTAGTCGGAGACCATGCTGATCGCGGTCGGCAGCAGACCGCCGAGTCCGACACCGGCGAGGGTGCGGCCGAGACCGAAGACGCCGACGCCGCCCGCGAGCGCGCACAGCCCGGAGGCCAGCGAGAAGAGCGTGACGTGACGCAGGCGACCATCAGCTGGTCCTGCGCCCGGTTCAGCCTCAGGCGACCGGCGGTGTCCCGTGCGTGTGGAACGACTCGATCGTCTTCAGTCCCCAGGCCTGCCCCTTGGCCCGCTCGGCCTCGGTCCAGGTGACGAGCGGCCAGTCAGGGGCCAGCACCAGTCGCGTGAGCGGGTTGCACAGTTCGATGCGGTTGCCGCCGGGCTCGTAGACGTACAGGAAGAACGTCTGCTGGATGGCGTGCTTGTGCGGGCCCGTCTCGATGAACACACCCGTGTCGATGGCGAGGTCGGCGGCGCGCAGGATCTCCTCGCGGGTGTCGGTCGCGAAGGCGATGTGGTGCAGCCGACCGGTCGAGCCGGTCCAGTCCGAGGTGTAGACGACGTCGTACGACTTGTCGGTGAAGGTCAGCCAACGGGCGGCGATCTCCCCGGAGTTCAGTTGGATCTGCTCGGTGGGCCGCGCCCCCAGCACCCGCTCCTGGAACTCGGCGTTGGCGAGCACGTCGGCGGCGAGGAAGTTGATGTGGTCGAGCCGTCGTACGCCGACGCCCCGGTTGGGTTTGGCCTGCGGCTGGTTCTTCAGCGCGGGCCTCAGCTCCTCCGGCGCCCGGTAGTACTCGCTCTCCCAGTACAGGGCGTGTTCGTGCCCGTCCGGGTCGGTGGTGAGGTACAGCCTTCCGATGCCGGGTTCGTCCTCGACCCACTTGCCGGTGCCGCCCGCCTCCTCGATCGCCTTGATACGGCGATGGAGTGCCTCCTCGCTGGAGGTGCGCAGGGCGAGCCGGCCGAGGCCCGGCTGCTCGCGGGCGGTGAGGAGCAGGCTGTGGTGCTCGTAGTCGTCGAAGGTGCGCAAGTAGACCGTGTCGCCGTCCTCGCCGTTGACGGTGAGACCCAGATAGTCGGTGAAGAAGGCGACGCCGGCGTCCAGGTCGGGCGTGAACAGCTGGGCGTGGCCGATGTGGGCGATGTCGCCGAGCGGCGGGGTCATCGGTGACCTCCAAGGGGTCGTGCGGGGAGGGGGGCCGTCCCGGCGGACCTGGGGAAGACGGTGCCGTCGAAGATCTTGCGGGCCGTGCGGACCACGGCGGTACGGCGGGCACAGGGCAGGCCGTCGGCGTCGGTGCCGAGGCTGCTCTCGATGTCCAGGAATCCTGTGGGGTGTTCGATGCGGACACGGTCGCCGTCGGCGGGCAGCTGCGCGAGCTCCGCACCGACGCCGCCCTCGACGCGCAGGCCGGCGGCCACACTGGCCGCGCCGAGCACGCCGATGGACGTATGACAGCGCACCGGTATGAAGGTGCGGGTGGTGATCGCGCCGCCGTGGCGGGGAGGGGCGAGGAGGGTCAGCTTGGGAACGGTGGTGGCCGACACGTCGCCGAGGCCCGTCAACTCCCCCGCTTCGAGCCGGAGTTCGCGGAGCCTGGCGGCAAGTGCGAGGTCCTCCTCGAGATCCTTGGGTGTCTCATAGCCGGTGACCTTCAGGGAGGTCGCGGGGATGAGCACGGTCGGCATGCCGTTGTCCACGCAGGTCACCGTCACACCGTCGATGACGTCGCGGACGTTGCCCGTGGGCAGCAACTTCCCCGCTCCGGGCGGGAATTCGATGACCACGGGGGCCGCCGTGCCGGGCACGCCCGAGATCTCGGCGTCGCCCGTGTAGTCGACCCGGCCGCCCGGGGTGGGGAAGGTGGCCGTGGCGAGGTCGCCGGTGTTGACCATGCGGATGCGGACGGAGGTCCGCTCCCCGCCCGCCGGGACCAGTCCGCGCTCGACGGCGAACGGACCGATGCCGGCGAGGATGTTGCCGCAGTTCTGACGGTCGGCCACCTCGGGTCGGTCGACCACCACTTGGAGGAAGAGGTAGTCGACGTCGGCCCTCGGGTCGGCCGACGGTGACACCACCGCCACCTTGCTGGTGAGCGGGTGCGCGCCGCCCAGCCCGTCGATCTGCCGTTCGTCGGGGCTTCCCATGATCCGCAGCAGCAGGTCGTCGCGGGCGGCGGGGTCGGCGGGCAGGTCGTCGGCGAGGAAATAGGCGCCCTTGGAGGTGCCGCCACGCATCAGCAGGCAGCGCACCTCCTCGGACCCGCCCGTCACGAGCCCTCCCCCGCGTACTCCTCGTAGGTCTTGTACTCGACGCCCAGGCGCTCGAGCGTCTCCCGCAACCCGTAGCGGTCCAGGCTCAGTTGGCCGTCGAGGAAGGCGGCGCGGGAGGCGGCTTCCTTGGCCTCGCGGGCCTCGGACCTCTCGGCGGTCTCGCGGGCGCGTTCGCGCGGGACGACCACCACGCCGTCGTCGTCGGCCAGGATCACGTCGCCCGGGCGGATCACCTGGCCGTCGATGGCCACGGGCACGTTGACCGAGCCGCCGGTCGCCTTGACAGTGCCCTGCGCACAGACGGCCCGGGACCAGGCGGCGAAGCCCATCCCCCGCAGCTCCTGGGTGTCCCGGATACCCGCGTTGATGACCAGGCCGCGCACGCCACGCCGCTGCAGCGCGGTGGCGAACAACTCGCCGAACATGCCGTCGGTGGACGGGGAGGTGGTGGTGACGACCAGGATGTCGCCCTGACCGCACTGCTCCACGGCGGCGTGGATCATGAGGTTGTCGCCGGGCCGGCTGAGCACGGTGACGGCCGTACCCGCGACCCGTACGCCCTGCTGGATGGGGCGGATCCCGGAGCCCAGAAGACCGGTGCGCCCCCGGGCCTCGCTGACGGTGGCCACGCCGAACCCGGCCAGCGCCTCGACGTCCTTGGCATCCGCCTTCGGCGGGCCGGTGACGATCACGCCGCTCATGCCAGCTCCTTCGCGATCTGCGGGTAGGGGCGCATGTAGGCCTCGGCCATGGTCTTGTGGGCCAGGCCCAGGTTGGGGCCGGCGTTGCGCTTGAGCTGGACGCCGCGGCGTACGGCGAGGTCGGTGTAGTAGTCCCACAGGTGCTGCTGGGCGCCGAGGCACTCCATGGCCCTGCGCTTGGTCTCCCAGACGTCCGTGATGTCGAGGAGCACCTCGGGCTTGAAGCCGCTCATCTCGGGCTGGTGCGGCTCGAAGTAGAAGACGGGCGGGGCGCCGATGATCTCGCCGGGGCCCGGGTAGCCGACGGCCTGGGCGAGGACGCGGGCCTCCAGTGCCATGCGGTTGGCGGCCGGGTGGTCGCCGTTGTACGGGTCCTCGGTGGGGTGGGTGAGGACGACGTCGGGCTGGGTCTCGCGGTAGACCTCGACCAGCCTGTCGGTCAGCTCGGCGGTGGCCACCAGCGGGTAGTCGCCGGCGTCGAAGAAGCGGACCTCGGCGCCGAGGGTGGCGGCGGCGCGTTCGGCCTCGTCCCGCCGTATCGCCTTGATCTCCTCCAGCTTCTTGCCCTCGCGCCAGGCCTTGGCGGACTCGCCGCGCTCGCCGAAGGTCAGGCAGGCGATGGTGACCTTCTCGCCGCGGGAGGCGGCCAGGGCGACGGCACCTCCCGCCCGCCACACGAAGTCGCCGGCGTGCGCGGTGATGACGAGTGTCGAGCGGGGTGGGGACGAGGGTCCCCCAGCACGGGGAGTGGGGGAGGGCGCGTCGGCCTGGGTCATCGCTGATATCTCCTTGATGGACAGGTGTGCGCCCACTCCCCTGCACCAAGGCCGCGTGCGTCAGTCGCGCAGCGCCTCGATCACGCTGGTGAGGTGGGCGCGGACGGCCGCCTCGGCCGCCTGCGGGTCCCTGGCCCTGATCGCCTCGATCATCGCCAGATGCTCGTTCAGGGAGTGCTGGGGGCGACCCGGCCGCAGCGCCAACTGGAAGCGGTGGCGCACCAGTTGTGCGTTGAGCCGCTCCAGCAGCTCCACGGCGGTGCGCTGACCCGAGAAGTCCCGGATCTTCGCGTGCAGTTCCTGGTTCAGCTCGGAGTACGTCATCGGCTCGCCGTCGGTCACGGCCTTGGTCATCGCCGCGCCGAGGTCCGCCAGTTCGGTCAACTGCTCGTCGCCGGCCGCGACGGCCGCCTTGGCCGCGCACAGTCCTTCGAGGACCATGCGGCACTCGGTGATGGCGACCGCTTCCTCCACGGTCACCACCCGCACCCGCGAGCCGCGGTTGCGGATCCGCTCGACGAGGCCCTGGGCCTCCAGATCGATGAGTGCCGCCCGGATGCTCGCCCGTGTCACACCGAACTGCTCGGCGAGTTCGTTCTCCACCAGCCGCTGCGCCGGTGCCATCTCGCCGTGCAGGATCGCCTGCCGCAGCTGCGCGAGCGCATGCTGTTTGGCCTGCTCTCCGGTGCCCGGACGGGCTTCGTTCGGCATGTGCCCTCCCTGAATGAGTGCCTGTCGAAAGTAAATCTAGTCAAACATAATTGTCAACAATTTTGTCTGCCGTATTGATCGCAGAATGTGCCGCATGCGTCCCGCCGATGAAGTGCGCGGCACAGTGTCCGCCCACCCCCGCCGACACCCCACACTCTGTCCACCCCGCCCCCTGCCCCGCCTGACTAGGGTCGCCCCCATGACCCACAGCCCCGCGCCCCACGAGAGCTTCGCCCTGCACATCCCCGACGCCGAACTCGAACCCGAGCCCCTCAGCCCCGAACAGATCGTCTCCGGGACGCCCGAGGTGACCGGGAAGGTGGTCTGGGAGTCACAGGACGGGCGGCACATCCGCGGGATCTGGCAGATCACGCCCGGGGTGGTGACCGACACGGAGGCGGACGAGCTGTTCGTCGTGATCAGCGGGTCGGCGACCATCGCCGTCGAGGACGGCCCGACGTTGCAGGTCGGGCTGGGCGACATGGCCGTGCTGCGCGAGGGCGACCGTACGACGTGGACGGTGCACGAGACTCTGCGGAAGGCTTACGCGATCACCCTGTGAGCGCGTCGGCGACCACGGTCGCGAGTGTGATCCTGGTGACGTCGGCGAGGTAGCCGTAGTCGAGCGTGGCCGGAGCGTCGGACGTCCGGTGGTAGTGCGGGTTGCCCTCCCCCTCGTACGCGCCGATGGTCACGTCGCTGTGTGCTTCGAACGGCATGTAGTCACTGGCAAAGATGGGCCCGAGCTTCACCGGCAGTGCGGTGTGGTCCGCGGCAGCCTGTGCCATGACCGCGCCGAAGGCCTGCGAGGCGGCATCGTTGCCCGGTACGGCGTTTCCCAGGTCGCGCTCCACCGTCACGGAACCGTCTTCGGGCGGCCGCCCCACCATGTCCAGGTTCACGACCCGGTAGACCTCGGATCCCGTGGCGTGCAGCGCCGCGGCGTACGCCGCGGACCCCCACAGTCCCTGCTCCTCGCCCGAGAACGCCACGAACTGGACGGTGGAGGACAGCGAGACGGGCGCGAGGAGGCGGGCGATCTCGAGTATCGCGGCGACCCCGCTGGCATTGTCGTCGGCGCCGGGCGCACGTGCCGTCGCGTTGTTCACGTCCTCCATGCGGCTGTCGTAGTGCGCGCACAGGATGATGACGGGCTTGTCGGCCGCCGTTCCGGGTTTGGTGCAGATCACGTTGTCGCCGCTGTGACCGGCGTTGGACCACGGGCGTCTGACCACGTCCGCGTACCCCGCCGCCGTCAGACGGGCTACGAGCTCCTGGGCGGCCGGCCCGATGAGAGGGGAGAAGGTGTGCCGCGTGTGAAAGGCGGCCAGTGCCTCGACCGTGGTCCGCAGAGCGTCCGCCGACACCGACTCGACGAGTGCGTTCGTTGACTCGTCCTGCGGGGTGCCCGCCCCCTCGCGCTTCGCCGTCGTGACGAGGGTGGCGGGACTGGGCGGTTGCCGTTTCTCGGGGGGAGCGAGGGGGCGCTCCTCTGATGGCGTGTCATTGGGCATCGCGGGCCGCCTTCACGCGGTGTCGAGGGCGGGCAGGCAGTACGCGCAGCCGTTGTATCCGCGAGCGAGGGCGTCCTCCGCCCGCCGGAACGGCACCTTGCTGTCCGCGCCGAGCCTCTGCCAGTGCGGGCATGTGGAAACGTGCAGCTCACCACTGTGCGGGTTACCGAAGAAGAAGCCCTCCAGCTCCTTCACCGCGGTGATCTGGATCGTCAGACGCCCGGCGATCACACCGTCCTGATGCTGCGTCGCCACGAGCGGATACACCCGCAAGTGCTCGGCGTGACGGGAGAAGTCGATGGTGATGTCGGCTGCCACCCGATCGTCCGGTGCCAGCGTGAACCCCTCAACGACCGCCGTCCTGCCGCCGCGCATCTCCAGGGTGCTCCGCACAGGGCCGGCTTCGGCCAACGTGAGATCGGTCAGCGTGGCGTCCTTGGTGAGGCGGCTCAGCGTACGGACCGAGATCCGGGTGTCCTCGGGCAACGCGGTCGCGTCCAGGTGCCATGAGCCGGTCGTGGCGGTGAGCGCGCCCCGCAGGGTGATGGTCATGTGCGTCTTGCCGCCCGGTGCGGCCATCTGCGGAGCCACGTTCCGCTGCGCCACATTGTTGTCGAACCGGATGATCCGGTCGTTCCGCACCGGCCCGTTGAGCGTGGCGGTGACGGCGGGGTCGGCGGCACCGTGCACGACGGCCGCCAGGCCTTCCTGGTCCACGATCTGCGGGGTCCAGACGAACGGTCCGACCCGCACCGCTCCACCCGGGGGGATCTCCTCGTTGATCACGAGCGTGCCCAGGGACTGGTAGTGCGTCGGCCAGATCATCCCCGTGCCCGGGTCGCAGCGGAACGCCTCGACCTGGAACGCGCCACTGGAGGCCGCCTGAGTCCCCCGGTTGTGCACGCGCACATAGACGGAGTTGGGCTGGTTGTTGATGGGCGCCTCGTGACCGAGTTCGGGGTTGTCGCCGGTGCTGATGTCCTTGTTGCGGACCCAGATGTCCGGGGACGTCCAGAACAGCTGCCCGCTCGGCTGCGCGCCGAGGTCGGTCGGGTTGTCCGCGATGTACACGTCCACCGGCCGCGGTGCCCACAGCCCCTGGTCCACGAAGGCCTCGTCCATCACCTTGCTGTAGAGGCCGCCGGTGAGCGAGGAGTCCGCCGTGATGCAGCCCTGGGCCATTCTCGCGGCGTGCGCGACACCCGTGGAGCTGTCGGGCTGGTCCACGATGAGCAGCATTTCGAGCATCGTCCTGATCATCGCGTCGGCCGCCTCGATCCGCACTCCGGGATCGGGCGAATCTCCGCCCATGCCCAGGTAGCACCGCCACAGTGCCGTGCCGAGCATCGAGTTGCGCCGGTTGACTTCGTAGCTGTTGAAGCCTGCGTCGTCGAACCGTTGGGGGAGGTCGAGGCGGCGCACCGTACTCCACTGGTCGGTGGCGTTGTTGTCGAAGGGGAACGTCTCGGTACGACGGTGCCCGTTGGGGTTGAACCGGTCACGGTAGATGGCTGGGAGGGCGTCGCAGACGCTGTGCTCGTACGACCCCGACCCGCCGTGACTGGCACCGAGCCAGTCGAAGACGCCGTGGACGTACTCGTGGACGATGACTCCCAGGTCGCCGGCGTCGGGGGCGCCGCCCTCGCCGAACCGGATACGCGGGGGCGTCAGCGTCCCGTGCCATTCGCTCTGGTCCTGGCCGTCGTACGCCTGCGCGTCGACCTCGACCTTGACCATGTTGGCGTTGAGCGTCGCGTTTCCCAGAGTGCGAAGGTAGCGCGCGACGGAGTCGAGCCAGTAGTAGGCGTTCGCGCTCAGGAAGGCACGGTTCGCCGGGTAGCTGGCGTAGGAGAAGGTCGGTGATACCTCCTGGGGCTGTGGGAACGAGGGCGGGTCCCAGTCGAGGCATCTGAACCAGTCCCCGTCGAGCCGGAACGTGCCCCCGCCGTCGGAAGGAGCGACCTCGGCCGAGACGTCGTGGCGGAAGGCGTTCAGCTTGGCCGCGCTGGAACCCCCGTGGATGGTGGCGTCGTTCGACTCGGTCACCGGGTCGGGCATGAAGACCTTGAGAGTGGCCGTCACGTATTTTCCGGCGAGCGCGACCCAGAGCAGTTTTCCGGAGACGGCATCCATCACGACGCGGAAATGCTCGAACGGGCCGCTGGTCTCGACGAGCAGATCTCGTACCAGATGCAGCGCACCGTCCGGCTTCGTCCCCTTCTTCAGCAACTCGACCGTGGCGGTGGGATAGTCGGTCTCCGGCAAGGCGGGCCTGTCCGTGTCCCGCCTGTAGACGAGTTCGTCCTTGATGATGCCGGCGCTTTCGAAATCGTCCCGGAACGGAGCGAGGGCGGCCCTGTCGAGATCGTCCAGGGTGCGGGCGGCACTGGGATCGGGAGCGTCCGAGACGTCGGTCTCCCCCGTGTTGTCGACCTGGATGACAGCGGCCTGTTTGACATCGGCGACCGCCTGCACAGTGGCGCCCACGATCGGGAGGTCGTTGTGGAACTGCTGGTAGCGCACCCTCAATGTGGCCGCGCCTTCGGCTGCGTCCACCTCGCGCAGGTCGATCTGGCCCGCCTTGAGCTCCCTGGAGCGTCCTTCCATGAAGCCGTCGATCGCCTTTCGGGCCGTCGGCGCACGCGAAAGAGTCGCCCCCGGGTCCACGTACCCCCGCAACACACCTTCGGAATCCTTGCGTTCACCGACCTGCGGGACCATCCTCAGCGGTTTGTCGGTCTCCGGGCCCGGCATATTTCTCTGCTGGTCGCCATATCCCCGAACCATGGTGCCCCTCCTCCAACGCAAGTGGAGGTCAAGAAGAATGCTCGATCAGAGCGGGATACATCCCCCAGCCCCATACAGGAATTCCCGTCAGAAGTCTAACGCGATGAACAGACACCTGCCACACGAAAACTCTTTGACCGTTAACCAATTGATGATTCGACGGTATTCATCAATCTGCAGGACGGAAGCCCGCCGAGTCGGCCTGACACACCGTCACAGAGGCGGAGCAGTCGTCCCCCGGATTTCCAGGGTGGGAGCCGCCAGATGGATCCGGCCCTCTGCCCCCGCTTCCTCGAAACGGTCGAGCAGACAGCGGGCCGCCCGGCGGCCCACCTCATGGCTGGCGTTGTCGACCGTGGTGAGCCACACGTGACGCAGGCGGGCGATGCTCGTGTTGTCGTACCCGACGACGGACAGGTCGCGCGGGACGCGCAGCCCCAGCTCCTCGGCCGCGGAGAGCGCGCCGATCGCGGCCATGTCGTTGACGGCGAAGACGGCGGTGGGCCGCTCGGGGCGGCTGAGCAGGCGGACGGTGGTGCGGTAACCGCCCTCCTCGGTCATGTCGCTGGGCTCGACGACCGCCTCGGCCGCGAGGCCGTGCTCCCGCATCGTCACCTCGAAGCTCCGCCGGCGCAGCTCGCCCACCGCCCCGTACCCCGCGATGTGCGCGATGCGGCGGTGCCCCAGGCCGATGAGGTGCTCGGCGACCAGACGGGCGCCCCGCTCGTCGTCGCCCGCCACGACGTCGACGCCGGACGGCACCGGCTCGCGGGCACCGGCCACCACGACCGGGATCCGCGCGGCCACCGCTTCGAGCCCGGCCGGGTCGGGCAGCGTGCCGACCACGACCAGGCCGTCGACGCGCAGGTCCAGCAGTGGGCCGGCCGGGTCCTGTCCGGTACGTCGGTTGAGGCGGGCGTCGGCCAGCAGCATGTGCAGGCCGTTGTCGTGGAGCAGGGAGTTGAGGCCGTCGAGCATGTCGACGAACCATGGGTTGCGCAGGTCGTTCAGGAGGACGCCGACCGTGCGGGTGCGCTGCTCGCTGAGGCTGCGGGCGGCGGCGTTGGGGCGGTAGCCGAGCTCGCGCACGGCCCGCAGGACGGCGTCCCGTTTCTCCGGGCGGACCTGGTCGGAACCGCGCAGCACCAGCGAGACCAGTGACTTGGAGACGCCGGCCCGGTCGGCCACGTCGCGGATCGTCGGCGGTCTCATGGCATGGACCGTTCCATGACCTGGCTCGGCTTGTCAAAGGGTTGACAGCGCGTGGAAACGGCGCCCAAGGTGGCCTGGACAGAAAATGGACCGGTCCAAAGAAGGGCTGTCATGGTGGAATCGCTCGGTGTCGCCGTCGTCGGGTTCGGCTGGATGGGCCGGGTGCACACCCAGGCGTACGCCCGTGTCCTGCACCACTATCCGCAGCTGGCGGTGCGGCCGGAGCTCGTGGCCGTCGCCGAGGACGTACCGGGCCGGGCCGAGGAGGCCGCCGCGCAGTTCGGGTTCGCCTCCGCCACCCGGGACTGGCGCGAGGTCGCCGCCGACCCGCGGGTGCGGGCCGTCAGCATCACCGCCCCGAACTTCCTGCACCGCGAGATCGGCGTGGCGATGGCCGAGGCCGGCAAACACATCTGGATCGAGAAGCCGGTGGGCCTGACGGTGGCCGACGCCCGGGCCGTCGCCGACGCCGTCGCCAAGGGCGGCGTCCAAAGCACGGTCGGCTTCAACTACCGCAACGCGCCCGCCGTCGAGGCCGCTCGCGAGATCATCGCCTCCGGCGAGATCGGCGCCGTCACCCACGTCCGCATCCGCCTCTTCAGCGACTACGCCGCCCACCCGGACGGCGCCCTGACCTGGCGGTACGAGAAGGAGCGCGGCGGCAGCGGCGTCCTCGGCGACCTCGCCTCCCACGGCGCCGACCTCGCGCGCCACCTCCTCGGCGACATCGGCTCCCTCACCGCCGACACCGCCGTCTTCATCCCCGAGCGCGCCCGCCCCACCGGCGCGACCGCCGGCCACACCCTGGCCACCGGCGGCGAACTCGGCCCCGTCGAGAACGAGGACTACGTGAGCTGCCTGCTCCGCTTCGCCTCCGGCGCCCGCGGGGTCCTGGAGGCCTGCCGGGTCTCGGTCGGCGAGCAGAACAACTACGGCTTCGAGGTGCACGGCACCAAGGGCGCGGTCTTCTGGGACTTCCGCCGCATGAACGAGCTCGGCGTCAGCCGCGGCACCACCTACCAGGACCAGCCCGTCAGCACGGTCTACGTCGGCCCGGGCGCCGGCGAGTTCGGCGCCTTCCAGCCGGGCGCCGCGAACGCCATGGGCTACGACGACCTCAAGGTCATCGAGGCGTACCGCTTCCTGCGCTCGATCGCCGAGGGCACACCGCACGGGGCCACCCTCGAGGACGCCGTGCACAGCGCCGCCGTACTGGACGCGATGGTGCGGTCGGCGCGGAGCGGCGCGTGGGTGGACGTGACCGCGGGGGCGTGACGGCCCGTCAGCGCGCCCTGGCGGCCCGCATGCCGATCGCCACCTTGACCGGGGCCAGGACGAGCCAGAACCACATGGCCGCGGAGCCCACGGCCAGGGCGAGCGGAATGCTGAGGGAGAACACCAGCACCGTCACCCCGAGGTCCAGCGCGAAGAGGCGGAAGCCCTCCGGCGGCGCCGCCTCGTCGCGCAGCCAGGGGCGCCCGGCCAGGACGAGGACCAGCGCGAGGTGGGCGGCGCCGAGCGCGGCGACCGCCCCCGCGTAGGCGGCGACCGACGCCGGCTCCCTGCCGTACTCGGCGATGAGCTTGGTGGGGAAAGGCAGCAGGGCCGCGACGCCCAGCCCCAGGATGGACAGCGAGATCACCTGTCCGTCGATCTGCCGGACGAAGCCGAAGATCCGGCGGTGCTCACGCCAGAAGGCCCCGAGCACCAGCACGGTGAGCGCATAGGCGCCGAGGTTCGGGATCAGTTCGTGCAGGGCGTCGTGGTACTGCGCCGAGTCGAGTCCACGCGGCACGTAGAAGTCCAGGACCAGCAGCGTGATGGCGATGGCGAACACTCCGTCGGCGAGCGCCACCAGTCGCTCGGGCCCGCCGTCCGGGTTCGATTTCCACATGCGCACGACGGTAGGGAGCGGTGGCCCGCCGAGCGGGCATACACGCCAGGGACGCCCCCGGGACGGTCACCCGATGGGCGTGGGCATGTTGTACGGCGTCACCACCTGGATCGCCGACGGCAGAGTGGGCCCCGCGGGCGGCAGCGCGCCGTGCGCCCGCATGACGATGTGACAGGCGTCGCGCATGTCCTGGCGCAGGTCGTGGTGGAGTACGGCGGACAGGCGCTGCTCGCGCAGCAGGCGGGTGTTGTCGTGGTCGAGGTCGTGCGCCACGAACACCGAACACTCGCGGCCCAGGTCCTCGAAGGCCCGCAGCGTCGCGATGTTGCCGCCGCCGATCGAGTAGACGGCGCGGATCTCGGGATCGCGCTCCAGGGCGGCCCGTACGAGGTCGTACTGGGTGGCGTCCAGGCCCTGTCCCTCGGCCAGTTCGACCAGCGTGCGCTGGGGATGCCGGGCGCGCATGGCGCTGCGGAAGCCCATCTCGCGCTCCTCCTCGTTGCGGAAGAAGCCGCTGCTGAGGCTGGTGAGGACATGACCGGGGCGGTCGCCGAGCCACTGGCCCATCAGGTACGCGGCAGTCGCCCCGGCGGCCCGGTTGTCGATGCCGACGTAGGCGAGGCGTGGCGTGGACGGCAGGTCGGTCACGAGGGTGACCACGGGTATGCCCGCCTCCGCCAGCCGCGCGACGGCTGCGGTGACCTCGGGCACGTCCGGGGCCTTGAGGATCACGCCCTGCGAACCGCGCCGGGCGATCCGGTCCAGCGTCCGCGTCAGCTCCGCCACCGGGCCCGTCTCCCGGAAGTGGAAGCGCGAGCGCACGACGGCCGGGTGCAGGCCCGGCAGCTCGGCCTCCAGGGCGGCCCGTACGGCGGTGGAGAACCGCTCCGGCGCCTGCATCACGATGTCGATCATGAAGGTGCGGCCCACCAGCCGGACCTGGGTGCGCTGCCGGTCGAGGTCGGCGATGGCCTGCTGGACCTCCCGTGCGGTGCTCTCGCGCACCCCTCCCCTGCCGTTCAGGACCCGGTCGACGGTGGCCTCGCTGAGGCCTGCCTGACGTGCGATCTCCCGGATCGGGAAGGGGTGGCCCATGCGGATGCTCCCTTGACTGGTCCTGAGGGGTTTTTGATGGCCGCCTGCTGGTTGTTCGACGGGTTTGTACTGACAAGAATGACAGCACCGAGTCGCCCCTGTCACCGAGAGGACGCCGATGTCCTACACCTCCGTACAACGCCGTGCGTGGCTGTCCGAGCAGGACTGCGACCTCGCCTCCTTCCGTGCGCTCGTCGAGCGGACCACCGACCTTGCCGACTACCCGTACGCCTCCTCCGTGGAGCAGGGCGTCCTGGTCTACGACAGCAACCGGCTGCGCAAGGCCGACGACCCACGTGCGGTGCGCGCCGAACTGGTCCGCGCGCTCACCGACGGCCCGGGCATCGTGGTCTTCCAGGACGCCTTCCCGGACCCGGGGATCGTCGACGGGCTCAGCGCCGTGTTCGACGCCCTGATCGCCGAGCAGCGCGCCTCGGGCGCTGATGCCGGGGACCACTTCGCCAAGCCGGGTGCCAACGACCGGGTGTGGAACGCGCTGGAGAAAGCGGCGCTCCACAACCCCGAAGTCTTCGCCGACTATTACGCCAACGACATCCTGGCGCTCGTCTCGACCGCCTGGCTCGGGCCCGGCTACCAGGTGACCTCGCAGGTGAACGTGGTCAATCCCGGGGGCGCGGCGCAGACCGTGCACCGCGACTACCACCTGGGCTTCCTCTCCAACGAGGCCGCGGCCGCCTATCCGGCCCATGTCCACGTCCTCTCCCCCGTGCTCACCCTGCAGGGCGCCGTCGCACACTGCGACATGCCGGTGGAGTCCGGGCCGACCATGTACCTGCCGTACTCGCAGACGTACGAGCCCGGATACCTGGCCTGGCGGCTCCCCGAGTTCCAGGCCTACTTCGAGGAACACCACGTCCAGCTCCCCCTCGCCAAGGGCGACGCGGCCTTCTTCAACCCGGCGCTGTTCCACGCGGCGGGCACCAACCGGTCCGCGGACATCCGGCGCATGGCGAACCTCCTCCAGGTGTCCTCCGCGTTCGGCCGGGCCATGGAGACGGTGGACCGCGAGGCGGTCGCGGGCGCCGTCTTCCCTGTGCTGCTGGCACGCCGGGCGGAGGGCGCGGACGAGGCCTGGCTGGCGAACGTGATCGCCGCGAGCGCCGAGGGCTACCCCTTCCCCACCAACCTCGACAGCGATCCGCCGGTGGCCGGGCTGGCCCCGCCCTCGCAGGCGGACGTCGTACGGCGCGCGCTGCGCGAGACATGGACTCCCGAGGCTCTGCGGGCAGAGCTGCGGGACGGCGCCGAGCGGCGCCAGAGCTGAAAGGACCCCGAAAGACATGGGACTTCTCGACGACAAGGTCGTCCTCGTCAACGGCGGCAGCCAGGGCGTGGGCGCCGCCATCGCGCGGGCGGCCGTCCGTGAGGGTGCGGTCGTGGCCGTCACCGGGCGGCGCGCCGAGCCCGGTGAGGCACTGGTGGCCGAGCTCGCCGCCGAGGGCGGCAAGGCCATGTTCGTGCGGGCCGACCTGTCGGACGCGGAGCAGGCGAAGGCGTCCGTCGCCGAGGTCGTCGACGCGTACGGCCGGATCGACTGCCTGGTCAACTCAGCGGGGCTGACGTCCCGGGGCACGCTGCTCGACACCACGCCCGAGCTGTTCGACCAGCACATCGCGATCAACCTCAAGGCGCCGTTCTTCGCGATGCAGGCGGCCGTCTCCGACATGGTCGCGCGTAAGGCGCCCGGCACGATCGTCAACATCATCACGTCCTCGGCGCACGGCGGGCAGCCGTTTCTCGCGCCGTACGTCTCCGCGAAGGCCGGGCTCATCGGGCTGACCCGTAATGCCGCGCACGCGCATCGGTGGGACCGGGTGCGGATCAACGGTCTGAATATCGGCTGGACGGCGACGGAGGGGGAGGACGCCACGCAGAAGGCGTTTCACGGGGCGGCCGAAGACTGGCGGGAGCAGGCCGCCGCCCGCCTGCCGATGGGCAAGCTGGGTCAGCCTGACGAGATCGCCGACTTCGTTGTCTTCCTGCTGTCCGATCGATCCGGGGTGGTCACGGGTTCCGTGATCGACTGGGATCAGAACGTACTGGGAGGACTCGACTAAGGATTTGCCGCGCATTGTCGTCAGTCGTGTGCGGCGCCTTGGTGGCTTGTCGCGCAGTTCCCCGCGCCCCTAAAGGGCGCTGCAACACCCCCACTTCAAGGAGCAACATCCCATGCGTATCGGAATCCTCGGCCTCGGCCGTATCGGCGCCTTCCACGCCGAGACCCTCTCCGGACTCGACGCCGTCGAGTCGCTCGTCGTCACCGACCCGTTCGCGGACGCCGCCAAGGCTGCCGCGGAGCGGTTCGGTGCCGAGGTCGTGGACTCGCCGGAGGCCCTGCTGGCGGCCGGCGTGGACGGCATCGTCGTCGCGGCCGCGACCGACGCCCACCCCGCGCTGATCCTGGCCGGGGTCGAGGCCGGTATCCCCGTCTTCTGCGAGAAGCCCGTCGCGAAGACCATGAGCGAGGGCGTCGAGGTGCTGAAGGCCGTCCAGGGCAAGGACGTGCCGATCCAGATCGGCTACAACCGGCGCTTCGACACCGGGTTCGTGGGCGCCCGCGCCGCCGTGCAGAGCGGCGAGCTCGGCCAGTTGCACACGGTCCGCTCGACCACGCTGGACCCGGCGCCGCCGCCCGCCGCGTACATCGCCGCCTCCGGTGGCATCTTCCGGGACTGTTCGGTGCACGACTTCGACATCATCCGCTGGGTGACCGGCCGCGAGGTGACCGAGGTGTACGCCGTCGGCGGCAACAAGGGCGCCGACTACATCAAGGAGGCGGGCGACGCAGACACCACCGGCGCGATCCTCACCCTGGACGACGGCACGATCGCGGTGGTCTCCAACTCCCGCCACAACGCCCGGGGTTACGACGTCCGCATGGAGATCCACGGCTTCAAGGACTCCATCGCGGTCGGCCTGGAGGACAAGCTGCCGCTGCGCTCGGTCGAGCCCGGCGTGACGTTCCCGGCGGGCACCCCGCACGACTTCTTCATGGACCGCTTCACGGCGGCCTATCGCGCCGAACTCACCGCGTTCACCGAGGTCGTGGCCGGCACCCGGCCCTCCCCTTGCACGATCGAGGACGCCCTGGAGGCCGGCTGGATCGCGGACGCGTGCACACTGTCGCTGCACGAGCACCGTCCGGTGACGATCGAGGAGGTACGGCAGGGATGAGCGACTCGAGCCCGGAACCGCTGCGCATCGGAGTACTGGGCGCGGCACGCATCACCGAGCTCTCCCTCGTCGGCCCGGCCCGCACGACCGGCCACCGCCTCGTCGCGGTGGCCGCGCGCGACCGGTCCCGCGCCGAGGCGTTCGCCGACGAGCACGACGTGGAGCGGGTGGTGGACTCCTACGCCGACCTGCTCGCCGACCCCGAGGTGGAGGTCGTCTACAACCCGCTCGCCAACGGCCTGCACGGGCCGTGGAACCTCGCCGCGCTGGCGGCCGGCAAGCACGTCCTGACGGAGAAGCCGTCGGCGAGCAACGCCGAGGAGGCGGCCGAGGTGCGGGAGGCGGCCGCCAAGTCCGGGACGGTCTTCATGGAGGCCTTCCACTACCTCTTCCACCCGGTCACCCGGCGCCTGCACGAGCTCCTGGAAAGCGGTGAACTCGGCGAGCTGCAGCGGGTGGAGACGCTGGTCGCCATTCCGGCGCCGGACGACTCCGACCCGCGCTGGTCGCTGCCGCTCGCCGGCGGCGCCGTGATGGACCTGGGCTGCTACAGCCTGCACGCAGTGCGGATGCTCGCGCCCTGGGCGGGCGGTGCGCCGCGTCTGGTGTCCGCGCGGGGCGGGGAGCGGGCGGGCGCGCCGGGCGTCGACGAGTGGCTGGACGCCGACCTGGAGTTCCCGGGCGGGGCGACCGCTTCGGCGCGCTGCCACATGGCGTACGGCGAGCTGGAGATGAGCTGCCGGATCGTCGGCTCCCGGGGTGAGGCGCTCGCGCCCAACTTCGTGCTGCCGCACCGCGACGACCGGGTCGTGGTGCGGACTGCGCAGGGCGAGCGGACGGAGCGGCTGGGCACGCGCTCGTCTTACACCTACCAGCTGGAGGCGCTGGCCGCGCACATACGCCGGGACGCTCCGCTCGCGCTGGACGCGGACGACGCGCCGGCCACGATGTCGCTGATCGACGAGGCGTATCGCGCGGCAGGGTTCGAGCCGCGGCCGCGTACGGCGCTCTGAGGGAAAACTGGTCGGGCGCCGGGGTTCTCCCCGGCGCCCCACTGTTTCGGTCAGTCCTGGTACAGCGCAGGCCGGTCGACGAGGTCCACCGCGACCCGGCCGCCGTCCTCCAGCGACCGTACGCCCGCCTCGCAGACCGCGGCGACCGCGTAGCCGTCCCAGGCGCTCGGTCCGGTGACCTCGCCGCGCCGGGTGGCGTCGACCCAGGCCTGCACCTCGCGGTCGTAGGCGTCCGTGAAGCGTTCGAGGTAGTCCTGCGCGATGATGCCGCCCCAGCGGCCGGCCGCGTGGGTGACCATGGCGTGGCCCTCGCCGACGCGGGCGGTGCCGCGTTCGCAGACGACCTCGGCCTGGACCTGGTAGCCGAAGCCGCAGTTGACGAAGATCTCGACGTCGACGATCGCGCCGCCGTCGGTCTCGAAGAGCACGAACTGCGGGTCCCGGATGCCGTCCGGTGCGTTGCCGGAGGGCGTCGGGGCCAGCACGGTGACGGCCGTGATCTCGTGGCCGAGCAGCCAGCGGGTCACGTCCATCTCGTGCGTCACCGAGTCGTTGATGAGCATCTCGGACGTCCAGCCGGGCGGGCTGGCGACGTTGCGGTGCCGGTTGTGCAGCATGAGGGGGCGGCCCAGCTGGCCCGTCTCCAGCAGGGCCTTGAGCTTCATGTACTCGGCGTCGTAACGCCGCATGAAGCCGACCTGCACCCGGCGCCGGCCCAGCTTCTGCTCGGCCTGGAGGACGCGCAGCGCGGACGCGGCGTCGGGGGTGAGGGGTTTCTCGCACAGCACCGGCAGATCGTGCTCGAAGGCCGTGAACAGCGCCGCCTCGTGGGCGGGGCCGGGGGAAGCGATGATCACCGCGTCGACGTCGGCCGAGGCCATCGCGGCGGCCGGGTCGGTGTGGGCGGTGCAGCCGTCGACGCGGGCGGCGACCGATTTGGCGCGCTCCGCGTCGACGTCCACGACGGCGGTCACCCGTGCCCCGCTGGTGACCTCCTGGATGCGGCGCACATGGTCCGCACCCATCCTTCCGGTACCGATGACTGCGACTCCGAGTGTGGCGCGCTCAGTCATGGCTGTCCTTTCGGGTCGTCAGGCGCCGCAGGACTTCAGGAACTTCCGGGTACGCACCGCGATGGGCAGCGGCTTGTCCGGTTCGCAGGGGTACATGTCCTGCTCGACGATCGCGAACAGGTCCACGTTCAGCTTCTGCGCGGCCTCCAGGACCGGCCCCAGCTCCGGGACACCGGACGGGGGTTCGCACATCACGCCGCGCTGGACGGCGGGGCCGAACGGGACCTCGTTCTTGACGACGTCCGCGAGGATCTCCGGGTCCACCTGCTTGAGGTGCAGATAGCCGATGCGCTCACCGTAGGTCTCGATCAGCTTGACGCTGTCGCCGCCGCAGTAGGCGTAGTGACCGGTGTCGAGGCAGAGGTTGACCAGCTCCGAGTCGGTCGAGTCGAGGAAGCGCTCGACGTGGGCCTCGGTGTCGATGTGCGTGTCGGCGTGCGGGTGCACGACGATGTCGAGGCCGTACGCCTCCTTCACCTCGTGGCCGAGCCGCTCCATGCCCTTGGTCAGGTACGCCCACTGCTCGCCGGTGAGCTCCGGCGGCTCCAGGATCTCGGCGGTCTTGTCGTCCCGCCAGAAGGACGGGATGACGACCAGGTGCTTCGCCCCCATCGCCTGGGTGAGCGACGCGACCCGGCTGACCTGCTCCCAGGTGGAGTCCCACTCGGACGGGCCGCGGTGCAGGCCGCAGAAGATGGTGCCTGCCGAGACCTGCAGGTTCCGCTTGTTCACCTCGTCCGTGAGGCGGGCCGGGTCGGTCGGCAGATAGCCGTACGGGCCCAGCTCGATCCACGAGTAGCCGGCCTCGGCGACCTCGTCCAGGAAGCGTTCCCAGGGCACCTGCACGGGGTCGTCGGGAAACCAGACGCCCCAGGAGTCCGGGGCGGAGCCGACCCGGATGCGGTCCAGCACAGGGGGCATGTCAGGACTTCCCTTCGGGCGTGCTCGCCACGGGTGCGGTGAGGTCGCCCTCTTCGGGGAGCTCCTCGACGTCCACACCGCGCACCTGACTCAACTCGTGCTTGAGCGCCGCGAGTTCGGTGCCGCCGGCCATGTGGTTGGTGAGCTCTTCGAGGCTGACCTCGTCACGGGAGGCGTTGAGCTCCATGGTGCCGAGGCGCAGGACGCTGAAGTGGTCGCCGACCATGTAGGCGTGGTGGGGGTTGTGGGTGATGAAGATGACGCCGAGGCCGCGGTCGCGGGCGGCGGCGATGTACTTCAGCACGACGCCGGACTGCTTGACGCCGAGGGCGGCGGTGGGCTCGTCCAGGATGAGGACCCGGGCGCCGAAGTAGACGGCGCGGGCGATCGCCACGCACTGGCGCTGGCCACCGGAGAGCGTCCCGATGGGCTGCTCCAGGTCGTCGAGGACGATGCCCATCTCGCGCAGCTCGTGGTCGGCCGTCTTCTTCATCTTCTCGATGTCGAGACGGCGGATCGGCCAGGGGCCCTTGGTCATCTCCGAGCCGAGGAAGAAGTTCCGCCACACCGGCATCAGCGGGACCACGGCGAGGTCCTGGTACACCGTGGCGATGCCCTTGTCGAGCGCCTCGCGCGGGGTGGAGAAGCGCACAGCCTCGCCGTCGACGAGAAACTCGCCCTCGGTGTGCTGGTGCAACCCCGAGATGATCTTGATGAGGGTGGACTTGCCGGCGCCGTTGTCGCCGAGCACGCAGGTCACCTGGCTGGGGAAGACCTGCAGGTCGACGCCGTGCAGGGCGCGGATGTTGCCGTACGACTTGCCGGCGCTGCGCAGTTCGACGATCGGGCCGTCCTTCTCGGGGGCCTTGTCGACGAGGACGGCGCCGTGGGTCCCGGTTCCGTTGGTGGATGTCATGTCGGTCACCTCCGGGTCGCCGTGCGCTGCACGTACAGATTGATCAGGACGGCGCCGAGGAGCATCACGCCGAGGAAGGCCTTGAACCAGTCGGGGTTCCAGCCGGCGTAGACGATGCCCTGCTGCACCATGCCGAACATGAAGGCACCGAAGACCGGGCCGATCGCCGAACCGGCACCACCGGTCAGCAGACAGCCGCCGATGACCGCCGCGGCGATGTAGATCAGCTCCTGCCCGACGCCCTCACCGGACTGCACGGTGTTGAACGAGAACAGCTGGTGCATCCCGACGAACCAGGCACCGAAGCCGACCAGCATGAACAGCGAGATCTTCGTGAACGTCACCGGGACGCCCACGGCTCGTGCGGACTGCTGGTTGCCGCCGACCGAGAAGACCCAGTTGCCGTACTTGGTACGCAGCAGCACCCACGTCGCGATGGCCGCGAAGACCAGCCACCACACGATGGTGATCTTCACGTTGACCCCGCCGACCTCGAACGACGACGCGAAGATCGCCTTGGCCTGGTCGAAGCCGTCCATGTCGCTGATGTCGTCGGTGGCGACGTTGCCGGTGATCAGCTTGGTCACCGCCAGGTTCACGCCCTGGAGGATCAGGAAGGTGCCCAGCGTGACCAGGAAGCTCGGCAGGCCGGTCTTGACCAGCATCCAGCCGTTGAACAGGCCCACCGCCAGCGACACGATCAGCGCGACGATCACGCCGACCCAGACGTTCATGCTCAGCTGGTAGGCGGTCATGCTGGCGGTCAGCGCCGAGGTAATCACCGCGACACCGGCGGAGAGATCGAACTCGCCGCCGATCATCAGCAGCGCCACCGGCAGGGCCATGATCCCGATCGTCGACGACTGGTACAGGATGTTGGCCATCGAGCTGCCGTCGCGGACCGGCGGGGCCGTGATCAGGAAGAAGATCAGTACCGCCACGGCGCCGAGGAAGACGCCGACCTCGGGGCGGGCCAACAACCGCAGCGCCAGGGGGCGTTCGGCGGTGCGCCCGTCCTTCTCCTTGCCGGGGCCGGGGGCCGGCGGTGTGGTCACCGCCGGCTCAGCCTGTTGGGTCATGCTCGTCACCGGGTTCCCTTCGCGGCGAACTTGTCGATCGTCTCGACGTTGGACTTGTCGACGAAGGCAGGTCCGGTCAGCACCGGCTGCTCGCCGCCGCCCATGTAGTTGCCGTTGTTCTTGTAGAGCCACAGCGAGTCGATCGCCAGGTAGCCCTGGAGGTAGGGCTGCTGGTCGACGGCGAACTCGATGTCGCCCTTGCTGATCGCTCCGGTCAGTTCCTTGTTGAGGTCGAAGGTGGCGACCTTCGCCTTGGCGCCCGCGTCACCGATCGACTGCACCGCGGTCAGCGCGAACGGGGCGCCGAGGGCGACGACGTAGTCGATGTCGCTGTCCTGCTTGAGCTTGGCGGTGATCGTCGACTTCACCGACGGCATGTCGGTGCCGTTGACGTTCAGGTTCTCGACGTCACCCTCGAAGGTCTTCTTCACACCCGCGCAGCGCTGCTCCAGGCCGATGTTGCCCTGCTCCTGGATGACACAGACGGCCTTCTTGGCGCCGGCCTCGTTCAGCCGCTTGCCGAGCGCCTCGCCCGCCACGGTCTCGTCCTGGCCGAAGAACTCCATCAGGCCGAGCTTCTGCCACTCGCTCACACCGGAGTTGAGGCCGACCACCGGTATGCCGGCCTTCTTCGCCTTGCTCACGACGTCCTTCATGGCGTCCGGCTTGGCGAGGGTGATCGCGATGCCGTCGACCTTCTGGTCGATCGCGTTCTGGACCAGGTTGGCCTGGTTGCCCGCGTTGGGGTCGTTGGAGTAGATCAGCTTGACGTTGTCCTTGGCGGCGGCCGCCTCGGCACCCTTGCGGACGATGTCCCAGAAGGTGTCGCCGGCCGACTGGTGGGTGACCAGGGCGACCGTCATGCGGGGCGTGCTTGCCTTGCCGGCGGAGGCGCCCTCCGCGCTCTCCTCAGCCTTCTTGCCCCCGGAGCTGCTGGAGCAGCCTGCGAGGGTGAGCGCTGCCGCTGCGGCCACGGCCACGACGGGGGCCAGTCTGCGGGAGCGAGAGTAAGAGCGGTCCATCTTTCCAGCACCTCACTGTGCGACGGGGTGTTGCGACGGGGGAAAGGGGATGATCACTGGGATCGAGGCCCGGACCAGTGGGAGAAGCCCGGGTCGTGTGCCGTGGAACACGGCGGTTTCGCTGGGACGGGATCCAATCGCTGGATCCGGCCGCTGTCAATACTTTGTTAAGACATCATTTCACAAGCAGGTCCGAATGTAAGTACAAAGTATTGACAGCGCCGGCCTCCACGTCCTACACCTGGGAGGCGGCAGGCCCCCTGGGGGCCCCACCCCCAGCCCAGCTCTAGGAGCGTTGCGCATGGCCGAGTCAGCCAAGCCCTTCGACTTGATCACGATGGGAAGGATAGGAGTCGATCTCTACCCCCTGCAGTCTGGCCTACCTCTGACGCAGGTGGAGACGTTCGGCAAATTCCTCGGCGGCTCGGCCGCGAACGTCGCCGTGGCCGCCGCCCGGCTCGGCCGGACCACCGCCGTGATCACCCGCACCGGCGACGATCCCTTCGGCGCCTACCTGCACGAAGCCCTGAAGGACTTCGGCGTCGACGACCGCTGGGTGACGCCCGTCGCGGCGTACCCGACGCCGGTGACGTTCTGCGAGATCTTCCCGCCGGACGACTTCCCGCTGTACTTCTACCGGCAGCCTAAGGCGCCTGACCTGGAGATACATTCCGACGAGCTGGACTACTGGGCCATCCGCTCGGCCCGCGTCTTCTGGATCACCGGCACCGGCCTGAGCGAGGAGCCCAGCCGCTCCGCCACCCTCGCCGCCCTCAAGGCACGCGACAAGGCGGGCACCACGGTCTTCGACCTCGACTGGCGCCCCATGTTCTGGAAGGACCCGGAGGAGGCCCGCCCGTACTACGCGGAGGCCCTGCGGCACGTCACCGTCGCCGTCGGCAACCTCGACGAGTGCGAGGTCGCCACCGGGGTCCGTGAGCCCCGTGCCTGCGCGGAGGCGCTGCTGGCGGCCGGTGTGGAGCTGGCGGTCGTCAAGCAGGGCCCCAAGGGCGTGCTGGCGGTGCACCGCGACGGTTCGGAGGCCGAGGTGCCGCCGGTGCCGGTCGAGGTGGCCAACGGCCTCGGCGCGGGCGACGCCTTCGGCGGCTCGCTGGTCCACGGGCTGCTGTCCGGCTGGGATCTGGCCGAAACCATGCGGTATGCCAACGCCGCCGGCGCCCTCGTCGCCTCCCGCCTCGCCTGCTCCTCGGCGATGCCCACCGAGTCCGAGGTCGAAGACCTCCTCGCACGGGCGTCGTAGCCGAGCACCCCGGGCGTCGTGGCCGAGCACCCCGGCCGACGGAGCCACCCATGAGCGGCTTACCGAGCCACCCTGAACGGAGCCTTTCCTTGAGCATCACCATCCGCGACCTCACCGCGGTCAGAGCCCGGCACCCCGAGGCGATCGCCGAGGCCGCCGCCCGCCGGACGCGCCGCCCGCTGATCGGCGACAGCGGCCGCCTGATGATCGTGGCCGCCGACCATCCGGCCCGCGGCGCGCTCGGCGTCGGCGACCGGCGCCTGGCCATGGCCGACCGGGCCGATCTGCTGGAGCGTCTGTGCATCGCGCTGTCGCGGCCCGGCGTCGACGGAGTGCTGGCCACCGCCGACATCCTGGAGGACCTGCTGCTGCTCGGTGTCCTCGACGACAAGGTTGTCATGGGCTCCATGAACCGTGGGGGCCTGGCCGGCGCGTCCTTCGAGATGGACGACCGCTTCACCGGCCACCGCGCCGAGGACATCGCCCGCCTGCGTTTCGACGCGGGCAAGCTGCTGGTCCGTATCGACTACGCCGACCCGGGCTCACTGACCACCCTGGAGTCCACGGCCCGCGCCATCGACGCCCTGGCCGCGCTGCGGCTCCCACTGTTCGTCGAGCCCTTCATCTCCCGGCGGATCGACGGCCAGGTGCGCAACGACCTGTCCGCCGAGGCCGTCACCAAGTCGATAGCGATCGCGTCGGGACTGGGCGGCACCTCTGCCTACACCTGGCTGAAACTGCCCGTCACCCATGACCCCGACGACATGGCCGAGGTTCTTGAGACGTCCACGCTGCCCGTCGTCCTGCTCGGCGGTGAGGTCGGGGGCTCCGCCGAAGAACAAGCGGGAGCGTACGAGCGCTGGCGCAAGGCGCTCGCACTCCCCACCGTCCAGGGCATGGTCGTCGGCCGCTCGCTGCTCTACCCGGCCGAGGGCAGCGTGGAGACGGCGGTGGACACGGCCGTCGGCCTGTTGTGACACGGATTGGGACGCGGAGGAACACGATGACGTATCACCTTCCCGCGGGAAAGGCGCTCGGCGGCCCGTACGTCGTGGACGTCACGCCCGAGAAGGCCGGCTGGGGCTACTCCAGCCTGCGGATCCTGGAGCTGCCGCCCGGCGGCTCGCACACCTTCGACACCGGCGACAGCGAGTGGATCGTGCTGTCGCTGAGCGGCGGCTGCACGGTCGAGAACACGGACGACTTCGGCCACGACACCTTCCGGCTCACCGGCCGTGACAGCGTGTTCAGCGGCGTGAGCGACTTCGCCTACGTGCCGCGCGATGCCCGTACGACGGTCTCGTCGACCGGCGGCGGACGGTTCGCGCTGACCGGCGCGCGCTGCTCGCGGCGGCTGCCCGCCCGGTACGGCCCGGCGTCGTCGGTGCCGGTGGAACTGCGCGGCACCGGCAACAGCAGCCGCCAGGTGAACAACTTCGGCGCGGCCGGGGTCTTCGAGTGCGACAAGCTCATCGCGGTCGAGGTCATCACCCCGGGCGGCAACTGGTCGTCCTTCCCGCCGCACAAGCACGACGAGCACCGCCCCGGCGAGGAGTCGGTGCTGGAGGAGATCTACTACTTCGAGTTCGCCGACCACGACGGCACCCCCGGCCTCGGCTACCAGCGCGTCTCGCCCTCCGGGCAGGGCCGCAACACCGATGTCCTGGCCGAGGTGCGCGGCGGCGACGTCGTGCTGATCCCCGACGGCTGGCACGGGCCCTCGATGGCCGTGCCCGGCCACCACATGTACTACCTCAACGTCATGGCGGGACCCGAGGCCGAGCGCGCCTGGCTGATCTGCGACCACCCCGATCACGCCTGGATCCGCGGCACCTGGCCGGACCAGCCCGTCGACCCCCGTCTGCCCCTCTACACAGCCCCGTCCCAGTGAGGTCCCCGATGAGCCAATCCACCGTCCGCCTGACCGTCGCCCAGGCGCTGGTGCGGTTCCTGTCCGCCCAGTACACCGAGCGCGACGGCGTACGGCACCGGCTGGTCGCCGGCACCTGGGGCATCTTCGGCCACGGCAATGTGGCCGGCATCGGCCAGGCCCTGCTCGAAGCGGGCGAGGACACGATGCCGTACCACCAGGGCCGCAACGAGCAGTCCATGGTGCACGCGGCCGTCGGCTACGCCCGTCAGCTCAACCGCCTCTCCGCGCAGGCCGTGACGACGTCCATCGGCCCCGGCGCGACGAACCTCGTCACGGGTGCCGCCCTGGCCACCATCAACCGCCTGCCGGTCCTGCTCCTCCCCGGCGACTACTTCGCCTCGCACGCCCCCGACCCGCTGCTCCAGCAGCTGGAGCACCCGACCGAGGCGGACGTGTCGGTCAACGACACCCTGCGCCCGGTGTCGAGGTACTTCGACCGGATCACCCGCCCCGAGGCCCTGATCCCGTCCGCGCTGAACGCCATGCGCGTGCTCGCCGACCCCGCGGAGACCGGCGCGGTGACGCTGGCCCTCCCCCAGGACGTGCAGGCGGAAGCGTACGACTGGCCGGAGGAGTTCTTCGCCGAGCGCGTCTGGTACGTACGGCGCCCCGCGCCCGACCCGGTCGAGCTGGCGGCGGCCGTCGAGGCGATCCGCGCCGCCGAGCGCCCCCTGATCGTCGCGGGCGGCGGCGTCCACCACAGCGAGGCCGAGGCGGCGCTCAAGGCCTTCGTCGAGGCCACCGGCATCCCGGTCTCCTCCACCCAGGCGGGCAAGGGCTCCCTGCGCCACGACCACCCCGCCGACCTGGGCGGCATCGGCCACACCGGCACGTCGGTCAGCGACGACATCGCCCGCGCCGCCGACCTGGTGATCGGCGTCGGCACCCGGTACACGGACTTCACCACCGCCTCCGGCACCCTCTTCCAGAACCCGGACGTGCGCTTCCTGAACCTCAACATCACCGGCTTCGACGCGCACAAGCTGGCGGCGCGGACGCTGGTCTGCGACGCGCGGGCCGGTCTGGAGAAGCTGGCGGAGGAGCTGGCCGGGCACCGTGTGAGCGAGGCGTACGAGGCCGAGTACCGCGCCGGCAAGGAGCGCTGGGACGCGGTCGTCGAGGCGGCCTACCGGGCCGACGACGAGAGCGCCGTACCGACGCAGACGCAGGTCCTGGGCGCGCTGGACGCGGTCGTCGGCGACGAGGACGTGGTGATCAACGCGGCCGGTTCGCTGCCCGGCGACCTGCACAAGCTGTGGCGCTCCCGCAGCCCGCGCCAGTACCACCTGGAGTACGGCTACTCCTGCATGGGCTACGAGATCCCGGCCGGCATCGGCATCCAGCAGGCCGCCCCGGACACCGCCGTGTGGTCGCTGGTCGGCGACGGCACCTACCTGATGATGCCGACGGAGATCGTCACCGCGGTCCAGGAGGGCCTGCCGGTCAACATCGTGCTGATCCAGAACCACGGTTACGCCTCCATCGGCGGGCTCTCGAAAGAGGTCGGCGGTGAGCGCTTCGGCACCGACTACCGCTACCGGGCCGCCGACGGCACCTTCACCGGCGCCCCGCTCCCCGTCGACCTCGCCGCCAACGCGGCCAGCCTCGGCATGGACGTCCTGCGCGCCAAGACGGTCGGCGAGCTGCGCGAGGCGCTGGCCACGGCTCGCGCCTCCGGCCGGCCGACCTGCGTGTACGTCGAGACGGACATCACGAACCCCACCTCCCCCGGCGCCGAGGCCTGGTGGGACGTACCCGTCGCCGAGGTCGCCTCCCGCGAGGCCGCCGTCGCGGCCCGCGAGCGCTACGACCGGAACGTCGCCGGACGCCGCCACCACCTCTGAACTCCCCGCTCACGAACCCCATTTGAAAGGCCCTTGCGCACCATGAAGACCATCACCCACTGGATCGACGGCAAGCCCGTCGAGGGCACGTCCGGCCGCTTCGGCGCCGTCTACAACCCGGCGACCGGCGCCCAGGAGAAGCAGGTCGCCTTCGCGAGCGTCGACGAGGTGGACGCCGCCGTCGCCTCGGCCAAGGCCGCCTTCGAGAGCTGGGGCCAGACCTCCCTGGCCAAGCGCACGGCGATCCTGTTCAAGTACCGCGAGCTGCTCGACGCCCACCGCGACGAGATCGCCGAGCTGATCACCGCCGAGCACGGCAAGGTGCACTCCGACGCGCTCGGTGAGGTGGCGCGCGGCATGGAGATCGTGGAGCTGGCCTGCGGGATCAGCGTGCAGCTCAAGGGCGAGCTGTCGACGCAGGTGTCGAGCCGGGTGGACGTCGCCTCGATCCGCCAGCCGCTCGGCGTGGTCGCGGGCATCACGCCGTTCAACTTCCCGGCGATGGTGCCGATGTGGATGTTCCCGCTGGCGATCGCGTGCGGCAACACCTTCGTGCTGAAGCCGAGCGAGAAGGACCCGTCGGCGTCCTTCCGCCTCGCCGAACTGGCCACCGAGGCCGGGCTGCCGGAGGGTGTGCTGAACATCGTCCAGGGCGACAAGGTGGCCGTGGACCGGCTCCTTGAGCACCCGGACATCGAGGCGGTCTCCTTCGTCGGCTCCACCCCGATCGCGAAGTACATCCAGCTGAAGGCCGTCGAGCACGGCAAGCGCGTCCAGGCGCTCGGCGGCGCCAAGAACCACATGCTGGTCCTGCCCGACGCCGACCTGGACTTCGCCGCCGACCAGGCGATCAACGCGGCGTACGGCTCGGCGGGCGAGCGCTGCATGGCCGTGTCGGTCGTGGTCGCGGTCGGCGACACCGGTGACGAGCTGGTGGCCAAGATCGCCGAGCGCGCGAAGAACCTGAAGATCGGCCCGGGCAACGACCCGACGTCCGAGATGGGCCCGCTGATCACGCGAGAGCACCGCGACAAGGTGGCGTCATACGTCTCTTCGGCCGCCGAGCAGGGCGCGGAGGTCGTCGTCGACGGCACCGGCTACTCGGTCGAGGGCCATGAGGACGGCTTCTTCATCGGCGTCTCGCTGCTGGACAAGGTGCCGCTGACGGCGGACGCGTACCAGGACGAGATCTTCGGCCCGGTCCTGGCCGTGGTCCGTGCGGAGTCGTACGACGAAGCCATCAAGCTGATCAACGACTCCCGCTGGGGCAACGGCACCGCGATCTTCACCCGGGACGGCGGCGCCGCCCGCCGCTTCCAGCTGGAGGTCAAGGCGGGGATGGTCGGCGTGAACGTGCCGATCCCGGTGCCGGTCGGCTACCACTCCTTCGGTGGCTGGAAGGACTCCCTCTTCGGCGATCTGCACATCTACGGCAACGACGGCATCGCCTTCTACACCCAGGGCAAGGTGATCACGACGCGCTGGCCGGACCCGGCCGACGCGGGCATCAACCTCGGTTTCCCGAGCAACACCTGACACACGCTCAGCGAAGGAACCAGAGGCAGAACCACAGGGAGGGAACCCATGGCGAAGACCCGCGGCTCCGCACGTGCCGTATCAGCCCCCGCGCTGGACTCGCTGGACTTCGCCCTGGACCGGGGCAGTCCCGTGCCGCTCTACTATCAGCTCGCCCAGCAGCTGGAGTCGGCGATCGAGCACGGGGTCCTCGCCCCGGGCAACCTCCTGGGCAACGAGGTCGACCTGTCGGTGCGCCTGGGCCTGTCCCGGCCCACCGTCCGGCAGGCCATCCAGTCCCTCGTCGAGAAGGGGCTGCTGGTCCGGCGGCGCGGCGTGGGCACCCAGGTGGTGCACAGCCAGGTGAAGCGCGGGCTGGAGCTCAGCAGCCTCTACGACGACCTGGAGGCGGCGGGTCAGGGCCCGACCACGCACGTCGTCCGCAACGAGCAGGTCCCGGCGACCGCCGACGTCGCCGCCGCCCTCGGCATCGCGGAGGGCACGGAGGTCACGGTCCTGGAGCGGCTGCGCTGCACCCACGGCCAGCCCGTGGCGATCCTGTGCAACTACCTGCCCGCGAGCCTGCTCGACCTCGGCACCGCCCGCCTGGAGTCGACCGGCCTGTACCGGATGATGCGCGCCGCCGGCATCACCCTGCACAGCGCCCGCCAGACCATCGGCGCCCGCTGCGCCACCGCCGAGGAGGCCGAACGCCTGGACGAGAAGGAGGGCGCCGCACTGCTGACGATGCAGCGCACGGCGTACGACGACACGGGGCGGCCGGTGGAGTACGGGACGCACATCTACCGGGCGTCGCGGTACGCGTTCGACTTCCAGTTGCTCGTGAGGCCCTGAGTACGGGCAGCCGGCGGCCTCGGCTCTTGACTCCTTCGCCCCACGGGCGCAATGTCGTATACAGAGTAAACGTACGGCGTTGGATAGAGCCATGACCTCATCGTCCACAGTCCTGGTCACCGGCGGTGCGGGATTCATCGGTAGTCACGCCTGCGCCGAACTGCTGGCCCATGGCTACGAGTTGATCGCCGTCGACAATTTTTCCAACAGTCCGCCGCAGGTCTTCGCGCGGGTGGAGCGGGTCTCCGGCCGCCGCATGGGCGCCATCTATGAGATGGACATCCGCGATCAGCAGGCGCTTTCCACGGTCTTCGACCGGCATCCCATCGACGCGGTCGTGCACTTCGCCGGCCTGAAGTCGGTCAGCAAGTCGACTCGGATGCCGGTGGAGTACTACGACACCAACGTCGGCGGCACCACCGCCCTGCTGCACACCATGCACCGACACGGGGTGCACCAGCTGGTCTTCTCGTCCTCCTGCTCGGTCTACGGCGACGCGGGCCACGGGCCGCTGAACGAGGGCACGCCCGTCCGGCCCACCAACCCGTACGCCGCGTCCAAATCGATCTGCGAGCAGGTCCTCGCCGACGTTTGCCGTCGCTGCCCCGAGTACACCGTGCTGTGTCTGCGGTACTTCAACCCGGTCGGTGCCCATCCCAGCGGTCTGCTCGGCGAGGAACCGTACGGCCCGCCCGGCAATCTCATGCCGTCCATAACCCGCGTCGCCCTCGGCCCGGGCGACCGACTCTGCGTCTTCGGCGACGACTATTCAACGCCCGACGGGACCGCGATCCGCGACTACATCCACGTCATGGACACTGTCGAGGCGCACCGTGTCGCCCTCGAGCATCTCGGCGACGGGCGAGGCCTGCACGTGTACAACCTGGGCGTGGGCAAGGGCAGTTCGGTCCTCGATGTGATCACCGCTTTCTCCCGTGCGTCCGGCAGGACCATTCCGTACGAGATCGCTCCACGCCGCCCCGGGGACGTCGCCGAACTGGTCGCCGACGCGGGTGCCGTGGCACGTGACTGGGGCTGGCGCCCTACGCGAGACCTGGAAACCATGTGCCGGGACGCCTGGCGCTTCCATCAGCTCCATCCGAACGGCTACGCGTGTCCCGCGCGCCGCCCGAGGAACATCGAGGAACGAGGAGTGCTCACCGAGCGGTGACCGCCCCACGCCCCCGGTGGTGAGCCTTCTTCGCCGTCGCCCCATCCGGTTCTCCCGGCTGGGAAGCGAACCAGGCGACGGTGCGCCGCAGCCCTTCTTCCAAGGGCACGCGCGGACGCCAGCCGAGCGCCTCCTCGGCGCGGGTGATGACGGGCCGTCGACGGACCGGCTCGTCCACGGGCAGGGGCCGGAAGCGAAGCCCACTGTTCGATCCGGTGATCAGCAGCACCTGCTCGGCCAGCTCCAACACCGTCCGCTCGCTCGGATTACCGAGGTTGAGCGGGCCCGGCACAGAAGCATCGATCATGGCGACAAGACCGCGGACCAGGTCGTCGACGTAGCAGAAGCTCCGTGTCTGGCTGCCGTCGCCGAAGATGGTCAGCGGTTCGCCCGCGAGAGCCTGCCTGACGAAGGTGGAGACCACCCGGCCGTCGCGGGAGCGCATCCGAGGGCCGTAGGTGTTGAAGATCCGGACGATCCCGGAGTTCACATCCCGGGCCCGGCGGTACGCCATGGACAGGGCCTCGGCGAAGCGCTTGGCCTCGTCGTAGACGCTGCGCGGACCGACCGGGTTGACGTTACCCCAGTAGCCCTCGTCCTGCGGATGCACCGCGGGGTCGCCGTACACCTCGCTGGTGGACGCCAGGACGAAGCGGGCCGAGTGCTGCTCCGCGAGCCTCAGCAGGTTCTCCGTCCCCCGGCTCCCGGCGGCCAGGGTCTCCAACGGGAGACGGTGGTAGTCGAACGGCGAAGCCAGGCTCGCGAGATGTGCGACGGCGTCGACCGGCCCGGAGATCCTGAATCGCTCGGTGACGTCGCACGGTGTGCAGTGAAACCCCCGTACCCGCCGAAGATGCGCGATGTTGCCCACGACGCCCGAGGAGAAGTCGTCCAGGCAGACGACTGTGTCACCTCTGCGCAGCAGCGCATCGCACAGGTGTGAGCCGAGGAAACCGCTTCCGCCGGACACCACGACACGCATGGACTCCTCCCACGGTTCAGTCGAGCCCGGGACGGCCCAGGGCGCGCAGCGTCCATCCGGCCGAGCGCCAGGCCACCGGGTCGAGGCTGTTGCGGGCGTCGAGCAGGGCGGGCCTGCGCACCACCATGGCGAGGTCGGCCGGGTCGAGCTCGCGGTACTCGGGCCACTCGGTGAGGTGCAGAACGACATCGGCCTGCTCGCACGCCTTGGTCACGTCCAAGGCGTACTGGAGCGCGGGGTGTGCAGTCCGGGCGGTGTCGACCGCGGCGGGGTCGTGCACGCGGACCTGGGCCCCGCGGTGCCGGATCTCTTCGGCGACCGCAAGCGCCGGCGAATCCCGTACATCGTCGCTGCCAGGCTTGAAGGCGGCTCCGAGCACCGCGACGTTCCGGTCCGGGAAGGACCCTCCGGCGAGCCGCTCCGCCAGGTCGACCGTGCGGCGACGCTGCCGCGTGTTGATCTCGTCGACCTGCCGGAGGAAGGCCACCGACGCGCCCCGGCCGAGTTCCTCCGCCCGCGCCGTCAGCGCACGGATGTCCTTGGGCAGACAGCTGCCGCCGAAGCCGAGGCCGGGGCTCAGGAAGCGAAGGCCGATGCGGGAGTCGCGGCCCATGGCCTCGGCCAGGGTGAGCACGTCGGCTCCCGTGACGTCGCAGATCTCGGCCATGGCGTTGATGAAGGAGATCTTGGTGGCCAGGAACGCGTTCGACGCCAGCTTGACCAGTTCGGCGGTGGCCGGATCGGTGCCGATGAAGGGCGTGCCGGCGGCCAGCAGAGACGCGTAGAGCTCCCTCAGCCGGGCCTCCGCATGCTCCGTACGGGCGCCTACCACGATCCGTTCGGGCCGCAGCGTGTCCTGGATGGCGCAGCCCTCGCGAAGGAACTCCGGGTTCCACGCGAGGTCGGCGGCCGGGGCTGTCTCACGCAGGCGGCCGGTCAGGCGGGCCGCGGTGCCGACCGGGACCGTGGATTTGCCGACGACCAGGACGCGTTCGTGCCCGCTGTCGCACAGATGCGGGGCGAGGCCGTCCACTGCGGCCTCCACATGGCGCAGTTCGGCGGCGCCCGTGCCGGGGTGCTGCGGGGTGCCGACGCAGATGAAGTGCGTGTCGGCGAACCGGGCCGCCTCGGCGGACGAGGTGGTGAAGCGCAGCTTCCCTGTCTCCACCGTCCGCCTGAGCATCCTGGACAGTCCCGGCTCGTAGAACGGGGGCCTTCCGGCGGCGAGCCCGTCGATCCTGTCCGCGTCGATGTCGACACCGAGGACGTCGTGCCCGATGTCGGCCATACAGGCGGCGTGGACCGCTCCGACGTAACCGGTGCCGATGACTGTCAGACGCATGTGCCACCACCACCGAGTCGCAAAATGGTATATTTACGTCGTATACGTACATCATTAACCCACTTGCGGCTGAGGTCAATGCGAGGAGCGGACAGCCATGAAAGAACGTGCCGGAGACAAGGCGTTCGATCGCCTTCGCCGCCTCGCGGGAGCGTTCGCCACTGACCCCATGGAGGCGGCCCGTCTCGTACCGGAGGGACTTGCCGGCTATTTCGAGCATCCCGTCGACCTCCACGTCGACCACGACTGGGAGGTTCGGCTCCACCAGTGGCTCGATGCCCCCTGGCCCTGCCCCGAGATCCCCGTCGGCCAGGAGCTCTGGGAGACCGTGGCCAGCGAACTCCAGGAACGCGGCTACAGCTTCGGCCGCCACACGTACGGGCACTACAGCGACGTGGACGCCGCCCTGGGACGGGCCCTGTGGTGCACGGTGATCCACACCCGTCCCGCCGTGGTGGTGGAGACGGGCGTCGCACGCGGGATCACCAGCCGCCTGGTGCTCGAGGCGCTGGAACGCAACGGCGAGGGACACCTGTGGAGCGTGGACCTCCCCCACCCGTTCGAACGCGGTCTGCGGGACCAGACGGGAGTCGCGGTGCCCCACGACCACCGATCGCGATGGTCGTATGTCGAGGGATCCAGCAGACGGCGACTGCCGGGGCTACTGCGGCACCTCGGCCGGGTGGACGTGTTCGTGCACGACAGCCTGCACACGGCCAGGAACACCCGCTTCGAGATGGAACGCGTCGGCCGGGTGCTGTCCCCCGGCGGGGTGATGCTCGTCGACGACATCAGCACCCACCAGGGCTTCGCCGACTGGACGCGCGGCACCCCGCAGGCCCGCCCGCTGGTCTGTCCCTCCGCCGACGGAGAGGGCCTGTTCGGCATCGTGCGCACCCAGCCCGTCGGGCATCCGGTCGCGTCGCCATGACCCGCAGGTACCGGGTGGCCGGCAGAGCCTCCCTTGCCACGGCGCTCGGCGACAGGGTCGCCCGGTGGTCAGAGGCCGAGCCGCGCCTGCGCCGACCGTGCCAGGCGGCGCGCCACGAGCCCGCTGAACCGGATCGCCTCGACCGCAGCCGGCAGGGGATCGTCCCGGCACAGCCAGGCCCGCTCCCCGGGCCGCTCGTGCAGCAGATCCGAGGGGAGCCGGCGCTCCGTACGCAGCCAGGCAGCCACCGACGGAAAGTCCAGCTGACCGACCACGAAGACCCGCCCTTCCACCTGGGGGCCCTCGGGCACCTCACGGCCGGTCAGGTCGAGATGCATGGCGCGGACGACGTCGACTCCGTGAATGTTCTCGAAGAGACGGAACTGGGCTCCCGTACGCGGGTTGAAGTCCACCAGCTTGTACTGTCCGTCCCGGCGGTCGAAGCGCCAGTCGAGATCCGCGACTCCGCAGTAGCCGATCCTGCGGCACAGTCGTTCCGCAAGCCGGGCCAGTTCCGGATTGCGCAACGCCACCGCCCGGGTGGTCACCCCCGCGTAGGGCGGCCAGGAGCGCAGTTTCAAACCGGTGAACAGCACCCGCGGCGCACCGCCCGGACCACAGTAGAAATGGGTGATCCAGTCCTCCGCCTGCTGTCTCGGGATGCACTCCTGGACGAGGACCGGGGGCGGCGTTCCGTTCGGGAAACGGCCGAGCAGCTCCCGTTCATCACACACCGTCGTGGTGGAGCCCCTCACCGCCGGTGTGCGCAACCGGCTGAACGGCTCCAGGTTCTTGAGCACCAGCGGATAACCGAGTTCACGCCCCGCGTCGATCAGCTCGTCACGGTCCGCCGGTGCCCACGATCGCGGCGCGGGCACGCCCGCCTCCGCGCAGACCCGGCACAGGCTCGCCTTGCCCGCCAGCAGCCGCGGCAGTTCGGGCGGTACCGGCGGGAGCAGGAAACAGTCCGTCAGGAGGTCGGCGTGTTCGGCCAGAAGGATGGCCGCCTCGTCGTCGGTCGGCACCGGCAGGCACCCTTCACCGATCGCGCGCCCGATCGACAACAGGCCGTCGACGAGCCGCTCCGGCTCCTCGCGGCCGGTCGTCGGCCAGACGATGCGTTGCGTGACGTGGCGGGAAAGGGCGAGCGGCGTGAAGCGGTCCTCGACGATGGCGTGGACCGGGACGCCCAGCCGCCCGACGGTGCGCGCCACGCCCAGACTGCCGTGATGTTGCGGGTAGTTGCCGATTCTCGTTACGAGCACCGGCACCTTGTCGTCGAGCAAGGAGATCACCCGCCCTTCCGCCGGACGGAACGAATGCGGCTGAGGTTCAGGACCCCTAGACTTGTAAACCGACATTTCACCTATATCCATTATCGCGGGCAGCGCGGGTCGCACCCCCCGGACGGCCCGGCAAGGTCTGCCATGAAGCCTCCCGCCAAGATTTCCTCGCTCCTCGGCCTACTTCCCCTGTACTTCCCCCGTGCGCTGGGCGGCCTGGAGGACCGTCTGCGGGCCCGCCGGCTCGTACGCGGCCTCGGGTCCTACGACATCACCGTGGTTCGGCGTCCCGCGCTCCTCCAGACCGGCCTTCTGGTGTTCGAGCTCCGGCGCGGCTCGTGGAGTGTGGTGGTCAAACAGCCGCGAAAGGCGCACGGTGCCGCCACCGTCGCGCGCGAGCGGGACATCCTCCGGCAACTCCAGGCCGACCAGCGGCTCGCTCCCTGGCACCCCTTGCTGCCCCGAGTGGTCGGCGCACCGGGCCCCGCCGGGGCACTCGCCCAGAGCAGGCTTTCAGGCGTGTCGGCGGAGCAGCTCATCCACGACACCCCGCGCGACCCGTACCGCGCCGCCGCGCCGGCCCTTCGCCTTCTGGCCGACCTGAGAGGCGCCGTCGACCGTCGCCGCCCGGCAGCCGAAATGGCCCTGCCCTGGTACGAGTCACAGCTCGCCGTTCTCTCCGAAGCGATCCCCCGGTACGCGGCCGGCCGGCGAGCGGCGGAGCTACGGACGCTGCGCCACCGTCTGGACGCGACCCTGGCCGACGTGGTGCTGACCGAGGGCTGGACGCACGGCGACTACCACCCCGGCAACGTTCTGCTCGGCGGAGATCCTCTGCGGGTCACCGGCGTCTTCGACTGGGGCAACGCCCGTGCGGACGGCCCGTGCGAGATCGACGCCTGCACATTCGTACTGGCGCTGCGTTGTCTGCGCACCGGCCGGTCGCTGGGCGCTCTCGTCGCCGAGACGTTGCGCTGCGGCCTGTCGGACACTGACCGCGCCCTGCTGGCGCTCGCCGGGGTGCACCCGGGCAGTGACAGCCGCGACCCGACCGCACTCGTGCTGTTGACCTGGCTCTGGCACGTGACCGGCAACCTCCGTAAATCACCGAAATTCGGCCATAACCACTGGTGGCTCACCGACACGGTCGCACCGGTCCTCCGGGAGTGCGCCGACAGGCCAGGTGTCGGACCGTGACCACCGCTGAGGAGGGAGTGGACCATGCCCGCGAACACCGGATTCATCACCGGACACCGGCGAGCGGCCGGAGAGAGGGCGGTCGGCGCGCGTGAGCCGAAACCCGTGGTCGTGGTCGGTGCCGGCCCTTACGGGCTTGCCACAGCAGCCTGGCTGAGCGCGGCGGGAATACCGCGGCGGGTCTTCGGAGAGCCCATGGAGTGCTGGCAAGCTCACATGCCCGAAGGCATGTGTCTGAAGTCGGTGCCCTCAGCATCAGCGCTCTCCGCGCCAGAACCCGGTTACCGATTCGAGGACTACCGCGCCGCACGCGGCCTCCCACCGGTGGGCGACCTGTATCCGATCCCCATCGAGGAGTTCATCGCCTACGGTCAGTGGTTCCAGAACCGCCGGGTGCCCGAGGTGGAACGGGTGAAGGTACGTACCGTCGAGGCATTGGACGGCCTGTTCGGAGTCACTCTCGACTCCGGAGAGCAGTTCCTCGCGGAGAGCGTGGTGATGGCCACCGGGCAGGTGCCGTTCGCCCACGAACCGCCGGAACTGGTCGGCCGGTTCCCGGCCGACCTGGTGTCCCACAGTTGCCGGCACCGGGATCTCACCCGGTTCTCGGGACAGCGGGTCGCCGTCATCGGGGCCGGGCAATCGGCTCTCGAGAGCGCGGCGCTGCTGCACGAGGCAGGCGCCCGTCCCGTCGTGCTCGCCCGCGCGGCGTCCGTCGCCTTCGGCGAGCCGCCGACCACCGACCGGCCCGCCGAGCGGCCCCGCCCCGTAAGGCTCGTGAAACCGGGCTCGCCCCTTGGCCCTGGATGGTCCCTGTTCGCGTGCAGCCGTGGTGGCGTGGCCTACCGTCATTTGCCCGAGCGGCTGCGATTCAGGCTGCTGCACACCGTGCTCGGACCGTCCGGCGCCTGGTGGCTACGCGAGCGCGTGGCCGACCGGTTCCCGGTCCTGTGCTGCCGCAGGATGCGCTCGGCCGTGGCCGAGGGCGGCACGGTGCGCCTCGAGATAGTGGACGCCGACGGCCGTGCGGAGGTGCTGCGGGTCGACCACGTGCTGCTCGCCACCGGTTACCGGGTGGACGTCAACCGGCTCGAGTTGCTGGCACCCGAACTCCGTCGGCAGGTGCGGACGTTCAACGGCGCACCGCGCCTGACGTCCGGCTTCGGGTCCTCGGTGCCAGGCCTGTACTTCACCGGCCTGGCCGCGGCGCCCACCTTCGGCCCCGTGCTGCGGTTCGTCGCCGGCACCGGATTCGCCGCGCGCAGACTTTCCCGCTCCGTCGCGGCCAGGACCCGGAACATTCCGTGACGGCAAGAGGCACCGTCCTCGGCGCGCTGATGCTCATGCTGGCGGCCTGCGGCGTCGTCAACCCCACTCATGACAACCCGACGTCCCAGCCTCCCGTGCCGGGGAACTGGCGCCTGGTCTTTCACGACGAGTTCGACGGCAAGGAACTCGACCGGGCGCGTTGGACCACGTGCTACGACTGGAACCAGGACGGCTGCACCATCTCCAGCAACGACGAGTTGGAGTGGTATCAGCCCGGTCAGGTCTCCGTGGGCGGTGGACAGGTGACCCTCACGGCCACGCGCGATCCGACCCGCGGCAGCGACGGACGGGACTATCCCTGGTCCTCCGGGATGATCTCCACCGGTCGGGACCACTGGTACGCCGAGCCACGGAGAACGTTCACCTACGGCTACTTCGCAGCGTCGATCCGTATCCCGGCCGAGAGCGGTATGGCGCCGCAGTTCTGGATGATGCCGGAGACCCGCTTCACCCCGCCGGAGATCGACATCATGGAGTTCATCGGCAGCACTCGCGAGTTGGCGATGTACGTCCACTGGCGGGACCGGGAGGGCGCCGAGAGAAAGCAGAAGGGAGCCTACTCGGCGACCGGCTTCCCCGAGGAGCACCACGTTTTCGCGCTGCTCTGGGAACGGGAGAAACTGGTCTGGTACGTGGATGGAGTCGAGCGGTTCCGGGTGACCGACCCGGACCGGATTCCCCGCGTTCCCATGGAGGTTCTCATCAACCTGGCCGTCGGCCTCCCCCACGCCCCGCCCCCCGAGGTCGACTCGGCACGGATGCTCGTGGACTGGGTACGGGTCTGGCAGCACTGACGTCAAGTCAGTCGTATGCCGGAAGCGCCCGATACGGCCGTCCCGTCGCCGCCCTCGCCCGACGGTACGCCCGCCAGCCCCTGGTCCTCAGTCCCTCGGCGAACGGTGCGACGGGAGCTCCCTGCCCCCGGGACCAGAGCCTGAAGCGTTCCCGGCCGGTGCCGGCCAGCACCATGAGCCGGGCGAACATCAGCGGCTCGTCCCGGCTCGAACTGAACGCCGTCCCGCGCACGGCGGCCGCCGAGGTCCAGCCGGCCTGCGCCACCATCGCCCGGACACCGCGACTGCTGTAGCCGTGCGGGTAGGCGAAGGAGACGACGGGATGCCCCAGGACGTCCTCGATCTCACGCTTGCAGCCACCGACTTCCTCCCTCACCGAAGTACGGCGCAGGGTGTCCAGTTGCGGATGGGTCCGGCTGTGGCCGCCGATCTCGACTCCGGCCGCATCCAGTTCCCGGAGCTGGGCCCAGCTCAGCGTCGCGATGTAGGGAAACGGTCCGCGGCCCGGCCGTCCACGCGGGGGGCGCAGCGCACCGGTGGTGACGTACAAGGTGACCGGAAGTCCCCGCGCCGTGAGAAGCGGAGCCACCGTCGACGCGAAGTCCGCGTATCCGTCGTCGAAGGTCAGCACGGCGGACCGGGGTGGCAGTGCGGGACCGCCGAGCAGTGCCGCGACCAGCTGCCGCAGCGGGACCACACGCAGCCCACTGTCCGCGATGAGGTCCAGGTGTTCCACGAACACACGCGGACTCACCGTGAACGGCGCGAGCCACCCCGGTGGGTCGTCCGACACCGAGTGGTAGAGGAAGACGGGTACGGCACTCATGAGCTGACCGGCGCGGGAGCGTCCGCAGGGGCCTGCGGACGCCGGAAGAAGCTGTCGGAGTCCAGCGGTCGTACCCAACCGACGAGGTAACCGGCGGCGGTGGCGCACACCCCGGCCGAGAGCGCGCCGGCCGTGCGCAACGCGCCGGGTCGGCCGATGCGGAGCAGGGTGCGGGCAAGGGCTCGGGTAATGGTCGACCGCAGGTAGGCACGCTCGCTGGCCAGGGCCGGCCCGCTGCCGCTGCGCCGGGCCACCAGCGCCTTCGACAGCCCCTCCACGTAGCAGCGCGAACGGAAGTAGGCCCAGTTCGCCCGGGACTCGGGGACACGGTGGCGTATCTCGGCGGCGGGCTCGTACAGGAGGACGGCACCTGGGTCGCGGGCCGCGATGCGCAGGCACAGGTCGGTCTCGTCGCAGCTCGCCACCGGGCGGGTGCCCACCCGTCCCAGGGCGTCGAGGAATCCTCCCACGGCGAGCAGCTCCGTTCTGCGGAAGGACATGTTGGCACCGATGAAGTTGCGTACGGGGGCGGCCAGTTCGGGCAGCCCCCGGTAAGAGCAGCCCACCACCCAGTCGAACTCCGGCGGGAACCACACCGGCCGTCCGGTGGACCATCGCGGCCGGACCAGCCCGCCGACCCCCACCACGCGTGGATCGCCGTACGGTGCCAGCAGACGGCGCGTCCACCCCGGTTCCGCGGTCGCGTCGTCGTCGAGGAAGGCGACCACGTCGCCGTGCGAGACCGCCACCCCCGTGTTGCGTCCTCCGGACAGGCCGCGACGCTGCTGGTTGGGCACGATCCGGACTCCGGCCAGTTCGTTCGATGCCCGCTCATGGAGGGCCTTGTTGTGGTCGACCACCAGTACGACCTCGTCGGCCGGTGGGTCCTGGGCCAGCACCGACTCGATCGCGGCCCGCAGGTCCTCCCATCGGTCGAGGGTGTAGGCGCAGATGACGACAGACAGCGTGGGGACGGAATGTGCGGTGGACAGTGCGTTGTTCATGACGACCTCTCGGGCGCCGGAACGAGCCAGCGCGACTGGAACACCAGGAGGGGAACGGCGATCAGACACTGGGTGACGAGCCAGGCGACGCCGGCGCCGGCGACGCCGAGTTCCGGCAGCAGCACATGGGTGAGCCCGAGCACCAGGACGCACATCGTCATCTGCAGTCCGACCGCCCAGCGCAACCGCCGCCGCGCCCGCGCGACGTCGATGGCCACGCTGAGCAGCAGGTTCGGCAGTGCGGACAGCGCCAGCAGTCGCAACAGGGTGGTGCCTTCGGCCGCGTACGCGGCACCGAAGACAGACAGGATCTGGGGGGCCGCGGCGACCAGGACGGCGGTGACGCCGAGCAGCAGCAGGCCCGAGTGGCGCAGGACGCGCAGGCCCTGTTCGACGAGTCGCTCGGGCCGGCGCACCGACTCCGCGAGCAGGGACGTTCCCATGTTGCGGGCGAGCAGGTAGGGCACGTAGGCGACGCTCCACGCCAGAGAGAAAAAGGCGCTCTGCGCCGCGCCGAGGTTGTTCAGCACGATCAGCGGGACGAGGGTGTACGCGGCCAGCCGGAACAGGGAGCCGAACCAGTCGGCGGCGGCGTACCCGAGCATGCGGGGCGGAGCTGCCGTCGCCGGGTTGTCCTGCTCGTGCTGGGGCACCGCCCGGCCCAGCAGGACCGCGTTGGCCACGGTCAGCGAGATCACGAGAGCTCCCGCCCACGAGAGCAGGATCCCGGAGAACAGAGCCAGCGCGGCCCCGAGGGCCAGCAGCAGTATTTTCCCGCAGGCGAAGATCAGGTTCTCGCCGACGACCCAGCCGGGGCGGCCGACCGCCGTGAGCGCGCCGTCCTGCAGTACGAACACGGCGTATCCGGCGGTGGCCACCACGAAGCAGCCGCCGGTCACCGGCGTCAGCAGGAAGTCGAGCCCGGGTGCGACCACCGGCACCAACGCCAGGAACACCACGGCGACCAGCAGGCTGAAGGAGATGCTCACCGCGTAGCACGTGAGGACCAAGCGGCGGGTGCGGCGCCCTGCGGACGGCACGAACCGCACCAGGAAGTCGTTCAGGTTGAGCTGTCCGATGCCGGTGAGCAGCAAGGACGCCGAGAGGGCGGAGTAGCTCAGGCCCACGACCCTCTCGTCGTACCAGTGCGTGGCGAAGACCCAGAAGACGGAGCCGACGCCCGCGTTGACGAGGGAACTGATCGCGAGCAGGTGTCCCGTGCGCAGCACGCGTTCACGTGGGAGGGCGGCGGCGACACCGGCCCGGAGCATCATGGGAAGGGAGCGCCGTTCCCTGCGAGCACTGCTGACGGGCGGGCCTGTGACCGAAGGGGTGTCCACACCCTCACCTCGCCGGGCCGGTCGTCTTCCGTTGCGTGTCGCCGGCCATGCGTCCGCGCACATAGCCGTAGGGGCCGTAGACCATCCCGCGCGCCTCCAGTAGAGCAAGGCGCAGGGACCAGTCGGCGTCGGGGTCGGCACTCCGGTCGCGCGACCTGGTCACGATGCGGCGGACGCCACCCGGGAGACGGCGCAGCAGGGCGGGCAGGCTGCGCGGATGGTTCATCAGGAGGGCGGTGACATAGGCACCGAGCCCGGCACCGTAGCCGAAGACCTGCGCGGCCACGGCGTCCTGTGTACGGCGGTGATGGTGCCAGACGATGGCACTCGGCTCGTAGGCGAGCGTGTGACCGGCGGTCAGAACCTCATAGAAGGCGAGCAGGTCGTCGCCGCCCCGAGCCGGGGTGCCCGCACCGGTCGCCGTGTCGAAGCCGCCCAGAGATCGCAGGACGGCGGTACGGAAGGCCATGTTGGCCCCAGAGCCGAAGCAACCGGCCGCGAAGGGGAACAGCGGGTCGGCCGATGCGTCGGACATCGACCAGGTACGCGGCCCGAAGCCCTTGGCGAAGCCGCCCTGCCGATCCAGTGCGGCCTGGGCCGGGGTCTCCAGTTCGGCGGGGACGATCAGCCCGGTCACGCAGCCGATCCGCGGGTCGTGGGCGAACACCTCGGCAAGAGCGGACAGCCACCCCGGGTCGACCAGCGTGTCATCGTCGGTGAAGGCGACGACGGACCCGCGTGCTCGGGCCAGGCCGAGGTTGTGGGCGCGGGCCAGGCCGGGGACGGGTTCGCGGACATAGCGGACCCGTCCGCCGAACGCTCCGCGGACCAGGATTTCCGTCGTGCCGTCGGACGGGGCGTTGTCCACCACGATGATCTCGAACTCGGGGTACTTCGACCGCACGAGCGAACCCAGGCAGCGGCCCAACAGGTGCGCCCGGTCCCGGGTGGCAACGACCACGCTGATGAAGGGCGACGGCTCCTGGGCCGGGCGAGGCCCGGTACGGAAGGGCCGGTCGGCAGGGCCGGCGTCTGACGCTCCGGGACGGTCCTGTGCACGGTACCGGGCGAGCTGACCCGCCAGTTCCACCCGGGCTGTGTCGGCGACGGCACGCCACAGGGCCTCTGGGCCGGGGGTGTCCGCGGCGGCACAGACCATGCCTACCGGAAGCCCATGCAGGCGTACCAGGGCCCGGACGTGCCGCTGCAGCAGGACCGTTCCGCGACCGCCGGGGAGTCGGAACTCACCCGGACGGGCCAGGTCGACGTCCGCCACCGGCACGGGGGGCCGAGCGGCGGCAGTTCGCACCATGCTGGAGTTCACGACACGCTCGGCCATTTCTGGGTGGAGGACCGCGCACCCGGACGTTCCGAGAGCAGGATGCGAAGCACCCGGCGCCCGTCGGATATGGCGTGCAGGTTGGAGCGCCCACTGCGCCGGGGCAGTTCCAGGCTGGGCACCTCGGCGATGCGCAGGCCGCAGCGCAGGGCGTGCGCGATCATTTCGGCCTCTATTTCGAAGCCGACGGCGTGCAGGTCCAACTGGTCCAGGAAGCTTCGCCGGAAGGCGCAGAAGCCGTAGCACAGATCGGTCAGGGACGCGTGGTAGAGCCGGTTGGCGGCGGCCAGGAGGACATGGTTCCCCATCCGCCGGAAATGGGTGATGTCCAGGGAGCCGCCGCCCGCGACGAATCTCGAGCCCTTGACGAAGTCGTAGCCGTTGTCGAGGAAGTGCAGGTAGTGCGGGATCTCCGCCGGTGACATGCTGCCGTCGGCGTCCATCATCACCACGTACTCCCCCGTTGCCGCCTGGAAGCCGGTTCGCAGGGCATTTCCCTTGCCCGGGCCGCTCTGTTCCACGTGGCGCACTGTCGGCAGGCAGTGCCGGGCCATGGAAACGGTCGCGTCGCTGGAGTAGCCGTCAACGAGGATCACCTCGTCGACGCAGGACGGGATCTGCTCGAAGACCCACGGGATGTTCCGCGCCTCGTTGCGGGCCGGGACGACCAGGCTCACGGTGGCGGGCGGCTTGTCGGCTCCATGATTGGTCGCCGTTCCACGGCTGGTGATCGGGTCGCTGTACATGATCGCGTCTCTCCGTACGACATATATTTACGACGTATATGTACAGGTTTGCCCGATTAGCATGGCGCGTCAAGGGGTTCTGTCAGAAGGCGGCTCTGCCGGGCGCGCGGCGACCGGCGATGGTCCCGCTTCCGGGCCGGACCGCGGCGCCCGGTGGGCTCGTCCGCCGGGGTGCGGAAACAGGGCCAGGGCCGAGGTGGCGACCGCTAGCACGAGCAGCGCCCGTGTGGCCGTGAACGTTCCGCTCAGGAACAGCACCTCGGCGGTGAGCAGTGCCAGCGACACACTGAGCACCACGGCCAGGACGGCCGTGTCCAGAAGAGCCGTCCGGCGCCCCACCCACCCATGGGTCGGCCCGGCCCACCGTGCGGCCGCCAGTCCCGGACAGCCGAGCAGGAACACCGTTGTCACCAGCACACGCAGGGCGTCGGCCTCCGGCAGCAGGGTGGCAGCCGCCAGAGCGGTCCACCCGGAGACAGCGAGCCCCCAGCGCAGGAGGATCATCGGCTCTCCCCCGTGCCCGGATTCTGATACCGGAAGACCACCGCGTCCTTGTTGCGGTAGACGGGAACGAAGCCCGGTGCCCTCGACATGGCGGTCTCCAGGCGCCGCACGGTGTCCGCGGGCAGGACCCCTCTGAAGTAGCAGTCAGCGGCCTGGGCCCGGCTCAGGAGGACATAAGCGGGTCGCTGCACGCTAGCCCTCCGGAGGAACGGCTGCAGACCCCCCACCGGATCCCGCACCACCCGCCGCCGTGCCTCGATGTCCTGTTCGTCCATCTGCACCAGCTCGTGCTGGTCGTAATGCAGGTACAGTCCGGGCACGGCCGAAGTGAGGGTGACGATCAAGGCTCCAGGAGGCGCGGTGGCCGTGACGAACCGAGCGGCAGCGACCTCGTCCTTCGTGAAGTGGTTGGCCGCTTCCTTGCCGTAGTAACCGAAGACCAGCCCCCCGAGCAGCGCCAGAAGCACCGGATAGACGGCGAGGACAAGGGGGCGCGGCCGCCGTCCCCCCCACCTGAAAAGCAACGCGGCCATCAGCATTGCAGCGGCGGGCAGGGCGAACAGATAGGCGCGGAAGATCATCTCTCCGCCGTAGGCGTTCGCGGTCAGAAGGGGCAGCGGGGCGAGGACGAGCAGCGGAAGTCCGGTACGGCGGACCCAAGGGCGGGCCAGGAAGGCGATGGCCGCCAGCAGGACGACGGCGGCCGACAGGGCCCGGTCGACCCAGGACACCACCACCTGCCCGGGTGCTGCGGTACCGAGCGCGGCCAGCCCGGAGACGACGTTGGTGTCGGCCTGCAGGAGCGAGCCCAGGAAGTCGCTCAGGTTGGCCGCGATGTAGGACCGGGCGACAGTGGAGTCCCAGACGGCGGTCAACAGCACCGCACCGGCCAGCACCGGCAGCACCACGCGCCGGTTGGCACGCGGAACCGACAGTGCGACCAGAGCGCTGATCAGCATCAGCGGCGTCAGCGGGTGCGAAGAGACGATGACGAATTCCATCAGCAGCACCGCCTGGAGCCTGCCGACAGGCCAACGGGCGGGCAGCGCGGCGCCGGGTCGGGGCAGCGCCGAGGACGGCAGCTGACCGACGACCAGCGCGATCACCGTCACGAAAAGCAGGAACGCGAGAGCCTGGGGTGCGAAATAGTCCTGCCCCACCCAAGAGCAGGAGTAGTAGATCCACGCTCCTCCCCAGATGAGTCGGCGATCACGCGTCACCGCCCGGTAGAGCAACAGCAGCGGGGCGAGCAGCACAGCATTGAAGACGGGCGGGGCCCACGCCGCGTAGCTGAGCGCCGATTCAAGGCCGGTCGCCTCCACGAAGAACGCATTGAGGTCGAAGAAGCCCGGCCAATGGTTGTAGAGGGATAGTTTGCCCGCGTTGGGGACGTCACCGCCGTGGCGCATCACCGCATCGACGACTGCGACGTGCTTCCAGGCCCAGCTGTAGCGCATCGCCGGGTAGAGCAGCGTGGGGGTCGCGTGGAGGACCGCGATCAGCGTGAGGACGTAGCCCGCGAGCCAGCCGGCACCCGTGCGCCGGTCGGCCAGGGCGAGACAGAAGCCGAGGGCGAGCAGGCCGAGGGCGACCCAGAAGAGCGGCGGCAGCACCTGCAGCAGCCCGTAGTCGCGCATCCCGCCGAGATCCACTTGGCGCAGCGACACCAGCCACAGCACGAGCACCACAGGAAGGACGGCACGCATCGTCCACTGGAGTGCGGTGGTGCGTGTTGTTCGGCGCCGGTCGGCCGCGGCCCTGCCGGGCCACCGTGCCGCGGCGCTCGCACGGAAAGCTGCGCGGCTGCCCGTCAGCGTCTCTCGTTTGCCCATGGAGAGGTCTCTCGAAGAACCGGTCCGCCGACAGCCGGCTCCCCGGGGGGAACCGCGCACGGCTCACCATGACCGACGGGGGCATGGATACGTCTCATGTTTCCTTTCGTCGGTCGGCGCACGTGACCGATCGATATCGTCCACTATGCGGGCAATGATTCTAATTGCTACGTTAATGCCGCTTTTGGTGCTCGGCAGTGCACGACGATCTACCGCAGGAGAGAGCCGGCCGGAAGGGCTGCGGAAAAGGGAGAGCGTGAGGCCACGGGTGAGAAGCGCACGACAGGGCCTGGAGCGCCGTGTGCGGCGGCGCGCGATCTGGACAGCGGCGATGGCGTTACTCCTGGTGACGGCGGGCTGCGACGATGCGCCCGCCGACCGCGAAATCCCTCGTCCTGACCACGTCGTGGTGGTGATCGAGGAGAACCACGCGTACGACGCGATCATCGGGAACGCGCAGGCGCCCTACCTCAATAAGCTCGCCCGACGCGGCGCCTCACTCACCCAGTTCTACGCAATCACCCATCCGAGCCAACCGAACTACCTGGCGCTCTTCTCCGGCTCCACCCAGGGCATCCGGAGCGATGCCTGTCCCCGCGCCTTCTCGGGCCACAATCTCGGCTCCCAACTCCGGCAGGCGGGTCTCACCTTCGCCGGATACGCGCAGGGCCTGCCCCACGTCGGCTTCACCGGCTGTACCAGCGGTGCCTATGTACGACGGCACAACCCTTGGGTGAACTTCCGCAACCTTCCCCCTTCGGTCAACCGCCCGTGGACCAGCTTTCCGCATGACTTCGCGGATCTTCCGACGGTGTCGTTCGTCGTTCCGGACGTCCAGCACGACATGCACGACGGCAGCGTCCGCGAGGCCGACACCTGGCTGCGAGAGAACCTCGGCGACTACGCACGCTGGGCGATGACCCACAACAGTCTGCTGGTGGTCACCTGGGACGAGAGCGGATCCGCCCAGCCCAATCGCATCCCCACCCTGCTCGTCGGGGAACGTGTCCGGCCGGGCAACCACGACCAGCCGAACAATCTGTACGGACTGCTGCGCACGCTCCTCGAGGCCTATGATCTGCAGCCACTCGGACACAGCAACGAAGCGGAGGCGCTTCGCGTCTGGAGCGATTCATGACGGCCGGCTGACACCAGGCAAGGGGCGGCCACAGGACTGGATGCACTGCTCGACGGTCTCACGCCGGATCACGACCGGTTCGCCGGACCGAGAGTGCCTCGCTGAAGGGGGTGACCGGCCGCTCCAGCGGCTCACCGTCGAGGGTGAGGTCAACGACCTCGTTGTAGAAGGCCAGCAGCCCCTTGACGGCACCCACCGCGGGCAGCGGCTCGGCGTAGCTCCAGACGATGTTGCGCGGGACCTCGTCATCGCCGCGCCAGGTCCAGTACCGGGCCGTGCCCTTGTACGGGCACCCGGTGCGGTGGTCGGTGGGTTCGAACAGGTCGAGCCGGACGTCCTCGCGGGGGATGTAGTACCGCGTCGGCAGCCCGGTCTCGAACAGCAGCACCGGCCGGTGGGTGTCCGCGACGACCGTGCCGGCGATCTCCACCTGGACGTGGCGGCTGCTGGGCATGGCGTCCACCCGTTTGTGCGGGTCGCGGGGGTGGATGAAGATCTCTTCCTCCTCCTCGTACCAGCGGTCGAGTCCGCTGTCCCAGTGCCGGAACCACTCGAAGGCGATGTGTCCGGCCAGGTCGTCGGCGGGGAACGTCCAGGCCGCGTTCGCCACGGTCTCTCCGTCGACCTCGAGGTCGTAGAAGGTCTGTGATCCGTTGTGCGCACCGGTCGGCGGGTTCTTGGCCGGGTGGAGGAGATCCGTGCGGACCTCCTCCCGTGGGAACGCGTACAGCGGCACGGGCACGCCGGGCTCCCAGACGAGCACGGGATGCCGGCTGTCGACGACGGTGACACCGCCCTTACGGCCCCGTACCCAGCGCTCGCTGGGCTCCCACAGGAGGCCTTCGGGGGTCGTACGGACGGACCACTCGGTGGGGAACAGAGGCATGGCCCACTCTCCTTCGGCTCCTTCGGGGAGCCTACTGCGGAGCCCGGCGACCGGCGCGGTCAGTGGACGGAGTCGAGCCGGGCCCGCTGCTCCGGGATGAGCTCCAGGTCGACGGCGGCCAGGCTCTCCTCCAGCTGCGCGACGGACGACGCCCCGACGAGCGGGATGATCGGCAGCGCTCCGCCCATCTGCCAGGCCAGGACGACCTGGTTGACGGTGGCACCGGTCTCCTGGGCGACCTCGCGCAGCACCTTCAGGCGGGCCGGGGTGCCCGGGTGGTCGAAGTCGCCGGGCAGCCGGTCCGGGTGGGTGTAGGCGCCCTTGAGCAGCGGCGAGTAGGCGACCAGGGTCAGGCCGGGCTCGGCCCGCAGATAGCTCAGCAGGTCGGGGCCGGCGTGGCCGAGGCTGCCGTCGGGGAACAGAGGTGCGTCGGGTACGTCGTAGCGGGGCCGCAGGTGGCTGTGGGCGTACTGGAGCACCTCGTAGCCGGGCAGCCCGGCCGCGGCGGCGAGGGCGCGGGCCCGCTCGACGCGCCAGGTCGCGTGGTTGCTGACGCCGAGGAGACCGACGGTGCCCTCGGCGACCAGCTCGGCGAACCCTTCGACGGTTTCCCGCAGCGGAACCTTCTGGTCCTCGATGTGGGCGTAGAGCAGATCCAGCTTCCCCACGCCGAGCCGGTCGCGGCTGCGCTCGGCGGACTCGCGGATCACCTTCGCCGACAAGCCCTCGGCGTTGTCGACGTAGCTGGTGCCGGGCGCGAGGGGGCGGGCGCCGAGCTTGGTCGCGAGGACGATCTCGTCGCCGATGCCGCGGCTGCGCCGCCAGCGGCCGAGCAGTTCCTCGCTCTGGCCGCCCTGGCCGCCGTCGATCCAGAAGGCGTAGTTGTCGGACGTGTCGATGAAGTTCCCGCCGGCCTCGACATAGCGGTCGAGGACGGCGAAGGAGGTCGCCTCGTCGGTGCGCGAGCCGAACAGCATCGCGCCGAGCGCGAGGACGCTGACCTCGCGGCGGTTCTCCGGGTCGGTGCCGATGGTGCGGTACTTCATGGATGAGTCCCTCCCGTTCGCGCGCCCGCCCTCGGGGCACGAACGGGAGTCTTCATCTTGAAGCGCACTTCAAGGCAAGGGGGTTCGAGCGCCAACTTGGGTCAGTTGTGGGTCACTTGGCGAACGGCCCCTCCAGCGCGGCCCATTGCAGCAGCATGATGGTCTTCGCGTCGGCGATCTCCCCGGTGCGGATCATCTCCAGGGCCCTGCGGAAGGGCAGTTCGAGGATCTCGATGTCCTCGCCCTCCTCGCCCAGGCCGCCGCCCTCGTGCGTCCGGGTCGAGGGCCCGTAGGCCGCGGCGTAGAAACTGACGCGTTCGGTGACCGAGCCCGGGCTCATGTAGACGTCGAAGACGTGCTGGACCTCGCCGATGGTGTGGCCGGTCTCCTCCACCACCTCGCGCCGAACGGCGATCTCCGGGTGCTCGTCATCGTCGTCGAGCAGCCCGCCCGGCGTCTCGACGAGCATGCCGTCGGGGTGGCCGTTGACGTACACCGGGAAGCGGAACTGGCGTGTGAGCAGGACAGTTTCGCGGTCGGCGTCGTACAGCAGCATGGTGGCCCCGTTGCCGCGGTCGTGCGTCTCGCGCTGCTGGGTGCTCCAGGTGCCGTCGGCGTGCTGGAAGTCGAAGGTGGTGGCGCGCTCGACGTACCAGTGGCTGGAGAGCAGTTCCACGTCCCGCACCTTGACGCGGGGGTTGCCGGTCAGGTTCCGGCCGGCCTGGTCGAGTCCGGTGCGGCCGCGGCGGTCGGGGGTGTCGATGCCGGCGGTCATCGGGTGCCGGCCGGGTTGATGAGCGAGTTGGTCATGGGCCGCTTCTACCATTTCGGGGCGGGGTGCGTCGCGCGGGACGGGTGACGGTGCGGGCGTCCGGCCGACATCCCGCAGGAGCGGGGCCTGGCCCGGCGGGCGGTCCCGGCGGGGGCGGGGGCCGTTCGCCGTCGCCGGCCAACCGGCCGGCCGGACCACTGCAGGCCCGTGCCGTCGACCATCACAACGGCGATCGCGCGACGGTATCCGGCCGTCCACGCCGAGCAGTTGAAGCAGGCAGGGGGCGGGCTCGCCCCCTATCCCGCCCTCTCCGTAGCGGGTCCGAGCCCGCTCGATCGAGCACGGGCCCCGGGGGGGCCCGGCCAAGACGGTGTGGGTCACCGGTGCCACCTGCGGCATCGGACGGCGCGCGGCGAGGCGCGGCTGCAGCGGGGCGGCAGGTGGTGGTGGTCGTCGAGGCGTGCCCCGGAGAGGTCCGGACGCAGCTCATGCCGGGCGTGCCGCACCACGCCCGTCGGCGTGCAGCGTCTCTTCGAGGAAGGCGAGCACGCGCAGGTGGTAGGCGCGGGCCGTCCGGCCGAGGCTGATGTTGTGGCCGGCGTCCGGCAGACGTTCCACACGGGCGCGGGGCGCGGCGCTCAGCAGTGCGGCGAGCTCCGCGAGATCGGCATCGGTCTGCCGCCACCAGGCCTCGTGCTCGGCGAACGTCAGCCGCACCGGCACGCGGATCCGCGGCAGCAGCGCGTGGCACACCCGCGGCCAGTCCCGCGCGTCCTTCGCTTCCAGGCGCGGCAGCGCGCCCGCCAGGGCACCGGCGGCCTCGAAGGTGCCGGGCGGGTACAGGGACAGCGGGCCCCAGTTGAGACGCACCTGGCTCATCCCTGGTCGCTGGTGGACGCTGCCGGGGTCGACGGCGAAGCGGTGGCCGCAGCCGGAGACGTCCACGGCGAGCAGGTCGGCGACGGCGTCCTCGGCGGCGATCCGCAGGGCGAGTTTGCCGCCGAAGGAGTGGCCGAGCAGCAGGACACCGGCCCCCGTCGGGTGTCGCTCGGCGAAAGCCACCAGTGCGGAACTCACCGTCTCCGCCTGGTCGGTGAGAGTCTGCCCGTCCGGGAGCCGGGTGGCCGAGAGGCCGTAGCCCGGACGGTCCAGGGCGAGCACCGTGAAGCCGAGTCGTGCGCCCAGGGTGAGCAGGGACAGGTCCGGGTGGACCCGGCTGTCGAAGTAGCCGGCACGCATGCCGCCTCCGTGCAGCGCGACCACGACGGCACGCGGCGCCCCGTGCGCGGGCTCGGCGAGCAGACCGGACAGGGTGACGCCGGCGCCGTCCAGGGCGATGGTCCGGACGCCGGGAGACATCGCTCCGGTCCTGCTGCGGACGTCGACCGACGGCGCCTCGTGCACGGTGTGTCCCTTCTCCTCACCCGACGTGCCGGGATCCCCCCCAGCCTCCGGGGCCGCGGGGCGGCGCGCAACACAGCAAGGGCGCGCAACACAGCAGGAGGGCTGAACGAAAAAGGGCCCTCGCAGGCTTTCGCCTGCGAAGACCCTTCGCACCGTCGGGACGACAGGATTTGAACCTGCGACCCCTTGACCCCCAGTCAAGTGCGCTACCAAGCTGCGCCACGTCCCGATGCGTCTCGCGCGGTGAACCGCGTGATCGCGCGAGGAGCACTTTACCGCACGTCGTGGGGCGCTTCGAAGAGGGCCGGGGCAGGGCGGGACAATCGACGTATGGGCACCTCATCCTCATCCTCATCCTCATCTTCAGGGCGGTCAGCCGGTGCGCGGGACCGGGACGACGAGGGGCGGGCGCGCAACGCCCGGCCGCGGGACGGGCTCGGGCGACCCCTGCCGTACGGCTCGGAGGGTGTGGAACGGCAGCCCGAGGGGGTCGTACGCACGCCCGAGCAGAGCGTCACGGAAGCACAGGGGCTGCTCGACGCGGGGAAGCCCTTCCACGCGCACGAGGTTTTCGAGGACGCCTGGAAGTCGGGGCCGGAGGAGGAGCGGGCCCTGTGGCGGGGCCTCGCCCAGCTCGCGGTGGGACTCACTCACGCGGCCCGGGGCAACGTGACGGGCGGGGCGCGGCTGCTGCGGCGCGGGGCCGGGGCGGTCGAGGAGTGGGCGTCGGTGTCGGGACGCCCGCGGCCGTACGGGATGGACCTGGCCGGGCTCGCCGGGTGGGCGCGAGCACTGGCGGAGGGGGTGGAGGGGGGCGCCGGGGCCGTGGACGCGGGGGCGCGGGCGCCACGGCTGCGGAGGTGAGGCCGGGTGCGGCGGGAAGTACCGACACCACAACTGCGGACGCCAAGCCGGATACGGCGCGGACGTCCCGGCGAGGCGGCTGCGGACGCGAAGCCGAATACGGGGGGAAGTCCCAGCGCCCCAACTGCGGAGGCGAAGCCGGTCGGCGCGGACGTCCCGGCGTCTCGGCCTCCGCCGCACCACGGCGCTCGCCGCCGCCCGGCCCTGCCAGGTCATCACCCACGCAGCCACCCGCGAGCCCACCCACGGAGTCCGCCAAGGCCGCGGGACGTCGCCGGTGCGGCCGCTCTCGGCAAGGCGGCCGTGCGCGCTCGGGCCTGCTCGACCTGGGACGCGGTGGCCCCGCTGTCAGTGCCGTACGGCAGACTCGGGGCGTGCGAAAGATTCATGTCATCGGTATCGGCGCGGGCGACCCCGAGCAGCTGACGCTGCAGGCCGTCAGGGCGCTGCGGAGTACGGACGTGTTCTTCATCCTCGACAAGGGCGAGGTGAAGTCGGACCTCACGCAGCTGCGCCGGGACATGCTGGACGCGCACGTACCGGAGGGGACGTATCGGGTCGTGGAGGCGCGCGATCCGGAGCGGGACCGGTCCGCGGGAGGTGCCGCCTACTCCCCCGCCGTCGGGGACTGGCGCAGTGCCCGCGCGGGGATCTACGAGCGACTGATCGCCGAGGAGCTGGGCGAGGACGAGACGGGCGCGTTCCTGGTGTGGGGTGATCCCGCGCTGTACGACAGCACGTTGGGGATCCTGGAGGAGGTCCTGGACAAGGGCGCGGTGGCCTTCGAGTACGACGTCGTGCCCGGCATCAGCAGTGTCTCGGCGCTGGTCGCCCGGCATCGGACGGGGCTCAACCGGGTGGCCCGGCCCGTGCAGATCACCACCGGCCGGCGGCTGGCCGAGGGCTTCCCGGAGGGCGTGGACGACGTGGTCGTGATGCTCGACGCCCACCAGGCCTTCCGGCAGTACGCCGACCAGGACATCGACATCTACTGGGGCGCGTACCTGGGCACCCCGGACGAGCTCCTCGCCTCGGGCCCGATCTCCGAGGCCGCGCCCCGCATCGAGCGGCTGCGCGCGGAGGCCCGGGAGCGCAAGGGCTGGATCATGGACACGTATCTGCTGCGCCGGAACCCGAAGGAGCGGTAGAGGGACCGGCAGGCGGGCAGTCCCGGGAGCGGGAGCCCCCGGGTGCCCAGGTCGGCCGGCTCAGTGCTGAGCCGGCCGCGCCGAAAACCGGGTGCGGCGTGCGGCGGTACGCCGTGATACTCGCCGCATGTCCACCGCGCCGGTGCGTTTCCGCGATCCTCTCAGCCACCTGCACGAGTTCACCGACTCGATCCTCGTACGCTGCCCACGCTGCGAGGAAATGGCCTGCTACGAGAGGCGGCCCGCCGTCGCCCCGGACGCGCACGGCGCGTCGTACCCGCGGCGGCGTCTGGTCTGCGGGGCCTGTGGGCTGGCGCGGGACTCACGGGGGGCCGGGGGACGGGGCGTCCACCCGGTTCTGTACTTGCGGAGCGAAACCAGGCACGGAGTGGTGTGGGCCTACAACCTCGAACACCTTGACCTGCTCAGGCGGTTCGTGGCCGCATCGCTGCGGGAGCGGCCGCCCTGGTACGAGCATGGCCCGAAGATGACCTACGTCGCCCGTCTGCCCGCCTGGATCAAGTGCGCCAAGAACCGCGACGAGGTGCTGCACGCCATCGACCGCATCCGCGCCTCCGTCGTCACGGATCGATGAGGCCGAGCCGCGCCACCACTCCCGCCACGTCCGGCACCGCGTCCACCCCCTCCGGAAGCGGGGGACGTCGTACGACCACGACCGGGAGAGTGAGTCGGCGGGCGGCCGTGAGTTTGGCGGAGGTCGCCGCTCCGCCGCTGTCCTTGGTCACCAGGACGTCGATGCGGTGCTGACGCAGGAGTGCCGTCTCGTCGGCCACGGTGAACGGGCCTCGGGCCAGGACCACTTCGGTGTGCGGTGGCATCGGCGGCTCGGGCGGTTCGACGGAGCGGGCGACGAAGTGCAGGTCCGCCAGATGAGCGAAGGCCGCGAGGCCCAGGCGGCCGGTGGTCAGGAGGACGCGGTGGCCGAGGCTCGGCAGCAGGGCCGCGGCCTCGTCGAGCGAAGCGACCTCGTGCCAGCGGTCCTCGGGGCCCGGTCGCCAGCCCGGGCGGCGCAGGACCACCGCCGGCGCCCCGGTCGCCCGCGCGGCGCGGACCGCGTTCGCCGTGATCGACTGCGCGAAGGGGTGCGTGGCGTCGACGACGGTGTCGACGTGCTCGGCGCGCAGCCAGTCCGCCAGGCCCTCCGCTCCGCCGAAGCCGCCGATGCGCAGGTCCCCCTCGACCGCGCCCGGCCGTGACACGCGCCCCGCGAGGGAGGTCGTCACGCGGACGCCGGGGTGCGCCGCGAGTGCGGCGGCGAGTTCGCGGGCCTCGGTGGTGCCACCGAGGATCAGGATGTGGCGGGGGGACATGGGGCGAGCGTACGAGGTGCGTCGCGGGCAGCAGGGTGGTGGGTCGGCATGGCGGGGGACGGGGCGGTGGGCTGCCGGGGCGGTGGTCTGCGGTCCCGGATAGCAGGGAGCACGGCGATGGGTCCGCAGGCCGCATGGCAGGGAACAGGGCGATGGTCCGCAGGCCCGCATGGCAGTTGCAGAGCGATGGGTCCGCAGGCCGCATGGCAGGGAACAGGGCGATGGTCCGCAGGCCCGCATGGCAGAGAACAGGGCGATGGACCGCAGGCCCGCATGGCAGTTGCACGGCAGGGAGCAAGGCGGTTGTCCGCGGGCCCGGATGGCAGGCAGCAGAGCAATGGGCCCGCAGGCCCTCATGGCAGCGAGCAGGACGACGGTCCGCGGGCCACATGGCAGGCAGCAGAGCAATCGGTCCGCAGGCCCGAACGGCGGCGTCCGACTTGCGGGTGCCGGTGCCCGAAGCGAGCCTGGCGATGCCCGGAACGCGCGTCCTGTTGCCGCCCCGGACCGGCCCTGCGACCACTATGAACACAACGATCAGACTGTGGCTCCCCGCCCCGTCCCTCCCTAGCATCGCGGCGCACGGCTCGACGACGCGCCGACGAGAACGAGGAGCAGCGTCTTGGACTGGACGAGAACGCACGTACTGATCCGCAGGTCCGTTCCGCCGTCCGCGCAGCGGCGTACGGCGCTGGCCGCGGTGCTGGCCGGAGTCCTCACCGTCGGCATCCTCGTCGGTGCCTCGAACGCCCGGGGGGAGACGGCGGGACCGACGCGCGCCGAGTGCCCGGCCGATCTGGCGGGTGAGGCCGACTGCTACACCGGCCGCGACTCCAACGGTGCCTACTATGCGATGGCCGTGCCCGAGGACTGGAACGGTTCCCTCGTCGTGCACGCTCACGGCGGGCCCGACCTCGGCCCGGACTCCGACCCCGCCCGCAGCCTCGACGATCTCGGCCGCTGGACGGTCATGGTGAAGGAGGGCTACGCCTGGGCGGGTTCGTCGTACCGCCGGGGCGGCTACGGGACGCGGATGGCCGCCGCCGACACCGAGAGCGTGCGCCGGCTGTTCGTCGACGAGTTCGGCACGCCACGGCGGACGTATGTGCACGGCCAGTCGTGGGGCGGGAACGTCGCCGCGAAGGTCGTGGAGACCTATGGCAGGCAGCAGGGGACGTACGACGGGGCGCTGCTCACCAACGGCGTCCTCGCCGGTGGCTCGCGCGGCTACGACTACCGCGTCGACCTGCGCGTCGTCTACCAGTACTACTGCCGCAACCACCCCCGCCGGTCAGAGCCGCAGTACCCGCTGTGGCAGGGGCTGCGCGCCGACTCGACCATGACGACCGACGGGCTGCGCGCCCGGCTGCAGGAGTGCACCGGGTACGCGTCGGAGCCCGAGAAGCGGACCGCGCGGCAGCAGCGCAATCTCGACGACATCCTGGCGGTGACGAAGATCCCGGCGCGCACGCTGGAGTCGCATCTGCGGTGGGCGACGTTCACCTTCCGGGACATCGTGCACCGCCGTCTCGGGGGCCGGAACCCGTTCGGCAACCAGGGCGTCCGGTACTCCGGGTCGCATGACGACGAGGCGCTCAACGCGGGCGTCGAGCGGTTCGCCCCGGACCCGACGGCCGTACGCGATCTGTCCTACGACAGCGACCTCACGGGCAAGGTCTCGGTCCCGGTGCTCACGCTGCGCGCGATCGACGACCCGACGGCGTTCGTGGAGCACGAGGCGGCGTACCGGGACACCCTGCGCGGGGCCGGCCGGGACGAGTACCTGGTGCAGACGTTCACTCGGGAGCGTGAGCACAGTGCGATGAGCGACGCCGAGTACGCCGCTTCCATGGCGGCGCTGGAGTCGTGGGTGCGCACGGGTGAGCGGCCCACGGTCCGGTCGATCGCGGCCTCGTGCGCGGCGTTCGACCGTACGTATGGCACCGGTTGCTTCTACGACCCGGAGTACCACCTGCCGTCGTACGCCTCGCGGGTCGAGGCGCGGCCGGGCGGGCTGCGGTGGCCCGCCATGACGGCGGCTCAGGAGCAGGCGTGGAGCAGGATCGAGGATGTCGGGATCGCTCCCTGAGCGGCGCCGCCGATCGGTGACTATCGTCCCTCGCATGGGATCCGTACGTGCCGCCCTGATCGACATCGACGGGGTCCTCACCGTCTCGTGGCAGCCGCTGCCCGGTGCGGTCGAGGCGTCGCGGGAGATCCGCGCGGCGGGGCTCGGGGTCGCGCTGGTCACGAACACGACGTCGCGGACGCGGGCGTCGATCGCCGGGGTGCTGTCGGAGGCGGGGTTCCCGGTGTCCGCCGAGGACATCCTGACCGCGCCCGCCGTCACCGCCGCGTATCTCGCCGAGCACTGTCCGGGGGCGCGGTGTGCGCTGCTGAACAGCGGGGACATCGCCGAGGATCTGGGCGGCGTCACTCTCGTGCAGGAGGACGCGGGGGACGCCGCTCCGGACGTCGTGATCGTCGGGGGTGCCGGTCCCGAGTTCGACTACGCGGCGCTCAACCGGGCCTTCGGGCAGGTGCAGCGCGGGGCTCGGCTGGTCGCCATGCACCGGAACCTGTACTGGCGTACGGATCAGGGGCTGCAGCTCGACACCGGGGCCTTCCTGGTCGGTCTGGAGAAGGCCGCGCGGGTGGAGGCGGAGATCACGGGGAAGCCGTCGGCCGCGTTCTTCGAGGCCGCGCTGGCTCATGTGGGGGTGGGTGCGGGGGAGGCGGTGATGGTCGGTGACGACATCGAGTCCGATGTGCTGGCGGCACAGCGGGCCGGTGTCAGGGGGGTGCTGGTCAGGACGGGCAAGTACCTGCCGGAGACCCATCGGGCCACGAGCGGCGCCCCGGACCATGTGATCGACTCCTTCGCCGATCTGCCCGCCCTGCTGGCGGACCTGCCGGAGTCAGCGCAGCAGTAGCTGCAGGCCGCCGACGACCGTCGCCGCGATCACGAGCTGCTCGAACAGCCGCTGGTTGATGCGGTTCACGGCCCAGGTGCCGAGGAACGCGCCGGGCACGACGAACACCACGAGTGCGGCGTCGAGCAGCAGTGAGGAGGCGTCGATCAGGCCGAGGCCGGCGCTGAAGGGCACCTTGGAGACGTTGACGATCAGGAAGAAGAAGGCGGAGGTCCCGAGGAAGCCGAGCTTTCGGAAGCCGGCCGACAGGAGGTACATCGACATCACGGGGCCGCCCGCGTTGGCGACCATCGTCGTGAAGCCGCCGAGGACGCCGTACGAGCGGGCCTTGACCCGGCCGGCGCGGCTGGTGACCGACTCCGGTTCGTCCTCTTTCCCGGCCGTGCGGCGGCGCCACACCGTCACGCCCGCCATCAGCAGCAGGATCGCGCCGATCGACGTGCGGACGATCCCGTCGTCCGCCCACACCAGGAACAGGGTGCCGAAGACGACGCCGGCCGCGACCGCGGGGAACAGCCGCCACAGCGTGGGCCAGTGGGCGTGCCGTCGGTAGGTGAGGACGGCGAGTACGTCCCCGGCGATCAGGACCGGCAGCAGCACGCCGGTGGAGGCGCGGGCGGGCAGTACGGCGGCGAAGATCGCGAGGCTGACCGTGTTGGCCCCGCTCACGGCGGTCTTCGAGAAGCCGACGAGCAGCGCCGCGAAGGCGAGCGCGGCGAACTCCCAACCGGTTATGTGCCAGAGCGTCATCGTGTCCATGCGGAGACCGATGGTATGTCCGGACAACCTGTAGGGGTAAGGACCGTCTCGCCAGGTGGGAGATTGCTCGCCAGATGGAGATTGCTAGTGCCGCTCCACCAGGACCGCACTCCCCTGCCCCACACCCACACACATCGTGGCCAGCCCCCGCTCAGCCCCGGTCCGGCGCATCCGATGCAGCAGCGTCGTCAGGATCCGCGCGCCCGAGCAGCCCAGCGGATGGCCCAGCGCGATCGCGCCTCCGCTCGGGTTGACCAGCTCGGGATCGATGCCGAGCTCGTCCACGCACGCGAGGGCCTGGGCCGCGAACGCCTCGTTGAACTCGGCCTCCTGGATGTCGGCGATCGTCCAGTCGGCGCGGGCGAGGGCCTTGCGGGTGGCGGGGACCGGGCCGATGCCCATCACGTCGGGGTGGACGCCGGCCGAGGCGCCGGCGACGTAGCGGCCGAGGGACTCCAGGCCCAGCGCGTTCAGGGCTTCCTCGCTGACCAGGAGCAGTCCGGCCGCGCCGTCGTTCATCGGCGAGGCGTTCCCCGCGGTGACGGTCCCGTCCTTACGGAAGACCGGCTTCAGCCGGGACAGCTTCTCGTACGACGTGTCCTCGCGGACGCACTCGTCGCGGTCGACCAGCACCCCGTCCGGGCGCTCGACCGGCAGGAGTTCGTCGTCGAAGTGGCCGTTCTTGCGGGCGTCGGCGGCGCGTTGGTGGCTGCGCAGCGCGAACTCGTCCTGCCGCTCGCGCGGGACGCCGTACCGCTCGGCGACCTCCTCGGCCGTCTCGCCCATGGACAGCAGGCCGTGCAGCTCCTTCATCGCCGGGTTGACCAGGCGCCAGCCGAGCCGGGTGTCGGCGGTCTCGATGCGGTGGGGCAGCGCCTCGTCGGGGCGGGGCAGGACGAAGGGGGCGCGGCTCATGGACTCGGAGCCGCCGGCGAGCACGATGTCGGCCTCGCCCGCGGCGATGGTGCGGGCGGCGGTCGTGACGGCTTCGAGGCCGGACGCGCACAGGCGGTTGACCGTGGCGCCGGGGACCGACTCGGGCAGGCCGGCGAGCAGCGCGGCCATGCGGGCGACGTTGCGGTTGTCCTCGCCGGCCTGGTTGGCGGCGCCCCAGTAGACGTCGTCGATACGCGCCGGGTCCAGCGCGGGGACATCCGCGACGAGACCCCGGATCACGGCGGCGGCGAGGTCGTCGGGCCGTACCGACGACAGCGCTCCGCGGAGTTTGCCGATGGGGGTGCGGCGGGCGGCCGCGAAGTGGACGGGACGCACGACAGGTCTCCTGACCGGGCAGTATGGATCGACACCGTATTAATTAGCACCGCTAGTTTTGGACTATAGACCGACCCGCCGCGCCCTGGGAAGATCCCCGGGACCCTTCACCGACGCAGCTCAACGCACAGTCACCGACGCAGCTCACCGACACAGCCGGAGGACCCATGGCCGACACCCGCGAGCACGTCCTCGACGGAAGCCGGGCATCCATCGTCGTACGCGAATGGCCGAACCCGCGACCCCGCTACCTCGCGCTCGTGGTGCACGGGTACGGGGAGCACGCAGGCCGGTACGCCGGGGTCGCGGAGGTCCTGGGCCGGCACGGTGCGGCCGTGTTCGGGCCCGATCACGTCGGGCACGGGAGGTCGGCGGGGGAACGCGTGGTGATCGAGGACTTCGAGGACGTGGTCGCCGATGTGCACGCGGCGGCCGACCTCGCCCGGGCGGCGCATCCGGACGTACCGGTCGTCATGATCGGGCACTCGATGGGCGGCCTGATCGCGGCCCGCTACGCGCAGCTCCACGGCGACGAACTCGCCGCCCTGGTGCTGTCCGGGCCCGTGATCGGCGACTGGGCACTGCCCCGGCGGCTGCTCGCCCTGGACGAGATCCCCGACACGCCCATCAGCCCGACCGCGCTTTCCGGGGATCCCGAGGTGGGCGCCGCGTACACGGCGGATCCGCTGGTCTGGCACGGCCCGATGAAACGGCCGACCGTCGAGGCGTTCGCCCGGATGCTGGACACCGTGTCCAAGGGTGGTGGCATCGGGCCCGTGCCGCTGCTGTGGCTGCACGGCGACGACGACCGGCTGGTCCCGCTGTCCGGCAGCCGGACCGGCATCGAGGAGCTGCGCGGAGACGAGGTGACCCGGCGCGTGTACGCCGGGGCCCGGCACGAGGTGTTCCACGAGACGAACAAGGCGGACGTCTTCGCCGACCTGATCCGCTTTCTGGACGACGTGTTCGCACGCTGAGACACGTCACGTTTGCGCCCATTCGCCCTGGGCACCCGCGCCCGCGTGGAGCGGTTGCCGCGCCGCACCGCTCCCTACCGGCAACCAACGCCAGAAGGAGGAGCACCGTATGACCGTGGTCAGGAGCACGCTCCCCGAACCGGCTCGCCGCGTCGCCGGGGAGGCCCTGCAGAGCACGCTCGTCGATCTTCTCGGGCTCTCGCTGATCGGGAAGCAGGCGCACTGGAACATCGTGGGCCCGCGGTTCCGCTCGATCCATCTCCAGCTCGACGAGGTGGTGTCGGTGGCCCGCTCGTACGCCGACACGGTCGCGGAACGCTCCGCGGCGCTCGGTCTGCCGCCCGACGGCCGGCCCGAGACCGTCGCCGCGGCGTACACGCTGCCCGGCCCGAAGGAGGGCTGGCTGCGCGACACGGAGGTCGTCCAGCTGGTCGTGGACGCCCTGGCATCCGCCATCGAGCGGCTGCGCGAACGGATCGACGCGACCGCCGAGCCGGACCCGGTGACGCAGGACCTGCTGATCGGCATCACGAGCGAGCTGGAGAAGCAGCGGTGGATGTTCGACGCGGAGAACTGGCCGCGTGACGAGTGACGCCGCGCGTACTTTCCCGTACCGCGAGCGCCCGCGCTTCCCCTACTGAGAGAAGGGGCACCTTCATGACCGACGCCCTCGAACTCGACGCGCTGTGGGACGACTTCCACCGCGTGGTGAACATGACCTCGGTGGAGCTGGCCGCCTGGCTGCGGGTCCGGTACTCCGACGAGGAGACGGAGCCGCTGCCGGAGCAGCCGGGCTCGCCCACCGGGCAGCACGTCCTGTCGATCCTGCAGAAACGCAAGATGGACCTGACCGACGACGACGTCCGCGTGATGCGGAAGGTCGTGGACACGGTCACCTCGCAGGTCGACGTGGAGAACGAGCCGGAGGCCGAGGACACGAAGCTCCGGCATCGGCTGATGCCCCTCGGGCACGATCCGCTCAAGGCATCGCCATGACCGACGACAAGCGCCTGGTGCGGGAGCTCGTCGCCGCGCACGGGCAGACGTTCGCCGAGGAGGCGGGCATCAGGCTGAAGGACACCCCGCAGCCGCTGTACCGGCTGCTGGTCCTCGCGCATCTCCTCAGCGCCCGGATCCGCGGCTCGATCGCGCTCGACACCGCCCGTGAACTGTACGAGGCGGGGATGCGCGATCCGCGCCGCATGGCCGCCGCCGACTGGCAGGAGCGGGTGGACGCGCTGGGACGCGGCGGCTACCGGCGTTACGACGAGCGCACCGCCACGCAACTCGGCGACGCCGCCGAGCTGTTGACCGACCGCTGGGGCGGCGATCTGCGCCGCCTGCGACACGAAGCGGACGGTGACGTCGCCGAACTTCGCCGCCTGCTCCAGGAGTTCCCCGGCGTGGGCCCGTCCGGTGCCGACATCTTCCTGCGCGAGGTCCAGCGGGTCTGGCCGGAAGTGGCGCCCTACCTCGACGACAAGGCGCTCTCGGGCGCGCAGCGGCTCGGTCTGCCGAAGGACCCGCAGAAGCTGGTGAAGCTCGCGAAGGAGAGCGAACCGGCCGTGCTCGCCGCCGCGTTGGTGCGGGCCTCGCTCGACAAGGAGGTGACCGAAGACAGCCTCCGCCGGGCCGCATGATCGTGAAAGACTGCTCGCGCACGCCGTTGCCGAGCAGAGGAGGCCTGCGTGACCGGGACCGAGCCGGCCGTTCCGCGTATCGACACGAGCAGGCCGCACCCGGCCCGGGTGTACGACTGGTTCCTGGGCGGCAAGGACAACTACCCCGTGGACGAGGCGCTCGGCCGGCAGATCACGGCGATGCAGGGGGACGCTCCACGGCACGCGCGGGCCAACCGCCGGTTCATGGAGCGGGCCACGCGGACGGTCGTCCGGGAGACGGGGATCCGCCAGTTCCTCGACATCGGTTCCGGCATCCCGACCGAGCCCAACCTGCACCAGATCGCCCAGTCCGTCGTCCCGGACGCACGCGTGGTGTACGTCGACAACGACCCGATCGTCCTCGCCCATGCGGCGGCCCTGCTGCGCGGCACTGAGGAGGGCGTGACCGAGTATGTGCAGGCCGACGCACGCGAGCCGGAGCGGATTCTCGAACGGACAGCGTCCGTCCTCGACTTCGACCGGCCAGTCGCGCTCTCGCTGATCGCGCTCCTGCATTTCATCGCGGACGACGACGGCGCCCCCGAGCTCGTGGACACGCTGGTCGGCGCGCTGGCGCCGGGCAGCTGTCTGGTGCTGTCGGCGATGACGGCGGACTTCGACCCGGAGAACGTGAGCCGGGGCATCGCTGCCTACCGGGCGGGCGGGGTGACGCTCGTGGCACGTTCGCGCGCCGAAATGGGCCGGTTCTTCGAGGGACTCGACCTGCTGGAACCGGGGATCGTCTCCCTGTCGGACTGGCGGCCTTCCGCGGACGAGCAAGACGCGAAGGAACCCGTGTCGCTGTACGGCGCGGTCGGCGTCAAGCCCTGATCCGCGCCCACCATCGCCCCCTACCGGCACCCTCGCTCAGCCGAGCAACCATCCACCGTCCACGTTGAGTTCGACGGCGTTGACCGACCCGTTGCGCAGCAGGAAGTCCACGGCGTCGACCACGTCGGCCATGGTGGCCAGCCGCCCTGTGGGGGTCTCGGTGCGCAGAGTGGCGAGGACCTTCTCCGGCTTGGTCTGCCAGTAGGGGCTGTCCCCGACGACGCCCGGGTGGACGGCGTTCACCCGGATCGGCGCGAGTTCGACGGCGAGGGTGTTCACCAGGCCTCCGACGCCGGCGTTGACCGTCGCCACCGTCGTGGCGCCCGGGTAGGGCCGTTCCTTGGCCTGTCCGCCGAACAGCACGATGGCGCTGTCGGCGTGGAGCCGGTCGTGGAGCGCGTGGACGACCTCGGTGTAGCCGACGAGTTTGAGGGTGACGAGCCTCAGCGCGGCGTCGATGTCGTACTCGGTGACCTTGTTGTCGTCGCGGGAGACACCCGCGATCACCAGGTGGTCGAGCGACCCGACGCCGGCCAGCGCGGCGCCGATCTCCTTCGGCCGGCCGAGGTCGAGGGCGAGTCCGCGGGCACCGATCTCCTTGGCGACCGTGTCGGCGCGGTTGGCGTCGCGGCCGGTCAGGACGACGTCATCCCCGCGCCCGGCCCGCATCCGGGCGAACTCGAGGCCGATCCCGGACGTGCCGCCCACGACGAGAACACTGCTCATGGCTCCAGGACCTCCCTCAGGTACTCCCAGTCCCGCGTGAACCGGTAGGAGTGGCGTGCCGGCGGCTGCGGTGCCTGTGTCTCCAGCCACCGCACCGGCCCCTGACCGGCGTTGGCGAACCGGTGCACGCAACCCGCGCCCGCCCAGGCCAGGTCGCCCGGCCCCAGCCGGTACCGCTCCCCGTCGAAGGCGGCGTCCACGAACCCTTCGAGGATCAGGTACGTCTCCTCGAAGGGGTGGTCGTGCGAGCCGGCGACGCCGTCGGGGGCGTACTGCACCATGAACATCGTCGAGGCGACCGCGCCGAGGTCGCCGTCGACCATCATCTTCACGGTGATCCCGCTGTACACGAGCAGCGCGGTCCGCATGCTCGCCGACACCGCGAGCAGGTCCTGGGACTGCTTGCCGGGGTCCATCTGTGCGGCTTCGAAGTGGCCGAAGGACCGGGTGCGCGGGTCGCGGACGTCGATGCGAACGGGATCCGAGACAGGCAGCTCCGGCACCGCCTGGGTGTCGTACCCGTAGCGGGCCCGCGGCACGGGGGCGAGCATGTCGGCCCAGCGGCCGGCGATGTCCCCGGCACCGCGCCAGGCGTGCGGGACGCCCGTCGGGAGGAGGCCGTAGTCGCCCTCTTCGAGCAGGTACGACCCCTCGGGCACATCGAGGATCACCGCTCCGTAGAGCACATGGAAGCTCTCCTCGTACGAGTGCACATGGGCGGGGACCCGGCCGTCGGGCCGTATCCCGCACAGCTCGAAGCCGGTGTGCACGCTGCCGTCGTCCTCCCCGACCAACGTCCGCCGCCGGTACCCGAGTTCGTCGTACGGCGGCTCCGGGACGTCGGCGGCCCGGCGCACCAGGTGTCGGGTCATGGCGCGCTCCTTGCCTCCTTCGCCGCCAGGAGCCGGTCGCGGGACTCCTGAACCAGGCGCCGGGCCCGGTCGACGTCGGCCACGAGCTTCCCGTCGCGCTTGCGGATCACGCCGTCGACGATGACCGTGTCGACGTTGGAGACGTCGGCCGACAGTGTCACCGCGGCAGCCGCGTCGTGGACCGGGGCGACGTTGAGCGCGGTGGCGTCGATCGCAACGACGTCCGCACGCTTGCCGGGGGTCAGGGAGCCGGTGCGGTCCTCGACGCCCGCGACATGCGCGCCGTTCACCGTGGCGATCTCCAGCATCTGACGTGCCGTCAACATGGTGTCGGGCACGGGGAGGTTGGCTTTCCAGCAGTCTGCGTTGACGCGGGCGCGCTCGGCGCCGAAGGCCGCGCGGATCTGGGTGAACATGTCGCCGGGCACGGTGGTGACGACGTCGATGCTGAGCGAGGGCCGCAGTCCGTACTCGATGGCCTTCATCACGGGCGGCCATCCGTGCCCCATCTGCACCTCGACCTGCGGCGCGATCGACACCGTACCGCCGCTGTCGGCGACCATCTGCCACTCGTCCTCGTGGAAGTAGCAGCAGTGGATGTAGGTGGTGTCCGGGCCGAGCAGACCGAGGTCGTTCAGCTGCTTGACCATGCCGAAGCGGCCGGCGAGACGTCCCATGGCCACATGCACGGTGACCGGGATGCCGAGCTCGCGGGCGAGGGCCCATTCGGAGGTGACGACGTCGTTGGTGCAGAAGCCGGGGCCGCGGGTGGCGAGGGCCATGGTGAGCAGGCCGTCGTCGGAGGAGAAGTACTTGGTGCGGATCCGCCGTACGTCGTCGCCGGGGATGGCGATCTTGCTGTCGAACCAGTAGTCGGCGAGCGAGGTGTTGGCGCTGCCGTACGCGTACTGGGCGCGGATGCCGGTCTCCTTCAGGGCCTGGATCGCGGCGTCCGGGTGCTCCGGTGTGTTGTTGATGTGGGACCAGTCGACGAGGGTCGTGATGCCGGCGTTCAGGCACTCCAGCGAGCCCGCGAGGTTGCCCGCGTACACGTCCTCGGGGGTGTAGAGCGGCGCGAAGGTGTCGAGGATGTCGACGAAGTAGTCGTCGAGGGTGGCGTCCGGGGCGACGTTGCGGATCGGCGCCTCCCACGTGTGACGGTGGGTGTCGACGAAGCCGGGGATCACGATCCGGCCGGTCATGTCGAGCACTTCGGCGTCGGCGCTGATCTCCCGGTCCACGGCCGCGATCGCGCCGTCCTCGATGAGGACGTCCCCTTGGGGCAGGTCCCCGATGGCGGGGTCGAGCGACAGCACATGACCGCCGCGCAGGAGTATCCGACGGGTCATCGTTCTACCTCCCAGGGGTGTTCAGTACGCGGCGAGACTCCGGACGGTCGCCACGACCTTGTCGACGGTGGGGATGACCTCCTCTTCCAGGGCGTCGGCGAACGGCAGCGGCACACACTCCCCCGCCACCCGCCTCACCGGCGCGTCCAGCAGGCCGAACCCCTCGTCGGCGACGATCGAGACGAGCGTGCCGCCCCAGCCGCCCTGGTACGGGTTCTCCTCCACGGTGACGAGCCGCGAGGTCCTGCCGAGCGAGGCCAGCACGGTGCTCATGTCCAGCGGCACGAGGCAGCGCAGGTCGACGACCTCCGCCTCGATGCCCTCGCCGGCCAGGACCTCGGCGGCCTTCAGCGCGAGCGGCACCATCGAGGCGAGGGCAACGAGGGTGACGTCGGTGCCCTCGCGGACGACGGCGGCTCGGCCGAGTTCGACGACGTGGTCCGGCGGCGGGGGCGTGCCCTTGGTGGCGAGCAGCGCCTTGTGCTCGAAGAAGACGACCGGGTCGTCGCTGCGGATCGACGCCGCCATCATGCCGATCACGTCGGCGGGCGTCGAGGGTGCCGCGATCTTCAGGCCGGGCACGGTGAACGCCCAGTTCTCGGTGGCCTGGGAGTGCTGGGCGCCGAAGCCGAGCCCGCCGCCGTTGGCGGTGCGCACGACGAGCGGGACGGTGACCTGACCGCCCGTCATGTACCGCACCTTCGGGATCTCGTTGGCGAGGTAGTCCCAGCAACAGGCCAGGAAGTCGGAGAACATGATCTCGGCGACCGGCCGCATCCCGGTCATCGCAGCGCCCATCGCGGCCCCCACGATGGCCTGCTCGGAGATGGGCGTGTCCCACACCCGCTCGCGCCCGAACTCCTTGAACAGCCCCACGGTGGTCTTGAACACCCCGCCCGCCTCACCGATGTCCTCACCCAGGCACACCACGGCCGGATCGCGCCGCATCTCCCGCGCGATGCCCTCGGCGACCGCCTCCCGGTAGCTGATCACGTCCGCCACACCGCACCTCCGTCCGCCCATACGTCGGTCAGCGCCTGGCCCGGATCGGGCGGCGGGGCACCCTTCGCGGCTTCGACCGCCTCCCGTACGACGGCACTCGCACGCTCGTCGGCCTCGGTGATCGTCTCCGGCGGCACTCCCAGCTCGGCGAGCCGTCCGCGCGCCACGTCCAACGGGTCGTGCTTCAGCCAGCGTTCGACCTCCTCGGCCGGACGGTAGGTGGCCGGGTCGGCGCGGCTGTGCCCGAAGTGGCGGTAGGTCTCCGCCTCCAGCAGCGCGGGCCCGTCTCCCGCCCGGGCCCGCTGAGCGAGCCGCGCCACTGCCTCCCGTACGGCGACCACGTCGTTGCCGTCGACGACGTCACCGGGGATGCCGTACGCGGGCGCCCGGTCGGCGGCGGGCCGGGGCACCGCCGTGACGTCGGCGATCGGCGTGTACTCCATGTAGAGGTTGTTCTCGCAGACGTACAGCACCGGCAGCTTCCATACGGCGGCCAGGTTGAGCGACTCGTGGAAGGCGCCGATGTTGGTGGCGCCGTCACCGAAGAAGGCGACGGCGATCTGACCGGTGCCGCGCAGCTTGGCCGACCAGGCCGCGCCGGCCGCCATCGGGAGGTGGGCGCCGACGATGGCGTACGAGCCGAGCATGCCGGTGGACGCCTTGGTCAGGTGCATGGAGCCGCCCTTGGCCCCGCACAGTCCGGTGGCCCGGCTCATCAGCTCGGCCAGGCACTCCTCCGGGGTGGCGCCGCGCGCCATGGCGTGGTGGTGGCCGCGGTAGGTGGCGAAGACGTAGTCGTCGGGGCGCAGGGCGGCGCTCGCTCCGACGGCGATCGCCTCGTGTCCGGCGGCGAGGTGGGTGGTGCCCTTGACGAGGCCCTGCAGGAACAGGTCGTGGGCGGCCTTCTCCGTACGGCGGATGACGGCCATCTGCTCGTAGGCGGCAAGGAGTTCGGCCGGGTCCATCAGCGTGCCCCGTTGCCACGGGAGGTGCGGAGAGCGGCTTGTGACGCGCGGCCCGTGTTGAGGTGGGACTGCGACTCGCGCCGGGTGTTCAGCTCGCCGCCCACCGTCCAGTACTTGCGGCCCGCCACCAGCAGTTCCTCCGCGGGGAACTTGGTGATGACCTCGCAGCCGTCGGCGGTGACGACGACCTCCTCCTCGATACGGGCCGCCGACCAGCCGTCGGCGGCGGGCCAGTAGGTCTCCAGGGCGAACACCATGCCCTCTTCGAGGACTTCGGGGTGGTCGAGGGAGACCAGCCGGCTGAAGATCGGCTTCTCCCAGATCGACAGGCCGACGCCGTGGCCGTACTGCAACGCGAACGCGGCGGTCTCGTCGGCGAAGCCGAACTCCTCGGCGCGGGGCCAGACCTGGACGATGTCGGCGGTGGTGGCTCCGGGTCGGACAAGCGCGATCGCCTCGTCCATGTACTCGCGGCAGCGGACGTAGGCGTCGCGCTGGGCGCGGGAGGCGCTGCCCACGGCGAAGGTGCGGTAGTAGCAGGTGCGGTAGCCGAGGTGGCTGTGCAGGATGTCGAAGAAGGCGGGGTCGCCGGGGCGGATCAGGCGGTCGCTGTAGACGTGCGGGTGCGGTGAACAGCGCTCGCCGGAGATCGCGTTGACGCCCTCGACGTACTCGCTGCCGAGGTCGTACAGCACCTTGCTGACGACTCCGACGCACTCGTTCTCACGCACGCCGGGCCGCAGGTAGCCGTACAGCTCCTCGTACGCCGCGTCGACCATCGCGCAGGCCTGCGTGAGCAGGGCGATCTCGTCGCCGGTCTTGAGGCGGCGGGCCTCCAGGAAGACCTGCTGTCCGTCGACGACCTCGATGCCCTCGGCGCGCAGGGCGGTGAGGATCGGCATCTCGGCGACGTCGATACCGACGGGTTCGCCCGCGAGTCCGTGCTCGCGCAGCTCAGTGGCGATCTTGGCGGCGACGTCCTCGGCGATCCCGGCGTCCGGGTGGAAGGCGCCGCGCAGAGTGGATATCCCTGCCCGGGCGCCGGTGGGCGGGCCGCCCTTGCCGTCGCTGTAGTCGAGCCACGGGTTGTAGAGCTGGTGGTGGCGGGCGGCGGAGCCGAAGTCCCAGACCACCGGTTCGGCGCCGCGTACCAGCAGGGCGAAGCGGATCAGCTTGTCCATCGCCCAGGTACCGATGTGCGTGGCGGTCATGTAGCGGATGTTGGCGAAGTCGAAGCTGAGCACGGCGCCCAGCGAGGAGCGGTTCAGGGTCTCGTTCAGCCGGGCCAGGCGCTGTCTGCGCAGCCGGTCCAGGTCGATGCGCTCTTCCCAGTCGACGGCGTTGGGTCCATATGTGCGGATCGCCATGGCGACCACCCCCGCTTCGGAGTGAACGACCGCGGGCGGCGAGTGTCAAGTGTCACTGAACATCGCTGTGAACGAACCAGACGCCCACAGCCGGTTCCTCTCCATCGTTGCGGTAACGGTGCGGGGTCGTCGACTCGAAGCAGACGGCGTCGCCGGGGCGCAGGGTGTACTCGTCGAAACCGAGGGTGAGGACGAGTTCACCGGAGGTCAGATATCCGTACTCAGTGCCTGCGTGACGCATGAGGCCACCGGAGCTGGAGGAGGCGCCGCCGGGCCGGTAGGTCACCAGGAGAAAGTCCACGTCGGTGCCCGGAACATGGCCGAGACGCTCCCACACGACACCGGAGTCCAGCTCCAGCACCTCTCGCTCGTCCGGCCTGACCAGCGGGCCGATACGGCGGCCGGGGTCGGCGGCGAAGGCGGCCAGGGCGTGCAGGACGGTGCCGGAGTCTGCCGCCACGGGGGACACGGCAGCGGACTCGCCCGCGTCGAAGAGGGCCTCGACGGAGATTCCGAGGGCGGTCGTGATGGCGTACAGGGTGCTGACCGAGGGCTGGCTCTTGCCGTTCTCGATCTGCGAGATCAGGCTCGCCGAGACGCCGACCTCCCGGGCCAGGCCGCGCAGACTCATGCCGCGCGCGAGGCGCGCTTGCCGGATGCGGGTGCCTACCGGCGGGACGGTAGCCGGGGGCATGGGGGCTCCTCTCGGCTGGACAGAGCTGTTTGCTCTCATTGAACAGCTACGGGAGGTTGCACGGTATGGGTCGCCTGATAACTCGGGACGCACGATTCGTGGGCGGCAGCCGGTGGTTCGTGGCTAGTCGCGCAGTTCCCCGCGCCCCTAGGGGGTTGCAGCCCTGCCCGCTGGAAAAACCGCCCGCACCTCCCACCCCACCCCACCCCGCGGCCCGGCATGCAGCTCGCCCCCCAGCGCGGTCACCCGCTCCTTGAGACCGACCAGCCCGAACCCCCCACCGTGCGCCGCCGCAGGCAACTGCGTGCCGCCCCGCCCATCATCCGCGACCGACACCTCCAGGCGCCCGGCGTAGTCCCGCAGCCGGACCTCGACGTGCGTGGCGTCGGCGGCATGGCGGCGGATGTTGGTCAGCGCCTCCTGCACGACCCGGAACGCCGCGGCCTGCACCTCGTGCGGGAGGTCGTCGGAGACGGCGGCGTCGCGGCGCAGGATGACCTGCTGGACCGGGCTCGCGAATCCGTCCGTCAGCTCGGCGATGCCCGCCAGGTCACCGACCGGGCGGCGGTCGGTCGCCTCGTCGCCGCTGTCGCGCAGCACACCGACCGTGCGCCGCATCGAGGCGAGGGCTTCGGTGGCGGCGCGTTCGATGCCGGCCAGGACGGGATCGAGCTCCTGCGGCTGGGTCTGCGCCATCATGCGGGCCATCTGCGTCTGCACGAGGATCCCGGTGACATGGTGGGCGACGAAGTCGTGCAGGTCGGCGGCGATGGCGACGCGTTCGCCGCGCCGGGTCTCGCTGATGGCGAGGGTCCGTCGGTAGTCCATGGTGCGCAGGTAGACGGCGAGCCCGGCGAAGAGGCCGACGAGGACCAGCCCGGCCACCATGAAGCCCAGCACGGCGTCGTCCAACAGCCCGACGTACCGGACCGGCAGGAGCAGGAGCGCGCCCACGTCGAGGGCGCCGCACCACCAAGCCGCGCGCGGCGGGCAGTGCCGTACCGCGACGAACAGCAGGCACAGCAGGATCAGGACCTCGCCGGGCCCGAAGATGTTCCCCTTGAGGGTCACCAGGGAGCCCACCGAGTAGAGGGCCGAGACGAGGGCGGGCACGGCGGTGCGCACCTGCGGCGTGAGCCATTGCGGGCGCCGGTCGGCCGGCCACAGCACCGCGGACAGGCCCACGAGCAGCACGGCCAGCGTCGGCCACACGGGGCTCGCCGTCGGCAGGACGCTCGTGCCGTCGGAGCCCGCGTAGAGGACGTCCACGACACAGGCGGCGAGCAGGGCACCGACGGCGAAGCCCCGGGCGCAGCCGCGGGGGGACACGGACTTCATGCCGGTCACGGTAGGCGAGGCCGTGCACGGCGGGATCGGCCGATCGGCCGAGGGGACCGCCGTGAGCCGCCGCTGACGCCGACCTTATGGACGAGGCGCGCGCCCGGGCCCGCAGGCGAGGCTGGTGCCGCATCCTCACCACGGACCTCAGGAGTACGCGATGCAGCGCAGCAAGTTCCTCGTCGGCGTCGTCGGCGGCGCGACCGCCGTGGTCGCGCTGGGCGGCCTCGGCACCTGTCTGCTCTCCGGCACCGAGTCGACCAGCCGCCTGGACGAGTACAGCACCGCCTCGGTGGACGGCCACAGGGCGCTCGCCGCGAGCATCGTCGCGGGCCGCACCGAGAGCAGGTTCCACCCGCTGCCCTGGATCGGCGACAACCTCTCCGGCGTCACCTGCCCGAGCGGCCTCAAGGCCGTGGCCGGAGCCACCATCACCTGCACCGGCAAGAAGAGCGACGGCCTGACCGTCAAGATCCCCGTCCGGGTGACCAAGGCCGACGCCAAGAGCGTCACCTGGACGTTCGAGCGCTGAGAAGGGGTCGCGCCACACCATGAGCACCGTCCTGGCCGGACACAGCCTCGTCAAAACGTACGGCTCCGGCAAGTCGACCCTGCTGCACACCCTCGCCGGGATCATCCGGCCCGACGGCGGGCAGGTGCTGCTGCGCGGCGAGCGCATCGACAGGCTCGGTGAGAACAAGCTGAGCGACCTGCGCCGCAAGCGGTTCGGGTTCGTGTTCCAGTTCGGCCAGTTGCTGCCGGAGCTGCCGCCGAGGAGAACGTCGCGCTGCCGCTGATGCTGGAGGGCGTGCCGCGCCGGCAGGCCGTCGAGCGCGCCCGCCGCTGGTTCGCGCCGCTGGGCCTGGAGGGCCTGGAGGGGCGCCGCCCCGGTCAGCTGTCCGGCGGACAGGCCCAGCGGGTCGCCATCGCCCGCGCCCTGGTGATCGAACCCGACGTCGTCCTCGCCGACGAACCGACCCGCGCCCTGGACCAGCGCACCAGCACGGAGGTCGTCCAGCTCCTGACCTTCGCGACCCGGGACACGGGCGCCGCCCTGGTCATGGTCACCCACGACGCCGACGTCGCCGCTCAGTGATCGGCGCGCTGGCCGCGTTCGCCGCGATCGCCAGGAGCCGGCCACTGCTGCGGAAGGTGACGGAGGGACCGGCACAGACGGCTGACTGACGCCGTACGACCCCGGCCCCGAGTCCGGGGGCTCCTTCCGCTGAGGCATGATCGAGCCATGACCGTCCCCACCCGGCAGGGCGCCCCCATCCGCGTCCTCATCGCCGACGACCAGGAGATGGTCCGCACCGGCTTCCGCTTCTTCCTCGACGCGCAGCCCGACATCACCGTGGTCGCCGAGGCCGCCGACGGCGAGGAGGCGGTGGCGCTGGCGCGGCGGGAGCGGCCGGACGTGTGTCTGCTGGACATCCGGATGCCGAAGCTGGACGGGCTGGAGGCGACCCGGCTGCTGGCCGGCCCGGACGTGGCCGACCCGATGCGGGTGGTCGTGGTGACCACGTTCGACCTCGACGAGTACGTGTACGGGGCGCTGCGCGGCGGCGCCTGCGGGTTCCTGCTGAAGGACTCGGGGCCCACCCTCCTCGCGGAGGCGGTCCGCGCCGCCGCGGCCGGCGACTCGCTGGTGTCGCCGTCGGTCACGGTCCGCCTGCTCAAGCACCTCACCGCCCCGCAGGCCGAGCCCGCCGCCCCTGCCCCCGCAAGGCCCGCCACGCTCACGGAGCCCCTCACCGACCGGGAACTCGACGTCGTCCGCCTGGTCGCGCTCGGCCGTACGAACGCCGAGATCGCCGCCGAGCTCTACGTCTCCCTGTCCACGGTCAAGACGCACCTGTCCAGCGTCCAGCTCAAACTGGCCGCCCGGAACCGCGTCGAGATCGCTGCGTGGGCCTGGCAGCACGGGCACGCGCAACACGGCGCGTGAAGCGTCCGCACTCCCGGTGGAGCTCACTCGAACGGTCCTGCGCCGCTGGTGAGGCGGTGTGCACGATGGTGCGCTGAGGACACGCGTCACGTTCTCAGGAGGCACTCGCCATGGCCCGTCGTCCGTCCCGGCCCGTCCGTCTTCTCACCTTGGCTCTCGCGACCGGCGCCCTGCTGACCACCGCGGCCTGTTCGGACGACGGTGACGAGGAGTCGGGCTCGACGGCGGCCGCCGCGTCCCCGGCCGCCGAGAGGTCCCCCGCCGCGAAGCAGCTTCCCGCCCTCACCGAGGCGCAGGCGCTCGCCGCGCTGATCACCGAGGCGGACATCGAGGACGACTGGACGCAGGTCAGGCAGACGGAGGCCGCCAACTGGGACGAGGGCCTGCTCATCGGCCGGGTCGACGTCGCCGACTTCGTCACCGCCAGGGCGGACGCCGCCGACTGTCAGCGGCTCCTCGACTCCCTCTTCGACGACGACCTGCTGGGCGAGCCCGCGGGAGCGTCCGCGCTGCGCGGCTTCCAGCAGGGCGACTCCCGCCTGCTGTACCAGGTCGCCTCCTATGAACGGACCGACCCGGACGACTCCTTGGCCTGGATGAAGAGCCTGCCGGACAAGTGCGACCAGTTCACCGCGACCGACGAGGGCGGCGACCGGCGCACCGTCCAGGTCGTCGACGCGCCGCTGCCCGACGTCGGCGACGCCCGTCAGGGCCTGCGCGTGACGGTGAAGGGCACGGCCGCAGGCGAGCCCGCCACGCTCACCCTGGACGTCGCGGCCGTACGCGTCGGCGCGGACGCGATCACCGTCACGGGGGGCGGCCTCGCCGGGGGCGAGGCCGACTCCGTCCAGCAGGCGGTGGAGCAGGGCACCCAGCGCCTGAAGGACGTCCAGGCCGGACGGACACCCAAGCCCGCTCCGTCCGAGATCGAGTGACGCCCACGGCTCTGCCCCTCTCCTGCGCCAACCTCCTTGTCCGCTCTGCCGATTCCCGGGACAACGTGATCAACGGAGCGGCACAATGGCGGCGATGGCCGGTTTCGGTCGTGCGTGCGAGGAGAGGACGAGTCGTGAGTGATGGCCACACCCCGTCGGGCGGGTCGGCGAAGCTGAACACCGGTGTGGCGCACAACGCGCGCGTGTGGAACTACTGGATCGGCGGCAAGGACAACTACGAGGTCGACCAGCAGGTCGGTGAGCATGTCGCCGGGATGTTCCCGATCATCAGGGACATCGCCCGCGCGGACCGCGACTTCCTCGGCCGTGCGGTGCGCTTCGTGGCCGAGGAGCGGGGCGTGCGCCAGTTCCTGGACATCGGCACCGGGCTGCCGACGGCGGAGAACACGCATGAGATCGCCCAGCGGGTCGCGCCCGACTCGCGGATCGTGTACGTCGACAACGACCCGATCGTCCTCGTGCACGCCCGCACGCTGCTGACCGGCACCCGCGAGGGGGTCACCGCCTATATCGACGCCGATGTCCACGACCCGGACGCCATCGTCGAACGTGCCGGCCAGACCCTGGACTTCGGCAAGCCGGTCGCGGTGATGATGCTGGGCATCCTCAACTTCGTCCTGGACTACGACAAGGCCCGCGACATCGTGCGCCGCGTCCTGGCCGCGGTCCCCTCGGGCAGCCACCTGGTGCTGACGCACCCGACCTTCGACTCCGAACTCGGCGGGGAGGGCCAGATCCCGGCGATGAAGTTCTGGAACGAGAACGCCACTCCGCCGATCACGGCCCGCAGCGGCGCCGACATCGCCGCGTTCTTCGAGGGTCTTCAGCTGCTGGAGCCGGGCATGGTGTCCTGCTCGCAGTGGCGCGCCCCCGACTCGGCCGCCCCGGTGCCCCAGTACGGCGCGGTCGCCGTGAAACCCTGACGCCGACAGGGACCGCACGAAATCGGCACGGACCGGCACCCGACCGGCCGAGCTCGTCGAGGAGACCGTATGACCACCCTTGCCGATCCCGTCCCGGGAGGGCGTCCAGGTGACGTCGAGCGGGCCACCACGCTGAGCGGCGAGTTGTCCGGGCGGGGCGTGCACGGGATCGTGCTGGCGTACGTCGACACGGCGGGCATCGGCCGGGTGAAGACGGTCCCGACGGCGAAGCTGGCCTCGGCGGCGGCCTGGGGCGTGGGGATGTCACCGGTGTTCGACACCTTCCTGGCGAACGACTCGATCGTCACCACCGACGTCCTCGGCTCCCCGGACGGCGATCTGCGCCTCTACCCCGACCTGGACCACCTGGTGGAGCTGGCCGGGCAGCCGGGCTGGGCGTGGGCGCCGGTCGACCGGATCACGCAGGAGGGCGAGCGGCATGCCGCGTGCAGCCGTACCTTCCTGCGGCGCACGGTCCGGGAGGCCGCCGAGCGGTACGGCATCACCTTCCGGGCGAGCATCGAGATCGAGTGGGCCGTCGCTCAACCGCCCGGCGCCGACGGTGAGTTCGTGCCCGCGGTGACGGGTCCGGCGTACGGCGCCACCCGGCAGGTCGCGTTGAGCGACTGCACGGCCGAGCTGCTGGCGGCGCTCGCGCGGCAGGGCGTGGAGGTCGAGCAACTCCATCCCGAGTACGCGGCGGGGCAGTTCGAGCTCTCGGTCGGTGCGCTCGACCCGGTGGGGGCGGCCGACCGCAGTGTGCTGGTACGGCAGACGATCCGGGCGGTGGCGCAGCGCCACGGTCTCGCGGTGTCCTTCGCCCCGGTGGTCCTCGGGCAGGGCGTCGGCAACGGCGGTCATGTCCACCTCTCCGCCTGGCGCGACGGCGTGAACCTGCACGCGGGCGGTGACCGCCGGCACGGCATGCGCCCCGAGGCCGAGTCCTTCGCGGCCGGCGTCCTCGCCCACCTCCCCGCTCTCACCGCGGTGACCGCGCCCAGCCCGGCCAGCTATCTGCGGCTCAAACCCTCCCAGTGGGCAGGGGTGTTCACAGCGTGGGGCCGGGAGACACGGGAGGCGGGGCTGCGCGTCGTCACCGGCACGGCGGGCCACCGTGACCAGGCGGCCAACCTGGAGATCAAGCCGGTGGACCTGGCCGCCAACCCGTACCTCGCCCTCGGCTGCCTGATCGCCGCCGGGCTGGACGGACTGGCGTCGGACACGCGGTTGCCGGAAGAGATCATCGGGGACCCGGCGCATCTGGGTGCGCGGGAGGCAGCTGCCCGCGGTGTCCGCAGACTGCCGACCTCGCTGGCCGAGGCCGTCGCGGAGTTCCGTACCGACGAGCCGCTGCGTGCCGCCCTCGGCCCGGTCCTCGCCGACGCCCTCGTCGCCGTACGGCAGGGCGAGGTTGCCGCCGTCGCCGGGCTGGACGACGACGGAGTGGCGGCGGCCTACCGCTGGACGTACTGACGTGCGCGCCACAGGTCCGGTCCACGAGGCGCTCGCGGCGCTGCCGCTGGTGGACCACCACTGCCACGGGGTGGTCACCACCGACCTGGACCGGGACGGCTTCGAGTCCCTGCTCACCGAGGGCGAGCCATGGCCCGGCATCTCGCCCTTCGACACCCCGGCGGGCGTGGCGGTACGCCGCCACTGCGCCCCGCTGCTCGATCTGCCGCGCCACGCCCCCGCCGACGTGTACCTGGCCCGGCGCGCGGAGCTGGGGTGGCAGGAGGTGAACCGCCGGTTCCTGGCCGCCGCCGGAACCGACGCGTTCTGCGTCGACACCGGGTACACCCCGCACCGGATCACCGCGCCCCGGGAACTGGCGGAGACCGCCGACGGGGCCGCGTACGAAGTCGTACGGCTGGAGGCGGTCGCGGAGGCGGTGGCGGCCGCGGGGGTCGAGCCGGACGCGTACGCAACCGCGTTCCGCACGGCGGCCGAGGAGGCCGTACGGCGTCCGGGCGTGGTGGCCGTGAAGTCGGTGGCCGCCTACCGCACCGGCTTCGCCCTGGACCCGGCGCGCCCCACCGGCGCGCTCGTCACCGCGGCGGCGCGGCAGTGGCTGGCGGACGGCGGACGGCTGGCCGACCCGGTGCTGGTCCGGCACCTGCTGTGGACGGCGGTGGACCTGGGGCTGCCGCTCCAGTTGCACACCGGTTTCGGCGACAACGACATCCGCCTGCACCGGGTGGACCCCACCCTCCTGACGGACTGGCTGCACCTCACCAAGGGCACGATCCCGGTCCTGCTTCTGCACTGCTGGCCGTATCAGCGCCAGGCCGCCTATCTGGCGGCGGTGTTCGAGCAGGTGTACCTGGACGTGGGCCTCACCCTGCACCACGTCGGCCCCGCCCGCGCCCGGGCGATCCTCGCGGAGGCCCTGGAGATCACTCCGTTCCGCAAGCTGCTGTACAGCTCCGACGCCTATGGTCTGGCCGAGTTCTACCTGCTCGGCGCCCTGGCGTTCCGCCGCGGCCTGGGCGACCTGCTCCAGGACCGGGTGGACGCCGACGAAATGAGCCTGCCGGACGCGCTGCGGATCGCGGCGTGGACGGCCGGCGACAACGCCCGCCGCCTCTACGGACTGCCCACCACCGAAACCGCCGCCGAAACCGGCTCCGCTCCCACCCTCGCGCCCGCTCCCGAATCCCGTCCGCACCGCGACTGAGCGTTCGCAATTCCCGGAAAGTATGATCAAGCAATGTCTGACATGACCGAAACCACGCCCGGCTGGCTGTCCCCCGACGAGCTGGAGTCGGCACGCGCCCGCATGCCGATCCTGTACGTCGAGGCCGTGCCCGTGCGCGTCGACGACAGCGGCGAGGTCACCAGCATCGGCCTTCTGCTGCGCATCGGACCGGACGGAACGGTCAGCCGGACCCTGGTCTCCGGCCGCGTGCTGCACCACGAGCGGGTCCGCGACGCCCTGCTGCGCCACCTGGAGAAGGACCTCGGCCCGGTGGCACTCCCCCGCGTCCCGACCTCCCTGCAGCCGTTCACCGTCGCGGAGTACTTCCCGACGCAGGGCATCACGCCGTACCACGACCCGCGCCAGCACGCGGTCTCCCTCGCCTACGTCGTCCCGGTCACCGGCGACTGCCGCCCCCGCCAGGACGCACTCGACCTGGTCTGGTTCAGCCCGCAGGAGGCCCTGTCCCCCGCGGTGCAGAGCGAGATGCCGGGCGGGCACGGGGTGCTGCTGAAGCAGGCGCTGGCACATGTGGGCTGCGTGATCTGACCGGCGAGGGGGCTGCGGGGCATGTCCGTCGTCACGGTCGGCGCCGCGGTCGTCGGTGCGTCCGTGGCGTACAACCTGGCGTGCCGCGGAGCGCCCATGACCCTGATCGACCGGGATCAGAGCGTGGACCGGCCCGGCGGCCCCGGGGACCTGCGGGGTCCGGTCCTGGCGTACTGCCGGCGCCTAAAATCGCACATAAGGTTTCATTAGGGTTTCAAAGGAGATCCGTTGTGAGCGCTCCTGGCGACAACCCCGGCTACGGGAGCATGCCGCTCGACCGCACCGGCCAGGCCGAAGCCTTCGACGCCATCGGCGACCGCTACGACGAGGCCTTCCCGCACAAGGAAGGACAGGTCGCGTCGGCCGAGTGGCTCATCCGTTCGCTGCCGGCCGGGGCCCGGGTGCTGGACCTGGGGTGCGGCACCGGGATCCCGACCGCGCTCCAGTTGACGGAGGCGGGTCTGCGGGTCGTCGGTGTCGACCTGTCGGACAGGATGGTCGCGCTCGCCCGCAAGAACGTGCCCACCGGGGTCTTCCACCAGGCGGACCTCGCGGATCCGCGGCCCGGAGGCCCCTTGGACCTCGGCCGCTTCGACGCGGTCGCCGCCTTTTTCTCCCTGCTCATGCTGCCGCGCGCCGAGATACCCCTCGCGCTGCGTACCGTCCACCACCTGCTGGTTCCCGGCGGCCTGTTCGCGCTGGCGATGGTGGAGGCCGATGTGGACGACTTCTCGATCCCGTTCATCGGACACACCATCCGCGTGTCCGGCTATCTGAGGGACGAGCTGCGCGAGGTGGTCGAGGCGGCGGACTTCGAGATCGTCGAGGAATCGTCGTACACGTACGCCCCGGCGAGCGTGGATGTGCCGCCCGAGGTGCAGATCTTCCTGCGCTGCAAGCGACAAACCTGAGGACCCCGAAAGGACGGGCGTGACGAAGGAGCTCGGAGCCGACGCAGGCACCGGCGGGCAGGCAGCCGGTGCGCACGGACCGGACGCCGCCGGGCGGCAGACCGACAGGCTCCGGTACCTCGACGCGGCCACCCGGCAGATCGCCCGCGGCATGAACCTGGACGAGACGCTGCACGAACTGTGCCGGGCGGCCGTTCCGGCCTTCGCCGACACGGCGTTCGTCCATCTGTACGCTCCGCTTCCGGTCGGCGACGAGACCTCCGCCTCCCCCGGTGTCCTCGAACTGCACGCCACGGACCGCGCGCCCCTGCACAAGGCACGCACGTGCAGATCCGGGCCGCCGTCAGCGACCGCCGCCCCCGTCCAGCCGGCGGACGTCGTACACCCGGCGGCCTCAGGCCCGCTCCCCGCACTGCTGCGGGCCGGGCGGCCGGTGTTCGCGGACACGGCGGACATCGCTTCCGCGGTGACCGAGTTGCTGGACGCCGGCACCCCGTCCCGGGCCGTACCGTCCGGACGACGGCTGATCATCGCTCCGCTGCACGGCCGCAACCACGTCATGGGCAGCGTCGTCCTCATCCGCGAACCGGGCCGGCCGGACTTCACCGCGGACGATCTGCTCGTCGCCTCCCAGCTCGCCACGCACACCGCGCTCGGCATCGACAAGGCGGTGCTGTACGCGCGCGAGGCCTCGGTCGCCGACGCCCTGCAGCGCACCATGCTCCCGGCGTCGCTGCCCGAACCGGCCGGGGTCCTGCTGGCCAGCCGCTATCTTCCGTCGTCGCGGACCGCGCAGGTCGGGGGCGACTGGTACGACGCGATCCCGCTGCCCGGCAACCGCGTCGCGCTGGTCATCGGCGACGTGATGGGCCACTCCATGACCTCGGCCGCGATCATGGGCCAGCTGCGCACCATCGTGCAGACCCTGGCCGGTCTCGACCTGCCCCCGGACGAGATCCTGCACCACCTCGACGAGCAGGCGGAGCGCCTGGGCAGCGAGCACACGGCGACCTGCCTGTACGTCATGTACGACCCGGTACTGCACCGGATGCTGATGTCCAACGCCGGCCATCTGCCGCCGGTGCTCCTGCACCCGGACGGGCGCACCGAGGTCGTGCACCTCCCGCCCGGAGCGCCGATCGGCGTGGGCGGCGGTGGATTCGAGTCCACCGAGATGCCCGCACCGGCCGGAGCCACCCTGCTGCTGTACACCGACGGCCTGGTCGAGTCCCGCGACTCGGACGTGCTGGCCGGGGTGGAGCGACTGTGCGCACGACTGCGCACGGCCCCCTCGGGAACCACGCCCCCGGAACTGGAAGGGCTCTGCGACCAGGCGCTCGCCATGCTGGGCGCGGGTGAACGGGACGACGACGTCGCCCTGCTCGCCGCCCGCTTCGAGGGCATCCTGCCGGAGACCGTCGCGTACTGGTACATGGCTCCGCGTCCGCAGACCGCGCGGCAGGCCCGCCGGCTGACCCGCCGGACCCTGCACGACTGGGACCTCGACTCCCTGGTGGAGTCCACCGAGCTCCTGGTCAGCGAGGTGGTGGCGAACGCCGTGCGCTTCGCCTCCCGACCGATCGTCCTGCGGCTGCTGCGCACGGACGTACTGCGCTGCGAGGTGGAGGACGACTCACCGCTGGTCCCGCGGATGCGGCACGCCCGACTGAGCGACGAGGGCGGCCGGGGCCTGTTCCTGGTCGACCAGCTGGCCCGGCGCTGGGGCGCCACGAGGGTGAGCACCGGCAAGGTGGTCTGGTTCGAGCAGCCCCTGCCTTCCGGTCAGGACCCCGGCTGACGGAGCCGCAGCCGGGGGTGGGCCGGACGTCTGCCCCGCGGAGCGAGTAGCGAGACGTCAGTACGGCCCGCCGCCCTCGCCGCCCTGGTCATGGTCTTCGTGCCCTGGCCACGGCTCGGCCCCGAGCCGCAGGGGAAACCGTCGTCACGAGTGGAGGCCGGCTTCGCCCACGACACGGATGCCCGTCTCCTCCCCCGGTCCGACCGGCACAGGCCCCGCGACTCGGACGGCGATCGGGGTGTCGTGGCCCTCGACGGCCACGGTGACCATGGCGTCGTGGCCGTAGTAGCAGATGTCGGTCACCGTGCCCTTGACCGCGTCGCCGGAGTCCGCGTCGGCCAGGCGGAGTTGTTCCGGGCGGAGCAGGACCGTGCCGGTGTCCGGCCCGTCGGGCGGCGCGGCGAGGGGTACGGGGCCCAGGGCGGTCAGGGCCGTGCCGTCGGCGTCGACGGTGCCGGGGAGCAGGACGGCGTCACCGACGAAGTCGGCGATCCAGGGGTCGGCGGGCCGGCGGTAGAGGTCCTGCGGGGTGGCGCACTGGGCGACCCGGCCGTCCCGTACGACGGCGACGAGGTCGGCGGTGGACAGGGCCTCCTGCTGGTCGTGGGTGACGAGGACGGCGGTGGCGCCGGTCGCCCGCAGCGCGGCCCGTACGTCTGACCGCACTCCCGTCCGCAGTGCGCTGTCGAGGGCGTTGAACGGCTCGTCCAGGAGCACGAGTTGGGGGCGCGGGGCGAGCGCGCGGGCCAGAGCGACGCGTTGTTGCTGGCCGCCGGACAGCTCGTGCGGCATGCGGTCGCCGTATCCGGCGAGGCCGACCAGCTCCAGCATCTCCTCGGTGCGGCGCCGTCGTTCGGCCCGGTCGGTGCCGGTCAGTCCGAAGGCGACGTTGCGGGCGACGCTCAGGTGCGGGAAGAGGGCGCCCTCCTGGGGCACGATGCCGATGCGGCGGCGCTCCGGCGGCAGGTGGACGCCGGGGCCGACGAGGAGGCGGTCGCCGAGGCGGACGGTGCCCGCGTCGGCCTGCAGGAAGCCGGCGACGATTCGCAGGAGGGTGGTCTTGCCGCAGCCGGAGGGGCCCAGGACCGCGGCCAGCGCGCCTGCGGGGACGGTGAGTTCGAGTCCGCGCAGGACCGGCTCTCCGGCTCCGTAGGACTTGGTGAGTCCTTCGACGTGCAGTGCGTTCATGTCCGGTGCCTGCCTAGGAGGTACGAGGGGACGGCGGCCAGCAGGATCAGCGCGGCGGCGTAGGGGGCGGCGGCCGCGAAGGATCCGGCGCCGGTCTCCGTCCACAGCCGGGTGGCGAGGGTGTCCATGCCGGTGGGGCGCAGCAGGAGGGTCGCGGGGAGTTCCTTCATGCAGACCACGAAGGTGAGCGCGGCCCCGGCGGCCACGCCGGGCGCGGCGAGCGGGACGGTGACCTCGCGCAGCACCTGCCACGGCCGTCGCCCGAGCGACCGGGCCACGTCCTCCAGGACGGGCGGCGCCTGAAGCACGGCCGCGCGGGTGGCGGCCACCGCGACCGGCAGGAAGAGGACCGCGTAGGCGCCGACCAGCAGCGGGAGTTGCTGGTAGAGCGGGTAGGCGTAGCGCACGGCGAAGAAGACCAGGGCGAGCGCGACCGTGATGCCGGGCAGCGCGTGTCCCGCGTATGCGGCCTGCTCCAGCAGGCGGGCACCGCGCCCGCGGTACCGGGCGGCGATCACCCCGACCGGCAGAGCGAGCAGTGTGGTGAGGCCCGCGCCCGCCGCCGCGACCCCGAAGGTGGCCCAGGCCGTCTGCGCGAGTCCGCCCAGGTTCCAGGTGGCGGAGCTGCCGACGGCCAGCCAGTACCCGAGCGTGCCCAGCGGGAAGGCCACGGCGACGGCCGTCACCGCCCCGCACCACAGCAGGGCGAGCGGCTGCCACCGGCCGAGGGCGACCCGAACCGGCGGCCGGGCGGTGCCCGTTCCGGTTCTGGCGTGCCCGGCCCGGCCGCGCGTGCGGGCCTCCGCGGCGACCAGCGCGATCGTGATCACCACGAGGACGACGCTGAGCGCGGCGGCCGGAGTGCGGTCGAAGGAGGCCCGGTAGGACGTGTGGATGGCCCGGGTGAAGGTGTCGTACCGCATCAGCGAAACCGCGCCGAAGTCGGAGAGCACGTACAGCGCGACCAGGAGGGCGCCGCCCGCCGCGGCCGGGCGCAGCTGCGGCAGGGTGACACGGAGGAACGTGCCCAGCGGCCCGTGCCCGAGGGAGCGGGCGGCCTCCTCCTGGGCCGGGTCGATGCCCCGCAGTGCGGCGGCGACCGGCAGATGGACGTACGGGAAGCTGACCAGCGTGAGCGCGAGGGCGGCGCCGCCGAACCCGGCGAGGTCCGGCTCGGCCGACAGCCAGGCGAAGGCGGCTACATAGCTGGGCACGGCCAGCGGCAGCGTGGCCAGCACCGACCAGAAGCGGGCCCCGGGCAGCCGGGTGCGGACGGTGAGCCAGGCCAGCGAGAGGCCCAGCACCAGGCAGGCCGCCACGACCACGACGGTCAGACCGAGGCTGCGGCCGAGCAGGTCCAGGGTGCGTTCGTCGGCGACGACGTCCCAGGCGAAGGAAGGACCGCGTTCCAGGGCACGCACGGCGAGATAGCCGAGGGGCAGTAGAGCGAAAAGGGCGGCCACACAGGCCGGGACGACCAGGATCAGGGGCGGTCTGCGACCGGCCCCGCCGAATCCGCCTGCCCTTCGGATCGCTCGGGTACGGCCCGTGTCCCGACCGCTGTCGGGCTCCCGCCCGACCGGGGCGGCGAGGGCTCCGGCCGGGCGCGAGGTGGGCGATGTGGGCACGGCGGTCAGACCAGTCCGACGTCCTGGAGCATGGCCAGCGTCTCCTGGAGGGATTCCAGCTTGCCGAGGTCGATGTCGGGGGACTCCAGGGACTCGAACGGCGGCAGGCCCTCGACCTTGCTGGTGACGCCCGCGGCCAGCGGGTACTCCTTCGTCTCCTCCGCGAAGTAGGTCTGCGCCTCCTTCGACAGCAGGTAGTCCACCGCCTTCTGCGCCGTCGCGCTCTGCCCGCTGTCCTTGAGGATGCCGGCGCCCGCGACGTTGATCAGCGCGCCGGGGTCCTTGCCGGGCAGGAACTTGAGCTTGGCGTTGACCTTGTCCTCGCCCTTCTCCGCGACGCGCTCGTACCAGTAGTAGTGGTTGACCAGTCCGAGGGAGACCTCGCCGGCCTCGACGGCGTCCAGGGTGGCGAGGTTGTGGGCGTAGGTCTTGGCACCGTTCGCCTTCAGGTCCTCGAGCCACTCGCGGGTGACGTCGTCGCCCTTCAGGACCCGCATGCCGGTCACGAACGCCTGGAAGGAGGCGTTGGTGGGCGCGAAGCCGACCTTGCCCTTCCACTCCGGCTTCACCACGTCGAAGACGCTGTCCGGGGCCTTGTCCTCGGTGACCTTGTCCGGGTTGTACGCGATGACGCGGACGCGCCCGGAGAGGCCGACCCAGTCGCCGTCGGACCCCCGGTAGGCCTCGTCGACCTCGTCGAGGGCCGCCTGCGGGAGCTTCTGCAGCATGCCTTCCCTGGACAGGGCGCCCAGCGCGCCGGCGTCCTGGGAGAAGAACAGCCCGGCCTTGGTGCGGTCGCCCTCCTCGAGGATCTGCGCGGCGAGTTCCGCGCTGTCGCCGTAGCGCACCTCGACCTTGGCGCCGACGGCCTCCTCCAGCTTGTCCAGAAGCGGCTTGACGAGCTTCTCGTTGCGGCCGGAGTAGATGACGAGGGAGGAGTCGCCGCTCCGGCTCTCGCCGTCCTTGTCGTCGGAGCCGCACGCCGCGAGGGCGGGGAGCAACAGGCCGGCCGCGACCAGCGCAGTGATCCGGCGAACCGAGGGGCGTCGCATGGTGTGTGCCTTCCTACGGGGCTCGCGGCGAAGCGATCCTGTGGACTTGCTGTGGCTTGTTTTTGACCATGCTATGAATAAGGTAAAGCTTACCTAAACGTCAAGGGCCCTGTGCTGATAACGGACGTTGCCACAGAAAGGGCGCCTCGTGGTCCACCTCTCCGGATCCCTCCCGGCACCTGCCGCCCCCGACACACCACCCGTACCGTGGCCGAAAACCCTTCCGCTTGCGCGCGGACTCGCGGCCTACGGCGACCGCCTCGCGCTCATCACGCCGGACGGAGGGCTGTCGTACCGCGAGCTGGCCGACCGGGTGGCCGCCACCGCCGAGCGCCTCGGGCCTGTACGGCGGCTGGTGTTGCTGGCCGGCGCCAACCGGGCCGACGCGCTCGTCACGCACCTGGCCGCCCTGTCCGCCGGCCACCCCGTCCTGCTGGTCCCGGGCGACAGCGACAGCACGATCCGCTCGCTGACCGAGGCGTACGCCCCCGACGTCGTGGCCCGCCCGCACGCCGACGGGACCTGGACCCTCGACGAGCGGCACCCCACGAGCGCCCACACCCTCCACCCGGACCTGGCCCTTCTGCTGAGCACCTCCGGCTCGACCGGCTCTCCCAAACTGGTACGGCTCTCCCACGACAACCTCCAGGCCAACGCCGAGTCCATCGCCACCTACCTCGGCATCGACGACACCGACCGGGCCGCCACCACCCTGCCCATGCACTACTGCTACGGCCTGTCCGTCATCCACAGCCACCTGCTGCGCGGCGCCGGACTCGTCCTCACCGAACGGTCGGTGTCCGACGCCGCGTTCTGGGAGGAGTTCCGCACCGCTCGCGGCACCTCGCTGTCCGGAGTGCCGTACACCTTCGACCTGCTCGACCGGGTCGGGTTCGAGCAGATGGAACTGCCCCACCTGCGCCGCGTCACCCAGGCCGGGGGCCGGCTCGCGCCGGAACGCGTCGCCCGGTACGCCCGGCTGGGCCGCCGCTCCGGCTGGGAGCTGTTCGTGATGTACGGCCAGACCGAGGCCACGGCCCGCATGGCCTACCTCCCGCCGCGGCTCGCCGTCGAGCGCCCCGAGGCCATCGGCGTCCCCATACCCGGCGGCTCCTTCCGGCTGCAGCCGGTCGACGGCCACGGTCCGGATGCCGGTGAACTGGTCTACTCGGGACCGAACGTGATGCTCGGTTACGCCGACGGTCCGGCCGACCTCGCCCTCGGCCGGACCGTCGAGGAGCTGCACACCGGGGACCTCGCCCGCCGCGCGCCCGACGGGCTGTACGAGGTCATCGGCCGCCGCAGCCGCTTCGTGAAGATCTTCGGCCTGCGGATCGACCCGCAGCGCGTGGAGGCGCTGCTCGAGGAACACGGCGTCGCCGCGTACTGCGCGGGGGACGGGGAGACTCTCGCCGTGACCGCGCTCGGGGATGCGAGCGGGGAAGCCGGGATCCGACGGCTGATCGCGCAGGAGTGCGGACTCCCTGCCCGCGCCCTACGGGTCCGGGCGGTCGCCGAACTGCCCCGGCTGGCCTCGGGCAAGCCCGACTACGAGGCCGTACGACGACTGACGCGCCCCTCCGCGCAGGCGGCACCCGACGCCGGGGAGGATCTGGTCCGCCTCTACGCCGAGATCCTCGACCGCGCCGACGTCACCGAGGAGAGCAGCTTCGTCAGCCTGGGTGGCGACTCCCTGTCCTACGTCGAGATGTCCCTGCGCCTGGAGGAGGCGCTGGGCCACCTGCCCGCCGACTGGCACACGAGAACCATCCGCGAACTGCGGCCCCGTGCCGCGTCCGTGGCGCAGCGGCCGGACGCACGGGACGTATCGGTGCCGCGGCGGGGCAAGGGGGTCCGTGGCGCACTGCGCACCTGGACGAGTGCGGACTCCTGGCGGACCCGCCGCACGCTGGAGACCGGGGTCGTGCTGCGCGCCGTCGGGATCGTCCTCATCGTCGGCTCACACATCCGGGTCTTCGACGTCAAAGGCTTCGCCCACATCCTCCTCGGCGTGGCCGGTTACAACTTCGCCCGTTTTCTCTTGACCAGCGCTGCACGCCGCGAGCGCGTACGGCGACTGTGGCGCAGCATCGCCCGCATCGCCGTGCCGAGCATGGCGTGGATCACCGGCGCGGTACTCCTGACCGACTTCTACGACCCCGCCAACGCCCTGCTGCTCAACACCCTCCTCGACCAGGGCAACGACCGCTTCGACTGGGCCTATTGGTTCGTGGAGGCCCTCGTCTACTTCCTGATCGCGCTGGCCCTCCTCATGGCCGTACCGCTGCTGGACCGTCTGGAACGGCGGTACACGTTCGGCGTGCCCCTGGCGCTCATGGCTGTCGGGCTGGTCGGCCGCTACGACCTGCTCGGCCTGGCGTCCCTCCGCCCCCAGCTGAGTCCCACAGTGGTCTTCTGGCTGTTCGCGCTGGGCTGGGCGGCCGCCCGGGCTCACACCGTGCGGCAACGGGCCCTGCTGACAGGGGTGCTGCTCCTCACCGTGCCGGGCCTCTTCCAGGACCAGCCCCTGCGCACAGCCCTCGTGATCGCCGGGCTCGGGCTGCTGATCTGGGTACCGACCCTGCCCAGCCTCGGCCCGATCAGCGCGCTCATGGGCCTCCTGGCAAGCAGTTCCCTGTACATCTACCTGACGCACTATCAGGTCTACCCCTACCTCCAGGACGACTTCCCGCTCACCGCCCTGTTCGCCTCCCTGGTGATCGGCGTCGGCTACGCGGCTGTCGTGACCCGCGTGGCGCGGACGGTCCGGTGGCTGTGACCACGCCCCTCACACCGCACCGCCCACCGGTCAGGAGTGGGTGACCTTGATGCGGGAGATGCGGACCTCGGCGTAGTTGTCGTCGGCGCACGGCTCGGAGTTGTCGCAGTTGGCCTGCGTGTAGGCCCCTGCCTTGAAGTAGTTGGTGTCGCCGTCGTGGGAGATCGTGGTCTCGAGGCGGCCGTTGTAGTACGCGTCGATCTCGCCGTCCCTGGCCACGAACCTGGCCTCGAACTCGGTGCCCAGCTCGTAGTCGTCGGTGACGAGGTGGTGGTGGCGGTCGTCGCCGTCGGTGATGTAGAGGTTGCTGCGTTCGAGGCGGAAGACGGTGACGTCGTCGTCCCCGCCGTGGACCTGCGCGCCGACCACGTACGGCCGCTCCTCCGGCAGTGCCGTGAACGCCTCCCTGACCACGAGGGTGTGGGTGCCGTCCGTGGTGGACCATGCGGCTTCGTCCTCGCCGCCGTCGGTCATCTCCCGCAGCTCGGCGCGCGGGTAGCTGGAGCCCCCTGTTGTCACGCCGTTGACGGCCGCCCGGAATCTCACCGCTTCACAGCCCGCCTCGGCCCGGAACCAGGGATCGGCCGAGAAGGTCGCCAGCTCGGGCTGGGTGATCTCGGTGGGGTCCTCGTCCTCGCCGGTGGGCAGGGTGAGCTTCCAGTTCGTCAGGTCGAGGGCGTCGGCGGGGTACGTGCACCCGGTGGCCGACCGGTCGTGCGGTGTCGCGGCGCCGACGTGGGCGTGGGCGTGGGCGGACAGCGTGAACGCGGCGGTCGAGACGGCCGCAGTGATGCCGGCCAGCACAAGGGTCCGGGTGCGGGGCATGGAGGGCTCCTCCTGTCGGGTGTGTGCGGTCGGTGCCGACGCGAACCGTAGGCGCCGCGGCCGGGAGGGGTCCCGCAGCCCGCGATCTCACCGCTTCTACGCATGCGTGCGACTGATGAAGGCTCTGGGTAGACACTGCGTACGGTCCGCCCTACGCAGTACGGTTCGATCCATGCGCGCGGGACCTGGGGCCGTGTGCGTTCCGGACTCGACCGAGGGGGAAGATCCGTGCGTTCCGGGGACCAGTTCGCCGACCGCTACGTCCTCAAGGAGGTCCTGGGCGCGGGGCGGGGCGGCGACGTGTGGCTGGCCCACGACACGGTGGTGGGCCAGGACGTCGCGCTGAAACCGGAGCGGACCGACGGCGAGAGCGAGACCGCGGTACGGCGACTGCTGGGCGAACCGCGCGCCATGGCCAAGTTCCGCGACCACCCCCATGTCGTGACCCTGTTCGACGTCGTGACGGTGGAGCAGGAGGGGAAGGGGACGCATCGCGGGAACGACGCGCGGAGCGGGAACGGGTCGCAGTACGGGAACAGGTCGCAGACGTACTGGTTCGTCATGGAGTACGTCCCCGGCGGCGGCCTGGACCGGCAGCCGACGGTCTCTCCCGCGCGGGCGGCCCGCATCGGTGCCCAACTCGCCGACGCTCTCGCCGCCCTGCACGAGGCGGGCATCGTGCACTGCGACGTCAAGCCCGCCAACATCGGCCTCACCCGGCACGGCGCCGCGAAGTTACTGGACTTCGGTGCCGCCTACCGGGTCGGCGGCACCGAGACCATCACCGTCAACGGCCCGTTCAGCTTCACCCCTGACTACGCCGCCCCCGAGCTGGCCCGGGGCAACGTCCCCCGGCCGGCCTCGGACGTGTTCTGCCTGGCCGCAACCCTGTACGCGCTGGTCACCGGTGCGCCGCCGCGCGGTGGCGCATCCCAGGAGGACACCGGCACCGCCGGCCCGGAGGACGCCGGCGAGGAAGCCGAGCGGCTGCGCTACTGGAAGGCCGAGCAGGGCGTCGTGGAGCTGGACGCCGCCGTGGGACCGCTGTACCCGGTGCTCACCGCCATGCTGCAACGCGACCCCCGGCAACGCCCCGACGCCGTCGAGGTCAAGCGGCTCCTGGAGGACATCGCCGGAGCCGATCCCACGACGCCTCGGGACACGGCCACCACCGTCACCGGGCCCCGGCGTCTGCGCCGGCCACTGATCGCGGCCGCTCTCGGCATCAGCGCCGTACTGGCCCTGGGCCTCGCCGTGATCCCCGGCGACGGCGACGACGGGAAGGGCACTCCCGAGCCCGGGCGGAGCCTGCTGGAGGCGGACGCCTCGGACGGCGAACCGCACGCCCTGATCGGCGATCCGCGCACGGCCGATGTGTGCGCCCTGACCGACGCTTCCGCCTTCGACCAGTTCGGCAAGGCGGACGTCCACGTGGACGTGGACTACGGGAACTTCGACCGCTGCGACGTACTCGTGGGCGTCGACGACAAGACCCGGATCGACGTGTCGGTCAGCCTCCGTCGAGGCACACCGCCCGAGGGGTCGAAGCCCTCCCGCACCGTCGGGAGGATCGGCATCCGGGAGGACGAGTCGGAGAGCGACGAGTGCAAGCTGCTGCTGACCTCCGACGGCGACACCGAGGGCACCCTGGTCGGGGTCCGCGTCAACATGGGCAAGGGCTCCGTGGTCGGCGGCAACGCGACCTTGTGCACGGTCGCCGACAAGGCCGCCTCGAGCGCGGCCGAGGTCCTCGACCGGGGGCCGGTCCCCCGCCGTTCCCCGGCCTACCCTCGCACATCGCTGGCCTGGAAGGACGCCTGCATGCTCCTCGACGCCAAGGCGCTGTCCGTCGTCCCCGGCCTCAAGGCCGACGTGCCGGACGTCGGCGTCGCGAACTGGAGCTGCGAGTGGTCGAGCGACGTCGACGAGCTGGATGCGGAGGTGAGCTTCTTCCGCGATCAGCCCAAGTCCGCGGAGGACGGAGCCACCACCGTCACGCTCAGCGGACACCGCACGATCGTCGAACCGGGCGACGACGGCGACACCTGTTCGGCCTTCGTCGAGTACCGCAGGTACAGCGGCCAGAACGCCGAGACGGCCGTCGAGATGGTGCGGCTGGACGTCAGCGGGCAACGGAGCGAGGACCGGCTCTGCGCGATGACCGAGGACCTCGCGGCCTCCGCCGCCGCGGAACTCCGCGCGCTGTGAAGCAAGTTGTGCTGCCGTCTCCTCAGAGCACGGAGTCCGGCCAGTCGTCGTCGTCCTCCATCAGCTCCAGGTCCGGCGGCACGAGGGTCGTCGACTCCACCAGTCCCCTGATCAGGTTGTGCAGCAGGCTGTTGTCGGCGGGGCGGCCCTCGGACTTGTCGTGCAGCAGCGGGTACTTGAAGCCGGTCCCGTGCAGCCGACGGCGTACGGCCTCGATACGGAACTCGATCCTGCGCTCGTTCCACTTGCCCTCGGGGCGGAGGTAGGCGAGCCGCTCGGCCGCCTGACGGTATGTCAGGGGCCTCGGGTCCTCCTCGTACAGCAGATAATGCTGGCCGAGGACCACCAGCAACAGCCGCTCGTCGTCGTCCAGCGACCACGTCTCCGGCCGTACGGTCTCGGCCCGCCGCCGCGAGACCGGCCCCTGGTCGTCGTGGCCCGCCACGTACAGCTCGACCAGGTGCTCACGGTAGCCGGAGCCCTTCACGAACAGCGGGGTGTAGCCGGTGGCGAGCGGGATCGGCTCGGTGGTGAGGTGCATCATCCGGCCGCGCGGCAGCCGGACGAGCTGCTGCCCGGTGTTGCGCAGCCACCACAGCCCTTGACGGTACGTCAGCTCGCCGTGCCGTCGGCTCACCCGCAGGTCGTCCACGCCGACCCCCAGGTCCACGTCCGGCTTCTCACCGCGTCCGAAGCGGACCGTCAGCCCCTGGCGGGGCGGGGCGCTGAGCTCACCGGTGACCGTACGGGCATGCAGTGTCCCCGGCTTGGCGGGCGCCACACCACGCGCGAGGCTGGCGGAGAGGGGCATCGCTGGTCTCCTCGGTTCGTGAGCTTTTCGGTTCTACTGTCGACCTCCCGTCGCGGGACCCCTCCCGCAGGAGGTGAGGGCGGGGGCAGTCACGGAGTCAGTACGCGGACTTCAGCGCTCCCCCAGGAAGTTTCCCGCCGTCCTCCCCGCCCACGCTGCACAGCACCCACCGGAACCCCTGCCTCCCACTCCTCGTCCGAGGACCGCCGGGCCCGCATCTCGCGTAGCAGCCCACGGCCTGCGGCCCCGGCAACGTCACGCCGCGCGCGACCAGGCGCCGCCCCCGCACCGCGCCCCGGCGGCGTGCCGTCCCCTCGGCGCCCCTACACGCCGGCTACCACGTGGAACCACGGCTGCCCGGGTTGGATGGTCGGCACGCGAACCGTCCGTCCGGCCTTATCGCTCTTCCCGACGACGCACCTGCCTGCCATCATCAACTGCGGGTGGCACTTCCTTCACTGTCGTGACAAACGCTTTGGGGTCGGATGGCAGCCAGAGGCAGGGGCGCTCGCGGAGTGCGCAGAGATGTGGACCGAGGTCGGCTCATCGAGGCCTCCAGACTCGCGGCATTCATCCTCAGTGAGGCGGCCAGGGACCGTCGGCGCATCCGCATCGAAGGCGCACGCTGCACCGGGACCCTGGACTTGCGCCAGGCCCGCTTGGACATCCACCTCGAGCTCGTGAACTGCGTCTTCGAAGGCGAGGTTCTACTCGACGGAGCCGTCTTGGAGTCCGCGGACCTCACCGGGAGCACCGCAGCGGGTCTGCGCGCCGACCGGGTCCGGGTCCACGGGGATCTGCTGCTGAACGCGATGCGGATCGGCGATGCCGGAAGCCCGGCGACGCCCACAGCCGATCCTCGACTCGACGGCGACCGCTCCGTCGTCTCCCGTCGTGTGCGCGACGAGTCGGTCGTCGCGGCCCTGCGGCTGACCGCCGCCCGCATCGACGGCGGCCTGTCGCTGGAGGGGACGACGCTCGGCGGCCCGGGGCCCTGGGCGTTGTTCGCTCCCCGGATCGTCATCGGCGACTCCCTGAAAGCCAGCCGCCTGGAGACCACCGGAGGCCTCTATCTCCGGGACGCGCGCGTGGAACAGTCGGTTCTGCTCGACCACGCTGTGGTGGGAGCCGTCGATGCGACGGGGCTGAGTTGTGCGCTCGGCTTCTACGCCGACTGGGGTTTCACGTGCCGTGGGCCGGTACGGTTGCGTGGCGCGGTCGTAGGAAGCGTCGTCACGTTTCACGATGCCACGCTTTCCGAACCCGCCGGCGCTGCCGTGCTCACACGCTTGCGAACGCCTCGGCTCCGCGTGGATTTCCGGGTTCCACCGACGGGAGCACTGGTGTTGCGTGACAGCAGGGTCGGTTCGTACGTCGATTGTCCGAGCAGCTGGCCGGCGCCGGGCCGGCTCGATCTGGAGGGCCTTGTGTATGAACGGCTCGGCTCGACGGAACCCATCGGGGTGAAGCAGCGGCTGGCCTGGCTCGCCAGAGATTCGGCAGTGGGATCCAGCTCCTTCGAGCAGTTGGCCACCTACTATCAGCGAGCCGGCCATGAGCGGTCCGCTCGAATGGTTCGCCATGCTCGCGAACGTCGATTACGACGAGAGGAACGACTGCCGGGGCGCATATGGAGCTGGCTCCAGGATGTCCTCTTCGGCTATGGATACGTGCCGGGTCGTGCACTGTTGTGGCTGGTGCTGTTGGTCGGAATCGGATCGGCTTGGTTCACCGTGCACCCGCCGGGGCCCGTGTCGGGCGGCGCGCGCCGCGCCTGGGATCCCGTGCTGTATTCCCTCGACCTGATCGTCCCCATCGCCAATTTGGGGCAGCGCACGGCATGGGAGCCGACCGGCAGCGACAAAGCGGTCGCGGTACTGCTGATGTCGGCCGGCTGGCTGCTCGCCACCGCGGTGATCGCGGGTGCGCACAGAGCGCTCAGCCGCAACTGATCCGTTGTCCGGCACGGCTGGAGGAGAGGACCAATGGGGTTGGAACCCCTTGAAGCCTTCCAGGATCTGGGGCGCGAAGCGATCGGGGCTCTCGACCCCTGGCTGAACCAGACCTGTCGGACCGTACGCCTCGAAAGGTGGCTGTCCGGTGGAAGTGGAGCGAAGGTCGCGCTGGTCTATATCGAAGAAAAGGGCTCCAACCGTAAGGCGGTGCTGAAGCTGTGCCCGGCGGGCGACAAGACTCAGGACGAGTACCGGAAAACGAAGTCGGCCTGGCAGGACGCCCCGCCCGGGTTCCGCCGTCATCTGCTCCAACCGCTTTGGGAGCCCATCGCGGTACCGGTCGACGGTATGCGTGCAGGAAACCCTTGGTTCATGTTTCAGCGTCTCGCGGGTGGCAGCACCAAGGAAATCACCGACTTTTCACAACTACACTGGGACAAGCGGGCGTCAGCATATGAATGGGTGACACGCGCCTTGCTTCAGAAATGGGGAAGAGAAGACACGAAGCATGAGTTGACGGTCCAAGCTTTCATGAAGGAGTTGTTGCAGGACCGGCTGGACGACGGGAAACCGCTGCGCGACTGGGTGGCGCGAGACTCCAGGCTGTTCGAAGAGCCGACGGATCATCTGCTGTTTCGCGACGAGAGCAAGCCCCTTGTCAATCCGTTCCTGCTCACCAAGGGGACCCGGTGGGGCCAAAGAACCCTGCGCCGCACCTTCTTCGGGAAGGCACACGGAGACCTGAACCTGGGCAACGTACTTGTACCGACGGGTTTCGGCAGGCGGAGCTTCATTCTGATCGATCTCACCCGCTACAGCGAGGCGGCACCGTTGGCGCGCGACCCGGTCCAGTTCCTGCTCTGCATCGTTGCGAGCCGACTGGCGGAGTCAGGGTGTGGCTCTGTCGAGAGGGCGGCCCTGCTGCGAGTCCTCTCGGACTCCAAGAGCTCGCCAGGAGACCTGGTTCTCCCCGAACTGTGGCAGGTGATCTCCAAACATCGGCGGTTCGTCCCGGACTGGGCCACGGAACAGCTGGACGAGTGGGCCGCCAACCGCAACCTGGCCCTCGTGGCCTGTGCCCTGATGTTCTGCGGACGCGAAGGGGTGTCCGAGAAGGACCGCATATGGTTCCTTCGACTTGCTGCGCACGCCGCCACGCACTACGTCGAGGAACTGGAGAGGGAGGACGTGAAGGACTCCATGGAGGATCCGCCGGCGGAGTCGGCCCCTGCCGTCGTCACGGAAGGGCAAGACGCAGACCTCAGGGGCGAGGGCACGGTAGTGCGTGTCGATTTCGAGAGACGGCGCGAAGCCCGACCGCCGGCGCCCCTGACAGGGGCCGCCGCACAGGCGACCGAGCTGGTGGAGCGACTGAACGCCGACGTAGAAGACCTGTATGCGGAGGTGACGGGCTTCAGCTCCTCTTCGCACGGCCGGGATCTGCACATCCAGGCAACAACGGCCCGCTATCTGATGGACACCGTGATCGAAGCGACGCATGAGCTTGTCGCGTTGCAACTCCACCACAGCGGCACGGACTACCGCGGGCTGATCGGATACACCGAAGCGCTGGGAGATCTGAAAAGACAGGTTGAAGCGACACAGCGACAGATCCATCCCCTCGGGGTGCCGGGACGCGAAAACGCAGACCTCCTGCGCATACGTCTCACGGTGGAGAAGCTGCGACAGGTCACGAACGTTCTGCGCGTCGCAGTGAACCAGCTCAGGTAGACCGGAGCGCATGGTGGGCGATGTCGACGAGACGTGGCAGACGGGCGGAGCACAGTGTCTTCCGCGCTACTGAAGCTTGTCGACCAAACCATCACGGCATGCGAGCAAGGCTGGTCCGCGTTGCTCGGAAGGTCCGCTCAGGAGATAGAGCCGGATTCTCTCGACGCCATGAAGAAGGCGTTCGTCGACTGCCAGAGAGAGGCCCGAGGACTGTCCAACGGGGCCAAACCCGCCGTACAAGGCCCCCTTCGCCGATTCCTGGAGTCCGTCAAGTCAGCGGACAAGTCCCGTCGTGTTCTGGCGGGACTCGTCGCAAATCGTGAGCAGTTCACACGCAGACGTTCCGCCTCCGCCGCCGCGAAGGACTTCGAGGCCATGGAGGACAAACTCGACGAGTTCATGGAGGACCTGACCACAGTGATCGAACGGGGCGCCGCCCTCAGGACTGTGCTGAAGCGGTCCGAGGCCCGGGTCCAACGCCCCAGGGAGATCAAAGTGGTGATAGACGACGAGGCGGGTTGAGGGCGCGCAGATCACGAAGTGGACAAGAGCGCCGGAAACGATCGAGGGCCCCGTCTCACATGATGTGATCCAAGGCCCTGACCTGCGATGACAGCTGCATCGAACTGTCGGGACGACAGGATTTGAACCTGCGACCCCTTGACCCCCAGTCAAGTGCGCTACCAAGCTGCGCCACGTCCCGATGCCGTCTGACCTGGGGTTTCCCCCGGCCGAACGCGCATGGAAACAATACCGCACTCGGGTCGGTGGTCGCGCACCCGTTTATTCGGCCGGCCGGCCCAGCTCGGGGTACGCGTCGAGCAGCCGGGACGGTGCCGCCTGGCGCCAGGAGTCGGCGAGGATGTCGTGGAGTTCGGCCTCGTCCTCCAGCGCGGCCAGCCGGACCCGCACCCAGGCGAACTGCGCCTCGTGGTCGGCGATCCAGAACTTCTCCGGCTCGGCCAGGACCAGTTCGTCGCGCTCCTCCTTGGGGCAGCGCACCGCGATGGAGGTCTCGTCCTCGGGGAGCGTGGCGAACATCTTGCCCGCGACCCGGAACGTGGGCATGCTCCAGGCGATCTTCTCCGTCGTGTCCGGCAGAGACAGGGCGATACGGCGTACGTCTTCGGCATCCGGCATGGAACGCACCGTAGCGGCTGCCACTGACAATCACCTGGACAATCACCTGGTGAGAGCGGTTGCACCCACGTACTTGTAGTAGATCGTCGTCGGCCGCAGCACCCCGGCCGGGCTCGCCGCGTAGTCGGGGATCACCCCGGCCCGGGTCCACCCGGCCGACCCGTACAGGCGCTCGGCGAGGCTGTCGGTCTCGGTGTCCAGGTGGAGAAGGGTGACCCCGGCATCGATCGCTGCCTGTTCCGCGGTCGTGAGGAGTCTGCGGCCGAGGCCCCGCCCCCGCGCCCGGCGATGCACCATCAGCTTGACCAGCTCGGCCCGGTGGCGGCTGTTGGGTTTGTCGGGGAAGGCCAGACTGACCGTGCCGACCGTCCGCCCGCTCTCGCGGGCCGCCCATACCGCCAACTGCCCGGCGGCGACAGCGACAGCGCGCTCCTCCCACCAGTCGATGGCCGCCGCACGGTCGAGCGGTGCGAGGAATCCGACGGAGGCGCCGTCCGCGACGGTGTCCACAAGCAGGTCCGCCAACTCCCCCACGCGGTCTTTGAGTTGACGCTCGTCGAGGCGCGTCACGTTCACGGCAGCACCACCGCCAGCACATACCGCACAGGCTCGGACCCCGCGCACCGGAACCGCGTCGGCCCCCACACCCGCATCCGCAGGCAGTCCCCGGCACCGAGATGGTGCTCGACCTCCTTGACCGTCACGTCGAGCTCCCCTTCCAGGACCCAGATGTGCTGTTCCAGCCCCGGCACGGGCGGCCGGTCGTACGCGATGTCGGCGCCCGCCACGAGCCGCCCCTCGACGATCTCGCCGCGCAGCCCGGCGTGCGGCGGCGACACGGATCGCCGTACGAACCCGGAGGAACGGTCCTCCCACACCGGCTGCTCGGCCGCCCGCACCAGCAGCGCGGGCTCGGACTCGACCTCACTGAGCAGTTGGGACATGGTCCGGCCGTACACATGGCACAGGCGGTTCAGCAGCGAGGCGGTGGGACTGATCTCCGCCCGTTCGGCCCGCGACAGGGTCGAGCGGCTCACGCCGCTGCGTTCCGCCAACTCCCCCAGCGACCAGCCGCGTTCGGCTCGCAGCTCGGCCAGACGGGTGCCGAGGCGGGCGTCGACCGGGTCCGGGAGCGCGCCGGCGTCGGAACTCTTCTGTTTCATATTCGGGAATCTATCCCAGATATGAAGCATCCGCGTTACGGATGGCTCACTCCCCCGCCGCTGCCCCGAGCGCCTCGAGCACCGGCTTGATCAGCGGATGCTCCTCGGCGCCTCGTCGTACGGCCGCGAAGACCCGGCGCGTGGGTGCCACCCCGTCCACGGGCCGTACGACGACCCCGGTGAGGTCCATGCCGCGCAGTGCCGAGCGCGGTACGAGGGCCACGCCCGCGTCGGCCGAGGCGAGGGCGACGACCGCGCGGAAGTCGTCCGAGGAGTGTTCGAGGCGGGGCTGGAAGCCGGCGTTCTCGCAGGCCAGGACCACCACCTCGTGGCAGGGGTTGCCGGGGTACGGGCCGATCCACGGGTCCTTGGCCAGGTCGGCGAGGGGGACTTCGGCGGTGTCGGCCAGGCGGTGGGTGACCGGGACGACGGCGTCGAACGGTTCGGCGTACAGCGGGACGTGCGTCAGGCGGGGGTCGTCGGCGGGCGGAGCCCCCCGGTACTCGACGGCGACCGCGACGTCCACCTGCCGGTCGAGCACCATCGGCAGGCTCGCGTCGCCCTCCGCGTCCTGCACCCGGATGCGGATGCCGGGCGCGGACCCGGCGAGGCGGGCCACGGCGGGGGCGACGACCTGGGCGATGCCGGTCGCGAAGGAGGCGACGGTGACCGTGCCGGCCGCGCCGGAGCTGTACGCCGCCAGCTCGGCCTCCGCCCGCTCCAGCTGGGCCAGGACCGCGTTGGTGTGGCTGAGCAGGATCTCGCCGGCCGGCGTCAGCCGTACGCCCTTGGCGCTGCGCTCGACCAGACGGTGGCCCGTCTCCTGCTCCAGGGCGGCCAGCTGCTGGGAGACCGCCGACGGGGTCAGATACAGCGCGGCGGCAGCCGCCGTCACCGTGCGATGGTCGGCCACCGCCCGGAGGATGTGGAGCCGCCGCGCTTCGATCATGCGATCGATTGTCTCAAATGCCCCGTGCGCTCCGGCTCAGCCCTCCAGCTCCGCCCGCGCCGCCACGAAGGCGTCCACGGCACGGTTGACGTCGTCCGTGGAGTGGGCGGCGGACAGCTGCACGCGAATCCGGGCCTGGCCCTGCGGCACGACCGGGTACGAGAAACCGATCACGTAGACGCCGCGCTCCAGCAGCAGCTCCGCCAGCCGGGCGGCCTTCGCCGCGTCGCCGATCATCACCGGCGCGATGGCGTGGTCGCCGGGGAGGATCTCGAAGCCCTCCTCGGTCATACGACGGCGGAACAGCGCCGTGTTCTCGGCCAGCCGGACGCGCAGGTCGTCGGCGGACTCCAGCAGGTCGAGCACCTTCAGGGAGGCGGCGGCGATCACCGGGGCCAGGGTGTTGGAGAACAGGTACGGGCGGGAGCGCTGGCGCAGCAGGGCCACGATCTCGGCACGGGCGGCCACGTAGCCCCCGGAGGCGCCGCCGAGGGCCTTGCCGAGGGTGCCGGTGATGATGTCGACGCGGTCCATCACGCCGTGCAGCTCGGGGGTGCCGCGGCCGCCGGGGCCGACGAAGCCGACGGCGTGGGAGTCGTCGACCATGACCATGGCGTCGTAGCGGTCGGCGAGGTCGCAGATCTCCCTCAACGGCGCCACGTACCCGTCCATGGAGAAGACGCCGTCGGTGACGATCAGCCGGCGTCGCGCGTCGGACGCCTCCTTCAACTTCGCCTCCAGGTCCGCCAGATCACGGTTGGCGTACCGGAAGCGGCGGGCCTTGGACAGGCGGATGCCGTCGATGATCGACGCGTGGTTGAGCGTGTCGGAGATCACCGCGTCCTCCTCGCCGAGGAGCGTCTCGAAGACACCGCCGTTGGCGTCGAAGCAGGAGGAGTACAGGATCGTGTCCTCCTGGCCGAGGAACGCCGACAGCCGGGCCTCCAGTTCCTTGTGCACCTCCTGGGTGCCGCAGATGAAACGGACCGACGCCATGCCGTAGCCCCAGCGGTCCAGGGCCTGGTGGGCGGCGGCGACGACCTCGGGGTGGTCGGCGAGGCCGAGGTAGTTGTTGGCGCAGAAGTTGAGGACCTCGCCGGGGCGGCCGCCCGCGGTGACGTTCACGGTCGCGGACTGCGGGGTGCCGATGACGCGCTCCGGCTTGTGCAGGCCGGCGGCGCGGATCTCGTCGAGGGTGGCGCGCAGGTCGTCGCGCACGGAGTCGAACATGAGGGGGCTCCTAAGGTGCTTACGCGGTAGGGGAGTTACGCGGTCCAGTCGAGGATGACCTTGCCGCCGCGGCCGCTCGCCGCGTCGGCGAACGCCGCCTCGAAGTCGCGGTAGCCGTACCGGCCGGTGATCACGGGCGCGAGGTCGAGGCCGCCCTCCAGCAGCACCGACATGGCGTACCAGGTCTCGAACATCTCACGGCCGTAGATGCCCTTGATGGTGATCATCGAGGTGACGATCCGGGCCCAGTCGACCGCGAACTCCTGCGCGGGCAGGCCGAGCATGGCGATACGGCCGCCGTGCGTCATGTTGGCGATCATGTCGCGCATGGCCTCGGGGCGACCGGACATCTCCAGGCCGATGTCGAAGCCCTCGCGCAGACCGAGTACGCGCTGCCCGTCGGCGATGCTCGCCTCGGACACGTTCAGCGCGAGGCTCACGCCGATCTTGCGGGCCAGCGCCAGCCGTTCCTCGCTCACGTCGGTGATCACGACGTTGCGGGCCCCCGCGTGCCGGGCGACGGCCGCCGCCATCAGGCCGATCGGACCGGCCCCGGTGATGAGCACGTCCTCACCGACCAGCGGGAACGACAGCGCGGTGTGCACGGCGTTGCCGAACGGGTCGAAGATCGCGGCGACGTCGAGGTCGACGGCCACACGGTGCACCCACACATTGGCGGCGGGCAGGGCGACGTACTCGGCGAAGGCCCCGTCCCGTCCGACGCCGAGGCCGACCGTGGCACGGCACAGATGGCGGCGGCCGGCCAGGCAGTTGCGGCACTTGCCGCACACCAAGTGGCCCTCGCCGCTGACACGGTCGCCGATCTTGACGTCGGTGACGTCGCGCCCCGTCTCGACGACCTCGCCGACGAACTCGTGCCCGACCACGAGCGGCGTGCGGATCGCCTGCTGCGCCCAGCCGTCCCAGGACCGGATGTGCAGATCGGTGCCGCAGATGCCGGTGCGCAGCACCTTGATCAGTACGTCGCCGGGTCCGACGGCGGGTTCGGGGACGTCCGCGAGCCAGAGCCCGGGCTCCGCCTTCTCCTTGACCAGCGCCTTCAACGCTACGGCTCCTGAGGGTGAGTCCCGGCTCCGGGCATGCCGAAGGAGCCCGTGGCCGGGGAGAGGGGTGGAATCGCGTAGCAATCTGCCGTACGGCGGCGCCCCGGTCCATCGAGGATTTCTTAAGCGGCGCCACAGCTTTCCTTCACGCCTGCCCCGCGCTTCCCCCGCTCGGCGGCGCTGCTGACCGCCGGATGTCCAGTGAGCCGGATCGAGGCCTGCCCTCTTCACGTCGCCCCGCTGCTGCACGACGGTCACCGGTCGGCCCTGCTCCTGGCCGCCCTCGCGGTCCTCGCCGCGGTCGGGGCCGCCGCCGTGCTGCGGATCGGCTTCCCGCACCACATGGTCGTAGTACACCACACGAATCCCGAACGGCGGCGAGAATCGACGCAGGACGCCCGGCCCCGAGACCAGGCCCGACGTCCTCGCCCCGACTCGGCCGACTGACCTGGAGCCGCTCATGACCACCGCACGGGACCTCGCGATCATCGCCCTCGACGCGGCGCCCGACCGCCCGGTGGAGCAGGGTGATCTGTCGCTCGCGCTCGCCGGGGCCGAGGTGTTCGACCTGATCGAGAGCCGGGCCCTGGTCCTGGACGGCGACCGCATCCTGCCGAGCGCTCAGGCGCCCACGGGCGACCGGCTCCTGGACGAGGCGACCGCGGCACTCGTACGACAGGAGCCGTACGAGTCGGTCGAGGACTGGCTGTGGCGCCGGGGCCGCGGGCTGTCCTCGGCCTATGTGGAGGACCTGGAGCGGGTGGGACTGACGACCCGGCCACGGGGCCGCCGGTTTCCGCTGCGGACCGGGCGGACCGAGCCGGTCGACTCGCCGGCCCGGCGGCGGGCCGAGGAGCGCTGGGCGTCGGGCGAGCCGGTGCTCGCCGCACTGGCCGCGGCCGCCGGGATCCACGACGAAGCGGCCGACGGCACTGCGGAGCTCGACGACGAGGCGGTGGCGACCGTACTGGCCGCCGTCGGCGACGCCGTGATGGAACTGGAGGCCGTGCGGCAGCGGCGGGCGATCGAGGACGCCGCGTTCGACAACGTCTGGCGCGGCTACTAGGCGCCGACGGTCAACGGGCGCCCAGCAGGGCCAGGCAGTTGTCCCCCAACGGGGTCAGACGCTGCGGGCTGTGGTGGAGCTCGGCGACCATCCCCTGGCCCTCCAGCTGGGCCACACGGCCCGCGCTGCCTCGCGCAGGCCGTCAGAGCAGCGGGAGACCGTCGACCGCCCGCCTCTCCAGCCGGGTGACCAGCTCGGCCGCCGACGCCTTGATGGTCTCCAGACCGGCCCTCCCCCAGGGCCGCGGCTCCACGTCGACGACACACACCGTGCCGAGCACCATCCCCGTGCTGTCGATGAGCGGGGCGCCCAGATAGGAGCGGATGCCGAACTCGTCGACGATCGGGTTTCCCGCGAACCGTGGATAGTCGCGGACGTCCTCCAGCACCAGCGCCTTGCGTCGGACGACCACATGGGGGCAGAACCCATGGTCGCGCTCCAATTGGCGGCCCAGTTCCGGCTTGGTGTCGTCGGCCCGCGTGAGGCGCACTGTGTGCCGCACATGCAGGCCGGCGAAGAACTGCCGGTTCTCACCCAGGAAGTTGACCATGGCGTACGGCGCCCCGGTGAGTCCGGCGAGATGGTCCGCGAAGATGTCGAGGGCGGGGTCCGGCTGTTCCGCCAGGCCCAGTCGGAGCAGCCGCCGTGCGCGGGCGGGGGCCTCCTTGTCCTCGGGGGTGAGCAGCAGGCGAGCGACCGGGCGGGGTGGGCCGTAGCTCATGGGCGGATTCCGTCACTGTGGGCGTGGTTCATATGCGGTTCCGTCCTGGTGTGTGCGGGTGTCACATGTGTGCGCCGTGGCTCGGCGCGTGTGCCGGGGTGTGGGCGATGAGGTGCCGGACGAGGGTCAGCAGGGTCTGCACACCGGAGCTGGAGATCCGGGCGTCGCAGCGGACGATCGGGATCTCCGGATCGAGGTCGATGGCGGCGCGGACCTCCTCGGGGTCGTAACGGTAGGAACCGTCGAACTCGTTGATCGCGACGATGAAGCCGAGGCCGCGCTGCTCGAAGAAGTCGACGGCGGCGAAGCAGTCCTCCAGGCGCCGGGTGTCGGCGAGGATGACCGCGCCGAGCGCGCCCTCGCACAGCTCGTCCCACATGAACCAGAACCGTTCCTGTCCGGGCGTGCCGAACAGGTACAGGACGTGTTCCGGATCGAGCGTGATGCGGCCGAAGTCCATGGCCACCGTCGTCTCGACCTTGTTCTCGACGCCCTCCAGGCTGTCGGTCGCGGCGCTGACCGTGGTGAGCAGTTCCTCCGTACTGAGCGGCGCGATCTCGCTCACCGCGCCCACGAAAGTCGTCTTGCCGACCCCGAACCCTCCCGCGACCAAGATCTTCAGCGCGGTGGGGAAGGGGTCAGAGCTGTCGTCGTAGTCCATCGAGCACTGCCTCCAGAAGGGCCCGGTCAGTCGGGTTGTGGTGGAACTCGGGGGGCTTGGTGGTGAGCGCCCCGCCGTCGACGAGGTCCGACAGCAGCACCTTGGTGACCGCCGCCGGCAGCTTCAGGTGGGCGGCGACCTCGGCGACCGAGACGGGGGCCCGGCACAGGTCGAGCGCCTGTTCGTGCTCGGGGCCGAGGTAGCCGAGGGGGGTCGCCCCGGTGGCCATCACCTGCGACATGAGATCGAGCGCGACGGTGGGCCGGGTACGGCCGTTGCTGACCGTGAAAGGGCGCACCAGCCGTCCGGCCGCGTCGTCGAGCCAGGGCCCGTCGCCGGCCGCCGTCACGTTCAAGGCCTCATCGCCGAGGGTTCGACGGAGTGCTGACGGGGGGCGGTGACCAGGTACGGGCGGACGCTCTTGACCAGCATCGCCATCTCGTAGCCGAGCACCGCCGCGTCGGCCTCGCGGCCGGCCAGCACGGCGAGACAGGTGCCGGAACCGGCCGTGGTCACGAACAGCAGCGTCGAGTCGAGCTCGACGACGACCTGGCGCACGTCACCGCCGTCGCCGAAGCGGACCCCGGCGCTGCGGCCGAGGGAGTACAGGCCGGAGGCCAGGGCTGCCATGTGGTCGGCGCTGTCCGGGTCGAGGCCGTGAACCGACTTCACGAGCCCGTCGCAGGAGAGGAGTACCGCGCTGCTGGTGTGCGGTACGCGCTGCACTAGGCCACTCATCAGCCAGTCGAGATCGGACACATGAGCGGTCGGCGCTTCGCTCGCCATGATGGATCGACTCCTTGAGGTACGAAGGTCTGCGGGAGCGCTGGAGACGGGGGTGGCCTTCCAGGCGGACTTCGAGCTGGTCAGGGGCGTGGTCATCCGGCCGGTGCGCTCCCGTCGTGCCGGGTGGTGTGGTCGGTTCCGGTCGCGGGGCGGGGGTGCGTCTCGGTCATATGGGCCGGGTCCATGGGTGATACGTCCATGGGTGGTCGGGGGGCCATGGAGTTCACGTCTGTGTGGAGTTCATCCACGGAAGTCGGGCGCAGACGTGTGGATTGGGTGCGACCCGGGTCGAGGCTCGTCGGCTCCAGCCGGATCGACGCCGGGCGCACGGACTCCAGGCGGGTGGGCTCGGAGGGGGCGGGGGCCAGGCGGGTCGGTTCCGGGTCGGACATGGGGTCAGGGGTCGGGTGTCGTGGGGGCGTGTAGGTGGGAGTGGTCGGGTGGGGGGTGGTGGGGGCTGGGGTGGCGCCGGTGTGTGCCGAGTCCATGTGGCCCGTGTCCATATGGGTCCAGCCCACCTGCGCAGACGCTGTGTGCCCGGAGGCTGTGTGGCCTGACGCCATGTGGCTCGATGCCATGTGGCCCGACGCCATTTGGGTCGTGCCGCCGGACGTCGTGTAGGAGGCGTCCATGTGGCCCGCGCCAATATGCCCCACATCCATGTGTCCGCCACCCAGATGCCCATGCCGAGACTCCCCAGGTCCGGGATCCCTACGCCCCAACTCGGTGGCGTCCCCGGCCATGTAGCCGCCACCCATGTGCTCGCCATCCATGGGTCCGGCGTCCGCATGCCCGGCATCCAGTCGGCCGGCCTCCACATGCCGCGTGTCCAGGCGTCCGGTGTCCCGGTCCCCGGCCTCCACATGTCCCACATCCATGTGCGCCACATCCATGTGCGCCGCATCCATGTGCGCCGCCTCCATGTGCTGCTGCGTCTCGGCGAGCCCGATGCCCCGCTGGAACGCCGCCATCAGCCCCGGGTCGTGCCCGGCGAGGTAGTCGGATTCCTGGCGTGGTGCGGGGCCGTCACGGAGTTGGGGCGCGATGTGTTCCTGAGCGCGGCGCCGGGGCAGTTGGGGCTTGTCCATGGTGCCGCGGACCGCACTGCTGCGCGGAGTCGGCGGTGTGGCCGTGTTCTCCTCGACGATCCGGCGCTCGTCGGGCCTGATGCCGGGCCGCGCCTCAGCCGGGTTGGACCGCTCTCCACCGGCACCGCGCACGGGCAGCGGCGCCGGCCCGCTGCCGTTGGCCCGAGCAGCCGCGCCGCTCACGCCGGTTGGTGGCTGCGGCCGACGCGGCGCCCCCGGCGTCCCCGACGGCGCCTCGGCCGCACCGCGCTGCCCGCCCGCCGACGCGGCCGACGCGGGCTGCCGATGCTGCTGGGGCGGCACCGGCGTCTGCTGCGGACGTGCCTGCGACGGGGAGTTCGGCGGTGCGGCCGTGCCCGCCGCACCGTGACCCTCCTGCGACTCCGGTGCCCGCCCCGCGCTTCCCCGAGCCCCGGGCTCCGTTCCCAACAGCCCCTGCGGCACGACGAGTACGGCCTGGACACCGCCGTAGATGTTGGTCTGGAGGCGCACATGGATGCCGTGCCGCTTGGCGAGTTGCGACACGACGAACAGCCCGATGCGCCCGTCCGCCAGCAGGCTGGCGACGTTGACCTGGTCGGGGTCGGTGAGCAGGGCGTTCATCCGGTTCTGCTCGGCGACGGGCATGCCGAGCCCGCGGTCCTCGACCTCGACGGCGAGCCCCGAGGTCACGAGGTTGGCGCGCAGGAGCACTTGAGTGTGCGGGGCGGAGAACACCGTGGCGTTCTCGACGAGTTCGGCCAGCAGATGGATCACGTCGGCGACGGCGTGCCCGCGCAGGGTGCCGTCGATCGGGGGCACGAGCTTGACCCGCGAGTACTGCTCCACCTCCGCGATGGCCGAGCGCAGCACCTCGGTCATGGAGACGGGATTGCTCCACTGCCGGCGGGAGACGGCGCCGCCGAGCACGGCGAGGTTCTCGGCGTGGCGGCGGATGCGGGTGGCGAGGTGGTCCACGTGGAAGAGGCCCTTGAGCAGGTCGGGGTCCTCGATCTCGTTCTCCAGTTCGTCGAGGATCGAGATCTCGCGGTGCACGAGCGACTGCAGGCGCCGGGCGAGGTTGACGAACACCTCGAGCTTCTGTTCGCTGCCTGCCTGGCTGGAGAGTTGCGACGCCTGGACGACGGCGGCGACGGCTCCGTCGTGCGCACGGGCCAGGTCGGCGGCCAGCAGTTCGAAGTCGTCGGCGCCCTCGGGCGGACCGCTGCGCGACTTGCGCTTCGGCGGGCCGTCGCCGCGCCGCAGTGTCTCGACGAGAGCCCGCAGATCGGCTTCGCCGCGCGCGCTGCTGCGGCGCAGTGCGCCGATGCGGTCGCTCACGGACCTGGCGGTGCGGTTGGCGGCCACTGCGGCGATCAGGATGCCTGCGAGGGTCACCGAGAGCGCGCCGGAGAGTACGGCCCACAGGGTGAGGCTCGGCCGCGCTCCGGTGGTGCGCACCACGAACAGCACGGCCGCACAGGCACTGAGGGCCACCGCGACGGGCGGAAGCACGGCCAGACGCAGCAGTTGGGGCCGTATGTGGGTCTCGGGCAGCGCGGGTGCGGTGCGGCCGGCCGGGCGCCCGTGACGCCCGCCCTCACGGCGGTCTGCGCGTGCGGCCGGGGCGCGGAGTTGAGACATCGGGGTCCTCGTACTGGTCCGTCGGTCGGGAGCCTTGGGGGTGCGCGCGGTCTGCGCGGCCCGGGGCATGCGCCATCGCGATGTCGGTCGACAGAGCCGACGCGATTTCGGCTCCGCGTCGCCCGACGGACACTCACAGTAGTCGTCTCCGCATCATGTGCGGTGGGCAGTTGACAAAGTCGCGCAGGCAGCGTCCCGCTCTGGTATGAGGTCTCGTACGACAGACCGATAACCGGCTCCACCTTTCGCCCACATGGAGCACTCGAACGATCGGACCTGGTCAGAAGTGGTCACGAAGAAAAATCAGGGGTGGGGCACGTCCTGCGCCCCACCCCTAGTGGACTTCCCGTTTTCCCTGCTCGCGATCGTCCCGGCAGGGACGGTTCAGCACCGGCGCGTCCGGCTCTCCGTCCCCCGGCACGTCACCGGCCGTAGCAGCGCACGCCGCCCCCGCATGCGCCCCGACGCACTCCTACGCGCCCGGCGCGAACCGTCCCGCGAGGGCGCGCTCAGCCGACGTCCGCGACGTCCGGGCTGCCCTGGACGACCGCCGCGCTGTCCGGCGTCGACGCGACCGGCGTGCCGTCCGGCGTCGACGCAGCCGCCGTACCGTCCGCTGCCGGCGCGACGGGCGGCCATACCGGCCACCCCTCGGCGGGCGCCTGGGCCACCTCGCGCCACCACGGCGTCACGGGCGGCACGGAGGCCGGCTCGAACGGCTCGCCGCAGCGCGGGGCCGCCATCGTGACGCCGGCCTTGTGCGTGGCCCGCATCATCCACTCCCCGGGCTCCGCCCACGGATGCGTCGCCAGGTTGAAGGTCCCCCAGTGGATCGGCAGCATGACGCCCACGGCCGGATCGCCGCCCTGCAGATCGAGGTGGGCCCTGACGCCCTCCTCCGGCGTCATGTGGATGTCGGGCCAGAAATCCGAGTAGGCGCCGACCTGGATCATCGTGGCGTCGAACGGCCCGTGCTCGGCGCCGATGTCCTTGAAGCCCTCGAAGTAGCCGGTGTCACCGCTGTGGTAGATCCGGTGCTCGTCCGACGCGACGGCCCAGGACGCCCAGAGGGTGTGCTGCGTGTTGCGCAGTCCGCGGCCGCAGAAGTGGCGGGCAGGGGTGGCGGTCAGCGTGAGTCCGCCGACCTTCGTCGTCTCGTGCCAGTCCAGCTCGCGCAGCCGGTCGGCGGACACGCCCCAGTGCTCGAGGTGGGCGCCGACGCCGAGCGGTACGGCGAAGAGCGTGTCCGTGCCGGCCAGTGCCTTGATCGTGGGCAGGTCGAGGTGGTCGTAGTGGTCGTGCGAGATGACGACGACGTCCACCGGGCCGAGTGCGGCGAGCGGCAGGGGCACGGGATGCAGCCGCTTGGGCCCGACGAAGGGGAAGGGGGAGCAGCGCTCGCCCCACACCGGGTCGAACAGCACGCGGTGGCCGTCGATCTCCGCGAGGATGCTCGAGTGCCCCATCCAGGTCAGGCGCAGCCCGCCGGCGGGAGGCTTGGCCAGGTCAGCGTATGTGGTGGGGTGCACCGGCACGGTGCCCTTCGGGGCACGCCGGGGCCGGGTGTCCTTGTCGAAGAAGACCTTGGCGAACTCCAGCATCGACCCGGATGGGCGGGTCCGGGCGGTGCCTCCGGGATTCTGGAAGACCCCGTCCCTGAAGTGCGGCGATCTGCGGATGCGCGCCATGCGCTCACCGCTCGGGTCCACGCCGAAGGCCTCGGGCCGCAGGGCACGCAGCCCGGAGCTCGGGAAACGGAAACCGGCCACGGTACCTCCAGGTGGAGTCGGTGAGGCCTTCCATTATGGTCGGCCCCTCCGACAACCCCGCGTGCCCCTGGTTAGTTCCCCTGGGCTGCCATCCGGACCGTTGACATGTCCCCGCCTCGACTTCGATACTGACCCGTCGTTCAGTAACCCGCGCACGGCGCGCAGCACTCCTCCCCACCGGAGACCCCATGACCACCCCCACCCCGTTCCTGTCGCTCACCTGGACCGACCACGTCACCGGCCGCCAGGGCTTCCTGGTCGTGGACCGGCTGGTGCGCGGCGTGTCCAGCGGTGGGCTGCGGATGCGGCCGGGCTGCACGCTGGACGAGGTCGCCGGGCTCGCCCGCGGCATGACCATGAAGGAAGCCCTGCACTACGACCCCGAGGCGCGCTACGTCCCCTTGGGCGGTGCAAAGGGCGGCATCGACTGCGATCCCCGGGATCCGGAGGCGTACGGGATCCTGGTCCGCTACCTGCGGAGCATGCGGCCGTACATCGAGAGTTTCTGGACCACGGGCGAGGACCTCGGCCTCTCCCAGGACGTGGTCGACCGGGCGGCGGCCGAGGCAGGGCTCGTCTCGTCCGTCCAGGCGGTGTATCCGCTGCTCGACGACGAGGCCGGCGCCCGGCGGCGGCTCGCGGACGCGTTCGCGGTCGAGGTGGACGGCATCGGGCTGGACGAGCTGGTCGGCGGCTGCGGGGTCGCCGAGTCGGTGCTCACGGCCCTGGACCGGGCGGAGGTGCCGTACTGGAGGACCCGCGTCGCCGTGCAGGGCCTCGGGACCATGGGCGGCGCCACGGCGCGCTTCCTCACGCGCGCGGGGCTCACCGTCGTGGCCGTCGCCGACATCAAGGGCACGATCGCCAATCCGGCGGGCCTCGACATCGAGGCACTGCTCGCGGCGCGGGACGCGTACGGCACCGTCGACCGCGCCGCGCTGCGCCCCGGCGACCGCGAACTGCCGGGCGACGCCTGGCTGTCGGCCGAGGCGGAGGTGCTGGTCCCGGCAGCCGTGTCGTACGCGATCGACGCGGCCAACCAGGGGGTGATCACGGCCCGTTGGATCGCCGAGGCGGCCAACATGCCCGTACGGCCCGAGGCGGAGGAGCTGCTCGCCGAGCGGGGCGTCACGGTACTGCCGGACGTCGTGGTCAACTCGGCCACGAACGCCTGGTGGTGGTGGACGCTGTTCGGCGACATCGGCGCGGACGCGGACGAGGCCTTCGCCCACACGAGACGCTCGATGCGCGCCCTGACCGACCTCACCCTCGCCCGCGCCGAGGCCGACGGAACATCACCCCGGTCCGCCGCGCACGCCATCGCGGCGGACCGGCTGCCAGTGATCGCCGAACGGTTCGGCTGGCACCGGTGACGCCGTCACCACGCGCGGCGCACAGCCACTACTCGACCTCGGTTACGGGCGGACAGGGCCTGCGCCCGACCACAGCACGGGAACGGCCCGGGGAGGGCTCGGGAATGGCCCTTGGCGAGGCTGGGGCCCGTCGGCAAACTCCCGTCGTCCGCCCGGAGGGCGGGCCCGGCCGGCGGCGATGGGGGTCCCCGCGAGAGCTCGGCGAAGCCGGTTCGCGCGGGGGCGGGGAGAGGTCACGTGGGCGTTTCGACCGCGGCGAGCGTGCGTGCCAGGCGCCGCCGGGCAGGCGGGAATTGGCCGACAGGGCCTAGGGTGACGGAGTGGGTAGAGTGCGGTTGAGCGTGGCGGAGCGGCGTGAGGAGTTGCTGCGGGCCGCCGTGGAGCAGATAGAGGCGCGGGGCGTGGCGGCGGTCAGGATCGCCGACGTGGCCTCGGCACTCGGGGTGAGCAACGCGCTGGTGCTCTATCACTTCGCCACGAAGGAGAAGCTGGTCGCGGCCGCGTTCACCCATGCGGCCGAGGGCGACCTGGCCCGGCTGCGCAGGCTCCTCGGTCGCCGTACGACGGCGCTGCGCAGGCTGCGGGCGGCGGTGCGCTGGTACGCGCCGACCGGGCAGGCCAAGGGCTGGCGGCTGTGGATCGAGGGCTGGGCGGCGGCGCTGCGCGAGCCCGCGCTGCAGGAGGTCACAAGGGAACTGGACCGGCAGTGGAAGGCCGCCATCGCCGAGGTCATCGTGGAGGGCGTGGCCGCGGACGAGTTCCGCTGCCCCGACCCCGCCGGCACGGCCCTACGGCTCACGGCTCTGCTCGACGGGCTCGCCGTACAGCTGACGTCGTACCCGGGCGCGGTGTCACGCGCGCGTGCCCAGGAGTGGGTGGACGAGGCGCTCGCCCGGGAACTGGGGCTGGAGCGGGAGGCGTTGACCGCGTCGGCGCGGTGAGGTCGCCGATCGCAGGGCACCCGGTTTCACCACAGCCACGACAGCCGCGTCCGGTTCACCACGGCCACAACAACCCCGTCCGGTTCACCACGGCCACGACAGCCGCGTGGGCCGCACCCCCTCCAACAGGGCACGGCCCACACCGCCGAGGCACCGTCTCAAGCCACCGATTCGATCCGCATCTTGATGTCGTCCGGCGACAGCGTCCCCTTGGCCGTCACATGGTCGCCCGACGACTCGCCCCGCAGACGCCGTCCGATCCACGGCACCAGGTACTCGCGCGCCCAGTGGACGTCGTCCCGGCGTATCTCGAGGGTGCCGCGGGGCGGGAGCGGCGGCCACGGCTGGTCCGGGTCGGCCGGAACCTCCAGGCCGAGGACCTGACCCGCGCGGAGCGCCACGCGCGTGTGCCCCTCGGGAGACAGGTGGAGCCGGTCGTCGTCCCAGGCCCGGCGGTCCTGGACGGTCTTCAGGGACCACAGGTCCAGGACGGGGCAGCCGTACCGGTCGGCGATGGCCCGCACATGGCCGTTGTACGTGGCGATCTTGCCGCGCAGATGCTTCAGCACGGGCACGCCACGGGTGTCGAAGCCGGTAGTCACCATGACGGTGCCGACGGCGGAGGTGAGCCGGACGACAGCCCGCTCGAAGCGCTCGGCCACCTCGTCGGGGTCGGTGCCGGGCCGGATGATGTCGTTGCCGCCCGCGCAGAACGAGACCAGGTCCGGGGCCAGTTCCAGGGCCTGCGGGACCTGGTCCTCCACGATCTGGTCGAGCAGTTTGCCGCGCACGGCGAGGTTGGTGTACTTGAAGTCGCCCTCGGGTCGCCGGTCCGCGAGCAGTACCGCGAACCGGTCGGCCCAGCCGACGAACGCCCCGTCGGGGCCGGGGTCGCCGACGCCCTCGGTGAAGCTGTCCCCCACCGCGACGTACGACCCGATCTCTGATCTGCTGTCACTCTTCGAATCGCCTGCCACACAGGCATGATTCACCTTCGAATGTGACCTACGCGACCGTAAGGAAGGGTTGACGCGCGGTGAGATAAGCCACTCCTAAAGTGTTGGCCAAACCTGGAATACTCCTCTGATCAGGGGCGTTGTGGGCTCAACCGCCACACCCGGAAGCAGCTGATCCGGAAGTGACTCCAAACGGTCCGGAACGCGAAGTGCCCACTGCGGTAAGGCTCTTGGTCGACGTAGTCGAAGACGAGCCGTCCGTTGTTCCACCACTGCACGGTCGCCCCGTCGGAGACGACACGGACCCGGTTGGGCTGGTTGGGCACCAGCAGCGGCTCGGTGTAGTCGTGGATCAGCGGGCGGACTCCGGCCTCGCCGACGTACCGGCGCAGTCGCGTCGTGGTGTTGTAGTTGGCGCCGTAACCGGCGTAATAGGTCTTGAGGTAGTCGTACTCGGCGAGCGCACCGTCCCGGCGCGTGGCGAACAGGTCGTCCGGGGAACGGACGTCGGTGGCGTTCCAGAAGTTGTTGAGGTCGGACACGCGGTCGTTGGCCCCGCCTTCCGACACGGCGGTGGCCGTGTACTCGAGGACGTACGGCCCTTCGAGGCGTTTCCTGAACCACACCGTCGCACCGCTCGGCACGTCGATCTCCAGCACACCGCGTGACGCGGTGACCGTGCCACCGTCCTGCAACTCGGTCAGCCACTGGGCGAGGCCGTGGCGGAAGTCGTCGTGGGCGACGAGCCTGCGGTGGGGCGCGGCACTCGCCGCGCCCGCGGGAGCCAGTGCCCCCAGAGCGGCACCGGCGGCCAGGATTCCGAACGCTCTGCGCGTGGTCGTCACGAACGGGACTCCTTCATAGGGACGTTGAGGCGCCAGAAAGCGCTTGCAGCGGCCGAGCGGAGATCACTCCCCCCCGATCACCCCCTCTTTGTCGACACCCGGACACACCGAAGGCCGGACCCGGGGATCGGGGTCCGGCCTTCGGTGGCGTGTCAGGTGAGGCTTCGGCGGGGGTCAGCCGATGGCGACACCCTTGGAGCGGAGGTAGGCGACCGGGTCCACGTCCGAGCCGTAGTCCGGCGTGGTGCGGATCTCGAAGTGCAGGTGCGGGCCGGTCACATTGCCGGTCGCGCCGGAGAGGCCTATCTGCTGCCCCGCGGTCACGGTCTGGCCGGGCGAGACGGAGAGCGAGGAGAGGTGGCCGTACTGGGCGTAGTAGCCGTCGGCGAGCCGGATGACGACCTGGTTGCCGTACGCGCCACCCCAGCCGGCGGAGACGACGGTGCCCGCGCCGACCGCCTTCAGCGGGGTGCCGGTCGCGGCGGCGAAGTCGACGCCGGTGTGGTAGCCGCTCGACCACATGCTGCCCGCCACCTTGTACGCGGTGGCGACGGAGGCCGCGGAGACGGGGGCGCTGAAGCCACTGGCGGCGCCGGCGGTGTCGGCGCTCTCGGCGGCCTTGGCCGTCTTCGGGGCGGAGGACTTCGCGGCGGACGAGTCCGACGACGGCTTCGAGGACGACTTCGAGGACGAGGAGGACGAAGAGGGGGACGACGGCGACGACTTGGGGGCGCTCGTCGCGGCCTTCTTGCCGCCGATCGTGAGCTTCAGACCGGGGTGGATCAGCGACGGGTTCTCGCCGACGGCCTCGCGGTTGTCGGCGTAGAGCTTCTTCCAGCCACCGCTGACGTTCTGCTCGTCGGCGATCTTCGAGAGATAGTCGCCGACCTTCACCGCATAGGTCCGCACAGCCGTCTTCTGCGCGGCATCCTTCTTTTCGGCCACCTTCTTCTCTGCGACCGGAAGGGACTGAACGGCCTTTTCCGAAGCGGCCTGCGAAGGAGCGGCGTGGGCGCCGGTGGCCCCGAAGAGCGGGAGGGCGAGAGCGGCGCCGCCGGTTCCGGCGACGGCGATGGAGCGGGTGAAGCGGGGGGACTTCGGGCGGCGGTGCTTACCCTTCGCGGGCATGGCGAATTCCTCTCCGGCGCCTGCGAGGTGAGCTGTCGGGTGCGGACTGGAGATGCCCGGCCGCGGCGAACGCGGCTTTACCCCTAGCCTGTTCCGGAGACCGGAACAGGCGGTTCTACCTGTGGGTCCCCCGCTCCTGCCATGGTCGGGTGAGTCGGTGCGGGCTCCGGTCGGCGGCAGGATTCGGCGTCCGTCCGGATTGGTGGCGAACGTAAGCGAGGAAGACGCACGGGAACAAGTGAGAGGTTCCGTCCGAATGCGTTCCTGTTGATCCCTTGTGGGAATTCCCGGTCACCCTGAGTGAATTATGGGTGCGTCGCCCGACACAAAACCCCTTGAAAATCACGTGAATTACGTGAACATGACGGGCGACGCTCGGTCACGAATATGACGCTCCTCACGTGACCCGGCTCCAGCTTTCCCCAGGTCAGGGCGAGTTGGAATGAAGGCGCCAATTCGGACAGAACCACTAGATGCGACGCAGTCGGATAACTGCCGCATCGAGGTCGCCACGCAATCCGGTGCGCAGTCCGTGATGCAGCAATACGGCACCTCGGTGAACTTCGCCCGTTTCGCGGCATTCATACGACGCTGTCGGGTCGAGCCCCCGCAGCCGCAGCGCCGGTACGGCCTCGCCGTAGCTCTGCGCCTGGAGCCAGGCGAGGACGACGGTCTCGTCGCCGAGCACGTACTGCACCGCGCTCAGCCCGCCCCGCGGAGGCCGCAGCCGGTAGAGGTCTCCGCGCTGCACGAGGGGCCGGATCTCCTTGTAGAGCTCCACCCATTCCCGCGCCTCGGCGAGCTCCGCCTCGGTCCACTGCGCGAGGTCGCCGCCGACGCCGAGCACGCCCGCCATGGCACTCACGAACCGGAACCGCAGCGAGCTGACCCTGCCGTTGAGCTGGTTGTTCGGGCTGTCGGTGACCCACGCGGCCATGACCCGCGCCGGATGGATCTGGCTGAACCCGTGCTGGATGGCGAGCCGGTCGAGCGGGTCGGTGTTGTCGGACGTCCACACCTGGTCCGTACGACTGAGCACACCCAGGTCGATCCGGCCGCCGCCACCCGAGCAGGACTCGAAGGCGACACCCGGGTGAGCGGCGCGCAGCCGGTCCAGCAGGGCGTAGAAGGCGTGCACGTGGTCGACCCAGAGCCGCTGCGGGTACACCTCGCCGGGCCAGCCCGCGTCGGTGAAGCAGCGGTTGAAGTCCCACTTCACGTAGTCGATGGGGGCGCTGGAGAGGAGCCCGTCGAGCTGGTTCCAGAGGTACTCCTGGACATCTTCGCGTGCGAGGTTCAGTACGAGTTGATTGCGGAACTCCGTCCGCTTTCGTCCGGTCTGGTACTGCACCCATTCCGGGTGGCCGCGGTACAGCTCGCTGTCCGGATTGACCATTTCCGGCTCGACCCAGATGCCGAACTGCATGCCGAGGGCGTGCACGTAGTCGGCGAGCGGCTTGAGGCCGTTCGGGAAGCGGTCGGGGTTGGGCGTCCAGTCGCCGAGTCCGGCGCGGTCGCTGGTGCGCACCCCGAACCAGCCGTCGTCGACGACGAACAGCTCCACACCGATGGCCGCGGCCCGCCGCGCAAGGGTGCCCTGCTGTTCCTCCGAGATGTCGAACTCGGTCGCCTCCCACGAGTTGAACAGCACGGGCCGGTCCTGATCGGCGTCAGGGATCACGTGGGCGCGCTGATAGGCGTGCCAGGCCCGGCTCGCGCCCCCGAAGCCACCGTCGCTCCACAGCCCGGCGAAGACCGGCGTCACGAACGACTCCCCCGCCGCCAGCCGCAGCAGCCCCGAGTCGTCGTAGCCGACCCCGCCGGTGATCTGCACGCGTGCGTCCGGCAGCTGGGCCACCGCGATCCGCCAGGAGCCCGACCAGCCGAGGGCGCAGCCGTACACCTCGCCGCTCTCCTCGGTGGCGTCGGTGTCGAGCGCGACCCAGGGCAGAAGCGGATGCCCGGTGTGGCCGCGACGGCTGCCGAGGACCTTCTCACCGTAGGTGAGGGACGACTGCGTCAGCCGGGACTCCGCGGCCCAGCGTCCGTGCAACTGCGACAGCCGCCAGTCCTCGCGGTCGGGCAGGGTCCAGGTGGCCGAGTCGGCGCGCAGCAGCTCCAGGTCGGGCCCCTGGTTGTCCAGGGTCACCCAGCGCTCCACGACGTCGTCGCGCATCCGGTAGTGGAGCGTGATGCCCAGCCCGCCGTCCCGGAACCGCAGCCGCAGCTCCTCTGCGTCCGCGGCGCCCGCGGTTTCGTACGTCTCGAAGGTCCACTCGGTGCCGCGCCGCTCGTCGGTGCGCACGGACAGGGCCGGCCGTACGAAGCGGGGGCCGCCCTCGACCGGGTACTCCTCGTGCCCGTCGAGCTGGGACTCGAAGCCCCGGTACGCCGGAAGCGGGCGGGCGGCCAGCTCCTCGGCGTCGGCGAGCGCGATGCGCGGGCCCCAGTGGATGTGCAGCAGCTCGTCGCCGTCCGTGAGACGGAGGGCGTAACTGCTGGTCGGCCCGGAAAGAACCCAGGTACGCCCGTGGTCGGAGATCTCCAGCATCAAGCCCTCACATATTCGAACAGGTCCGATCAAGCCGGAACATCATCACGGGCCGCGAGCCTCAGATGCAACGCCTGTGGACAACTCATTGCCCCAGGAATCCATGTCGTATGGTCGAGAGCGCACCCCGTCGGCCGCACCGCCGAGCCGCGTCGGCGGGGCCGACTGGGAGGAGCCCCCGTGACGCAGCAGATCCCGTCGACCGAGCCCGAGCTGGCCGGAGTCCGCAACTTCCGGGATGTGGGCGGCCTTCCGACCGTGGACGGACGGCGGGTGCGGTACGGGGTGCTGTTCCGCAGCGGCCACCTCGCACACGCGACCGAGGAGGACGCCGCCTTCCTGGGTTCCCTGGGCCTGCACACGATCTTCGACTTCCGCAACGCGGCCGACCAGAAGCTCGAGGGTCCGGACGTCGAGCTGCCGGGTGTGCGCAATGTGAACCTGCCGCTGAGCGATCCGGCGGACGGCGCCGAGTTCTGGAAGATGGTGCGCGACGGCGACATCGACCAGTTGCGGGAGATCCTCGCGGACGGCAAGGCCGCGAACCGGATGATCGACTCGTACCGCAGGATCATCAAGGAGCGCACGACCGAGCACTCCCAGGTACTGCAGGCGCTCACGCAGGACAGCGTCCCCGCCCTCATGCACTGCGCGGCGGGCAAGGACCGCGCCGGCCTCTCCATCGCCGTGACGCTGCTCGCCCTCGGCGTCGAACGCGAGGCGATCCTCGCCGACTACCTGGAGTCCAACGCCAAGCACCGCCGCTACAAGGTGCACCGCAGCAGCAGCGCCGCCTCGGCCTACTCCCCCGAGGTCATGGAACTGCTCAGCCCGCTGTTCGACGCGCGCGCCGAGTACCTGACGGCGGCCTTCGAGACGATCGAGGAGACGTGGGGCGGCGTCGACACCTACCTGGAGCAGGGCCTGCGCATCACCCCGGAGGCCCGCGAGCGACTGCGCGCGCGGCTGCTCGACTGAGCCCCGGCCGCTGCCGGGCGACCGCCGCGCCCCTCTGCCTCATCCCTGCCGCTACTTCGCTCCTGCCTCGAACAGCAGGTAGATGAACGCCGCGAAGAGATGCCCCACCGCGATGTAGATGATGAGCCGCACCCACAGGGCGCGCGGGAACTTCTCCTCCATGTCGCTCATGGCGTCTCTCCAGGGGTGGGGCCCAGGCACAGCGTGGCCGTGGGGCTCTGCAGCAGGGTGTGGACGAAGAGGAGCTCGACCCCGCCCTCGTCCTGGGCGGCGATCCGGTGCGGGGTCAGCGAGTCGAAGTGCGCGCTGTCACCGGGAGCGAGCCGGTGCATGGTGTCCCCGAGGCGCAGCCGCAGCCGCCCCTTGAGCACGTACAGCCACTCCTCGCCGGGGTGCACGCGCACGATGTCGCCCTGCGAGCCGTACGGCACATGGACCCGCAGGGCCTGCATCCCGCGCCCGGACGCGCCCGCCTGCCAGTACGTCCAACCACCGGCCGCGGTCGGCTCCATGTCGGCGGCGCGCACGACGGCGTCCCGGTCGGCGACCGTCTCGCCGAGCAGCTCGGAGACGGTCGTACCGTAGATACGCGCGAGCGCGAGCAGCATCGGCAGCGAGGGCTGGCGCCGCCCGGTCTCCAGGCGGGAGAGGTGGGCGGGCGACAGCCCGGCGGCGCGGGCCGCGGCCTCCAGGGTGAGGGAGGCGCGGCGGCGCAGCGCGCGGAGCTGGGGCGCGACCGCGGGAAGGGCCTCGGCCGGCGCGTTCGCCGGCTCGGCGGCGACACCGGGCTCCGGCTCGGCCTCGGCCTCGGCCTCGGTCTCGGTCTCGGGAGAGCTCATACTCTCCATTCAGCCGAAGGTTTGCCCCATCGGCAAATTTCTTGCCTCTGAGGCAAAAGCCCAACTGCCGCCGACTCACCGGTTGGCCACCGCCTGCTTGATCAACGTCTTGCCGAAGTCCCACATCAGTCCGCCACCGCTGTGCGCGTCGTCCATCACGTCCGTGAAGGCGTCGACGAACCGGTCCACCTCCCGCTCACCGATGATCAGCGGCGGGATCAGCTTGATCACCTCCAGGTGGTCCCCGGAGACCTGGGTGAGGATGCGGTGCCGCCGCAGCAGCGGTACGACGACCATCTGCGCGAACAGGCCCTTGCGCGCGGCCTGCAGCATGGTCCAGCGGCTCCGCAGCTTCAGCGAGTCGGGACGCCCGAACTCGATGCCGATCATCAGGCCCCGGCCACGGACGTCGGCGAGCAGCTCGTACTTGTCGATCAGCGCCGCGAGCCGGGACTTCAACTGCTCCCCCGTCGCCCGCGCGTTCGCGACGATCTGCTCGTTCTCCATGACGGACAGCACGGCGAGCCCGGCCGCCATGGCCTGCGCGTTGGAGCCGAAGCTCGCCGAGTGGACGAGGACGCGGTCCATGGACGAGTAGACCTTCTTGAAGATCCAGTCCTTGCCGAGGGTGGCACCCACCGGCACATAGCCTCCGGAGAGCGCCTTGGCCACGCACACCAGGTCCGGCTCGACCCCGTCCTCGTGCTGGTAGGCGTAGAAGTCGCCGGTCCGGCCCAGCCCCGTCTGCACCTCGTCGGCGATGAGCAGCGCCTTGTGCCGGTGCAGCATTTCCTGGGCGGCCCGCAGATATCCGGGCGGGGCCTCGTGCACGCCCTTGCCCTGGATCGGCTCGACGATGAGGGCGGCCACGTCGCCCTTCTTCAGCTCCCGTGCCAGGGCGTCGCGGTCACCGAGCGGTACGGCCGTGTCCGGCAGCAGCGGGGCGAAGCCGTCCCGGAAGCCGGACTCCCCGTTGACGGACAGGGAACCGGTGGTCAGCCCGTGGAACGCGTGATCGCAGTACAGCACCCGCGGCTTCCCCGTGACGAACCGCGCGAACTTCAGCGCGGTCTCCACCGCCTCCGTCCCACTGTTGCCGAAGAACACCCGGTCCAGGTGCGGACTGTGCGCGAGCAGCTTCTCCGCCAGCAGCCCGGGCAGCGGCTGGCAGTCGAAGCGGGTCAGGTCGGCGAGGGAGGCGTCGAGGACGTCGTGCAGCGCCTTACGGACGACGGGGTGGTGGCGCCCCAGGCCCATCACCCCGAACCCGGCGAGCATGTCGAGGTAGTCGTCGCCGTCCGCGTCCCAGAAGTACGCGCCCTCGGCCCGCTCGTAGACCTTGTCGAAACCGATGGTGTGCAGCATGCGCGGGAGCTGATGATTCAAATACCTACTGTGCAGCTCGTAGCGCTCGGCTCCGCGCTCGGCGAGGAGTCTGCCGAGGTCGAACTCCGTGGTCATTCGGCTTTCTCCTCGACTGGCACGACGGTAGGACCGTCATGACTACGACCCTCATGACTACGACCGTCACGACCACGCCCGCTTTGGCCGCCGTCGGCCCGCTCGGTGCCGGCCAGGGTGTCCTCGGCCTCCTTGAGGGCGAGGCTCGCGCTGATCCGTCCGGCGACCTCGACGGGCGTGAGGCCGATGTCGGCGAGCACCTCGCCCCGCTTGGCGTGCGCGAGGAACTGCTCCGGGATGCCGAACCGCCGTACGGGTACGTCGACTTCGGCATCGGCCAGCGCCAGCGCCACGGCGGCGCCGACTCCGGACGACCGGCTGTTGTCCTCGACGACGGCCACCAACCGGTGATCGGCGGCGAGCGGCGCGAGGGCGGGGTCGACCGGCTTTACCCACCGGGGATCGACGACGGTGCAGTTGATGCCGCGTGCCTGCAGCAGTTCGGCGGCCTGGAGGCACACCGGCGCCATCACGCCGACGGCGACGAGGAGGACGTCCGACTCGCCCGCGTCCCTGTGCAGCACGTCCAGGCCGCCCACCCGGTCGACCGCCGGGATCGACGGACCGACCGACTCCTTCGGGAACCGCACGAGGGTCGGCGCGTCGTCGACGGCCACCGCCTCCCGCAGCTGGGCCCGCAGCTGGTCGGCGTCGCGCGGCGCGGCGATCCTGAGGCCGGGCACGACCTGGAGGATCGACATGTCCCACATGCCGTTGTGGGAGGGCCCGTCGGCACCCGTGACACCGGCCCGGTCCAGCACGAAGGTCACCCCGCACCGGTGCAGCGATACGTCCATCAGCAGCTGGTCGAAGGCGCGGTTGAGGAAGGTGGCGTAGATGGCGACGACGGGATGGAGCCCACCGGTCGCCAGCCCCGCCGCCGACACGGCCGCGTGCTGCTCGGCGATCCCCACGTCCCACACCCGGTCCGGGAACCGCTCCGCGAACTTGCCGAGCCCGACGGGGTGCAGCATGGCCGCCGTGATCGCCACGACGTCCTCCCGCTCCTGACCGATCCGCACGATCTCGTCGCCGAAGACCGAGGTCCAGGACGGCCCGTTGGACGGCGCGAGCGGCTCGCAGGTCAGCGGGTCCATCACGCCGACGGTGTGGAAGTGGTCCTCCTCGTGCGCGAGGGCGGGTTCGTAGCCGCGGCCCTTCTCCGTGAGGCAGTGGATGAGCACGGGTCCGTGGAAGCGCTTGGCCCGGCGCAGCGCGGACTCGACGGCCCCGATGTCGTGCCCGTCGATCGGGCCGACGTACTTCAGCCCCAGGTCCTCGAAGAGCCCCTGCGGCGCGAACGCGTCCTTGAAGCCCTTCTTCGCACCGTGCAGGGCCTCGTACACCGTGTTGCCGATGACAGGCGTGCGCTGCAGTACGTCCTTCCCCCAGGCCAGGACCTTCTCGTAGCTGTCGGTCGTGCGCAGGGTCGCGAGGTGGTTCGCCAGACCCCCGATGGTCGGGGCGTACGACCGCTCGTTGTCGTTGACGACGATGATCAGCGGCCGGTCCTTGGCCGCCGCGATGTTGTTGAGCGCCTCCCAGGCCATCCCGCCGGTCAGCGCCCCGTCGCCGATCACCGCGACGACGTGCCCCTTCTCCCCCTGCACCTGACGGGCCTTGGCGAGCCCGTCGGCCCAGCCGAGCGCGGTGGAGGCATGGCTGTTCTCGACGATGTCGTGCTCGGACTCCTCGCGCGAGGGGTAGCCGGACAGGCCGCCCTTGCCGCGCAGCTTGGAAAAGTCCTGACGTCCCGTCAAAAGCTTGTGTACGTAGCTCTGGTGACCGGTGTCCCAGACGATGCGGTCGACCGGCGACTCGAAGACCCGGTGGAGCGCGATGGAGAGTTCCACCACCCCCAGGTTGGGCCCGAGGTGTCCGCCGGTTCTGGCGACCGCGTGCACCAGGAACTCCCGGATCTCCTCGGACAGTTCACCGAGTTCCGCCTCGGACAGCGCCTTCAGGTCACGTGGTCCCCGGATGTTCTCCAGAATCGTCACGTTCGGGCCCCCTCTCGGTCCGTGCCTTGCTTCAGCTCACAGTCACTGCCGGTTTCCCCGTGACGGTGGGGGCGCCCGATGCGGCCCCGTCCTGCTCCATCTGTTCGGCGATCTTCATCGCCTCTTCGATCAGGGTCTCGACGATCTTCGACTCGGGGACGGTCTTGATGACCTCGCCCTTCACGAAGATCTGGCCCTTTCCGTTGCCGGAGGCCACCCCCAGATCGGCCTCTCGCGCCTCGCCGGGACCGTTGACCACACAGCCCATGACGGCTACCCGCAACGGCACTTCCATGCCTTCCAGGCCGGCTGTGACCTCGTCGGCCAGCTTGTACACGTCGACCTGCGCACGACCGCACGAGGGACAGGAGACGATCTCCAGGCGCCGCTGCCTGAGACCCAGCGACTCCAGGATCTGGATCCCGACCTTGACCTCCTCGGCGGGCGGCGCGCTCAGGGACACCCGGATCGTGTCGCCGATCCCCCGCGACAGCAGGGCACCGAAGGCCACCGCCGACTTGATCGTGCCCTGGAAGGCGGGACCGGCTTCGGTCACCCCGAGGTGCAGCGGGTAGTCGCACTGCTCTGCGAGCAGCTGGTAGGCGTTGACCATCACCACGGGGTCGTTGTGCTTCACCGAGATCTTGATGTCCCGGAAGTCGTGCTCCTCGAAGAGCGACGCCTCCCACAGGGCGCTCTCCACGAGCGCTTCCGGGGTCGCCTTGCCGTACTTCTGCAGCAGCCGCCTGTCGAGCGAGCCGGCGTTGACGCCGATGCGGATCGGTGTGCCGTGGTCCTTGGCGGCCCGTGCGATCTCCTTGACCTTGTCGTCGAACTGCTTGATGTTGCCGGGATTGACCCGTACGGCCGCACAGCCCGCCTCGATCGCGGCGAACACGTACTTCGGCTGGAAGTGGATGTCCGCGATCACCGGGATCTGCGACTTGCGGGCGATAGTCGCGAGCGCGTCCGCGTCGTCCTGCGTCGGGCAGGCGACCCGGACGATCTGGCAGCCGGAGGCCGTGAGCTCGGCGATCTGCTGGAGGGTGGCGCCGATGTCGGACGTACGCGTCGTCGTCATCGACTGCACCGACACCGGGGCCCCGCCCCCGACCGCCACCGGACCGACCTGGATCTGCCGCGACACACGCCGCTCGGCGATCGGCCGGACCGGTACCTCGGGAACGCCCAAGGGGATGGCGGTCATGACGTCACTCCCGGTTCCCGGAGACCGTCTCGCGCATGGCGCGCAGCGACTCCTTCAGCGAGCCCATGGTGGCGAGGACGGCGGTGGGCTCGTAGCCGCAGTGCGCCATGCAGTTGGCGCAGCGCGGGTCCTTGCCGCGGCCGTACTTGTCCCAGTCGGTGTCCTCGATCAGCTCACGGTACGTCGGCACGTACCCGTCGGCCATCAGGTAGCAGGGGCGCTGCCAGCCGAAGAGGGAGTAGTTCGGGATCGCCCACGCGGTGCACGGGAAGTCGACCTTGCCCTCGAGGAAGTCGAGGAACAGCGGGGAGTGGTTCAGCCGCCAGCGGCGCCGGTTGCCGCCCGCGAAGGCCTTCTTGAACAGCTCGCGGGTCTGTTCCACGCCGAGGAAATGCTCCTGGTCGGGGGCCTTCTCGTAGGCGTAGGCGGGCGAGATCATCATCTCGTCGACCTTCAGGTCGTCGTTGAGGTAGTTGAGGACCTCGATGATGGTCTGCGGGGTGTCGGTGTTGAAGAAGGTGGAGTTGGTGGTGACCCGGAAGCCACGCTTCTTGGCCTCCTTGATGGCCTCCACCGCCTCGTCGAACACACCCTCCTTCGCCACCGACTCGTCGTGGCGTTCGCGCAGGCCGTCGATGTGCACGGCGAAGGCGAAGTAGGGCGAGGGCTTGAACTTGTCCATCTTCTTGCGCAGCAGCAGCGCGTTGGTGCACAGGAAGACGTATTTCCGCTTGGCCACCAGCTGCCGCACGATCTCGTCGATCTGCGGGTGCATCAGCGGCTCACCGCCGGCGATGGACACCATCGGCGCGCCGGACTCGAGCACCGCTCCCACGGCCTGCGCGACCGGCATGCGCTGCTTCAGCACTCCGGCCGGGTGCTGGATCTTGCCGCAGCCCTCGCACTTCAGATTGCAGGCGTAGAGCGGTTCCAACTCGACGATGAGCGGAAACTTGTCCCGCCTGCGCAGCTTCTGTTCGGCCAAGTAAGTAGCGACCTTGATGGACTGACGCAGCGGCATGGCCATCTGGCTCACCTCCTGGGGAGCAGCAAAGAACGGTGCCATTCATAGAAAGCAGGCAGAACGGAACGAAGAACGCGGAAAGCTGATATTCCACCGCGCAACGTGCCGATCCGGACGAGTTCATGTTCTGGAGCGTCCACGACCACCCGGACGGCCGCAACCGGGCGCTCGCCCGCACGCACGGCGCTCAGGAGCGTGGCCGCCGACTCCATGTCGACCGCGATTGCGCCGGTCGAGAGCAGACCGGACCGTTCCTGACCACGGATGACGTGGTCGGAGCCGGTGAGTGGACCGGTGTGGACCGTGCGGCCGGGGACGGCGCGCACCAGCTCCTTGACGAGGAGGTCGGTTCCGACGCACGGAACGGTTCCCGCCGGATCCCGGGTCTCCTCGGCGACGACCAGGTCACCGGGGTGCATGTCCGCAGCGAGCCCGGCGCAGAAACCCGTGGCCAGCACGGCGGCCCCGCTGAGGGCGGGGTCGGCCAGGACCCGGGTGACGGAGCGCTCGGCCGCCCGGGGCCCCATGCCCGTACGGAGTACGGTGACTGGCCCGTCGGCCCCGCCCCGGTCGCTCGTGCGCAGGGCGAACTGCTCGATGCCGAGCGCGCAGGCGATCAGCAGCGGGGCCGGGGCGGGCGGGGTGCTCATCAGCTCCCCTTGTGCCGGTCGGAGAAGGGCTCCCCGTGGACGTACCGGCCCAGTGCGGTCAGCGGGAACACCTGCCGGTAGAGGTGGTAGTTGATCGAGAAGTCCCAGGGGAAGCCCGTCCCGGTGAAGTACGGCTCGTCCCAGGAGCCGTCCTCCAACTGGGTGGCGGCGAGCCACTCGATGCCGCGTTCGACGGCCTGGGAGTCCTTCTCCCCCGCGGCCAGCAGCGCCATCAGCGCCCACGCGGTCTGCGAGGCGGTCGAGGCGCCCTTGCCGCTCCACTCCTTGACGTACTTGTAGGAGCGCAGGTCCTCGCCCCAGCCGCCGTCGTCGTTCTGGACGGACTCCAGCCAGGTCACGGCGCGGCGGATCGCCGGGTGGGAGCCCGGGATCCCCGCGGCCACCAGGGCCGGGACGACGGATCCGGTGCCGTAGACGTAGTTGACGCCCCACCGTCCGAACCACGAGCCGTCCGGCTCCTGCTCCGCGAGCAGCCACCGGATGCCACGCCGGGTGCGTGGGTCGTGGGCGAGCCCCTCGACCGCGAGCATCTCGACGACGTGCGCGGTGACGTCCGCCGACGGCGGGTCGATGACCTCGCCGAAGTCGCAGAACGGCAGCCGGTTGGGGAACGGGCTGGTGTTGTCGACGTCGAAGGCGCCCCACGCCCCGTTCTTCGACTGCATACCGAGGTTCCAGCGCACGCCCCGGCCGATCGCCTTCTCCACCCGCTCAGGGTCGTGGTGCTTGACCCGGCGCAGCGCGAGGACCACCTCGGCGGTGTCGTCGATGTCGGGGTAGTTGTCGTTGTGGAACTCGAAGGCCCAGCCCCCTGGCGGCAGCCCCGGCCGTCGTACGGCCCAGTCGCCGGGGCGGACGATCTCCTCGCCCAGCATCCAGTCCGCGGCCTTGACGAGCTGCGGGTGGTCGGCGGGCAGCCCCGCGTCGACGAGCGCGATGGTCGCCAGGCACGTGTCCCACACGGGCGACTGGCAGGCCTCGATCATCCGGGCGCCGTCCTCGCGCCAGACGGCGAAGCGGTCCAGGGACGCCAGCCCCTCGCGCATCACGGGGTGCTGGAGGTCGTAGCCGAGCAGGTGCAGCGCGATGACCGAGTAGACGGCCGGCGGCTGGATGCCGCCCCAGCAGCCGTCGTTCTCCTGCCGCTCGATGATCCAGCGGGCGGCGCTGTTCATGGCGGCCTTGCGCAGTCTGCGCGGGGCGACCTTGCGCAGCTGGTGCAGGGCCTTGTCGAGCCGCTGGAAGGCGCCGTCCCAACTGGCCACCGGCGCAAGGGGCTTGGGCGGACTGGGGTTGTCCGGGTCGGTGTGCAGTTCGTCGAGCGGGAAGGGGGCGGGCCGTACCGGGCGCTTCGCGGAGACGATGGTCAGCGGGACGATGGTCTGCCGGGCCCAGCAGCCGAAGTCATAGATGTTGAGCGGGAACCACTTCGGGAAGTAGATGAGCTCCGGCGGGAGTTCCGGCAGGTCCTCCCACTTCCACCAGCCGAACAGGGCCAGCCAGATCCGGGTGAAGACCCGCGCTGCGGCGATGCCGCCCTGCTCGCGGATCCAGGCGGAGGCCTTCGCCATGTGGGGGGCGTCCGGCGCGTCACCGGCCAGGCGGAGCGCGACGTACGCCTCGACGGTGGTGGAGAGTTCGCCGGGGCCGCCGTAGAAGGTGCCCCAGGTGCCGTCCTCGCGCTGTTCGCCGCGGATGAAGAGCGCGGCGGCCTGCGTCGTCTTCTCGTCGCGGATGCCCAGGAACTGGCGGAGCAGCAGGTCCTCGGCGTCCATGGTGACGTTCGTCTCGAGGTCGCCCTTCCACCAGCCCTGGGCGTCCTGCTTCGCCAGCAGGAAGTCGGTGGCACTCCGGACCGCGCGCACGGCGGCTTCGTGTACCCCGGCCGCCCCGGGGGTCTGCGTGTCGGTGTCGCTGGCCGCGGCTGCCCGGGGCGGCAGTGCCCCGGTGCTTCCGTCGGTCGTCGCTGTCATGGCTTCCCCTTCGTGCAGTGCTACAGGTAGTGCGTCTGCTGTGGGTCCGCCGTCGGCCGGTGCGCTGGTTCCCGCCGCACCGGCCGGCGACTACGCGAGGGCTATTCGACCGATACTGATCATCTCTTTTCGCCCGGTGGTGATCATCTCTTCCGTACGACGACGAAGTCGGCGAGCGCCGTGAACTGCGCCCGGACCTGCTCGGGCATGTCGACGGCGTCGAGGGCCTCGACGGCGACGGTGTGCTGACGGCGTGCCTCTTCGGCGGTCCACTCGCGGCCGCCGGCCTCCTCGATGAGGGCGGCGCGGGCGGCGAACTCCTCCTCGGAGAAGTTCTCGAAGTCGCTGCTCTTGGCGTCGGCGGCGAGGATCTCGCCGAGCCGCTCGGAGGCGGACCCGCCCGCCGCGAGCGCGGCCACGACCGGCAGGGACTTCTTGCGCTGGCGCAGGTCGCTCCAGGTCTGCTTGCCGGTGGAGACCGGGTCGCCCCAGATGCCGAGGAGGTCGTCGACGGCCTGGAAGGCGAGGCCCAGGTGGTAGCCGTACTTCTCCAGGGTGTCGGCGGTACGGTCGTCCGCGCCGCCGAGCACGGCGCCGATGGAGCTGGCGCAGGCGAGCAGGGCGCCGGTCTTGTTGCCCTCCATCTCCAGGCACTCCTCGACGCTGACGCGGTCGCGGTGTTCGTAGGAGATGTCCTGCGCCTGACCGTCGATCAGGGCGCGGGTGGCGGTGGTCAGGCGGCGGGTGGCGCGGCCGGCCTCTACCGTGCCGAGCTCCAGCAGCACCTCGTTGGCCAGCGCGAACAGGGCGTCGCCGACGAGGATGGCCTGGGCGGGGCCGTGCACCTTCCAGACCGTGTCACGGTGGCGGCGCTGTTCGTCGCCGTCCATCAGGTCGTCGTGCAGCAGCGAGAAGTTGTGGACGAGTTCGACCGCGACGGCGCCGGGAATGCCTACCTCGGGCGCGGCGCCGGTGACCTCGGCGGAGAGCACCGCGAGGGCGGGGCGTACGGCCTTGCCGCCGTCGCCGGCCGTGGGGTTTCCGTCGGCGTCGATCCAGCCGAAGTGGTAGGCGGAAACGGTGTCCATGGGAGGGGCCAGGCGGTCGATCGCCGCCCGCAGTACCGGTGTGGCCAGGGTCCTCCCGCGCTCCAGGAGCGCGGTAACGTCTACCGCGGTCTCTCGAGCGGCCTTCTCGGCCGGGGGCACAGTGGGCACAGTCTCTCCTCTTGTTGCGGTACCGGGGGTGCGGGGGCCTGCCGCCGTGTGCTGGTTCAGCATCACGCCGCCTCCTCGACGTCGAAGAGGTGGCTGGGGCGGGGCCGGCCCAGGGCGCTCAGCGCGGCGCCGGCCGCACTCACGCCACTGCGGACCGCACTCTCCATGGTCGCGGGCCACCCTGTGGCGGTCCACGCTCCGGCCAGGTAGAGGCCGGGGGCCTTGGTACGGGCGCCGGGCCGCAGCCGCCCGACACCGGGAGTGGGAGCGAACGTCGCGGTGCGCTCCCTGGTCACGAAGAAGTCCTTCACTTCGGCGCCGCGCGCCCTGGGCAACAGCCGCTCCAGCTCGGGCAGATACCGCTCGCGCAGTGCGGCGACGGGCTCGTCGATCTCGTCCTGCGCCGCAGACTGGGACAGGGCGAGGTACTGGCCCTCCCGCAGCCCGGAGGCGTCGGTCCGGTCGAAGACCCACTGCACGGGGGTGCCGAGGGCCGCGAAGAACGGCCGGCCGAGCACCTTGCGGTCGTACAGCACATGGACGTTGAGGATCGGCGCCGTGCCGATCTCCAGCAGCTGCTCCGGCGCGTCCAGGGCGCCCTCGGGCAGCAGGTCGTACGCCTCGCGGTGCGCCACGGCGAGCACGACGGCGTCCGCGTGGAGCGTCTCGCCGGGAACCTGAACGCTCCAACGCCCGTTCTCGTCAGTAGAGATGGAGGTGACGCGTGTACGGACCTCGATACGGACGCCCGCCGAGTCGAGCGCCTTGCGGGCCAGCCGGTCATGCAGTTCGCCCAGCGGGACGCGCGCCCAGCCGATGTCGGCCGCGCCCGGGTCGGACAGCAGACCGGTCTTGAACACCATCGCGGCGAGCCCGAGCGAGGCGTCGCCCGCGACCGCGTTGAGGGTGGCGACCCCGACCAGGTCCCACAGGGCCTCGACGGCACGCGCCGACTGACCGTGCGCGGCCAGCCAGCTGCCGAAGTCCTGGGTGTCCAGGGCCGGATCGGCGAGGTCGAGCCCCTTGAGCGCGAGCGCGGCACGACCGACCTTGGCGCGATCGGCGAGTGACAGATGCGGATACGTCGCCAGGCTCCGGCCCAGGTGCAGGGGTACGGGCAGCGCGTCGCGCCGCAGCCTGCCGAGCCGCCGCCCCTCGGGCCGCGCCACGTCGAGTACGGGCACGTCGAGACGATCCTGCAGCGGCGCCAGCGCCGACCCCTCGATCCGGTCGAGGAACCAGCGGTAGGCGGTGCAGCAGCGCAGGTACACATGCTGGCCGTTGTCGACGGTGAGTTCGCCGCGCTGGAAGGAGAAGGCCAGGCCACCGAGTCTCGGCCTGCCCTCGATCAGGGTGACGCGCACTCCGGCGTCGGCGAGCGCGAGCGCGGCGGTGATGCCGGCGAGCCCACCACCGACCACGACGGCGTCCCGCCCGGAGCCTCCGGGGACGTCCGCGAGCGCCTCTTCGGGCCGCATGCCGTCGGTCATCGTGCACCCTCCCCTGCGCGACCGTCGTGCCGGTGCTTGAACGCTGCACGGCCGGTCGTCTCAGTCAGGGACGCGGCCTGACAGCGGAGGGTTGCCCGCCGCTTTTCCCCGATGGCATCACCTTGGACCGGAATGTCCATCAGGCACGCCTCCTGACGGTACGGCGGGTCATGTGCCGGGTGTCCAGACCGCTCAGGCCGCGCACGGCGACGTACGCCTTCTCGCGCCCGGGCAGCGAGACGCGGCCGCGCAGCACGGCCTCCGGGTCGCGTTCGATGCGGTCGAGGAGCCGGCGGTAGATGCCGGCCATGGCGGCCACGCAGGCGCCGCTGCGCCGGTCGAGCATGGGGAGCAGCCGGTAGCCCTCGGCGAAAAGAGCGCGGGCCCGACGCACTTCGAAGTGCACGAGGCCCGCGAAGTCGGAGCCCTCCGGTGGTGTCGGCCCGCTGAAGCCGGTAGAGCAGCCGAACTTGGCGAGGTCGTCGGAGGGCAGATAGGTGCGCCCTCCTTCGGCGTCCTCGCGAACGTCCCGCAGGATGTTGGTGAGTTGCAGTGCGAGCCCTAGCGTGTCGGCGTACTCGGGCGCGCGCTCGGCGCCGCGCGCCCCCGGTTCGGTGCCGAACACACCGAGCGAGAGCCGCCCGATGGCACCGGCGACACAGCGGCAGTAGACCTTCAGGTCGTCCCAGGTCTCGTAGGTCTCGCCGCGCACGTCCATCAGGACGCCGTCGATGAGCTCGTCCAGGCCGCCGAGCGGGATCGGGAACGTGTCGGCGGCGTGGGCCAGGGCGACGGCCACGGGGTCGATGTCGTCCTCGTCGACCGCCCGGTCGCGGATCCGGGTCAGCAGCTCCCGGGTGTCCTCGAGTCTGGCGACCTTGACCTCGTCGGTCAGTGCGCCGTCGCCGATGTCGTCGACGCGGCGCGAGAACGCGTACAGCGCCGACATCGCGCGGCGCTTGGGCGTGGGCAGCAGTCGGATGCCGTAGGCGAAGTTACGGGCCTGCTGTCCGGTGACGGCCTCGCAGTAGCTGTAGGCGGCGAGTACCGGTGCGGACGCGTGTGGTGCAGACTCCACGGTCCGGATCACCCCTCTCCTCGCAGAGTCACGCCCACCTCGCGCAGCAACCGGAGCTTGCTGGCCTTGGGCGGGCCGGGAAGTACGTCGTATTCGGCGGCGGCGATCGCACGGATCGCCGCTCTTCCCCCCGCCACGAAACCCGCGAGCAGCAGCTTGAGCCTGCCGTGGACGCTACCCACCAGGGGGGTGCCTTCATTCAGGAGGTGCTGGGCACGTTCGGCTTCGTATGCAACCAGGGCGCGCACCGATGCGCCTGCCGTTTTCGCCGCGAGATCGGTTTCGTCCACGTGAAAGCGCTTCATGTCCGCGGCTGGCAGATAAATCCGGTCACGGCCGAGGTCCTCGGCGACGTCCTGGAGGTGCTCGACGATCTGCAGCGCCGTGCACACCGCGTCGGAGCGGCGGATCCGCTCGGGCGTCTCGGTACCCGTGACGGCGAGGACGAGACGGCCGACGGGGTTGGCGGACAGTTCGCAGTAGGCAAGGAGATCGTCGTAGGTCTCGTACCGCCCCACGAGCTGGTCCTGGCGGTTGGCGGCGATCAGGCCGAGGAACGGCTCGGGGGTCAGCGAGCGGCGGCGGACGGTCGACTGGAGGCGGCGCAGCAGGGGGTGACGCGGGGTGCTGTCGAATACCCGGCGCAGGTCGGCCTCGAAGGCGTCGAGAAGGACCAGGCGGTCCTCGGCCTCCTCGGCCGACACGCCGAGCAGACGGGCGTCGGCACCGCCGGGAGCGAGATCGCCGTCGCCGATGTCGTCGACGAGGCGGGCGAAGCCGTACACAGCCATGAGGTCGGCGCGCCAGGCCCTGGGCAGGAAGAACGGCGCCACGGGGAAGTTCTCCGCGGCGGCCTTGTCGAGCGTCCCGCGCTCTGGGTCACCCGCGCGTGCGCCGGTTCCCGTCACCGCGGACTGCCCGGGGCACGGACGGCACAGGCTGCTGCGTTGAGCTGGGGAGTTTCCGTAGCCATTGCCGTCACATCTCCCGTTCTACACCGCCGACCCAATGCATACTATTTCGGACACGCCGCCCGGCAGTCCGCGCCGCAGCCCGGAGAGAGGGTGTCGCGCCTTATCGCCCCACTTGCCGCGTTTCGGCACCGGTACAGCTTACGTTGTACAACGGGGTAGGGCCCGTGGGGGTGTCCTGCACATCACAACAACACACCGATTGGTGTCAAGATTCCTGAAGCCAGCCGGAGTTGACGTTTCCTTTGCAGACGCGGGCCCCGCCGCGGCAGTTCCGGCGGGGCCTCGGGAAGCGCGATGGGCCGTACGGCCCATGGCCGGGTGGACTACTTGCCCGTGAACTTCTCGTACTCCTTGAGGACCTCGTCCGTCGGTCCGTCCATGCGCAGCTCGCCGCGTTCCAGCCACAGGACGCGGTTGCAGGTGTCGCGGATCGACTTGTTGTTGTGGCTGACGAGAAACACGGTGCCGGCTTCCTTGCGCAGCTCGCGGATCCGGTCCTCGGAGCGCTTCTGGAACTTGCGGTCGCCGGTCGCCAGCGCCTCGTCGATCATGAGGACGTCGTGGTCCTTGGCGGCGGCGATGGAGAAGCGCAGCCGGGCCGCCATGCCCGAGGAGTACGTACGCATCGGCAGGGTGATGAAGTCGCCCTTCTCGTTGATGCCGGAGAAGTCGACGATCTGCTGGTAGCGCTCCTTGATCTCCTCGCGGGACATCCCCATGGCGAGGCCGCCCAATATGACGTTGCGCTCGCCGGTCAGGTCGTTCATCAGGGCCGCGTTCACACCGAGCAGCGAGGGCTGGCCGTCGGTGTAGACCTTGCCCTTCTCCGCCGGGAGCAGGCCGGCGATGGCGCGCAGCAGGGTCGACTTGCCGGAGCCGTTGGAGCCGATCAGGCCGATGGCCTCGCCGCGGTAGGCGACGAAGGAGACGCCGCGCACGGCGTGCACCTTGCGTACGCCGCGTTCCTCGCCGCGCTTGAGGATGCGGCTGAGGGCCGCGGTGGCGCTGCCCTTGCCGGTCTTGGCGCCGTTGACGCGGTAGACGATGTGCAGCTCGTCGGCGATGACGGTGGGGATGCGGGCATCCGTCTTCTGCTCAGCCACGGCCGTACCTCTCCTCCGCCTTCCAGAAGTACACGAAGCCGCCCACGGCGAACAGCACGGCCCAGCCGAGCGCGGCCGCCCAGACGTGGTGGGGGAGGTTCTCACGGCCGTAGCCGTCGATGAGGGCGAAGCGCATCAGGTCCATGTAGATGGCGGCCGGGTTCCACTGCAGGACGGTGGAGATCCAGTCCGGCTTGTCCGCCAGCATGATCGGGATGGAGAACATCACGCCGGACGCGTACATCCACGTACGCATCACGAAGGGCATCAGCTGGGCCAGGTCCGGGGTCTTGGCGCCCGCACGGGCCATGATCAGCGCGAGGCCGGTGTTGAAGAGGAACTGCAGCACCAGCACCGGCACGATCAGCAGCCAGGACATCCTCGGGTAGCTGCCGAAGCCGACCGCCACGACGAACAGCACGATCATCGAGAACAGCAGCTGCTGGAGCTGCTGCAGCGCGAAGGAGATCGGCAGCGAGGCGCGCGGGAAGTGCAGCGCCCGGACCAGGCCGAGGTTGCCGGAGATCGCGCGTACGCCCGCCATCACCGAGCTCTGGGTGAAGGTGAACACGAACACGCCGGTGACGAGGAACGGGATGTAGACCTCGCGCTCCATGCCACGGTTGGCCTTGAGGATCAGGCCGAAGATGAAGAAGTACACGGCCGCGTTCAGCAGCGGCGTCGCCACCTGCCACAGTTGGCCGAGCTTCGCCTGGCTGTACTGGGCGGTCAGCTTCGCCCGCGAGAACGCGAGGATGAAGTGCCGCCGGTCCCAGAGCTGACGGACGTACTCGAACAGCGAGGGCCGGGCGCCGCTCACGGACAGCCCGTACTTGGCGGCCAGCTGGGCCGCCGTGAGTCCCTCGTCGGGCGACGGAGGCGCGCTCACCGCGACACCGCCGTCGTGCGTTGTCTCACTCACCAGTTGAAACTTTCGTCTTCGAGATGCGCAGCGTGTGCGGGCCTGGCATGTACCTGGGGCCAGGGTGCGGCCCGGTCACTCTCAGGGTCGAGCTTGTCAGATGACAGGAGGTCGGCCCAGTCGAGTCAGCCGCCACACCGTACGCCACTTCATGGGCCTGCGGGGACCGCACGGGGTGGTCCAGCCTTCCCTGAATCCGCCGAACCATGCCTTCAGGGCGGGGCGGGACGGGCGCCGGAGGAGGGTGAGCAGCATCCACACGCCCAGATAGACCGGGACGAGGAGGGCGGGGAGGTTGCGGCGGGCGAGCCAGACGCGGTTGCGGGCGACCATGCGGTGGTAGACCGCGTGCCGCGAGGGAGCGGTCGTCGGGTGGTACAGCACCATGTCGGACCGGTAGTCGATCATCCAGCCCGCGTCGAGGGCCCGCCATGCCAGGTCGGTTTCCTCATGGGCGTAGAAAAATTCGTCCGGCAGCCCGCCGACTTCGGCGAAGACCTGGGTGCGGACGGCGTTCGCGCCGCCGAGGAAGGTGGTGACCCGGGAGGAGCGCATCGGGTCGGAGGCGCGCAGCCGGGGGACGTGGCGGCGCTGGGTGACGCCGGTGTCCGGGTCGGCGATGCGGAAGCTGATGATGCCGAGCTTCGGGTCGGCCGCGAAGGCCTGCCGGCACAGCTCGGCGGTGTCGTGGTGGGCGAGGAGGCCGTCGTCGTCGAGGAAGAGCAATATGTCGACATCGCGACCGCTGGGGCCGAAGGCCTCGATGCCGACGTTGCGGCCGCCGGGGATACCGAGGTTCTCGGGCAGCTCGATGGTGCGGACGCCTTCGGGGACGTCCGGGACCGGTGAGCCGTTGCCGACCACGACGACCTCGACCGGGTCGCCGTCCTGCTTGGCGACCGAGTCGAGCAGGGCCCGCAGCTCGTCGGGGCGGTTGCCCATGGTGATGATGACCGCGCCGACCTTCGGCGCGGATGCCGGTGCAGAGTCCATGCCGCTCACTTCAGCCTGCTCGAGGCGAGGATGGACACCAGGTGCAGCAGGGTCTGCAGCAGCGCGATGCCGGCCAGCACCGCGACGCCGAGCCGGGAGAAGAAGAGGTCGCCGCGGACCTGGTCGACGATCGCCAGGGCCAGGATCAGCAGGGACGCCTCGATGCCGAGGACCAGACGGTGGAACTTGAGCGCGGCGGCGGCCTTGCGGGCCAGCGCCATGCCGGAGGAGCGCATCTCGGACGCGGCCTCCTTGACCGGGGGCTTCCCGGCCTGGTGGCGGGCGACACCGACGAGGTCGGTCTCCGCCTTGATCAGGATCGCACCGAGCGCGGCGAGGGTGCCGAGGAACGCCCACAGCCAGTCGATACGGCCGCTGCCCCACAGGTCGGCGGCGCGCAGGCCGAAGCCGACGAGCACCGCGGCATCGGTGAGGTAGGCGCCGACGCGGTCCAGGTAGACGCCGTTCAGTGAGTACTGCTTCTTCCAGCGGGCGATCTCGCCGTCGACGCAGTCCAGGAGCAGGTACATCTGGACGCACACCACGCCGAGCACGGCGCCCGGGATCCCCGGCACGACGAGTGCCGGGGCCGCGAGCACGCCGAAGACGGTCATCAGGTACGTGAGCTGGTTGGGCGTGACCCTGGTGTTCACCAGGTAGCGGTCGACCCGCAGGGACACCTCGCGCATGTAGAGGCGTCCCATCCAGTGCTCACCGCTGCGCCTGTCCTTCACCCCCGCGGGGTGAACGACGGGGCGGAGTTCAGCTACCGATGGCCTTGACATAGTCGGCGTAGATGTCCTTGATCTGGTCGGTTGTCAGGTCGAGGTGTTCGAGGATCGTGTAGCGGCCGGGCCGGGTCTGGGGAGCGAACTCCACGGCGCGGACGAACTCGTCGTCCGTGAAGCCGATCTCCTCCGGCAGCACCGGCAGCCCGTGCCGACGCAGCACCTCGGCCATGTAGGCCGACTCCTCGTGGGCTCCGCGCAGGTACATCGCGAAGGCCGCGCCCAGTCCGCACTGCTCGCCGTGGGCGGCGGCGCGCTTGGGGAACAGCAGGTCGAAGGCGTGGTTGATCTCGTGGCACGCGCCGGAGGAGGGGCGGGAGTCGCCCGACACCGACATGGCGATACCGGTGAGCACCAGCGCCTCGGCCAGGACCTGCAGGAAGCCGTCGTCGCCGATGCCACCCGGGTGCCTCAGCACCGCCTCGCCCGCCTGGCGGGCCATGGCGGCGGCGAGGCCGTCGATCTTCTCGCCGTTGACGCGGTTGGAGAGCTCCCAGTCCGCGACCGCCGAGATGTTGGAGATGGCGTCGCCGATGCCGGAGCGCACGAAGCGGACGGGGGCCTCGCGGATCACGTTGAGGTCGATGACGACCGCGATCGGGTTCGGCACTCCGTACGAGCCGCGGCCCGCGTCGTTGTCGAGGGTGGCGACCGGCGAGCACAGACCGTCGTGCGCGAGGTTGGTGGCGACGGCGACCAGCGGAAGGCCGACGCGTGCCGCCGCGAACTTGGCACAGTCGATGATCTTGCCGCCGCCGAGCCCGACGACCGCGTCGTAGTGGCCGGCCTTTATGTCGCTCGCCAGCCGGACCGCGTCGTCGATAGTGCCGCCGCCGACCTCGTACCAGGTCGCCCCCGGCAACGTCGGTTCGAGCCGCGCGCGCAGCCGCGCACCCGAGCCGCCGCTCACCGCGATGGCGAGCTTGCCGGAGTGCGAGATGCGCTCGTCGGCGAGCACACAGGCCAGGTCGTCGAGGGCACCCGGGCGGATGTCCACGACGACCGGCGAGGGAATCAGCCGGGTCAGTACTGGCACGCGATCTCCCGTCCGCGGGCGAGATCGTCGTGGTTGTCGATCTCCACCCACTTGACGTCGCCGATCGGCGCCACGTCGATACGGAAGCCGCGGTTCACGAGCTCCTGGTAGCCGTGCTCGTAGAACTGCTGCGGGTCCGTCTCCCAGACGGTCTTCAGGGCGTCGGCCAGCTCGGGGGCGGCGTCGCCCTCGATGAGGGTGACGCCGATGTACTCGCCGGTGGCCTCGGCGGGGTCCATCAGCTTGGTGATCTTCGTCATGCCCTTCTCGGGGTCGACGACGACCTTCATCTCCTCGTCGGCCAGGTGCTTGACCGTGTCCAGGGCGAGGATGATCTTCTTGCCGTCGCCGCGGGCGGCGAGCAGCGTCTTCTCGACGGAGACCGGGTGGACGGTGTCGCCGTTGGCGAGGATCACACCGCCCTTGAGGGCGTCACGGCCGCACCACAGGGAGTAGGCGTTGTTCCACTCCTCGGCCTTGTCGTTGTCGATGAGGGTGAGCTTGAGGCCGTACTTCTGCTCCAGGGCCTCCTTGCGCGCGTACACGGCTTCCTTGCGGTAGCCGACGATGATCGCGACCTCGGTCAGGCCGATCTCGGCGAAGTTGCCGAGGGTGAGGTCGAGAACCGTGGGTTCGCCTTCTATGCCCGCGGGTCCCACCGGCACCAGAGCCTTGGGAAGGCTGTCGGTGTAGGGACGCAGACGCCGTCCGGCGCCGGCCGCCAGCACGAGGCCGATCATGCGGGTTCTCCTTCATCGTGTACGGCGGGTGCGCCGCCCAAGTGAGCGGTCACCCAGAAGCGGATGCTCTCGACGAGCACCACCAGGGCCACGGCCACGGCGAGGGCCGTGAGCGCGACCGTGAACTGCGAGGCGGAGAGCACCGCGGCGAGGACGGTGACGAGCAGCGTCCGTCCTTCGTGCCCCCCGATGGCGCGCACCAGCCAGGCCGGGGGCGCTCCGGCGTTGCCGCGGATGCGGTACACCGTGTCGTAGTGATGGTAGGCGACGGCCGCCACCAGGCCGAAAGCTGCAGGAAGGGCTCCGTTCACGTCCGCTTTGGCCGCCAGGACCAGAACGGTGCAGTACTCGGCTGCCCGGAAGAACGGGGGGATCAACCAGTCGAGGGCCCCCTTGAGGGGGTGCGCGGTGGCTTCGGCCGACAGCAGGACGTAGAGCCCGGCGAGCAGGACCACCTGCCAGGCGGGACCCCAGAGCCAGGCCGCCAGCACCACGGCGACCGCACCGGCGGCGGCGCTGAGCGGCGCCGTCATGCGGACCGGGCCCGGCAGGAAGCGCACGATCAGTTCGGCCAGGGGCCCGCTGTCCGCGAGGTCCGCGAGCGCCTTCGCCGCCCGGTCCGTGCGCTGCGCCTTCCGGGTCAGCGACCGCAGCACCCGCCCCGCCGTCGTGTACGTCGCCGCGAACGCGCACCCGATGAGCAGCGCATAGAAGGTGATCCGAGGAGTCGTGACCGCCGTCAGCACCGCGATCATCGCCCAGCGCTCACCGATCGGCAGCACGATCATGCGCCTCACCCACACCGTCCAGCCGACGCTGTCGAGCTTGTCGGAGAGGGCGGCGGTGGGGCTGGTGTTGGCGGTGGCGTCGTGGTTGGCCTCGTTGAAGGAGAAGTCGACGACGTGCCGGCAGGTCTGCAGGACCATCGCGCCCAACGCCAGGGCCCAGACGTCGTCGCCGCCCCGTGCGGCTCCCAGCGCGAGGCCTGCGTAGTAGGCGTACTCCTTGGCCCGGTCGAAGGTGGCGTCCAGCCAGGCGCCGAGCGTGGAGTACTGCAGGGAGTAGCGGGCGAGCTGGCCGTCGGTGCAGTCCAGGACGAAGGACGCGATCAGCAGGACGCCGGCCGCGATGAAGCCGCCCCGGGTGCCGGTGGCCGCGCAGCCCGCCGCGATGAGCGCGGTGAGCAGGGAGGCGGTGGTGACCTGGTTGGGGGTCAGACCCCGGCGGGCACACCAGCGGGCGATGTAACGGGAGTACGGACTGATGAAGAAGGTCGTGAAGAAGCCGTCGCGGGACTTCACGGCCGACTTCAGGCGTACGGCCTCGTCGTCGACGGCGGCGACGGCCTGCCGTGCCTCGTTGCGGGCCTGCGGGTCGGCCGGGACGGCGGCGACCAGGCTGCCGAGCTCGGGGCGGTGGACGTCGGTGCCGTCGGCGTCGAGCGCGGTGACGATGCGGTCGGCGAGGCTGTCCACCAGCGTCGTGCCGGCACCGGCCGAGTGCTCCCTGGCCATCGCGCGGGTCAGGGCCTGACGGCCGGCCCGCTGGGCGGTCACGGCACCCGGGATCGCGGCGAGCGGGAAGCGGGGGTCGGTGAGGCCGAGGCGCAGCGCGTGCAGGTGGCCGACGAAGCGGGCGTCGACCAGGGCGACCCGCTGGTCGCCGGGCACCTGGGCGAGGAGCGTCTCGGCGTCGGCCGGGTCGGCGGCGACCCGCACGTCGTAACCGAGGGACCGCAGATCGCCCTCGATCGACGATCCGGGGACCGGCTGACCGGTGAGGATGGCGGTCGACAAAACCGAACTCACTCCCTGGGTGCCGGCGTGTGAAGCGCCGGTCATGTGCACGTGTGGGGGCGCCCGTTGCCTGGGGCGCGGGCGGCATGTCGGCAGAGGCTATCGGATGGTTGAAGGCCAGCGTTCACCACCCGTTTGACGGAGCGATCAACGTGGTTTGCCCAGAGCTTTGCCGCGATCATCATCGGGGATCCCGGGCGCTGCCCACAAACCCGCACTCCCAGAGCCGGGCATCGGGGACATTGCGTCCACCCGAGGCCCCTCGGCATAGGGTGGGCGACCATGACATGGCTGATCACAGGCGGAGCCGGCTACATCGGGGCACATGTGGCGCGGGCCATGACCGACGCCGGGGAGCGGGTCCTCGTACTGGACGACCTCTCGGCCGGCGTGCCCGCGCGGCTCCCGGCGGACGTCCCGCTCGTCGAGGGCTCGTCGCTGGACGGTGGCCTGCTGAAGCGGGTGCTGGCCGAGCACGCGGTGACGGGTGTGGTGCACCTCGCCGCGCGCAAGCAGGTCGGCGAGTCCGTGGCACAGCCGACGCGCTACTACCGGGAGAACGTGGGTGGTCTGGCCACGCTCCTGGAGGCGGTCGCGGAGGCCGGGATCAAGCGCTTCCTGTTCTCGTCGTCCGCCGCCGTCTACGGCAACCCGGATGTGGACCTCATCACGGAGGACACCGCGTGCGCGCCGGTGAACCCTTATGGCGAGACCAAGCTCGCCGGGGAGTGGCTGGTGCGGGCGGCGGGGCAGGCGCACGGAATCTCCACCGTCTGTCTGCGGTATTTCAACGTCGCCGGGGCGGCGGCGCCCGAGCTGGCCGACACGGGCGTCTTCAACATCGTCCCGATGGTCTTCGACCGGCTCACCCGCGACGAGGCCCCGCGGATCTTCGGCGACGACTATCCGACGCCGGACGGCACCTGTATCCGCGACTACATCCATGTCGCGGACCTCGCCGAGGCGCACCTGGCGGCGGCGCGGCGCCTGACCGCGGCGGACTCGAGCGGTGATCTGACGGTCAACATCGGTCGCGGCGAGGGCGTCTCCGTCCGCGAGCTGATCACGGTCATCGGCGAGGTCACCGGCGACCGGCGTCCCGCCGTCGTCGAGGCGCGGCGCCCCGGGGACGCCCCGCGCGCGGTCGCCTCGGCCGCGCTGGCCGCCGAGGAGCTCGGCTGGACGGCTCGGCGCGGGGTACCCGAGATGGTCGAGTCGGCATGGCAGGGGTGGCGGCTGCACCACGGCGGCTGATCATGCGCACAGCCCTGACCTGCGGATCGTTTCCGCAGGTCAGGGCACATGACAACGGTGTTCACTGCCGCGTTGCCCGATACCCCCCACCCGTAGTTCACTGTGCTCCCGGACCGACATTCCGATCGTCTACGGACCGCAGAAGGGCGGCTTTTCATGGGGGCTGGGCACGATCACGGGCACACGCACTCGCATGCGCCCACGACCGGTACGGCGGCGGCCGCCTACCGCGGGAGACTGCGCGTGGCGCTGTCGATCACGCTCGGCGTCATGGTGGTCGAGATCGTCGGTGGTCTGGTCGCCGACTCGCTCGCCCTGATCGCGGACGCGGCGCACATGGCCACGGACGCGCTGGGCCTGGGCATGGCGCTGCTCGCCATCCACTTCGCCGGCCGTCCGCCTAGCGACAGGCGCACCTTCGGCTATGCCCGCGCGGAGATCCTCGCCGCCCTCGCCAACTGCCTGCTCCTGCTCGTCGTCGGCGGCTACGTGCTGTACGAGGCGATCGGGCGGTTCCTCACGCCCGCGGACACCGAGGGCGGCCTCATGATCGTGTTCGGTGCGATCGGCCTGGTCGCCAACATGATCTCGCTGAGCCTGCTGATGCGGGGCCAGAAGGAGAGCCTGAACGTGCGCGGCGCCTTCCTGGAGGTGGCCGCGGACGCGCTGGGCTCGCTCGCGGTGCTGATCTCGGCGGCGGTGATCCTGGCCACCGGCTGGCAGACCGCCGACCCGATCGCCTCGCTGGTCATCGGCCTGATGATCGTGCCGCGCACCTTCAAGCTGCTGCGCGAGACGCTGGACGTGCTGCTGGAGTCCGCCCCCAAGGATGTCGACATCGCGGAGGTGCGGGCCCACATACTCGCCCTGGACGGTGTCGAGGACGTCCACGACCTGCACGCCTGGACGATCACGTCCGGCATGCCGGTGCTGTCGGCGCACGTGGTGGTGCGCTCGGACGTCCTGAGCGCGATCGGCCACGAGAAGATGCTGCACGAGCTCCAGGGGTGCCTGGGCCACCACTTCGACGTGGAGCACTGCACCTTCCAGCTGGAGCCGGGCGGGCACGCCGAGCACGAGGCCCGGCTCTGCCACTGAAACAACCGTACGGTCCGACAAAACGCCAGTACGGACGGAATGCAGCGATCCGGTGGTCGGTTGCGTCCTCACCCTCACATCGCCCCCGCGGACGGTTCCGTGCCCGCCGCGCCGGGCACGATCAACTGCCGGGAGTGCCGGATTCGTACGGCACACTTGGGGCGCGAAGACCGATGTGAAGGATGGGTATGCCGATCACACCTGCCACCGCGACGCACAGTCCGTCGAACGGCGCCGCAGACGCGATTTTGCTGGAACTGGTCGACGAGAACGGTGTGACGATCGGCACCGCGGAGAAGCTCGCCGCCCACCAGCCGCCCGGGCAGCTGCACCGCGCCTTCTCCGTGTTCCTCTTCGACGAGCACGGCCGCCTGCTGCTCCAGCAGCGAGCGCTCGGCAAGTACCACTCCCCCGGCGTGTGGTCCAACACCTGCTGCGGTCACCCCTACCCCGGCGAGGCGCCCTTCGCCGCCGCCGCCCGGCGCACGCACGAGGAGCTCGGCGTCTCCCCGTCGCTGCTCGCCGAGGCGGGCACCGTCCGCTACAACCACCCGGACCCGGAGTCGGGCCTGGTGGAGCAGGAGTACAACCACCTCTTCGTCGGCCTGGTGCAGTCCCCGCTGCGGCCGGACCCGGAGGAGGTCGGCGCGACGGCCTTCGTGACCTCCGCCGAGCTGGCGGAGCGGCACGCGAAGGACACCTTCTCGTCCTGGTTCATGACCGTGCTCGACGCCGCCCGCCCCGCGATCAGGGAACTGACAGGCCCGTCGGCCGGCTGGTGACGCGCCCTCGGGCAACCCCTAGGGCACGTGCACGGGTTTGAGCGGGACGGCGGCCCAGATCACCTTGCCGCCGCTCGCCGTGTGTTCGACGTCGCACACGCCGCCCGCCTCCCGCGTCACCTCACGCACCAGGAGCAGACCGCGGCCGCCTGTCTGACCGTGGTCAGCCTCCAGGGCTGTCGGACGGTACGGGTGGTTGTCCTCCACGGACACCCGTAGCCACTCGGCGCCGACGGCGACCTCCACGGCGAGCATCGGCGACAGCAGCGCCGCGTGCCTGACGGCGTTCGTGACCAGCTCCGAAACGATCAGCAACACTCCCTGAACCAGGTCGTCCGAGGCCGGCACGCCCTGGCGGTACAGCAGGTCCCGTACGGCGTGCCGGGCCTGCGGGACCGAGGCTTCGACGGCAGGAGCGGTGAACCGCCACACGCCCTCGTACGGCAGGGGATTCGGCGGCTGCTGACCGAGGGGCTCGTCCGCGCCGCCTGCTGGGCGTGGGCCGGACCCGCGCCCGTGGTTCTCCATCGTCCGGTCGCCACCCTCGCGCTCGATTGTCACCACATGTCGAGTGTTGGTAACGCGCAGGTCCGGGCCGTAGAACTGAACACAAGTCAGCAGGTATCGAGCGTTTCTGATCGTTGGCGTATGACACCGTCAGATGTGGGACCACTCCTGTCCCACTCGTGCCGACTTGGCGAACTATTCGGGTTGTACGGGTTTGGCGGGCATCCCCGCCCTGTGCCCGGCGCCCGGCGGCACTCCCTGATCGGCCGTTCGACGTGGGCGGATAGCATCCCGCGCATGGAGCCCCAGGTACTTCACAGCGTCGCCGACTCGGTCGCCACCGTCGTCATCCACCATCCGGCCAAGCGCAACGCGATGACGGCCGCGATGTGGCGGGCGCTGCCGCCGCTGCTCGAGACGCTGGCCGCCGATCCGGCCGTACGCGCGCTGGTGCTGACCGGTGAGGGCGGGACGTTCTGCGCGGGCGCCGACATCTCCACGCTCCAGGGGTCGCCCCAGGAGGCACAGGAACTGGCCGTGGCGGCCGAGGAGGCGCTGGCCTCCTTCCCCAAGCCGACGGTGGCGGCGGTCCGTGGGCACTGTGTGGGCGGCGGGTCGCAGCTGGCGGCGGCGTGTGACCTGCGGTTCGCCGAGGAGGGGTCGCTGTTCGGGGTGACGCCGGCGAAGCTCGGGATCGTGTATCCGGCCTCCTCCACCCGGCGGTTGGCGTCACTGGTGGGGCCGGCCACCACCAAGTACCTGCTGTACTCGGGCGAGTTGATCGACGCGGAGCGGGCACTGCGCACGGGACTGGTGGACGAGGTGCTGCCGGAGGGCGAACTCGGCAAGCGGGTGGTGGAGTTCACCCGGATCCTGGTGTCCCGTTCACAGCTGACGCAGGCCGCGGCGAAGGAGTTCGCGAACGGCCGCACGGACCGGGACGCGTACTGGAGCGAGCAGGCGCGCGGCAGCGGCGACACCGCGGAGGGAGTCGCCGCGTTCCTCGAGCGCCGTCAGCCGCGGTTCACGTGGTCGGTTCCTGGCCGAGGATGAACCGGCTCATGGACCGGATCAGCTCGACGACGTCCGCGGGCGCCTTCTGCGGGGCTCCGGCGTCGTAGGGCGGCTGCGGGTCGTACTCGATCCCCAGCTGTACGGCCTGAGCGACGAAGTCGCCCGCGATCCGGCCGAGCAGCGCGAGCCCCATGTCGATGCCGGAGGAGACGCCGGCCGCGGTGACGTACTTGCCGTCGGTCACCACCCGCTCCCCCGTCGGCTCGACGCCGAACTTCCTCAGCTCGTCCAGGGCGAGCCAGTGCGAGGTCGCGCGGCGCCCTTCGAGGAGCCCCGCGGCGGCGAGCAGCAGGGAGCCCGTGCACACGGACGTCGTCCAGGTACTGGTGGCGTCGGCGGCGCGGATCCAGTCGAGGAGGACATTGTTCTCCATCTGCGGGGTCTGTCCGGGGCCACCCGGGACGACCAGGACGTCGGGCCTCGGCACCTCGGCGAGGGTCCTGTCGGCGATCAGCGAGAGGTTCCCGCTGTCGGCGCGGACGGGGCCGGTCTCCTCGGCGACGAAGACGACCTCGGAGTCCGGCAGCCGGCCGAGGGTCTCGTACGGTCCGACGGCGTCGAGGGCGGTGAAGCGGTCGTAGAGGACGATCGCGAACTGCATGGTTCCCCCTTGGATCGGGTGCGGGTGGATCAGTGGCAGGTGGTCCGGTTGCGGGCGGATCGGTGGCGGGTGGATCAGTGGCAGGTGGTCCGGTTACGGGTGGATCGGTTGTGGGCGGTCCGGTTGCGGGTGGTCAGTGGGCGGTGGGCGCCGGGCGGAACCGGCGCCGGTACTCGGCGGGGGCCGCGCCGAGGGTTCTGACGAAGGCGCGGCGCATCGCCTCCGGGGTGCCGTAGCCGCTGGCGCGGGAGATCTCCTCGACGCCGTCGCTCGTGTCCTCCAGGAGGCGGCGCGCGTGTTCGAGGCGGACCCGGTCGACGTATCGACCGGGTGTCATACCGGTCTCGGTCTGGAAGGCGCGGGCGAAGTGACGCGGGGAGAGGCTGGCGCGGGCGGCGAGCGCCTCGACCGTCAGGTCGGCGGCGGGGTGTTCGGTGATCCAGCGCTGGACCTCCCGGAGGGGCTCGCGCTGGGCGGTCTGGGCGGCGAGCTGGGCGCTGAACTGGGCCTGGTTGCCGGGCCGGCGCAGGAAGACGACCAGGTGGCGGGCTATCGCGAGGGCCACGTCCCGGCCCAGGTCCTCCTCGACCAGGGCGAGGGCGAGGTCGATGCCCGAGGTGACCCCGGCGGAGGTGGCGACATGTCCGTCGCGTACGTAGATGGGATCCGGGTCGACCTCGACGGCCGGGTTGTCGCGGGCGAGCTTGTCGCAGTAGGCCCAGTGGGTCGTGGCACGGCGGCCGTCGAGCAGGCCCGCCGCGGCGAGCAGGATGGCGCCGGTACAGACGGAGACCAGGCGGTCGGCGCGGGGGCCGTGCTCGCGCAGCCAGTCGGTGAGGCCGGGGTCGGGGTGGCGCGTGCCCTGGCCGCCGGGGACGACGAGGGTGTGCGGGTCGGGGGCGTCGGCGAGGGGCTCGTCCGGTACGACGGTCAGGCCGCCGGATGTGCGTACGGGACCGCCGTCGAGAGAGGCCGTACGGATGCGGTAGGTGCCCGGCGTGTGCTTCTCTGCGCCCGCGAAGACCTCCCACGGCCCGGTGACATCGAGGCTCTGCACGTCGTCGAAGAGTAGGAAGAGAACGGTTCGCTGCGCCATGCCACCGATTCTTCGGGGCGATTCGGATGGCGGCAATGACGAGCTCCCCACCTTTTCTGCCATGCCGTCGGCGTGTGGCGTCTCGGTCGGCGGTTCTCGCCCCCGCCGCCCCTACCCGTCCCATCCTCCAGGGGCTCTGCCCCTTCGACCCCGGTCCCTGGGGGCTGCCGCCCCCAGACCCCCGCTCCGGCCCTGAAAGGGCCCCGCCCTCAAACGCCGGACGGGCTGAAAGATGCCGCCCGGCGCTGAGAAGTGACCGCCAGCGGGTCGCGACCCAGCCACCGATCCGTAGGCGCTACGCGCACCCCCACCCCGCCCCTCCCACAGCTATCCCACGGCGCGCCCCCGCCCACCCTCAACCCGCATGCATCCCCCGCCGCACCCACGCCCACCTTCAACCCGCATGCTCTCCCCGAGCCGCGGTACCCGGGCCTCGACGTCAGCAGTAACCGACAGAGGAAAGGGGAACCACGTGTTCCGTGCAATCGCAGATGTATTGCGGCAGATCGGCGGCGCTATCGCCACCGTTGTGACCTTGCCGTTCCGGGCTCTCGCGCGGCTCTTCGGCGGTGCCTCGGGGAGTACCCGCAGCCGCAGGGCCTGATTCCGTCCCGCGCGACCCGGCCGGGTTGCCGCCCTGAGCCCCGGTTGTCGGTGCCACCTGCCACAATTGCCGCGCAACCTCAGTGAGAAAGCGGGACGGGATCGTGACGACACCCCTCGTAGGGTCCATCGAAGGCAGGATCGCCGCGGAGCTCGGCGTACGGGAGCGGCAGGTGAAGGCTGCCGTGGAGCTGCTGGACGGCGGTTCGACGGTGCCTTTCATCGCCCGCTACCGCAAGGAAGCCACCGAGATGCTCGACGACGCGCAGCTGCGCACGATCGAGGAGCGGCTGCGCTATCTGCGGGAGCTCGAGGAGCGGCGGACGGCGATCCTCGACTCGGTGCGCGAGCAGGGCAAGCTGACCGAGGAGTTGGAGGCTCAGATCCGCGGCGCCGAGACCAAGGCGCGGCTCGAGGACATCTACCTGCCGTACAAGCCGAAGCGCAGGACCAAGGCGCAGATCGCGCGGGAGGCGGGTCTCGAGCCCCTCGCCGATGGGCTGCTCGGCGACCCGGCCGTCGAGCCGCTGGCCGCTGCCGCCGCCTTCGTCGACGCGGACAAGGGCGTCGCCGACCCGCAGGCGGCCCTCGACGGCGCCCGGGCGATCCTCACCGAGCGCTTCTCGGAGGACGCCGACCTGATCGGCGAGCTGCGCGAGCGTATGTGGGTGCGCGGGCGGCTGGCCGCCAAGGTGCGGGAGGGCAAGGAGGAGGCGGGCGCGAAGTTCGCCGACTACTTCGACTTCGCGGAGCCGTTCACGGAGCTTCCCTCGCACCGGATCCTCGCCATGCTCCGCGGTGAGAAGGAAGAGGTTCTCGATCTCGTTCTGGAGCCGGAGGAGCCGACCGACGGGCCCTCGTCGTACGAGGGGATCGTCGCCGCCAAGTTCGGGATCGCCGACCGTGGGCGCCCCGCCGACAAGTGGCTGACGGACACGGTCCGCTGGGCCTGGCGGACGCGGATCCTGGTCCATCTCGGCATCGACCTACGGCTGCGTCTGCGGACCGCCGCCGAGGACGAGGCCGTGGGTGTCTTCGCGGCGAACCTGCGTGACCTGCTGCTCGCCGCCCCGGCCGGCACGCGCGCGACGCTGGGCCTGGACCCGGGCTTCCGTACGGGTGTGAAGGTCGCCGTCGTCGACGCCACCGGCAAGGTGGTGGCCACCGACGTGATCTACCCGCACGTCCCGGCCAACAAGTGGGACGAGGCCATCGCCAAGCTGGCGCGGCTGGCGAAGGAGCACGCGGTCGAGCTGGTCGCGATCGGCAACGGCACGGCGTCCCGCGAGACCGACAAGCTCGCCGGTGAACTGATCACCAAGCACCCGGAGTTGAAGCTCACCAAGGTGATGGTGTCCGAAGCCGGTGCCTCCGTGTACTCGGCCTCCGCCTTCGCCTCGCAGGAGCTGCCCGACATGGACGTGTCGCTGCGCGGCGCGGTGTCGATCGCCCGCCGGCTGCAGGACCCGCTGGCCGAGCTGGTGAAGATCGACCCGAAGTCGATCGGTGTCGGCCAGTACCAGCACGACCTGTCCGAGGTGAAGCTGTCGCGCTCGCTGGACGCGGTGGTGGAGGACTGTGTGAACGGCGTCGGCGTCGACGTCAACACCGCCTCCGCGCCCCTGCTCGCGCGCGTCTCCGGCATCACCTCCGGGCTCGCCGAGAACATCGTGTCCCACCGGGACGCCAACGGCCCGTTCACGTCCCGCTCGCAGCTCAAGAAGGTGGCGCGGCTCGGCCCGAAGGCGTACGAGCAGTGCGCGGGCTTCCTGCGCATCCGCGGCGGCGACGACCCCCTGGACGCCTCCAGCGTGCACCCCGAGGCGTATCCGGTCGTCCGGCGGATGGTGAAGACCACGGGCCAGGAGGTGGCCTCGCTCATCGGCAACACGGGCGTGCTGCGCTCGCTGAAGCCGCAGGAGTTCGTGGACGAGACGTTCGGTCTGCCGACCGTGACCGACATCCTCAAGGAGCTGGAGAAGCCCGGCCGCGACCCGCGTCCGGCCTTCAAGACGGCCACCTTCAAGGAGGGTGTCGAGAAGCTCTCCGACCTGGCGTCCGGGATGGTCCTGGAGGGCGTCGTGACGAACGTGGCGGCGTTCGGGGCGTTCGTGGACATCGGTGTTCACCAGGACGGTCTGGTGCACGTCTCCGCGATGTCCAAGACGTTCGTCAAGGACCCGCGGGACGTGGTGAAGCCCGGTGACATCGTCAAGGTGAAGGTCCTCGACGTCGACATCCCGCGCAAGCGGATCTCTCTCACGCTGCGGCTGGACGACGAAGCTGCCCCGCAGGGACAGCAGGGCGGTGGCGGCGGCGAGCGCAGGCAGCGAGGCGGGCGGCCCCCGCAGCAGCGGCAGGGGCGCGGCGGCGGTGGAGGCGGCGGCTCGCGCCAGGCGCCGCCTCCGGCCAACAGCGCGATGGCCGACGCACTGCGCCGCGCGGGACTGGTCGACCCGAAGCAGGGCAGGCGCTGAGCCGACGCGCAGGGCAGGCAGGCGCTGCCAGGACACGCGGGCCCGGGCTCTCCGGTACGACACGGAGGGTCCGGGCCTCGGCGCTCGTAGGGTGAGGTCATGCCGATGTCGCGTGTCATCACCTGGGAAGTGTCGGAGAGCCGGGGCATCGAGACCGCCTGGACCGAACTCGGCGGCGACGCCCTGCGGGCGCATGGGCGAGCGGTCGGGAGGACGCCGGAGCCGTACTGGATCTCGTACGACCTCGACACGGCCGACGGTTTCGTGACGCGCCGGCTGCAGGTCACCGCCGAGTCCGCGGACGGCGTGCGCACACTGGATCTACGGCACGACGGGGCGGGCCGGTGGACGGCGAACGGTGAGCGTCTGCCCGACGTCGACGGCGCCCTCGACTGCGATCTCGGCCTGTGCCCGCTCACCAACACGATGCCGGTGCTGCGGCACGGGCTCCATCTGACGCCCGGGGAACGGGAGTTCCTGATGGCGTGGGTGTCGGTCCCGGATCTGACCGTGCTGCCGTCGCGGCAGACGTACACGCATCTGGGGCGTGGCCGGATCCGCTTCGTCTCCGGCGACTTCCGCAGCGGCATCGAGTTCGACGACGACGGCTTCGTCGTCGACTACCCGGGGCTGGCGACCCGGTTCGGCCGAGCGTAGGGCGCGGCCCGTTGGGCCATGTGCAGTAGCACGAGCGGCTGTCCGGGTCCGGTCGGGACAGGGTGGACGCACCGCCAGCGTGTCCGCCGCCGCACAGGGAGAGCCGATGCCGATCTCGACCCCGCCCCGCCGTCGTTCGCCGCTGAGACCCCGACTGGGAACCGCCACCCTGATCGCGACCTGCCTGACCCTGATGGCCCCGGCCACCGCGGGCGCCGCCGCACCACCGGGGCCCGGGCCGGACACGTACGGCGTGCTTCAGCAGCAGCTCGCCGACCTGGTCCGCACGCCGGGCGGCCCGCCGGGTGTCATCGCCGTCCTCAGCGACGGCAGGGGCAGCCGGGTCGTGCGGGCCGGCGTCGCGGACCTGGCCACGGGCCGCAGACCCGAGGCCGGCGACCACATGCGCATCGCCAGCACGGCCAAGGCGTTCAGCGGCGCGGTGGCGCTGTCCCTCGTCGACCGCCACCGTCTGCGCCTCGACGACACTCTGCGCAAGCGGCTCCCGCGCCTGCCGAGGGCATGGGGCGCCGTGACACTGCGCCAGCTGCTCAACCACACCAGCGGTCTCCCCGACTTCTCGCGGTCCCCGGAGTTCGTGGAGACCCTCAGCGCCAACCCCCGGCGGCGTTTCGACTCCCGTCGGCTGCTCGACTTCGTCGCCGACCGGCCTCTGCTGTTCCGGCCCGGCTCCCGGTACCAGTACTCCAATTCCGACAACATCGCCGTGGCCCTGATGGCCGAAGCCGCGACCGGCATCCGGTACGAGCGTCTGCTGGAGGAACTGGTGTACCGGCCGCTGGGCCTGCGCCACACCAGCCTGCCGCAGGGCTACCGGATGCCCAGGCCCTACCTGCACGGCTACGACGTGAGCCCGCCCGAGCCGCCGGAGGACGTCAGCGAAGTCCTCAGCATGTCCGCCGTGTGGGCCTCGGGCGGCATCGTCTCCACGCCCGCCGACATGACCCGCTTCATCCGCGGCTACGCCGCGGGACGGTTGTACAGCCGCCACGTCGTACGGGAGCAGCGGCGCTGGATCCCCGGGGCGGCGTCCGAGCCCGCCGGGCCGGGGCGCAACGCCGCGGGGCTCGCCATCTTCCGGTACACGACCCGGTGCGGTGTGGTGCTGGGGCACACCGGCAACACCCTCGGCTACACCCAGCTGATCGCGGCCACGCCGGACGGCCGCCGGTCACTGACCTTCTCGGCCACCACCCAGATCAACCAGGCCGAGAAGCCCGAGCTGCTGCGGAAAATGCGTGTCGTGCAGGAGAACTTCGTCTGCGCGCTGCTGCGCAACCGGCGCTGACGCACACACCCTGACACAGGCGCCCTGACGCATGCGCCCTAGTGTTCCGTCACCTTGCCGTCGGCGACTTCCAGGCGGCGGGTGACGTGGACCGCGTCGAGCATGCGCCGGTCGTGGGTGACCAGGAGCAGTGTGCCCTCGTACGAGTCCAGGGCCGATTCCAGTTGCTCGATGGCCGGCAGGTCGAGGTGGTTGGTGGGCTCGTCCAGGACCAGGAGGTTGACGCCCCTGCCCTGGAGCAGGGCCAGGGCGGCGCGGGTGCGTTCGCCCGGGGAGAGGGTGGCGGCCGAACGCAGGACGTGGTCCCTCTTCAGGCCGAACTTGGCCAGGAGCGTGCGGACTTCCACCGGTTCCGTCTCCGGGATGGCGGCGCAGAAGGCGTCCAGCAGGGACTCCTCGCCGTGGAACAGCTTGCGGGCCTGGTCGACCTCGCCGATCAGCACGCCGGAGCCGAGCGCCGCCTGCCCCGCGGTCAGCGGGACGCGGCCCAGGAGAGCACCGAGCAGCGTCGACTTGCCCGCGCCGTTGGCGCCGGTGACCGCCACGCGGTCCGCCCAGTCGATCTGCAGGGACACCGGGCCGAGGGTGAAGTCGCCGCGTCGTACCTCGGCGTCCCGCAGGGTCGCGACCACGGCGCCCGAGCGGGGTGCCGACGCGATCTCCATGCGCAGTTCCCACTCCTTGCGGGGCTCCTCGACGACCTCCAGGCGTTCGATCATGCGCTGGGTCTGGCGGGCCTTCGCGGCCTGCTTCTCGCTGGCCTCGCTGCGGAACTTGCGGCCGATCTTGTCGTTGTCGTTGCTCGCCTTGCGCCGGGCGTTCTTGACGCCCTTGTCCATCCAGGAGCGCTGCATCTGGGCCCGGTCCTGGAGAGCGGCCTTCTTGTCGGCGTACTCCTCGTAGTCGTCGCGGGCGTGCCGGCGGGCCACCTCGCGCTCCTCCAGGTAGGCCTCGTAGCCGCCGCCGTAGAGGTTGATCTGCCGCTGGGCGAGATCGAGTTCGAGGACCTTGGTGACCGTGCGGGTGAGGAACTCGCGGTCGTGGCTGACGACGACGGTTCCGGCGCGCAGACCGCCGACGAAGCGTTCCAGGCGCTCCAGGCCGTCGAGGTCGAGGTCGTTCGTCGGCTCGTCGAGGAGGAAGACGTCGTAGCGGGACAGGAGGAGGGAGGCGAGGCCCGCGCGGGCCGCCTGACCGCCCGAAAGGGACGTCATCGGCTGGTCCAGGTCCACAGCCAGGCCCAGCGAGTCGGCGACCTCCTCCGCCCGCTCGTCGAGGTCGGCGCCGCCCAGCCCCAGCCAGCGCTCCAGGCTCGTCGCATACGCGTCGTCCGCGCCCGGCGCCCCGTCGACGAGGGCCTGCGTGGCCTCGTCCATCACCCGCTGCGCCTCGGCGACGCCGGTACGCCGGGCCAGAAACTCCCGCACCGTCTCGCCGGGCCGTCGCTCCGGCTCCTGCGGAAGATGCCCGACGGTCGCCGTGGGCGGCGACAGCCGCAGCTCACCCTCCTCCGGCGCGACCAGCCCGGCAAGCAGCCGGAGCAACGTGGACTTACCCGCCCCATTGGCCCCGACCAGGCCGATCACATCTCCGGGCGCGACGACGAGATCGAGCCCACTGAACAGGGAACGGTCGCCATGACCGGCGGCGAGGTTCTTGGCGACGAGGGTGGCAGTCACAGGGAGCGATCCTAATGGTCGGAACAGATCGGACGCGCCGGGATTACGGCACCCAAGATCGCCGGGGGCGGGCAACGCCCCTCAGGGGCGGTATCGATATGCGGCTCCGCCGCGTGGGCGCGACCAGCCACAACTCACCCGCGGACGCGATACGGCATATCGCGGCACCCACCTTCCGTCACGGCACTCCCAGCGGAGCGACCAGCACGCTCCCCGACGTCCGCGCCACCACGAACGACTCCCCCTTCACCGCCTTCGCATCCAGCGCGATGCGGTGCCGGCCCGGTTCCAGGATTCCGTCGAAGACCTCGTGGGTGTGGGTGCGGTACAGGCGGTCCAGGCGGTACGCCGTGAGGCGGACCCGGCAGGGCGAGGTGACCTCGACCCCCGCCTCGCCGTCAGCGGCCACCAGCCGGGTCAGCCGGCGCTGTTCGACCGGGCTGCGGTCCAGGGCATGTTCGATCTGCGCGACGAGCAGCGGCACGATCGGCGCGAGGCCGTCGACGTACGCCACGTCGGCTCCGGCGTCCGCGAAGGCGCGGCGTACGGCGGCGCGCTGCTCCTCACTGATCGCGCGGCCGAAGGCGACGGCGCCGTAGGTGCGCAGTTCGTCGGCGGGTACGTCGCCGACGTCATGGGTGATGTCGGCGCCGATGCCGATGGTGCGCAGGGCGGCGGCGAGCTTGGCGAGGAGGGCGACACGGGCGCCGATGAGGAGCACCCGGCGGCGGACGGTCGGTGTCTCGGCGTCGCCGTCGAGCAGGGAGCCGAGCGCCGCACGGTAGTCGGCGCCGCGGAAGCGGAAGGGACCGATGCCGTGGTAGCCGTTGAGCTCCAGATCGGCGTGTTCGTCGGTCTGCCAGGCGAAGTCCCGCCAGATGTAGTCGTCGCCCACCTTGTCGATGACGGCGGTGACGGCGCCGCAGGCGAGATCGGCGCACTCGGGGCAGCCGTAGATGACGTACCGGCCGCCTGGAAGCGGGGCTTCCGCCTCCAGGAGCAGGCTGCGGACCTGTGCGGTGAAGATGGCGGGCGGGACGTCGGAGGCGAGCGGGGAGACGGCGTCGAGGTCGGAGAGCTGGAACAGCAGCGGGCGTCCGTCGACGATGAAGTCCACGAAGTCCCGGTGCACCTGGTAGTCACCGTTGGCGAGGACGCCACCGGCACGCATCGCCGGTGCCAGGCCGAAGGTCGCGTACTCGGCAGACATGCGGTGAGTATTCCCGGCTCGGGACGTATATGAGCGCGGCATGACATATTCCGCTTACGTCCCGAGTTGGGAAACGAAACGGGTGGACGAGGGAACTGCCGCGATACGCCGTCAGTCGCCTGCGGCATCGTCGTGGCTCGTCGCGCAGTTCCCCGCGCCCCTTGTCGGCGCTGCAGCGCCGCTTGCTTCATCGATCCGCTAGCAATTCACCGGCTCACCCACCGTGATGTGGTACTGCGCCCGCTCGTCCAGGAGCAGCGGGACGAGGGCGCGCAGGGACTGGCGGAGCGGGACGTAGGTGCCGCGTGTCTTCACACCGTGCAGGGCGAGTTCGTCCTTCACGTCCGCGTACTGGTCGGTGGTGAGCCGGTAGCCGCAGGGCGGGTCCTGGATCACCTCGGTGGGTTCGGCCGGGTCGTTGTCGGCGCCGCCGACATGGACCGGGCCGGTGTCGGCGTAGCCCGCGAGCCGGGCGGCGCCGGTCGCCCTCTCCACCTGTCCGCGACGGGCGTCGGTGAAGTCGAACAGGCCTCCCAGCGCCGCGAGTTGAGAGTTCACCCGGCGGCGGTTGTTCAGGGCCTCGTCCGCCTTCTCCGCGTCCGTGAGCGGATCGACCCGGCTCTCGATCAGCAGGCCGACGGAGTGCTTGATGCCGGACATGTTCCGCAGGATGCGTTCCTGGCCGTCACCGGCGACCTGCCGGATCGGTTCGCCGGTGACCGGGTCGGTCCAGATGCCGTACGTGCCGGTCGAGTGACCGGCGCTCGTCGCGGCGGGGCGTACGTACGACTTGGACAGGGCCTGGGCCTCGTCGTGGACGTGCGCGTCCGTGTTGAGGTTGCGCGGCCACAGGTCGAACAGGTCCTTGTCGTAGTACGGCGGTGTGGCGCCGTACTCGTGCAAGTCGTAGACGATGTCCGGGCGTTGGTCGCGGATGACCGCGGCCATGGCGCGGCCCTCGGCGGTCTTGAGGGCGATGTGGTCGCGGTTGATGTCCACGCCGTCGCTGTTGCCGCGGGTGTCGGCGGCGCGGCCGTCGGGGTTGGCGGTGGGTACGACCAGCAGGGTGGTGCGCTCCAGGAAGCGCCGGGTCTGCCGGTCGTTCGCGTAGGCGAGGTCGCGGATGGTGGACAGGCATGCCTCCCGGCCGGAGGGTTCGTCGCCGTGCTGGCTGCAGACGAGGAGCACCTTGTTCGGGGCGGGGCCGGTGCCGATCCGGACGAGTTGGAGCGGGCGGCCCTGTTTCGTCGTCCCGATGCGGGCGACGGAGACCCGGTCGCTCGCCTTGTCGACGGCCGCGAGGAAGTCCTGCTCCTCGGCCTGCCCCGTCCATCTGGCGCCGTTCGACTCCTCGAAGCCGGTGCGGGGCGGGGAGTCGGCGGCGTGGGCGGGGACGGCCACGAGGGATGCGGCGAGGGCCGCCGCGGTCAGGGTGAGGGCTCGGGCGCGGGTCACTGGCCTCCCTTCGGGACGCGGGTCAGGGTGCGCGGGTGGGTCACGCCGTCAAGGGGGGTGGCCTCGGGCGTGGCGTACGCGGAGCCTGCGGTGGCGCGGGCGAACGCGGTGGCTCCACCGACCAGCGGGACCCGGGCCTTCGTACGGGACAGGTCGAGCGTCAGCGTGGGTGTGCCGGCCGGCGGGTCGATGAGGTCCTTGTCCGTACCCGCGATGATCAGCGCGAGACGGTGGCCGGACGGGACCACATGGTCGGTGGCGGCCAGGTCGAGCGTGATCGTGTAGGGCTTACCCGGGGTGAGCGGTACACCCTTCAGGTCGGAGGCGTAATTACCCAGGTCGGCCCATCCGCGGCTGACGACCGTGTAGTCGACGGCGGTGGTCTTGGCCTTCGTCTCCTTGAAGCAGGCGCTGTCGCCGGTGGTGCTGACGCCCCAGCAGGTGCGGTCGGTGAGCGTGGTGATGCCCTCGCCGCTCGTCGCGTAGTCACGGATGGTGTCGGGGCCGAGGTCCACGAGGACGGCGGAGAGGTGGGCCGTCGAGGTGGTCGGGGTCGCGGTGACGGTGACCTTCGAGGAGCCGGACAGGCGCAGGTCGCGGGTGAGCGGCTTGGTCACGAAGCCCGCCTTGTCGGGGGTGGGCCGGTCGATGTGGGCGGCCCAGTCGGTCTCGCTGTGCTGCGAGTCGTCGGTGAAGGTCTCGGTGCCGCTGCCCTTGCCCAGGCCGAGGGTGCCGACGCCCGCCTGGGTGCCCTTGGCCGGGCGCAGGGTGGTGGTGTCGGTGCCGCGCGCGGGCCAGACCTTGGAGGTGACCCACTGGTCGGGGTGGCGCTCGATGTCGGCCATCGGCTCGCGGTCGATGCCGTTGTCGTAGCCGAGGAGTTCGTGGTCGAACCAGCGGTGCAGGGTGTCGACCCATGCGGCGCGGCGGAAGTCGAACGGGTCGACGTGGCCGGTCTGGGAGAGCCAGATCTTGCGCTCGACGCCGTTCTTCGCCAGCGCGTCCCACCACTGACCGACGTGCTTCATGCGGACGTTGAGGTCCTGCATGCCGTGGATCAGGAAGACGCTGGCCTTGACCTTGCGGGCGTCCTTGACGTAGTCGCGCTCGGTCCACAGCGGCGTCCAGTCGCCGGTGCGCGGGGCGCCGTCGACGAGCATCTGCTGGACGGCGCCGCACTTGGCGCGTGCGTCGGGGCTGTCGACGTAGTTCGAGAGCCAGTCGGGGCCGGAGTCGTAGAGCGGGGCGCCCTGCTGGAAGTAGTAGTCGTACCAGGAGGAGATGGCGCTGATCGGCACGATGGTCTTCAGGCCCTCGACCCCGGTGGCCGCGACGCCGTTGGCGATGGTGCCGTCCCAGCTCTTGCCGATCATGCCGGTACGGCCGTTCGTCCACGTCGCTGAGGCCTTGGTGGTGCCGGTGCGGGTCGTGTACGCCTTGGCGCGGCCGTTGAGCCAGTCGACGACGGCCTTCGCGGAGAGGATGTCGGAGCGGCCACCGACGTCCACGCAGCCGTCGGAGCGGTTGGTGCCGGCGAGGTCGACGCCGACGAAGGCGTAGCCGCGGGGCACGAAGTAGTTGTCGTAGAACAGCGGCATCTGGACGACGTCGCCGTCCGCGTCGTACGTCTTCTTCTGGCTCTCGTTGCCGCGCCCGCAGCAGGAGTAGTACGGGCTGGCGTCCATGATGACGGGTACCTTGCGGCCCTGTCGGTCGAGTTCCCGGGGCCGGACGATGTCCACGGCGACGCGGTCGTTCTTTCCGTCGCGGTCGTGATCGAGCCCGGTGTCCACCCATACGGCCTCGCGGATGGCGTTCTCGTACGAGTAGATGGGTTCGCTCTCCCGCGGGGCGGCGTGCGCCGTGGCCGGTGAGAGGAAGGTGGCCATCAGGGCGGCGACGGCCGCTGTCGCGAGCGGTCTCCAGATCGTGAAGCGCATGCGTTTCGGCATGCGCGGACGGTACATCGATCAACTCCTGTGCAGAAGGGGGCGGCTGATGGCACGTGAGATCCCATGTGGCCGAAAGACGTCGCCCGGACGGGTCGGTTCATGTCGGCCGAATGGCGATCGTGTGACAGGGGTGGTCATGGACACATCGGAGACACAGGTGGTGAATAGGCTCCGGACAGACTTCGGGCCCCTACGACTTGGAGCTTTCGTGCACCGCAGAATCATGGCGCCGGGCGCACTCGCAGCCGCCACCCTGATGCTGGCGATCCCGGCATCGGCCGCGAGCAACTCCGTCGGCGCTCCGGGCATCGGCGACCCCTACTACCCGGCCTACGGCAACGGCGGATACGACGTCTCCCACTACGACCTCCGACTGAAGTACCAGCCGGCCACGGACGAGTTGGAGGGAACGGCGACCCTGCTGGCGAAGACCACGCAGGACCTGTCCCGCTTCAATCTGGACTTTCTGCTGGACGTCAGCGAGGTCCGGGTCAATGGCGTGAAGGCGTCGTTCGCGACGTCGGGCGAGCACGAGCTGGAGATCACGCCGAAGAGCCCGCTGGCCAAGGGCACGGCCGTCACCGTGGTCGTGCGCTACAAGGGTGTGCCGTCGTCGAAGGAGGCGTACGGCTTCAACGCGTGGCTGCGCACTCCGGACGGCGGGGTCGCCGCGGGTGAGCCCGAGGGGGCCTGGTGGTGGTTCCCGAGCAATGACCATCCGCTCGACAAGGCGACCTTCGACGTGTCGGTGCAGGTGCCGAGCGGCACGCAGTTCGTCTCCAACGGCACGCTGCAGTCGACGGTTTCGCGGGCCGGCTGGACCCGCTACAACTGGCGCTCCAACAAGCCGCAGGCCACGTACCTCGCCACGTTCGCGGCGGGCAGGTTCGACGTCACCACCGGGACGTCCGAGAGTGGAATTCCGGTCATCAACGCCTACAGCAAGGATCTCGGCGACAACGCCGGTTCGGCGCGGGCGAGCGTCGAGCGGACGGGCGAGGTCACCGACTGGCTGACCGAGTACTTCGGGCCGTACCCCTACAACGCGGTCGGCGGGTACGTGCCCAACACCCCGGCCGTCGGGTACGCGCTGGAGACCCAGACCCGGCCCTTCTACAGCCCCCGCCAGTTCGCGAGCGGGTCGAACGTCTCCGTCGTCGTCCATGAGCTGGCCCACCAGTGGTACGGCGACGACGTGTCGGTCAAGGGCTGGAAGGACATCTGGATCAACGAGGGCTTCGCGCGGTACGCGCAGTGGCTCTGGTCGGAGCACGAGGGTGAGGGGACGGCGCAGGAGATCGCCGACTACGTGTACGCCTCGCGCCCGGCCGGCGATGCGTTCTGGACGGTCCGGCCCGGGGATCCGGGGCCGGAGAACCAGTTCCACATCGCGGTCTACGACCGGGGCGCGCTGGCCCTGCAGGCGCTGCGCAACGAGATCGGGGACGAGGCGTTCTTCACGATCCTGAAGGGCTGGCCGCAGAAGTACGCGTACGGCAACGCGTCCGTGGCGGACTTCCAGCGGTACGCCGAGGAGGTGTCGGGGAAGCCGCTGGCGGCGCTCTTCGACACGTGGCTGTTCCAGCCGTCGAAGCCGGCGGGGTCTGCGGCGCGGGCGGCGTCGATCGCGAAGGTGTCCGGGGTTCCTGTGCAGCCGAAGTCGTGGAAGAAGATCGCTGCGACGAACGACGTCCACGACCGCTGAGGGGACTTGGAGCGCCTACGGATGTGCCGCGTCATGCCGTCTCGCGCGTGCGGGATCGTCGTGGTTTGTCGCGCCCCGCGGCGGAGCCGCATATTGATACAGCCCCGCGCCCCTATTGGGGCGTTGCAGTGCGCGTGATGAGTTCATCCCGGCCTATTGCGTCCGCCTCCGTCGACGGGATCGTGCAGGCGTGGGCGCCGGCCACCGTGCCGTACAGGGCGCATCGGCGCGGTGGTTCGCCGGTCAGTCTGCCGTAGAGGAAGGCGGCCGCGAAGGCGTCGCCCGCTCCGTTGGTGTCCACCACCGGGGCGGGCGGCGTCGCAGCCGGTATCCGAATGAGGTCGTCGTCGGCCAACAAGTACGCGCCCTCGGCGCCGGCTGTGGCCACGACCACCTGGGCCCGGCCCCGCTCGGCGATGCGGCGCATGGTCCGCTCGGGGTCGGTCAGGGCTGCTGTGGAGAGGAAGACGACGTCCGCCGCGTATGCGAACGGCTCGTGGTAGGGGTTCTCGCCGTCCCAGTTGTGCAGGTCGGTCGAGAGTGTCATCCCGGCCTCCCGCAGTGCGGGCAGGGCATGGACGCACGGCTGGGTGATGGAGACGTGGACATGACGGCTCGCCTCGGCGAGGGCGCGGACCGTCGGCTCCGGCAGCCGGTCCTCGGAGTGCGAGCGGCTCGTGTCGTACAGGGACAGACGCCGTCCGTCAGGGCCGACGAGATTGACCGCACGCTTGGTTCCGAGCGGCTGTGGCACGGCGGTGAGGCCGATGCCCCGGTCCCGGTGAAGGGCGCGGACGAGGTCGCCCTCCGGGTCGTCGCCGAGCATGTCGAGGTGGTGGGTGCGCAGGCCCAGCGCGCTCAGACCGACGGCCACGAAATCCCCGGTCTGCCCGGCGCGGGTGCGGATTCCGCTGTCGATCATGTAGCTGTCGGCGTACGGGAGCGGCAGCTCCGGCACGTACACGATGGTGTCCACCCCGGCACCGCCCAGCACGAGCACGTCGATGTCACGGCTCAACTCCCGCCCTCCCCATGGTCGTAGACGGCCACCTGAAGTCCGCGCCGGACGAGCCGCTCATTGATCAGCGGCTCGATCCGGGACCACTTACCGCCGGCCAACCCGCACCCTATTCGCGGCATGTGCACCGACGCACCGAGCTCGGCTGCCTTGTCGCCCAACCGCTCCAGTGCCGCGTCGATCGCCTCGTAGCGCACGGGCACACCCTTGCTGCCCGTGCGGATGCCGCGCTGCCCGACCATGTTGGCCACCCAGACGTACGGCTCGACCTGCACGAACTGGACGGCGCCCAGCCCGAAGTCGTTCGAGGCGCGCTCTCGGTGCCATGCGCGATAGGACTTCTCCGGTTGCGGCCAGCGGCGCGATATGGCCAGGACGAAGCCCTTCCCCCATCCCCCTATGTCATTGCAGACATGGGCGATCACCTTGACGCCCTTCACCGACGGAACGGTGGCGTCACCCCGGATGTAAGTGATCTCCGACATGACGCCACCGTAGACGCCGCCACTGACAGCGGCCTCTGCCTTTTCGGGGAGTTACTTCGTGAGCTCCGCCAGCTCCTGGTCCTCCGCCTTCGCGACCCGGCGGCGGATCGCGAACCAGCCGCCGACGAGCATCAAGGCGATGACCGGGATCAGCAGCAGCGTCTTGCGGCCGACCTCGGGGTCGTTCCACATGAGGCCGAGCGCGGAGAGGAGGAAGGCGATCGTGGCGATCTCCGTGACCGGGCTGCCGGGAAGGCGGAAGGAGGGCCGGGCCACCAGGCCCGCCTTGGCGCGGCGGACGAAGATCAGGTGGCAGATCATGATGATCACCCAGGTGGAGATGATGCCGAGGGAGGCCACGTTGAGGACGATCTCGAAGGCCTGGGCGGGCATGAGGTAGTTCAGGCCGACGCCGAGCACACAGACCGCGCAGGTCAGCAGGATGCCGCCGTACGGGACCTGGCTCCGGTTCATCCGTGCCGTGAACTTCGGGGCCGAGCCCGCCATCGCCATCGAGCGCAGGATCCGGCCCGTCGAGTACAGGCCGGAGTTCAGGGACGACATCGCGGCCGTCAGCACGACCAGGTTCATCACGTCGCCCGCGCCCTCGACGCCGATCTTCGACAGGACCGTGACGAAGGGGCTCTCGTCGGCCGAGTAGACCGAGCCGGGGAGCAGGAGGGCGAGCAGGACGACCGAGCCGACGTAGAACAGGCCCACGCGCCACATGATCGAGTTCACCGCGCGCGGGACGACCTTCTCCGGCTCGGCGGTCTCGCCCGCGGCGACGCCGACCAGCTCCAGGGCGGCGTACGCGAAGATCACGCCCTGCATGACCAGGACGACGGGCATCAGGCCGTGCGGGAAGATGCCGCCGTTGTCGGTGATCACGTCCAGGCCAGGGGTCTGGCCGCCGACCTTGTGCTGGGTGGCCAGCAGGAAGATGCCGACGAACATGAAGGCGACCAGCGTGGCGACCTTGATGATCGCGAACCAGAACTCCATCTCGCCGAAGATCTTCACCGAGATCAGGTTCACCGCCAGGACCACCGCGAGGGCGGCCAGGGCGAGCACCCACTGCGGGATCTCGGTGAACAGGCTCCAGTAGTGCGTGTAGAGCGCGATCGCGGTGATGTCGGCGATACCGGTCGTCGACCAGTTCAGGAAGTACATCCAGCCGGCGACGTACGCGCCCTTCTCGCCGAGGAACTCGCGCGCGTACGACACGAAGGAGCCGGACGAGGGGCGGTAGAGCACCAGCTCGCCGAGGGCGCGGACGACGAAGAAGGCGAAGATGCCGCAGACCAGGTAGGCGATCGCCAGCGCCGGGCCCGCGTTGTGCAGGCGGCCGCCTGCGCCCAGGAAGAGGCCGGTGCCGATGGCCCCGCCGATGGCGATCATGTTGACGTGGCGGGCCTTGAGGTCCTTGCTGTAACCGGCGTCGCCCGCGTCCGCGGGCATCTGGGCCGCGTCGGTGCGGGGTGCGGCCACTGCCGTGTTCACGGCGTCCTTGCTCACGGGTGGTACCACTCTCTGGTGCGCCCGAGCGGGTCTCGCTCGGGTGTCCGGACGTACGTATGGCCTGCGCCCTCGGTAGAGGCGCAGACCAAGGGGTCACCTTCCCCCAGGGGGCACGGGTCACGCGGTGGCGCATGTCACACAGCGTTACTTCTCACACGGCGGTCCCGTTGGTCGACCCAGGTGTCACAGCACTGGTGAGACAGCGATACTGCTGCACATGACGACCGGCACCGAGGACTCGACCCTCACGATCGACGAGCTGGCCGCGCGGGCGGGTGTGACGGTCCGCACGGTGCGGTTCTACGGCACCAAGGGGCTGCTGCCGCCTCCGGTGATCGGTCCGCGCCGGGTGGGGCACTACGGACGTGAGCATCTGGCCCGGCTGGCGCTCATCGAGGAGCTTCAGCAGCAGGGCATGACGCTGGCGGCGATCGAGCGGTATCTGCAGCAGTTGCCGCCGGATCTGGACGCCCATGACCTCGCCATCCACCGGGCCGTGGTGGCCTCCTGGGCGCCGGACGCCGTCGAGACGGTGACGCGGGGCGAGCTGGAGCGGCGGGCGGGGCGGGGGCTCGGTGACGACGACGTGGAGCGGCTGGCCGCGATGGGCGTGATCGAGGCCCGCGACGGCATGTACCGCGTCGACATGGGGTTGCTGCGGCTGGGGGTGGGGCTGCTGGACGTACCGCTGTCGCAGGAGGCGATCCTCGCCGCGCGCAACGTCCTGATCGAGCATGCGCGTGCCGCCGCGCACGAACTGTCGCAGCTCTTCCGCGGTGAGGTGTCCCAGCGCGCGGCGCAGGACGTGAAGTCGCTCTCCGCGTACATGCAGCCCGTGGTGGTGCAGGCCCTGTTGACGACGTTCCAGCGGTCGCTGCGCGAGGATCTGCGGGAGTGGCTGGGCGGCGTGCCGGAGGACGGCGAGTCCGCCTGACGCGTTGAGCCTGGGAGGGTGCCGGGCGGTTTCTCGCCCCCGCCGCCCCTACCCATTCCCATCCTCCAGGGGCTCCGCCCCTTCGACCCCGCCAGGGGGCTCCGCCCCCTGGACCCCCGCTCCTCAAACGCCGGAGGGGCTGACTTACCCAGCCCGTCCGGCGTTTGAGGACGAGGCCCCTTCAGGGCCGAAGCGGGGGTCTGGGGGCGGCAGCCCCCAGGGACGGGTAGGGGCGGCGGGGGCGAAAACCTCCCCCGCGCCCGGCGTCACGCATCCCCGAAGCGCTCCCCCTTCTCCGCCTTCTCCACCAGCAGCGCCGGCGGTGTGAACCGGTCGCCGTAGCGCTCGGCGAGTTCTCGCGCGCGGGCCACGAAGCCGGGGAGGCCGCCCTCGTAGCCGTTGATGTACTGCAGGACGCCGCCCGTCCAGCCGGGGAAGCCGATGCCGAAGATGGAGCCGATGTTGGCGTCGGCGACCGAGGTCAGGACGCCCTCCTCCAGGAGCTTGACCGTGTCGAGCGCCTCGGAGAACAGCATGCGTTCCTGCATGTCCCGGAAGGGGATCTCGGCACCCGCGCGCGTGAAGTGCTCGCGCAGGCCCGGCCACAGGCCCGCCCGCCTGCCGTCCTCGTCGTAGTCGTAGAAGCCCGCTCCCCCACTGCGACCGGTGCGGCCGAACTCGTCGACCATGCGGTCGATGACGGCCTCGGCGGGGTGCCCCGGCCAGGTGCCGCCCGCCTCCTCCACGGCCCGCTTGGACTCGTTGCGGATCTTGCGGGGCAGCGTGAGCGTCAGTTCGTCCATCAGGGAGAGGACCTTGGCGGGGTAGCCCGCCTGCGCCGCCGCCTGTTCGACCGACGCGGGCTCGATGCCCTCGCCGACCATGGCCACGCCCTCGTTGATGAAGTGGCCGATGACACGGGAGGTGAAGAAGCCACGGGAGTCGTTCACGACGATGGGCGTCTTCTTGATCTGCCGGACCAGATCGAAGGCGCGGGCCAGCGCCTCCTCACCCGTACGCTCGCCCTTGATGATCTCGACGAGCGGCATCTTGTCGACCGGAGAGAAGAAGTGGAGGCCGATGAAGTCGGACTGGCGGTCCACCCCCTCGGCCAGCGCCGTGATCGGCAGGGTCGACGTGTTGGAGCACAGCAGCGCGTCCGGCTCGACGATGTCCTGGATCTCCTGGAACACCTTGTGCTTGAGCTCGGGGTTCTCGAAGACCGCCTCGATCACCGCGTCGCAGCCCGCGAGGTCGGCGGGGTCGGCGGCCGGCGTGATGCGGGCCAGCAGCGCGTCCGCCTTCTCCTGCGTCGTACGGCCGCGGGAGACCGCCTTGGCGCACAGCTTCTCGGAGTAGCCCTTGCCCTTGAGAGCCGCCTCCAGTGACACGTCCTTCAGGACGACGTCGATGCCCGCGCGGGCGCACGAGTACGCGATGCCCGCCCCCATCATCCCGGCCCCCAGGACGGCGACCTTGCGGACCTGGCGCGGCTCGATGCCCTTCGGGCGGTTGGCGCCGGAGTTGACCGCCTGGAGGTCGAAGAAGAAGGCCTGGATCATGTTCTTGGAGGTCTGGCCGGCCGCCAGCTCCACGAAGTAGCGCGCCTCGATGACCTGCGCGGTCTCGAAGTCGACCTGGGCGCCCTCGACGGCGGCCGCGAGGATGTTGCGCGGGGCCGGGTAGGGGGCGCCGTTCGTCTGCTTGCGCAGGGTGGCCGGGAAGGCGGGCAGGTTCGCCGCGAACTTGGGGTTGGCGGGCGTGCCGCCCGGGATCTTGTAGCCGGGCTTGTCCCAGGGCTGCTGCGACTCGGGGTGGGCCTCGATGAAGGCGCGGGCCTTGGCCAGCAGCTCCTCCTGCGTCGTGGCCACGTCGTCGACCAGGCCGTTCTGCAGGGCGCGCCGCGGGTCGTACTGGGTGCCCTGGAGCAGGACCTTCAGCAGGGCGTCGGCGATACCGAGGAGGCGGACGGTGCGGACGACGCCGCCTCCGCCCGGCAGCAGGCCGAGGGTGACCTCGGGGCAGCCGATCTTGGAGCCGGGCGCGTCGAGGGCGATGCGGTGGTGGCAGGCGAGCGCGATCTCGTAACCGCCGCCGAGGGCGGCGCCGTTCATCGCGGCGACGACCGGCTTGCCCAGGGTCTCGATGCGCCGCAGGTTGCGCTTGATCGCCATGCCACCGTCGAACAGCTCCTGCGCCGTCTCGGGGGTGACCCGGATCAGGTCGCGCAGGTCGCCGCCGGCGAAGAAGGTCTTCTTCGCGGACGTGATGATGACACCGCGGATGGTGTCCTTCTCGGCCTCCAGGCGGTCGGTGATCACGGCGAGGGAGTCGCGGAACGCCTGGTTCATCGTGTTCGCGGACTGGTTGGGGTCGTCGAGAACGAGGGTGACGACGCCTTCGCGGTCCTGTTCCCAGCGGATGGTCGTGGACTGAGTGCTCATGAGGAAGTGCTCCGTGTGATCCGTCGTATCCGTCGGGAGGGGGTCAGATGCGCTCGACGATCGTGGCGATGCCCATGCCGCCGCCCACGCACAGCGTGGCGAGGCCGTAGCGCTTGTCCTGGCGCTCCAGTTCGTCGACGAGCGAGCCGAGGATCATCGCGCCGGTCGCGCCGAGCGGGTGACCGAGGGCGATCGCGCCGCCGTTGACGTTGACCTTGTCCAGGGACAGGCCCATGTCCCGTACGAAGCGCAGGACCACGGCCGCGAAGGCCTCGTTGATCTCCACGAGGTCGATGTCGTCGATGGTCAGCCCGGCCTTGGCGAGCGCCTTGCGGGTGGCGGGGGCGGGGCCGGTGAGCATGATGGTGGGCTCGGAGCCGGAGACGGCGGCGGAGACGATCCGCGCGCGCGGAGTGAGGCCGTAGCGCTCGCCGACCTCCTTCGAGCCGATGGCGACCAGCGAGGCGCCGTCCACGATCCCGGAGGAGTTGCCGGCGTGGTGGACGTGGTCGATCTTCTCGACCCAGTGGTACTTCTGCAGCGCCACGGCGTCGAAACCGCCCAGGTCGCCGATGTCCGCGAAGGACGGCTTCAGCTTGGCGAGGGAGTCGGCGGTGGTGCCCGGGCGCATGTGCTCGTCGTGGTCGAGGACGACCAGGCCGCTGCGGTCCTTGACCGGGACGACGGACCGGTCGAAGCGGCCCTCCTTCCAGGCCGTCGCCGCGCGCTCCTGCGACAGGGCCGCGTACTCGTCGACGTCCCGGCGGGAGAAGCCCTCGACGGTGGCGATGAGGTCGGCGCCGATGCCCTGCGGCACGAAGTTGACGGCGAGGTTGGTCATCGGGTCGTTGAACCAGGCCCCGCCGTCCGAGGCCATCGGCACCCGGGACATGGACTCGACGCCGCCCGCGAGGACGAGGTCCTCCCAGCCGGAGCGCACCTTGGCGGCGGCCAGGTTGACGGCCTCCAGGCCCGAGGCACAGAAGCGGTTCTCCTGTACACCGGCGACGGTGTCCGGCAGCCCGGCGGCGATCGCCGCGATGCGCGCGATGTCGGAACCCTGGTCGCCGACCGGGCCGACGACGCCCAGCACGATGTCGTCGACGGCCGCCGGGTCCAGGCTCGGGAAGCGGTCGCGGATCTCGTGGATGAGGCCGACGACCAGGTCGATGGGCTTGGTGCCGTGCAGGGCGCCGTTCGCCTTGCCGCGGCCGCGCGGGGTGCGGATCGCGTCGTACACGTACGCTTCGGTGCTCACAGGAAGGCCTTTCGGGGTGAGGGTCAGCCGGGCAACAGAGCCTCAGCCGGGCAGGAGAGCTTCAGCCGAGCAGGGAACGGCCGATGATCTCCTTCATGATCTCGGTCGTACCGCCGTAGATGGTCTGGATACGGCCGTCGGTGAACGCACGGGCGACCGGGAATTCGCTCATGTAGCCGTAGCCGCCATGCAGTTGCAGACAGCGGTCGGCGACCCGCTTCTGCAGCTCGGTCGCCCACCACTTGGCCATGGAGGCGTGGACGGCGTCGAGCGAGCCGTTCGAGTGGTCCTCGATGCAGCGGTCGAGGAACGTGCGGGTGACGGCGCACTCGGTGGCCATCTCGGCCACCTCGAACCGGATGTGCTGCTTGGTCGCGAGGGGCCGGCCGAAGGCCTCGCGCTCCTTGACGTACTCCGTGGTGATCTCCAGCAGGTGCTCCGCGGCGGCGATCGCGGAGACGGCAATGCTCAGGCGCTCCTGGGCGAGGTTCGTCATCAGGTGGACGAAGGCGCCGTTGAGCTGGCCGAGGAGGTTCTCCTTGGGCACGCGCACGTCGTGGAAGAACAGCTCGGCCGTGTCCTGCGCCTTCTGGCCGATCTTGTCGAGGTTGCGGCCGCGCTCGAAACCGTCCATGCCGCGCTCGACGACGAGGAGGGACAGGCCGCGTGCGCCGCCCTCGGGGGTCGTCTTCGCGACGACGATCACCAGGTCGGCGAGGATGCCGTTGGAAATGAAGGTCTTGGAGCCGTTCAGCACCCAGTGGTCGCCGCGGTCCTCGGCCTGGGTGCGGATGCCCTGGAGGTCGGAGCCGGCGCCGGGTTCGGTCATGGCGATGGCCGTGATCAGCGTGCCGTCGCAGAATCCGGGCAGCCAGCGGCGCTTCTGCTCGTCGGTGGCGAGCGAGGTGAGGTAGGGGCCGATGATGTCGTTGTGCAGTCCGAGGGCGAGGCCCGGGGCGCCCGCGCGCGTGAATTCCTCTGCGAGGACCGCGCTGTAGCGGAAGTCGGGGGTGCCGCCGCCTCCGTACTCCTCGGGCACGGCGAATCCGAGCAGGCCCTGCTTTCCGGCCGCGCGCCAGGCGTCCCGGGAGACGATGCCGTCCTTCTCCCACTGCTCGTAGTACGGCAGGACTTCCCTGGCCAGGAAGGCTCGCACCGTCTCGCGGAACGCGTCGTGCTCGGGGGCGAAGATCTGCCGCTTCATGCGAGGCCCTTCAGGTCGGCGCTGTTCGTGTCCGGGGCCGCCCGGTCGGCGCCCTTCGGGTCGAGGCCCGTTCCCTCGCCGCGCTTCGGATCCGCCCCCGTCATGTCGGCGTCCGACGCGTCGAGGCCCTTCAGCAGGTCGGGTACGTCCCAGTCGCGGGCCACCTCCGCCGTGTCGGCGCCCGGCTGGGCGGGGCCGGTGCGTACGGCGGTGGGGGTGGCGGAGAAGCGGGGTGCGGGGGCGGGCTGGGTGATGCCGCCGTGGTCGGTGAAGGTGCCGCGGGCGGCGAGGTGGGGGTGGTGTGGGGCCTCGCGCAGGGACAGCACGGGGGCCACGCAGGCGTCGGAGCCCTCGAAGACGGCCGTCCACTCGTCGCGCGTACGGGACTTGAAGCGGGCGGCGACGGCCTCGCGCAGCTCGCCCCAGCGGGACCAGTCCTTGCGCGCGGACGCGTACTCCTGGATGCCGAGCAGTTCCAGGAACTCGGCGTAGAACTGGGGTTCAAGGGCGCCGACCGCCATGTGCTTCCCGTCGGCCGTCTCGTAGGTGCCGTAGTAGGGGCAGCCGCCGTCCAGGAGGTTGGCGCCGCGCCGGTCCTGCCAGCCGCCCGCGGCGAGCATGCCGTGGATCATCGAGGCGAGGTGGGAGGTTCCGTCGACGATGGCGGCGTCGACGACCTGGCCGGTGCCGGTCGCGCGCGCGTGGTGGAGGGCGGCGAGGACGCCGACGACGAGGTACAGGGAGCCGCCCGCGTAGTCGCCGACCAGGTTGGCGGGGACGGCCGGTGGTTCGTCGGGGCTGCCGATCATGCCGAGGGTGCCGGTGAGCGCGATGTACGCGATGTCGTGGCCGGCCCGGTGGGCGAGCGGCCCCTCCTGGCCCCAGCCGGTCATACGGCCGTAGACCAGCCGGGGGTTGCGGGCGTGACAGGCCTCGGGGCCTACGCCCAGGCGCTCGGCGACGCCGGGGCGGTAGCCCTCGACGAGGATGTCGGCGCGGGCGGCGAGGTCGAGGACGCGGGCCGCGCCGTCGGGGGACTTCAGGTCGATGATCACCGAGCGCTTGTTGCGGTTGGTGATGTCGTACTCGGTGTCGATCGCGAGTCCCGTGCCGCCGGGCCGGTCCACGCGGACCACGTCGGCGCCCAGGTCGGCGAGGAGCATGGCGGCGAACGGGCCGGGCCCGATCCCTGCCAGCTCGACCACGCGCACGCCGGTGAGCGGGCCCTGTCCTGGCGTCGTCGCCATCCTGCCCCCAGGGGTATGACACAACTGCTGTAACACCAGCGATGCTAAGAACATGTTCCAGCGGGCACAAGAGCAAGCGCTTAGGAAGTTACCCGCCGGGAGCCCGGTCGCGAACCCGCCCCGGCGGAATCAGCGCCCGTCCAGCTCCACTATCAGCCGCTTCGGCGCGATCGTGCGATAGCTCTCCTCCACCCAGTCGCACAGCAGCTCCGCCGCCGGGGCGCCCTTCTGCTCCAGCGGGATGCTCACCCAGCCGGACTTGCCCAGGCCGTACCCGGCGGGCTCGGCGCCCGGGCAGGTCAGGGCGTGGGCGTGCGCCGACTCGTCCTTGAGCTTCACCGTGACGCCCAGCGGATAGCTGCCGTCGTCGACGCCGAGGAAGACGAACACCTTCTTGTTGACCTTCGCGACCGTCTCGCCCCAGGGGAACTCCTCGGTGGCGCCCGGCAGCCCGAGCGCGAACTCGCGCACTTTCTCCCACTTCTTCAGGGCATTCCTGGGCACGGCCACCGCATACCTCCGGGCTCGTCGTCGGGCTCCGCACACCTCACGCTAGCCTCGGCCACCGACAACGGCGCGTGCTGCGAGACCGAGGGGTGTCATGACCAGGCTGAACAGGGCGGATCGCCCGTACGACATCGTGCTCTTCGGAGCGACGGGCTTCGTCGGGACACTCACCGCGGAGTACCTCGCGGCGCACGCGCCCGAGGGGCTGCGCTGGGCGATCGCCGGCCGCAGCGAGCAGAAGCTGGCACGGCTGCGCGAGCGGTTGCCGGGCGGCTCGGGGATCGGGCTGCTGGCGGCGGACGTCGCCGATCCGGCCTCGATGCGCCGTCTCGCCGAGCACGCGCGCGTGGTGGCCACGACGGTCGGTCCCTATGTGACGTACGGCGAGGACCTCGTCGCCGCCTGCGCGGACACCGGTGCCGACTATCTGGACCTGTCCGGTGAGCCGGAGTTCGTGGACCGGACGTACGTCCTGCACGACGCACGCGCGCGTGAGACGGGTGCGCGGCTCGTGCACGCCTGTGGCTTCGACTCCGTCCCGCACGACCTGGGCGCCTACTTCACCGTCCAGCAGCTGCCGGAAGATGTGCCGCTCACGGTGGACGGGTTCGTGACCGCCGACGCCGCCTTCTCGGGCGGTACGTTCGCCTCGGCGCTCAACCAGTTCGCGCGCGGACGCCAGATGCTGGCCGCCGCACGCGACCGCGCCCGCCACGAGCCGCGGCTGATGGGGCGCCGGGCGCTGGCGCCGACGGGCACGCCCCGGTTCGCCAAGGAGGTCGGCGCCTGGGCGGTGCCGCTGCCGACGATCGACCCGCAGATCGTCAGGCGCTCGGCCAGGGCCCTGCAGCGCTACGGCCCCGACTTCCGCTACCGCCACTACGCCGCCGTACGGCATCTGCCCGTCGCGGTCGGCGGGGTCACGGCGATGGGCGCGCTCTTCACGGCCGCCCAACTGCCGCCCGCCCGGCGCTGGTTGTCCGACCGGCTCAAGCCCGGCGAGGGGCCGAGCGCCGAGAAGCGCGCGAAGAGCTGGTTCTCGGTCCGCTTCGTCGGCGAGGGCGGCGGCCGACGGGTGTTCACCGAGGTCGCGGGCGGCGATCCCGGCTACGGCGAGACGGCGAAGATGTTCGCCGAGTCCGCCCTGTCCCTGGCCTTCGACGACCTGCCGAAGACGGCCGGACAGGTCACGACGGCGGTCGCGATGGGGAACGCGCTGATCGAGCGGCTGCGCGGAGCGGGCATCACCTTCCGGGTTGCCGCCACGCGGTGAACCGATTCTGCGGCGGCCGTTCCACCTGACCTCGGGACGGCCCCGCCCCTAGAGCGGCCACCCCGCAATGGTGTAGATCATCCCGACGATCCAGCCCAGCCCGGCGAGCGTGGCGAGAACCAGCGCGGCCGTCACGGCACGCTCGACGGGACGGTCGGGGTCGGCGAGGGGCTTCGGGGAGCGGTGCGTCGTCATGCGGCCCAGCCTGCCGATCAGCGCGGGGCGTGACATCCGTACGGGTACTCAGACTCCGTACTCAGTCGGCATACTCAGCCGCCGCGCTCAGACGCCCGTATCCAGTCGGCGTACTCAGCGCCGCGCTCAGTCGGCTTCGTCGGTCGTCGGCCAGTCTCCCAGCGCTTCCGCGATCCGTTCCCGCACGGCCGGATCGGGCGCGCAGGCGGCGATGCGGACGGCGAGGGGGCCGATCTGCCAGCCGGCGTGGTGGTCGTAGAAGGGAGGGGGCCCTGCCTCGTTGTGGGCGACTTTGCCGACCAGCTCCGCAAGTCGGACCAGCAGCCGCTGCTGGTCCGTCGAGTGCTCCCAGGCGTCGAGTCCGCGCCCGCGGACCAGCCCGAAGACCTCGCTGCCCCGGCTCCACCGATCGCGGTCGCCCGCCAGTTCCACCGCGGCGTCGATCTCCGGAGTCCGGCCCACACCCTCCGCCGCTGCCGCGAGCACCCGTCCCGCCCAGGTCACCGGCAGGGGCTGGCGCTCGAACAGGGACCGCCCCCACGTCCGGGTGGGGTCCGCCGCCGCCCGGGCGGCGAGTTCCGGCCTCGGACGGGTCGCCTCCTTCAGCGCCCGGCGGCACAAGGCGTCCGCGCGGCGCGTGGTCTCCGGGAGGCGGTACTCGCGGGTCAGCGCGAGTGCGTGTGCGCAGGCGTTGTCGAGGGTCACCCGGTGGCCCACCGAGACGAAGACCGGCTTGACGGCGTCGCGGGTGCGCAGGGCGCGGCCGACCTCCTCGTCGCCCGCCAGGAGCGGCGCGGACGACCCGCGCGTGGCGGCCGGATCGTCGTAGGTGAAGGTGAACGGGTTCTTCGCGACGCCGATCGTGGGCAACCCGGTGAGGACGCCCAGGTGGCTGGCGAGGCCGAAGCGGCGGGGGTGGGCGAGGCCGTAGCCGTCGCAGACGACGAGGCCGGGTGGGCAGGGCAGGCGCTCGAGGGCGGCCAGGACCGTGGGGATCTCGCGGAACGCGAGCAGGCCGGGGACGTAGGGGAAGGAGACCTGCCCGACTGCCGTGGCCTCGGCGACGACGTCCAAGGTGGCCGCGTCGAGGACGACCGCAGCGGCCGCGACCACGTCGCGCTCGTCGTCGTACGCCACGTCGACGCCGGTCACGTGTCCGGTTCCCGGCGGCGGCCCGGGCTCGTCGAGCACCACCCGCTCGCGCAACTCGTCCTGGACGGCGCGGGCTTCGTCCTCGGTCGCGGGCCGGCCCGCGGGGATGCGTACGGTCGTCATGGTGGGACCGAGCCTACGGGGCCGGGGCACGCCGCCGCGGGGCCAGGGGTAGGCTCGCGATCATGTTCGTGATGGAGCTGACCTACACCGCCCCGCTCGATGCCGTCGACGCCGTCCTGGAGGCGCATGTGGCGTGGCTCGACGAGCAGTACGAGAAGGGCTTCTTTCTCGCGTCGGGGCGCAAGAACCCCCGCGACGGCGGTGTGATCCTCGCCGTCGCGGAGGACCGGGCCCGGATCGAAGAGGTCGCTGCGACGGATCCGTTCGTCGGCGCCGGGGTCTGCGCGTACCGCATCACCGAGTTCGCCGCCACGAAGACGGCTCCGGAGCTTCAGCGGTACCGCGAGACGCCCGGCTGAGCCTCACTTGCCCAGCGCCTGCTTGAGCTGGCTCTTGTTCATGTCCGAACGGCCGTGAATGTTGCGCTTCTTGGCCTCCTCGTACAGCTGGTCGCGGGTGGGGCCCTGGGAGCCCTTGCCCGACCGCTGGCCGCCGCGCTGGCCGGAGGACTTGTCCTGGGTCGACGTGCGACTGGCGGACTTCGACTCGCCGGACCGGGCACGTTCCTTGTTCACCGTTCGCGCCGCGATCTCCTTGGCGCGCGAGGTGCTCTCGCCCCGGTCCTGGGCGCTCTTCTTGATGTGCTCGTACTGGCGTTCCCGCTTCGAGCTCGAACCGGCTGGCATGTCGGGTCACTCCTCTCGCAGTCGGCGTCCGAGTACCCACATTCCGGCGGTCAGTTCTCCAGCCGCGCGACCCTGCCCTTCTCCCCCGCCGCCCAGCAGCCCAGGTCGCGCGCGCAGTCCACGGTGTCGTACGAACCCGTGTCGACGGTCCGCCAGGTGCGGCCGCCGTCGGTCGTCAGGTCGGTGCCGGTGGGGCCGACCGCGAGCGCGGCGGTGCGGCTGTGCGGGAGCCAGGCGACGCCGGAGCGGTAGGCGTTCACCGGAGTGGCGGCGGGCTGCCAGCCTGCGCCCCCGTCGCCGGTGCGGGCGGCGGCCTGCGGGGAGGCCTGGTCGGGGCGGTAGTCGCCGCCCACCGCCAAACCGTGCGTACGGTCGCGGAAGGCGAGGGCGAAGACGCCGCGGGCCGGGTCGCCCGCCGGGATCGGCGTGTCGGCGGCCGTCCAGGTCAGCCCCCGGTCACGGGAGTGCAGCACGCGCGCGCGTGCCGCCCCGCCGGTGGCCAGCCAGACGTCCTTCGGCCCGGAGCTGACCAGGCACTGCCCGCTCGCCGCGAAGCCTGCCTCGCCTTCCAGCGCGGCCGGCATCCCGTCGCTCGGCAGCACCTTCCAGGAGCGGCCGCCGTCGCTGGTCGACAGGATGCGGAACCTGCCGTCGACCGGGTCGCTCATCGCCAGGCCGTGGCGGCGGTCGAAGAAGGTCATGCAGTCGTAGAAGGCCCGCGCGTCGGTGTTGCGGAACGACTCGGTCCAGGTGGCGCCGCCGTCGTCCGTGCGGTACACGCGGGACGCCTCGCCCTCTCCGATGGCCAGCACCACGGCACGTCGTGCGTCGAACGCCTCGACGTCCCGGAACTGGAGCTCGCCGACCCCGGGCGGTGAGACGTTCCGCCAGGTCGCGCCGCCGTCGGTGGTGCGCAGGACGGTGCCCTGGGTGCCGGCCAGCCAGGCCGTGTTCCGGCTGACCGCCGCCAGGCCCCGGAAGCGCACCTCGGGCGTGCCGCTGTCCTTCGGTTCCCAGTGCGGGGCCCGCCGTTCCGGCTCGTGCGCCTGCGCGGGTACGGCCGTCAGCGCGGCCAGTGCCGCCCCGCACGCCGCCCCCGCGGCCAGTGTCCGAAACATACGCCCCGACCGTCGCGTGCTCCCCGAACGCCTCATGGCGGGCGAAGCTAGCCCACTGCCGCGGTGCCGTCCAGATGGCCACGACGATCCCGGGAGGGCACAGGTGACCACAGGCGATGACAGACGATGACAGACGATCACAGGTGACTTTCCAGGCACAGAAGGGCGAACGCCCCACTCCCGTGCATGAAGGCGGTGACAGAGGTCACTCGGCCTTCGTGTGCACGGATTGGCTGATTCCGTCGTCTCTACCAGTGCCCGGTCTCGTCCGCCCGGATGTCCGTCCAGCCGTCACAAGGGAGCAAGGCGTTGTCCACCGTCATCGAGCAGCCCGTTGAGGCCCGTCTCGTCGCCGCCGCGCCGCGGATGCCGAGCATTCCCGCGACCCTTCACTACGACCGGCGCGACCCCTTCGCCGTCCGCATGACCTTCCCGGCGCCCGCCACCCTGGAGGGTGTGGAGGTCTGCTGGACCTTCAGCCGCGAGCTGCTCCTCGCCGGCCTGGAGGGTCCCGAGGGCCACGGCGACGTCCGGGTGCGGCCGTACGGGTACGACCGTACGGTCCTGGAGTTCCACGCCCCGGAGGGGACGGCGGTCGTGCACATCCGTTCGGGCGAGGTCCGGCGCTTCCTGCAGGCCACGAGCGAGCTGGTGCCCCTCGGCCTGGAGCACCTCCAGCTCGACCTGGACCGTGACCTGGCGGAGCTGATGCGGGACGCCTGCTGACGCGGCTTTCTCGCCCCCGCCGCCCCTACCCGTCCCATCCTTGAAGGGGCTCGCCCCTTCCACCCCGCCGGGGGCCCGCACCCCCTGGCCCCCGGTCGGCCCTCAAAAGGCCCCAGACGGGCTGGATGTGCCGACCGGCGCTCAGGGACGCGAGGTCGCCGTTAATTGCGTTGACACCCTTTCGTCGCCCTCCTACGTTGTACAGCGGTCCTGTTGCCGTCGATTGGAGAAGGACGTTGCTCGTCTGAGGTCCTGAGACACCGCGTCGCACACCTGAGGTGTGTGCGCTGCGTGCGACCTCGGCGTTCGAGCCGTCCTCATGGAACAGGGCTTTTCTCATGCCCCGCGAGGCCTCCTCCCCGTTGGTCGCCGGTGTCTCGAAACGCGATTGCCCCTGACTCGCTTCGAGCAACCGCGGAGGCCCGCATGTCTACTTCCATCAGCTGTACGTCCCTGTCCTTCACCTGGCCCGACGGCACCCCCGTCTTCGAGGGCCTCGACGTCGCGTTCGCCCCCGGCCGGACCGGACTCGTCGGCGTCAACGGGTCAGGAAAATCAACCCTGTTGAAGCTCATCGCAGGTGAGCTCACCCCGGCCGACGGCGCCGTACGCGTCGCCGGTGAGGTCGGCTACCTCCCGCAGAGCGTCACCCTCGACACCGCCCTGAAGGTCGACGAGGCCCTCGGCATCGCCGCGCAGCGAGCCGCGCTGCACGCCATCGAGGCGGGCGACGTGGCCGAGGAGCACTTCGAGACCGTCGGTGACGACTGGGACGTGGAGGAGCGCGCCCTCGCCACCCTCGGCGAACTGGGGCTCGGCCACGTCGAGTTGGACCGGACGATCGGCGAGGTGTCGGGCGGCGAGTCGGTGCTGCTGCGCCTGGCCGCGCTGCTGCTGCGCCGCCCGGACGTCCTGCTGCTCGACGAGCCCACCAACAACCTCGACCTGTACGCGCGCCGGCGGCTGTACGCGGCCGTCGAGTCCTGGCCGGGGGTCATGGTGGTGGTCAGCCACGACCGCGAACTCCTCGAACTCGTCGACCAGATCGCCGATCTGCGCTCCGGGGAGATCACCTGGTACGGCGGCACCTACTCGGCGTACGAGGAGGCCCTCGCCACCGAGCAGGAGGCGGCCGAGCGCATGGTGCGGGTCGCCGAGGCCGACCTGAAGAAGCAGAAGCGCGAACTGGTCGACGCGCAGGTGAAGTTGGCGCGGCGCAAGCGGTACGGCCAGAAGATGTGGGACCAGAAGCGTGAGCCGAAGATCGTCATGGGTGCGCGCAAGCGGGCGGCGCAGGAGTCCGCGGGCAAGCACCGCATCATGCACGAGGAGAAGCTCGCCGAGGCCAGGGAGCGGCTCGACGAGGCGGTGGAGGCCGTACGGGACGACGACGAGATCCGCGTCGACCTGCCGTACACGGCCGTCCCGCCGGGCCGCAGCGTGCTCACGCTGCGGGACCTGGAGCTGGTGTACGGCGCTCGGGTGGCCGGTGGCTTCGATCTGCACGGTCCGGAGCGGATCGCGCTGATCGGGCGCAACGGCGCGGGCAAGACGACGCTGCTGCGGACCATCGCCGGCGAGCTGGCGCCGGTGGCGGGCGAGGCGACGGCGCACGTGCCGCTGCGGTTCCTGCCGCAGCGGCTGGACGTCCTCGACGGCGAGCTGTCGGTCGCCGAGAACGTGGCCCGGTTCGCGCCGGGTGCCACCAACAACCGGATCCGGGCGCGGCTCGCGCGCTTCCTGTTCCGGGGCGCCCGTGCCGACCAGAAGGCGGCGACGCTCTCCGGCGGCGAACGCTTCCGTGCGGCGCTGGCCGCGCTGATGCTGGCCGAGCCCGCGCCGCAGCTGCTGATGCTGGACGAGCCGACGAACAACCTGGACATGGCGAGCGTTCGGCAGCTCACCACGGCCCTGGAGTCGTACGAGGGGGCGCTGATCGTGGCCAGTCACGACCTGCCGTTCCTGGAGTCGATCGGCATCACGCGCTGGTTGATGGTGGAGGACGGAGAACTGAAGGAAATCACGCCAGAAGCTGTCGGGTATCCGGCCTAGCTTCGAGGGCATGGCCGATTTCACGCCCGAGTTCATCACCATCACCGGAGCCAGGGAGAACAACCTCAAGGACGTCACCCTCCGCATCCCGAAAGGCCGGCTGACCGTGTTCACCGGCGTTTCGGGATCGGGGAAGTCGTCGGTCGTCTTCGACACGATCGCGGTGGAGTCGCAGCGCCAGCTGAACGAGACCTTCACGTGGTTCGTGCGCAACCGGCTGCCCAAGTACGAGCGCCCGCACGCGGAGGAGCTTCAGGACCTCTCCCCCGCGATCGTCGTCGACCAGCGGCCGATCGGGGGCCATTCACGGTCCACGGTCGGCACGATGACCGACATCCACTCGGTGATCCGGGTGCTGTTCTCCCGGCACGGCACCCCGAGCGCCGGCCCCGCGACCGCGTACTCGTTCAACGACCCCTCGGGCATGTGCCCCGAGTGCGACGGCCTCGGCCGGACGGTCCGGCCCGACTGGGACCGCATCCTCGACCCGGACCGGTCGCTGGCCGACGGGGCGGTCCGCTTCCCGCCGTTCGCCGCGGGCACCTGGCAGGGGCAGGCGTACACCAACAGTTCCGAACTCGACCCGCACAAGCCCGTCGGGCGCTTCACGGCCGCCGAGCGGGAGTTCCTGATGTACGGCCGCCCCGGCAGCAAGGTCACCGTGAACGGCAGCGGCGGCACCTGGACCACCGACTACGAGGGCCTCGCCACCCGCTTCGAGCGGCTGTACCTGAAGCGGGACCTGTCGGCGATGAGCCAGAAGACCCGTGACCTGGTGCGGGAGTTCCTGGCGGAGGGCACCTGCCCGGTCTGCGACGGGGCGCGCCTCAACGCGGCGGCGCTCGCGACGCGCATCAACGGCCTGAACATCGCCGACTGCGCCCGTATGCAGGTCACCGACCTCATCGCCGTACTGAAGGACATCGACGACCCGGTCGCCGGACCGATCGCCCGCGCCGCCGTCGCCGCCCTCGAACGCATCGACACCATCGGCCTCGGCTACCTCAGCCTCGGCCGTGAGACGTCCACGCTCTCCGGCGGCGAGGGGCAGCGCCTGAAGACGGTGCGCCACCTGGGCTCCAGCCTGACCGGCATGACGTACATCTTCGACGAACCCAGCGTCGGCCTGCATCCGCGCGACGTCGGCCGCCTCGGCGAGCTGCTGCTGCGGCTGCGCGACAAGGGGAACACCGTGCTGGTCGTCGAGCACGACCCGGATGTCATCGCGCTCGCCGATCATGTCGTCGACATGGGGCCGGGAGCCGGCGCGGACGGCGGGCGGGTCGTGTTCGAGGGAACGCCGGGTGAGCTGGCCGGGTCGGGCACGGTGACCGGGCGGTGCCTGGGCCGCCGTACGGCGCTCAAGGAGGACGTCCGGCAGCCGACCGGCGCGCTGTGGGTGAAGGGCGCCGACCGCCACAACCTCAGGGACGTGACGGTGGCGTTCCCGACCGGCGTGCTGACGGTCGTGACCGGCGTCGCGGGATCGGGAAAGAGCACGCTGGTCGCGGAGTTCACGGACACCCATGCCGACACCGTGGTCGTGGATCAGTCGTCCATCGGCGTCTCGGCGCGGTCCACCCCGGCGACATACGTCGGGATCATGGACACGGTGCGGAAGATCTTCGCCCGCGAGACGGGCAGCGAGCCGGGGCTGTTCAGCTTCAACTCCTCCGGGGCGTGCGGGACGTGCGAGGGGCGCGGGATCATCTACACCGACCTCGCCTTCATGGATCCGGTGACCACGACCTGCCAGGACTGCGAGGGGCGGCGCTTCAAGGACGAGGTGCTGGACCTGACCGTCGACGGGAGCTCCATCGCGGACGTCCTGGAGATGACTGCGGACCAGGCGCTGGAGTTCTTCGAGGACGCGCCCGTACGGCGGCGGCTGCGCGCCCTCCGGGACGTCGGCCTGACCTACCTGACCCTCGGCCAGCCCCTGTCCACGCTCTCCGGCGGTGAGCGGCAGCGCATCAAGCTCGCTACGCGGCTGCACCGTACGGGTGCGGTGTACGTGCTCGACGAGCCGACGACCGGCCTGCACATGTCGGACGTCGACGGGCTGCTCGGGCTGCTGGACCGGCTGGTCGACGCGGGCAACACGGTCGTGGTCGTCGAGCACAACCTGGACGTGGTCGCGCACGCCGACTGGATCATCGACCTGGGGCCGGACGGGGGCCGGGACGGCGGCCGGGTGATCTTCGAAGGGCCTCCACGACAGCTCCTCCAAGCCCGCGACTCCTTCACCGCCGAGCATCTCAGGAGGGCCACAGCCTGAGCCCGAGGGTTTTGTACGGGCGGGTAGGCCCTGCATGATGGCGGTTCGGTGCCCCGTGCATCATGGGCACCGAACCCTGCCACCGATCCGGAGATCCCGTCGTGCCCAGCAAGAAGGCCCTCGTCCGCCGCCCCAGCCCGCGCCTCGCCGAAGGCCTGGTGACGCACATCGAGCGGGAGAAGGTCGACGTCGATCGCGCGGTCGAGCAGTGGGAGGCGTACGTCGAGGCGCTGCGTACGCACGGCTGGGAGACGATCGAGGTGGACCCTGCCGACGACTGCCCCGACTCCGTGTTCGTCGAGGACACGGTCGTCATGTACCGGAACGTCGCGCTGATCACCCGGCCCGGCGCCGAGTCCCGGCGCGAGGAGACCATCGGCGTCGAGGAGGCGGTGGCCTCGCTCGGCTGCTCCGTGAACTGGATCTGGGAGCCGGGCACGCTGGACGGCGGTGACGTCCTGAAGGTCGGCGACACGATCTACGTCGGCCGCGGCGGCCGTACCAACGCGGCCGGCGTCCAGCAGCTGCGGGCCGCCTTCGAACCGCTCGGGGCGCGTGTCGTCGCCGTACCGGTCAGCAAGGTGCTGCACCTGAAGTCGGCGATCACGGCGCTGCCCGACGGCACGATTCTGGGCCGTATCCCCCAGCTGGACGCCCCGTCGCTGTTCCCCCGCTTCCTGCCGGTGCCGGAGGAGTCCGGGGCGCATGTGGTGCTGCTCGGCGGCGACAAGCTGCTCATGGCCGCGAGCGCGCCGAAGACGGCGGAGTTGCTCGCCGACCTCGGCCACGAGCCCGTTCTGGTCGACATCAGCGAGTTCGAGAAGCTCGAAGGATGTGTGACATGTCTCTCGGTGCGGATGCGGGAGCTGTACGCCTGACGGCCTGAGCGGAACACTCTTCCAGCCCCGGGACCTGCGGGTCGCGGGGCTTTTCACATGTCTGCAAACTCCCGGTGGGAGGGCTGCTGATCAGCAGTCTTTACATCGCTCTTAACCTACGGCTTCGTAACCTACGGATTCGTAGCCTACGATCCCGTAAGTTCCGGCAGCCGCTCGCCGGTCACTTGTCTGTGTTGTGCGTCCCCCTGGAGTTCCCGTGACGATCACTTCCCCTCACCTCGGCAGCCCGTCCTCCGCCTGGACCGACGCCCGACTGCTGTACGCGCTGGAGGAAGTGGTCGAGCAGGAACTCAACCGGCATCTGAAGGTCGCCAAGGACTGGATGCCGCACGAGTACGTGCCGTGGACCGACGGCCGCAACTTCCCCGGCCTCTTCGAGGACGGCGAGGCCTGGGACAAGGAGCAGTCCAAGGTCACCGAGATCGGCCGCATCGCACTCGTGGTGAACCTGCTCACGGAGGACAACCTCCCCAGCTACCACCACGAGATCGCCTCGCTGTTCGGCCGTGACGGCGCCTGGGGCACCTGGGTGCACCGCTGGACCGCGGAGGAGGGCCGGCACGGCATCGTGATGCGCGACTACCTGCTCACCTCGCGCGCGGTGGACCCGGACAAGCTGGAGCAGTTCCGCATGTCCCACATGAGCGAGGGCTTCGAGTCGGACAACCGGCACTCGATGCTGCACTCGGTCGCCTATGTCGCGTTCCAGGAGCTCGCGACCCGCATCTCGCACCGCAACACCGGCCACCAGTCCGGCGACCCGGTCTGCGACCGCATGCTGGCGCGCATCGCGACCGACGAGAACCTGCACATGGTCTTCTACCGCAACCTGCTGAAGGCCGCGTTCGAGCTCGCCCCCGACCTCACCATGCAGGCGGTGCGTGACGTCGTCGTCAACTTCCGCATGCCCGGCCACGGCATCCCCGGCTTCGAGCGTGCGGCGGCCCAGATGGCGATCGGCGAGGTCTACAACCTCCGTATCCACCACGACGACGTCCTCCAGCCCGTCCTGCGCCACCTGAGGGTCCTGGAGATCGACGGCCTCGGCCCCGAGGGCCTCCAGGCGCAGGAGGAGCTGGGCCTCTTCCTGGGCGGGCTGAACGCGGAGGCCTCGAAGTTCGACGAGAAGCTGGCGGCCCGCAAGGCCCGGATGGCGGCTCGGGCCGGAGGCTGACCCTCCGTACTGTCGTAGCGATTTACGACCACCCCCTGCGGTGCAACGGTGCCCACAGGGGGTGAAACACCATGGCCCAGACCCATGAGTGGATGTTCTACGAGGTCATGTGGCGCGCCTGGGCAGGGCGGGACCGGATCCCGTATCCCGTGCCCTGGTGGGCGCAGCAGGCCTTCCGGCGCTGGAGCGACGACTTCGACTCCGGCACCTACGACTCCAAGGAGGCGGCCCTCGCCTCGAACGCCCTGTACCGCTACTGGCACATGGTCGGGGTGAAGGACCACCGTCAGGAGTCCCTGATCGGGCAGGCGGGCGAGATCGAGCCGGTCTACGACAAGTACTGCCTGTCCTTCTTCCTGCACGACCCGGCGACGGGCACCTTACGCCTGCCGCAGCTCCCGGACGGTGGACGGCTGGAGCAGCGGATGGAGGCGCCGCATCTGCCGGTCGTCCTCACCACCTTCCGCACTCCGGAGGACGTGGAGTTCGTGCAGCGCACGTTCGCCACGACCGTCGGGCCCGATCAGCGCGACCTGGTCGTCAGCCGCGTCACCGTGGGCAGCCCGACCGGTGAGGTGCGCGAGGGGCTGCTGTGCGCGGCCGTCCTGCCGGCCGGGCCGAGCGGGTTCGAGCGGCACGACCGGGGCGGGCGGCACAGCACCGACCGGCGGCTGACGTTCCTGCGGTATCTGCCGGACGAGCAACGGGTGGAGACGAACGCGGGCTGGGGTCCGGTCTTCGACACGCCGCCCGATCAGTACGGCGTCTACGGCAACACCGAGTTCTCGTCCGACCCGGACTCCTACCTCACCCACAGCCCGTTCCACGACCTGGTGACCGGCGGCAAGCCGAACGGCGCGCTGCAGGCGCAGGACCAGGTGGCCGGATTGTGCAGCGCGGTGTTCGCCTGGCCGTTCCGGGTGGTGGACGACGAGGTCTTCGAGATCGACGTACGGCTGCCCGTCGACCTGTTCAGCGGGCCGGCCGATCTGGCGGAGCTCAGGGGTACACCGAGCGCCGAACTGGAGGCGGCCAACCGGGACTTCTGGACGGCGAAGCTCCTCGGGCAGGGCCTGCAGCCGGGACTGCCGCGCCCGGTGACGCATCTGACCGACCTGTTCCGGCAGGCGCGCGCGCAGCTGCTGATCCTCTCCGACCACGGCGAGATCCACCCGGGCCCCACGGTCTACGACTCCTTCTGGATCCGCGACTCGTCCGTGGAGGCGACGGCATGCTCGCTCGTCGGCGACTGGGCCCTGGCGGAACGGCAGTTGGGCACCCACTACCCGCTGAGGTTCAACCGCGGCACGGGACGGATCGGGCCGTGCGCCGAGTACGGCTTCTACGGCGGACCGCACGAGAAGGACGACCGCGAGTGGGACAGCAACGGTCAGGCGCTGTGGGCGATCGGCCGCCACGACCGTACGAGCGGCCCGCGTTCGGCCTTCGGCGCCCGGCTGTACGTCCCGTACGTGCGCGACGCGGCACGCTGGATCCGCGACAACCGCGACGGGTTCGGCCTGCTGCACAGCGGCTGGAGCGCCGAGCACCTCGGCGAGCGCGACAAGCCGCACTACTGGGACGACCTGTGGGCACTGGCCGGGCTGTACGAGGCCGCGCGCCTGGCCGAGCGGATCGGGGCGCCGGAGGTCGGTGAACTGTGGGGCACCTTCGACGACGTGAAGCGGGCGACCGGCGACTCGATCCGCTGGGTGCTGGACGAGCAGCGGCGGCGCGGGGCGTGGGAGACGTACATCCCCGCCGGTCCGGGTGACGTGGGGCGCCTGGACTCGACGATGATCGGCACGGCCGCCTACTTCCATCCGCTGCGCCTGCACATGGGCAGCAAGCTGGGCGACGACATCGACCGAGCGGCGCGCTACACGCTCGACACGATGTACGCCCACTTCGTCACCGGCGGTTTCCGGCACGAGGCGGCCTGGAACGCGTACGGGCCGTATCTGACCATGCAGTTGGCGCACGCGTATCTGCTCGCGGGTGACCCGGAGCGCATGGACGCGCTGCTCGGCTGGACGGTCGCGGCGGGCTTCCCGGCGGTGGCGGGGCGGCCGGTGGCGCTGGGCGCCTGGAACGAGCAGCATGCGTTCCCGGTGGCCTCGGACTTCCGTGAAGTGCCCTACAGCCGTTGGTACATGGGCGACATTCCGCACGGCTGGGCGGCCGCCGAGTATCTGCTGCTGCTCCGCGACATTCTCTTCTTCGAGGCCGACGAGGACCGTGACCCGCATCTGTACATCGCGCCGGGGGTGCGGCCGCACTGGGTGCCCGGACCTGAACCGGTCGTCGTGGACGCGGCGCCCACGCTCTTCGGGGAGCCCTTCGGCTACCGGCTCGCCCACGATCCGGCGGAGCGGACGGTGACGGTCGACATCACCCGGGCGCCGCAGGGCGTGCGGTTCGTCTACCCGTGCCGGTTCGGCACGGTGCGCTCGGTCTCGGCGAACGACCAGGAGCTCACGGTCACGGGGCAGGACGTGCGGGTAGCCGCCGGGACATGGCGCTTCAGGGTGACGTACGCCTGAGTTCCAGTCTCTCCTTCTCCGAGAGACCGCCCCAGACGCCGAAGCGCTCGTCGTTGTTCAGGGCGTACTCGAGACAGGCGGAGCGCATCTCGCACATGCCGCAGATGCGCTTCGCCTCCCGCACCGAGCTCCCTGGCTCGGGGAAGAAGAAGTCCGCTCCGGTCTGTGCGCACAGTGCCTGGGCCTGCCAGTCCGGGACGGCGAGCTTGATCGTTTCGATGTGCATGGCCGATATCGTGCCGGGGGGCGAAAAACGTTCGATCAACGCGGGATCAACGCCGCGCCCGAGGGCCTCCGGCCGCCCCGATGGTCTCCCGTCGCCCTCCTCGGCGCACGGCGGCGCGCGGGAGCGGAGGGCGGTTCAGCCCTCGGCAGCGTTCCGGCAGCGGTTGTCAGTGGGCGGTGCAAGACTCGGCAGAGCAGACGACGGGACCCTTCCGAGGAGGGCGATGATGCTCACCACCCGTTATGTCACGGGCGCGCCGAACTGGATCGACCTCGGCACACCCGACATCGACGGCGCCAGTGCCTTCTACGGCGCCCTGTTCGGCTGGCGGTTCCAGCCGGGCGGACCCGAGACCGGCGGTTACGGCCTCTTCCAGCTCGGCGGCAGGACGGCGGCCGGCGGTATGCAGACCACCGAGGAGCAGGGCCCGCCCTCCTGGACCGTGTACTTCCAGACGCCGGACGTGGACGCCACGGCGAAGGCGGCCGAGCAGGCGCACGGCTCGGTGCTGATGCAGCCCATGGACGTGATGGACCTGGGCCGTATGGCCATCCTCGCCGACAAGGCGGGCGTGCCCTTCGGCCTCTGGCAGCCCGGCACCAACAAGGGCCTCGACGTCGTACAGGAGCCGGGCTCGCTGTGCTGGCTGGAGCTGTACACCCCGGACGTACCGGCCGCGGCTGGTTTCTACAACGCGACGCTCGGCCTGGAGACCTTCGCGCTCGACTTCTACGGCGGCACCTACACGACGTTCAGCCCCGGCGGGGAGGGGGAGGACGCCATGTTCGGCGGCGTCGTCGACAAGGCCGACGATCCGGCGGAGGCGCAGGGCCCGGCCTACTGGCTGCCGTACTTCGAGGTCACGGACACGGATGCCACGGTCACCCGGGCGCAGGAGCTGGGCGGCACGGTCCGTATGCCCGCCACGGACCTGCCGGACGTCGGCCGCATCGCCAAGCTCACCGACCCGTACGGGGCACGCTTCGCGGTGATCAAGAGCGCGCCGGCACCGAGCTGAGGGGAGGGCCCGGCACGTGCCTGCACGCCCTTCCGGCGCCGGCCGGCTAGGCGGACGCGCGCCGCACCAGCGTCGTCGGCAGCACCACGCTGGACGGCGCGGCGCGGACGCCCTGCTCGACGGTGCGGCGGTCGGGACCCCGCAGCAGCAGCCGGGCCATCAACCTCCCCATCTCCTCGATGTCCTGACGGACCGTCGTCAGCGGCGGGTCGGTCTGCTCCGCGACCGGCAGCATGTCGTCGAACCCGACCACGGCGACGTCGTCGGGCACCCGGCGCCCGGACTCGCGCAACACCCGCAGCGCCCCCGCGGCGGTGAGGTCGTTGGCGGCGAACACGGCGTCCAGGTCGGGGCGGCGTGCGAGCAGCTCGCGCATCGCCCGTTCACCTCCGGCCGGTGTGAAGTCGCCCTCGACGATGAGCCGCGGGTCGGCGTCGACCATGACGTCCCGGTATCCGTCGAGCCGGTCCACCGCCGATGTCTGGTCGAGGGCGCCGGTGATGTGCGCGATGCGGGTGCGGCCGAGGCCGGCGAGGTGCCGTACGGCGTCACGGGCGCCGCCGCGGTTGTCGCTGTCGACATACACCACGCCGCGCTGGTCGCCGCTCCAGCCGGGCCGTCCGCCGAACACGGTGGGGACTCCGGCGCGCTGGATCAGCCCGGGCAGCGGGTCGTCGAGGTGCAGCGAGAAGACGAGGGCCCCGTCGACATGCCCGCCGGCGAGATAGCGGGCGACGCGGGCGTGGTCGTCGCGGCCCTCGGTGAGGAGCAGCACGAGCTGGTTGTCGTGGGCCGTCAGCTCCTTGCTGATGCCGCGCAGTTGCAGGGCGAAGAAGGGGTCGGCGAAGACGCGGGTCTCCGGTTCGGCGACGACGACGGCGACGGCGTCGTGCCGCCGGGTGACCAGGCTGCGGGCGGCCTGGTTGGGCACGTACCCGAGTTCCTCGACGGCCTTGCGGACCCGCTCGACGAGCGGCTCCCTCACCCCGTCCCCGCCATTGACCACCCGGGACACGGTGGCCCGTGAGACCCCGGCCCGGGCGGCCACTGCCTCCAGGGTGGGGCGCGGGGCGGTGTCGGTCACGTCGGGGCTCCTTGTCCGAGGTTGCGGATCAGGATAGCCCTGGCGGGAGACGGAGGTGAGAGCGCTCTCCGATCACCGGGATCCGGAGGCCCGAGGCGCGCGGAGAACGGTACGGACGCCGTACGACCGGATGCTCCATTCGGCCGATCTTGTTTGGCACACCCCTCGACGGCGGCGGAGGCTGCTGCTGATGGCCGCCCGGGTCGGGGGCGGCGCGACCCGGACAGGAGATGCCATGTGGACCACCCGCACGAGAGAGACAGTTGCCCGAGGACTGCGCCGAGCCGGCGTGTCCCGCAGATGGTGGCTGCTGTTCTCCGTCGGCGTGGCCCTGGGCCTCATCGGCTCCAGCAGCGCGGGGGCCGCCGAAGCAGGTCGGGACTGCTGAACACGCCGACGGGGGCGTAGGCGGAACGGGGCGCGGACGCCCGCACGGCCCGGGATCGGTCAGTGCTCGTGCTCGGCCTGCTGATGTCCGTGCTCATGCGGCTCGTACCCGGGAATCGTCCCGTCCGTCTTCTTCACCAGGAACAGCCCGACCATCCCCATGTCCGAGTGGCTCTGCACATGGCAGTGGTACATCCACGCCCCCGCTCCGACGCCCTCCCCCGCGATCACCTGGAACCCGAAGGAGTCCGCCGGTCCGACGATCTTGTTGTCGATGACCTGGCTGGGGTCGTCCGGCCCGGTGAGCATGCCCGTGCGGTTGTCCGCCCAGCGGTGACCGTGCATGTGGAAGGTGTGGTAGTACTCGCCGTGCGTGATCACCACGAACTCGACGCGATCGCCCACCGTGGCCTCGAAGTTCGGACCGCTGTGCGCGGGCTTGTTGTTGATCAGCATGTCGTTGAAGACGACCGTGTGGGTCGCGTCCGGGAGGATGTCGCCCTTGCGCCGGACGATCACCGGCCCGTACAGGCCCTTGCGTATGCCACCCGTGCCGTGCTCGGTGCCGACGACGTGGTCGTGGTAGTGCCAGTAACCCGCGCTGCCCGCCCGCCAGGTGCCGTCCTTGCGACGGCCGGGGGCGTGGGTGCGCCAGGTGTAGGTGCGGGTGCCGCCGGGCTCGACGTCGCTCTTGTTCAACTTGGTGCCGTCGCTGGTGATTTCGTAGTCCAGGCCGTGGACGTGCAGGCTCACCGGTACGTCCATCGTGTTCTGGAACTCGATGTGCAGGGTGTCGCCCTCGTTGAGCTCGATGAGCGGGCCCGGGACGGTCGCCTTGCCCTTCTCGAGGCCGTAGCCCATCTGCCCGTCGGCGAGCTTCTCGGCGTACAGCTTGAGGTGCCTGACCTCGCCGCCGGCCGGGGCGGTCTTCGGCGGGGTGTCGGCACCGACGGCCTCCGGCACCGACGCCAGGGACAACGATGTCGCGACGGTCGCGCCACCCAGCAGTACGCGTCTGTTGAAGGTACGCCTGTCGAAGATACGCCTGTTGATGCTGCGTCCGTTCATACCGAACTCCCCACGGCGGTACGGAAATTACGGGGATGAACCGCTGAGACGGTACCGGCCACTCCCTCGTTTATCCACACTCAGGACAAAGTTCTCCCCAATGCGGTCATAGGTATTGGCGAGTTGTTCAAAGGGGTCTAGCTTCCTTGTCGCTGTTGCTGTGACCGTGGAGGTGCCCATGCACTTACGAGGGTTGAGCACGAGGAGACACACCTGGGTGGCCGGAGTGACCGCCGGGATCGTCGCCGCCGGACTGATGGCGGCCCCGGCCGCCGACGCACGCCCGGCCCCGGAGCCACCCCTGACAACGATGTCCGTCAAGTCGCCGCCGGGCGGCGCGAATGTCCGGGTGCTGATCTTCTACGGATCCGCGGCCGCAGGCGATGAGTCGCCGCTGGTGAACGCCGGTATCGAGGCGATCGAGAAGATCGGCCTGTCCGGCCCGGCCGACCAGCGCTTCAAGGTCGAGGCCACGAACGACGCCTCGCTCTTCACCGATGAGACGAAGCTCGGCCGCTTCAACGCGATCGTGTTCCTGACCGGCGGCGGCGATGTCCTCGACCCCGAGCAGGAAGCGGGCCTGGAGGCCTACATGGAGGCGGGCGGCGGTTTCGTCGGCATCCATGACGCGGCCCGCGCCGAGCCCTACTCGGACTGGTTCACCGGCCTCGTCGGCGCCCGCCCCGCGGCCGGCGGCCCGACGACCGTGCAGCGGGCCGTCGTCGAGGTCGGCGACCGGCGGCATCCGGCCACCAAGGAACTGCCGTTGCAGTGGAAGCGGCCGGACAAGTGGCTGAACTGGGTGAAGAACCCGTCCGGCACCGTGCACACGGTCGCCCGAGTCAGGGAGTCGACATACCAGCCAGGGTCGACTGCCAACGGCTGGGACCACCCCGTGAGCTGGTGCCGCGACTACGACGGCGGCCGCTCCTTCTACACCGGCATGGGCGGAACGGTGTCGTCGTACGACGAGACCGACTTCCGTACGCATCTGCGCGGCGCCCTGCTGTGGACGACCCGGCTCGTCCAGGCCGACTGCAAGGCCACCATCACCGGCAACTACAAGGCCGAGCGCCTCACCCAGCCCAACCAGCCCGGCCAGAACGACCAGATCGGCGAGCCGCACGGCCTGGTCACCGCGCCCGACGGCCGCGCCCTCTACATCGGCCGGGGCGGCGCCGACTCCTCCCAGCCGGTGGTCACCGACTGGAACAACCCGGACATCGGCAAGGGCAAGGGCGAGATCCACGTCTACGACCCGAAGACCAAGAAGGTCACCCTGGCCGGGGCGTTGACGGTCTTCGGCAACAAGGGCGGGGGCGACGAGCTGATCAAGGTCGAGGAGGGGCTCCTCGGCATCGAGATCGACCCGCGCTTCGAGGACAACGGCTGGGTGTATCTGCACTACACACCGCACTCGCAGATCAACCGCGACACACGGATGGCCGAGCGGCGCGTCTCCCGCTTCACGCTGGACCTCACCACCGACAAGCTGGACCTGAGCAGTGAGAAGGTGCTGCTCAAGTGGCCGGTGCAGATCCACAGTTGCTGCCACGCGGGTGGCGGGATGACCTGGGACTCGAAGGGCAACCTGTACATCGCGACCGGCGACAACAACTCCAGCCGCTTCAGCGACGGTTACTCGGGCAACAACCCCGAGCCCGACTACAAGGGCGTGTCCTTCGCCGACGCCCGCCGCACCGCCGGCAACACCAACAACCTCAACGGCAAGATCCTGCGCATCCGCCCCGAGCCGGACGGCACGTACACGCTCCCGGAGGGGAATCTCTTCACCGGCAAGGAGACCGACGAGGGCGGCGGCAAGACACGCGGCGAGATCTATGTGATGGGGGTCAGGAACCCCGCTCGCATCTTCGTCGACAAGAAGACGGACATCCTGTACGCGGGCTGGGTCGGCCCGGACGCCTCGGCGCCCTCCCCGACGTGGGGCCCGGCCAAGTACGACACCTTCGCCGTGATCACCAAGGCGAGCAACCGGGGCTGGCCGTACTGCATGGGCAACAAGCAGCCCTACCGGGACCGCAATCTGCCGGATCCGACGAAGCCGCTCGGCTGGTACGACTGCGACCACCCGAAGAACGAGTCGCCGAACAACGACGGCCTGGTCAACCTGCCGCCGGTCACCGGCAACAACATCTGGTACTCCCCGCAGGGCGGCGCCCCCGACTTCCCGCGCGACGCGAACGGTGTCCCGTCGTACAAGCAGGAGCAGTCGAAGTACCTGCTGCCGTGGCTCAAGGGCGGCGGGCAGGCCGCGATGAACGGGCCGGTCTACCGCTACGACGCCGTCTCGGCCACCAGTGACGTCAAGTGGCCGGCGTACTGGGACGGCAAGTGGTTCGTCGGCGACTTCTACGACGCCGACCAGCCGCGCAACGCGGTGATCACCGACCCGAAGACCCAGGGGGAGGGCGGTCTGCCGGTCCACTCGGAGTCGCTGAAGAAGATCGTGCCGGTCGGCAACGACGGCATCAAGAACCTCATGGACTGGAAGTTCGGCCCGGACGGCGCGCTGTACGTGCTCGACTACGGCCGCGGCTTCTTCACCTCGGACGCCAAGTCGGCGCTGTGGCGGGTCACTTACACGGCTGGCGGTCCGACCCCGGCCGCCGACCAGCTGGCGCGGGGAGGAGCTCAGTGATACGCCGACGACATCAACGAAGAGTCTGGACGGCCTTGTTGGCCGCGCTGCTCGTGATGCTGGGCCTGCAGTCCGCGCCCGTCGCCGTCGGACAGCCCGACACCCCCGCCGCGGCCGCCGCACAGGTGCTCACCTGGACGGCGGGCGACGACATCACCAAGTACGCGTCGGCGCCGGCGACCGCGGTGGCCGGTCAGGCGACGATCGTCTTCGAGAACAGTACGGCGACGGGCAACACCACCGGAATGCCGCACACGCTGACGTTCGACACCTCCGATCCGGAGTTCAACAACGACGTCCAGCTCAACATCCTCGCCAACCCGAACGACGACCAGGGCGGCCGCCACACCGCCGAGGTCACACTCACGCCCGGCCGCTACCGCTACTACTGCACGATCCCCGGCCACGGGCAGATGCAGGGCATCCTCGTGGTGACCGAGGGCGGCGGCGAGGACACGACGGCACCCGAAGCGTCGGCGCACGTCAGCGGAACGCAGAACACGCAGGGGCAGTACGTCGGTTCGGCGAGCGTGGCGATCCACGCCACCGACAACGAGGGCGGTTCCGGAGTCGACCGCGTCGAGTACGCGATCGGCGACGCGGGCGCCTGGCAGCCGTACACCACGCCGGTCGTCGTGAATCAGGTGGGCGACCACAAGGTCCGCTACCGCGCCTTCGACAAGGCGGGCAACGTCTCCGCCGAGAAGAGCGTCCAGTTCACGGTCGTCGCGCCGCAGACCGACGACACGACCCCGCCGCAGACATCGGCGACGGTCAGCGGCGAGCAGAACCCCGACGGGACGTACATCGACATGGCGACGGTCACCGTCTCCGCCTCCGACACCGGTTCCGGGGTCAACACCATCGAGTACGCGATCGGCTCCGGCGCCTGGCAGCCGTACACCGCTCCCGTGATGGTGCACGGGGCCGGGACCCATACGGTGCGTTACCGGGCGGCCGACAAGGCGGGGAACGTCTCCGCCGAGAAGAGTGTGCAGTTCACGGTCGTGGCCGCGCCCCCGCAGGACACGACGCCGCCGGTGACGGGTGTGACCGTCGAGGGCACGAAGAACTCCGACGGGGCGTACGTCGGCAACGCCAAGGTCACCGTCACGGCGACCGACGCGGGCGGCTCGGGGGTCGACAGGATCGAGTACTCGATCGACGGCGGTCCCTACCTCGCGTACGGCGCGCCGGTGGTCGTCGACCGCGCGGGCACGCACACCCTCGCCTACCGGGCGACGGACAAGGCCGGCAACACCTCCGCGGCCCGCACGGTGACCTTCACGGTGGTGTCCAGTCAGGTCCCGGCCCCCAACTGCCCCGAGTACGACGAGCGGTTGACGGTGATCGTCGGCACGGTGGACTCGGGGGTCCCGAACCGGCTCACCAACAGCCGGTGCCGGATCAACGAGTTGATCGAGGACGAGAAGGAGTGGACGTCGCACGCGCTGTTCCTCAAGCACGTGACGGCGGTCCTGGACAAGCTCCTGAAGGAAGGGGTCGTCGACCAGCGCGAGTACAACGCCATCCGCAAGGCCGCGCGCGAGTCGGGGATCGGCAGGCCCGGCCAGACCGAGGGCTACCGCACGATCCTCGACGGCAGCACGGAGTCCTTCGCCAAGTGGCAGCAGGTGGGCGGCGGTTCGTTCGCGCCGAACGGCGACGGATCGATCACGAGCGGCACCACGAAGCAGGGCCTGGGCATGCTGTGGTTCCCGGAGCGCAAGTACGGCGACTTCTCGCTCAAGCTCCAGTGGCGTGACGACGCCCCGGGCACCGGGAACGCCAACTCCGGTGTGTTCGTCCGGTTCCCGTGGGTCCACGACCACCCCGAGGAGTCGCGTCCCGAGTGGGTCGCCATCAAGTACGGGCACGAGGTGCAGGTGCTCGACCGGCCCGACGGCGACATGTACAAGACGGGCTCGATCTACGGCTTCGACCGTGTGGGACTCGCCGGTGCCGGCGTCACGCAGAAGGGAACCTGGAACGACTACGAGATCCGCGTGGTCGACCAGCACTACTCGGTCTACCGCAACGGCGTGCTGATCAACGAGTTCGACAACACCGGAGGCCAGGAGTTCTCCCCGCCCCGCTCGGACGACCCGGGCACGGACGGACGCCGGTTCGCCTCCGGCTACATCGGGCTCCAGGTGCACGGCACGACGGATGTGATCTCGTACCGGGACATCCGGATCAAGGAGCTGTAGGTTCCGAGGGAGGCGCCTCCGACGGGGGCGCCTCCTTCTTCGTCGCCGACTTCTTCGTCGCCGGCTTCTTCGTCGCCACCTTCTTCGTCGCCGTCTTCTTGGCCCGGCTCGGCTGCACCCGCTTGGGCTCCCCCGGCATCTTCGGGTACTCGGGCGGGTACGGCAGGTCGCCGAGGCCGTGGTCGCGTTCGTCCTTGTTGGCCAGCTCCAGCAGGGCCTCCAGGGAGAAGCGGTGGTCGTCCATGTCGGCGTGTACGTCGCCGAGTTCGGCGAAGCGCGCGGGCATGGTCGCGATGTCGAAGTCCCGGGGGTGCGCCTCGCCGACCTCCTCCCACCGCAGGGGTGCCGAGACAGGGGCGTGCGGGCGTGGTCGTACGGAATAGGCGGAGGCGATCGTGCGGTCGCGGGCCGTCTGGTTGTAGTCGACGAAGATGCGTTCGCCCCGCTCCTCCTTCCACCACTTGATCGTCACGTGCTCCGGCATCCGGCGTTCCATCTCCCGGCCGATCGCGATCGCGGCCCGCCGCACCTGGGTGAAGGTCCAGCGTGGCTCGATGGGCACGAAGACGTGCAGGCCCCGCCCCCCGGACGTCTTCGGCCAGCCGCGCAGGCCGCCGAACTCCTCGAGCACGCCCCGTAGTTCATGGGCGGCGCGCACGGCGTCGGCGTAGTCCGTGCCGGGCTGCGGGTCGAGGTCGATGCGCAGTTCGTCGGGGCGGTCGACGTCGTCGCGGCGCACGGGCCAGGGGTGGAAGGTGAGGGTGCCGTACTGGGCGGCCCACAGGACGGCGGCCTCCTCGGTGGGGCACATCTCGTCGGCGCTGCGGCCGCTGGGGAAGGTGATGTGGGCGGTGGGGATCCAGTCGGGCATGTTCTTGGGCGCCCGCTTCTGGAAGAACCACTCGCCGGTCACGCCGTCCGGGTAGCGCTCCAGGGTGGTGGGGCGGTCGCGCAGGGCGCGCAGGATGCCGGGCCCTACGGCGATGTAGTACCGGGCCAGGTCCAGCTTGGTGAAGCCGCGCTCGGGGAAGAAGATCTTGCCCGGGTTGGACAGGCGCACGGTTCTGCCACCGGCCTGGAGTTCCACCGCTTCGCCCATGCGAGCCACGGTAGGCGCAGCGGACACACCTCGCACACCGGGCGGTCGGGGCCGGCTGCGCGCGGAATCGGGGCACGGACCTGCGGAGAACGGCTCAGGCGCAGGTCAGTCGGGGTTACCGAGTCTCATCCCAAACACACGGGGAGTGTGATGGTGAGGAGGCAGTGGTCGGTGCCCCGGTCTCCACGCGGGCTCGACTGGCCGGCCGTGGTCTTCGCGGCGTCCTGACGGGCGAACGGCGCGGCCACGGCGGATACGGCCGTCCCCACCCCGCAGGCCACGGCGATGACCAAGGCGGCGCTGACCGTGCGCAGCGGCAGCCGGAGCCGCTTCGGCCGGTCCGACCGCGTATTCACCTCTGTGTCCACCTGGATGTTCATGGGGACACCTTGCATGACCGTGCCGCACAGTGCTCCCTGAGCGCGACTGATCGACTGAGGCACACTTCGTCACAACCCAGCCGTCAGGCAGCGACAAAAGCACAGGCAGAGCGGCCCCCGCCGGACGAATCGCGCAGCGCGCGGACACCATCGACGACTCGTACAGTCGGAGCATGGACCTGCCGGTGATGCCGCCCGTGAAGCCGATGCTCGCCAAGTCGGTGGCGAAGATCCCGCCGGGCATGCAGTACGAGGCGAAGTGGGACGGGTTCCGGGCGATCGTGTTCCGCGACCGGGACGAGGTCGAGCTGGGCAGCCGTACGGGCAAGCCGCTGACCAGGTACTTTCCCGAGCTGGTCACGGGGCTGAAGGAGCGGCTGCCGGAGCGGTGCGTGCTGGACGGGGAGATCGTGATCGCGCGCGAGGGGCGGCTGGACTTCGACGCGCTCACCGAGCGCATCCATCCGGCCGACTCGCGGGTGCGGATGCTGGCCGAGAAGACGCCGGCGTCGTTCGTGGCCTTCGACCTGCTGGCGCTGGCGGACGAATCGCTGATGGAGACTCCGCTGGCGGACCGGCGGGCGCTGCTCACCATGGCGCTGTCCGGGGTGAGGGCGCCGGTTCATGTGGCACCGGCGACGACCGACATCGAGACGGCCGAGGGGTGGTTCGAGCAGTACGAGGGGGCGGGCCTGGACGGGGTGATCGCCAAGCCGCTCGGCCTGCGCTATCTCCAGGACGAGCGCGCCATGTTCAAGATCAAGCACGAGCGGACGGCGGACGTCGTCGTCGCGGGTTACCGCCTGCACAAGAGCGGCCCGATCGTGGGCTCCCTGCTGCTCGGCCTGTACGACGACAGCGGCGCACTCCAGCACGTGGGTGTTTCGGCGGCGTTCCCCATGAAGCGGCGCGCCGAGCTGGTCGAGGAGCTGGAGCCGCTGCGCATGGAGGATGTCGCGGGGCATCCGTGGGCGGCCTGGTCCGACGAGGCGGCTCATGAGTCGGCCCGGCTGCCGGGGGCGCCGAGCCGCTGGTCGGGCAAGAAGGACCTGTCCTGGGTGCCGCTGCGGCCCGAGCGGGTGGCGGAGGTGGCCTACGACCACATGGAGAACGGCGTGCGCTTCCGCCACACGGCCCGTTTCCGCCGCTGGCGCCCGGACCGCACGCCCGAGACCTGCACGTACGCGCAGCTGGAGGAACCGGTCCGCTACGACTTGGCGGAGATCTTCGCGCCGCAGGCCTGAGCCGCCCAGTCCGAGCCACGAAGGCTGAGCCCCGGACGCTGAGCCACGGAGTCCTGAGCCTCGCCGCCATGCGCCTCGCCGCCATGCGCGTCGTAGGCCTGAAGCCCCGCGTCAGGGCTTCATCAGCACCTTGATCGCGCCCTCCTGCTTGCGCTGGAACATCTCGTACGCGTGCGGGGCGTCGCTCAGCGGCACGCGGTGGGTGGCGAAGTCGTCGACGCCGAGGGGGTCCTCGTCCGTCAGGTACGGCAGGATGTCGTCGGTCCAGCGGCGCACGTTGGCCTGGCCCATGCGGATCTGGATCTGCTTGTCGAACAGGGTCAGCAGCGGCAGCGGGTCGGCCGTGCCGCCGTACACGCCGGACAGCGAGATGGTGCCGCCGCGCCGTACCAGGTCGATGGCGGTGTAGAGGGCGGCGAGCCGGTCGACGCTGAAGCGCTCGGCCATCGGGCCGCTCAGCTTGCGCGGCAGCAGGGCGGACGTGTTCTGCACCAGGCGGGCCACCGCGCTGCCGTGGGCCTCCGTGCCGACCGCGTCGATCACGGCGTCGGGACCGCGGCCGTCGGTCCGGTCGCGGATCGCGGCGACGAGTTCCTTCTCGTCGTCGAAGGACCGCAGGTCGAACGTCTCGACGCCCCGCTCGCGCGCCCTCCGCAGCCGCTCGGGGACCAGGTCCACACCGAACACCCGCCCGGCGCCGCGCACCTGGGCCACCCGGCAGGCCATGTCGCCGATGGGGCCGAGGCCGAGCACGGCGATGCTGCCGCCCTCCGGGATCTCGGCGTAGCGGACCGCCTGCCAGGCGGTCGGCAGGACGTCGGAGAGGTAGACGAACCGGTCGTCGGGCGGCCCTTCCGGGATCTTGATCGGGCCGAACTGCGCCTGCGGTACCCGCAGATACTCGGCCTGCGCACCCGGCACCGAGCCGTACAGGCGGGTGTAGCCGAACAGGGCGGCGCCCATGCCCTCGCCGGTGACCTGGGTGGTCTCGCACTGGGTCGGCAGGCCGGTCAGGCACATCCAGCAGTCGCCGCAGGCGATCTGGAAGGGCACCACCACCCGGTCGCCCGCCTGCAGGTCCATCACTCCCGCGCCGACCTCCTCGACGATGCCGATCGGTTCGTGACCGAGGATGTCGCCCGGGGTCATGAACGGGGTGAGCACCTCGTACAGATGCAGGTCGGAGCCGCACAGCCCGCTGGACGTGATGCGGATGACCGCGTCCGTCGGCTCCTGGATCTGCGGGTCCGGCACGTTCTCCACGCGGAGGTCCCGCTTGCCCTGCCAGGTCACTGCCCTCATCGCCGCGCGCTCCCTCCGTCACGTGTGCGTCCGCTCGTACGGTGGCCGCCGGGTACCCCGGCGCTCCCCCGCCGAACCGCCGGGCCGAACCGCCGGCCCCCAGACCGCCGACCGTCCTGACCATGCGCCGATCGACGGATTCCTGAAGACAGCCGGAGTCGATCGGGTATGTGCACCTATGAACTGATAAGCGCACAATTAGTGACACAGACTGGGCGGGTGGTGGCGGGTGACCACGGTGGGCAGGAAACGAGGGGCGCGAGCGAGACGCGCCACACCCATGGCGGCGCTGGTGGCCGCCGCACTGGCCGCCTCCCTGGCGGCCGGCTGCACGACGTCGGACGGCACGCGCGACGACGGCCGCGGTCAGGAGCAGCCATCGGCGCCGAGCGGGAGCGCAAGCCGGGAGAACCGCAAGGCGATCCTGGCGGTGAAGATCGACAACGTCCGTGCCGCGCGGCCCCACACGGGCCTGAACGAGGCGGACATCGTGTACGTCGAGCAGGTCGAAGGCGGGCTGAGCCGCCTGATGGCCATGTACGCCCAGAAGGTGCCCAAGGTCGTCGGGCCGGTGCGCAGCGCCCGCGAGACGGACCTGGAGCTGCTGCGTCAGTTCGACCGGCCGATCCTCGCGTTCTCCGGCGCCCAGAGCAAGCTCATGCCGCTCATCAACAGGGCGCCGCTCCAGGCGGAGCCGCCCCACAAGGGGTCCAGCGCCTACTTCCGCAGCAAGGCCAGGCAGTCGCCTCACAACCTCTACCTGCGACCCCGCCAACTGGTGCCTGTCGCCCCGGGTACGGACGTCCTGACGACCGGCTTCCTCTTCGGCGCCGCCCCGCCGGGCGGCAAGGCCACGACCTCGTGGACGGTGCGATTCGACGCGGCCCGGTACAGGTTCACGTGGTCCAGGAGCCAGGACCGCTGGCTGGTCGCCATGGACGGCAGGCCCGCCGTGACGACGGACAGCAAGCCGGTGACGGCCGGGACGGTCATCGTGCAGTACGTGAAGGTGAGCAAGTCCCCGTTCCACGACGCCACCGGCAAACACACGCCGTACAGCCGGACGGTGGGCTCCGGGAAGGCGACCGTGCTGCGCGACGGCCTCGCCTACGACGGCGTGAACTGGAAGCGCCCGAAGGCCTCGGGCGGCACGACGTTCACGACCCGGGACGGCAAGCCGATGAAGTTCCAGCACGGCCAGGTGTGGGTCGTGCTGGCGCCGACGCGCTGAGCGGCGGAGCGAAAGCGGCCGGACCGGCGCTCAGGGCTGTGCGACGAGGGGTTCCGCCGGGTTGCGGAGCCCCTCGGCCGCATCCGCGACCCGCCGGATCAGGTCGAAGAACAGCGTCTGCTCCTCGGCGGAGAGGGGAGCCAGGAAGACCTGGTTCATCCGGGCCGTGCGCACGGTCAGCTTCTTGTGCGTACGCAGTCCCTCGTCCGTGAGACGGAGCAGGAAGCGGCGGCCGTCCTGGGGGTCGCGGACCTTGTCGAGGAGCCCGCGGCGGCCGAGCCTGCTGATCACCTCGGCGATGGTGGACCGGTCGAGTCCGACCCGCTCCCCCACCGTGCGCTGGTCCAGGCCCGGCTCGGCGACGAGCGTGTTGAGGACGGCGAACTGGGGCGAGGTGATCTCCTCGGAGACCATCGTGTTCCACAGCAGGTAGTGCGCCTGCTGGAGCCGCCGGGCCAGATGCCCGGGGTGGCTGGTGAGGTCCACGGCGGCCATGTGCACTCCTGAGGGGGTCAATTCATCCGTGTACTGAACAATACCTGCCGGGACCGCATGTGTCTGCACGCCCGCACCCTGGCTGATCTCGCCTTTCTCCAGAGCCTTGACGCTTCACCCCGCAAGTGGCAGCGTGAAGGAAACTTCACCTAAATGCTCAGTGCGCTGATTAACTGGTGGACCGGGCGCTCGGACGGGATGGGGCTTCACGGATGGACAAGGTGGTCGCCACGGCCGGTGAGGCGGTGGCCGATGTGCCGGACGGCGCATCGCTCGCGGTGGGCGGTTTCGGGCTCAGCGGCGTGCCGAACGTGCTGATCCAGGCCCTGTACGAGCGGGGGGTCAGCGGTTTGAGCGTCGTCTCCAACAACTGCGGGGCGATGGAGTCCGGTCTCGCGGTGCTGCTCGCCGCGGGGCGGATCGCCCGGGTGACCGGCTCGTACATCGGCGCGAACAAGGAGTTCGCCCGGCAGTACCTCGCCGGTGAGCTGGAGGTCGAGATGATCCCGCAGGGCACGCTGGCCGAGCGGCTGCGCGCGGGCGGGGCGGGCATCCCGGCCTTCTACACGCCGGCCGGGGTCGGCACCCAGGTCGCCGAGGGCGGGCTCCCGTGGCGCTACGACGGCTCCGGCGGGGTCGCGCTCGCCTCCCCGCCGAAGGAGGTGCGGGAGTTCGACGGCACCGAGTACGTGCTGGAGCACGGGATCCGCACCGACTTCGCGCTCGTACGGGCGGCGAAGGGCGACCGGCACGGGAACCTGGTGTTCAACAAGTCCTCCCGCAACTTCAACCCGCTGGCCGCGATGGCCGGCCGGGTGACGATCGCCGAGGTGGAGGAACTCGTCGAGCCGGGCGACATCGACCCGGACGCGGTGCACCTGCCGGGCATCTTCGTGCAGCGGGTCGTCGCGCTCACCCCCGGGCAGGCGGCGGACAAGAAGATCGAGCAGCGGACGGTGAGCAGCTGATGGCCTGGACACGCGAGGAGATGGCCGCGCGGGCCGCGCGCGAGCTCGAGGACGGCCAGTACGTCAATCTCGGCATCGGCCTGCCGACCCTCATCCCCAACTATCTGCCGACGGGCGTCGAGGTGATCCTCGAGTCCGAGAACGGCATCCTCGGCACCGGCCCCTACCCCACCGAGGACCAGGTCGACCCGGACCTGATCAACGCCGGCAAGGAGACCGTCACGGTGCTGCCGGGCGCCTCCTTCTTCGACTCGGCGCTGTCGTTCTCGATGATCCGGGGCGGGCACATCGACGTGGCCGTGCTCGGGGCCATGCAGGTGTCCGAGAAGGGCGACCTGGCCAACTGGGCGATCCCCGGCAAGATGATCACCGGCATCGGCGGGGCGATGGACCTCGTCCACGGCGCCCGCACGGTCATCGTCGTGATGACCCACACCGCCAAGGACGGCTCGGCGAAGATCCTCTCCGAGTGCGCGCTGCCGCTCACCGGCAAGGCGTGTGTGAACCGGATCATCACCGACCTCGGCGTCCTGGACGTCACCGCCGACGGCCTGGTGCTCGTGGAGACGGCGCCCGGTGTGACCGTCGACGAGATCGCCGCCAAGACCGACGCCAAGTTCACCGTCGCGGAGGGCCTGCTGTGAACACCGTTTATCTCGTCGACGCCGTCCGCACCCCGGTCGGCCGCTACAACGGCGGCCTGGCGAGCGTGCGTCCGGACGACCTGGCCGCCCACGCCATCCGTGAACTCCTCGGCCGTACGCCCGACTTGGACCCGTCCCGGATCGAGGACGTCTACTTCGGCAACGCCAACGGCGCCGGCGAGGAGAACCGCAACGTCGGCCGCATGGCCGCGCTGCTGGCCGGGCTGCCCACGAGCGTGCCGGGCGTGACCGTCAACCGGCTGTGCGCCTCCGGCCTTGAGGCGGTGATCCAGGCGGCCCGCGCCATCGCCGTCGGCGACGCCTCCATCGCCGTGGCGGGCGGCGTCGAGTCGATGACGCGGGCGCCGTACGTGCTGCCCAAGTCCGACAAGCCGTTCCCAGCCGGGCACACCGAGCTGTACTCCACCACCCTCGGCTGGCGCATGGTCAACCCGCGGATGGAGCCGCAGTGGACCGTCCCCCTCGGCGAATCGGCCGAGCTCATCGCCGAGAAGCACAAGATCGGCCGAGAACAGCAGGACGAGTTCGCCCTGCACAGCCACCAGAAAGCCGCCAAGGCCCAGGCGGAGGGCCTCTTCGACGCCGAGCTCACGCCCGTGTCGATTCCGCAGCGCAAGGGCGACCCGGTCGTCTTCGACGCCGACGAATGCGTACGGCCCGATGCCTCGCTGGAGGCGATGGCCAGGCTCAAGCCGTCGTTCCGCACGGCGAGCGAAGCGAGATGGGGGTCCCCCCGGCCGAAGGCTGGGGGAGGCACCGTCACCGCGGGCAACGCCTCACCGCTCAACGACGGCGCCGCCGCCCTGCTGCTGACCGACGAGGAGGGCCTGAAGGCCACCGGCCGCGCCCCCCTCGCCCGGATTTCCGCCACCGGTGTCAACGCCCTTGACCCGCACTGGTTCGGCCTGGCCCCCGTGGAGGCCGTCAACCGGGCCCTCGCCAAGGCGGGCAAGGGATTCGACGACCTCTCGGTCCTCGAACTGAACGAGGCCTTCGCCGCCCAGGTCCTGGGCTGTGTCGCCGAATGGCCCGAGTTCGACCCGGCCATCCTCAACCCACAGGGCGGCGCCATCGCCCTCGGCCACCCGCTCGGCGCCTCCGGTGCCCGCCTCGCCGGCACCGTCGCCCACCAACTCGCCCGCAAGGGCGGCGGAGTGGGCGTCGCCACCCTCTGCATCGGCGTCGGTCAGGGCCTGGCCCTCGTCCTCGAACGTTAAGAACACGCAGGCGTCACGAACACCCAGGAAGCCCCAGGGACCCCCATGACTCTCACCCAGCACGACATCGACCAGGAGATCGCGGCCGAACACGCCGCGTACGAGAAGCGGATCGCCGACGGTGCCCCCGTCGAGCACCACCCGCGCCGCGACTACGCCCCGTACCGCTCCTCGGTCCTGCGCCACCCCAAACAGCCACCGATCGCCATCGACGTCTCCAAGGACCCGGAGCTGGTGGAGCTGTCCTCCCCGGCCTTCGGTGAGCGGGACATCACCGAGATCGACAACGACCTCACCCGGCAGCACAACGGCGAGCCGATCGGTGAGCGCATCACCGTCTCCGGCCGCCTGCTGGACCGCGACGGCCGCCCGATCCGCGGCCAGCTGATCGAGATCTGGCAGGCGAACTCGGCCGGCCGCTACGCGCACCAGCGCGAGCAGCACGACGCCCCGCTGGACCCGAACTTCTCGGGCGTCGGCCGCACGCTGACCGACGACAGTGGCTTCTACCGGTTCACCACCGTCCAGCCGGGCCCGTACCCCTGGCGCCAGCACGTCAACGCCTGGCGGCCGGCCCACATCCACTTCTCGCTCTTCGGTACGGCGTTCACCCAGCGGCTCGTGACGCAGATGTACTTCCCGAGCGACCCGCTGTTCCCGTACGACCCGATCATCCAGTCGGTGACGGACGACGCGGCCCGGCAGCGGCTGGTCGCGACCTACGACCACAACCTGTCGGTGCCTGAGTTCTCCATGGGCTACCACTGGGACATCGTGCTCGACGGGCCGCACGCCACCTGGATCGAAGAAGGGCGCTGACCTGCCATGACGAAGATCGACACGAGCCGCGCCGAGACCGTGCTCCCCACGCCATCGCACACGGTCGGCCCCTTCTACGGCCACGCCCTGCCGTTCCCCGGCGGCGGTGACATCGCGCCCGTGGGCCACCCGGACACGATCGCACTGCAGGGGTACGTCCTCGACGGCGAGGGCAACCCGCTGCCGGACGCCTTCGTGGAGCTGTGGGGCGCCGACCCGGACGGCAACGTCCCGCAGGTCGACGGCTCGATGCGACGGGACCCGGCCAGCGGCGGCTTCCTGGGCCGCAACGGCGTGGAGTTCACCGGCTGGGGCCGGATCCAGACCGACGCCAACGGCCACTGGACGGCACGGACGCTGCGGCCCGGGGCACGCGGGCAGAGCGCGCCGTACATCAGCGTGTGCGTCTTCGCGCGCGGGCTGCTGGTGCATCTGTTCACCCGGATCTACCTGCCGGGTGACGAGGCGGCGCTCGCCGCGGACCCGCTGCTGTCCCGGCTGGCCGCGGAGCGCCGCGACACGCTGATCGCGGTGGACCAGGGCAACGGGACATACCGTTTCGACATCCGCCTTCAGGGCGAAGGCGAGACGGTCTTCCTGGAGTTCCAGTGACATCACCTGTCGATCCCGCCGAAGCCGAAGCCGGATCCGAAGCCGACGCCGGCCTGCTCGCCCCGGGCTGGACCGGCTCCCCCGCCGCGGCCGCGACGAGCGACGCCGCCTGTCTGCGGGCGCTGCTCGACGCGGAGGCCGCGCTGACCCGGGCCCAGTGGGCGCTGGGGCTCGCCCCGGCCGAGGCGGCGACGGCGGTGACCGAGGCGACCGACACCCACTCCTTCGACGTGCGGTCCCTCGCCGAACGGGCCCGGGCGGGCGGCAACCCGGTGATCCCCCTGGTCGCGGAGCTGACGAAGGTCGTCGGCGACGAGTACGGCCCGTACGTCCACCGGGGCGCGACCAGCCAGGACATCATGGACACGGCGCTGATGCTGGTCGCCGTGCGCACGCTCGACCTGGTCCTCGACGACCTCGGCCGCACGGAGCGGGCGCTGGCGGGGCTGGCCGCCGAGCACCGCGACACCGCGCTGCCGGGACGGACGCTCACGCAGCATGCCGTACCGACGACGTTCGGGCTGAAGGCGGCCGGCTGGCGGGCACTGGTGCTCGACGCACGGGACCGGGTCACGGCCGTACGGGGCTCACTGCCCGCCCAACTCGGGGGTGCCGCGGGGACGTTGGCGGCCTTCGGGGCGTACGGCGCGGGCGATCCGACCGAGCTTCCGGCGGCGTACGCCGGTGAACTGGGCCTGCGGGTACCCGACCTGCCGTGGCACACCCTGCGCACGCCCATCGCCGATCTCGCCGGGTGCCTGGCCTTCACGGCGGGCGCGCTCGGCAAGCTCGCCGTGGACGTCCTCACCCTCTCCCGCACCGAGATCGCCGAGGTCGCGGAGGGCAGTGGTGGTGGTTCGTCCGCCATGCCGCACAAGTCCAATCCCGTACGGTCCACGCTGATCGCCGCCGCCGCGCGGCGGGCACCCCAGCTCGCGGCGGCGCTGTACGGGTCGCTGGCGGCGGAGGACGAGCGGCCGGCCGGGGCCTGGCACGCCGAGTGGGAGCCGCTCCGGGACCTGCTGCGGCTGGTCGGCGGGGCCGCCCGGGACGCCGTCGAACTGGCCGAGGGACTGCGGGTCAGGCCCGCCGCCATGCGGGAACACCTCGATCTCACCCAGGGATTGATCGTCTCCGAGCGGCTGTCCGCCGAGCTCGCCCCGGTGCTGGGCCGTGCCCGCGCCAAGGAACTGCTCACCCGGCTGGCGACCGAGGGGCGCCCGCTCGGCTCGGCGCCGGAGCTGGCGGACGTCGACCTCGATCCCACCCACTACACCGGCTCCGCCGGAGCCCTCACCGACCGTGCTCTGGAGCGACGTTGAATCTCCTCAACCACCGTGTGGAAGGGCCCACGTCCGCTCCCCCGCTGCTGCTCGGACCGTCGCTCGGCACGTCGTCAGCCCTGTGGGACAAGGTCGCGCCCGAGCTGTCGATCACCCATCGGGTGGTCCGCTGGGACCTGCCGGGCCACGGCGGTTCGGCCGCTGATCTCATCGGGGAAGGCGCGACCGTCGGCGACCTCGCCCGTCTGGTGCTCGCGCTCGCCGACTCGCTCGGCATCCAGCGGTTCGCGTACGCGGGTGTGTCACTCGGCGGTGCGGTGGGGCTGCACCTCGCCGTGCACCATCCGGAGCGGGTCTCCTCGCTGGCCGTGATCTGTTCGTCGGCGCACTTCAACGGTTCCAAGCCGTGGGAGGAGCGGGCCGCGCTGGTGCGGCGCGAGGGGCTGGCGGAGCTGGCCGAGAGCGCGAACGCCCGCTGGTTCACGCCCGGCTTCACCGTGCCGGAGCTGGTCGCCGATCACCGCGGCGCCGATCCTGACGCGTACGCCGCCTGCTGTGACGCCCTGGCCGCGTTCGACCTGCGGGACCGGTTGACGGAGATCGCCGTACCGACCCTCCTGGTCGCCGGGCGCGAGGATCCGGCGACCCCGCCCCCTCATCTGCGGGAGATCGCGGACGCCGTGCCCGGCGCCGCGCTCGTCGAGATCCCGGGAGCCTCGCACCTGGCGCCGGCGCAGTGTCCGGAGGCCGTGCTGACAGCCCTGCGGGCGCACCTGAACGGGGGCGCCGGGCGGGGCATGGAGGTGCGGCGCGAGGTGCTCGGCGACGCCCATGTCGACCGGGCGCAGGCCCGGCAGACCGCGTTCACCGCGCGCTTCCAGGACTTCATCTCGCGCTACGCCTGGGGCGAGATCTGGACCGACCCGACGCTCACCCGCCGCGAACGCAGCATGATCACTCTGACGGCCCTGGTCGCGCACGGCCACTACGACGAGCTGGCCATGCACGTCCGGGCGGCCCGCCGCAACGGACTGACGCCGGAGGAGATCGGAGCCGTACTCCTGCAGACGGCCGTGTACTGCGGGGTTCCGGCGGCGAACTCGGCATTCGCGGCGGCCCAGCGGGTGCTCGCGCAGGAGTCCGGGCCGGACGCCGGCGAGTGAGGGTGACCCTGCTGGTCGTAGCTTCAGCAGCACCTCGCACATGCCTCCACAGCATGCCTACGGTGGAGGCATGTCGACGATTCTGATCACCGGCGCCACCTCCGGTCTCGGCCGGTACGTGGCCTTCGAGCTGGTCCGCTCGGGGCACGTCGTCCTCGCGCACGGACGCGATCCGGGCCGCACCGAGCAGCTGGTCGAGGAGCTGCGCACCGAGGGGGACGCCGAGGGCTTCGTCGCCGATCTGGCCTCGCTGACGCAGGTGCGCGAGCTGGGCGCGCATGTCGGCGACGCGCATCCCGACCTGGACGTGCTGATCAACAACGCGGGCGTGGGAGCGGGTGCGCCCGGCGCGGGACGCGAGCTGAGCGTGGACGGGCACGAACTACGGCTTGCCGTCAACTACTTGGCACCGGTGGCGCTGACCCGCGTGCTGCTCCCGGTACTGCGTGCGAACACGCCCGCCCGGATCGTCAACGTGGGTTCGGTCGGCCAGGAACCCCTCGACTTCGACGACGTCGAGTTCCGCCGCGGATACGACGGCTTCGCGGCATACCGACGGGCCAAGTTCGCCCTGGCGGCCCATACCTTCGCCCTGGCAGAGGAGTTGGCGGACACCGGTGTCACCGTGAACGTGCTCCACCCGGCGACCTTCATGGACACGGCGATGGTGCGCGAAGGCGGGGTCACCCCCTGGAACACGGTCGCCGACGGCGCCCCCGGCGTCCTGGCCCTGGCGACCCAGGACCTGGGCACGGGAACCTACTTCGACGGCACGAGCCCGTCCCGGGCACACGAGGGCACGTACGACCCGGAGGTACGCAAGCGGCTGGCCGCGGTCACCGATCAGCTGCTGGCCCTCTGACCCGTCTCACACCACGCCCGACAGCAACGCCGCCTCCGCCTGCGCCACCAGCCCGTCCGCCCCACACGACCGGGCCAGGGTCAGTCCGCGCCGGAGCTCGGCCGACGAGCGCGCCGCGATACCGTACTCGACGCGGGCGGCCGCGTGTTCGTACTGGCAGGGTGAGACCGCCAGACAGGTGACCGCCTGTTCGGCGAGGCGTACCGCGCGCTGGCCCGTCTCCAGGGCGGCGGCGCAGCGCAAGGCCTCGCCGATGGCCGTGTCGGTGCCGAAGCGCTCGGCGTGGCGGCGGACTTCGGTGGCGAGCCGGGCGGCGCGCGCCGGGTCCTCGCTGGCGAGGGCGCGGGCCAGGTCGACGGTCCAGGGGACCAGCACCGGGTTGTGGTGGCCGCGCACGGCCGCCGCCTTCTCCGCCGCCTCCAGTTCGTTGATGCCGTCCTTCGTGCGGCCGACCGCGAGGAGCAGACGGCCGCGGACCGAGCGCGGGTCCGGCAGGACGATGGTGGAGGGGTAGGGCGGGGCGAAGCCGTACTCCTCGGCGACCTGCCACGCCTGGTCGACATGGCCGCGGGCGAGCAGGGTGTCGACGAGGTTGCAGGTCGCCGACCAGTGCAGGGGCAGCCGGCGGCCGACGCGTTCGGCGAGCGCCAGTGACTTGCGCAGGGACGCCTCGGCCTCACGGAGCCGGCCGCGCCTGCGGTGTCCGAGGCCGACGTAGGCGTGGGCCAGGGCCAGGTGGCCACCGCTCCAGCCTGCGGACTCGTAGGCGCGCAGGCCCTCGTTGTAGAGGGTTTCGGCCCGGTCGAGCCGGTCGGTGTAGGCGTAGGAGCTGGCCAGCATCATCGGCAGCTCCAGGCCCCACTCCGGGTCGGTCCAGCCGAGTCCGGGCGCGAGGCGGCCGTTGACGAGGGCGCGGTCGCACACTTCGACGACCTCCTCGGAGTTCTCGCCGCGGGCCATGGCGTCGAAGCCGCGCAGGATGAGCAGGGCGCGCTCGGAGTTGTCGCGCCCGGTGCAGGTCCTGGCGAGGTCGGCGAGGCGTGCGGAGCGCCCCGCGGAGGTGGCCTCGCCCGCGTGGAGGCCCTCCCACATGAACTGCACCGCCTGGAGCCGCAGCCTTGCGGGTCCGGCCGGTTGCCGGGCGGCCTCCGCCTCGACGGTACGGACGGCCTCCTCCAGCTGGTCGTTGTGGAGCAGTGCCTGGGAGAGGCGGTGGACGGCGGCGACGCGTTCGTCGCCCTCCAGGCCGGGCATGGCGAGCGCAGTCTGGAGGTGGTCGACGGTGGTGGCGGGCGCGGAGAGCAGGGTGACGCAGCCCAGTTCGTAGAGCACCCGCGCATGCACCTCGGGCAGGGGCGGCTCCACCAGGGCGCGCTCCAGGCAGCGTCGGGCCGCGTCGGGGGCGCCGACGGCGAGGTGTTCGCGGGCGGCCTCGCGCAGCTGCTCGACGAGTTCCTCGTCGCTGTCCGGGTGGACCTCGAGGAGGTGGCGGGCGGCGACCGCGGCACTGTGGCCGTTGTCGGTGACGACGCGGGCGGCGATGCCGTGCATCGCGGTGCGCAGGGCGTCGGGGATGGAGTTGTAGACGGCGGTGGCGATCAGCGGGTGCACGAACTGCAGCTCGCCGTCGTCCGGCTGGACGCCCGCCGGGTCGGGCTCGGTGAGGATGCGGGCGGTGCGCAGCAGGTCGGCGCAGCGGACGGCGTCGTCGAGGCTCATGGTGGCGAGCTCGGCCACCAGGTCGACCGAGATGCCGGTGCCGAGGATCGCGGCCGCCCAGGCGAACCGGGTGGCCTCGATGCCGAGCGTCTCCAGGCGGGCGACGAGGCCGCCGCCGCGGGCCGAGCGGTTCAGGGCGCGCAGTTCGCCGGCCGCGGACTCGGTCGGCTCGAACTCGCTGTCCTGCACCTTGGCGAGGAGTTCGACGGTCTCGTACGGGTTGCCGCCGGTCACGGCCCAGACCTCGCGGCAGAACGGGGCGTCGGCGTGCGCGCCGAGGGTGGCGCGGGTGAGGCCGGCCGTCGCCTCCGGGGTGAGGGCGCTCAGGTTGGCGACGGAGGAGCCGGCGGCGGCGACCGCGTCGAGGTGGCGGGCGCTGTCGCCGCCGACCTCGCCGGGGCGGCGGGCCACCACGACCAGGACGTTCAGGTCGTCGAGGCGTTCGGCGAACGCGGCGAGCCAGCGCAGGGTCTCCTGGTCGGCCCAGTGGGCGTCGTCGATCAGCAGCACCAGCGGCCAGTCGCGCCGCGCGAGTCGGCGTACGGCGGCCACCAGGCCGTCGCACACGCCCTGCGGGTCGGCCTGGCGCTCGCCGGGGTCCGTGATGCCGAGGGCGGGGCCGGCGATGTCGTACCAGTCGCCGAGGTATTCACGCGCCTCTTCCGGCATCAGCGACAGCAGCGCGGGCTGCAGCAACTGCCGTACCACGTTGAACGGCACGGAACTCAGGGTCTCGCTGCCGCGGGCGGACCACACCGTGCAGTTGCGTGCCTCGGCGATGCGGCGTGTCTCGGCCAGCAGCGCGGTCTTGCCGAGTCCCGCCTCGCCCCGCAGCACCAGGAGGCTGCCTGAGGAGGACTCGTCGGCGCACAGGGCGTCGAGGGCCCGCTCGACGGCGGCGACTTCCTCGTCGCGCTCCCACAGGGAGGCCGAGGCGGCCGGTGTGGGCCGTACCTGCGTCATCCCGCTCCCTCCCCAAGTCGCCCGAACGACGTACAGAGCTCGAGCGTAGCCGTCCGATTGACTGAGTGGAGGCCCGTCCGGGCAGCTGTTGCCGTGATGGGTGAAAGCGGGTGCGGGCGGGCGACGCGCAGGGCCCGCGACCTGCGCCGGTGAAACTTACCGACAGTCAAAAACCGACGGCGGCACCGACAGTCGAGAGGCGCGGGCATGACGCCGGCGATCGATGGGAAAGGCACGGTCCGGTCCCGCAGGGCCCTGGTCGCGGGGTCGGTGGGCAACTTCATCGAGTGGTACGAGTTCGGTGTCTACGGCTACTTCGCGACGATCATCGCGGCGCGGTTCTTCACGCCGGAGGGCGGTAGCGAGGCCGAGGCGCTGGTGAGGACGTACGCCTCGTTCGCGCTGGCCTTCTTCTTCCGGCCCGTCGGTGCGGCCCTGTTCGGCCGGCTCGGCGACCGGATCGGCCGCAGACCGGTGCTGATCGTGGTGGTCCTGCTGATGACCGGCGCGACCACGCTCATCGGCGCGCTGCCCACGTACGCCACCGTCGGCGCCCTCGCCCCCTGGCTGCTGACCTTCCTGAGGGTGCTTCAAGGGCTTTCGGCGGGTGGCGAGTTCGGGGGTGCGGTGTCGGTGATGACCGAGTTCGCGCCACCGGGGCGGCGCGGGCTCTACGGGGCGTGGCAGTCGTTCACGGTGGCGCTGGGGCTGCTGGGCGGTGCGGGGGCTGCGGCACTCCTGGCCACCGTGCTGACGGAGGATCAGCTCGGTGACTGGGGATGGCGGTTGCCGTTCCTGCTGACGCTGCCGCTGGGGCTGGGCGCCCTGTGGCTGCGGCTGAGACTGGACGAGACGCCGGCGTTCCGGGAGGAGCGGGAGGCCGGGCGGCCACCCGGGCGGGAGGTCGCGGGGGCGATCGCGCTGGGCGCGGGGCGGATCATGGGGTGGGCGGCGGCCGGGTACACCTTCCTGGTCGTGCTGCCGTCGTATCTGCAGTCGACGCTGGACGCGACGTTCCAGCAGGCGCTGATCGCCACGGTGCTGGCCAACCTGGGGTTCGCGCTGACCATCCTCCCGGCGGGGCTGCTCAGCGACCGGTTCGGCCGGCGGCCGGTGATGCTGACGGGGGCCGTGCTGGTGGTGGTCCTCGCGGTGCCGCTGCTCAACCTTCTTCAGGACCCGGGCGTTTCCCTCACCGTGAAAGGTGCGGCAGTGTGTGGCGCGGGTGCCGTCGTGGGACTGATGGCGGGGCCCGGCCCGGCGATGCTCGCCGAGCTGTTCCCGACGAACGTGCGGTACACGGGGCTGGGACTCGCCTACGCCCTGTCGAATGCGGTGTTCTCGGGCTGCGCCGGGCTCATCATCACGGAGACGATCGAACGGACCGGGAGCGTGGACATCCCCGCGTACTACGCGGCGGCGGCCTGCGCGGTGAGCGTCCTCGCGCTGGCCAGGACTCCCACGGCCCGTGGCAAGGCCTCCAAGGCCCGGGACAAGGCTCCGGGCGGGAAAGCGAGGTGAGCACATGCGGGTGATCGGCCTGATGTCGGGCACGTCGTACGACGCGATCGACGCGGCCGCCGCCGACCTGAGCCTCGTCGGCGACAGCCTCGTCCTCAAGCCGCTGGGGCTGGTGAGCGAGGCGTACGACAAGGAGCTGCGGGAGGAGCTCGAGGCGGCACTGCCGCCGGGGACGACCTCGATGGCCGAGGTGTGCCGGCTCGACACGCGGATCGGGCAGGCCTTCGCGGCGGCGGCCGTCCGGGCGGCCCGGGAACTGTGCGACGGGCGGGCCGAGTTGATCGCCTCGCACGGGCAGACGGTGTACCACTGGGCCGAGGACGGGCGCATGCACGGCACGCTGCAACTCGGGCAGCCGGCGTGGATCGCCGAGGCGACCGGGCTGCCTGTGGTCGCCGACTTCCGGCCACGCGACATCGCGGCCGGCGGCCAGGGCGCACCGCTGGTCAGCCTGGTCGACCTGCTGTGGCTGCGCGGACGGCCGGGTACGCCGGTCGCCCTCAACCTCGGCGGCATCGCCAACCTCACCGCGCCGGACGGCACCGCCTTCGACACCGGGCCGGGCTGTGCGCTGATCGACGCGGCGGCGCGGGGGTTCAGCGGCGGGCGGCTGGCGTACGACGTGGACGGGGCGCTGGCCGGGAGCGGCGCGGTCCATGAACCGCTGCTGCGACGGCTGCTGGAGGAGCCGTACTACGCACTGCCCGCTCCCAAGACGACCGGCAAGGAACTGTTCCACCTCGGCCGTCTGACCGACGCGCTGGCCGGGTTCGGGACGCTGCCCGCCGAGGACGTCGTCGCCGCCCTCACCATGCTCACGGCACGGACGGTCGCCGACGCCGTGCGCTCGGTGGGCGCGACGGAGGTGATCGCCTCGGGTGGCGGGACGCGCAATCCGGTGCTGATGAGGATGCTCGGGCAACGGCTGCCGGGGGTGGCGCTGCGCACCTCCGACGCGTTGGGGCTGCCGGCGGCGGCCAAGGAAGCGTACGCCTTCGCCGTCCTGGGGTTTCTGACCGTGCACGGGCTGGCCGGGACCGAGCCGGCGGCGACGGGCGCCCGGCACGCGCGCGTGCTCGGCTCCATCACCCCGGGCCGGGACGGGCTGCGGCTGCCGCCGCCCGCACGGGAGCGGCCGGTGCGGCTCGTTCTGGAGTGACGTCGGCCAGAAACCGGAGTGGCGTCGGAGCCGGCACCGCAGTGACGTCGGCCGAATCCGTGCGTGCGCGGACCGGATCCTCTCATCCTGCTTTCACCGAGACCTCATACGGTGGGCGTATGACGCAGGTGACTCCTCCCGGCTGGTACCCCGACCCCGGCCGGAAAAGTGACGGTCCGCCCACCGAGCGCTGGTGGGACGGCAAGGCATGGACGGACCAGGTCCGGCCCGCGGGGTCGGCCGCCGCGTGGGCTCCTCCTGGGCAGCCGCCGGCCGGCGGAGCGCAGTCCGCGGATGCGGTGCAGTCACCGGCCGACGGACCGCAGGCGACGGACTCCGCGCAACCGGCGGCCGACGGAGCGCAACCGGCGGAGGTGCTGCAGTCACCGGCCGACGCGGCTCATTACGCGTATCTGGTGCATCCGGGGTATCCCGGCGAACCGCAGTCCCGTGGGCGGCGCGGTCTGCGCACGGGCATAGCCGTGGGAGTGGCCGCGGTCGTCCTCGCGAGCATAGGCGTCGGCGTGTACGCGCTGACCGCCGACGACGGCTCGGGCGGCGGCAGCGCCAACTCCCGGCAAGGGCCGGGCGGCCCGGGTGGACAGGGCGGCCAGGGCGGGCCCGGCGGCGGTCAGGGCGGGCCTTTCGGTGACTCCGGCGGCGGCAACGGCGGCGGTTCCGGTGGCAACGGCGGTTCCGGCGGGCAGTCGCCCTCCCCCGACGGGTCGGAGGCGCCGAAGGTGGACAGTGGCTCCGTGTCCGACCCCGTGAACGGGATCAGCATCCCCATCCCGGACGGCTGGTACGGCCAGCGGATCGGCTGGGGCGCACAGGTCGCGTCGGACGAGACGTACAAGTGCCCCTCCGACACCTCCCAGACCTGCATGAAGGGCGGTGCCTACTCGGCGCCCGCGCTGGCGCTGCGCACCAAGGGGGACACTGCCGAGGAGATCGCCAAGGCGGACATCGCGGCGAACGCCGAGGAGTCCTACGGCAAGGGGTACGGCAAGATCACCTCGCACGAGGTGCTGGCTTCCAAGGCGGTGACCGTGGCCGGGCAGAAGGGCTACATGGTCCGCTGGAAGGCGGTCACGAGCAAGGGCGCCGACGGCTATGTCGAGTCGCTCGCCTTCCCCTCGCCCGGCAACGAGCAGCAGATGGTCGTGGTCCGCCTCGGCGTCGACGCCGGGGAGCAGTCGGTCCTCGACGAGATCACCAAGGGCATCAAGGTGTCCACGGGCGGAGGCAACGGCCAGGACGTCTGAGCCGCGTTTCCGTCGCCCCCGTGACCCGGCCCCGTCGGACATGATGCGGCCGGGTGGGGCGCCCCTCCGCTCAAGAGGAACCCCACCCGGCCGGGGGTGCGCGCCGCCCCCGTCCCCACGGTGCGGCGCGGAACAGGTCACCGTCCGGTCATCCCGCGGACGGCGGCCTGAGTCTCAGGTCAGGCCCAGACAGGGCAGTACGGCGGCCTCCACGAAACGGACGAGGTAGTCGGGGTCGGCGTCCTGCCCGTCCAGGATCGGGCGGGCACGCAGCACGCCGAAGATCTGGGCGGGAACGTAATCCAGTGCCGGATGGTCGGCGGCGACCTCGCCGCGTGCGACGCCGCGCCGCAGGATCGCCTTCAGCGCTTCGATCTCGGGCTGGATGAGCGCCTCGCGCAGGGCGCACTGGAGCTCGGGGTCCTGCGTCACGGCGTGGCCGAGCGCCTGGAGGAGGCGGGTGTCCTTGCCCGACCACGCCCCCGCGGCCCGGGCGGCCTCGCGCAGGTCTCCGGCGAGGGTTCCGGTGTCGATGCCCTCGAAGCGGGTCTGCCGGCTGGCGCGCAGGGCGGCCGCCACGAACTGCGGCTTCGTCTTCCACTGCCGGTAGAGCGTGGACTTGCTGCAGCGCGTGCTGGCGGCGATGCCCTCCATGGAGACGGCGTCATAGCCGCACTTACGGATCTGTTCGAGCACGGCGTCGAAGAACTCCTGCTCACGCTCGGGCGTGATCTTGGAGCGGCGCGAGGCGGCGACCGTCTCCGGTCCGTCCGCGGCCTGCGACGTCATCTGCTCTTCCCCTCGCTTCGGGTACGGCGCCCGCCGGGTGAATCGGGTCGCGCTTCCAGTGTGTCGTACGTCTATCGATACGCCACTGTACCGGAACGCTGCCGTATCGGTACAGTGTCGTATCGGTACAGATGCGTTTCGGTACAGAGGCGTATCGGTACACCGACGTATCGATGAGTTCGGCGAGCTCGCGCAGTCAGCACTCGACAAGCTCACCCCGCACCACCGAGCACCACCGAGCACCACCCACCGTTCAGCGAAAGGGCCGGGGGAATGAATGGCCGCACCGAGCGTGCAGAAGCGGAGACCGACGCGATAGCGCGGCCTCCGCTGGTCCGTGAGCTCCTGCTCGTCGCAGGGCTCTTCCTCGTCTACAAGCTGGGCCGGCAACTGGCCACGGGCCACACCGGCGAGGCCTTCCGCAACGCCGACCGCGTCTGGGACCTCGAACGAGCCGTCCGTCTGCCCGGCGAGGGCTCGGTGCAGAACCTGCTGCTGCACGGCGAGGCGCTCATACACATCGCGAACACCTATTACGCGACCGTGCACTTCCCGGCCACCGCGGCCTTCCTGATCTGGCTCTATCTGCGCCGCCCCGCGCACTACGTCTGGGCGCGCCGCGTCCTCGCCGCGCTCACCGCCGCCGCCCTGGTGGTGCATCTGGCCTTCCCGCTGGCCCCGCCGCGCATGCCGGCCGCGACCGGCCTGATCGACACCGGGCAGCTGTACGGCCCCTCCGTGTACGGCTCACCGCAGACCGACCACCTGTCGAACCAGTTCGCGGCGATGCCGTCGCTGCACTTCGGCTGGGCACTGATGGTGGCGATCGGCCTGATCGTGGCGACCCGGTCCCGATGGCGCTGGTTGTGGCTGCTGCACCCGCTGCTGACCCTGCTGGTCATCGTGGGCACGGCCAATCACTACTGGCTGGACGCCATCGTCGCGATGGCCATGCTCGGCCTCGCGCTCGCGCTCATCCACCTGCCGCAGCGCACGGCCACGACGGCCGGACGCGGCACCCGCAAGCTCGTGCCGGCGCCCCGGGACGAGGAAGCCGTCCTCGTGGGAGCGGGCCGATGAACGCCACCCTTCTCGCCGTCGTCCTGTCCCTGTTCTCCGCCGTCGCCTACGCCGCCGCGGCCGTCACCCAGGAGCGCCTCGCCTCCCGCAGCCCGGGCTCGGGCCTGCTGCGGCTGCTGGGTTCCGGCGCCTGGTGGGGCGCGGTCCTGCTCAACGGCTCCGGTGCGCTGCTGCACGTGGTGGCCCTGAAGTACGGTCCGCTGACCCTGGTGCAGCCGCTCGGCGCGCTCACCCTGGTGGCCGCGGTGCCGCTGGGCGCGCGCGTCGCCGGGCGGCGGGTCAGTGCGGTCGAGTGGCGCGGTACGGCGCTGACGCTGGTCGGCCTGGCCGCGATCCTCGTCTCGGCGTCCGGGACCGCGCCCGACGACGTGCTGAGCACGTCCGAGGCGCTGGCGGTCGCGGCCGTGACCGCCGCCCTGATCGGCGTGCTGGCGCGGCCGGGTGCCCGGCCGGGACTGCGGCACGCGAGCGCGTCCGGCATCACCTCCGGGGTCGCCTCGGCGCTGACGCAGACCGTGACGGTGGCGGCGACGGACCACTCCGCCCCGCTGCTCAGCCTCCAGGTGGTCGGCGTGGCGCTGCTGGTCGCGGCCTTCGCGGCGAGCGGACTGATGCTGTCGCAGACCGCCTACCGGGGCGGCCTGGGCGCCCCGCTGGCGGTGGTGACGCTGGCCAACCCGATGGCGGCCTCGCTGATCGGGCTCGTCCTGCTCGGCGAGCGGCTCCAAGGCGGCGCGGCGGGCATCCTCCTCGCGCTGGCCGGAGCGGGACTGGCGTCCTGGGGTGTGGTGCTGCTCAGCCGGGCGACACCCGAGCCCGCCATCGCCCTCTCCCACGAAACCGACGACGAGCACCCCGTGGCCGCCGTACTGGCGCTGGAGGGCGCACCGGCGGCGCCGGAACCGGTGTTGGTGCCCCGGCAGCCGGAACCGGGGCACCTCACACCGCTGTGACAGGACCTACTCGGTGATGATCGCCGGGTCGCTCACCCCCGGCCGCCCGTTCTCGACGTGTCCGGCGAGGCGCCGCAGGAAGGCCGGGTCGGCGTCGGAGGTGACGGTCAGGTCGTACCAGCGCCGGCTCGCCGCCAGGTCGACGCAGTGCTTCACGGTGGCGCCGGGCCGGACCGTGAAGGTCCCGATCTGACCGCCGTACCCGCTGGTGACCTTCAGGCGGACGCTCGCCCTTCCCTTGTTGGTGAAGGTCAGCTCGATGTCGTCCCCGGTGTGCCGGGCGGTGACCTCGGCACCGGCCGCCTTGTTCGAGCCCTTGAACCAGCGCACGAACCCGTTCGGGCCGTGCGCCGTCAGGTCGTACGCGCCGCCGGAGTACGCCGAGTTCCAGGTGTCCGCGATGCTCCTGCCGGCCTCGGTGGTGTACGTCCAGGGGCCGTCGGTGCGGTTGCCGGACGTGACGTGGAAGGCGGCACCGGCCTTGGCGCCGGAGGCGAAGGTCAGCGTGAACCTGCCGGCCGCCGCGTCGACGGAACCGTCCACCCACGGGGCGTACTTGAGCGGGCGGGAGGGGCGCAGGCCGCGCTCCTGCCTGGGCATGTCCGGGTCGGCCGGCGGTGTCGGCTTGTAGTCCGGGTGACGCTCGCGGTCCTGCGGCTCGTAGTCGTCGGTCTCCGGCAGCGCGGCCGGGCGGCTGTCCTTGCGGGAGAAGTCGAAGGCGGAGGTCAGGTCGCCGCAGATGGCCCGGCGCCAGGGCGAGATGTTGGTCTCCTCGACACCGAAGCGGCGCTCCATGAACCGCAGGATCGAGGTGTGGTCGAGGGTCTCGGAGCAGACGTAACCGCCCTTGCTCCACGGCGAGACGACGAGCATCGGCACCCGGGGGCCGAGACCGTAGGGGCCCGCCGGACGCTTGCTGTCGCCCGGGTAGAGGTCGAGCGAGACGTCGACCGTGGACTTGCCGCGGGAGGCGTCCTTCGGCGGGAGCGGCGGCACCACGTGGTCGAAGAAGCCGTCGTTCTCGTCGTACGTGATGAACAGGGCCGTCTTCGACCAGACCTCCGGGTTGGAGGTGAGGGCGTCCAGGACCTGCGCGATGTACCAGGCTCCGTAGTTGGAGGGCCAGTTGGAGTGCTCGGAGAAGGCCTCGGGGGCGGCGATCCAGGAGATCTGCGGCAGCTTGCCCGCCTTGACGTCGGCCTTCAGCCGGTCGAAGTAGCCGTCGCCGTTCTTGGCGTCGGTACCGGTGCGGGCCTTGTCGTACCAGGGGTCGCCGGGCTGGGCGTTGCGGTACTTGTTGAAGTACAGGAGCGAGTTGTCGCCGTAGTTGCCCCGGTAGGCGTCCTCGATCCAGCCCCAGGAGCCGGCCGCGTCCAGGCCGTCGCCGATGTCCTGGTAGATCTTCCAGGAGATGCCGGCCTGCTCCAGGCGCTCGGGGTAGGTCGTCCAGCCGTAGCCGAGTTCGTCGTTGCCGAGGACCGGTCCGCCGCCCGTGCCGTCGTTGCCGGTGTAACCCGTCCACATGTAGTAGCGGTTCGGGTCGGTGGAGCCGATGAACGAGCAGTGGTAGGCGTCGCAGACGGTGAAGGCGTCGGCGAGGGCGTAGTGGAAGGGGATGTCCTCCCGGGTCAGGTACGCCATGGTCGTGGTGCCCTTGGCGGGGATCCACTTGTCGTACTTGCCGCCGTTGTAGGCCTGCTGGCCGTCGGTCCAGCCGTGCGGGAGGCCCTCCAGGAACTGCATGCCGAGGTCGTCGGCGTCCGGGTGGAACGGCAGGATCTCCTTGGTGCCGTCGGACTGGTGCCAGTTCGACTTGCCGTTGTCCAGCTTCACCGGGCGCGGGTCGCCGAAGCCGCGGACGCCGCGCAGCTTGCCGAAGTAGTGGTCGAAGGAACGGTTCTCCTGCATCAGGACGACGATGTGCTCGACGTCCTCGATCGACCCCGTGCGGTGGTTCGCGGGGATGGCGGCGGCGCGCTGGATGCTGCTCGACAGAGCCGTGAACGCCGTGGTCGCGCCCGCGAGTTGAAGGAATCTGCGCCGGTTGACTTCGGGCATGAGTGAGGGACCTCTTCCCATAGGGGGCGATTTGACCAGCTGTTGGTGATGGAATGCGCGCGGAAGGAGTGTTCCAGGAGCACCAAACGTCAGGGAAGGGTCTGGTGGCGCTCGTGTGAAAGTCGTCGGTACGCCAGGTGTGCCGGAGCCGGGACGCGGGGATGGTCGCGATCATGACAGAGACGACGCGCACGGACTCCCCGCCGGCGAACCGGCCCGTACGCCAGCTCCTCGCCGCCTCGGTCGGCAATGCCGTGGAGTGGTACGACTGGTACGCCTACACCTTCCTGGCCACCTACATCGCGGCCGAGATCTTCCCCAAGGGCGCGGACAACTCCCTGGTGCCGCTGCTGTCGACGTTCGCGGTCTTCGCGGTGGGCTTCTTCATGCGGCCGGTCGGCGGGCTACTCATGGGCGCGATCGCGGACCGGCGCGGCCGGCGTGCCGCGCTGACGGTCACGATCCTGCTGATGGGCGGCAGCAGTCTGCTGGTCGGGCTGACCCCGACGTACGAGACGGCCGGCGTCCTCGCTCCGGTGGTCCTGGTCCTCGCGCGGCTGCTCCAAGGGCTGTCGGTCGGCGGCGAGTTCGCGGCGTCCACGACCTTCCTGGTCGAGTCGGCGGGGCCGGGCCGTCGCGGGCTGTTCTCCAGCTTCCAGTACGTCTCGACGACCGCGGGGCAGCTGGTCGCCTCCGGAATCGCGACGCTCCTGGTGGACACCTTGAGCGACGGGCAGATGAACGGCTGGGGCTGGCGGGTGCCGTTCGTCCTCGGGGCCGTCCTCAGCCTGGTCGGCTTCTGGATCCGGCAGGGCGCGGCGGAGACGAGGAGCACCGAGCAGCAACAGGCGCCGCGCCCGGGGCTGTTGGAGGCACTGCGCCGCCACCCCCGCCAGTCCCTGCTGATCTGCGGCATCACGGCCGGCGGCACGATCGCGTACTACACGTGGACGTCGTACCTGCCGACGTACGCGGAACTCAACGCGGGCGTCGAGAAGTCGGACGCGCTGCTCGCGGGCACCATCTCGCTCGCCTTCTTCGGCCTGCTCCAGCCCCTCGGCGGCCTCCTCTCCGACCGCTTCGGCCGGCGCCCCCTGCTCCTCTTCTTCGGCCTGGGCTTCACCCTCCTCACCGTCCCGCTCCTGCACGCCCTGCGCGACTCGTTCGCCGTGCTACTGCTCGTGCAGTGCGCGGGCATGGTGCTGCTGACCGGGTTCACCTCGATCAGCGCGGCCGTGAACGCCGAGGTGTTCCCGCCACGGGTGCGGGCGGCGGGCATCGGGTTCCCGTACTCGCTGACGGTCGCGCTGTTCGGAGGTACGGCTCCGTACGTCGGCACGCTGTTCAAGGAGCTGGGTCACGCGGACCTGTTCCCCTGGTACGTCGCCGTCCTCTGCCTGGGTTCCTCGCTCGTGTATCTGCGCCTTCCCGAGACCGCGCACCGGGCTCTGGAACGGTGAGCGCGAGGCTGCGGATCAGCGGGGCCCGGCGATGGTGCCGCATACGACGAGCCGTGGGGTGAGGACGACCTCGCGGGGCTCCGTGCGGTCCTGGTCGAGGCGTTCGACGGCGGGCGGCGACCGCCTACCGAGCCTGCTCCTTCGCGCTCTGGCTGACGGTCGTCGGCGATCACGCCCTTGCCGCCGTCCACGTACGCGACGCCTCCATCAAGTGGCTGGGCCCGCTGGTGTTCCACGCCGCCGCGAAGGACGCGACGCTCTGTCCCGGCGCCGACATCCGTGAGGTACTGGACACGTCGTTCACCCGCGTGCCGGCCGACGCCCCCGGCAAATGCCCACCGGTTACCGCTTCTGGTGCAACACCTGGCCCGAGAACCCGGCGTGGAAGTTCGTCGCCGTCGGCCTCGGTAACGACGCCTCCTTCTGGACCCAGTGCCTGCGCGCCCTTGCCGAGATCGACCCCGACATGGCCGTGAACATCGAGCACGAGGACGCCACATACTCCCAGAGGCTTCAGAGCCGCCGCCGCACACCCTTGCACGCTGACGTGGAAGTCATGTGCCGGTGTAGACGAATGCCGCCCAATGGCCGATGCCAGCGAATGGCGTGATCCGTGCCCACCGCGCGCGAGAGCCAGGTGACTTCGGTGCCGCGTCTGCCAACTCCGGCAGGGAACTGACGAGTTGCTCGTTGGTGGCATCACGGATCCGGAGTTGCGCCGACCGCAGGGCCTCGGCAGGGGGACGCGATTCCCACTCCTCGTAGAAGAACGCCGTCAGGAGCCGGGCGACCACATCGGCCGGCTGCCACAACGTCGCCACACACCCCTTCGCACCCGAAATGACCAGTGAATAGGGCAGGGGAAGCGGGTTGGTCGGTGCCATACCGCCGGATGACCCGCTGTGGCAGCTGTTGAGGATCACGAGGGGGGAACGGATTCCGTTGGCGAGCATGCCCCGGAGGGTGACACGCCCGTTTCCCAAGGTGATCCAGCTATCCAGGGGGGACAGGGGATTGGCCCGCCCATGGCCGGTGAAATGGACAACGGCAGTTTCACTGCCGAGCACTTCGGACAGCGACGCCCGGTCGAATCTGTCATCCCACGGTTCGCTGTGGCCAACACTTGGCGGTGTGACTCGTTCGGCGTCCGGCACACCGCCGTAGATGCGCACACCGGCCTCGGACCGGTACGGAGACGCCGGTGCCGCGACACAAGAGGCGCTCGGGGCGTAGCTCAGGAGCCACTCGTCGATCAGATAGCGGCGCGCGCCGGGAGCTTGTGGATCTCGTCGGAAGGCGGAGTGCCAGGGAAGCATGCGCAGTTGTCCTGTGGGCACCAGGACGACGGGGCGTTCCGGATTCACCGCCAGGATCACGTGCCGCATACACAGCTTCCACAGATCGGCGCAGGTCTCCTCCAGGAGAGTCGCTCCGTGCAGCGAGATCCGATCCGTACCGGTGACGGAATGGATGCGTCGGGTCAGCTCGATGACCCGCTCGGTGGTGAGGTCGGACAGCAGCACGCTGCGTGCGCCGGTCGCGTCCGTGATCAGCGCCGCTCCGCCCTCGCCGGTCGCCAGCAAATGGATGATCTGCCGGTCACCCAACAGCTGCTGGACCTCTTCCATCGGCGCTGCCGCCACCAACCGCGCCTTGGTGCCCCACGGCAGGGTCGCACCGAGAGATTCCGCGCTGGAACAGAGTTCTTCGAGAGCCTCGAATGCCTCCGACAGACGATCCTGTCGCAGCAGTGTGTAGGCCGACATGATGCAGCCGCGGCGTCTCGCCTGGGACCTGAGCGTGGCGAGATAGGGATACACCGACGCATGGTGTTCGCCGAGGGCCTGATCGTCCACCAGGGAACTGTCCGTTGCATCCAGATCGACCTGGTCCTCGACTGCCTCGATCGCCAACGCGGCCGCCATCCAACTCACCGTCTCGCCTTCGACGCACTCCCCGGTGTCCGAGGCGGCGAGCGCGCTCCACCGGCGGCGAGATGCGCCTTGTGACACCTCCGGCAGGCGGGTGTCAACGAGACGGCATGCCTCTCTCAGGACGCGGGTCTCCCCGCTGAACGCGCCGTAATCCACGAGGCAGAAAAGCAGGTGACGCAGCGCCTCCTGGCTCGCATCCGGCTCCCCTTCGGCCCGGCGTGCCGCTTCGTCGAATGCTGCCATGGCGGTGTTCAGGTCGGCGGTTGTGTTCTCCCTCTTCGGTCCCTCCATTACCGCGTTGAGGCGGAGTCTCATCATGAGGGCGTCGGCAAGCGCCCGGAACGTGTCCGACGCGTCCGCCTGGCTCGCAGTCGCAAGCATGGCGGCGTCCCGCCACAGCGCGATCGACCGGTCGATGTGGGCACGCTCGGCCGTCCGCATCAACAGCGCCGAGCGTAGCCGCGCAGCCCACACGAGCGTTTGCGGATATACCGCACTCGTCAAGGGGACGACGCCCAGGGCGAGTTCACCTGCGGACAGTGCCCGATCCAGGTCGCCGCGTTCGCCGCGAGCGTCGTACTGCACAACGCTGACCTTGGCCAACAGCTGGAGCATGTCGGGGCGTTGGGTGGGCCGACAGCGACTCAATCCACTCTGCAGGACGTGTACCACCGAATCCAGGTCGGAGCAGCGCCGACTGCGCACGGCCTGGTTGTACATTGCCTCCGCGAGGTTGAGCTGCATGTCCGGCACGACGTCGCCCAGCAGCATGACACGGGTTCGCTCGGCGGGGTCGGAGGCAGCTGCCTCGCGCAGTACCCGGACCGCTTCGTCCAGGTAGTCTTGGCGGCCTTCCACATCGAATCCGATGAGAAGCATCCACCCGTGGGTATTAGCCAGTTGCGCCCACTGGGCTGATGGCTTGGCCTCCTGCGCCCGATGTCGGTCGAGCTGCGACAGGGCCTCCCGGAACTCCTGTGCCGCGTCACTCTCACCGTGCCGGGACCGGTACCGGAAGGACTGGGCCACGGCGAGCAGCCGTACCAGCTCGGTCCTGCGCGTGAAGGGATTGCCCTTCTCTCCCAGTGCGACGGCGAGCAGCTGGATGGCCTCTTCGACGGACGACTCCTCCGCCTCGCCCGCCTCGTACGCCGTCAACAGAGCGTGGGCCAGCGTGTAGTGCGTCAGACCGGTCTCGACCCCGGGCGCCACACCGCTCCTCGCGTCACCCAGGCCGCCCAGTGCTCGCGCCAGGTCGGTGGCGTGCCTACGGATCCGGAAGGCCTCCAGGAATGCGATCCCATACCCGAGTGACACATATCGGTACAGCCGTCCGTGGGGAGACCTTTCCAGAGTCCGTTCCAGGATGCGCAGGGCGTCGTCGATGTCCCACGAGGACTGTGCCGCGTGCAACCTGTCCACGCAGATCCTGGTGATGTCCAGGACCAGACGCAGCGCTTCGCCCGGGACGTGGGTCCGAGAGTAGAGCTCCTCAACGAGCTCCTCCGGATCCCTGTCGTCCGTGGGCGCGTCCCGCTCCACGCTCTCGTGCGTGTCGCGTGGAGATTCGTGACTGTTCGGGCTCACGCCGCACCCCCCTCAGTGCCGCAGAACTGGCCGACGCGCTCCACCTGCATATGAGGATGCCCGAAGAACTGGTACGCCATGGCACTGAACGCGAGGTTGGCGTCATTGCTCGCCGCAGCCCGGAGCGACCGCATCACCTCGGCCGGTTTCTCGCCCTTCAGCACCCGTTGATAGAAGGACAAGGCCACACACCGTGCGTCCCGATCGTCCAGAGCCCACAACGGCGACACCACGGCGCTGGCTCCGATGTAGAGGAAGGCCTGCACGAGCCCGGCGTATCCACCGAACACGCCTTGGACGGCGGCCGCCTTGCACGCGTTGAGGAAGACGAACGTCTCGCCCGGGAAGTCGTAGGCCTTGACCGTAGTCGGATCCAGCGTGTGACCGTCGATCATCACCAGCCCGTTGTCCCAGCCGCCCGCCCCGTGTTGTCCGTGTCCCGCGAAATGGACGATCCCCGCGATGGGACCATGCTTGAGGTAGCTGACGACCTCGGCGAGACGTGCCTCGATCTGGGTGGCGCCGTAATTGTCGACCAACGTGGCAGCTTCCAGCTCCGCGTCGACGAGCCGCTGCCAGCCTTCGATCTCGTACACGCCTGAGATCACCCCCATGGAAGCGGCCCGCACGATCATCGGAGGTGGCACCGTGATCCGGCGGTCGGCCAGCACCCAGCGGCCCAACGCGACCTGACAGCCCAGGAACGCGGGTGTGCCCTCGAAAGGTGTCTCCGGCGTGTGGCTGGTCAGAGGTTTCGGAAGGACGGCCAGCTCCCACGGCATGTATGCCTCGGCCGACTGGATCAGCACGGCGGGGACGCGCGGGGACACGGCCTCAGCGACCGCGCTCAGCACGGTCCACAAGCTGGGCGGCATGACATCGGTGATCTCCCGTCCCAGTCCCGTCATGAAGGCCATCAGATCGGGTCGCTTCTGTCGGTCGGCCATACGGTTGATCACGGAGGAGGCGTAGTCGGGAGCGTTCGAGCCGACTTGGCACTCCTCCGGCAGGCCAGGCACCCGGACATGCGGCGACTGGTAGGAGAACAGGAAACGCCCAGGACGGTCGGCCTGGAGAATAGTGACGGTCAGGTCAGCCGGCTCGTCCCCGCGCGGCAGCAGCAGCGCCCGGGACGTGCCATCGGCGGTGTCGGCCCTCTCGCCGAGCATGCTCGCGTCCTTGACCACGGCGATGGACCTGAAGCCCATGCCCACCACTTCCCCGCCGACGCTGTAGACCACCTGCAGCGTCCCAGCCCTGACCCGGCGCTCGTCCGGGTCCGCGCGGACGTTCAGGACGTGACTGGGATAGCGCTCCGACTCCGTGACCTGCAGATCGGCATCCCAGGAATCTCCGTCGACCAGCGTGAACCCGTCCGCGATCGTCTGTACGGTCACCGTGAGCGGAAAGGGGGAATTCGAACCCCGCACGGCCGCACCGGAGACGGAGCCAATGATCTCGGGGGACAGACCCACGACGACGCGGAAGGGCCATTCCTCGAGGACCTCACCGGGGGCGTCGATACGCGGGAAACCGCAGCAGTCCGTCGGGGCGCCCGAACCCAATTGGGCCCGGGCAGCGACCGCGGACACCGCCGGCTCTACGAGCTGTGCCGCTCGCAGCACCTCCTGCGGCTGCAACAGTTCCTCGAAACGCGCCAGAGCCTCAGGGTGGGCCAGTACCGCGCTCACGACATCGTCGGCCAGCGCCTCCGGGACGGCTCCTTCCCGATCGGAAAGGATCAGGGCCAGATCCGTGCGCAGCCCGGCCGTATCACTCAGCTCGGTCAGTAGCGCGTCCGCCGCGGCCAACACGTTCTCCGGCTCCATCACACCCCACCGCGTGAACTCGTTCCCCCCGGGGCAGCGGCCCCGCCCACGCATGCGCCGACCGCCGTAGCCGGCACGTGGTCCGTCGACCGTAGCAAGACGGCAAGCCTGTGGTGCATGGGAAGCTGTCAACTCGTCAGGCATTATCGGGACGTGACGGACCTGCCGAACCGGGGATTCGCCAATGACCGTCGCGTCAGCCGCAGTTGTGGCAAGCTGAGCCAGTGCAAGACAAGGACGGGCCTCCTGACGCTCCGAACGCCCCTGTTCCGACCGACGTTCTGGAGGCAGCGCGGGCGATCCGGCCGTATCTCCCCGACCTCTTCCCCCACGCACCGGATCGGGCGACGCGCCTGGACACTGAGCTTTCCCAGCTGTTGTCCCCGAGTGCCGGGTCCGGGGCGGCGCAGCGGGTGCTGCGGGTGCTGGAGAGCACTCCGATCACCAGGGTGTGGGCGGCGCAGTTCCTCGAGTTCGGGCTCCCGCCCGAGTTCGTCGGATCCGGCACTCGAGGCCCTGCGGCACCGGCGCCGGCGGGGGCCGGTGAGGCCGTGGGCCCGGGGCCCAAGTACGTCTGCCCAGTTGGCGGGGACGTCGTCTGGTGGCGCCGTCACATCGGGCAGGAAGTGCCTCGGTGCACCACTCACGGCTGCACGCTGGTCAAGGCGTGACAGGGGCGGCACATGCTGGGAAAGTTCTGGGAGAGCATCGGCAGTAAGCTGGGCGAGAAGTGGCTTGCGACCGCCCTCCCCGCACTGCTCTTCTGGGCGCTCGGCGCCGTCGTGTACTCCCACGCTCACGGCACCCGATGGATCGAGGAGCGGTCGAAGTGGCTGGGTGGGCAACCAGTCGTCGTCCAGGTCCTCACACTGGTGGCGGGGTTGCTCGTCGTCGGTGTGTCCGGCCGGATCGTCGAGCGGATCTCCTTTCCGGTACTGCGTGGACTGCAGGGCTACTGGTGGCCCTGGCTCGATCCGCTTCGCCGTCGAATGACCGATCGGCGGACCGGACGTCTGAGCTCCCTCGAGCAGCGCTATGACGACCTGGCCCCATTGATCGAGAATGGGGCGGCGGACACGGAGCAGGAACGGGAGTACCAGCGACTGGACGCGGAGCTACGGCGAAACCCACCGCGCACGGCGCTGCACATGCCCACACGACTGGGGATGTTTCTGCGCGCGGCCGAGAGCGAGGCGAAAGACAAGTACGGCCTCGATGTGGTGAAGTGCTGGCCGCACCTGTGGGCGGTACTCCCGGAGCAGCTGCGGAACGACCTGGCGGTCGCCCACACGGCGCTGCTTCGCTCGGTCGAGTGCGTCGTATGGACCGCACTCGCCCTGGTCTGGGCGTGGTGGATGCCTTGGCTTCCTCTGGCGCTGCTTCCCTTGATCTGGATCGTGCACCAATTCTGGGTGATCTCCAACGCTCTCGCCTATGGCGACCTGTTCCGTGCGTCCGTGGACCTGCACCGCCGAACGCTGTACACCGCGCTGTCCTGGCCTCCGCCCGCGACGCCGGCGGCGGAACAGCGGTCAGGCAAAGAACTCACGGAATACCTGTGGCGGGGCAGCGATCGTGACGACGTGCAGTTGGGTCCCTGAAGCGTGCGCCACCAGGCCTGCCCGCTGAAGGAAGGCATCCTCGACTCGGTCAGCGGGTTTGCCCAAGCCCTTCCGTGAGGCGGAAGCCGTATTGCGGGCCCACCACACCCGTCAGGACCCTGATCCCAACCACGGCACGCGGGGCGAGGACGCCCCGCTCTCAGGGACGGGAACGCCATGCCTCACACGACCGCCTTCGCCAGGAACCAGTGGTACGTCGCCGCCTACAGCCATGAGGTCGGGCGGGAGCTGCTCGGCCGGACGATCCTCGGTGAGACCCTCGTGCTCTACCGCACGGAGGAGGAGGGGACGCCGGTCGTCCTGCACGACCGGTGCGTGCACCGCCGCTACCCGCTGTCCGAGGCGCCGACCCGGCTCGACGGCGACCGGATCGTGTGCGGGTACCACGGGTTCACGTACGACACGAGCGGTACGTGTGTGTACGTGCCGGGGCAGAAGCGGGTCCCGCGGACGGCGCGCGTGGCCTCGTACCCCGTCGTCGAGCAGGACTCCCTGATCTGGGTGTGGATCGGCGACCCGGCGCTCGCCGACCCGCAGAGCATCCCGCGGGCCAGGCACCTGGACTCCCCCGGCTGGGTCACCGTGCGCGGCATGGAGCCGATCGACTGCGACTACGGCCTGCTCGTCGACAACCTCCTCGACCTGTCCCACGAGACGTACCTGCACGGCGGCTACATCGGCACCCCCGAGGTCGCCGAGACGCCGATCACCACCGAGGTCGACGAGGGCGCCGGAATCGTCCGGGTGAGTCGGCACATGGACGACGCCGAGTGCCCGCCGTTCTACGCCAAGTCGACCGGCATCAAGGGCCGTATCACCCGCTGGCAGGACATCGAGTACCACGCCCCGTGCCTGTACCTGCTGCACAGCCGCGTCGCTCCGGTCGGCGTGGTGCCCGAGCCGGACGGCAGCGACCCGAACGGGTTCCACACCGAGGTCACGTACTGCATCACGCCGTCCGGCGACGGCAAGGTGTACGACTTCTGGGCGGTCTCGCGCGACTGGGCGACGGACGACGAGGAAGTCACCGAGTTCCTGCGGGGCAACAACCACACCGTCGTCATGCAGGACGTCACCGCCCTCAACCTGCTGCAGAAGACCCTCGGCACCGAGCGCCACGGTTACCAGGAGCTGAGCATCAACATCGACACCGGCGGTCTGGCCGCCCGCCGCATCCTCGCCCGGCTGGTCGAGGAGGGCGCGAAGCCGATGGAGAAGGTCCAGTGACCAGCCCGACCGGAGAGGTCTATCGCATCGACTGGCTCCCGGGCACCGACATCCTGCACGGCACCTGTCACTGCGGCCGCGAGCACACCGCGCAGGACCCGGTGGAGATGTGGGAGTGGATGCTCGCCCATCCCCAGGGGCACTCCTTGGACGAGTCGCAAGGAAACAGCTCATGACCGTGTACGAAGCCGAACTGGTCGTCGACCGCAAGGAGTTCGCGGCCGACGGCGTGCTCGCCCTCACCCTGCGCCACCCGCTGGGCGAGCAGCTCCCGGCCTGGGAGCCCGGAGCCCACATCGACGTCGTCCTCGGGCCGGAGCTGGAGCGGCAGTACTCGCTGTGCGGTGATCCGGCGGACCGGACGCGGTGGCGGATCGCCGTCCTGCGGGAGCCGGACGGCAGGGGCGGGTCCGCCCATGTGCACGAGCAGGTGGGGCAGGGTGACAAGGTCCGGGTGCGCGGTCCGCGCAATCACTTCCGGCTGGAGCCCGCTCCCCGCTACCGCTTCATCGCCGGCGGCATCGGCATCACCCCGATCCTGCCGATGCTGGCCGCGGCCGAGGTGGCGGGCGCCGAGTGGACGCTGCTGTACGGCGGGCGCACTCGTCGATCCATGGCGTTCACGGAGGAGTTGGGGCGGTACGGCGACCGGGTCACGATCGCCCCGCAGGAGGAGACCGGGCTGCTGGATCTGGCGTCGGTGCTGGGCGATGTGCCGGACGGCACGCTCGTCTACTGCTGTGGTCCCGGGCCGCTGCTCGACGCCGTCGAGGAGCGGTGCCCGGCCGGGGTGCTGCACGTCGAGCGGTTCCAGCCGAAGGTGCAAGCGGCCGGTGAGGACGGGGAGTTCGAGGTCGAGCTGGGCCGGAGCGGCCTGACGCTCACCGTCGCGCCGGGTGTCTCCGTGCTGGACACGGTGCGGGCGGCCGGTGTCGAGGTGCTCTACTCCTGCACGGAGGGCACCTGCGGGACCTGCGAGACCGACGTCCTCGACGGCACCCCGGACCACCGGGACTCCGTGCTCACGCGGGAGGAACAGGAGAGCGGCGAGACGATGATGATCTGTGTGTCGCGCTGCCGGGGGAAGCGCCTGGTCCTGGACCTGTGACCCGTCCCGGCTCCGTGCCCCGCCCCTGATCCGTACCCCGCCCCGGATCTGCGATCCGTCCTGGACTTGTGATTCTGAGGTCGGCCTCGATCCGGGCGACGGTCGCCAACAGGGGTGGCAGCAGGTCCCGGCGCACGGAGTCGACGGAGTTGCGGCCGGCGTGCACGGCGATGTTGACGGCCGCGACCACCTCGCCGTCCCGGTCCCGCACCGGGGCGGCGACCGACCTCAGCCCCTCCTCCAGTTCCTGGTCGACGACGGCGTAGCCCTGCCGGCGGACGCGGCGCAGCTCCGCCCGCAGGGCGTCCGGCGTGGCGAGGGTGCGCGCGGTCAGGGGCTTCAACTCGGCCCGGGCGAACCGGACTTCGACCTCCTTGTCCGGCAGATGAGCGAGGATCACCCGGCCCACCGACGTCACATACGCGGGGAAGCGGGTGCCCACCGTGATGGACGCGGTCATGATGCGGCGGGTCGGCACCCGGGCGACGTACACGATGTCGTCGCCGTCGAGGACGCACAGCGACGACGACTCCCGTACCTGCGCGACGAGTTGCTCCAGATGCGGCTCGGCGATCTGCGGCAGTGTGTAGCTGGAGAGGTAGGAGTAGCCGAGCTCCAGCACGCGCGGGGTGAGGCGGAAGAGCCGGCCGTCCTGGTGGACGTAGCCGAGGTCGGCGAGGGTCAGCAGCAGGCGGCGGGCGGCGGCGCGGGTCAGGTCGCAGGTGTGGGCGACCTCGCTGAGCGTACGGGCGGGATGGTCCGCGTCGAAGGAGCGGATGACGGCGAGGCCGCGCTCGAAGGACCTCACGAAATGCGGTGCGCGGTCTTCGGCGGACATCGCCACCTCCAGAAGTGTCAACAATGTTGTCGTCGAACTCGTTGAACCCATTGACCGGATGCGTTTGAGACTTCTACCTTCCCGCTGAGCAACTCCGCGCACTACTGTGCGCCTTGCGCACAACCTGTCGGAACACCGTTGCACCGTTGTCTGTACAGGAGGAGCCATGCGTCGTCTGTCGGCCGGTCTCACCGCCGGCGTCCTGTTGCTCGTCGCGACGGCCTGTGGCTCGTCCGACGGCGGTTCGCCGGGGGCGGGCGCCTCGTCCGGTGGTGTCACCACCGTCAAGCTGGGCCTCATCCCCATCGTCGATGTCGCGCCGCTGTACCTCGGCCAGAAGAAGGGCTTCTTCGAAAAGCAGGGCCTGAAGCTGGAGTTCACGACCGCCCAGGGCGGGGCGGCGATCGTGCCCGGCGTGGTCAGCGGGCAGTTCCAGTTCGGGTTCAGCAACGTGACGTCCCTGATGGTCGCCCAGACAGGCGGCGTTCCCGTGAAGGCCGTCGCCAACGGCATCGCGTCGACGGGTGTGCGGGGCAAGGACTTCAACGGCCTCATGGTCAGGAAGGACAGCCCCGTCAAGTCGCCGAAGGAGCTCGAGGGCAAGAAGGTCGCCATCAACACCCTGAAGAACATCAACGAGACCGCGGTCCGCCAGGCGGTGCGCAAGGACGGCGGCGACCCGGACAAGGTGAAGCTCGTCGAGATGGCCTTCGACCAGATGCCCGCCGCCCTCGACAGCGGCCAGATCGACGCCGCGTGCGTGGTCGAGCCGGCGACCGCCACCATCAGGAGCCAGGGCGGCCGGGAGATCGCCTCGCCCCTGATCGACATCGCACCGCAGCTCACCGTCGCGATGTACTTCACGTCGAACCAGTACGCGCAGCAACACCCGGACGTGGTCAAGAAGTTCCAGGCCGCCACCGCCGAGTCCCTCGCCTACGCCGAGGCCCACCCCGACGAGGCCCGGCAGATCGTCACGACGTACACCAAGATCCCGGCGTCGGTCTTGGACCAGGTGATCCTCCCGAAGTGGCCGAGCGAGCCGAACCGCTCCTCCATCGAGGCCCTCATGAAACTCGGCGAGGAGGACGGCCTGTTCAAGAAGACGCCCGACCTGGACGCGCTGCTGCCGTGAGGGGCGGGGCCTGATGAGGGACACAGTCGTATGAGGGGCGGAGACCTATGAGGGGCGTGAACGTCGCCCTCGGTGCGGCCGGGCTCGCGGCCTTCCTCGCCCTGGGCGAGGCGGTGCCGCGGCTCGGCCTGGTCGAGGAGGCCTACTTCCCGCCGACGAGCCGTATCGCCGAAGCCCTCGCGGACGAGGTCACCCATTCCGTCTTCTGGAACGCACTCGGCGACACCCTCACCGGCTGGGCGCTGGGCCTCGCCATCGCGGTCTGCGCCGGAGTCGTCGCGGGCGTGGTCGTCTCCATCGTGCCGTACCTGCGCGAGGCGACGGCTTCGACGATCGAGTTCCTGCGCCCGATCCCGTCGGTGGCGCTGATCCCGCTCGCCGTGCTGCTCTACGGCACCGAACTGAAGTCGGTCCTCCTGCTGGTGGTGTACGCCTCCTTCTGGCAGGTACTGATCCAGACCCTGTACGGCGTCCAGGACGTCGACCCGGTCGCCGAGGAGACGGCGCGGTCGTACGGCCTCGGCACCTGGGCGCGGGTCCGCCATGTGCTGTGGCCGACGGCCCTGCCGTACGTCATGACCGGGGTGCGGCTGGCCGCCGCGGTGGCGCTGATTCTCGCGATCACCGCCGAACTCGTCATCGGCGCCCCGGGGTTGGGCCAGCAGATTGCGGTGGCGCAGACCTCGCAGGCGGTGCCGGAGATGTACGCGCTGGTCGTGGTCGCGGGTCTGCTGGGGCTGCTGATCAACGTCGGCGCGCGTACGGTGGAGCGGCGGGCGCTGGCCTGGCACCAGTCGGTGCGCGGGGAGGTGGCGGTGTGATCGGGCGCTTGCTGCTGAGGCTGTTCTTCGTGGTCGCGCTCCCCGTGGTGCTGGTCGCCGTGTGGTGGGCGGCGTCGGACGGCAGCACGGATCCCTTCTGGCCGCCGCTGCGGACGATCCTCGACACCTTCCCGGACGTGTGGACGGCAGACCGGCTGCGCACGGACGTCGTGCCGAGTCTCCTGCGCCTCCTGGGAGGCTGTGCGACGGCCGCCGTGGTCGGTGTCGCGCTCGGCACGCTCATCGGCTCCTACCGCAGGGTGCGCGCGGTGTGCGAGCCCGTCCTGGAGTTCCTGCGGGCCGTGCCGCCGCCCGTGCTGGTCCCGGTCATCATGCTGTTCGCGGGTATCGGCGACACCATGAAGATCGTCGTGATCGCGAGCGGCTGCGTCTGGCCGATCCTGCTCAACACCGTGGAGGGCGTGCGCGCGGTCGACTCGGTGATGCTGGAGACGGCCCGCTCATACGGCGTCACGGGGGTCGCCCGCCTGCGCCAGCTGGTGCTGCGCTCGGCGAGCCCGCAGATCTTCGCCGGGCTGCGCCAGGCACTGTCCATCGGCATCATCCTCATGGTCATCAGCGAGATGTTCGCCGCCAACAACGGCATCGGCTTCACCGTCGTCCAGTTCCAGCGCAGCTTCGCGATCCCCGACATGTGGACCGGGATCCTCGTCCTCGGTCTGCTCGGCTTTCTGCTCTCCGTCGTCTTCCAACTGGTCGAGCGCCGGGTGCTCGGCTGGTACCACGGTCTGCGCGCGACCACCCGGCGGTCCTGAGTGAGCATCGTGAAGGGGCGGTCCATGCTCGACGTACGCGGCCTGAAGAAGGTCTACGAGGGTTCGGGGCGGCGCGTGGAGGCGGTGCGCGACCTCACCTTCACCGTCGACGCGGGCGAACTGGTCTGTCTCGTCGGCCCGTCGGGCTGCGGCAAGACGACCCTGCTGAAGTGCATGGGCGGGCTGCTCACGCCAACGAGCGGCGAAGTGCTCCTGGAGGGGCGGTGGGTGAGCGGTCCGCCGCCCGGGATGGCGTTCGTCTTCCAGGAGTACGGGCGCAGTCTGTTCCCCTGGATGCGGGTCGGCGAGAACGTCGAACTGCCGCTGAAGCAGAAGGACTTGAGCAAGGCGCGACGCCGGGATCTGGTGCGGGACGCGCTGGAGTCGGTGGGGCTGGCGGATGCCGCGGGGGCGTATCCGTGGCAGCTGTCCGGCGGTATGCAGCAGCGGGTCGCCATCGCCCGGGCGCTGGCGTACGAGCCGCGTGTGCTGCTGATGGACGAGCCGTTCGCGGCGGTGGACGCGCAGACACGAGCCGATCTGGAGGACCTGGTCCGGGGGCTGTGGCGGGAACGTGGCATCACGATCCTGTTCGTCACCCACGACATCGACGAGGCCGTCTACCTGGGCGAGCGGGTGATCGTACTGTCCGCCTCCCCCACCGTCGTACAGGAGCAGCTGAAGGTCGAACTGCCCGCCGAGCGCGACCAGTTGCACACGCGGGTGGATCCGCGCTTCGCCGAGCTGCGTACCCATGTGTACGAGCAGATCCAGGCGGCGAAGCGCGGAATCCCTCAGGACGCGGGCGGGGGCGCGGTCAAGACAGATACGCCTCCACCTCGCTGAACTGGGCCGCAGGCCATCCCGTGTTGCCGGTGACCTGCAGCCTCAGGTGGCGCAGGCTCGTGCCGCTGGGAAGGGAGACGGTGACCGTGTTGCCGGTCGCCGGGTCGAAGCGGTAGTCGCGCGCCGGGACCACCGTCGAGTACGTCGAGCCGTCCGTGCTGCCCTGGACCGACAGCGTCTGGGTGCGGGCCTGCCAGACCGACAACGGCGGCAGCTTCAGCACCAGCCGGCGGACCGCCTCCGTGGAGCCGAGGTCGACGGTCCAGGACTGCGGGAAGGCGTTGTTGGCGGACTCCCAGTAGCTGCCCCCGTCGCCGTCGACCGCCTTGCCGGGCGTGTAGACGTCCTGCGATCCGGTGGCCGTGGCCGGACGGCCCTTGGCGAGGTTGCGGCCGGGATCCGGGTCCGGGTTGCCCTGGCCCGGCTGGGGCCAGGTCGAGCAGTCCGACCAGGTACTGCTCCAGCCGGAGTTGCCGCCGCCGTCGGTGAGGGTGAAGGTGCCGGAGCCGACGGGATAGGGGCAGTTGTAGATCCCGGCGGCGCCGACGCCGGTCGCCGTGACGTTGCGGAAGGTGGCGGCGCCCTGGGTCTCGGCCTGGACGACGACCGTGCCGGTGCCCCGCACGGTGGCGCCCTCGACGGTGATGTTCTTCGCCGCGAATCCGCGTCCGCTGCCGGAGACGAACTCGAAAGCGCTGTACGGGCTGTCGGTGATCGTGGTGTCGGTGATCCGGACGTTCGCCTCGATGGCGCTGTCGTAGGAGTCGACCCGCAGGGCGCCCATCGGGTGGTTCCAGTTGGGGTTCATCGCGCCGGTGCGCACGAGGGTGTTGCCGTCGACCGTGATGGTGCCGGACAGCGGGTGGAAGGGGTCCAGGAACTTCTGGTTGGAGATCGCGATGCCGCTGCCCAGGGCGTTGGTGTCGGAGATCAGGTTGTCCTTGACGGTGATGTCGGTACCGCCGTAGATCGCGATGCCGTTGGCGAGGTTCGGCTGCGTGATCGTGTTGTTCTCGAAGCTGCTGTTCGTGTCCGGTGCGTACAGCGACCACATGGCGAGCGCGTCGTCGCCCTGGTTGCGCAGGAAGTTGTGGCGGACGCGGACGCCGCGCACGTTGCCGTTGAGGTTGAGTCCGTCGGCGGTCATGTCGAGGAAGCGGTTGTTCTCGACGACGAGGTTGTCGTTGTTGCCCATCAGCCAGAGGCCGACCTTCAGGTGCTGCAGCCACATGCCGGAGACGGAACTGTTGGGTCCCAGCGATCCGTTGACGAAGTTGTCGGGGTTGGAGTCGACCCGCTCGGTCACCTCACCGATCACCGCGAAGTCCTTGATGTGGACGTTCCCTGAGGCGCTCGACTGGTCGATGAAGCGGGAGGTGCGCACGATCGAGTGCCAGTGCCCGGCCCCCTGAAGGGTGACGTTCTGCACGCCGTTCAGGGACGAGGTGAGCCGGTACTCCCCCGGCGGGATCCACACCACCCCGCCCTGCGCGGCCGCGATGGCGTCCCGGAAGGCCTGCGTGGAGTCGCCCTGGCCGCTCGGGTCGGCGCCCTTGGAGGTGACGGAGACCGATCCGGCGGGTTGGCCCGCGGGCCCGGCGGCCTGCTCGAAGTCGGCCACGTCGACGGTGACCTGGACGCCGCTCGCCTGGAAGGCCACCTTGTCGCCCGCCTGCAGGTTCTGTCCGAGCAACAGGCGGGCGTTGTCGTAGAAGTGGTGCGTCTTGGCGCCCGGGATCCAGCCGGTGTCGACATAGGAGTACTTGGAGGTGACCGTGAGGGTCTTGGCGATCCGCTGTCCGTTGACGTACACGTCGAGCGTGCCGGACTGACCGTCGGGGACGCTGTGGGCGACGTTCACGGCGTTGGCCGTGCGCGGGACCGTGAACTCGACGCGCTGACCGGGCGCGAGGCGTACGGCCTGACGTCCGGAGGCCTCTGAGGTGAGGGTGCCCTGTGTGTAGTCGGGGCCGATCTTCGTGCCGGTCGTGGTGGCGGACTCGGCCTCGACCGAGGTGAAGGGGAGGGTCGCACCGGCGGCCGCGTGGGCGGCCGGGACCGTCGCGGTGAGCAGGCCGGCGGCGAGGGTTACGGCGATGGACGCTGGCATGAGCCTGACATATCGACGCGTGTGCTGCATGTACTGCACGTACTGCATGTGCTGATCCCTTCGTGGTGGGGGTACGGGGATAGCGGGCCGCGGTCTCAGGCGCGGAGCCAGACCGCGGTGTCCCTCGGCAGCCGGCCCTCGTCGTCCAAGGGGCCGCTGGCGAGGAGGAGTTCCGTGTGGGCGGGCAGGTCGGCGGGGACGTCCGCCAGGTTGACCACGCAGGTCGCTCCCGGCGCGCGGGTGAAGGCGAGGACGCCCTCCGGGGCGGGCAGCCAGCTGAGGGGGGCGTCGCCGAAGACCGGCCGGAGCCCGATCGCCTCGCGGTAGAGACTGAGCATCGAGTGCGGGTCCTCGGCCTGCCGGTCGACCGCATACGAGGCCCAGTCGGCCGGTTGCGGAAGCCACGGCTCCACGCGCGAACCGAATCCCGCGTACGGCGCCCCGGCCACCCACGGCAGCGGCACCCGGCAGCCGTCCCGCCCCGGGTCGGTCCCCCCGGAGCGGGCGTGCATCGGATCCTGGATGCGGTCGACCGGAATGTCGGCCTCGGGCAGACCCAGCTCCTCGCCCTGGTAGACGTAGACCGCTCCGGGCAGCGCCAGCGACAGCAGTGCGGCCGCCCTGGCCCGGCGGGTGCCGAGGGCGAGGTCGGTCGGGGTGCCGAAGGCCTTGGTGGCGAAGTCGAAGCCGGTGTCGGCACGGCCGTAACGGGTGACCGTACGCGTCACGTCGTGGTTGCACAGCACCCAGGTGGCGGGAGCGCCGATCGGGGCGTGTTCGGCGAGGGTCTCGTCGATGGCCGTGCGCAGCCGTCCGGCGTCCCAGGGGCAGGTCATGAAGGAGAAGTTGAACGCCGTGTGGAGTTCGTCGGGGCGGAGGTAGCGGGCGAAGCGTTCGGTGTCGGGGAGCCAGACCTCGCCGACGAAGATGCCGTCGTACGCGTCGGCGATCGCGCGCCAGGAGCGGTAGATGTCGTGGAGTTCGTCGCGGTCGACGTACGGGTGCGGATCCCGGCCCTCGGTGAGGTCCGGCAGACGCGGATCCTTGACGAGGAGCGCGGCGGAGTCGATGCGGACTCCGGCGACGCCCCGCTCGAACCAGAAACGCAGGATGTCCTCGTGCTCCTGGCGGACGGCCGGGCGGGACCAGTCGAGGTCGGGCTGTTCGGGGGCGAAGAGGTGGAGGTACCAGTCGCCGTCGGGCACTCGCGTCCAGGCGGGGCCGCCGAACTGGGATTGCCAGTCGTTGGGCGGTAGTTCTCCGTGCGGGCCGCGTCCCGGGCGGAAGTGGAACAGGGCGCGCTCCGGGCCGCCGTCGAGGGCGGCGCGGAACCACGGGTGCCGGTCGGAGACGTGGTTGGGGACGATGTCGACGATGGTGCGGATGCCGAGCCCACCCGCTTCGGCGATGAGCTTCTCCGCCTCGGCGAGGGTCCCGAACGCCGGGTCGATCGCGCGGTAGTCGGCGACGTCGTAGCCGCCGTCCTTCATCGGCGAGACGTACCAGGGCGTGAACCACAGGGCGTCCACGCCGAGTTCGGCGAGATACGGCAGCCTGGAGCGGACGCCCGCGAGGTCGCCGGTACCGTCGCCGTCGCCGTCCGCGAAGCTGCGGACGTAGACCTGGTAGATGACGGCGGAGCGCCACCAGTCCGGCCGGGCATGGGTGGGCTGTCCCACTGAGCTTCCCTTCTCTTGGAACGGTCGGCGTCAGCCCTTGGTGCTGCCCGCGCCGATCCCGGCGATGATGTGCCGCTGGAAGACCAGGAACAACGCGACCATGGGGCTGCCGGCGATCACCATCGCGGCGATGAGCACGGTCAGCGGGACGTTCTGCGACAGCTGGACGAGCGCCACGCTGATGGGCTGTCGGTCGGTGTCGGAGAAGACCATCAGCGGCCAGAGGAAGTCCTGCCAGACCGCCACCAGGGCGAAGATCGACACCACGCCCAGGACCGGTCGGGACATCGGCAGCACGATCGACCACAGCGTGCGCAGCTTCCCGGCGCCGTCGATCTCGGCGGCCTCCAGGACATCGCGCGGGAGCTGGTCGAAGAACCGCTTCAGGAGGTAGAGGTTGAAGGCGTTGGCGACGGCGGGCAGCCAGACGGCGACGGGGTCGTTGAGCACGCCCAGGTCGGCCACCGTCAGGTATTTCGGTACGACCAGCGCCTGGGCCGGGACCATCAGGGTGGCGAGGATGCCGCCGAGGATCACCTTTCCGAAGGCGGGCCGCAGCCTGGACAGCGCGTAGGCGGCGGCCGTGCAGAACACCAGCTGGCACAGCCAGGCGCCGGCGGCCTGGACGACCGTGTTCCACAGGTGCGTCGGCAGCTGCATCAGATCCCAGGCGTCGGTGTAGCCGCTGAGGCGCCACCGCTCGGGTACGAGGGTGGGCGGGGTCCGCGCCACCTCGTCCGGTGACTTCATCGCGCCCGTCGCCATCCAGTAGACGGGGAAGAGGAAGGCGAGCGCGAACAGCAGGACGGTACCGGTGAAGACCGACCAGTAGACGGCCCTGCCGCGCGGGCGGGCCAGGGTCGCCGGGGAGACCAGGGTCCGCGTGCTCATGCGCTCTCCCCTTCGGTGCGCGTCAGTCGCAGGTATACGGCGGAGAAGGCGCCGAGGAGCGCGAGGAGCAGGACGCTGAGGGCGCAGGCGCCGCCGAAGTCGTTGTAGAGGAAGGCGTACTTGTAGATCAGGTACAGGACGGTCACCGTGGCGTTCTCCGGGCCGCCTCCCGTGATCACGAACGGCTCGGTGAACACCTGCATGGTGGCGATGATCTGAAGGAGCATCAGCATCAGGATCACGAACCGTGTCTGCGGGATCGTGACGTGGCGGATGCGCTGGAGGAGGTTCGCGCCGTCGAGTTCGGCCGCCTCGTACAGCTCACCCGGGATGGACTGGAGCGCCGCCAGGTAGATGAGCACGGTGCCGCCCATGTTGGCCCAGGTGGCGACGATGACGAGGGAGACGAGCGCGGTGTCGGCGCCGTTGGACCAGTTCGAGGTGGGCAGGTGCAGGAAGCGCAGCGCCTCGTTGGCGAGGCCCGTGCCGGGGTCGTAGAACCACTTCCACAGCAGGGCGCTGACCACCGGCGGGATCATCACCGGCAGATAGACCACGACACGGAAGAACGCCTTCGCGTGTCTCAACTCGTTGAGGACGAGGGCCAGTACGAAGGGGATCGCGAAGCCGATCAGCAGGGCGAGCAGCGTGAAGGTGAGCGTGTTGCGCCAGGCCGCCGCGAACTCCGGGTCGGCGAAGACGCGGGTGAAGTTGGCGGTGCCGACCCACTCGGGCTCGCTGCCGGGCGTGTACTTCTGGAAGGCGATCACGACGGCGCGGATCGCCGGGTACCAGGAGAAGAGCGCGAAGCAGATCAGGCCGCCGAGCAGGAAGCCGTAGGCGCGGGCCTGGTCGGCGAGGCGGCGCCGCCTGGCGTCCCCTGCCGGGGGCGTTGCCTGCACGGGGCGGACCGCGACCTTCTCGACGGGCCGCCGCTGAGCCGTCCTGGTCATCGTCCGTCAGCCCCGCGCCAGGATGCCGTCGATCTTGGTGGACGCGTCCTTCAGGAGCCGGTCGATGTCGGCGTCCTCCTTGGTGAGCACGGCGGAGACGACGCCGTCGAGGACGGAGTAGATCTGCTGGGCGTGCGGCGGCTCGATCTTCATGTCGAGGTTCTGGTTGCCGTCGAGGAAGGCCTGGTAGTTCTCCACGGGCACATTGGCGTTGGCCTTCTTGACCTGCTGGTCCTTGGCGTCGGCGGCCCCGGTGAACAGCCGCGGCTCGGGCAGGCCGACCGGCGCGTCCGCCTTCCTGGCGCGGGCGTAGTCGCCGAGGAAGCCGTCGCCGGGGGTGAGGAACATGTGGTCGAGCCATTTCAGTCCGGCGCGGATCTGCTCGGGGCTCGCCTTCTTGTTGACCATGTAGCCGTCGCCGCCGATGAGCGTGCCCTTGCCGCCGGGCATGGGGGCCAGCGCCAGGTCCTTGTAGTCGCCGCCCTTCTCCTTCACCAGGATCGGAATGTTGTCGGGCGCGGCGAGGTACATGCCGAGCTTGCCGGAGCCCATCATCTGCTGGACGTCGTTGATGACGAGGAGCTGCTTGCTGCCCATCGAGTCGTCCGTCCAGCGCATGTCGTGCAGGTTCCGGAGCACGGCGCGGCCCTCGGGGGTGTCGACGGTGGCCTTCTTGCCGTCGGCCGGGACGACGTCGCCGCCCTGGGAGTACAGCTCGGCGGTGAAGTGCCAACCCCCTTGGTTCTGGGCGCTGTAGTCGGCGTATCCGACCGTGCCGTTGCCGAGCCCGGCGATCTTCTTGGCGGCGGCGCGCAGCTCCTCCCAGGTCGCCGGGGGCCTGTCGGGGTCGAGGCCGGCCTCGGTGAAGAGCTTCCTGTTGTAGATCAGGCCCATCGAGTAGCCGGTGCGCGGGATGCCGTAGATCTTGCCGTCGACGGTGTAGATGTCCCGCAGCTGCCGCTGGATGGTGCCGTAGCTCTTCAACTCCTTGATGTACGGCGTGAGATCGGCGGCCTGGTCGATGTCGACGACGTGCCCGGCGTCGGTGAAGTACGTGTAGAAGACGTCCTCCATCTGCCCGCCGGCGAGCTTGGCGTCGAACGTCTTCGGGTCCTGGCAGGGGAACGCGTCGTGGGCCGCGACGTCGATGTCCGGGTTCTGCTTCTCGAAGGCGGCGACGTCCTGCTCGAAGAACCGGCGGTCGACCTCGGCGCTCTTGGGCGGCATGCAGTTGACCGTGATGCGGGTCTTGCCGCTCGCCGAGTCCCCGCCGGATCCGCAGGCGGTGAGGGCGAGGGAGCAGACGCTGAGCGCGGCGAAGGCGTGGCGGAACCCGGTGCTTCTCATGGCTGGACCCCTCTGGGCAGGAGCGGTGGGCGCCGCACACTCAAGCACCGGCGACATCGGTACGCAAGATGTCGCGCGAGATTTGAAATTTTTAAACAGATCGGTGGATCTAACGGGCAGATACCGACGGCACTCAGTGGCGAGGCACCTGTGCCGTCGACCCGCGGACCACCAGCTCCGGCTCGAAGAGCAGTTCCTCCGCGGGTACGGCAGTGCCCGCGATCTGCGCGTTCAGCAGTTCCACCGCCGCCCTGCCCATGGCTTCGATGGGCTGACGGACCGTGGTGAGCGGGGGCTCCGTGCAGTTCATGAGCGCCGAGTCGTCGTACCCGACCACGGAGATCCGCGACGGGACGTCAAGTCCCCTGCGCCGAGCGGCTCTGATCGCACCGAGCGCGAGCGGGTCGCTCGCGCAGATGATGCCGGTCACCCCTCGGTCGATCAGCCGGGAGGCGGCCGCGTGACCGCCCTCGATCGAGAAGATGGCCCGCGCGACGTGTTCCTCGGGCAGTTCCCCGGCGATGCCCCGGGCCGCGGCCAGCTTGCGCGCCGACGGCACGTGGTCGCCCGGGCCGAGCACGAGCCCGATGCGCTCGTGGCCCAGCGAGACCAGGTGCCGCCAGGCCTGCTCCACGGCCACGGCGTCGTCGCAGGAGACACCCGGGAATCCCAGGTGCTCGATGGCCGCGTTGACGAGGACCACCGGGATGTTGCGGTCGGCCAGTTCCTTGTAGTGGTCGTGGGGTGCGTCGGCCTGGGCGTACAGCCCGCCGGCGAAGACGACGCCGGAGACCTGCTGTTGCAGCAGCAGCGTGACGTAGTCGGCCTCGGAGACCCCGCCCTTGGTCTGCGTGCAGAGCACCGGCGTCAGCCCGAGCTGGGCGAGCGCTCCGCCGATCACCTCGGCGAAGGCGGGGAAGATCGGGTTCTGCAGCTCGGGGAGCACGAGGCCGACGAGGCGGGCGCGTTCGCCGCGCAACTGGGTGGGCCGCTCGTAGCCGAGGACGTCCAGGGCGGACAGCACCGCCTGCCGCGTGGCCTCGGAGACACCGGGCTTGTCGTTGAGCACCCGGCTGACCGTGGCCTCGCTGACCCCGACCTTCTTCGCCACCTCAGCAAGTCGTCGCGTCATGCGCGCAAGAATAGCGCAAGAAATGCAAGCCGTTTGCGTAACGTGCGACGCCGAAGCCCGTCCCGCCTACCTGACTGCCGCCAATGACATGCGAATCTGAGCAGTAAGTTCTCACCACACCGCGCTGACGGGGCGCCGTCGGCGACCTGAACGCCGACGGTGCCCCGTTCAGTCCTCGGTGGCGCCGTCGGCGACCTGAACGCCGACGGTGCCCCGTTCAGTCCTCGGTGGCGGGCACCACGCGCAGGTGGGCAGCGCTCCGCCGCACCCCCCGCGCCCTGGGCCGGTCGCGCCGCACCTCACGCAGCACCAGCGTCAGCCGCGTGTACCCCATCTCCTGAAGGGTCCTGGGCGTCTCGTCGACGACCCGGCACTCGGTCGCGCCCCAACGCGGATCGGGATGCAGCAACGGGCGTACGGCACCGTCCTGCGCGACGGCCCGCTCGCCGACCGCACGGATCCAGTGCGGCAGCCCGTGCCGGTAGGCGGCCTCCATGATCGGATCCTGGGCGATCTCCCGGCGGATGGCCTGCAGGCCGTGGTCGTGACCGTGCCGTTCCACCGCCGCCGCGAACTGCGCCAGCATCGGCAGGCACCAGCTGGACTCATGCTCACCGAGGACAGAGCCGGCGTCCGGATGGAAGAGGACGAACCTGAGGAAGTTGTCGTCGGGCATGGCCGTCGGATGCGAGCCCACAGCACCGAAAAGTGACGCGAAAGCGGTGTTGGTCAGAACGACGTCCCAGCGGTGATCGAGGATCACGGAAGGGAAGGGCACGGCCTCCATGAGAGTGGCGTAGTCCCGGAGATACGCCTGGGCCTCGCAGCTCTCGGGGACGGGCCGCGGTACGAACCGCTGCCCACCTGCCTGATATGCCATCGGGAGGTCACCCCTCTTGCCTATGCGGCCTTCACGCGGCGTCTTGATCCTGCTGCCCGGTCCGGACCATGTCAACTATCGTGGCATTCCACGGCTGTTGACGGCTGAAATTGGCCACAGTTGTGGCGAGACCTGGATGTGAGTTCGAACCAGCGGGTAATCTCCACCAAGTTCACGGCAACCGCTTGTGAGAAGCCTGTGAGAGACGTAGGAGATCTGTCGGTGACGGATGGCTTCGAGGGTCCGGGCGCCACCCCGACGGCTGCGCTGCCGGCCGTCGTCGCTCGTGTCACCGCGCTCGCCGACCGGCTCGGCGTGCCGCACGCGGAGGTCTTCGACACCGGCCGCCTGTCCGTGGCCTCCGGCGTACCGGAGCCCATAATCAAGGCCCTACTGAGCGGCCGCCCCGCGGGCGAGCCCGACGTCCAGTCCCGCTTCCTCCAGCGCCTGGACCTGCTGCGCCGCACCCGCCTCAAGCCCAACGGCCGCAAGTACACCCAGCAGGAGATCGCCGACGGCGCCGGCATGTCCCGCCAGCAGGCAGGCGCCCTCATCAACGGCGACCGGCGCCCCACCATGGAGCACTGCGACGCCATCCAGCGCTTCTTCCGCGTGCACGCCGGATTCCTCACGGCCGAAGACCCCGAGGCGCTCGCGGGCGCCCTCCAGCGCACCGAACAGGACCTGCTCCAGAAGCTCGCGGAACGCGAGGCGGCGCAGACCGCCGACGACCCCCTGGAGAGACTCCTGCAGGACCACGGCGTGCGCGGAATCGCCTGGCGGGCCGCGCAACTACCCACGGACCAGCACCGCGACAAGGTCGCGGAGTGGCTGGACATGCTCCTGGAGAGCGTCAAGCGGCCCGAGTCGTGATGCGGGAGAACGGGAGACCTGTGGGCATCGGTAGGGAAATGCGCCGCCTGTGCGGCGAGTTGGTCACGGAGCTGACGCTCCCCGCACCCGCGGCGCCGGAGAAGCTGTACGGCGCCCTGTGCGACGCGATGAGCAGACGCCGCGGCCGCCCCGTCCACTTCCGTACGGCCGCCTTCCCGGCCGGCACGGCCAGCGGCCTGTGGCTCGACATGGCCGACCAGGACCTGGTCGTGATCGAGGAACGCACCGCCCCCGGCCACCAGTTGGTGATCCTCGGCCACGAACTGTGGCACATGAAGGCCGGCCACTGCAGCCACAGCGTCGAGGGCGCAACGGTGGCGGCCCGCCTCCTGCACGACGACGCCGACCTGCGCTCGACGGTCCTGAAGGTGGCCGCCCGCAGCCACTTCGACCAGGCCGAGGAAAAGGAGGCCGAGACCTTCGGGCTCTTACTGGCCAGCAAGTGCAGGGCATGGCTGGCGGTGTCGTCGGTACGGGGACAGCGGGACCACTTGGCGGGGCGAATCGAGGCGTCACTGGGCTACCTGGGCCCTCAAGCCTGACCGCTGTGTTTGATGGCTCGGTCGCCTACGGGCGCTTTCAGCCGGTGTCGAGACGGCGATCGTGCTCAGCGCTTCGCGCCTCCGCGCGTTCGCCGTCTCGACACCGGCGCGCCCTTCGGCTCCCTCCCGGCCGTTGTCGTCGGCCCGGTGCAGGTTGGTGGGCACTTGCCCGACGTTGCGGTGAGCAGGTTGGCCTGCTGATCGTGGCCCGTGAAGTGCGGGTCACGTAGCACTGCGCTCACTGGCCTCCCGCAGATCCCGTTCCACCGCACGGCTGCGAGCCGTGTCCGGCTGCCCCGCCGATGTCCCTGGCCGTCCCGCCCGCAGCAGCTCGCGCCACCTCTCCCGGCTCCAGTCCGCCGGTGCCGTGCTGCTCGTGAACTCCTCGACCAGCGCGACGAACCGGTCCGGGTCGGAGTGGAACGGAAAGTGCCCCGCTCCCTCGAAGATCTCCAGCCGGCTCCCCGGCATGGCCTCGTGCGCTCCGTACGCGTGCCGCACCGGAACCACACTGTCCCGGTCTCCCCACAGCAGCATGGTCGGCATGCCCGCGGTCAGATAGCAGCGGTCCAGCATGGTCACCACCTGCCCCCGCCAGTCGACGACCGCCCGCAGGGTTCGGATGAAGGCGTTGCGCGAGGTCTCGTCGGGCAGCGCATCCACGAGAGTGAGCAGTTCCGGCGCGTCCTGCCCGATATCGGCATCCAGCAGCTTCATCAACCGCACCGCCAGCCCGACTTGGAGCCGCATCCCCGGCAGCCGCAGGGCCGACAGCATCAGGTGGGCACCGGGCAGCGAGACCAGCCGCAGCACGGGATTGACCTCGCGCCCTACGCCCCCCGCGCTGACCAGGAGGAGCCGCTCGGTGCGCTCGGGGAACTGGTAGGCGAACTGCATCGCCACTCCCCCGCCCAGCGAGTGGCCGACGAGTGTCGCCGACTCGATGCCGAGCGTGGTGAGCAGATCGCGCACGCCGTTCGCGTACGCGGCCACCGAGTAGTCGGCGCGTGGCTTGTCCGAGGCGCCGTGGCCGAGCAGGTCGGGGGCGATCACGGTGTGCGTGCGGGCGAGGTCGGGGATGAGCTGGGCCCAGGTGTCGGAGGAGTCCCCGATGCCGTGGATGAGCACCAGCGCCGGCCCCTCGCCGGCCATCCGGAAGGCGCGCCGGTAGCCGTGCACGACGCGGTACTGCAATGCGAGTTCACCGTCGCCCACCGGGCGCAGCCGTACGGCGCGCGCCGGGGGCGGCCCCGGGAAGTCGACCACGCACAAGCCTCCCGCTCCGATGGCCGCCAGGTGCGGCCGAAAGCCCTTCCTTCCAGCGTAGGGCGAGATTCCCACAAGGGATTTCGGGGAGGTTTCGCCTCCGCTAAGCGGGCGAACCGACGTGTAGCCAAACCCGATTGTCAGTGGTGGGCGGCAAGCTGGTGATGCGCCCTCATATGCGGGGGCGTGACGCGATGACGCCGACTTCGGGGAGAGCCGACCGATGCCCACTGCCGTACTGACCGACCAAGAGCGCACCGCCGTCCAGGCTTATCTGCGGCTGTTGCAAACGGTACGAGCCGCGTTCGACGGTCCCCCCGGGACCTGCCGACCGCCCGTCGTCCCGCCCGCCGTCCTCGCCGAGGCGGAACAGGCCCTGGCGGACGCGGGACTGGCGGGCAATGAGGAGGAGTTCTTCCGGCTGCTCCAGAGCTGGTGTCCCCAAGAGGTGGTGTAGGGCGCTGCGACAGGGGCTCAGGTGTGCGGCACGCTCACCGCTGTCGCCACCAGGCCCCGCCGGACCGTCCACCGGCCCTCGAAGAGGTCGACCCGGCGGCCGCCCACCCACGGGCCGGGGACGAGGAGCCGGGCGCGGAGGCCGCCGCTGTACTGCTCACCGGGGTCGGCGAAGACGTCGATGTCGGCCTCGGTGAAGTCCAGCCACTGTCCGGTGAGGGGGAACCACGCCTTGTAGACGGATTCCTTGGCGCTGAACAGGAGCCGGTCCCAGTGGATGCAGGGGTGGTCGTCGGCGAGCCGGCGCAGCCGTTCCGCCTCGGCGGGCAGGGCGACGGCCGGGAAGACGCCCTCCGGAAGCGTCTGGTGGGGTTCGGCGTCGATGCCGAGGGAGGCCAGGTCGGTGGCGCGGACCAGTGCGGCGGCGCCGTAGCCGTCGCAGTGGGTCATGCTGCCGGTGAGGCCGGCCGGCCAGGCGGGGGCGCCGCGTTCGCCGGGCAGGATCGGCCGGGGTGGCACGCCGAGCTTCTCCATGGCGCGGCGGGCGCAGGCGCGCACTACGGCGAACTCCCGGCGGCGCTTGGCGACCGCCTGGAGCACGACCGCCTCCTCCTCGGGGTACAGGACGGTGTTCGGAGGCTCTTCGTCGCCGTACGCCTCGACGGTGACCACCGTGTCCGGCAGCAGGTCCTCGATCAACGGGCCCCGTCCTCCCTGGGCGGACCGGGCAGGATCCGGCGCAGCCGTCCCGGCGGTTCCGGTCGCTTGCGCCACTCGCGGGGGTAGCCCACCGACACCTCCTCGAAGCGGACGCCCTCGTGCCAGGTGGTCCGCGGGATGTGGAGGTGGCCGTAGACCATGGTGTCGACGCGGAACCTGCGGTGCCAGTCCGCGGTCAGGCGGGTGCCGCACCACATGGCGAACTCGGGGTACCACAGGACGTCGGTGGGGTGCCGGTCCAGCGGGTAGTGGTTGACGAGGACGGTGGGCAGGTCCTCGGGCAGTGCGGCGAGCCGGCGCTCGGTCTCGGCGACCCGGGCGGCGCACCAGGCCTCGCGGGAGGGGTACGGGTCGGGGTGCAGCAGGTACTCGTCGTTGCACACGATGCCGGTCCCGTGCGCGTACTTCAGCCCCTCTTCCTTGGTCGTGCAGCCGGAGGGCAGGAAGGAGTAGTCGTACAGCAGGAACAGCGGGGCCACGGCCACCGGGCCGCCGGGGCCGTCCCAGACGGGGTAGGGGTCTTCGGGGGTGGTCACGCCGAGTTCCCGGCACAGGTCGACCAGGTGGTGGTAGCGGTCGGCGCCGCGCAGGGTGACGGTGTCCTTCGGGTGGGTCCACAGTTCGTGGTTGCCCGGCGTCCAGACGACCTTGCGGAAGCGGCCGGCCAGGGTCTCGAGGGCCCAGCGGATGTCGGCCACGGTCTCGGCCACGTCACCGGCGACGAGCAGCCAGTCGTCGTCCGAGTCGGGGCGCATCTTCTCGACGAGGGCGCGGTTCTCCTCGTAGCCGATGTGCAGGTCGCTGATGGCCAGCAGCTGTCCGGCACCACCGGCCGTCGACGTCACCCCTCGCCCCTTTCGATCATCCGGATGGAACCACGAGAACACACGGTGCGTTCACGGTACAAGGCGGGATCACGTCGTCGTCCCGGCGGGCGGTGTGGTGCCGGGGCGCGGGGCGGCCGGACGGTCAGGAATGATCCGCAAATCCGTAACACGTACGTTGCACGCGGCACCCCTTGAAAGCCGTATGATCGCCCCAACACCACCGCTATGAATGCCCCTTCGCACGGGGCGCTTTGGTGTCCCTCCATCCACCCTGCCCGGGCACGGGCCTGCTTCGCCCTGCCCGCGAACCCCGAAAGGACGGCCCTGCATGGTCTCTCGCGTACGCGTCTGGCTCAACCGCACGTACGCGGAGAACGTGTTCTTCATGGATCAGCTGCGGAGAAATCCCAGCGACCGGGCGGTCGAGATCCATGCGACGCACGGGGACGCCGACTCGCCCGTGCTGGCCGCCGCCGACACCGCCGATCTGGAGCCGGAGGGCCTGTCCCCGGCCGCCTATGTCGAGTACGCGCTCGACCAGTGCCAGCGCCGCGGCATCGACGTGTTCGTGCCCCGGCTGCACCAGTCGGCGATCGTCGCGCATCGCGCGGAGTTCGAGGCCGTCGGCACGGCGCTGCTGGCGCCGACGCCCGAGGCCGTGGCGGTCTTCCAGGACAAGGTGATCGCGTACGAGGCCGTGCAGGCGATCGGGGTGCCGGTGCCGCCGTGGTGGCGGGTTCGCACCGCCGATGAACTCGTGGCCGCCGTCGAGGAGTTGGAGGCGGGCGGGCACAAGGCCTGCTTCAAGCCGGCGTCCGGTGCGGGCGGGGTGGGCTTCCGGGTGATCACGCGCTCCCCCTTCTCGCTGGTGCACCTGACCGGGTTCCCGACTCCGTATGTGCAGCTGGATCTGGTGGTGGACGCGTTGCGGCGGGCCGACGAGCCGGTGGACTGGCTGGTCATGCCGCGACTGGAGCAGCCGGAGGTGTCGGTGGACTGCCTCACCGGTCCGGACAACCGGGTGCGGCTGGCGATCGGCCGGATCAAGAACGGCCGTCGGCGTGGGTTCACGCTGCACGAGCAGTGGCTGGAGCCGGCACGGCTGATCGCGGAGGGGTTCGGGCTGCACTATCTGTCCAACATTCAGTTCCGGATGTTCGGGGAGACGCCGGTGCTGATGGATGTGAACACGCGGCCCGCCGGGGGCCTGCATCAGCTGTCGCTGTGCGGGGTCAACGTGCCTTGGCTGGCTGTGCGACTTGCCCTCGGCGATGACCCGGGGGACCTCGTGCCGCCGTTCCTCGGACAGGACTACACAGTCGTGTCGGGGCCGCGGCCGCTCAGGCCGGTGTCCATTCCTCAGCAGCGGGCGGAGGTTGAGGAGCCGTTGTTGCCGGCGATGCCCGCGCCCGCGTCGGTTGACTCGGTCGGGAGTGGAGCGGCTCAGGTACTGCCGCTTTAGGTTGTCTGCCGGGTGCGGGTTGTGTGTGGCTGGTCGCGCACACGCGGCGGAGCCGCATATCGACACAGCCCCGCGCCCCTGAGCGGCATCACCTCATCCCCGGTATGGACCAATCCGGCATCAAGGCTTGACAGCCAGATTGGTCCATACCAACTTGGTCTGCGCACCTCTCTGCACCTCGTGCACTCCCGAACACCCCACATTCCTCAGGGAGATCGCGTGCGCAACCAACCCCTCAGACGTCTCAGACGGCGTCTTCTCGCTCTGCTCGGCTCCGCCGCCCTCGCGGTCACCGGAGCCGTCGCCCTTCCCAGTACGGCCCATGCGGCCAACGTTCTCTCCAACGCCGGCTTCGAATCCGGCGCCCTCTCCCCCTGGTCCTGCACCGGAAACCTCGGCTCGGTCGTCTCCTCCCCCGTGCACGGTGGCTCCAAGGCCCTTGCGGGCGCGGTGAGTTCGAGTGACGCCGCCAAGTGCAGCCAGACCGTTTCCGTCCAGCCGAACACGACGTACAAGCTCAGCGGCTGGGTGCGGGGGTCCTACGTCTACCTCGGCGTGGACGGCGGCTCCTCGACGTGGACGTCGTCGCCGTCGGCGTACAGTCAGCTGTCCCTTTCGTTCACGACCGGCGCCTCGCAGACCAGCGCCACCGTCTACGTCCACGGCTGGTACGCGCAGGGCACCTACTACGCCGACGACATCAGCCTCGACGGGCCCGGTGGCGGCGGCTCGGACAGTCAGGCGCCGAGTGTGCCGGGGAGCCTGCGGTCCACCGGCAAGACGTCGTCGAGCGTGTCGCTCGCGTGGAACGCCTCGACGGACAACGTCGGGGTGACGGCGTACGACATCTACCAGGGTTCGAGCCAGGTGCTCAGCGTCTCCGGTACCAGCGCGACGGTCAGCGGGCTGTCGCCGAGCACGGGTTACACCTTCACGGTCAAGGCGAGGGACGCGGCCGGGAACGTCTCCGCCGCCTCCAACGCCGTGACCGTCACCACGGACGCGGGCGGCGGTGGCGGTACCGGCTTCAAGCAGGCCGCGCCCTATCTGTACCTGGGCTGGGGCGACCCGCCGAGCGCGACCTCGGTGATGAGCGCGACCGGCATCAAGTGGTACACGATGGCGTTCATCCTGTCGTCCGGCGGCTGCAACCCGGCCTGGGACGGACAGCGCCCGCTGACCGGCGGGAACGACCAGTCCGTCATCAACTCCATCCGCTCCGCGGGCGGTGACATCGTGCCGTCGATCGGCGGGTGGAGCGGCAACAAGCTCGGGCCGAACTGCTCGACCGCCGAGGCGCTGGCCGGGGCGTATCAGAAGGTGATCGACGCGTACGGCCTCAAGGCGATCGACGTCGACATCGAGAACACCGACGAGTTCGAGAACGCGACCGTGCAGGACCGGATCCTGAACGCCCTGAAGATCGTCAAGGCGAACAACCCGGGGCTGCGGACCGTCCTCACCTTCGGCACCTCGACGACCGGGCCGACGTACTGGGGCAACCGGCTCATCGAGCAGGCGAAGGCACTGAACGCCGACATCGACGTGTTCACGATCATGCCGTTCGACTTCGGCGGCGGCGCCGACATGTACGGCAACACGGTGAACGCGACGGAGGGGCTGAAGAACAAGCTGAAGTCCACCTTCGGGTGGGACGACGCCACCGCCTACGCCCACATCGGCATCTCCGGCATGAACGGCCTGTCCGACCAGCAGGAGCTCACCTCGCCCACGATCTGGACCCAGATCCGGGACTGGGCGAACTCGCACCACATCGCCCGCCTCGCCTTCTGGTCGGTCAACCGCGACCGGCCGTGCCCGGGCGGCGGCGTGACGAGCAACTGCTCCGGGATCAGCCAGAGCAACTGGCAGTTCACCTCCATCACGGCCGGGTTCACCGGCTGAGGCGACACCCTCCCGGGATTTTTTCCCGGGAGGGTGTATCAGGGTGCGGACCGCGCGCTCATAGGAGTGAAAGGCAACGGGGGAACAACCGGGGGAAGCACCACAACGGGGGAAACACGGGGGACGCACCACCACGGGGGAACGCACCACACGGGGGAGTACGGGGGCCTCGGATCGGCCGGCGCTGTCACGGGGGCGGCGGCCGGCCGATCCGAAGGGAGCCGAAGGGGAGCCGTGGGGTCAGAAGCGGCCCGAGCCTCGGTACAGCTCCAGCTCACCGTCCAGTTCGACCGCGAGCACCGTCGCGTGCGGGTCGAGGTCCGCCTCGGTGGGCGGCTCGATCCAGAGCACCCCAGGTGTCTCGTGCAGGCCGCCGGTGACCCGGTGGGCCAGTTCCCTGCCGCTGCCGAGCACCGTGACCCGGCGTACCGAGCCGAGCAGTCCGCGGACGTTGATCTCGGCGCGCGGGGCGTCGAAGAGCATCAGGTAGAGGGTGCGGCGGTCCTTGGAGAGGGTGCTGGGGCCGTAGTGGTGGCCGGCCGGGAGGCCGCGCACCGTGCCGTACACCGCCTCCGCGTGCTTGGCGATCCAGTCGCCGAGGCCCTCCAGCCGCTCGGCCTGCTCCTGCGGGATCGTGCCGTCCTCGCGCGGTCCGACGCTGAGCAGCAGGTTGCCTCCGCCGCCGATCGTCTCCGTGAAGTAGCGGATCAGCTGGTCGACCGATTTGTGGTTGTGGTCGTGGTGCTGGTGCCCCCAGGAGTCGTTGATCGTCAGGCACAGCTCCCAGGGGCCCTCGGGCGGGACCACCGGGGCGCCCTGTTCGGGCGTCGCGTAATCGCCCTCGCTGAGCATGCGAGCGTTGAAGACGACGTCCGGGACCTCGGAGCGGATCAGCGCGGCCAGCTCCGGGATGCGCCATTGCTCCTCGCTGCGGTCCCACTCGCCGTCGAACCACATCAGGTCCGGCTTGTAGCGTGACGTCAACTCCCGGATCTGGCCGTCCCGGTAGGTCAGGAAGCGTTCCCAGGCGTCCAGGTCCCCGTCCTCGGCCGCGACCTCGGAGTACCGGTTGTCCTCCAGCTCCGGCGGGCGGCCGGGCTTGCGGGTCGAGGCGTAGTCGGGGTGGCTCCAGTCGGAGTGGGAGTAGTAGAGGCCGACCTTGAGGCCCTGCTCGCGCAGGGCGTCGGCGTAGCCGGCGATCAGGTCGCGGCCCACGTTCAGGTCGCCGTACGCGGTGTCCCAGAGGGCCACGCCGTCGTGGTGCCGGCTGGTCAGCACGGCGTACTTGGCGCCGGCCCGCGCGAAGAGCTTCGCCCAGTCGCGCGGGTCGTAGCGGGAGGCCGTGAAGCGGTCGAACTGGGACATGTACTGGTCGTACGGCACGATGTCGTCGTAGAACGACCAGGACTCCTGCACGCCGTCGACGGCGTAGATGCCCCAGTGGACGAAGATCCCCAACTTGGCGTCGGTGAACCAGGGTTGCATGGCCACCCGGTCAGCTCCCCTCGGTGCGCTGCAGCCGGAGCGTGAGGACCTGGAAGGGGCGCAGGGCGACGGCGACCCCGCCGTCCCCCGTGACGTCCGCGTCCTCCAGGGGGCGCTCCAGCAGGTCGGTCACCTGGGCGCCCGCGAGCGGGAAACCGGTGCGCAGGACGCCGGTCGCGCGGCCGCCGCGGGACTCGTAGAGGCGTACGACGACGTCGCCGGACTGGTCGTCGGCCAGCTTGACCGCCTCGACGGTCACGCCGTCGCCGTCGACGGAGACGACCGGCTCGGGCGCGCCTGCCGCATCCGCCACCCGCAAGGGGAGGTTCAGCGCGTAACCCTCGGCTACGGCGTCCTCGATGCCCGCGCCGGGGAGGAGGGCGTACGTGAAGCGGTGCTTGCCCTGGTCGGCCTCGGGATCCGGGATGCGCGGGGCGCGGACCAGGCTGAGGCTGACCCTGGTCGTCGTACCGCCGTCCTCGCGGACCGTGCGGGAGACGTCGTGGCCGTACGTCGAGTCGTTGATCACCGCGACGCCGTAGCCGGGCTCGGCGATGTGCACCCAGCGGTGGCCGGAGACCTCGAAGCGTGCCGCCTCCCAGCTGGTGTTGGTGTGGGTCGGCCGCTGGATGTGGCCGAACTGGATCTCCGCGGAGGAATGCGGGGCGCGGATGTCCACCGGGAAGCCCGCCTTGAGGATCTTCTCGGCCTCGTGCCAGTCGATCTCGGTCTCGAAGTCGATTCGGGGGCTTCCGGCGCGCAGCGTGATCGTCTGGGTGATGCGCGAGCCCTTGCCGAAGGTCCGCTCGACCTTGATCGCCCCGAGCAGCGGGTCCTGTTCCACGACGGTCACCGTGTCCGCGTCCAGCAGGTCCGTGTAGCGGTTCTTGTAGTGCTTGTCGATGTCCCAGGCGTCCCAGTAGTTGGGCAGGTCGGTGTGGAGACGGAGCAGGTTGCCCTTCTCCGCGAGGACTTCGCGGTTCGCGCGGAGGTCGCGGACGGATGCCAGCGTGCCGTCCTCGGCGACCTCCACCCGGACCAGGCCGTTCTCGAGGACACGGCCGGAGACCGACACTGGCTGCGGGGGCTCGGTGGCGGCGAGGGGCGCACTGCCGCTCGCGGGCACCGTCACGTACACCGGTGCGCCGTCAGCCGTGCGGACCACTTCGGCGCGCTCGTACGGGCTCGTGTTGAAGACCCGGGCGTCGCCGCCGCCCAGCGCGGCGACCGCCTCGGCCGTCAGCGCCTCCAACTCCTCGGCGACGCGGGCGTATTCGGCCTCCGCCTCCCGGTGCACCCAGGCGATCGAGGAGCCCGGCAGGATGTCGTGGAACTGGTGCAGCAGGACGGTCTTCCAGAGCCGGTCCAGCTTCTCGTACGGGTAGGCGTAGCCCGGCGCGTGCAGCGCCGCCGTCGTGGCCCACAACTCGGCCTCGCGGAGCCGGTGTTCACTGCGGCGGTTGCCCTGCTTGGTGCGGGCCTGGGAGGTGTACGTCGCCCTGTGCAGCTCCAGGTACAGCTCGCCGACCCACACGGGGGCGTCCGGGTACTCCTCGCGGGCCTTGGCGAAGAACTCGTCGGGGTGTTCGACGACGACCTTGGGCGAGCCCTCCAGGTCGGCGAGGCGGCGCGCCCGCTCCATGATCTCGCGGGTGGGGCCGCCACCGCCGTCGCCCCAGCCGAAGGGGGCGAGGGAGCGCGTGCCGCCGCCCTTCTCGGAGTAGTTGCGGACGGCGCGGTCCATCTCCTCGCCGCTGAAGCGGGCGTTGTAGGTGTCGACCGGCGGGAAGTGGGTGAAGATGCGGGTGCCGTCGATGCCCTCCCACCAGAAGGTGTGGTGGGGGAACTTGTTGGTCTGGTTCCAGGAGATCTTCTGGGTGAGGAACCAGTCGTTGCCGGCGAGCTTGGCGAGCTGCGGGTAGGCGGCGGTGTAGCCGAAGGAGTCCGGCAGCCAGACGCCCTTGGTCTCGACGCCGAAGTGCTCGATGAAGAACCGCTTGCCGTGGATGAGCTGGCGGGCGATCGCCTCGCCGCCGGGCAGGTTGCCGTCGGCCTCGACCCACATGCCGCCGACCGGCGCCCACTGCCCCTTCTTCACCGACTCCTGGATGCGGGCCCACACGTGCGGGTAGTTGTCGCGGACCCACTCGTACTGCTGGGCCTGGGAGCAGGCGAAGATGAAGTCCTCGTACTCGTCGGCGAGCGACGTGACGTTGGAGAAGGTGCGGGACGTCTTGCGCTTGGTCTCGCGGATGGGCCACAGCCAGGCCGAGTCGATGTGGGCGTGGCCGACGCCGGAGATCGTGTGGGCGCTGGCGTGTGCGGGTCGGGCCAGGACGGGGGCGAGGACCTCGCGGACGGCCGTGGCGCTGCCGGGGATGTCGTCCAGGTCCAGGGTGTCCATGGCCCGGTCGAGGGCGTGCATGATCTCGTGGCGGCGCGGTTCGTGCTCGCCGAGGTGGACCATGAGCTCGCGCAGCACCTGGACGTCCAGGTCGAGGTGCCAGACCTCCTCGTCGAGGACGGCGAGGTCGGCGCGCTGGAAGGTGTAGAGAGGCTTGTCGCCCGCCGTGAGGATGTCGCCGAGCGGCGTCGTCTTCGAGAAGTTGTCCGCCAGGATGTCCGGGTTGGAGGCGGCCTCGACCAGGTAGTCGATCTCCTCGCCGCCCGAGACCGGGTTGCCGACCGGCACGTACTGGTTGAGCGGGTTGACCGCCTTCAGGGGGCGGCCGTCGGGCAGGTGGACCAGGGCCTCGGCCTGGTTGCCGGGCCAGTCGCCGACGAAGCCGAGGTCGATGACCGCCTCGACCCGCCGTCCCGCCCACTCGGCGGGCACCCGGCCGCGCATGCGGAACCAGGTCGTGCCCCAGGGCGGGCCCCACGGGGTGTCCATCGCGAAGGGCGTGTACCGGGCGGCCGCCGCCTCCTCGAAGGAGACCGGCTCGCCCGGTGCCTGCCAGGCCTCGACCTCGAAGGGGACGGTGGCGGAGTAGATCGCGGGCTTGATGCGCTGGGTGTGGAGGCGCTCGACGCGCTCTTCGATCCGGCGTCGTTCGTCGTGCATCAGGGTCTCCAGGGAGGGAGCAAGCGGAGGGGAAGCGAGGGGTGGAGGCCAGGGTGGCAGCCACGACCGGAAGCGCTTTCCGGGGCGAGCGCTACCTAAGGTACGCGAGGCCGGGATGGACCCCGGTGTAGCCGTCGACCAGCCTTCGGGCGACGTTCACCGAGTCGACCAGGGGGTGCAGCGCGAAGGCCTTCACCGCCGTCGTGCGGGAGCCGGACTCCGCCGCGGCGAGCACCTCGCGCTCGACCGCCTTGACCGCGCAGACGAGCCCGGTGGCGTGGTCGGGCAGCGGGGCGACGGCGACCGGGTGGGCGCCGTTGGCGTCGACCAGGCACGGGACCTCGATGACGGCGTCGGTGTCGAGCACGGACAGGGTGGCCTGGTTGCGGACGTTGAGGATCAGGGTCGTGCGCTCGTCGCGGGCGATGGCCCGCATCAGGGCGAGCGCCACCTTCTCGTAGCCGCCGGAGAGGTCGTCGGCGTCGCGCTCGCCGGCGCCGGCCGTCTCCCGGTTCTCGGACATGTAGGTGGCCTCGCGCTCGGCGCGGGTGCGGTCCCAGACGTCGAGGGCGGAGACGTCGGTGCGCCGGGCCTCCTCGTAGAAGCGGGCCTGCTGGTCGGCGAGGAAGGCGCCGCGGGTCTTCTCGGCCTGCCGGTAGGCGCGGACGGCTTCCCGGTTGAAGTAGTAGTAGTGCAGGTACTCGTTGGGGATGGCGCCGAGCGACTGGAGCCACTCTGGGCCGAAGAGCTTGCCCTCCTCGAAGGAGCCGAGGAGTTCGGGGTCGGCGAGCAGGCGCGGGAGTTCGTCGCGGCCGGCGACGCGCAGGCCGCGCACCCAGCCGAGGTGGTTGAGGCCGACGTAGTCGATCCACGCCTCGCCGGGGTTCTTCACGCCGAGCACGCGGGCGATACGGCGGCCGAGGCCGACCGGCGAGTCGCAGATGCCGATGACGCGGTCGCCGAGGTGGCGGGACATGGCCTCGGTGACGAGACCCGCCGGGTTGGTGAAGTTGATGACCCAGGCGTCCGGCGCCAGACGGGCCACCCGCTGGGCGATGTCGACGGCGACCGGGACGGTCCGCAGGCCGTAGGCGATGCCGCCCGCGCCGACCGTCTCCTGGCCGAGGACGCCTTCGGCGAGCGCGACCCGCTCGTCGTTCGCCCTGCCCTCCAGGCCGCCGACGCGGATCGCCGAGAAGACGAAGTCGGCGCCGCGCAGGGCCTCGTCCAGGTCGGTGGTGGCGGTCACCTCGGGCGCGTCGGGCACCCCGGCCGCCTGCTCGGCGAGCACGCGGGTCACCGCGGAGAGCCTTTGCGCATCCAGATCGTGCAGCACGACGTGGGTGACCCGGCCCTCGGCGCGATCGCCGAGGAGCGCCCCGTACACGAGCGGCACGCGGAATCCTCCGCCGCCCAGAATCGTCAGTTTCACGCTTGCACCTTTCCTGCCACGACCACCTCGACGCCCGCCTCCTCCAGGGAGGACCGGGTCGCCGCGTCGACCGGCGCGTTCGTCACCACCACGTCCAGGTCTTCCGGACCGCACACCTTGGCCATCCCCGTACCGGGGAACTTCGCCGCGTCGGCGAGCAGCACGACCTTGTCGCCGGCCTTGATCATGGCCCGCTTGACCGGCACCTCGACGACCGTCGTGTCCATCACCTGCCCGCCCGGCCGCACTCCACTGGTGCCCAGGAAGAGCCAGTCGGCATGCAGCTGGCGCAGGTTGTCCTCGGTGAGGAACCCGACCAGGGAGCGGTACTCGCGGCGGACCATGCCGCCGAGCAGCACCAGTTCGATGCCCTCGTCGTCGGCGAGCTCCTCGTAGACCACCAGGTTGCTGGTGATCACGGTGAGGCGGCGGCCGTGCAGCTGGCGGGCGAGGCGGAAGGCGGTGGTGCCGATGTCGAGCAGCACCGACTGACCGTCTTCGATCATCGCGGCGGCGTGCGCGGCTATGGCGTCCTTCTCGGGCACGCGCACCTCGGCGACCTCGGCGAAGGGCTGGTCGCCCTCCTCCGCGACGGCGCCGCCGTGCACCCGGGTCAGCAGCCCGTCCTCCTCGAGTTTGACCAGGTCACGCCTGATCGTGGCGGGGCTCACACCCAGCTGCTCCGAGAGGTCGGTCACGGACGCGGGGCCGCCGGAGCGCAGAGCCCGCAGGATGAGTTGGTGTCGTCGTTCCGCCAGCATGGCGTGAACACTACTCGTCATCTTCAATCATCGCCATGCTCATTTCTGCTCGGGTATTGACCAATCTCGCTGAGCGGCGCACGATTCCGGTCACCGAATTGAAGAGTTTTGACGAGCCCACGCTCTCGAACTCCCACGCTCACGACGAGAGGACGTTGCCGTGGACGACGACCGGCCCGATGTGCTGCTCACCGGGCTGCTCTTCTACGACCTCGTCCTCACGGGGCTCGGGAAGCCGCCGACACCTGGCGAGGAGATCTGGACGCGGGGCATGGGCTGCGGTCCCGGCGGCATCGCCAACCTGGCGGTGGCCGCCGCCCGCTTCGGCCTGCGCACCTCGCTGGCCACGGTGTTCGGCGACGACCTGTACGGCGAGTACTGCCGGGACATCCTGTGCGACCAGGAGGACATCGACCTCTCGCTCTCCCGCACGGCCGACGGCTGGCCGACCCCGGTCACCGTCTCCCTCGCCTACGGCCACGACCGGGCCCTCGTCACCCACGGCCAGGAGCCCCCGTACTCGCAGGACGTGCTGATGGGCGACCCGCCCGAGGCGCGTACGGCCCTCGTGCACATCGAGGCCGAACCGCGCGAGTGGCTCGCCAAGGCCGCCGCGAACGGCACGCAGATCTACGCCGATGTCGGCTGGGACCCCACCCAAAAGTGGTCGACGGACCTGCTCGACCAGCTCGCCCTGTGCCATGCCTTCCTCCCCAACGAGACCGAGGCGATGGCGTACACCCGCACCGGCAGCGCGGTCGCGGCCCTCGGCACGCTCAGCGAGCTGGTGCCGGTGGCCGTGGTGACGCGCGGCGGCGACGGGGCCGTGGCCGTCGATCAGATCACCGGCGAGTACGCGGAGGTCCCGGCCCTGGACGTCGACGTCCTCGACGCGACGGGCGCCGGTGACGTCTTCGGCGCGAGCTTCGTCGCGGCCTCGCTCGGCGGCTGGCCGCTGGAGGAACGGCTGCGGTTCGCCGTGCTCGCCGCCGGACTGTCCGTACGGCACCACGGCGGAGCTCTGGCGGCCCCGGGCTGGTACGGCGTCGACCGCTGGTGGCGGTCGGTGAAAGACCCCGAACTGCGACACGCGTACGCCTTCCTCGCACACCGCGTCCCGGCCGACGTCGGCCCGCCCGTGCGCCACGCCCCCGTCACCCCGCCGGCCAGTCCCGCACCCGTGGGTCCACGCGCCTCCGAACGGCACTGACCCTCTGACCCCCTCAGCACGTCGAACAGCCCCTCAGCACGTCGAACAGGAACAACAGGAGTGACCCGTGGACCTTTCTCGTAGAGGCTTCCTCCAAGCCGCCGTGTTCACCGCGGCCGCGTCCGGCCTGACCGTCGCCTGCGGCGGCGGCTCGGAATCGGGCGGCACCAAGAACGGCAAAGACCTCACCATGTGGTACTGGGGTGGCGCGCTCAGCGACAAGGTGGTCGCGCAGGCCAAGACGCACTTCAGCAGCCAGGTCAAGCTGACCACCGCCTCCATCGGCGGCGACTTCAAGCAGAAGCTCACCACCACGCTCGCCGCGGGCGGCTCCTCCGTGCCCGACATCACCGGCATCAAGGGCGAGGACATAGCCTCCTTCCTGCCCAACGCCGACCGCTTCCTCGACCTGAACGACCTGGGCTTCAAGAAGCTCTCGTCCCAGTACCTGGAGTGGAAGACCAAGCTCGCCCGGACCAAGGACGGCAAGCAGATCGGGTTCCCGATCGACATCGGCCCCACCGCACTCTTCTACCGCGCGGACCTGTTCGACAAGGCCGGGCTGCCGACCGACCCGGCGAAGGTCGCCGCCGAGGCCAGGACCTGGGAGGACTACTTCGCGCTCGGCACCGAGCTGAAGAAGGCGGTGCCCGGCATCTTCCTGGTCAACAACATCAGCTCGGTGTTCAACATCGCGGTCGGTCAGGGCACCAAGCGGTTCATCGACGAGGACAACCACTTCATCGGCGACCAGGAGCACATCCGCACCGCATGGGAAACGGCGATCCGCCCCTACGCACTGGGCATCGACGCCAAGATCAACGACCAGACCTGGAACGCCGCCATCGGCAAGAACCTGGCCACCGAACTCGGCGCCGCCTGGCACGCGCTGGACATCGAGTCGGCGGCCCCCGGCACCAAGGGCAAGTGGCGGGTCTGCGCGAACCCGGACGGGCCGGCGAACCAGGGCGGCTCCTACCTGGCCCTGCCCTCGCAGTGCCGGAACCCCGAAGAGGCGTTCAAGATCATCAGCTGGATCCTCAGCCCGGACAACAACGCCAAGAGCTACACCGACGCCACCATCTTCCCCGCCTCTCCGGCGACGTACTCGATGGCGGCCATGACGGGCCCCGACGCCTTCTTCGGCGGACAGAAGATCATCGAGGTCTTCGGGCCGGCCGCCGAGGCCATCCCGGTCAGCTACGAGGCGCCCGCCGACTCCGCGGTCATGGCACCCTTCATGGCCGAGCTGACCAGCATCGAGGCCAAGGGCAAGAAGCCCGGCGACGCCTGGAAGGACGCTGTCGCCCAAGCCAAGCAGATCGCCCGGCGACAGGGGGTGAACTGAGGTGTCGTCACCTCCGGTCACCGGCCCCGCCCCGGTGCAGGGACACCGGGGCGGGGCGGGCCCGGCACGCTTCCGCCCGCGGCGCACGCCGCCCCCGGGCGCCGTTCGGCCCAGGCGTCGCGGGTTGCTGTCGTACTGGCGGCAGTACCTGGCGATCTCGCCCTTCTTCCTGATCTTCGCCGCCTTCTCCTTCGGCCCTGTCTTCTATTCGCTGTATCTGGCCTTCCAGCGCTACGACGGCCTGGGCACCAAGCAGTTCGTGGGCCTGCAGCAGTTCGAGTTCCTCTGGAACGACCCCGTCTTCTGGCTGTCGATCCGCAACACCCTGGTGATCTGGGTCCTGTCCACCGTTCCCACGTTGTTCGGCGCCCTGGTGCTGGCGACGCTGCTGCACTCGGTGCGCCGCTTCAAGGGCTTCTACCGCATCGCCCTGTACGTACCGAACGTCACCTCGATCGTCGCTGTGGCGATCTTCTTCGGCGCGGTGTTCAGCAACAACTTCGGTCTGGTCAACGCGATCCTGGGCACGGTCGGTATAGAGCCCGTGGCGTGGCTGAGCAATCCGTGGCTGATCAAAGTGGTGATCGCGCTGCTGATGACCTGGATGTGGACCGGGTACAACATGATCATCTACCTGGCCGGTCTGCAGGCCATCCCGACGCAGATCTACGAGGCGGCCAAGCTGGACGGCGCCGGCCCGGTCCGTACCTTCTTCCAGATCACCATGCCGATCATGCGGCCCATCATCCTGTTCACCGTCGTCATCTCGACCATCAACGGCCTGCAGAGCTTCAGCGAACCCCAGGTGCTCTTCGCCAGCAACGCCGCCAACCAGAACCTCGGCGGCCCCGGCCAGGCGGGCCTGACCACGCTGCTGTACTTCTACCAGTCGGCCTTCCTCGACAACGACTACGGCTACGGCGCGGCCATCGTGTGGGCCTTCTTCGTACTGATCATCGTGCTCGTCGTCGTCAACTGGCGCATCGTGCAACGAGGGAGGAAGTCATGACGACAGCCGCCACACCGTCGCCGGCCACGGGCCAGAGGCGGCGGCTGCGGCGCCCCCGGGGCCTGACCGCGCACATCCTCCTCGTCCTGGCCGTCCTGGTCTCGGTCTTCCCGTTCCTGTGGACGATCGTGATGGCGACCAACACCACCAAGGACATCTACAAAAGCCCACCGAAGCTGACCTTCGGCTCCCACCTGCTGGAGAACATCCGGCACGTGCTGAACACCATCGACTTCTTCGGGTCGATGCTCAACACGGTCGTCGTCGCGTGCGTCACCACGGTCCTGGTGCTGTTCGTCGACTCCCTTGCGGCCTTCGCCTTCGCCAAGTTCGACTTCCCCGGGCGCAAGGTGCTCTTCGGCACGCTGCTGGTGTTCATGATGCTGCCGCTCCAGCTGGCCGTCCTGCCGCAGTTCATCCTCATGTCCGAGATCGGCTGGGTCGGCATGCTCAAGGCGCTGGCCCTGCCCGCCCTCGCCAACGCCTTCGGCATCTTCTGGCTGCACCAGTACATCCAGAACGGCGTGCCCGACGAACTGCTCGACGCCGCGCGCATCGACGGCGCCGGGTTCTTCCGCCAGTACTGGAACATCGCGCTGCCGATGATCAGGCCCGCGCTGTCCTTCCTCGCCATCTACGCCTTCGTCAACGCCTGGAACGACTACGTCTGGCCGCTCATCGTGCTCACCAACCCCGACCACGTCACCCTCCAGGTGGAGCTCGCCCAGCTCAACGTCGGCCACAACACCGACTACAGCATGGTCATGGCCGGTGTGCTCATGGCGGCCCTCCCCCTGGTCGTGGTCTTCAGCATCTTCGCCCGCGGATTCATCGCGGGCGCCACCGAAGGTGCGGTCCAGGGCAGCTGAACCGGTGTCGAGAGGGAGGTGCACAGTGGTGGAGGTCGCCGGCGGGGAACGGTCGCGGCACGGCAAGGTGCTCGTCGTGGGCATGGACGGGCTGCGCTACGACCGGCTGACCCGGTCGCCGTCCACAGCCCCCGTGCTGCACGGCCTGATGGCCGCGGGCGCCCACGGCACCAGCCTGCTGCCCTACGGCGAGGTGGACGGCCAGGCCGGCGGCGGGCCGTCCACCAGCATGGCCTACACCGACTCCGGCCCCGGCTGGTCGAGCGTGCTGACCGGGGTGTGGCCCGACCGGCACGGGGTGACCGGCAACGACTTCAAAGGCGCCGACTACGCCCGCTACCCCGACTTCCTGACCCGCGCCGCCAAGGCCCGGCCCGGACTGCGCACCGCGGCCGCGGTGTCCTGGCCGGCGCTGGTCCGCCGCGGCACCCTCGGCCGTGCCATCGGCCGGCGCGTGCGCCACAACGGCGAGTCGAAGGGCTACGAAACCGCGGACCGCCGCGTCGCCCGCGCCGCCCTGCGGTGGCTCACCAAGTCCGACCCGGACGTCATGTTCGTGTACTTCGGCGCCACCGACGAGGCCGGCCACGCCACCGGCCCGCTCTCCCCCGCCTACGACCGCGCCCTCCTCGCCCAGGACGCCCACCTCGGGCGGCTGCTGGAGGCGATCGAAGCCCGGCGCTCGGACCCCGGGCGCGCCGACGAGCACTGGACCGTGCTGGTCACCACCGACCACGGCCACCTCGACACCGGCGGCCACGGCGGCGACACCCACGCCGAGCGGGAGGTCTTCGTCATCCTCGCCGAGCCCGGCCTGCCCGGCGGTACCCGGCTCCGGGAACCCCGCCTCATCGACATCGCCCCCACCGCCCTGGACCGGCTAGGTATCCCCGTCGACCCCGCCTGGGGCCTGCAGGGCCGCATCCTGCCCGGCTCGACGTCACCCACGTCCGAACCGACCCCGGAATGGCCATGACCGACGCACCCCGCGATCCCCTGATCGCCCTGCGCCCCTGGGAGACACCCGAGGTGACCTCCTGGAGGCGGCTGCCCATGAACGCCGTCGACCGGCGCTGCGGAGCACTCCCCCTGGACGGCGACTGGCGCTTCCAGTTGCTGTCCGCTCCGGACGCGCCGGTCGGCGGTGCTGTGTCTTCGGCGTACTCGGCACACGTCCCCGGCGTCTGGACCCTGCAGGACACGGACGACCTGCCGCAGTACACCAACGTCCGCATGCCGTTCGCCGAGTTCCCGCCCCACTCCCCCGCGGCCAATCCGACGGGCGTATACGAGCGTGAGGTCGACGTACCGGCCGAGTGGGCCGGCTGCCGGATCGTGCTCCAGGTCGGGGCCGCCGAGAGCGTGCTTCTCGTGCACGTGGACGGGCGGCCCGTCGGCATCTCCAAGGACTCCCACCTGGCCGCCGAGTTCGACCTGACGGATGTGGTTCGCGCCGGCGAGCGGGCCACCGTACGGCTGACGGTCGTGAAGTGGTCGGACGCCTCGCACATCGAGGACCAGGACCAGTGGTGGCACGGCGGGATCACCCGCTCGGTGCTGCTGTACGCGACGGATCCGCTGTACCTCGCGGACGTGACCGTCCGGGCGCGGTACAGCGGTGAGCTGCAAGTGGACTGCCTGGTACGGGACGCGGGCGGTGCGCTGCCCGCGGGGTGGTATCTCACCGGCGAGCTGGACGGTCGACTCCTCGCGCAGGACGCCGAGTTCGACCGCGCGAACGCCGAGGACGAACGCGTCTCCCACTTCCTCGGCGAGGCCCGGCTGCTGACCACCGTCCCCGAGGTGCGCACATGGAACGCGGAGACGCCCGAGCTGTACGGCCTGACCGTCCGCCTGCACCGCGCCGACGGCACGGTCGCCGACACCTCACAGCACCGCGTCGGCTTCCGCGACGTCGAGATCGTCGGCCGTGACCTGCTCGTCAACGGTGAGCGGGTGTTCATCCGGGGCGTGAACCGGCACGACTTCCATCCACTGACGGGACGGACGGTGTCGTACGACGACATGCGCGCCGATCTGGTCCTGCTCAAGCGCTTCGGCTTCAACGCGATCCGCACCGCCCACTACCCGAACGACCCGGCGCTGTACGACCTCGCCGACGAGCTCGGCTTCTACGTGGTCGACGAGGCCGACATCGAGTCCCACGACCACGCCCACGAGATCGCGGACGACCCGCGCTATCTGAACGCCTTCGTCGACCGGGTCTCACGGATGGTGCTGCGCGACAAGAACCATCCGTCGGTCATCATCTGGTCGCTCGGCAACGAGTCCGACTACGGCGCGAACCACGACGCGGCGGCCGGCTGGGTGCGCCGGCACGATGCGACCCGGCCGATCCAGTACGAGGGAGCGGCCAAGCTCGGCTGGGCGGACCCGTCCCTCGCCTCCGACATCGCCTGCCCGATGTACGCACCGCTGGAGGACTGCGTGGCGCACGCGCTCTCCGGCGAGCAGACCAAGCCGCTCATCCAGTGCGAGTACTCGCACGCCATGGGCAACAGCAACGGCACGCTGGCCGACCACTGGGCCGCCATCGAGGCCACCCCGGGTCTTCAGGGCGGGTTCATCTGGGAGTTCTGGGACCACGGGATTCTGCAACGCGTGAGCGACGGAAGACCGGCCGGGCGTGGGGGCGCCGGGCTCTATGACAACGGTGTCGCCGCGCCCGGACACCGGTGGGCGTACGGCGGCGACTTCGGCGAGACGATCCACGACGGCGCGTTCATCGCGGACGGCATGGTGTTTCCCGACCGCACGCCCAAGCCCGCGATGTACGAGCACCGGGAGATCGCGGCGCCGGTGCGCATCGAGTGCTTCCGGCACGAGGGCATCGTCCTGGCCAACCACCAGCACTTCCGCGGCTTCGACTGGCTGGCCGCCGTATGGGTGCTGTCGCTGGCGGACGGCCGCACGCTGACCGCGCCCGCCGTACTGCCCGAACTGTGCCCGGGCGAGACGGCCGCGGTGCCGCTGCCGTTCGCGCTGCCCGAGGACGGCGGCGAGGCGTGGCTGACGCTGCGGGTGACGACGGCGACGGACCTGCCGTGGGCACCGCGTGGCACGGAGGTGTGCGTGCCGCAGGTGCTGCTGCGGGCGGCCGAGGTGCGGCAGGAGGCGGTCGTCGCGGGTTCCGTGGAAGCCGCGGGTTCGGTGCAGGCCGCGGCTTCCGTACAGGTCGACGACGAGGGGCTTCTCGTCCACCCTCTGCTGACGGCCGCCCCGGCCCTGTCACTGTGGCGGGCGCCCACCGACAACGACGAGCTGGGCGGCATGGCGGGGCGCTGGCGGACCTGGGGGCTCGACTCACTGGTCCGCAAGGTCGTGTCCGTGCGGCGGGACGCCGAGCAGGTCACGGTGACCGCGGAGTACGCCGCCGCGTGCGGCGTCGTCCGGCACCGGCAGGTCTTCACGCCGGTCGAGGGAGGTGTGCGGGTCGACGAAGAGGCCGAACTGCCGGAGGAGTTCGAGGACGTGGCCCGGGTCGGCTCGGTGTTCGAGACGGTGGCGGGGCTCGATCTGCTCGAGTGGTTCGGGCAGGGGCCCTGGGAGTCGTACCCCGACCGGAGCGCAGGAGCCCCGGTGGGCCATCACTCCGTCCCAGTGGACGACCTCTTCACTCCCTACCTCCGCCCGCAGGAGAGCGGCGGCCGGCACGGCGTACGGCGGTTCACGCTGTCCGCGCCGGACGCCACGGGTCTCTCGGTCGTCCTGGACGAGCCCCGCCAGGTCTCCGTCACCCGCTACCGCGCCGAGGACCTGACCGCCGCCGCGCACCACGACGAACTGGTGCCGCGCCCCGGCTGCGTGGTGCACATCGACGCGGCGCACCGGGGTCTCGGCACGGCGTCGTGCGGCCCGGACACCTTCCCCTCCTATCGCGTTCCGCCGGGCGTCCACCGTTGGAGCTGGACCCTGCGCGTTCTCTGAACTCCCCCTTCCTCTGCCTCTCTTCACGGAGCACACGTGTGTACTTCGCATGACCACCCCCAGGGCGAGGCCGCGCGGGCCGGCGCCGCAAGACGCAGTTTCCTCCGGGCCACCGCGCTGCTCGGTGCCGCCGCGACGGCCTCGGTCGCCGTCCCGGCGGTCGCCGAGGCAGCGCCCGCCGAGGTCACGGCCACCGACTGGCGGCCCGACCCGGACAGCCGTCGCTTCACGCTCGCCGTGATGCCGGACACGCAGTACCTCTTCGACGGGCCGAGCATCGACAAGGCACCCGTGGAGGCGTCCCTGCGCTATCTGCTGGAGCAGGGCCGGGAGGAGAACATCGTCTTCCTGTCCCACCTCGGCGACCTCACCCAGAACGGCACCCAGCCCGAAGTCGCCGCGATCAGCGAGGCGTTCCGGCTCCTGGACCGGCGGGGCGTGGGCTACAGCGTCCTCGCCGGCAACCACGACGTGAAGTCGTCGACGGACGACCAGCGAGGTGCTACGCCGTATCTGGACGCCTTCGGGCCCAAGCGGTTCCAGGGGAAGAAGACGTTCGGGGGCGCCTCCCCCGACGGCTACAACAGCTTCCACCTGTTCAAGGCCGCCGGGCGCGAGTGGATGGTACTGGCGCTGGACTGGCGGCTGTCGGCGAAGGGCTACGCGTGGGCCAAGGACGTCCTGGCCGCGCACCCGAAGACGCCGGTCGTCCTCACCACCCACGAGCTGGTCGTCGAGGACGACACCCTGTCGGTGTACGGGCAGCAGCTGTGGGACCAGCTGGTCGAGGACCACGACCAGATCTTCCTCACCCTCAACGGGCATTACTGGCCCGCCGGCCGGGCGATGCGCAAGAACGCGGCGGGCAACGACGTACACCTGCATCTGACGAACTACCAGAACCGTTACTTCGGCGGCGCGGCGATGATCCGCCTGTACCGGTTCGACCTCGACCGGAACGTGATCGACGTGGAGACGGTCTCCCCGTGGATCCTGGGCCGGGCCGCCAAGGGCCTCAACGAGCTGGAGCGGCAGGAGATCGAACTCAGCGGCGACGCCGACCGGTTCAGCGTCGAGATCGACTTCGCCGGCCGTTTCTCCGGTTTCGATCCGGTGCCCGCCCGCCCGGCGCGGCCCGCGTCGCGGATGCTGATCCCGGGCACGGTGGCGTACTGGCGATTCGACGAGCCGGTGGGTGACAGCGTCCGGGATCTGTCCGGTCGCGGCAACGACCTCGCCCTCGTCACCGTGGGCGGCGGCAAGCTGGGCTGGTCGGCCGACCACCACCCCGACCAGCCCGGTCACGGCAGCCTGGAGTTCCAGGGCTTCAAGTCCCCGCTGAAGGGCGCCTACCTGCGCACGGTCGACGGTGCACCGCTGAACTCGGCGACCTTCGGGAACGGTTACACCATCGAGGCCTTCTACCGCCTCCCGGCCGACTGGGATCCGTCCCACAACGCCTGGTCGGGCCTGGTCGGCCGCACCGGCACGGGCGGCGCCGCCGGCAGGACCGCCGACGACCCGGACGAGCCGCTCGCCACCCTCTCCCTGTCGAACGACCGCGAGCCGCAGTGGGCGATGCGCCCGCTGAACCAGGAGGGCATCGCCACCAACTGGGGCCAGGAGACCCCGCTGGAGACCTGGTGGCACCTCGCGGTCGTCAACGACGGCGAGCACACCACGCTGTACGTCGAGGGCTGCCCGGTGGTCCGCAACCCGAAGGCCCCGGCGGTCGGGATCACCTCCGTCGGGCTGCCGTGGCTGCTCGGCGGCTACGAGTACGGCGGCCGGATCGACCAGATCCTGTACGGCCGCCTCGGCGACGTCCGGATCGTCGCGCGGGCGCTGCCCGTCACGTCCTTCATGAACCACTGAGCCCTTCGAGGATCGCCATGACCGAGCAGCAACTGCCCGCCTGGGCCGACCCGTCCGTCTCCCCCGCCACCCTCGACGCCCAAGGCGTGTCGAGACGCCAACTCCTGCGCCGCGCGGGCCTGTTCGGCGCCGCCTTCGCACTGGGCTCGGCGGCCCTGCCCACCGTGCCCGCCGCGGCCGCCGACCGGCGCCTGGGCGGCGACGACCCCCGCCTCGCCTACCTGGTCGGCGACCACCACATCCACAGCGTCTACAGCCACGACGCCAAGTACACGTTCTCCCAACTGGCCGCCGCAGGCGCCGAGTTCGGCCTGGACTGGATGGTGTTCACCGAGCACTCCAACTTCGGGCACGCCAAGTACGGCGCCCCGCTGGAGCACGAGGAGATCCTCAAGGCCCGCGACGAGAACCCGCGTCAGCTGATCTTCCAGGGCCTGGAGTGGTACATCCCGGCCGCCGAACACTGCACGGTGTTCGCGGCACCCGGCCCCCACGAGGTCGACCTTCTCACGAAGTTCGAGAGCACCTACGACGGCAAGCTGCTCGGCTACACCGACGGCTCCGCGGCCGGCCCGGACACCGCCCGCAACGAGGCCCACGCCGTGAAGGCCATCCAATGGCTCGCCGAGCAGCGCCGTACCGGATACGTCGACGACGTGCTCGTCCTCGCCAACCACCCGATGCGCCTCGGCATCGACTCCCCGCACGAGATGCGGGGCTGGCGGGACGCCGCCCCCGAGATCATGATCGGCATGGAGGGCGCGCCCGGCGCCCAGGGCGCGGCCATCCCCGGCTGGCGCGGGGCGACCTCGATCCGCGGCGAGTACGAGAACAAGCCGTCGGCACAGTCCTGGGCGGGCTACCCGGCGAACGCCTACCTGACGTACGGCGGCTTCGACTGGGCGACCGCGACGGTCGGCGGTCTGTGGGACTCGATGCTGGCAGAAGGCAGCCTGTTCTCGATCACCACGAACTCCGACGCCCACCGCATCGTCTTCGACACCTGGAAGAACGGCGACTGGCCGGCGGGCCAGAACTTCGACAACACCGGCAAGCTCCCCGACCCGGTGAACACCGACACCCCGCAGCCGGGCAGCGACTTCTGGCCGGGCCAGTTCAGCCGCACCCATGTCGGCGTCACCCGCTACGGCTACCGCGCGGTGATGGCGGGCCTGCGCGCGGGCCGGGTCTGGCTGGACCACGGGCATCTGCTCGACGGCCTCGATGTGCGCCTCAAGCGGGACTGCGACTTCGGCCGCGGCGTCACGCTGGGCGGCCGGCTGCGGGTGCGCAAGGGCGAGAAGCTCACGCTGTCCGTGACGGTCACGACCGCTTCCCGGCCCAACCCACAAGGCATCCTGCCGGAGTTGGCGCACGTGGACGTCATCCGGGGCGCCGTGCGCGGCCCGGTGGCCGACCGCGACTCCTGGAAGGCGCCCGACACCAAGGTCGTCGAGACGAGGGACGTGAGCGGCCGCACGGGGACGTACACCCTGCGCATCCCCCTCACCGCCGGGGACGAGTCCTTCTACGTCCGGCTGCGCGGCAGCGACGGCAACCGCCACGGCACGGGCTACCTCGGCGCGTCGGTCGACCCGCACGGGCCGATCCCGCACGAGCCCGGAAACGGTGACCCGTGGACGGATACGTGGTTCTATTCGAACCCCGTATTCGTCGACGTGGCAGGAGCCTGATGAGACGTCACTTCCTCACCCTCGGTTGCTTATCGGTCGCGCTCACGCTCGGCGCGGGGACCGCGTCCGCCGCCGGTGACCCGCAGTGGGCCGAGACCGGCAGGGCGTACACGGACACGCTGGGCGGCGGGCAGGGCCTGGCGAGCCGCGCGGACGGCTCCCTGCTGTACCGCGGGCTCGCCTCCATCCCCCTGGACCTGCGGATCAAGGGCTGGAACCACGTCGGCGACCCGGACATCGCACGCGGCCACGTCTTCGACGCCTACCAGGGCCCGGACACGGCCACGTCCAAGATGTTCGCGGTGACGACCCCGGCCGGGAAGCGCTACGAGTACGTCCATCGGCTGAACCCGGGCGAGAAGCTGAACAACTCCTTCGCCACCGTCTCGCCCGACGGGCAGTGGCTGGTGTCGGGCGAGTGGGGGGAGCAGAGGAGACTCCAGGTCTTCCCCGCTCCCCTGCTCAACCCGTCCACCCCGCAGATGGGCGGGGACCTGAAGGAGGCCTGGCAGATCACCCTGGACAAGCCGGTGCGCGACATCCAGGGCTGCGACTTCGTGACGGACACGCGGCTGGTGTGCGCCTCGAACGACGCCACGGGCACGCTCTTCCCGCAGATCCGCCCGCTGCTCCAGGTGGACCTGCCGCGCAAGGTGGACGGCCGGCCGATCACCGGCGCGGTGAAGAGCCTGTTCGCGCTGCCGCAGCGCAGCGTGTGCACCGGCACCTTCGAGGCGGAGGGCGTCGACTACGACGTGAACAGCGGCACGCTGCGGGCGCAGATGATCCCGCCGGGGGTGTGCGCGGTCGCGACGGCCGTGTACTCGTACCAGCAGGTCACGGGCTGATCGACAAGGGGTACGGTGGGCCGCGTGACCGGTGAAGAGGCGCTGCGGCCCCAGTCCCTCATGCTGACGTTCCTGGGCGACCAGGTGCTCGGGCGGGACGTCTGTGTGTACTCGGGCAGTGTCATCGACGTCTTCGCGCGGGCGGGCGTCGGCGAGCAGGCGACCCGCTCGACGCTGACCCGCATGGTGAACCGCGGTCTGCTGCGCCGCCAGCGCGAGGGCCGCCGCATGTACTTCGGCCTGACCGAGCACTCGGAGACGGTCCTGCGCGACGGCGAGCACCGCATCTGGCAGACCGGCGCCGTCAACCGCCACTGGGACGGCACCTGGACCCTGCTCGGCTTCTCCCTCCCCGAGTCCTGGCAGCGCCAGCGTCACGACCTGCGTTCCAAGCTCACCTGGAGCGGCTTCGGCCCGCTGTTCAGCGGCCTGTGGATCGCCCCCGGCGAGGTCGACGTGTCGTCCCTGGTCGCCGAACTCGGCCTCTCCGCCCACGTGAAGGTGTTCCGCGCGCACGCCGACGCCGGGATGGACATCGGGGCGATGATCGGGGAGACCTGGGAGCTGTCCGAACTGGCGGCGCTGTACGAGTCGTTCGTACGCCGCTGGCAGCCGTGGGCGACTCAGCTCCCGGAAGCCGACGACGCCCTCGCACTGCGGCTCCGCCTGCAGGCGGAGTGGCTGCGCGTCATCCGCCGGGACCCGCGCCTGCCGGTCGAGCACCTGCCGGACGACTGGCCGGCCGAGGAGGCCGAGAAGACGTTCCGGGCGGTGCACGAGCGGCTCACTCCCCTCGCGCAGGACACCTCGGCCCGCCTCCTCGACGTGGTGCCGGTACGGGACGGTCAGGCGTAGAAGCGCGACAGACTCTGCAGCACCGCCGCCGGCTTCGTCCCGCCCTCGATGTCGATGGTGCCGTCGACCGTGATCTGGACCCCGCCCGGCACCTCCTCGACCTCCGCCAGCCTGCCGACCAGCCGGATGCGCGAGCCGACCTTGACCGGCGAGGGGAAACGCACCTTGTTCAGACCGTAGTTGACCTTCGTGGTGACGCCCTGGACGTCCAGCAGTTCGGTGAAGAGGGGGATGAAGAGGGAGAGGGTGAGGTAGCCGTGGGCGATGGGGGCGCCGAAGGGGCCGTCGGCGGCCTTCTCGGGGTCGACGTGTATCCACTGGTGGTCACCCGTGGCGTCGGCGAACGTGTTGATGCGCTCCTGGGTGATCTCGATCCACTCGCTGGTGCCGAGGTCGCTGCCCGCCAGCTTCTTCAGTTCGTCGAGGCCGTTCACGGTGATGCTCATGCGGTTCCTTAACTGTTGCCGTACCGGGTACGGACACGGGACTTGAGGAGCTTTCCTGAGGCGGTTCGCGGGAGTTCGTCCGCGAGCACCACCGATTTGGGGATCTTGTACTTGGCGAGGCGGCCGGCGAGGGACGCGAGGAGCTCGTCCGGATCGGGTGCGGTGCCCTCGCGGGGGACCACGACCGCGCGCGGGACCTCGCCCCACTTGTCGTCGGGCACCCCGATGACCGCGCACTCGACGATGTCCGGGTGGGCGAGGAGCAGGTCCTCGATCTCGGCGGGGTAGATGTTCTCGCCGCCCGAGATGATCATGTCCTTGATGCGGTCGACGATGAAGACGTAGCCGTCCTCGTCGACCCGGGCGGCGTCGCCGCTGCGGAACCAGCCGTCGGCAAAGGAGGCGGCCGTCTCCTCGGGCAGCCCCCAGTAGCCGGGCATGACGTGCGGGCCGCGCACCACGACCTCGCCGGTCTCGCCGACGTCGACGGGGCTCAGGTCGGGTCGTACGACGCGTACGTCACTGAAGAAGTGCGGCACGCCCGCCGAACCGGCCTTGCTGACCGCGTGTTCGGCGTCCAGGAACAGCGTCCCCGGGGCCGCCTCCGTCATGCCGTAGCCCTGGAGGAAGGTGAGCCCGCGCTCCTGGTACGCGGCGATGAGCGGTGTGGAGACCGGGGAGCCGCCGCAGGTGAGGATCCGGAGGGAGGACAGGTCCGCGTCCGGCCAGCGCGGGTGCCGGGCCACCTGCTCGAACATCGTCGGTACGCCGAACATGAAGGTGATCCGGTGTTCTTCGATGAGGTCGAAGGTCGCGTTCGGGTCGAAGGCCTCGGCCAGGACGCACGTGCCGCCCTTGAGCAGCACCGGGAGCGTCAGCATGTTCAGGCCCGCCGTGTGGAACAACGGGGCCGAGACGAGGGCGCGTTCGTCGGCGATCAGGTCGGTGTCGACGAGGACGTTGAGCGCGTTCCAGGTGATGTTGCCGTGGGTGAGCATCGCGCCCTTGGGGCGGCCCGTCGTCCCCGAGGTGTACATGATGATGCAGGTGTCGTCCGGGGTGACCGGGGCGTCGATGGTCTCCTCGGATGCGGACGCGAGCGCCTCCTCGTACTCGGCGCCCACTTCGACGTACGTACGCACGTCGGTGCTGCCCGGCAGTCCGGCGACGAGCCCGGCGTGCGAGGGGCCGTAGACAAGGGCCTTGGCGCCGGAGTCGGCCAGCTGGTAGGCGATCTCGGGGCCCGCCAGACGGGTGTTGAGCGGGACGAAGACCGCGCCGAGCGTGCCGGCCGCGAACAGGGTCTCCAGGTAGGAGGGGTGGTTCGGGCCCAGGTAGGCGATGCGGTCGCCGCGGCGGACGCCCCGCTCGCGCAGGGCGTGGGCGAGGCGGGTGGTGCGGTCGTACAGCTGCGCGTAGGTGAGTGTGGTGTCGCCGTGGATCAGGGCGGTGCGGTGCGGGGTCTTGCGGGCCCGGCGTGCGGGCCATGACCCCAGTCCCTCGTTGCGCATGTCACGCCCCTTACGGTTTCGTCAGCCCGAGCAGGCGGGCGGCGTTCTCCTTGAGGATCTTCGGCTTCACCTCGTCCTTGATCGACAGCTTCTCGAAGTCGGCGAGCCAGCGGTCTGGGGTGAGGACGGGGAAGTCGGAGCCGAAGAGGACCTTGTCCTTGAGCAGTGTGTTGGCGTACTGCACGAGCTGCGGCGGGAAGTACTTCGGCGACCAGCCGGACAGGTCGATGTGCACGCCCGGCTTGTGCGTGGCGACGGCGAGGGCCTCGTCCTGCCAGGGAAAGGACGGGTGCGCCAGGATGATCTTCAGGTGCGGGAAGTCGGCCGACACGTCGTCCACGTGGAGGGGGTTGGAGTACTTGAGGCGGATGCCGCCTCCGCCGGGGACGCCGGCGCCGATGCCCGTCTGGCCCGTGTGGAAGAGGGCGATCGTGCCCGTCTCCTCGATCACCTCGTAGAGGTCGTACGCCACCGAGCGGTCGTTGGGGAAGAAGCCCTGGATGCTGGGGTGGAACTTGAAGCCCTTCACCCCGTACTCCTCGACCAGGCGCCGCGCCTGCTTCACGCCCGCCTTCCCCCGGAAGGGGTCGAGGGAGGCGAAGGGGATGAGCACGTCCGAGTTGGCGGCCGCGGCCTCCGCGACCTCCTCGTTCGGGACGGGCGCGGTGCCGGTCGCGGACTCGGCGTCCACCGTGAAGATCACGGCGGCCATCTTCCGCTCGCGGTAGTAGGCGGCGGTCTCCTCCAGGGTCGGCTTGCGCTTGCCCTCCACCTTGAAGTAGGCGGAGGAGGCGTCGTGCAGGTCGTCGTCCAGGGAGGAGTGGCCCTTGGTGGAGACCTCCGCGTGGGTGTGGACGTCGATCGCGACCAGGTCTTCGAGGTTCATGGAGGGGGCCATCACGCCTCCGGGAACTTGGGCGCCGGGATGCCGACCGACTGGAGTTCGGCGCCCACCGACGTCGGGAAGACGTCGGCCAGGGTGTCGGGGGTCCAGCCGCCGTCGGCGTAGGCCGCCGCGATCTCCTGCGGATGCGACCAGAGTGCCACCTTGTCGCCGCCGATGCCGATGGCCTGGCCGGTGATGGAGCGGGCCGCCTCGGAGGCGAGGAAGGGGACGAGGGCTGCGCAGTCCTCGGGAGTGCCGAAGCCCTCGCCCTTGCGCAGGAAGTCCGGGAGCGGCTCGCCGTTCTTCATCGCCTCGATGTACGGGGCGAAGGCGGGGATGGTCTCGGTCATCGCGGTCGCGGCGACCGGCACGATCGCGTTGACGGTGATGTTCGCGCGGCCCAGCTCCATGGACCAGGTGCGGGCCATGGCGGCGATGCCGGCCTTGGCGGCGGCGTAGTTGGTCTGGCCGAAGTTGCCGCGCTGGCCGGCCGGGGAGCCGACCAGGATCAGGGTGCCGCCCTCGCCCTGCTCGCGCATGCGGACGGCGGCGGCGCGGGCGCAGGTGAAGGTGCCCTTGAGGTGGGTGGTGATCACCGCGTCGAAGTCGTCGTCGGTCATCTTCCACAGCACCTTGTCGCGCAGGATGCCGGCGTTGGTGACCAGGATGTCGAGCCGCCCGAACTCCTCCACCGCCCGGTTCACGAGCCGCTCGGCGGCCTCGGTGGTGCCGACCGGAACGACCTCGGCGACGGCGGTGCCGCCGGCCTCGGTGATGGACTTCACGGCCGCCTCGGCCACGGCCTCGTCGACGTCGTTGACGACCACGGAGGCGCCGTGGGCGGCCAGGGCGTGGGCGTAGGCGAGGCCGAGGCCCCGGCCGCTGCCGGTGACGACGGCGGCCTTGCCGGTGAGATCGGTGCTGGGCACGGGCGGGTCCCTTCGGGTGGGGTGCGACTTTCTCGCTGCGAGCTCCTCGCCGCGACATTGCTCGGTGCGGCGTCGAGATCGAAGGTAAGAACAATAGTTGTCGACGTCAATAGTTGTTGCCGACCCGCCCTTGCGTCATGCTGGGTGCAGTACGTACGCACCGCCCCGCCCGGGGCCTAGACCAGGGAGCCCGCCATCGCCAGCCGGCAGACCACGCAACACCCCGCAGGTCCTGCACCCATCGACGCCGACGAGCCGTGGATGCGCGGGCTGCACGCGGACACGGGCTATCTGCTGTACCGCCTCGGCCTGCGCTCGGGTCAGTTGTTCAACTCCTTCCTCCAGGAGTCGGGCCTGCGCCTGCGCCACTACGCGCTGCTGCGGTTCCTCGCCACCTCGCCCGGCGCCCTCCAGCGCGAGCTGAGCGCGTCGCTCGGCTACGACCCGAGCGCGATCGTCGGCCTGGTCGACGACCTGGAGAAGCTGGGGTTCGCCGAGCGGCGCCCCTCCCCCGACGACCGCCGCAGCCGGATCATCGTCCTGACCGAGGGCGGCCGGGCGTTCCTGCGCGACACCGACGAGGCCGGGCAGCGCGTCACCAACGAGCTGGTCCAGCCCCTCGACGCCGCCGAGCGCGAGCAGCTCCACGCCTTGCTGCAGAGAGTCGCCGAGTCCGGGCTGGGGTGACGGAGCACCGATGACCGCCGACGCCGTGCCGTCCCTGTCGGCCAAGGGGCCGCGTTCCGCTCCCGACCGGCTGCTGTCGGTGCTGGGCGCCTTCGACCTGGAGCACCCGGCGCTCAGCCTGACGGACATCAGCAGGCGGGCCGGGCTGACCCTCACCACCGCGCACCGGCTCGTGGCCGCCCTCACCGAGTGGGGCGCCCTGGAGCGGGACGACTGCGGCCTCTACCACGTCGGGCTGCGGCTGTGGGAGGTCGCGGCGCTGGCCCCGCGCGGGCTCGCGCTGCGCCAGATCGCGCTGCCGTATCTGGAGGACCTGTACGAAGCGACGCACGAAAACGTGCAGTTGGCGGTCCAGGACGGGCCCGAGGTCGTCTACATCGAGTGGCTGTCGGGACGTTCGGCGGTCGGCGTGCACATCCGGGTCGGGGCCCGCTGGCCGCTGCACGCCACCGGGGTGGGGCTCGCGCTGCTCGCGCACAGCGCCCCGGAGTTCCAGGAGGAGTACTGCGCCGGACCCCTCGCCTCCTTCACGCCGTACACCGTCACCGAACCGGCCCGGCTGCGCCGCATGCTGGCCGACGTACGCCGCACGGGGGTGGCGGTGAGCAGCCGGCAGGTCACCGACGACGCGCTGTCCGTCGCCGCCCCGGTGCACGGTCCGGGCGGCTCGGTCGTCGCCGCCGTGTCGGTCGTCGTACCCCAGGCCGACGCCCAGGTGCCGGTGCTGGTGCCGGCGGTGCGGCTCGCGGCGCGGGGGATCTCGCGGGGGCTGGGGTGGCAGCCGGAGAAGGGGGCGTAGGCGTCCGGCGGGTCGGCCCCGGAATCGGATCCGAACGCAAAGGCTCATATTGTCGGAGCCAAGGGGAGGATCTCGCCCTACGCGGCGCCGCTCGGCGCCAGCAGGCGCTCGACGAACCAGACCAGGCCGAGGACACCGACAACGGCGGCCGCGCCGACATGGGCCATGGTCGACCAGGAGTACCGGCGCGCCAGCAGGAGCAGCGGGAACGCCAGCAGAACAATCGCGAGCTGGCCCAGCTCGATGCCGAGGTTGAAGCTCAACAGGGAGACGAGCAGTCGGCCGCTGAAGTCGTCGGTGAAGCTCAGTGCCCCGGCGAAGCCCAGCCCGTGCAGCAGGCCGAAGCCGAACACGACGAGGGCGCGATGCCGCGACTCGCCACGCGCGATGTTCTCCACCGCGACGTACACGATGGACAAGGCGATCAGCGGTTCGACGATCTCGGCCGGAACCTCGACCCACCCCAGCACGGCCAGGGCGAGTGTCACGCTGTGCGCCAGCGTGAAGCTGGTCGCGAGCAGGGCTACGCTGCGCCATCCCCGAGCGCCGAGCAGCAGGAGCACCAGGAAGAGCACGTGGTCGATGCCGAGCAGGATGTGCTCCATCCCCATGGCCACGAAACGTCCCGTCGACGAGGAGAAGACCGTCTCGCCGGCCCGCGACTCGCCTTGGCCCGGCTCGTCGGCGTGACTCCGGCCGACGCGCAGTTCACGATGACCGGCATCGAAGACATCGCTCCCCCCGGAACCGCCGAGTTCGTAGTCGACCATGTTGGTGTGCTCGGCACCGATGGCGGCCGTGTCGGAGAACACCTCGTAGCGCACGGTGAACTCGCCGTTCCCCGGACCGGGACAGCGATGGATCAGGAGCAGGCGGGCGTAGAGAAACTGCTGCCGCTTGGTGATTCCCGTGTCTTCGAGTGCGGCGGCGCAGCGCACGCCGTCGAGGGCGACGGTCAGGCGGCCGGCCAGGTATGACGTGAGCTGCGCCTGGTGGGACTCGAGAAATGCCTCGCGCTCCGCGTCCTTCGCTCCAGGCGGTAGCCCACCGAGGCCGGCGGCCTTCGTGAGCTTGTCGTAGTCCACCTCCAGGTTGTAGCGCACCAGCGAACCGTCCTGGCGGATCGTGGACGTGCCGTCCGTCGTCGGGACATGTGCCCAGGCGACCGGGGCCGTCAACGACACCAGGACCCCCGCGAGAACCGCGCCCCCCAGCATGACCAGAAACGCGCGAATCATTCGGCGGGGGATACCTCGAAAGTCTTGCGGCGGAGCCCAGAGCGTCATGCTGAGGAACAAAGCCGCCCCCGGGCGAGGACTGCGTGGCTTGCCCATTGCCCCGCCGTGACGCCGAGCTGAACTCTTGGCGGCCCGCGCCGTGACCGACCTCAAGGGGCTCAACCACCCAGCGACTTCGGCTATTTGACTGACCGTCAGCACGTTTGTTCGACGGCGGCGAAACGCCATCTCCCGCACGCCCAACGTTCATTTCCTCACCGTGGCAGCGGTCCACAGCGGACTCATAGGTTCCACACCGCCCCCCACACGGAGCCACAACCTTCATCTCAGAAGGGATCACGTGATGGGCACCCGCCACATCCGAAGAGCATCGACGGCGAGCGCAGCAGTCGTCACCACCACAGCCGCCGTCGCGGCTCTGCTCACGAACGCCCCCACGGCCACCGCAGCCACGACCACCGTCAATCCGACCGCCGACACCTACGTGCAGGACAGCACCCCGACGACGAACTACGGCACCTCGTCGCAGTTCACCGTCGACAACTCGCCGGTGCGCCAGTCGTTCCTGAAGTTCACCGTCAGCGGCCTCACCCAGGCAGTCACCAGCGCCAAGCTGCGGATCCGCGTCACCAGCGGCGGCAACAGCAGCAACGGTGGCACCTGGAAGTCGATGACCGACACCACCTGGTCGGAGACAGGCGTCACCTGGAACAACAAGCCGGTCATCGACGGCACCACCGTCGCATCGCTCGGCTCGGTGGCCAACGACCAGTGGGTCGAGATCGACGTGACCTCGGTGGTGACCGGCAACGGCACGTTCAGCTTCGGCGGCACGTCCAGCAGCACCAACGGCGCGTACTACGACTCCCGCGAGTCCGGCGCCGACGCCCCGCAGCTGGTGATCACCACCGGCACTGCCCCGTCCCCCACGCCCACGACGACGCAGCCGCCGTCGGGTGATCCGGTGCTGGTCGGCGCCGGTGACATCGCCAACTGCGGCACGGCGGGCGACGAGGCCACCGGCAAGCTGCTGGACGGCATCACGGGCACCGTCATGGCCATCGGTGACACCGCGTACCCGGACGGCACGTCCTCCGACTACACCAACTGCTACCAGCCGTCCTGGGGCAGGCACAAAGCCCGCACCCGGCCCGCCACGGGCAATCACGAGTACCACACCACAGGTGCGTCGGGTTACTTCAACTACTTCGGTGCTTCGGCGGGAGACCCGAACAAGGGCTACTACTCCTTCGACCTGGGCAACTGGCACGTCGTGGCGCTGAACTCCAACTGCTCGATCGTGTCCTGCTCGGCGGGCTCGGCACAGGAGCAGTGGCTGCGGAGCGACCTCGCGGCCAGCACCAAGCCGTGCACCGTCGCCTACTGGCACCACCCTCGCTACACCTCCGGCTCCAGCCACGGCCCGAACACCTCGGTGAAGCCCCTGTACCAGGCGCTGTACGACAACAACGCCGAGGTGGTCGTGACCGGGCACAACCACAACTACGAGCGGTTCGCTCCGATGGACGCCAACGGCGCCCTGGACAACACCCGCGGCATCCGCCAGTTCGTCGCCGGCATGGGCGGCACCGGGCTGGGCGGCTTCGGCACGATTCAGCCCAACAGCCAGGTCCGCAACAGCAGCACCTGGGGCGTGCTGAAGCTGACCCTGCACTCGGGCAGCTATGACTGGCAGTTCGTCCCCGAGGCGGGCAAGACCTTCACCGACAGCGGCACCAACTCCTGTCACTGACCGGCACTTGAGCGACGGGTGCCCTCCCGGCCGGGGAGGGCACCCCCGGCTGCCGGCTGAGTGCCCTGTTCCGTCCCCGCCCCGAAAGGTCCACCCCATGTATCTGTCCTCGATCGACAGACCCGGGTCCGATGGCGCGCCCGCCGAAAACCGCTCCCGGATACGCGGGCTCACAGTCGTCGGCGGCAACGTCTTCGCGCTCGGCACGGTCAGCCTGCTGACCGACATCTCCGCCGAGATGGTCACCGCGATCCTGCCCGTGTATCTGGTGTTCGGGCTGTCCATGAGCCCGCTCGCCTACGGCATGATCGACGGGATCTACACCGGAGCCACCGCACTGCTGCGGCTCGTCGGCGGATACGTCGCGGACCGGGTCCGCACACCCAAAGCGGTGGCGGGCATCGGATACGCGATGTCGGCGCTGGCCAAGCTCGGGCTGCTCGCGGTCGGCCGCTCGGCCGGCGCGATCGGGCTGGTCATCGCCGCCGACCGGGCCGGCAAGGGGCTGCGCACCGCGCCGCGCGACGCTCTGATCACCTTGTCCGCGCCGCCGCATGCACTTGGGCGCGCGTTCGGCGTGCACCGGACCATGGACGGCATCGGCGCGTTCCTCGGCCCGATCGTCGCCCTCGGCGTGCTGGCAGCCACGGGCCAGGCCCTCGACGCCGTCCTGGTCACCAGCTTCTGCATCGCCGCGCTCGGTGTGCTCGTCCTCGTGCTCTTCGTCCGGGACCGGCACGACGACCGTCCGCCCGCCGCCGTTGTCTCCCCCCGGGAGGCCCTGCAGTTGCTGCGGGCCGCGCCGGTGCGCCGACTGCTCGTCGCGGCGTGTCTGCTCGGGTTCGCCGTCATCGGCGACGGCTTCGTCTATCTCCTCCTGCAGCGCCGGGAGGAGGTGTCCCTGGGCAGCTTCCCCCTGCTCGCGGTCGGTACCAGCCTGGCCTATCTCCTGCTGGCCATTCCCCTCGGCGCGCTGGCCGACCGGATCGGCCGGGTACCTGTCGTGCTCGGCGGCTACGCGGCCCTGGTCGTCGTCTACCTCCTCCTGTCCGGCCCCCTGCACGGCCGGCCGCTCCTGGCACTGGTGCTGCTCCTGTACGGCTTCTTCTACGCGGCGACCGACGGCGTACTGATGGCCCTGGCAGGCCCGGCACTGCCCGAACGCGTGCGCACGACCGGCATCGCGCTGATCCAGACCGGGCAGGCCCTCGCCTACCTCGCCTCCTCCGTCCTGTTCGGACTCGCCTGGCAGTTGTGGGGCCCGGTCACCGCCGTCCGATGCGCCGCCGCCGTCGCCGTACTCGCCGTCGCAGCCACCGCACTCCTGCTGATCAACCGATCCACCACCACCGACACCGAGGTGACCGCATGAGCCGGCAGTCCACGATCGACACCGAGACGCCGCAGCCCAGCCCCCTGCCCGCGCCCGTACGGCCCCGGTTCGGGCGCACGGCTCGCATCGTCACCACGGTGGCCGCCACCCTGGCGCTCGCCGGCGTCGCGATCGGCTACGGCCGTGTCAGCTCGTCGGCCAAGGCCCCCGAAGCGCCCACCACGGCCGAAACGGTGTCGCTGTCGCCGGGGCCGCGGCTGCTGACCCTGACGAGCACCGGCCAGGTGACCACAGTCGACAAGAACAGACCGGGCGGCCCCCGGGCGGTGTCGAAGACCAAGTGCGACCGCGTCTACGCCGCCGCGGGAACCGTCGCCTGCCTCTACGCCGACGGGATCCTCGGCACCGTCGCGATGCGCGTCCTCGGCACGGACCTCAAGGAACGCAAAGCCATCCCGGTCAGCGGCGTCCCCAACCGGGTCCGCGTCTCGGCCAGCGGCCGCATGGTCTCCTGGACCGCCTTCGTCGGCGGCGACAGCTACGCCACCCTCAACTTCGCCACTCGCACAGGCATCTACGACACCAGGACGGGGACCCTGTTCAAGACGCTGGAGACCTTCTCCGTCATCAAGGACGGCAAGCCGTATCAGTCGGTCGACGTCAACTACTGGGGGGTGACGTTCACCGACGACGACAACACCTTCTACGCCACCATGTACACCAAGGGCCACCGCTACCTGGTCCGGGGCGACTTCGCCGCGCGGACCGTCCGCACCCTGCGCGACCGCGTCGAATGCCCCTCACTCTCGCCCGACGGAAGCAGGATCGCGTTCAAATCACCCATCGACGGCGACCCCACCCGTGGCTGGCACCTCTCCGTGCTCGACCTGGCCACCAACCGGGTCACCCGCACCGCCGAAACCCGAAGCGTGGACGACCAAGCGGCCTGGCTGGACAATTCCACCCTCGCCTACGCCGAGCAACACGACGACGGCACCAAGGACGTATGGACCGTCCCCGCCGACGGCTCCGGCACCGCAGCACTGCTCCTGCGCAACGCCCACTCTCCCGCCGCGCTCGGCTGATCACACCCCGCAAACGTTGTGACGGCACTGTCTCGCCGACCGTGTCGGGTCGGCGAGACAGTGCCGTCCAGGACCTGTCCACGTACGTCGAGAACTCCTAGAGGCGGACGGCCATCTTCACGGCCACCTCGTCACCGGACCCGAGCCCCTGCGGCGCACGCACGGCCTTCTTGAGCGGCAGCAGATAGCCGCCGTCCTTGGGAAAGAGCGACGTCTCGAAGGCGACCTCGCCGATCCGTGCCTCGACCGGGATGACACCCCAGCCGTACGTGGCCATCGCGGCCACCTCCCGGATGTCACCGGATTCCTCGTCCGGAACGCGGACGAAGTAGTACGGCGCCGGCCCGCGCCATTCGATCACCCGGCCGGTGAAGACGAGTTCCATGCGATCAGGGCCTCTTCCCTCTCCCAGGCAGCGCGCTCCGGCACATTCACGCATTCATAGGGTGAACTTTCCTGCGGCGCAAGGCTTTTCTCTGCTTCACCTCTTGACGACCGGTGGGACGGGGAGCACATTGGCGAGACTCTGAGAGCGCTCTCAAAAGCACCCGCATTCTCAACTCCCCACTCCGTACACCGAGAGGCAGCACCCCCATGAGCGAACCCTCCGGCATACACCGCAGACGCCGCCCCCTCACCCGCGTGCTCGTCGCGGCGCTCGGCACTCTCGGTCTGGCGGCGGCCGCCGCCACCGTCGCCGTCCCATCCGCGAACGCCTCCGCGCCCACGCCCCCGACGGGCTGGACGCAGGTCTTCCTCGACGACTTCAACGGCGCCGCGAACACCGGCGTGAACACCTCCAACTGGCAGTACGACATCGGCACGTCGTATCCGGGCGGCCCCGCCAACTGGGGTACCGGCGAGGTCGAGACGATGACGAACAGCACCGACAACGTCTCGCTCGACGGCAACGGCAACCTCCGCATCACGCCCCGGCGCGACGCGGCCGGCCGATGGACCTCGGGCCGTATCGAGACCGTGCGGACCGACTTCCAGCCCCCGGCGGGCGGCAAGCTGCGCGTCGAGGGCCGCATCCAGATGCCGAACGTCACCGGCACCGCCGCCGAGGGCTACTGGCCGGCGTTCTGGATGCTGGGCGCCCCCTATCGCGGCAACTACCAGAACTGGCCGAGCGTGGGCGAGCTGGACATCATGGAGAACGTCCAGGGCCTGAACCGGGTCTGGGCCACGCTGCACTGCGGCACCAACCCCGGCGGCCCGTGCAACGAGACGACCGGCCTCGGCAACTACACGGCCTGCCCCGGCTCGACGTGCCAGTCGGCGTTCCACACCTACACCATGGAGTGGGACCGCTCGGTGAGTCCGGAGACGATCCGCTTCTACGTCGACGGCACCCAGTTCCACTCGGTCAACGCCGGCCAGATGGACGCGACGACCTGGTCCAAAGCCACCAACCACGGCTTCTTCATCATCCTGAACGTGGCGATGGGCGGCGCCTTCCCGGACGCCTTCGGCGGCGGACTGGACGCCGACACCCAGCCCGGCCACCCGATGGTCGTCGACTACATCCAGGTGCTGTCGACCGGTGGGAGCGGTACCACACCCCCGCCGACGGGCAACCGTGACGCCTACAGCGCCATCCAGGCCGAGTCGTACGACGGCCAGAGCGGCGCGAGCACCGAGTCCACCTCCGACTCGGGCGGCGGCCAGAACATCGGCTCCCTCGCGAACGGCGACTGGGCGCTGTACCGGGGCGTCAACTTCGGTTCCACGGCGGCCACTCAGTTCGTCGGCCGGGTGGCGAGCGGTGCGGCGAGCGGCATCAGCGGCCTGGTCGAGGTGCGCCTGGACAGCCGCAGCAACGCGCCGATCGGCAGCTTCGCGGTGGGCAACACAGGCGGCTGGCAGTCATGGCGGACCATCCCGGCCAACATCAGCGGGGTGACCGGCACGCACGACGTCTATCTCACTTTCACCAGCGGTCAGCCGTCGGACTTCGTGAACGTGAACTGGTTCAACTTCGGTCGCTGACCCATACGTTGTCGATGCCCTCGCGAGACCTCGGTGGTCCTCGCGGGGGCTTCAGCCGTTCACGCCGCCGCCTCCACCGGCAGCTGAGCCAGCCGCCACTCCAGCATCCCGTCGGTGAGCCGGACGGCCCGGCGGCCGCGGTCTCGCAGAAGGCGTACGGCGTCATGGGCCAGGACGCAGTAGGCACCTCGGCAGTAGGCCACCACCTCGGCGTCCTCGGGCAACTCGGTGATGCGGTCGGCGAGTTGGTCGACCGGGATGGACAGGGCGCCCGGGATGTGCCCGGCCGCGTACTCCTCGGCCGGACGTACGTCCAGGACGACGATCTCGCCGGCCGCCGCGCGGGAGAGCAGTTCCTCGCGGTCGACGGCCGTGGTGTCGTCGGCCCCCAGGTAGGCGGCGCGGGCGGGTTCGACGGCGGGCTGGTGCGTCTGGGCGACGCGCCGGAGCAGGGCGTAGAGGGCGGCCACGTCGTCGCCGGCCAGGCGGTAGTGGATGCGTACGCCGTCGCGGCGGGTGGCGACCAGGCCGGCCTGCCGGAGGGTCTGGAGGTGCGCCGAGGCGGTGGTCAGGTTCAGGCCGGCGGCCTTGGCGAGGGCGTCGACAGTGCGCTCGCCCTGGGCCAGCAGATCGAGCAGTTCGAGGCGTTTTCCGCTGCTCAGCGCCTTGCCGGTGCGGGCGAAGGCGTCGTACAGGGCGGCTTTGCCGACCGCGTCTCCCATGGCATCCTCCATCATTCCATGGAATATTGTAAGTGACGGGAGTGAGGGGTGGGCGCGTGGGGCGTCCGGCCCGTACCGTGGCATCTGGAGGACCCCGTGGGCTTCGCCGACGATCATCTGGTTCCGCTGGTCGACGCCGGTCTCGGCAACAGTGCGTATCTCGTCGACCTCGGTGACGGCCGCGCCCTGGCCATGGACGCGAGCCGCGATCTGCGTGCCCTCCGTGCGGCGGCCGAACGGCGTGGGCTGACCGTCGCCTTCGCCGCGGACACACACCTGCACGCCGACTTCCTCACCGGCGCGCTGCAGCTCGCCGCCGACGACGGGGCGACGGTACTGGCCTCCGCCGCCGGGCGGCGCACCTTCGACCACCACGGGCTGGCCGACGGAGACGAGGTGGACCTGGGCGGGCTGACCCTGCGCGCGCTGGCCACCCCCGGTCACACCGACGAGCACCTGTCCTTCCTCCTCCTCGACGGCGCCCGGGAAGTGGGCGTGTTCACCGGCGGCTCGCTGATCGTCGGCTCGGCCGCCCGCACCGATCTCCTCGGCCCCGCCCGCGCGGAGGAGCTGGCCCGCGCCCAGTACCAGTCCCTGCGGCGCCTGTCCCGGCTCCCGGACATGACGGCCGTATGGCCCACGCACGGCGCCGGTTCCTTCTGCTCCGCCCCGCCCGGCGCCGAGCGCACGACGACCATCGGCGCCCAGAAGCGGGCCAACGCCCTGCTGGCCGCGCCGGACGAGGCCAGTTTCGTACGGGAACTGCTCGGCAGCCTCGGCTCCTACCCCGCGTACTTCGAGCGGCTCGCAGAAATCAACCGGCGTGGCCCCGGGCTGCTCGCCGCCGAGCCCTCGCTCCCGGCGCTGTCCCCGGCCGCCGTACGGGAACTGCTCGGCCAGGGCGCGCAGATCGTCGACGTACGCGGGGTGCGGGACTTCGCCGCGGGGCACGTTCCCGGCGCCGTCTCCATCCGGCTGCGCGACGCGTTCGCCTCCTGGCTGGGCTGGCTGCTGCCCGACGACAGCCCCCTGGTCTTCGTCACCCAGCCCGGCCAGGACCTCGCCGAACTCACCTGGCAGGCGCTGAAGATCGGCTACGAGCGACTGTGCGGGCATCTGACGATGGACGCCTGGACGGCCGACGGCGGCGAGCGGGTGACCGTCGAGGTTGTCGCCGCCGACGGCGTGGGCGATCGTCCCGTCCTCGACGTTCGTCAGCGGTCCGAGTGGGAGTCCGGGCACATCCCGGGCGCGGTCGCCATCGAGCTCGGCGATCTGGCCGCCCGTGCGGACGAGGCGCCGTCGGGTGCGCTCGTGCACTGCGGGCACGGTGAGCGCGCCATGACGGCCGCGAGCCTGCTGCAACGCGCCGGGCACGAGGGCCTCGCCGTCCTCGCGGGCGGCCCGGCCGACTGGGCCGAGGCCACCGGCCGCCCGCTGCAGGAGGGTGCGTGACCGCGCACACCGACGCCGGCGCCGTACGGCTCGGACTGCGCGCCAACCTCGCCCAGTTCAGCCTGCTCGTCCTCGTCAACGCCCTGGTCGGCGGCATGCTCGGCCAGGAGCGCACCGTGCTGCCGCTGCTCGCCGACGACGTCTTCCACCTGTCCGCCTACACCGCCGCTTTCACCTACATTCTGGCGTTCGGCGCGACGAAGGCGGTGACCAACTTCTTCGCGGGCACCCTGTCCGACCGGTACGGCCGCAAGCCCGTGCTGATCGCCGGCTGGCTGATCGCGCTGCCCGTGCCCGCGATGCTGGCCTGGGGTCCGTCCTGGGGCTGGATCGTCGCCGCGAACGTCCTGCTGGGCGTCAACCAGGGCCTGACCTGGTCCACGACGGTCATCATGAAGATCGACCTGGCGGGTCCGGAACGGCGGGGCCTCGCCATGGGCCTCAACGAGGCCGCCGGGTACGGCGCCGTGGCCGCCACCGCGATGGCCACGGGCGCCATCGCCGAACACGCCGGACTGCGCCCCGAACCCTTCCTACTCGGCGCCGCGTATCTCGTCCTGGCCCTGGGCCTGTCGGTCTTCGCCGTCCAGGAAACCCGCGAACACGCCCGCGCCGAGGCGGCTGTGCACCCCGTGCAGGCAGCGGCGGAACGGGAGTTGACGACTGCTCAGATCGCGCGGCGGACCAGCCTCACCGACCGGGCGCTGTCGGCAGCGAGCCAGGCGGGCTTGGTCAACAACCTCAACGACGCCCTCGCCTGGGGCATCTTCCCGCTGCTCTTCGCCGCGCACGGCCTGTCGGTCGCGGAGATCGGCGTGCTGGCCGCGCTGTATCCGGCGGTCTGGGGTGCGGGGCAACTGGTCACCGGCTGGTGGTCGGACCACGTCGGCCGCAAAGCCCTCATCACGGCTGGCATGCTGCTGCAGGCGGCCGCGATCGGCCTTGTCGCCGAGGGAACGACGTTCTCCATGTGGGCGGTCGCACAGGTCCTGCTCGGCATCGGCACCGCACTGGTCTACCCGACCTTGCTCGCCGTCATCGGCGACGTCGCCCACCCGGCCTGGCGGGCACGCGCGGTTGGCGTCTACCGCCTGTGGCGGGACGGGGGGTTCGCCGTGGGGGCGCTGCTCGCCGGTGCCCTGGCCGACGCGTATGGCATCACGACGGCCATCTGGACGGTCGCGGCGCTTACGGCCGCATCGGGGCTCGTGGTCGCGCTGCGCATGTACGAGACGCGGTCGGCGTAACGCCCTTCAGGGGCGCGGGGAACTGCGCGACCAGCCACAACGAACCCGCAGACGCCAGACAGCCCAAAGCGGCACCCCCGATCGCGCCCGATCAACGCAGCTCCGCACGGAACGCCGCCGGCGTCACCTCCGTGTGCTGATGGAAGAACTTGGAGAAGTTCGCCGCGTCCGGAAACCCGACCGCCGCCCCCACCCGCCCGATCGGCATGTCCGTATGAGCAAGCAGCCGCTTGGCCTCCAGAATCACCCGCCGGTCGATGAACCCCTTCGGCGTCTGCCCGGTCGCCGCACGGACCGCCCGCACAAGGGTCCGGCGTGAGTAGCCGAGCTGGTCGGCGTACGCGCTGACACTGTGGTTCGTGGCGAAGCCCTTCTCCACCGCATCGCGGAAGAGCGTGAACGTCGTGTCGGCCTGCCCCCGCGCCGCCTCCGCCGAGCTCGCGGCGAGATGCGCCAGCCGCAGCAGGAACGCCGTCAGCGAGTGCCGCAGCACGGCCGTGTGCAGGCTCAGCGGCAGCGTGGTCGTGTCCTCGTACTCGCGCTGCAGTTGGGCGAGGGCCGACCGCAGGGCGCTGAGCTGCGGCTCGTCGGGGTGGAGCAGAGGCGGGAGGTCATAGCGGTAGAGGCCCGTCGCCTCGACCGTCGCACGGGGCAGGAAGCCTGGCTGCATGGTCAGGACGGTGCCTCGGTACCCGCCCGTCCCCGAGAAGCGGTGGACCTGGCCGGGGCGGATCCACAGCACGTCGCCGGCGTTCGCCTCGTACTCGGCGAAGTCGATCATGTGACGTACGGGCCCTTCGCCGAAGAGCATCACGACGTGGAAGTCGATGCGGTGAACCCGCTCCAGCGGGGCGTCGGCGGCGTGCCATGTGCGTCCGGTGCCCATCTGGCCGACCTGCATACCGACGCCGAGGACGCTCAGATCGACCGGGAAGGGAAACGTCCGTATCCCGTCGCCACCTTCAGCCCTTGTGTCCACCATGTCCGTCTCGTGCCGTCTCACTCGAGTACCGCTCCCGCTCAGCCGTGCGCAGCACTCCTCGCGGTGTCCCACTTTCACCACAGCCTGACACACGCCGACCTTCCCTCGTAAAAGTCAGACTTTTACTTTTGAACGCGTTGAACCAGCCACTTCGCTCCGATCGAGGACTTCTTGAAGATGAGCACGCAGACACCGGACAGCTTCGAATGGACCGAACTCGACCGGCGTGCCGTCGACACCGCGCGCCTCTTGGCCGCGGATGCCGTGCAGAAGGTCGGGAACGGTCACCCCGGCACCGCGATGAGCCTGGCGCCGGCCGCGTACACGATCTTTCAGAAGGTGATGCGCCACGATCCCGCCGATCCTGAGTGGAGCGGGCGAGATCGTTTCGTTCTCTCCCCCGGCCACACCTCGCTCACGCTCTACACCCAGCTCTTCCTTGCCGGGTACGAGCTGGAGCTCGACGACCTCAAGGCGTTCCGGACGCACGGTTCGAAGACGCCGGGCCACCCCGAGTACGGCCACACCGCGGGCGTCGAGACCACGACCGGCCCGCTCGGCCAGGGTGTCGCCAACGCGGTCGGCATGGCGATGGCCGCCCGCTACGAGCGCGGCCTGTTCGACCCTCAGGCCCCGCAGGGCGAGTCCCCGTTCGACCACACCATCTGGGCGATCGTCTCCGACGGCGACCTGGAGGAGGGCGTCTCGGCCGAGGCGTCCTCGCTCGCCGGCCACCAGAAGCTCGGCAACCTGGTCTTCCTGTACGACGACAACCACATCTCCATCGAGGGCGACACGGCCACCGCGTTCTCCGAGGACGTGCTGAAGCGGTACGAGGCGTACGGCTGGCACGTGCAGCGGGTCGAACCGGCCCTGGGCGGGGACATCGACGTGCACGCGCTGTACGCGGCGCTCAAGGCGGCGCAGGCCGAGACCGAGCGCCCCTCGATCATCGCGATGCGCACGATCATCGCCTGGCCCGCCCCGAACGCCCAGAACACCGAGGCGTCCCACGGCTCCGCGCTCGGCGCCGACGAGATCGCCGCCACCAAGCGCATCCTCGGCTTCGACCCCGAGCAGTCCTTCGAGGTCGCCGACGAGGTACTCGCCCACACCCGCCGGGCCCTCGACCGGGGCGCCGAGGCGCACGCGGCCTGGGACAAGCAGCTCGACAAGTGGCGCGGCGCCAACGCCGAGCGCGCCCAGCTGTTCGACCGGATCGTCGCCGGCCAGCTGCCCGAGGGCTGGGAGTCCTCGGTCCCGGTCTTCGAGGAGGGCAAGGCGGTCGCCACGCGTGCCGCCTCCGGCAAGGTGCTCCAGGCGCTCGGCGCGGTCATCCCCGAGCTGTGGGGCGGCTCCGCCGACCTCGCCGGGTCGAACAACACCACCATCGACAAGACGAGTTCGTTCCTGCCGAAGGGCAACCCGCTGCCCGAGGCCGACCCGTACGGCCGCACGGTCCACTTCGGCATCCGCGAGTTCTCGATGGCCGCCGAGATGAACGGCATCGCGCTGCACGGCAACACCCGTATCTACGGCGGCACCTTCCTGGTGTTCTCCGACTACATGCGCAACGCCGTCCGCATGTCGGCCCTGATGCAGCTGCCGGTGACGTACGTCTGGACGCACGACTCCATCGGCCTCGGCGAGGACGGCCCCACCCACCAGCCGGTCGAGCACCTCGCCTCACTGCGTGCCATCCCGGGCCTGAACATCGTCCGCCCCGCCGACGCCAACGAGACCGCGATCGCCTGGGCCGAGATCCTGCGCCGGCACTCCACCGACCCGGCCCCGCACGGCCTCGCGCTCACCCGCCAGGGCGTGCCGACGTACGTGCCCAACCCCGATGCGGCGAAGGGCGGTTACGTCCTCAAGGACTCCTCCACCGAGATCCCCGACGTCGTCCTCATCGCCACCGGCTCCGAGGTCCAGCTCGCCGTCGCCGCACGGGAGCAGCTGGAGGCCGAGGGGATCGGTACGCGGGTCGTGTCGATGCCGTCCGTGGAGTGGTTCGAGCAGCAGCCGCACGAGTACCGCGAGAGCGTCCTGCCGCCGGCCGTGAAGGCGCGGGTCGCCGTCGAGGCCGGGATCGGGCTCACCTGGTACCGGTTCGTGGGCGACGCGGGACGCATCGTCTCCCTGGAGCACTTCGGCGCCTCCGCCGACGCCGGGACCCTGTTCGCCGAGTACGGCTTCACCCCCGAGAACGTAGCCGCCGCAGCCCGGGAATCCGTTGCTGCCGCCCGCGGTTGATCCGAACGCCTGAAAGAAGATGATCACAGTGAGCACCGAGACAACCGCCACCGCGGGCACCCTCAAGCGCCTCTCCGACGAAGGCGTCTCCATCTGGCTGGACGACCTGTCGCGCAATCGGATCGAGTCCGGCAACCTCGCCGAACTCGTCGCGGACAAGAACGTCGTGGGCGTCACCACCAACCCGTCCATCTTCCAGGCCGCCATCGGCTCCGGTGAGGGCTACGAGGAGCAGCTCGCCGACCTCGCGGTGCGGGGCGTCACGGTCGACGAGGCCGTGCGGATGATGACCACCGCCGACGTCCGTGCCGCCGCCGACATCCTGCGGCCCGTCCACGACGCGACGGACGGCCGCGACGGCCGTGTCTCCATCGAGGTCGACCCCCGCCTCGCCCACAACACCGCGGCCACGATCGCCGAGGCCAAGCAGCTCGCCTGGCTGGTCGACCGCCCCAACGTGATGATCAAGATCCCGGCGACCAGGGCGGGCCTGCCCGCCATCACCGAGGTCATCGCGCAGGGCATCAGCGTCAACGTCACGTTGATCTTCTCCCTGGAGCGCTACCGCGAGGTCATGGACGCCTACCTGGCCGGCCTGGAGAAGGCGGCCGCGAAGGGCCTGGACCTCTCCGGCATCCACTCCGTGGCGTCCTTCTTCGTCTCCCGCGTCGACACCGAGATCGACAAGCGGCTGACGGCGATCGGCACGGACGAGGCCCTCGCGCTCAAGGGCAAGGCAGCGCTCGCCAACGCGCGGCTCGCCTACGAGGCATATGAGGATGTCTTCGCGGGCGAGCGCTGGACCGCCCTCGCCGGTGCCAAGGCCAACAAGCAGCGCCCCCTGTGGGCCTCCACCGGTGTCAAGGACCCCGCCTACAAGGACACCCTGTACGTCGACGAGCTGGTCGCTCCCGGCACGGTGAACACCATGCCGGAGGCCACGCTCGACGCCACCGCCGACCACGGCGAGATCACCGGCGACACGGTGACCGGCGGCTACGACCGGGCCCGCGCCGACCTGGCCGCCGTAGAGGCACTGGGGATCTCGTACGACGAGGTCGTCACCCGACTGGAGGACGAGGGCGTCGCCAAGTTCGAGGTGGCGTGGCAGGACCTGTTGAACGCCGTGAAGAAGTCGCTCGGCACCAAGGGAGCTGACGCAGCATGACCTCCTCCGACTGGGACTGGGACAACCCCCTCCGCGACCCCCGAGACCGCCGTCTGCCCCGTATCGCGGGCCCGTCCGGCCTCGTCATCTTCGGTGTCACCGGAGATCTGTCCCGCAAGAAGCTGATGCCGGCCGTGTACGACCTCGCCAACCGCGGCATGCTGCCGCCGGGCTTCTCGCTCGTCGGGTTCGCCCGCCGGGACTGGGCGGACCAGGACTTCGCGCAGGTCGTGCACGACTCGGTGCGCGAGCACGCCCGTACGGAGTTCCGCGAGGAGGTCTGGCAGCAGCTCGCCGAGGGCATGCGGTTCATCCCGGGTGACTTCGACGACGACATGGCGTTCAAGCAGCTGCGTCAGACCGTCGACGAGCTCGACGCGGCGCGCGGTACGAGCGGCAACTACGCCTTCTATCTCTCCGTACCGCCGAAGTTCTTCCCGAAGGTCGTCCAGCAGCTCAAGGAGCACGGCCTGGCGGACGCCCCCGAGGGGTCCTGGCGGCGGGCGGTCATCGAGAAGCCGTTCGGCCACGATCTGGCGAGCGCCCGTGAGCTCAACGCGATCGTGCACGAGGTGTTCGACCCGGAGCAGGTCTTCCGTATCGACCACTACCTTGGCAAGGAGACCGTCCAGAACATCCTGGCGCTGCGGTTCGCGAACCAGATGTTCGAGCCGATCTGGAACCGGTCGTATGTCGACCATGTGCAGATCACGATGGCCGAGGACATCGGCATCGGCGGCCGGGCGGGCTACTACGACGGCATCGGCTCCGCCCGTGACGTCATCCAGAACCACCTGCTCCAGCTGATGGCGCTGACCGCCATGGAGGAGCCGGCCGCCTTCGACGCCGCGTCGCTGCTGATGGAGAAGCTGAAGGTGCTCAAGGCGGTGAAGCTGCCGGAGGACCTCGGCAGGCACACCGTGCGCGGGCAGTACGCGGCCGGGTGGCAGGGCGGTGAGCAGGTCCTCGGGTATCTGCAGGAGGACGGCATCGACCCGGGGTCGAAGACCGACACCTACGCCGCCATCAAGCTGAACGTCGACAACCGGCGCTGGGCGGGCGTGCCGTTCTACCTGCGCACCGGCAAGCGGCTCGGGCGGCGGGTGACGGAGATCGCCGTCGTCTTCCAGCGGGCGCCGCACTCCCCGTTCGACTCCACCGCCACCGAGGAGCTCGGCCAGAACGCGATCGTGATCCGCGTCCAGCCGGACGAGGGCGTGACGGTCCGGTTCGGCTCCAAGGTGCCGGGCACCTCGATGGAGATCCGGGACGTGACGATGGACTTCGCGTACGGCGAGTCGTTCACGGAGTCCAGCCCGGAGGCGTACGAGCGGCTCATCCTGGATGTCCTCCTCGGGGACGCCAACCTGTTCCCACGTCACCAGGAAGTGGAAGAGTCCTGGAAGATCCTCGACCCGATCGAGGAGTACTGGGACACGCACGGCAAGCCGGCGCAGTACGCGTCCGGGAGCTGGGGACCCGAGGAAGCCGACGAGATGCTCGCACGAGACGGACGGAGCTGGCGCAGGCCATGAAGATCGACCTGACCGACACCACGGCAAGCAAGATCAACAAGGCGCTGGTGCAGGGCCGCCGCGCGATCGGCACACCGGCCGTGGGCATGGTCCTGACGATGGTCATCGTCACGGACGAGGAGAACGCCTACGACTCGATCAAGGCGGCCGAGGAGGCCTCGCACGAGCACCCCTCGCGCACCCTGGTCGTCATCAAGCGGCACGCCCGCACCCCGCGCGACCGCACCCGCTCCCACCTCGACGCCGAGGTCCGGGTGGGCGCCGACGCCGGCACCGGCGAGACGGTGATCCTGCGGATGTACGGCGAGGTGTCCGACCACGCCGACTCGGTGGTGCTGCCGCTGCTGCTGCCGGACGCCCCGGTCGTCGTGTGGTGGCCGGTGGACGCGCCGGAGAACCCGTCGAAGGACCCGCTGGGCGCGCTGGCGCAGCGCCGGATCACCGACCTCTACACCACCGAGACCCCGCTGGCCGACCTGGAGGTCCGCGCCCGCTCCTACGCACCCGGCGACACCGACCTCGCCTGGACCCGGCTCACCCCGTGGCGCTCGATGCTCGCCGCGGCCCTGGACCAGGCCCGGGTGCCGATCGTCTCGGCGGCCGTGGAGGCCGAGGCCGACAACCCGGCCGCCGAGCTGCTGGCCCGCTGGCTGGAGGCACGCCTCGGCGTCACCGCCGAACGGGTCGTCACCGCCGGACCGGTCGTCACGGGCGTGCGCCTCGGCACCGAGAACGGCGAGATCGTCATCGACCGTCCCGAGGGCCCGCTGGCCACGCTGTCCCTGCCGGGCCAGCCGTCGCGCACCCTCGCCCTGAAGGTCCGCACCACCTCCGAACTCATCGCCGAGGAGCTCAGGCGCCTCGACGCGGACGAGATGTACGCCGTCGCCCTGCGCGGCGAGGCTCCCAAGGAGACGCCCTCTCATGTCTGAGACGCCCAAGCTGACCCGGCGCCCCGAGTGGACCGAGCTGGAGGACCACCGTTCGGGCCCGCTGCTCCACGCCGAGCTGCGTGAGCTGTTCGCCGCCGATCCGGGGCGCGCGCAGCGCTACGTCGTGCGCGTGGGCGACCTGCTCATCGACTACTCCAAGAACCTGGTCACCGACGAGACGCTGGCCCTGCTCCAGGAACTCGCCGCCGCCGCCGACGTGTTCGGGCTGCGCGACGCCATGTTCCGCGGCGAGAAGATCAACCTCACCGAGGACCGGGCGGTGCTGCACACCGCGCTGCGCGCGCCGGCCGACGCGGTGATCGAGGTCGACGGCGAGAACGTCGTTCCCAAGGTCCACGCGGTGCTGGACAAGATGAGCGCGTTCGCCGACCGCGTCCGCTCCGGCGAGTGGACCGGGTACACGGGCCGTCGTATCCGCAATGTCGTGAACATCGGCATCGGCGGCTCCGACCTGGGTCCGGCGATGGCGTACGAGGCTCTCCGCCCGTTCACGGCGCGGGAGTTGACGTTCCGGTTCGTCTCCAACGTCGACGGCGCCGACCTCCACGAGGCGGTCCGGGACCTGGACCCGGCGGAGACGCTGTTCATCGTCGCGTCCAAGACGTTCACCACCATCGAGACGATCACCAACGCCACCTCGGCCCGTTCCTGGCTGCTGGCCGGGCTCGGTGGCGACGACAAGGCGGTCGCCCGGCACTTCGTCGCGCTGTCGACGAACGCCGAGAAGGTGACGGACTTCGGCATCGACCCGGACAACATGTTCGAGTTCTGGGACTGGGTCGGCGGGCGCTACTCGTACGACTCGGCGATCGGCCTGTCCCTGATGATCGCCATCGGCCCGGTGCGGTTCCGGGAGATGCTCGACGGCTTCCGCACCGTCGACGAGCACTTCAAGACCGCGCCCGCCGAGGCCAACGCCCCGTTGATCCTGGGCCTGTTGGGCATCTGGTACGGCAATTTCTTCGGCGCGCAGTCGCACGCGGTCCTGCCCTACAGCCACTACCTGTCGAAGTTCACGGCGTATCTGCAGCAGCTGGACATGGAGTCCAACGGCAAGTCGGTCCAGCGCGACGGCCACCCCGTGGACTGGCAGACCGGGCCGGTGGTGTGGGGCACGCCCGGCACCAACGGGCAGCACGCCTACTACCAGTTGATCCACCAGGGCACCAAGGTCATCCCCGCCGACCTGATCGGGTTCGCGCGTCCCGTCGACGAGCTGAGCGACGAACTCAAGGCGCAGCACGACCTGTTGATGGCGAACCAGTTCGCACAGGGGCAGGCGCTCGCCTTCGGCAAGACGGCCGACGAGGTCCGCGCGGAGGGCGTGGCCGAGGAGCAGGTGCCGCACCGCACCTTCCGCGGCAACCACCCGACGACCACCATCCTCGCGCGCGAGCTGACGCCCTCGGTGCTCGGCCAGCTGATCGCGCTGTACGAGCACAAGGTGTTCGTGCAGGGCGCGATCTGGAACATCGACTCCTTCGACCAGTGGGGCGTCGAGCTCGGCAAGGTCCTCGCCAAGCGGGTCGAGCCCGCGCTGACCGAGGGTGCTGACGTGCCCGGTCTCGACGCCTCCACCGCCGCCCTCGTGGCCGCCTACCGTGAACTCAAGGAAGTGAACTGACATGACAGCCATGCAGTTGGGCCTGATCGGCCTCGGCAAGATGGGCGGCAACATGCGCGAGCGGATCCGCCGCGCCGGCCACACCGTCATCGGCTACGACCGCAATCCCGAGGTCTCCGACGTCAAGAGCCTCGAAGAACTGATCCACCAGCTCGACGCGCCGCGCACGGTCTGGGTGATGGTCCCGGCCGGCACCGCCACCCAGACCGTCATCGACGAGCTCAAGGACCTGCTCTCCCCCGGCGACACGGTGGTCGACGGCGGCAACTCCCGCTGGACGGACGACGAGAAGCACGCCGCCGAACTCGGCGTCAAGGGCATCGGCTTCGTCGACGCGGGCGTCTCCGGCGGTGTGTGGGGTCTGCAGAACGGCTACGCGCTGATGGTCGGCGGCGACAAGCAGCACGTCGAGCGGCTGGAGCCGATCTTCGAGGCACTCAAGCCGGAAGGGCCGTACGGCTATGTCCACGCCGGGCGGGTCGGCGCCGGGCACTTCTCGAAGATGGTCCACAACGGCATCGAGTACGCCATGATGCAGGCCTACGCAGAGGGCTGGGAGCTCCTCGAGAAGGTCAACTCGGTGGACAACGTCCGCGAGGTGTTCCGCTCCTGGCAGGAGGGCACCGTCATCCGCTCCTGGCTGCTGGACCTCGCGGTGAACGCCCTCGACGAGGACGAGCACCTGCAGAAGCTGCGCGGCTACGCGGAGGACTCCGGCGAGGGCCGCTGGACCGTCGAGGCGGCCATCGACAACGCCGTGCCGCTGCCCGCGATCACGGCGTCGTTGTTCGCCCGGTTCGCGTCCCGCCAGGACGACTCCCCGCAGATGAAGATGATCGCGGCGCTGCGCAACCAGTTCGGCGGGCACGCCGTCGAGTCGAAGGAGTAGCGGGCCGTGGGGGATCTTCTGCTGGTCCGCCACGGTGAGACGGAGTGGAGCAGATCGGGACAGCACACCAGCTTCACCGATCTGCCCCTCACCCAGGACGGCGAGGAACAGGCCAAGTCCCTCGCCCCGCTCCTGTCCGCCCGGACCTTCTCCCTGGCGCTCACCAGCCCACTGAGCCGCGCCGTGCGCACCGCGGAGCTGGCGGGCGTGACGGGGGCGGTACCGGACCCCGATCTGCACGAGTGGGACTACGGCGGCTACGAGGGCGTCACCACCGCCGAGATCCACCGCACCCGCCCCGACTGGTACCTGTGGACCGACGGAGTGCCACCCGGGCCGGACGGGCACCCCGGCGAGTCACCGGCCGAGGTGGGGGCGCGGGCCGACCGGGTGCTGGCCCGGGTGGAGGCGGCGCTCCCCGACGGCGACGTGATCCTCGTGGCGCACGGCCACTTCCTACGGGTCGTGACGGCCCGCCGGCTGGGGCTGGCCCCGGCGGACGGACGTCTGTTCCAGCTGGCGACGGGCACGGTGAGCCGTCTGTCGACGGAGCACGGCCGCCCGGTGATCGCGGACTGGAACGCCAGGCCCCACTCCGCGAGTTGACAGGTTCAGCGGCCGGCGTCAGAGTCCCCGCTGATGGAGATCAACGATCTGACGCCGGCCGAGCAGCGGGTGTGGGAGGCCTTTCCCAGAGGCGAGGCCGTGGACTTCCGCGAGGCGGGGGACGAGAGCGGGGCTGAGGGCGGCGCCGACTGGGGGCCACAACGGAGCGTCAGGGCCGCGGTGTTGCGGGCTCTTCTGCTCGACGGCCCGGTGGAGAGCGGGGAGGTGGCCGCCCTCAAGGTGGCCGGTGCGCGGATCACCGGCGTACTGGACCTGCGGTACGCGACCGTCGACAGCGTCGTACGCCTGAGTCACTGCCGCTTCGACGACGTGCCGGACTTCTCCGGCGCCCAGCTCAAGTACCTCAACCTGACCGGGTCCCGGCTGCCGGGTCTGGCGTCCGCGCGGGTCCGGGTCGACGGCGGACTGCGGCTGACGAAGTGCCGGTTCGACGGGCCGGTGCGGCTCGGCGGCGCGCAGATCGCCGGGGCGCTGTATCTGGAGAGCACCGAGATCTCCGCGGCGGACGGAACCGAGGCGCCGGTTCTCCAGCTCCACCAGGTGACCGTCGGGGAGGACCTGTGCGCGTCCCGGCTGCGCACGCGCGGCGAGATCCGTCTCAACGGCGCCACGATCAGCGGCTCGCTGCGGCTGGAGGACGCCGAACTCCGTCATCCCGGCGGCTTCGTCCTCAACGCCGAGGCCCTCGAAGTGGGCGCCAACGTGCTCGGCCGACGGCTGCGCGCGCACGGCCGCATCGACCTGCGCGGTGCCCGCATCCCCGGCCGGCTCGACCTGCTGTACAGCAGGCTGTCCAACCCCGGCGGCACCGCGATGCGGGCGAGCAGCTGTGTCATCGGCGAGGTGTGGCTGCGCAAGGGCCCGCAGGTCGAGGGCATGCTCAACCTGCGCCGCTCGCAGATCGACCACCTCAACCTGGAGCCGGAGATGCTGCCGGACCAGGTCCGCATCCTCGACCTCACATACACCTCCCTCACCCCGCATGTGCCGCCCGAGCGTCGGCTGCCCATGCTGAACCGGGACGACGACCCGTTCGACCCGCACGGATACGAGCAGTTGACCGCCGCCTACCGGCGGACCGGCGACGACCACGCCGCCCGCCTCGTCCAGCTCGCCAAGCAGCGCCGCCACCGCACCACCCTGCCCTGGTACGGCCGTCTGTGGGGCCACGTCCAGGACGCCACGGTCGGCTACGGCTTCCGGCCCATGCGTGCCCTGGGCTGGCTGCTGTCGCTGCTCGCCGTCGGCTCGGTCACCTTCGCGGTGCAGGCGCCGCCGGCGCTGAAGTCGGACGAAGCACCCGACTTCAATCCGGTGTTCTACACGCTCGACCTGCTGCTGCCGGTGATCTCCTTCGGCCAGGAAACGGCGTTCGCCCCGCAGGACGGGCAGCAGTGGCTGTCGTACGTCCTCATCCTCACCGGCTGGATCCTGGCCACGACGGTCATCGCCGGCGTGACCCGGACCGTCAACCGCCAGTAGGTCACTGCGCCAGGTGCTGCGCCGCCAGCCGCACCGGCGCGTTCGGCGCGCCGTAACCCCGGTAGCCGTCCCGCTGCACGAGTTCGAAGAAGACACGGCCGACGGTCACGGTGTAGCAGTGCCGGAACTCGCCGTACGCGTCACGGTCGTAGAGGATGCCCAGCTCGCGGTACGTCTCCAGCTCACCGTCCGCGAACTCGTACCGGGCCGCCAGGTCGTCGTAGTAGTTGGCCGGGATCGGCAGCATCCGGCCGCCCGCCGCCCGGAAGCGGCGGGCCGCGGCGACCACGTCGTCCGTGGTCAGCGCGATGTGCTGGGCGTGCACCGTGTCGTCCGTGGGCGCGGCGCCGACGCTCAGGGCGATCCGCACGCTGCCGTCGGGGTTGGTGACGGCGCGGCTGCGCATCAGGCCGTACGGGTCGGCGACGTCGACGCTCTCCTGGGCGTGCAGCCCGAGGACGCTGCGGTGGAAGAGGGTCGCCTCGTCGTAGTGGTGCCAGGGCTGGGTGAGGGCGAGGTGGTCGATGCGGTGCACGCCCGGGGTCCCGGCCTCGGGCCCGACGTCCGCGAAGTCGGCGCGCCAGCTGGGCAGATCGGGCCGGTCCGTCGCGCAGAAGAAGAGCTCCGTGCCGTCGGGTGCCGCGACCGCGTCGAGCGGGGCGTCCTCCAGGGCGCGGCGGCGGGGCAGGACGGGGGCCAGGAGGGCCTCGGCGCGGCGGGCGGCGGCGGCCGGGTCCGGTGACTCCAGGCCGATGGCGGCGAGTCCGGTGCCGTCACGGCGTGCGGCGCCCGCGGTGTTGACCAGGACGCGGGCCTCGCCCTGCTGCCAGAGATCGACCGGCTTGCTGCGGTGCCGCGCGGTACGGGTGAAGCCCAGGGCACCGAGCAGCGCCGAGACCGGTTCGGCATCGGGCGTGACCAGTTCGGCGAAGGCGACGCCGGTCGGGACGACGGGTGCGGGCGGGGTCGCCAGGCCGACCGCTTCCTGCAGCACGATCAGGGAGCGGTGAGCGTCCACGGCGGTCGGGCCGGCCTCGGCCTGCCGGAAGACGTCGTTGAAGACCTCCAGGGAGAGCGGCCCTTCGTATCCCGTGTGCAGGACGTGGCGGACCAGCCCGGCGACATCGAAGCCGCCCTGTCCCGGGAAGCAGCGGTAATGGCGGCTCCACTGGAGGACGTCCATCGCGAGCAGCGGGGCGTCGGCGAGCTGAAGGAAGAAGATCTTCTCGCCGGGGATGTCCGCGATGCCCTTGGGGTCGGACCCGCGCGAGAGGATGTGGAAGCTGTCCAGACAGGTGCCGAGCGCGGGATGGTCGGCGGCCTCGACGATCCGCCAGGCGTGGGTGTACGTGTTGACATGCCGCCCCCAGGCCAGCGCCTCGTACGCCACCCGGATCCCGAAGTCCTGGGCCAGGTCGGCAAGTTGGCGCAGGTGATACGCGGCGAGCGCATCGTCGTCCACGGCGAGCGGGTGCACGCTGGAGCACACGAGCACGGTGTCGGCCCCGAGCCGCCGCATCACCTCGAACTTGTGCCGGGCCCGCCGCAGATTGCGCCCGAACTCGTCGGCGGGCACGGCCTCGATGTCCCGCATGGGCTGGTAGAGGTCGATACTGAGCCCGAGATCGGCGCAGCGGCTGCGGATCTCCTCGGGGGACAGCGGGCCGGCCAGCAGGTCGTTCTCGAAGATCTCGACGCCGTCGAACCCGGCCCGGGATGCGGCGGTCAGCTTCTCGGTGAGGGATCCGCTGAGGGAGACGGTGGCAATGGACGTACGCATGGATTGCTCCTTCAAGTTGCGGTACTGCAGCGCCCCGATAGGGGCGCGGGGAACTGCGCGACCAGCCACAGACGGCCCGCAGCGTTCATACCGCCTCGCCCACCGAGCTCTCCGCAGCACCGGCCATCTCCGCAATGTCCGCCAGCATCCGCACGCTGTCGGGCTCACGACCCGTGAACAAGCGGAAGGCATCCACCGCCTGGAACGCAGCCATCCCACCCCCGTCCAAGGTCGCGCAGCCAACCGCCCGGGCGGCACGCACCAGTTCCGTCTCCAGCGGTCGATAGACCACCTCGGCCACCCAAAGCCCGGGATGAAGCAGCTCCGCGGGAAACGGCAAGCCTGGGTGCGCGGCCATACCTGTAGGCGTGGCGTGCACGATGCCGTCGGCGCCGGCCAGCAGCTCGGCGAGCCGGTCGGACCCGGCGGCAGCCGCCCGTCCCGCACCGAAGTGCCGGTTCAGCGCCCCGGCGAGATCAACCGCTCGGTCGCTCACCGCATCGACGACGGTGACCCGCTCCGCACCGAGCGTCAACATGGCGTGGGCGACAGCCACCCCCGCTCCCCCGGCGCCCAGCTGCACGACCCGTTCCAGCGGCACGTCGGGCAGCCCGCGCGCGAAGGACGCGGCGAAGCCGGTGACGTCGGTGTTGTGGCCGACGGCCCGGCCGTCCTCGAAGACGACGGTGTTGACCGCGCCCAGCGCCTCGGCCTGCGGGGCGAGCGCGTCCAGGTGCCCGATGACGAGCTGCTTGCACGGGTGCGTGATGTTGAGCCCGTCGAAGCCCAGGTCACGGGCGGCCCGCACCAGGTCGCCCACCGCCTCGGGCGGGACGCCGAGCGCGTCGATGTCGATGAGCCGGTACAGGTAGCGCAGGCCCTGCCGGCCGGCCTCCCGCTCGTGCAGCGCGGGGCTGAGCGACGGGCCGATGCCGGAACCGATCAACCCGACGAGATACGAGTCCTTGGCGTCCTTGGCCACCGGGACCTCCTGAGCGGGTCACTAATGTACGAACTGGTGAGTTAGTCATAGCAGGCGGCACCCGGGATTGGGAAGGGCCGTCCCGCCACACGAGGCGAGCGGGCTTCTACAATCACCGGCACGCGGGTGGGCCACCGGGGAGCGCTCACCCCTCGCCGAAGGAAGCCGATGACCAGCGTCGAAGAGCCGGCACGAACAGGCGGACGGATCCGTGACGCCGCCCGTACCAAGGCCGAGATCCTCGACGTCGCGACGCACGAGTTCGCCCGCGCCGGCTACGACGGCGCCCGCGTCGACGAGATCGCCGCCCGCACCCGGACCACGAAGCGGATGATCTACTACTACTTCGGCGGCAAGGAGCAGCTGTTCACGGCCGTCCTGGAGCGGGCGTACGGCGTGATCCGGGAGGCCGAGCAGCAGCTCGACGTCGAGCACCTGGACCCGGTCGCGGCCATCCGGCGCCTGGCGGAGCTGACCTTCGACCACCATGAGCAGCACCCCGACTTCATCCGCCTGGTCAGCATCGAGAACATCCACGGGGCCGAGCACATCGCCGCCTCCGCCAAGCTGGGCAAGATCGGCTCACCGGCGCTGGACGTGATCCGCCGGATCCTGGAGTCGGGGCAGAAGTCCGGCCTGTTCACGGCCGACGTCGATGCCGTCGACCTGCACGCGATGATCAGCTCCTTCTGCTTCTTCCGAGTCTCCAACCGGCACACCTTCGGCGCCCTGTTCGGCCGCGACCTGGTGGATCCGGCGCAGCGCGAGCACTACCGCGCGATGCTCGGCGACATGGTGATCGCGTACCTGACCGCGGAGCGGGCGGCGGACTGAGCGCGGCAAGTCCCTTCGGCACGACCTCTTGACACCCGGGAAACGTCGGCGCAACATCCGTAGCCAACCGCTACTAACTATCCAGTGGGTTAATTAGCCGGGTAGCACCCGGCGCGGCCGACCCGTCACCCCAGGGATCCGGCACCTCTCCTCTCCGCTCACTCCACGTATGTTGGAGTCCCCTCGAAGGAGCACCCCTGTGTCCGTCCCCGACACCCCCGTCGGCCAGCCGAAGAAGGCGGCCACGGCTGCCTGGATCGGCAGCGCTCTGGAGTACTACGACTTCTTCATCTACGGCAGCGCGGCCGCGCTGATCTTCCCCGAGGTCTTCTTCGACGAGTCCGACCCGGCGACCGCCACTCTGCTGTCGCTGGCCACGTTCGGTGTGGCCTACGCGGCCCGTCCGATCGGCGCGCTGTTCCTCGGTCACTTCGGGGACCGGGTGGGCCGTAAGAAGATCATGGTCTTCACGCTGATCCTGATGGGCGTGTCGACGTTCCTCATCGGCTGTCTGCCGACCCGTGACCAGGTCGGCACCCTGGCGCCCGTCCTGCTGGTGCTGTGCCGGGTACTGCAGGGCATCTCGGCGGCGGGCGAGCAGGCGAGCGCCAACTCGATGACCCTGGAACACGCGCCACCGCACCGGCGCGGCTTCTTCACCAGCTTCACGCTGAGCGGCACCCAGGGCGGACAGCTGCTGGCCACCCTTGTCTTCATCCCGGTCGCCGCGCTGCCGGAGGAGCAGCTGCTGTCGTGGGGCTGGCGGGTTCCGTTCTGGATGAGCATCGCGGTCGCCGTCGTCGGCTATGTCATCCGCCGCAAGCTGGAGGAGACTCCGGCCTTCGAGCAGCAGGCCGCCTCCGAGGGCGTGGCCAAGCTGCCGCTCGCGGTGCTGCTGCGGGAGCACTGGGCGGACGTACTGCGGGTGATCGCCGGTGCGCTGGTCGCCTCGGTCAGCACGATCTTCACGGTGTGGGCGCTGTCGTACGCCACGAGCGACGCGGTCGGGATGAGCAGGTCCTCCATGCTGTGGGTCGGCGCCCTCGCCAACCTGGTCGCCCTCGCCGCGATCCCGCTGTGGGCCACGCTGTCGGACCGCATCGGCCGCCGCCCGGTGTACCTGATCGGTGCGGCCGGCAGCGGTGTGACGATGTTCCTCTACCTGTGGTCGATCTCCACCGGCTCCTACCCGCTGACCCTGCTGCTGGGCATCGTCACCTTCGGTGTGGTCTACAGCGCCGCGAACGGCGTGTGGCCCTCCTTCTACGGCGAGATGTTCTCCACCCGCGTCCGGCTGTCCGGCATGGCCATCGGCACCCAGATCGGCTTCGCGGTCGCCGGTTTCGCGGTCACCTTCGCCGCACAGATCGCCGGCCCGAACGGCGACGACTGGTCCGCGGTGGCCCTGTTCACGGCGGCCCTGTGCGTGCCGCCGGTCGTGGCCGCCCTCTCGGCCCGCGAGACCGCGAGGATCCCGACGGAGCAGCTCGGCGAGCGCACGCCCCCGGAGGCCGCGCAGCCGGAGACGGTGACGGCCTGACCCCGCGCCGATCCTGCGCGCCCCCGCCGAGTCCCCGGATGCCATGACGGCTCCGGGGACTCGGGCATCACCCCGACACGAGCAGCTGCGTCTTTCACCCCGGCACGCGCAGCTGTGTCCTTCACCCCGACACGAGCAGCTCCGTCCAGGCCTCCGCGACCCGCTCCAGGGAGAAACCCTCCCGTACCTGGGTGCGGGCCAGCTCCCCGGCGGACCGCCAGCCGTCCTCGCCGAGCGAGGCGATCGCCTCCGCCATCGCCTCGGGGTTGTCGTGGATCCACCGCCGGTCGTAGATCTCGTCCGCCCCGGGCCACGGCAGCAGCGAGGGTACGGCGCCCGACGCCATGCCCTCGGCGGGCGCGAGGTGGAAGCTCTCGTCGTCGCTGGTGGACAGCACATGCCCGACCCGCCGCAGCCAGCCACCCACATCCGGCCCGAACGCATCGAAGACGACGGCCCCGTCGAGCAGCGGCGAGGTCTGCATCCGGCGCAGCACGGCGTCGTAGTGCGCCCGCTCCTCGGGCTTGTTCCAGATCCACCAGTACTCCCAGGGCGGCTTGGACTTGACCGACAGATGCCAGCGCGGGTCCCTCGCGCGCAGCACCTCCAGCACGTCGAGGCCGAGGTCGAGGCGTTTGCGGCTGGGCGCGATGCCGATCATGCCGAGGCGGTGGTGGGCGCCGGGTGCCTTGGGCCGGTCCAGTTGCTCGGTGTCCACCCAGTTGGGGACCACCACGACCTTCGAGGCGGGCCAGCCGGTGTGCTCGCGGGTGCGGCGGGCGTAGTACGGGCTGACGCACACCACCCGGTCGACGGCGTCGATGTCGATCTGGCGGGGCCAGGGGGCGTCCAGTTCGAAGCGGTGCAGCCGGACGACGAGCCGGCTTCCGCGCCGCTTGTGGCGGCTGTACCAGACGGCGGCCGGGCCGCACCACTCGACGACCACGACGTCCGCCCAGTCGGCGAGTTCCCGGCTCGCGTCCGGGTCGTGGCGGGCCAGCGCCGGCCAGGCGTCGACCCGTACGTCGAGACCGGGCAGCGCACGGAAGTGGTCGAGCAGCCGGATGAGGAACTTCAGGTCGTGCCCCGCGACACCCACCCGCAGAGGCCGCCGGCGGGTCGTCACCTCGGTGGGTGCGGCGGGGAAGGCCCTCGCGAGCTGGGCGCGCCAGCGGGCGGCCGCGCCGTCCAGGGTGTACTGCCGGGCGGCCTCGCGGCAGCGGGCGGCCGCGAGGCGCCGCGCCTCCGGCTCACGGACGGCGCGTGCGACGGCTTCTGCGGCGTCGTCGAGTCCGGCGCGTCCCGGCACGAACAGCGGATAGTCGGTGCCGAGCAACGCCTCGTGCGCCGGGGTGCGGTTGAGGACCACGGGCAGGCCCAGAGCGCCGAACTCCAGGACCTTGGTGGACAGTTCGAGGCTGGAGTCGAGCACCGGGTCCCGCCATCCGAGGCCCAGGTCGCAGTCGGCGGCGATGCGCATGGCCTCCTCGCGCGGCCGGCCGCCGTGGTGGTGGACGCCGGGAGTGCCGGCCAGCGCCCGCGCCATGTCGGTCCGGAAGCCCGGGTGGGCCGGGTCGTCGTGGATCTTGTCGCCGACGGTGTGCAGTTCGGCGGGAACACCGCGTTCGGCGAGCAGCTCCGGCAGCCGGGTCATGGGCAGGGTGTTCCACCGGGGCGCGAACTTGCCGGTGTAGACGAGCCGCAGCGGATCGTGCGGTCCGTCCCGGTCCGGCAGCTCGAAGCCCGGCTCGGGCACGGCGGGCGGGCTCAGCACACACTTGCCGCACGCCTCCGGCACCCAGGTCTCCAGGAGGCAGCGCAACTCCTCCGTCTGGCACAGGAGTCGGTGCGCGGCCTCGGCGATACGGGTGAGGTCCGTGCGGGCCGCCTCGGTCATCTCGGCGGCCGACTGCGGGATGTCGGTGAGATAGGCCCAGATCCGCCCGTCGAACCGGCCGTCGGCCACGATCCGCGTGACCAGCCGCCGGCCGCGCAGCACCAGCAGGTCGCACGGGTCGTCCTCGTCCAGCCGGGTGAGTACCTGTGCGGCCTGCACCGGCGACATGGGCCGGTCGCCCAGGCCCGGCAGCAGCCGCTCCTCGTGCGGGCTCACCAGGGTGACCCCGGGCAGCTCGGCCAGCGGATCGGTCAACCGGCCGGTGCGGACGGGCGACTTGAGGACCAGCCGGGTCGCACAGCCCGCCCGGGACAGGGCCTGCACCGTCGACTGGGCCCACACGGCGGAGCCGTCGATGAGGTTGAGGTCCACGTCGCCGTAGACGAGCGCCCGCAGCATGCGGCTCATGACAACTCCCCCATGCGGCTCATGACGGCTCCTTCCCGCGCACGGCGAACAGACGGTGTCCCTGAGCGGCCCACGTGTCCGGTGCCGTGCCGGACAGGTGCAGCGACCGGCGTACCAGCAGGGGGTGCAGCGACGGTACGAAGACGTAGTCGTCGGCAGCCGGCGTGTGGCCCACCGCGTCCGCGCCGGAGTACTCCTGGGCGCACATCAGGTCGAGCAGCAGGGTGTCGGGCCGGTCCTCGGTGAGGTCCGTCCAGTCGGCGACCCAGGGCGCCCGGGGCTGCCCTCGGCGTACCGGCACTCCGGCGGCGGTGAGTTCGTCGAGCCCCGCCGGATCGGGCACGACGACCTCGGCCGGGCGGTGCAGTTGGCCGAGCACCTGGCCGACGAGCCGGGCGACGTCGGTGCGGTCCCGGGGCGCGGCCAGTACGGCGACGCGCCGCTCGTCCACCGGATCCGGGGCACCGGCCCGCCGCGCCAGCTGCGCCAGCCGTACCCGGGTGCTGTCCGACCGGAACGCCTCGCGCAGCCGCTCCCGGCCCTCCACCGCCGGGTCGAGCCGGGCGAGCCGTACGCCGGTGTCGGCGTCGAGCACGGCGTCCCAGACGAACCGGGCGAGCCCGGGCGCGGCGGAGGCGGGAGCGTCCCGCCACAGCACGGCCGACCGGCCCAGGACCCTTGTCTCGGCGAGCAGTTCGGCGAGCGTGCGGTCCAGGTCCGGGGCGAGGCCGGTGCCGGTCAGCCACCAGGGCCCGTCACCGGTGCAGGCACTCAGCTGCACCACGAGCACATCCGGGTCGGTGCGCTGCACCAGCAGCCGCCCGTCGTGCGGCAGCAGCCGGTTGACGACGACGTCCGCCGCGAAGTCCTCCGCGGTGGCGGGGGTGAGCACACCGGCGAGGACGAGACGGTCGCGGGGCCCTGCCGTCAGGGCGCGATGGGCGAGATGGAAACGGCCGTCGAGGGACACGTCCGGCTCGGCCCGGCCCTTCGGCGCGCTCTCCGATGCGGGAGCGGCCGATCGACGCCGCCCGCGCCACAGTCCGTACAGCTCCCCCGGCAGCCGGGCCGCCCCCCGCTTCGGCGACCGTGCGGCCGACACCAGCGCCTTTCCCACCCGCAGCGAAGTGGACCCCTCCAGCATGGCCACGCGCGCCTGCAGCACCTCGACCCGGTCCCGGGCGGCCCGCAACGCGGCGGCGAGCTGCTCCTTCTCCCGTACGGCGGCGGAGAGCCGCTCGGCGATCCCGTCCTGGCCGGCGGCGCCCCGGGCGCGCTCCGCCTCCTCGACGGTCTCCTCCAAGTCCAGTACCCGGGCGCGCAGGGACCGGGAGGCGAGGTCGGCGAAGACGTACTCGTCGGCGATCCGCAGCGCCGTGGCGTGACCGTCGGACGGGACGGGCCGACCGAAGAAGTCGTGCGGCGGCAGGAGCTCGTCAGTGCGCGCGAGGACCGCGCCCGCGTGCAGGTGGACGTAGTCGAGGGGTGCCGCGCGCAGGACCTGGCAGCGGTGGGCCACCAGAGTGTCGAGGAGCCGGTGGTAGGGGAGGTCGGCCGCACGGTGGCCGAACACGATCAGCGCGCGTGCACCGGGCCGCATCCGTGCCAGTACGGCGCGACAGGCGTCCTCGCTTCCGTGCAGCTCGGGGTCGGGTCCGTAGGAGAGGAGTGCCAACTCGCCCTCGCCGATCGGTTGTTCGTCGTCGCCGTGCAGGGCGACACCCGGGGGCAGGTGCAGGTAGGGCTCCAGGCGCAGGCCGCCGCGGGTCGTGTCCACCACCGTCGTGACGCCGTCGAGGTGCGGATGGAGCAGGTCGGTCAGACGCATCAGCGGGTCCTCGTGAAGACGTGGAAGCCGACCCGGTCCTCCCGGAAGCCGTACGGGCTGAAGAGGACGTGCCGCAGCCCGAGCGGCTCGAGTTCGGCGCGGTAGGCGGCGGTCGGGCGGTGCACGACGTAGTCACCGCGCGGGGTGCGGTCGGCGGTGTCCTCGTCGGTGACGATCAGGCGGCCGGCGACGCGGACGAGGGAGGCCAGGTTGCGCAGTCCGGCCGCCCACTCGTGGTCGTCCAGCACATGGAACAGGACGTCCACGCAGACCACGATGTCGTACGGCCAGGGACTGCGCCACTCGTCGAGCGCGGCGACGGCGTAGCGCGGGCCGCCGCCCTCGACGCGGGCGTGGTCGACCGCGGTCGGGCTCGTGTCGAAGGCGTCGACCCGATGCCCGCAACGGGCCAGGGCACGGGCGAAGTACCCCTTGCCGCAGCCGGCGTCGAGCACGAACAGCGGGGCGGCAGGGCTGGAGAGGTCACCGATGAGGGAGAGCAGCGTGCCGAGCCGCTGGGCGTAGAAGATCTCGTTGCTCTCACGGTCGAGCCCGAGGTGCGCGCCGGAGGCGAGGTCGTCGTGGTCGGCGTGACGGGTGTCCCAGTAGGTGCGGGTGTCGTCGTACGGCGGGGTCTCGTCGTACGGCCGCATGCCGTCGTACGGCCGCACGTCGTAGGGCCGCGTGTCGTCAGCCATGGCGCTCCAGCCACCCGGTGATGACGTGCGCGATCCGGCCGCCCGCCCGGCCGTCCCACAGCGGTGGCCCCTCCCCCGGCGCGGCTCCCCCGCCGTCCAGCACCTTGCGCAGGGCGGGCACCAACTCCCCGTGGGTGACCAGCCGGTTGGTGCCGTGGGTGACCGTGACCGGGCGTTCGGTCGTCGTGCGCAGGGTCAGGCACGGGATACCCAGGACGGTCGTCTCCTCCTGGACGCCGCCCGAGTCGGTGATGACCGCGGCGGCTCCGCGCACGAGGCTCATGAACTCGACGTAGCCGAGCGGCTCGAGCAGATGGACGCCCGGCGCCTCCCCGAGGCCCGCCGCCCGCAGCGCCGCACCGCCGCGTGGGTGCAGCGGTACGGCCAGGTCGAGATGGCCGGCGGCCTCGGTCAGGACGCGGGCGGCGGCCGCGGCGGCCTCCGGGTCGTCGACGTTGGCGGGCCGGTGCAGGGTGACGACGCCGTAGCGCTCGGGCAGCCGGTGTGCGGCGCGGGCGGTCACCGGGTCGAAATGGTCCAGATGGGTGAGCAGAGTGTCGATCATCGGGTTGCCGACGAAGTGCACCCGCTCGGTGGCGACCCCCTCGCGGGCGAGATGGCCGACGGCCTCGGGGCTCGTGACGAACAACAGCTCCGCCAGCTGGTCGACCAGACGCCGGTTGACCTCCTCCGGCATCGTCATGTCGAAGCTGCGCAGCCCGGCCTCCACATGGGCCACCGGGATGCCCAGCTTGGCGGCGACGAGGCCGGCGGCCAGCGTCGAGTTGACGTCGCCGTACACCGTGACCAGGGCGGGTGCGCGGGCCGTCAGTTCGCTCTCCAGGGCCACGAGGAGGTCGGCGGTCTGGCGGGCGTGGCTGCCGGAGCCGACGCCGAGGTCGGTGTCGGGTTCGGGCAGGCCGAGTTGCCGGAAGAAGATGTCCGACATTCGCGCGTCGTAGTGCTGGCCTGTGTGGACGAGGATCTGGGCGCAGCCTGCCGTGCGCAGGGCGGCGACGACTGGTGCGGCCTTGACGAAGTTGGGGCGGGTGCCGACGACGTGGAGTACGCAGCCGTTCATCGTGCCCTCCGTTTGATGGCTCGGTCGCCTGCGGGGCGCCACATGCCGGTGTCGTCGGGACAGCGGCCGTCGGTGGGCCGTTGCTCGGCGTTGCGGCCTACCGTTGCGTTATGTCCCGTTATGTTCTTCGTGCCCTCAGTCTGGCGGCCTCGGTGGCCGTTGGCGAACTGCGCCAGGACCCGTTGAGGGCGGCTCTGCTTGCTGTACGCCTGCTGCCGGGGCGGGCCCGGCGTCGGTTGCGGCCGGTCGAAGTGCGGCTCGCCGGGCGTGCCCGTAGCGCGGGGCCGGTGGCGGTGCCGTCCGCCGCGCGGGTGCCCGCGCCCGCCGGTCGGCGCTTTCGCCCCGTGCCGGGCCGGGTGCTCCATCTGGTCACCAACGGGCTGCCGTTCCGGCACGCCGGCTACACCGTGCGCACGCAGAAGCTGACCGAGGCACAGCTGGCGGCGGGTCTGGACCCGCATGTCGTGACGCGGATCGGCTTCCCCGTGACCCAGGGGGTGCTGGACGCCCGCCCGTCACAGCGCGTGGGCGGGGTGCCGCAGCACCGGCTGCTGCCGCTGCGGCTGCCGTACGGGCAGGCCGCGGCGCTGGCACGCAACGCCGACCTGGCCGCCCGGCTGGTGGAACGGCTGCGACCCGCCGTACTGCATGCCGCGACCGACCACGGCAACGGGCGCGTGGCGCTCGCCCTGCGGGAGACCTACGGGCTGCCGGTGGTCTACGAGGTGCGGGGTTTCCTGGAGGAGACCTGGCTGACGCAGGCGGCGGGGCGCAGCCGGGACGACGAGACGTACCGTGCGCGACGCGCTCTGGAGACGTACTGCATGCGCGAGGCCGATCTGGTGCTGACGCTGGGCGAGGCGATGAAGGCCGAGATCGTGGGGCGCGGGGTGCCCGAGGAACGGGTTCTCATCGTGCCGAACGCCGTGGACGACGCGTTCCTGGCCCCGCTGCCGGACGGGGCGCCGGTGCGTGCCCGGCTCGGGATCGCGCCGGAGGAGTTCGTCGTCGGCACGGTCGGCAGTCTCACCCCGCACGAGGGGCTCGGCACATTGCTCCATGCGGGTGAAGAGCTGCGTCGGCGTGGCGTCCCGGTGCGGTTGCTGATCGTCGGCGACGGACCCGAGCGGCCCGCGCTGGAGCGGCTGGCCGCCCGGCTGGGCCTGGACGACGGGGCCGCCCTGTTCACCGGGCGGGTGCCGCACGCCCAAGTGCGCGACTTCTACGCCGTGTTGGACCTGTTCGCGGTGCCGCGCACCGACGAGCGCGTCTGCCGTCTGGTGACGCCTCTGAAGCCGGTCGAGGCGATGGCGAGCGGTGTCCCGGTGGTGGCGAGTGACGTCACCGCGCTCAGAGAGCTGGTCGAACCGGAGGTTAACGGACGACTAATTCCGGATAACTCACAAAAATCCTGGGCTGATGAACTCGAAATGCTCATTTACAGTCAAAAGCGGCGGACTGAGTGGGGAGCAGCCGCCCGCGCGATGGTCGCGCGTGACCGCACCTGGCAGCGGGCCGCCGCCACAACCCGTGACGCGTACCGCGCCCTTGGATGCCTTGAGGCGGGTGAGTCCCTATGCAGGTCGACCGGACCGGACCATTCGGGGAAGCGAGCGAACCGCTCGGGGAAGCAGAACGGCCCGACACCGTGGAACTCGCGGTGATCGGGCTGGGATACGTCGGACTGCCGCTCGCGCGTGAGGCGGCGTCGATCGGACTGAGGGTGGTGGGGCTCGACCGCGATCCCCGGATCGTGGAGGCGCTCAACACCGGCCACTCCCATGTCGACGACGTCTCCGACGAGGACGTCCGCCGGATGCGGGCGGCCGGCTTCATGGCGTACACGGACGACGCCTGTCTGGCCCGTGCGCAGACCGTGGTGATCTGTGTGCCGACCCCGCTCAGCGAGGACGGCGGGCCCGATCTGAGCGCGGTCAAGGCCGCCGTGCGCACGGTGACGGGCCGGCTGCGGCGCGGGCAGCTCGTCGTGCTCGAGTCGACCACCTATCCGGGCACCACCGAGGAGGTCGTACGGCCGCTCCTGGAGGAGTCGGGGCTGCGCGCCGGCGCCGACTTCGCGCTGGCCTTCTCGCCCGAGCGCATCGACCCGGGCAACACCACGCACGGGCTGCGCACCACACCCAAGGTGGTCGGCGGCTGCACCCCGTCGTGCGCGGCGCGTGCGGTCGCCTTCTACGGCAAGCTCGTCGACACCGTCGTCCAGGCGAAGGGCACCCGCGAGGCCGAGATGGCCAAGCTGCTGGAGAACACCTACCGGCATGTGAACATCGCCCTGGTCAACGAACTGGCCGTGATCAGCCACGAGTTGCACGTCGACCTGTGGGACGCGATCCGCTGCGCCGGCACGAAACCCTTCGGCTTCCAGGCGTTCCGGCCCAGTCCCGGCGTCGGCGGGCACTGCATACCCATCGACCCCAACTACCTGTCGTACAAGGTGCGTTCGTCGCTCGGCTACGAGTTCCGGTTCGTGGAGCTCGCCCAGGAGATCAACCGGCGGATGCCGGAGTACGTGGTGCGCCGCGCCCAGGACCTCCTCAACACCGCCGGCCGGCCGCTGCGCGGCTCCAGGGTGCTGCTGCTCGGGGTCACCTACAAGCCGGACGTGGCGGACCAGCGGGAGTCGCCCGCGGTGCCGGTGGCACGGCTGCTGCGGGAGCGGGAGGCCGAGGTGTCCTTCCACGACCCGCACATCAAGCTGTGGTCCGTGGACGGGGTGGGCGTCCCGCGCGTCGGCGACGTCATGGCGGCGGTGCGCGAGCACGACCTGACGATCCTGCTCCAGGACCACTCGGCCTACGACCTGCCGGCCCTCGGCGACGCGGCCCGCCTGCTGTTCGACACCCGGGGGCGGATCTTCCGGCCCGACGTCGAGGTGCTGTGACCGGCGCGTTTCTCGGGGCAGTGGGCCGCAAGGCAGTGGGTCTCGGGGCGGTGGATCCCGGGGCAGCGGATCCCGGGGCAGTGGGTCCCGGGGCAGTGGATCCCGGGGCAGCGGATCCCGGGGCAGCGGATCTCGGGGCAGCGGATCTCGGCGCAACAGGACTCGGGGCAGTCGAAAGGTGCTTGCTCTGATGCGGATACTCGTCGTCACCGTCGTCCACCACCCCGAGGACGCCCGGATCCTGCACCGGGAGATCGCCGCCCTGCGGGAGCGCGGTCACCGGATCGTGTACGCCGCGCCGTTCGCCGCCCGCCAGGTGGCGCCACGCCCGTACGTCGAGGGCGTGGACCTGCCCCGGGCCGCCGGCCGGGACCGCCGGACGGCACTGCGTGCGGCCCGCACCCTGCTCGCGGAGCGCGGCCCCCAGGCGGACGTCGTCCTGCTGCACGACCCGGAGCTGCTGCTCGCCCTGCCAGGCACGCTGCGCCGATGGCGGCGCGAGGGACGCGCCCCGGTCACGGTGTGGGACGTGCACGAGGACACCGCGGCGGCGCTGGTGATGAAGCGCTGGGTGCCACCGCCGCTGCGACCGCCGCTGCGCCTGGCCGTGCGGTCCGCGGAACGACTGGCTGAACGGCATCTGCGGCTGCTGCTCGCCGAGGACGCCTATCAGCGGCGCTTTCGCCGCCCGCATCCCGTGGTGGCGAACCTGACGACGGTCCCGCCCGAGCCGCCCGAGCCGCCGGGCGACGACCGGGTCGTCTATCTCGGGCACCTCTCCAGGGCGCGGGGCGCGCTGGAGCTCATCGAGACGGCACGGCTGCTGGTGCCGGACATCCACGTCGAGGTGATCGGCGCGGCAGACCCCGAGGTGCGGGACGCGCTCGCCGAGGCCGACCGGGACGGCGTGCTGCGCTGGCACGGGTACCTGCCCAACGACCGCGCCCTGCAGCTGCTCTCCGGTGCCCTGGCCGGACTCTCCCTCCTCCACGACCAGCCCAACTACCGCCACTCACGGCCCACCAAGGCCGTGGAGTACATGGCCCACGGCGTCCCCCTCGTCACCACACCCACCCCGCTCGCAGTCGGCCTCGTAGAGCGCTACGGCTGCGGTCTCGTCGTGCCGTACGAGGACCCGGCCACGGCGGCGCAGGCCGTACGGCGTCTTCGCACCGACCCGGAGATGCGCCTGCGCGCGGCCGTACGGGGCTGGGAGGCGGCGCGCTGCGACCTCAACTGGGCGGACCGGGCCACCGAGTTCGTCATGTGTCTGGAAGCCTGGGTGAAGGAGGCGTCCGCGGAGGCGGACACCGATTCCGCTGCCGCGGTCGCGGGTGGAGCGGCCCGCACACGCTGATCTTCCGGCGGCGATGACGGGGGCCGTTTCATGCGGAGGCCGCTGCGACGCAGAACTCGTTGCCCTCCGGGTCCGCCATCACGACGTGATGCCCGTCGAACGGCGTCAGCACGGTCGCGCCCGCCCGCACGAGGCGCTCGGACTCCTCGGATATGCGCGCCGCCCGCTCCTCGGGGCTGCCGTGTCCCGGTACCCGGATGTCGATGTGAAGCCGGTTCTTCGCCGTCTTCGGCTCGGGCACCTTCAGGATGGACAGACGGGGACCGACGCCCTCCGGATCGCAGAGCCAGGCGCCGTCGTCCTCGGAGTCGTCCTCCGGCAGGTCGAACTGGGCGAGCCACTCCTCGCGGGTGGCGAAGGGGGTCGGCGGCGGCTCGTCGACATACCCGAGCGCCGTCTTCCAGAACGTGGCGAGGCGCTGTGCGTCCGCGCAGTCAAGCGTGAGATCGAATACGGCTGCCATACCAGGACCGTACTGCCCGCCACTGACAGTCGCCCAAGGTGACGTGTCGCGCGGAGTCGGCGTTGACCATCGTTGCCGGATCACTCGATCGGGGACGAGAGGCGGACGGGAACGTGGCGGGGGCCGGGTGGATACGGGTGCCGGTCGGGGACGACGCGACGCGGTAGGCGACGCGGGGGGAGACCCGCAAGGTGCTCCTCGTCGTCAGCGGCGGAAAAGATCGGCGCGGTCCGTTGCGGCCGGGGGTATCTCCTCGTCCGGCAGCCCGAGTCGGCGCAGCAGCGTGGCGAGGACCGCGTCGGGGGCGAGGGCGCCCAGGTCGGCGTACACCTGCCCGTCGGGGAAGCGGGCGGTCTGCCGCCAGCCCCAGTGAAGGGCGAGCGCGCTGGTGCCGATGCCCTCGGGCCGTGGAGGAGGGCGAGTCTCGGGCACCCCTCGAAGGGCGGGGCCGCCTCCTTGTCGAGGAGTTTCAGGGCCTGCTGACGATCCGTGAAGGAACGGGGTGCGGCGGGCAGACAGGGGCGGTCGAGGCCGCCGGACGCTCCGGGAAGCCGTACACCGCGGGCGAACTGCGCCCAAGAGCGGGCGAGTTGCGGGTCCGTTCGCACGCTCTCGTGCACCAGGCGGGCCACGTCGTCCAGTTCGCGAGGGGTCATGGGGGCGGCCACTTCCCGTCCGGTGATCCGGCGCACCAGCCCGCCCGCCGACTCCCACGCCCACTTGCCCGCCTCGTTCGCCATGCCCGATCCGACCGCTCCGAGGACCGCCGCGATCGCGCCCAGCGAGACCGGATCCACCATGCCGCACCGCCCATCCCTGTCTACGTGCCGCTCACAGTGGATCAACCCTGGCGGCACACACGGCAGGTGACGGAGACTCAGCCCCGGTTGCTCCCCTTCGGAATGCCGTACGCCCGCTCCACCCGCAGCCGCAGCACCAGCCGCCCGTCCCGCACCATGGCCGCCCGGAAGTCCTCCCAGTCCGGATGTTCACCCAGGACGTCCCGGTAGAGCCGGACGAGTTCCTCGACCGTGGCGTCGTACGGATCCTCCGCGACCGGCGTGAGGTCGGCCGTACCCTCGGCGACGACGTACGCCCGTCGGTCGGGGGTCGTGACGTGGTACGACGCCCTGGGGTCCCGGCGCAGGTTGCGGGTCTTGGCGCGGTCGTCGGTGATCGAGACGCGGATGATCCGCTCGTCGGGGTAGTAGGCGTGGCTGACGTTCGACAGCTGCGGCCGGCCGTCGCGCTTGAGGGTGACGAGCACCCCGCCGCGGATCTCGGACAGCAGCGCGAGCAGTGCGTTCTGGGTGGCGTCCTCAGTCATGCCTGGATCAACCCTGCCGAGCAGCCCGGGCATTCCCACGCCGGACACCATCGAGTAGACACTGTCTACCACTCCCTGGTAGACAGTGTCTATGTCAGTGCACGAACCCGATACGGGCCTGCGGACCCGGCTGATCGACGTCGGCGTGGATCTCGTCGCCCAGGAGGGCGCCCAGGCCCTCACCCTGCGCGAGATCGCCCGCCGCGCAGGCGTCTCGCACGGCGCCCCGCGCCGCTACTTCCCCACCCACCTGGAGCTGCTCTCGGCGATCGCCCGCCGCGGCTTCGAGGAACTCGCCCGGCGCGCGACGGCCGCCGACGGCGACGGTACGGCCGCCCCACGGGCCCGGCTGACCGCGCTGGGGCGCGTCTATCTGGAGTTCGCGCTGGGCAATCGCGGCATGTATGAGTTGATGTTCCGTCATGACCTGCTGGAGAGCGGGCACTTGGGGCTGCGGGACACCAGCCTCCCCTTGTTCGGCCGCCTCGTGGACCTGGTCGGTCGAGCCCGCCCGGACGCCGACGCCCGGCTCGTCGCGGGCGCGCTGTGGGCCAGCCTGCACGGGACCGCCCAGCTGTGGAGCTGGGGCAGTCTTCAACTCGCCACGGGCGCCGACGACTTCGTACCCCTGCTGCGGTCGGTCCTGGACGCACACCTCGGGCCGGAGGGCGAGTGAACCCGCGGCTCACTCTCGCGAGCAGTGTCGTCGGTGCCGTGATCGTCGCGTTCGACGGCACCGTCCTGACCGTGGCCCAGCCGGCCCTGCAGCGCGACCTGGGCGCCTCCTTCGCCGAGGTCCAGTGGACCAGCACCGGGTATCTGATCGTGGTGGCGAGCCTGTTGGTGTTCGCCGGGCGGCTCGGCGACCGGTACGGGCACCACCGGGTCTTCGGCCTCGGCATGCTCGGCTTCGGGGCCGCCTCGGCGGGCATCGCCCTGGCGCCCGGTGCCGGCTGGGTGATCGGGCTGCGGGTCGTGCAGGGCGTGTTCGGGGCGCTGCTGCAGCCGGCCACGCTCGGGATGCTGCGGGCCGCGTTCCCGGCCGACCGGCTGCGGACGCCGATCGCCGTACGGACCGCCGCGATCGGCGTGGCGGCCGCAGTCGGGCCGGTGGTGGGCGGTGCGCTGGTGGCGGGGCCGGGCTGGCGGGTGGTGTTCCTCCTGAACGTCGTCCCCGCCCTCGTCCTCGGCGGGCTCGCCCTCGCCGTGCGGCCCCCGGACGCCCCCTCCCCCGCCCGGCTGGACATGCCCGGCGCCCTGCTGCTCGCGGTGACCCTGGCCTGCCTGGTCCACGCCCTCGTCGCGCTGCCGGGGTGGGTCTGGACAGCGACGGCCGCCGCGGCCTCCGGCGCCGCCTTCGTCCGGCACGAGCGGCGTACGGCCGACCCCCTCCTGCCGCCGGACCTCGTCGGATCGGCGGCGGTCGGCTCGGCGCTCGGCATGCTGGTGGCCGCGTCGGCGGCGCTGTCCGGCGCGCTGTTCGCCGGCACGTTCCTCTTGCAGGACACGCTCGGCCTGGACCCCTTCCAGAGCGCCCTGCGCAGTCTGCCGCTGGCCCTGCTGATGGTCGTGGCGGCGCCCTCGTGCGCGGTGCTGCTGCGCCGGGCCGGTGCCCGCCGTACGACCGTGGCCGCGACGGTGGTCCTCGCGCTGGGGATCCTCGTCCTCTCCCGTGCGTCGGCCACTCCTGCCCTGTGCGCGGGGTTCGCCCTGATGGGGGCCGGGTTCGGCACGGTGATGGTGGCGGCCACCCATGTCGTCGTACGGGAGGCCGCCGTGAAGTCGGCAGGCGTGGCGGGCGGGCTGCAGCAGACCGCGATGAACGTCGGACCGGTGCTGGGCGTGGCCGCCGCGACCGCGCTCATGGGGCCGGGTGGCGGGCCTGCGCTGCCGTTGACCGTCCTCGCCGCCCTCGCCCTGGCCGGTGCGGTGCCGGGCCGTGCGCTTCCGGGGCGGCCCGGAACGACGATCGACGATCATGGGCAATCGAAGGACCGTACACGTGTTCCTGCGCGACGATGAGGTCAGAGGCCGTTCCGGCGGGGTATGCCGGAGCGCATCCTCGTCGCACGCATTCGGAGGAGAGCGATGGCACTGCTGACACAAGAGGTCGACCCGGGCGAGGCCGGACTGGACGCGAAGGCGCTGGACCGCCTCGACCAGCACTTCGCCCACTACGTCGACGAGGGGCGGCTGCCCGGCTACCTGGTGTCCGTCGCCCGCGGTGGACGCGTCGCCCACCTCGCCACGCACGGCCACCGCGACCTCGCGGCCGGGCTGCCCGTCGAGGCGGACACGCTGTGGCGGATCTACTCCATGACCAAGCCGGTCACCTCGGTCGCCGCGCTGCTGCTGGTGGAGGAGGGCAGGCTGTCGCTCGACGACCCGCTCGAACGCCACCTGCCCGCCTTCGCCGAGCCTCGGGTGTACGTCAGCGGATCCGGCGCCGACATGGTGACCCGCCCCGCCGACGGGCCGATAACCGTCCGGCACCTGATGACCCACACCGCCGGACTGACGTTCGCCTTCTACCACACGCATCCCGTCGACGCCCTCTACCGCGACGCCAACCTGGAGTCGGCGGTGCTGCCGGGCTCCGACCTGGCCGGGACCGTCGACGTGTACGCGAGCCTGCCGCTGCAGTTCGAGCCGGGGACGCAGTGGAACTACTCGGTCGCCAGCAACGTCCTGGGCCGGGTCATCGAGGTCGTGTCCGGGCGGTCGCTCGACGAGTTCTTCGCCGAGCGGATCTTCGGGCCGCTCGGGATGACCGACGCCGGGTTCTGCGTGAGCGACGAACAGGCGGGCAGGCTCGCCGAGTTGTACGGCGAGACAGAGAACGGCGGTATCGAACCGATCCCGGGCCTCCCGCTGCACGGCCGCCCCCGTTTCCTGTCCGGCAGCGGCGGTCTCGCGGCGTCCGCGCACGACGTCCACCGCTTCATGGAGCTGCTGCGCCGCCGCGGCGAACTCGACGGCACCCGGCTGCTGGCCCCCGAAACCGTGGACCTGATGACGTCCAACCAGCTCCCGGGCGGCACCGATCTGCGCGCCTTCGGCAGCCGCCCCGCCCATGACGAGCCCGGCAACGACGGCATCGGCTTCGGCCTCGGCGTCTCTGTCGTGATCGACCCGAGCCGTACCAGGGCCCCGTCCACGCTCGGCACGTACGGCTGGAGCGGCGTGGCGACCACGACGTTCTGGGTGGACCCGGTCCGCGATCTGACGGTGCAGTTCATGACGCAGGTGCGGCCGAAGTCCTCGCACACGGTGTTCCAGGACCTCAAGCGGCTCGTGCACGAGGCCGTCATCCGGGACTGAACCGTCACCGGTCCACGCGCAGGGTGAACTCCACCCCCTCCAGGGCGAGTTCACGCAACCACTCCTCCGAGCGGGCCGCCGTCTCGGCGGCCCGGTTCAGGCCCGCCGGAAGGGAGCCGTCGAGGATGTGCCGGACACCGAGCGCGAGGGGGCGGGAGACACAGCGGGCCATCGCGCTCTCCTCCGCGTCCCCCACCAGGTCCAGGAGGTAACTGCCGGACCACGTCCGCCCGTTCCCGCCGCTCACGTCCAGCGCCACGGCGAGCACGACACGGTCCCGGTCGTCGTCCGTGGTGGGGTACGCGGCCGCCAACTCCCCTGCCAGCGCGGCGATCCGGGCGTCGTCACCGGTCTTCAGCTCCTCGAAGACGGCGTCCCAGGCACGCAGCCACCCCTCCAGACGCAGCGTGCCGCGCACGAAGGTCCGCGGCTTCCAGGCGGGCGGCAGCCCGTACTGCCCGATGAACGGAACGCTGTCGCGGTTGGGGTAGACCTCGAACGTCTCCCCGTCCACGACATGCCGACGGGTCGCCTCCCACGGACGCTCGGCGACCGTCTCCGCACCGTCCTGAAGGTAACGCGCCGGTGAGCGCAGGGCGTTCAGCACGCCGGCGGGCGCCCAGCTGAAGCGGTACCTGAAGTCGTTGGGGACGGCGGGGACACCGCCGCAGTACGAGGTCAGGGTGTACGAGGCGGCCGTTTCGTCCCCGACGGCCTCCCGGGCACGGCCGATGAGGCAGTGGGCGAAGAGGTGGTCGAGGCCCGGGTCGAGGCCGGCCTCGGTGAGGACGACGAGCCCGGCCGCGGCGGCCGCGGGCACCTGGACGGCGACCTCGTCCGACACGTAGCTGGAGCAGGCGAAGTGTGCCGTCTGCCGGATGCAGGCCGCCAGGATCCCGGCGTGTTCGGGAGCGGGCAGCATCGATACGACGATGTCGCCGGGGGCCAGTTCGGCCGTGAGCGCGGGGAGCGTGTACGCCCGCGGCTCGGCGCGTCCGGTGAGGTCCAGCCGGGCCAGTGCGTCGGCGGCACGGCTCTCGGTGCGGTGCCACAGCCGTACCCGGTCGGCCGCATCGCAGAGCCGGGCCAGACCGCTGCCCGTGGAGAGTCCGGCGCCGACCCAGTGGACGGTGCCGGACGCGGGGACCCGGGCGGAGAGATCAGACATGACGCGACTCCCCTTCGTCGATGCCGAGTTCACGGCAGGCCTGGCGGAACCGCTCACCGCAGCGCCCCCACGGTCCGCCCGTCTCGAACGCCGGCAGGTGGGGCAGCAGCGCCGAGGAGAAGTCGGTGCTGGACTCGCGGGGCAGGAGGGAGGGGAGGTTGTCGATGGCGATCAGGTCGAGCGGGGGTTCCTTGCGCAGCCGGCGGACGGGGTCGGTCCAGTCGGTGGTGCGGTCGTAGATCGGGAGAACGTTCAGCGGGGAGCCGACGTCGACGGTGACGTCGCAGAGGGTGCGCAGCCGGCGCGCGGGGTCGTCCAGGTCCTGCTCGCGGAGGAAGGGCGGGATGGGGCTGGTGGCGAGGACGGCGTTCACCATCACGTCGTGCGCCAGCAGGGCGGGGCGGTCGAGGTCGCGGGTCTCGGCGAGGTCCCAGGCGGTCGCCTCGACCCCGGCGGTCCGGAACGCGAGGCGCGCGCCCCGGCCGCTGCGGCCCAGGGCGCCGATCACGAGCGCGGTGAAGTCCTCGTCGCCCGCGGCCGGCCGGAGGAGCTCGTCCAGTTCCTCCTTCGTCGTGGGCGTGAGCGGCGCCACGAGCCTGCCCCGGTGCTGCAGGGCGGCCAGGGCGGCACCCAGGTAACCGGCCCAGAAGCCGAAGGCGGCGAGGCGGCGGCCGCTGTCGTCCACCAGGTACTCCAGGTCGAGCAGCACCCCTCCCCCGGCCGCGAACCTCCGGAGCAGGTCCGCGGCGCCGGGCTGCTGCTTGTAGGCGTGCCCGAAGTAGATGTGCCGGTGCGTCAGCTCAGCCGGGTGGTCCGGGAGTTCCTTCAGCCCGATGACGACGGCGTCCGCCGGGGCCGACACCCACGAGCCGCCCGGCGCGATCCGGCAGCCGGCCGCCTCGTACTCCTCGACGGGGAAGATCCGCTGCGGGGACTCCTCGACGGTCAGCGTCACCCCGCTCTCCACGAGCCGCCGTGCGTCCGCCGGCACGATCGGTGTGCGTCGCTCGGTGGAACGGACCTCGTGGCGCAGCCACAGATGGAGCTCGGTCATACGCGGTTGGCCTCCGGGCGCGGGGCGTCGGCCGCGAACCGGCCGGCGCTCAAGGGGCTGACGTCCACGAAGGGTACGCGGCCGAGGTACAGGTCGCGGACGACCTCGCCGACGGCCGGTCCCTGAAGAAAGCCATGGCCGGAGAAGCCGGTCGCGTACAGAAAACGGGACACGGAAGTCGCCTCGCCGATCAGCGCGTTGTGGTCCGGGGTGACCTCGTACAGGCCCGCCCATCCTCCCGTGCGGCGCAGGTCGAGGAGGGCGGGGGCGCGGCGCTCCATGGCTTCGGCCAGGCGGGGGATCCAGCGGTCGTGGGTGTCGGTGGCGAAACCGGGGCGCTCGTCGGGGTCGGACATGCCAAGCAGGAGGCCCGGGCCCTCGCGGTGGAAGTAGAGGCTCGTGGTGAAGTCGATCGTCATGGGCAGGTGCGGCGGCAGCCCCTCGACCGGCTCGGTGACCGCGATCTGGCGGCGCAGCGGCACCACCGGCAGGTCCACGCCGGCCATCGCGCCGACGGCCCGGGACCAGGCGCCGGCCGCGCAGACGACCGTGTCGGTGGTGATACGCCCGATGGTCGTCGTCACGGCGGTGATCCGGTCGCCGTGCCGTTCGATGCCGGTGACATCGGTGTGCCGTAAGATCCGCGCGCCGTACTGGCGGGCGGCGGACGCGTAGCCCTGGACGACGGATTCGGGGGTGCAGTGGCCGTCGTCCGGGGAAAAGGCGGCGGCCAGCAGTCCGTGGGTCGTGATCAGCGGGGACAGCCGGCGCGCCTCGACGGGGTCGATCATCCGGCTCGGCACGCCGAGGGAGTTCTGCAGCCGGACGCTCGCCTCGAACCCGGTGACCTCCTCCGGGGTCGACAGCAGGAACAGATAGCCGACCCGGTGCAGCCCGATGTCGTACCCGGTCTCCTCCTCGAACCGGCCGAACGCCTCCAGACTGCGCGCCCCCAGCTGGATGTTGAGCTCGTCGGAGAACTGCGCCCGCACCCCGCCGGCCGCCTTCGAGGTGGACCCGGAGCCCAACTCGTCCCGCTCTACGAGCACGACGTCCCGCACGCCGGCGCGGGCGAGGTGATAGGCGACGCTGGTCCCAATCACCCCGCCCCCGATGACGACGACGCTCGCGTGCGTGTTCACGGCCTCACCTTCCTGCCTACGAGCCGGACAACGCCCTCAGGGGCGCGGGGAACTGCGCGACCAGCCACAACGGCGTAGCAGCCGCCCGACGACCGATTGCGGCACTCTCTTCGCGACCCTTCCCAGCCGACCCGTCCAGGTATCAGGACAGGTGCGCCACGGCGTCCAGATGCGGCAGATGATGATCGAGCCGCTCCCTCTTGGTGCGCAGATACGTGATGTTGTTCTCGCACGGCGGTATCAGCAGCGGAACCTGCTCGGCCACCTTGATGCCGTGCTCCAGCAGCGCCTCCCGCTTGCGGGGGTTGTTGGACATCAGGCGGACGCTCGCCACCCCCAGGTCGTGCAGGATCTCCGCGGCGACACCGTAGTCGCGGGCGTCCACCGGCAGACCGAGCGCGAGGTTGGCCTCGACGGTGTCCAGGCCCTCCGCCTGCAGGGCCATCGCCCGCAGCTTGCCGAGCAGGCCGATGCCGCGGCCCTCGTGGCCCCGCAAGTAGACGACGATGCCGCGTCCTTCGGCGACGACCGCGCGCAGCGCGGACGCGAGCTGGTCTCCGCACTCGCAGTGCTGGGAGCCGAAGGCGTCGCCGGTCAGGCACTCGGAGTGCAGCCGGGTGAGCACGTCCTCCGTGCCTATCTCACCGTAGACGAGGGCCACTTGCTCGTCACCGCGGTCGTGGTCGAGGTAACCGATCGCGCGGAATTCCCCGTACACGGTGGGCAAGGGGGCATTCACCACGCGTTCCACACCGGAACGCTGCGTCCGCTGTGCGGACTTCTTGCCGAGGACACCAATTTTTTCTGTCATGATTCTTCAGTTCCTAAGCAGAGACGAAAGGCCGGAAAAAGATGAGTGATTCGCAGACGCAGCCGGCGGCCCACTCGCTGGTGCCGGCGGACACCACCGAGGACGTACGGGCGCGAGGAGCGGGCGTCTCACGACAGGTCGCGGTCCTTCCCGTCGGGAGCTTCGAGCAGCACGGCCCGTTCCTTCCGCTGGCCACCGACACGCTCGTGGCCTGCGCCATCGCGCGCGAGATCGCCGCAGTGCACCCGGTGCACCTCCTTCCGCCCGTGACGATCTCCTGCTCGCACGAGCACGCGGCCTGGCCGGGGACCGTCAGCATCTCCTCCGTGACCCTTCATGCGGTGATACGGGACATAGCGGCTTCGCTCCGCCGGTCCGGCGTCGACGTCCTGGTGCTGGTCAACGGGCACGGCGGCAACTACGTACTGGGCAATGTCGTTCAGGAGTCCTCCGCGCGCGGCGAACGGATGGCGCTGTTCCCGGCCCCGGAGGACTGGGAGGCGGCGCGGGAGCGGGCGGGGGTGGAGACCTCGCTGCTCACCGACATGCACGCGGGGGAAATTGAGACCTCCATCCTTCTGCACGCTCATCCCGAATTGATCCGACCCGGTTATGAGACTTCCGATTTCGTGGCGGACGACCGCCGTCATCTGCTGACCCTCGGTATGTCCGCCTATACCGATTCGGGTGTCATAGGCCGTCCTTCGCTGGGCTCCGCGGAAAAGGGGAAGCGGCTGCTGGCGAGCCTCGCCGATTCCTTCGGCGCGTATGTGTCACTGCTGACCTCCGCGGACGATTCCGTACGGGACACGACAGACGCAAGGGCATAGCGGCCGGTTTCCGGGTCCGCCCCGGCGGTGGCGGCGGACCCGGAGCCTGAGCGCAGACCGGAGTACCAACGGGCGACCAGGACGAGGACGCCGGGCAGTGCGGCCACGAAGCTGAGCACGCCGTACACGACGGCGACGGCCAGTCCGGAGTCGGCGCCCAGCCCCGCGGCGCCGAACGCCCAGGCGGTGACGCCCTCGCGGGGGCCGAAGCCGCCGACGTTCAGGGGCAGGCCCATGGCGAGCAGGGCGAGGACGGCGAGCGGCAGCAGGACGGCCACGGAGGCGGTGGTGCCGGCGATCCGTGCGGCGAGCACGAACATCGCGAGGTGGCCGGCGAGGACGGCGGAGGAGGAGACGGCGACGCCGGGCCCGTTGCGGCGGGACAGCAGGGCTTCCCGTGCCTCGCCGAGCGTGGTGCGCAGGGCCGTCGGGTTCGTCCGGTCACGCCGGGAGGGCGCACGGTTCATGCGCACGGCGGTCACGACGGCGAGCGCGCCCGCCGCGGCGAACAGCACGACGGGCGTGAGGTCCCGGGCCTCGTTCAGCACCGGTGACGGCATGGTCAGCAGGACGACGGCACCGACGGCGGCGAGGACGACCTGGCCGGCCGTCCTTTCGAGAACGACCGCGCGCACACCGCGCCCCAGGTCACCGGCGCTCTGCCCGTGCCGAACGGCCCGGTGCACATCGCCGAGGACGCCGCCCGGAAGGGCCGCGTTGAGGAACAGGGCGCGGTAGTAGTCGGCGACGGCCGGCCCGAGCGGCAGCCGGATCCGCAGCCCACGCGCCACCAGCTGCCAACGCCACGCGCTGAACACGGTGGTGACGGCGCCGATCCCGAGCGCCGCGAACAGCGCGGGCCCGTCGATCCGCCGCAGCCCGTCGAGGAAGACACCGGTACCGAGCCGCCAGAACAGCACCACGAGGATGGCGACGCCGATGGCCGTGCCCAGGTGGGTGCGGACGGTGGGGGTGTTGAGGCGGGACAGAAGGGTGCGGACGGATGTGCGGAGGGGCGTGCGGGGGCGCGGCACGCCGGAGGTGGCCGCTTCCGGACGGGGCTCGGTGACGATGACGCCGATGCGGGAGGGGGAGGCGGCTGCGGGGTTGGGGGCGGGGGATGCTGCGGGTGCGCCCTCGAAGGGCGCGAGGGCTGTGCCCACGGCCGAGTTGTCGGAGACGGGGGCATCCGCGAGCACTGCCGGGCCCTCGATGGCCACCGCACCCGTGCCGATCGCCGGAGCCACCGGGGCGACGTCGTCGCCGGAGTGGCCCGCGCGCCCGGTCCGGACGCTCAACTCGCCCGGGACGCCCGGCTCGCCCGAACGGCCCGCGCGCCGGTTGCGCGGCTTGCCGTTCCGTCGCTCGGCGCGCGCCCTGGCCACCGTCTCCACGGTCATGACGCTCCGCCCGTCGGCCGGCACAGCGCCAGCAGGTCGCTGTGGTGGACCACGACGCGCAGGTCGCCCGCCTCGCAGGCGGCGAGGCGGTCGCTCAGGTAGCGGTCGGCGCGTTCGCGCAGTTCGGGCCGTTGCTCGACCGCCGCGCCGACCCAGCCGCGCAGCCACATGGCCATGAGCGCCGACTCGCCGGGGCCCAGGCGCCAGGGGCTCGGGTGCACCTGGACGGTCGCGCCGTGCTCGGAGAAGGCCTCGGCCGCCGCGGTGATCGCGTCCGGGCCGAGCAGCCCCGAGCGGCGCTGGTGGGCGTTGAACGCCTCGGCGATCTCCGCGTCCAGCGGGTCGGACGGGGTGAGTTCGACGCGGCCGGCGACGGAGAGCGTCAGCAGCGCCGGGCAACCCGCGCCCGCGCAGGCGGCGGCGAGGGTGTCGACCTCCTCGCGGGTGAGGACGTCGAGCAGCGCCGAGGCCGTCACCAGCGAGGCGCCGGCGAGGGCGTCCGGGGTGAGGCGGCCGACGTCTCCGCGGCGTGTCTCGACCGTGACGCGGCTGCCGTCGGCGGCGGAGCGCGGGGAGGCCACGGCGGCGAAGTGCAGGAGGTAGGGGTCGCGGTCGTGCAGGACCCAGTGCTGGGCGCCGTCCAGGTGGGGCGCGAGCCAACGGCCCATGGAGCCGGTGCCGCAGCCCAGGTCATGGATGACCAGGCCGGCCCGTCCCGGCAGGTTGGCGAGCCGGATCCGCAGCGGGTCCAGCAAGTCGTGCGCCCGCCCGGCGGCATCGGCGCCTTCACGCAGCTCCAGCCACTCGGGGGCGTAGCGGGGCGGATCGTCCGGCCCGGCGTCCCTGAGTCGTACGGTGGCCCGCTCACCGGGACGGATACTGGGCCCGGCCCCGAGAATCACGGCGTCCGCGTCAGCCGCCGCCGGTACGGAAAGACCACTCATGCCGCCCCCTGCCGAAACGATCCCGCTCCCCGCCACCGGCTCCCCGGCAGGGGCCGTGGCCGACAGCCCGTCACCCGGGGCGCCCACGCCCCTCGGGCCGGGCTGGGCCGGAATCGTCCCCCCGCCCTGTGTCGTTGCCGTCTTCCTCATGCCGCCCTCCGGGGTTCGTTAGGCAGTCGGCCCAGTACCGCGGCCAGGCTGCGGGCCGTGCCGGCCCAGCCGTTCAGGGCGGCCCGGCGTCCGCGGGCCGCCGCCTTCAGTCGGCGTCGTACGTCCGCCTCGCCGAACCAGCCGCGCAGCTCGGCGGCGATCGCGGCCGGGTTCTCCGGCGGGACGAGGATGCCGGGGACGCCGCCGTCGGGAGCCCGGCCGACCGCCTCCGGCAGGCCGCCGACGTCCGTCGCCAGCACGGGAATGCCGCGCGCGAGCGCTTCCGTCACCGCCATGCCGTACGTCTCGGCGTAGGAGGTGAGCACCATGAGGTCGGCGGCGTTGTAGCTGGCGTCGAGTTCGGCGCCGGCCTGCGGTCCCGCCAGGACCAGCCGGTCCTCGAGGCCGTGCCTCGCTATCAGCGACCGCAGATCGGCCACGTACTCGGGATCCTGGGTGAGCCCGCCCACGCACACACAGCTCCACGGCAGATCGGTGATCGCCGCCAGCGCCTCCACCAGCCGGTGCTGCCCCTTGCGCGGCGTCACGGCGGCCACGCACAGCAGCCTCGACACGCCGTCCGTGCCGGACGCGAGGGGCGCGATGTCGGCGCCGGGGGCGGCGACATGGACCCGGTCGGGGGCGAGGCCGTGGTGGGAGACGAGGCGGCGGACCGCCCAGTCGCTGGTGGCGATGACCGCGGGGACGGCCCGGAGCACCGTGCGTTCCCGCGTGTCCAGCTCCGCCGCGACGGCGGGCTCCAGTCCCGTCTCGTCGCCGAGCGGGAGGTGGACGAGGACCGCGAGGTGCAGTCGTTCCGTCTCGGGAAGGATGACCTCGGGAACGCCGCAGGCCACCAGCCCGTCGAGGAGGACGACCGTACCGTCCGGGAACTCCCGCAGCGTGCGGGCGAGTTCCGCACGGGCCGCCGCCCCGGGGCGGGGCCAGCTGCCGTCCACCGCGTGCTTGTGCACCTGCCAGCCGAAGCCGGGCAGATCCAGACTCACCCGCCGGTCATAGGCGTTGCCGCCGCTCGGCACGGACGGGTCGTCGACGCCGCCCGGCATCACGAAGTGCACGGAGCGCAGGGACATGGGGATGATCTCGGCGTTCTTCAGGACGGAGTGCTGCACGGGCACATAGCCGAGCGTGACCTTCTCCGCGTTCAACTGGTCCGTCGTTCGCTGTTCTGTCGTTCGCTGTTCCGGCTGCGGCTGTTCCGGCCTTGCCGGCTTCTCCAGGGTCACGTCGGTCACAGCGCACGCTCATAACTCGCCCACGCGACGTGCGACTCGTGCAGCGTGACGGTGAGACCCGCGAGACCCTTGGCGCCCTCGCCCAGCGCACCCTTCTCGATCCGCTCGGCGAGCCGGTCCGCGATGACCTTGGCGAGGAACTCGGTGGAGGTGTTGATCCCGGCGAAGTCGGGTTCGTTGTCCAGGTTCCGGTAGTTCAGTTCGCCGACGACGGCACCCAGCTCCCGCGTGGCCAGTCCGATGTCGACGACGATGTTGTCGTCGTCCAGCTGCTCGCGCCGGAACGTGGCGTCCACCAGAAACGTCGCTCCGTGCAGGCGCTGCGCGGGTCCGAAGACCTCCCCGCGGAAGCTGTGGGCGATCATGATGTGATCGCGGACGGTGATGCTGAACAACGGACGACCCTCCAGGCGGTGCGCTCCTCATCCCCCGCTGATCGCTGCCGGGGATGCCGTGTAGTACGGCTCTTCGCTTCCCGTTGTTCAGCGGTCTCTCACTCTTTTCTCAGGTCAGGCGCTCTTGTCGTCCCGTATTGAACGAGTCCGTCAGGGCGTGTCCTCGTAGCTGACGCGGTGACAGAGCGCCGGGATCTCCCCGGAAGCGAGCTTCGGCATGACGTCGGGCAGCTCCGCGAAGGCGCTCTCGCCGGTGACGAGTGCGTCCAGAGCCGGGTCGGCGAGCAGGTCGAGGGCGAGGGCGAGCCGGTCGGCGTACGTGCGGCTGGCGCGGCGGGCCGGGGAGACGGTGCCGACCTGGCTGCTGCGGATGACCAGGCGCCGGGAGTGGAACGCCTCGCCGAGCGGGAGGCCCACCTGCCGGTCGCCGTACCAGCTCAGTTCGAGGACCGTGCCCTCGGCGGTGAGCAGCTCCAGGGAACGGGCGAGGCCCTGCTCGGTGGCGCTGGCGTGGACGACCAGGTCACAGTCGCCGAGCGCCTCGTCGGGCGTGGCGAAGTCGACGCCGAGGGCCTCGGCGGTCTTCGCCCGGCCGGGGTCGGCGTCGACCAACTGCAGCCGTACGCCCGGGAAGCGGGCCAGCAGGGCGGCCACCGAGCAGCCGACCATGCCGCCGCCGACCACGGCGATGCGGTCGCCGACCAGGGGAGCCGCGTCCCAGAGCGCGTTGACGGCGGTCTCGACGGTGCCGGCGAGGATCGCACGCCTGGCGGGCACGGAGTCCGGTACGACGGTCACCGCGCTCGCGGGGACCACGTACCGGGTCTGGTGCGGGTGCAGGCAGAAGACCGTACGGCCGACGAGTTCCTCGGGACCCTCCTCCACCACCCCGACGCTCAGGTAGCCATACTTCACCGGGGCGGGGAACTCGCCCTCCTGGAACGGCGCCCGCATGGCCGCGTACTGGCTCTCGGGGACCCCGCCCCGGAACACGAGTGTCTCCGTGCCCCGGCTGACCCCGGAGTACAGCGAGCGCACCACCACGTCGCCCTCGCCCGGTTCCGGCAGGGTGACCTCCCGGATCTCTCCCTCCCCCGGAGAGCCGATCCAGAACGCATGTGCGCTGCGGTTCATCGGGATCCTCCTGAACGATCTGCGAGCTGCCCACGTACCGAGGTGTGCACAGGTCGCGCACAGTACGCGGCCTTGATCGACTCTGTCACCTGGCCGGAGGAATGTGCGGTGGCCCTGAACAACACTTACGACGCGAGGCTGGTCCAGCAGGAGACCGCTGTGGGAGCGGGCGTGCAGATCCTGTTGCTGGCCCTGCTCGGTTCGGCGATCGGCATGGGGCCGGCGGGCTGGCTGACCGGCCTCGCCTTCGCCATCGCCACGTGGGCCGTGCTCTCGCGGGCCCTGCACCGCTCCAGGCTGCGTTCCTTCGGCCCGGCCAACCGGGTCACCCTCGGCCGGGCGACGCTGGTGGGCGGTGTGACGGCTCTGGTGGCGGACTCGTTCCAGAGCTCGCCGCCGGTGACGCTGTTCGTCGGTCTGACGGCGGTCGCGCTGATCCTCGACGGTGTCGACGGCAAGGTGGCACGGCGTACGGGCACGTCGACGGCGTTGGGCGCACGCTTCGACATGGAGGTCGACGCGTTTCTGATCCTGGTGCTGAGCGTGTACGTCTCGATGTCGCTGGGTCCCTGGGTGCTTCTCATCGGCGCCATGCGCTACGGCTTCGTCGCCGCCGCCCGCGTCTGGCCGTGGCTGAACGCCGCGCTCCCGCCGAGCACGGCCCGCAAGACGGTCGCCGCGATGCAGGGCGTGTTCCTGCTGCTGGCCGCGTCCGGGTACCTCCCCTACGCGGCGACGTTCGCGGTCGCTGCAGTGGCTCTGGCCGCGCTCGTGTGGTCGTTCGGGCGGGACGTCCTGTGGCTGTACCGGACGTCGCGGACGGAGCAGGTGTCCGTGGCGGAGGTGCGGGAGCTGGTGGCGTCCTGAGCGGGTTGCCTCCGGCGGTTGGGCCGGGGTGCCTGCGGCGGCCTGTGCGGGTTGCCTCCGGCGGTTGGGCCGGGGGGCCTGCGGCGGCCTGTGCGGGTTGCCTCCGGCGGTTGGGCCGGGGGGCCTGCGGCGGCCTGTGCGGCTTCGGTGGGGGTGCGCGTTGATGCCTGCGGCGCCTGTGCGGGTTCCGGGGGTACGCGTAGCGCCTACGGGTCGGTGTATGGGTCGGGGCCGCGTCGGGGGGTGTCCGTCCTCGGACCGGCGGCTGGACTTAGGCCAAGAGGATCTGCGTGTTGACGCCGGCCACTGCGGGCGGACACCCCCCGGCACGTCCCCTTCCCGCCGTACGCGACAGCGGGCGCGTGGGGCCACGGGCCAGCATGCCCACTTGGCTGCGGGCAGTCGTGCCGCTGGGCGGCTCCCGACCCACAGAGGCGGCACCCCGTCGCGCCGGGCTGCGCACCCACCCCCGCCCAGCCCCAAACCCGCTCGCGGAAACGCCGTCACGGGAGTGCACCGCCTCTATCTGCGCGGCAGCAGTCCTGTCGCCGCAATCGGTACGGCGGCCAGGACCAGCCAGGGCACGGCGGCCGGTAGGCCGGTGTCCAGCAGGGTGCCCGTCGCTGAGCTGCCGATGAGGACGATCAGGCCGGAGACCGAGGACAACGCGCCGGTGTAGAGGCCGAGTCGGCCCTCCTCCGCGAGGTCGGGGACCCAGGCTCGGGCGGCCGGTGCCACGAGCATCTGGCCGAGGGTGAGCAGGACGACGAAACCGGCCGCGGGCAACAGGCCTGCCGTACCGGTCCAGTCGGCGGGGCGGGCCGCTGCCACGACCGCGAAACCCGCCGCGATCAGCAGCAGTCCGGCCACCATGGACCGGCGCAGGGTGAGCCACTCCCCCACCCAGCGGGTGACCGGGAGCTGCGTGGTGACCACCAGCAGCGAGGACAGGGCGAACAGCCAGGCCAGCACCGACTGTGATCCCGTGGCGCGCTCCACCTCGTCGGGAAGGGCCAGGTAGAGCTGGTTGTAGGCGAGCAGGTAGGCACCGTAGGCGCAGCACAGGGCGAGGAAGCGGCGGTTGCGCAGCAACGTTCCCGTGCCGCCGCGGAACCGGACGCCTCCGCGTCCGGGGATGTGCTGCGGCAGCAGCCATGCGTGTCCGGCGAGGACGAGGACGAAGATTCCGGCGCCGGCCAGGCAGACCGTGCGGAAGTCCACCGACAGCAGCAGGGCGCCGATGAGCGGGCCCACGAACGCGCCCGCCTGCCCGGCCACGGTGAGCAGCGCGAGGACGCGGGTGCGGGAGCCTCCGCCCGACTCCTCCCACAGCACGGCCTGCCGGGCGACCTCCGACTCCACGGCGGGCGAGAACAGCGCTGCGGCGAATCCGATCAGCAGCACCGCGCCGATGACCGCCCAGGTCTCCTTCGCGTACCCGAGCCACGCGAACCCGGCGATCCGCAGTACGCAGCCCGTGAGCACGACCGGCCGGATGCCGTACCGGTCGGCCAGCGCCCCGCCCACCACGAACAGCCCCTGCTGGCTGAAGGTCCGCAGCCCCAGCACGAACCCGACCAGCCAGCCCGCCATGCCGATGGCCTGTCCCAGGTGCTCGGAGAGGAAGGGCAGCACGGCGAAGAAGCCGATGTTGAAGGCGAGTTGGGTGAGGATGAGCAGGCGCAGGAGAGGGGAGAGGCGGGGGCGGTCCGGTGCCTTGCGCAGACCGCGTGACAGCAGCGAGGTCATCCCGTCTTCACCAACTCAGGGGTGGGCGCCTGTGGTTCGGACTGGTGCGGGACGGGCTCTGCCCTACGGCCTCGACGGCGGCCCCAGCGCACTCCACCGGCCGTTGTCACCGCCAGCGCCCCCAGCAGGGCGAGTGCGGCGGCGGGGGCGAGGACCGCCCAGGGGGCCCGCTCGGCGTACGGCTGGTTCTCGGCGAGGAGCAGGCCCCATTCCGGGGAGGGCGGCTGGGCGCCCAGGCCGAGGAAGGCCAGGGAGGCGAGCGCCAGGGCGATGCCGGGCAGGCGGAGCAGGGCGTGGCGGGTGACGGGTGGCAGCACTGCGGGCAGCAGGTCGTGGCGGAGCAGGTACGCCGGGCCGGCGCCCAGGGCTCGGGTGGCGGTGAGGTGGAGGGCTGCGCGTTCCTGTCGTAGCAGTGCGGAGGTGTGCGCGGCGAGCGGGGACCAGGCGACGGCGGCCACCGCGAGCGCGGGCGTGGTGGATCCGCTGCCGACGATCGCGGTGACGAGCAGGGCGACGAGAACCGGTGGCAGCGCGGTGACCGTGTCGACGAGCGGGCCGGACAGCCGGGGCAGCAGGCCCAGTGCCACTCCGGTGAACAGGGTGACCGCGGTGATCGCGAGGGCGAGCAGCAGGGTGTCGAGGGCGCCGTGCGCGACGCGGGCGAGGACGTCCCTGCCGAGGGCGTCGGTGCCGAACGGGTGCGCGAGGGACGGTGCCGCGAGCCGCTCGGTGGTGTCGAGGGCCAGGGGGTCGCGGGGCAGGCCGAGGGCGACGACGACGGTCAGCAGTCCGCCGTATGCGAGAGGGAGGGTCCTGTGGGCGGGCGGCGACGGGCGGTGCAAGGACGGCAGTGCGCCGTCGCGCAGGGCCGGGCCGATCAGCAGGCGGGTGAGGAGGTGGGCCACTGCGGCGGCGGCCGCGGCGAGCAGGACGAGGGCGAGGGTGCCGGCCTGGAGGACGGGCAGGTCCTGGGCGAGGGCGGCCTGGAGGGTGGTGCGGCCCAGGCCGGGGATGTCGAAGATCTGCTCGACCGTGACCGATCCGCCGGTCAGTCCTACGACGAACAGGCCGGTGTTGGGCAGCAGTCCGGGCAGGCAGCGGCGCAGGGCGTGGCGGGCGACCGTGCGGCCGGGCAGTCCTCGTGCCGTGGCGGCCAGGGCCCAGGGCTCGGCGAAGGCGCCGGGCAGCAGGTCGTCGAGGAGCCGGCCGAGGACGGCCCCGGCGGGCAGGCCGAGGGAGAGTGCGGGCAGGATCGTCCACTGGGGGCCGTACCAGCCGAGGGCCGGGAGCCAGCCGAGCTGAACGCCGACGACGGTGGCGAGTACGGACGCGGTGAGGAACTCGGGCAGTGCGGCGAGGGCCGCCGAAGCGCTTCCTCCCGGTCGTCGCCGGTCGAGCCGCCGGTGCGCGCCGAGCCACAGCGTGCGGGCGCAGATCAGCGCGGCGGTGACGGCGGCGACCGTGAGGGCCACCGCCATCAGCAGCAGGGACACCCCCAGCGCTTGGAGCACGGCGGGGGTGACCTCGCCGCCGGAGATCCACGACCGGCCGGCGTCTCCGCGCCACAGTCCGCCCAGCCAGTCACCGAGCAGGTGGAACGGGCCGTCACCCAGGCCGAGTTGCCCGCGGATGTCCGCCAGCACCTCGGGGGTGGGGTCGCGGTCCGCCGAGCGGGCCTTGAGGACGGTGCGGGCCGGGTCGGTGTGCGAGAGCCAGGGAAGCAGGCCTATGGCGGTGACGAGCGCGACCGCGACTCCGGCGCGCCACAGGAAGGTGGCCGTGCGCTGCCGCATGGGTCAGCGCCGGGTGCCGGTGCCGACGAGTGTGCGCTCGTACGGGTCGAGCAGCGCGCCCCGGACGGAGGGCGCGACGCCGGTGATGATGCGCTGGTGGACCAGGGGTACGACGGCGTCGGTGCCGAGGATGCGGGCCTCGGCCGCCAGGGCCGCCTCCTGCCGCTCGGCGGTGTCGGCGGCGTCCTCGGCCCTGGCCACGGCCCGGTCGACGTCCTTGTCGCAGAGCTGGGCGATGTTGTATCCGCCGTCGCAGGTGTAGTCGCTTGCCAGGACGGACACGGGGTCGCCGGTGTCGACCAGGGTGTTGCGGGCGAGGACGAACGCGTCGAACCTGCCGTCCAGCGCGTCGCTCTCCAGCCGCGAGTACTCGCGCACCTCCAAAGTGACCTCGAATCCGGCCTTCTCCAGCTGCTGCTTCAGCACCTGGGCGACTTCCGGGAGTTCGGGCCGGTTGTCGTACGTGGCGAGCGTGATCCGGGTCCCCTCGGGCTTGCCCGGATTGGCGCGTCCGACCGGCTCGGTCCGCTTGCCCGCGGCCCAGGTGACGGCGGGTCCGTAGATGCCGGCGCCGGCGTCGGCGTACCCCTCGTAGACGCCCTTGGCGAAGGCGGAGGTGTCGACGGCCTGCCGGGCGGCGGCCCGGAGCGCGGCGTCCTTGAAGGGGCCCTTCTCGGCGTTGAGGAGCAGGCTCGTGGTGCGGGTGGTGGCGGTCGCCTCGCGGGTGGCCCGGTCGAGGGTGGCGGCCTGGGCGACGGGGATCGCCTCGGCGAGGTCGACCTGGTGCGTGCGCAGGGCGCCGGCGCGGGCGGTGCCGTCGGCGACGAACTTGACGTCGATGCCGCTCGCTTGGGCGCGGCCGCCCCAGTAGTCGTCGTAGCGGTCGAGGGTGGCGGCGGTGCTCCCCATGACCTTGGTGAGTTCGAAGGGCCCGGTGGCGGTGCCGACCGGGTCGGCCTTGTCCTTCGTGTCGTACGCCTCGGTGGAGAGGACGGCGAGGGAGGGGCTGGACAGGCGCAGCGGCAGGACGGGGTCGGGGTCACCGGTGCTGATCCGTACGTCCGTGCCGCCCTCGGGTTTCGCGGTGAGGGTGACGCCGGCGAGGGCGGCGGGGACGGGCCTGGCCTGTGTGGCGTGGGTGAGGGCGGCGGCGACCGCGGCCGGGGTGACCTTCGAGCCGTCCTGGAAGGTGGCCTCGCGCAGGGTGAACAGCCAGGTGCGGTCGTTCTCCTGGCGCCAGGAGGCGGCGAGGGCGGGGGCGGCGGCGCCGTTGGCGTCGAGCGCGGTCAGGCCCTCGGTGACGCCGAGGCGGCTGAGGATGGTGGAGTCGGCGCCGTACGGCGAGAGGTTCTCGGCGGGCGGGAAGGCGAGGGCGACGCGCAGGCGGGAGCCGTCCCGGGCGCCGTCCGTGGCGTCGGTGCCGCCGCCGGAGGCGAAGCAGCCGGCGAGGACGGGGGTCAGTACGAGGGCGAGGAGCGGGCGGAGTCGGCGGTGCACGGTTCTATCGCTCCATCGGTATCTCGAAGTGGACGACGCCGCCTGCGCCGTCGGTGTCCTCGCGTTCGTCGTGCACGACCTTGCCGAGCGAGCGCCAGAAGCCCTCGGCGCCGGGCACCTCGGGGTCGGTGTGCAGATAGACGGCGCGGTAGCCGCCGTCCGCGGCCGCGAAGGCGAGCAGCTCCTCGACGAGCCGCCGGGCGAGGCCGCGCCTGCGGTGCTCGGGGCGGACGTAGACCCGGCGCAGCTGCGCGGTCTCGCCGGAGGGGTAGCGCTCGGCGAGGTGGCGCGGGTTCGGCGGGTGTGCCGGGCCGCGGGAGTCGAGGGCGGCTGTGGCCACGACACCGTTGTCGCGCGGGTCGAGCGCGACGAGGAGGGTGTGGCGGGGTGAAGCGAGGTAGGCGGCGGCCGGGTCGATGATGTCCGCGTGCCAGCGGGGCACATAGCCGGTGCCGAAGTCGCGGTAGACGGTGTCGAGCATCAGGGCTCGCGCACCGTCCAGGTCGTCCGGGCTCGCCGCCCTGATGCTGTAGTCGTGCACTTGCACATCATATGCATTAAGTGCTGGAGGCGATCACGGCGCCCGGCCCACTCCCCACAACCTCCGTACAGCGCAAGCGATTTGACAGTGATCGCGAGTCACGGACAACCTAGCCACATGACATCCATTTTCAACAAGGGTATCGTGCTCGCGAAGGCGGGCGGCTGCTGATGCGTATCGCGTTCGTCGGCAAGGGCGGCAGCGGCAAGACGACCCTGTCGGCGCTCTTCTCCCGCCACCTGGCCCGCTCCGGCGCGCCCGTGCTGGCCATCGACGGCGACATCAACCAGCACCTCGCCGAGGCACTGGGTCACGACGGGGACGCCCTGGACGCGCCACCGCTCGGCGCCCATCTGCGGGACATCAAGGAGTACCTGCGCGGCACCAACCCGCGCATCCCCTCCGCCGACGCCATGATCAAGACCACCCCGCCCGGCAGAGGCTCCCGCCTCCTGGGATTCCTCGGCGACGACGAACTGCACGCACGGCACGTCCGGCGCGTCGGTGACGTGCCGCTGATGGTGACGGGTGAGTTCGACGAGAGCGACCTCGGGGTGTCCTGCTACCACTCCAAGCTCGGCGGGGTCGAGCTCTACCTCGGTCACCTGGTCGACGGGCCCGGCGAGTACGTGGTGGTCGACATGACGGCGGGCGCGGACGCGTTCGCGTCGGGCCTGTTCACCCGCTTCGACATGACCTTCCTGGTGGCGGAGCCCACGCGGAAGGGCGTCTCGGTGTACCGCCAGTACCGGGACCACGCCCGCGAGTTCGGGATCCGCATCGCGGTCGTCGGCAACAAGGTGACGTGCGAGGACGATCTGCTCTTCCTCAAGGAGGAGGTGGGCGACGACCTCCTCACCCACCTGGTCCACTCCTCCTGGGTCCGCGCGGCCGAACAGGGCCGGGAGCAGGGCGGCCTGGACACCCTGGAGGCCCACAACCGCCACGCCCTGAACGTCCTGCGCGAGGCGGTGGACGCCCGCCCCAAGGACTGGCCCACGATGCACGGCCACGCCGTCGACTTCCATCTGCGCAACGCCCGCGCGTGGGGCGACGAGCGGACCGGCCAGGACCTGGCCGCGCAGGTGGACCCGGAGTTCGTCCCGGGACCGACGGCACTGACCTGACGACAACGCGACGCATCCCCGCAGCTCCCCACGTCACCAACTCCTGAACAGGAACATACGCACATGTCTCTCGACGTCTCCCCGAAGCTCCTCGCCGAGGCCGAACACGGTGACATCCGCGAGGAGGACTTCGTGGACACGGTCCGCACCTCCCTGCCGTACGCCTACGACCTGATCGCCTCCCTCGCGGCCGAACTGCGCGACGGCACGGCGGAGTTCACCGACAACCAGACCCCTCCCCCCTCCGAGAAGGAACGCGGCCAACTCCTGCGCGCCCTCGCCAGCGACGCGATCCGCACCAGCCTGGAGCGGCACTTCGGCATCACCCTCGCCTTCCAGAACTGCCACCGGGTGGCGGCGTTCCAGCCCGAGGCTCGGGACGGACAGACCTATGCGCGCTTCACCTCGGTGCGGTCGCAGGTGCTGAACCAGTCGCCGGAGTTCCGGGACTGCTGACCGAGGGCGACCGCGGTACCTGAGATAGCCTCCCTCTCACTCAGGACGAGTGAGAGGGAAGTCGTGCAGGTTCAGGTGCGTGGTGGGCGGGGTGCTCGCCGGTGGATCGCGTTCGGGGCGATCGCCTTCGGGGCGGTGTTCTTGGTCATCGGCTTGATCCTGGCGGGACAGTCGGTCTCGTTCCTGACGGACGCGAAGCGTGCCCCGGGCACTGTGGTGGCGCTGGAGTGGCGGAACGACAGCAGCGGCGCATCCCACAGAAAGAGGGGGAACGACCAGCCTGCGGCGTACCCGGTGGTCCAGTTCACGTCGGCGGACGGCACCGCGAGGACGTTCCGTAACTCGACGGGTTCCAATCCGCCCTCGTACGACGAGGGCGACAAGGTAGAGGTGCTCTACAGCGCCGATTCCCCCCAGGACGCACGGATCAACGGGTTCGCCTCGCTGTGGCTGTTGCCGCTGATCTTCGGTGGGATCGGGCTGGTGATCGCGGGGATCGGGACCGCCGTTGCCGTGGTGGGACGGCGGCGTTCCCAGGCCGTGCGTTGAGCAGCCGACTACGAGGCATGGAGCGCTGGGACGAGGGCGAGGTCCGCGCTCGAGTACGGGAGATGGCGGCACAGGACCCGGAGCGGGCGCGCTTCGGGGCGGACACGCACCGGTATGAGCTGACGCCTGCGCTGCCGGAGGCCGAGATCAAGGCGTTCGAGGAAGAGCACGGCATCGATCTGCCGGCGGAGTACCGGTCCTTCGTCGCGGAGGTGAGCAACGGCCCCGCCGGCCCCGGCTACGGGCTGATGCCGTTGACCGCACCTCGACCAGAAGCCGACGCGGACTGGGCCATGGACGAGGAGTGGGCACAGGACCGGCTGCCCGGCCGACTCGCCGCACCGTTCCCTCTCGCCGAAGCCCTGCCCGGTCGAATCGGTCCGTCGAACGATGGACTGACCCGGGGCACGCTCATGCTGGCCGACGAAGGCTGCGGCATCTGCCTCCGACTGATCCTCACGGGGCCGCGAGCGGGTGAGGTCTGGCGGATCGACCCGGACTGGGGCGGCTTCGTGCCGGTGAGACCCGGCTTTCGTGCCTGGTACACCGAGTGGCTGCGGCGCCTGTGACACCCTTCGGCGGTCTCCGGGTGGACGAGGACGGTCCGGCCCGTGCCGCACCTGGAGACCGCGTCGGCGAACTGGGTCAGGCGGCCCGTCGCGCCCCGTCCCGATGGCTGCGGATGATCTCCGCGTAGCGACGGCCCGTGCCCTTGATCGTGCGCACCTGCGTCCCGTAGTCGACGTGGACCAGGCCGAACCGCTTGGCATAGCCGTACGCCCACTCGAAGTTGTCCAGCAGTGACCACGCGAAGTACCCGGCCAGCGGAGCCCCCTTGCGGGCCGCCGACGCGCAGGCGGCGACGTGCTGGATCAGGTAGGCCTGGCGTTCCGGGTCGTCGACCGTGCCGTCCGGGTGTACGACGTCCTCGTAGGCGGAGCCGTTCTCGGTGACGTACAGCTTGCGGGCGCCGTACTCGTCGGTCAGCCGGAGCAGCAGCGCCTCGATACCGCTGGCGTCGACCTCCCAGTCCATGGCGGTGCGGGGGACGTCGGGGCGGCGGATGGCGCGGGCGTACGGGGCAGGGCCCGTGGGGTCGTCGGCGACGGTCGCCGGGAAGTAGTAGTTCAGGCCGAGCCAGTCGAGGGGCGTCGCGATCGTCGCCAAGTCGCCTGGTCGCTCGGGGAGTTCCACGCCGTACAGCTCGCGCATGTCCGTCGGGAAGCCGCGGCCGTGCACCGGGTCCAGCCACCAGCGGTTGGTGTGGCCGTCCATGCGGCGCGCGGCGGCGAGATCCTCGGGGCGGTCGCTCGCGGGGTGGACGGTGGAGAGGTTGTTGACGATGCCGATCTGGGCGTCCGCCGCGACGGAACGGATGGCCTGCGCGGCCAGACCGTGGCCCAGGAGCAGGTGGTACGAGGCCCGCACCGCCGCCGGGAGGTCGGTGAGACCGGGGGCCATCTTGCCTTCGAGGTGGCCGATCCACGCCGAGCACAGCGGTTCGTTGAGGGTCGCCCAGTGCTTGACGCGGTCCCCGAGGCGTTCGGCGACGGCCGATGCGTACGCCGCGAAGTGCTCGGCGGTCGCCCGCTCCGGCCAGCCGCCGCGGTCCTGGAGCGTCTGCGGCAGGTCCCAGTGGTAGAGGGTGACGGAGGGGGTGATGCCCGCCGCCAGCAGGCCGTCGATCAACTCGTCGTAGAAGGCCAGGCCCTTGGGGTTCACCGGGCCGTCGCCGCCCGGCACGACGCGCGGCCAGGCGATCGACAACCGGTAGGCGTTCGCACCCAGTTGGCGCATCAGGCCGATGTCCTCACGCCAGCGGTGATAGTGGTCGCAGGCGACATCGCCGTGGTCGTCGTTGTCGGTCTTTCCGGGGGTGTGCGAGAAGGTGTCCCAGATCGACGGGGAACGGCCGTCCTCCGCCACGGCGCCCTCGATCTGGTACGCCGATGTGGCCGTGCCCCACAGGAAGTCGTGCGGGAGTGCGGCGAGGTCGATGCGGTCGGACACAGGGATCCCTTCGGAGTGGGGGTGCTGGACACTCGACGGCGTTCGGGCACTGGGCGCCGGTCCGGTCACTTGACGGCGCCCGCGGTCAGGCCGGCCACCAGGTAGCGCTGGAGGAGGAGGAAGCCGGCGACGACGGGCACGCTCACGACCAGCGACGCGGCCATGATCTGGTTCCAGTACACGTCGTTGAGCGTGGAGTAGCCCTGGAGGCCGACGGCGAGCGTGCGCGTGGTGTCGTTCGTCATCACCGACGCGAACAGCACCTCGCCCCACGCGGTCATGAAGGCGTAGACGGCGACCGCGACGATCCCCGGGATCGCGGCCGGGACCACCACCCGGAACAGCGCGCCGAGCGGCCCGCAGCCGTCCACCAGCGCCGCCTCGTCGAGGTCCCGCGGCACCGAGTCGAAGTACCCGATCAGCATCCAGATCGAGAAGGGGAGGGAGAAGGTGAGGTACGTCAGGATCAGGCCGCCGCGCGAGCCGAACAGGGCGACGCCGGTGGCGTTGCCGATGTTGACGTAGATGAGGAACAGCGGGAGGAGGAACAGGATGCCCGGGAACATCTGCGTGGACAGGACGGTCACCGTGAAGACGCGCTTGCCGCGGAAGGAGTAGCGGCTGACCGCGTACGCCGCGAACACCGCGATCACCACCGAGCAGACCGTCGCCGCCCCCGCCACGATCAGCGAGTTCACGAAGTACGTGGCGAGCGGCACCGTCGACCAGATGTCGATGTACGGGCGGATCGTCAGGCCGCTGGGCAGCCAGCGGAACTGGCCGGACACGTCCGCCAGCGGCTTCAGCGAGCTGGAGACCATGACGTACACCGGGACCAGGACGAAACCGGTGAGCAGCGTGAGGAAGATCCGCCGGGACCAGAGGAAGGAACGCGGCGGCGCCAGCGGGGACCTGGACATCCGGGAGCCGGGCATCGGGGACCTAGACATCGGCGGTCCTCCGTCCGCGCGAGGTGAGCCAGAGGTACACGCCGGTCACGAGCAGCAGGAACAGCAGCAGGAGTACGGACATCGCCGATCCCGTGCCGAAGTTCCAGGTGACGAAGCTGGCTTGGTAGATGTGCACCGAGATGAGGTCGGCGGCTTCCGGCGCGGTCTTGCCGAACAGGACGTACGGCGTGTTGAAGTCGTTGAACGTCCACAGGAAGAGGACCAGGACGAGGACCTGGTTGACGGGGCGCAGTGACGGCAGCGTGATGCGGCGGAGTTGCTGCACCATGCCGGCCCCGTCGAGTGCCGCGGCCTCGTACAGCTCCTTGGGGATGTTCTGCAGACCGGCCATGACGATGAGGAAGGCGAACGGCCAGCCCTTCCACACCGACACCGTCAGCAGCGCGACGAAGCTGTTGTCGCCGATGAGCCAGAAGGACGGCTTGTCGGTGAGGCCGAGCTGGTCGTGCAGGACGTGGTTCACCAGGCCGTTGTCGTGCTGGAACATGAAGACCCAGGTGATGACGGCCGTGTAGACGGGCAGCGCGTACGGCACCAGGAACAGGGCGCGCAGCAGGCCCCGGCCGCGGAAGGTGTCCTGCAGGTAGACCGCGGCGGCCGTGCCGATCAGCCAGCACAGGCCGACCGAGAGCAGCGTGAAGCCGACCGTGACCAGGAAGGAGTGGAGCAGCGCCTCCCCTACGGGGGCGTTGAGGTCCACCGACATCTCGTAGTTGTCGAGGCCGTTCCAGGGGGCGGTGGTCCAGTCGCGGATGTAGAACTGCGTGAGTTCCTTGAAGCTCATCAAGATGCCGATGACCATCGGCACCAGGTGGACCAGGAGTTCGAGGAGCAGGGCGGGCAGGAGGAGCAGATACGGCAGTCCGATGCGGCGGATCCGCCCGGGGCGGCGGTGGGGGCCGTCCGCCGTCCCGGGGGAGCTGTGACGCACGGCGGCCTCGGTGGGGACCGTGGTCGTCATCGTGCTCACTTCGCCGGCATCTGCTGCTGGGCCTTCTCCAGGGCCGCCTTCACCGACTCCTCGGTCACCGGGCGTCCGGCGGCGGCGTCGGCGAACAGCCCCTTGACGGCCGTACCGACCGCCGTCTCGAACTGGGACTCGTCGGCGACCTGGGGAGCGGCGACCGCGCTCTTGGCGAGGGTGTCCTTGAGGACCGCGTTCGCCGGGGTGGTGAAGGCATGGTCGGACTGGGCGCCCTTGACCGGCGGGATCGAGCTGTACGCCTCGTTGAGGATCTTCTGCTCCGCGTCGCTCGTCATGAACTTCACGAACTTCGTGGCGCCGTCGAGGTTGTCGGTGTTCTTGAAGACGGCCAGGTTGATGCCCATGACCATCGAGTTGACGCTCGTGCCGGAGCCGGGGGTGCCGGACTGCACCGGCACGGGGGCGACGCCGTAGGCGTCCTCGCTCATGCCCTGGGACTTGAGGTTGGCGGAGGCGGACTGCCACAGCAGCATCGCGGTCTTGCCCTTGGCGAAGTCGCTGACGGACTGGTTCTGCGCGTACTCTGCGTTGCCCGGTGCGATGATCCTGTCCTTGGCCATGAGGTCGACGAACTGCTTGACTCCCGCGACCGCTCCGTCCGAGGTGAAGTCCGGCTTGCCGTCGGCGGTGAAGAAGTCGGCGCCGTGCTGCTTGGCGAAGACGACGGCGTGGTGGATGTTCTCCGAAGGGTTCGAACCCTCTGTGCCCAGGCCCCACTTGCCGCCCTCGGACAGCTTCCTGCCGTCGGCTATGAGCTCGTCCCAGGTGGCCGGTGGCTTGTCGATGCCCGCGTCGGCGAACAGCTTCTTGTTGTAGTAGAGCGCGTACGCCATCGAGTACAGCGGCACCGCGGCCGGGTCCTGACCCTCGGCGCCCGTCGAGCCCAGCGCGGAGTCGACGAACCTGTCCTTGCCGCCGATCTTGTCGAAGTTGCCGGCGTCCCACGGCAGCAGCGCCCCGGTGGCCTGGAGGGAGGCGCTCCAGGTGTTGCCTATGTTGAGGACGTCGGGGCCCTGGCCGGACGTGGTCGCGGTCAGGATCCGGTTCAGCAGATCCGACCAGGGCACGACCTCCAGCTTCACCTCGATGCCCGTCCGCTTCTCGAACTTGTCGAGTTCGGGCTGGAGGACCTTCTTGTCGACCTCGATACTGGCGCCCTGGTTGGACGCCCAGTAGGTGAGGGTCTTCGGCGAGTCGTCGGACCCGCCGCCCGTCGGCGAACCTCCGCCACAGGCCGAGGCGGCCAGGGCGAGGGAGAGGGTGACGGCGCCTACGGCCGCGGCTCGGATGCTGCGCATGGCTCCTGATGGCCCTTCCGGGAAGTGCATCACGGCTTAATTTAGAGCGTGAGTTAAGCCCTGCCGGGTCGATGCGTCAAGGGTTTTGACGCACTCTCCGAACTTCGGCCGTACCTCTTGACTCGCCCGTTCCACGGTTGAACCATTCAGCGGCGAGAGAGCGCTCCCCGCACCCCACGCCGTTCACTTCCTGAACCAGGAGAGCCGCCCCATGCCCCCTTCCTCCCCTTCCTCGCCGTCCTCGCCGCCTTCCGGGCCGCCTTCGATCGGCCGCCGGACGCTGATGGGCGCCGCGGTCGCGTCGGCGCCGGCTGTGCTCGGCCTGTCGACGGAGGCCTCCGCGCAGGTGTCCGCACAGGCCTCCACGCAGGGCTCCACCCTTGCCGCCGCCCAGGGTTCCGCCGCTCCGTCGGCCCGGAAGAAACCGCACGCCCTGCCCGGCGGCGGCGACCTCGGCCCGAACGTCCTCGTCTTCGACCCGTCGGCCCCGGGCATCCAGGCCCGGCTCGACGAGGTGTTCCGGCAGCAGGAGTCGGCGCAGTTCGGCACCGGCCGCTTCGCGCTGCTGTTCAAGCCGGGCACGTACCACGGTCTCAATGCGCAGATAGGCTTCTACACCTCCATCGCCGGCCTCGGCCTCTCCCCCGACGACACGACCATCAACGGCGACGTCACGGTCGACGCCGGCTGGTTCGGCGGCAACGCCACACAGAACTTCTGGCGTTCGGCGGAGAACCTCGCCGTCGTGCCGGTCAACGGGACCAACCGCTGGGCGGTCTCTCAGGCCGCGCCGTTCCGCCGGATGCACGTGCGCGGCAACCTCAACCTCGCGCCCACCGGCTACGGCTGGTCCAGCGGCGGCTACATCGCCGACAGCCGCGTCGACGGCCAGGTCCAGCCGTACTCCCAGCAGCAGTGGTACACCCGGGACAGCGCGATCGGCGGCTGGCTCAACGGCGTGTGGAACATGGTGTTCTCCGGCGTCGAGGGCGCGCCCGCACAGAGCTTTCCGAACCCCCCGTACACCACGCTCGACACCACCCCCGTGTCCCGGGAAAAGCCCTTCCTGTACCTCCAGGGTGACAACTACCGGGTCTTCATCCCGGAGAAGCGGACCAACGCCCGAGGTGTCACCTGGGGCAACGGCACGCCGCGCGGCACCTCGCTGCCGCTCACGCAGTTCTACGTCGCCCGCCCCGGCGTCTCCGCGGCCACGCTCAACCAGGCGCTCGCCCAGGGTCTGCACCTGCTGCTGACGCCGGGGATCTACCACCTGGACCGGCCCGTCGAGGTGAACCGGCCGAACACGGTCGTGCTGGGCCTGGGTTACGCCACGCTCATCCCGGACAACGGCGTCACGGCCGTGAAGGTCGCCGACGTCGACGGCGTACGGCTGGCCGGGTTCCTGATCGACGCCGGTCCGGTCAACTCCCCGACGCTGCTGGAGGTCGGCCCGCGCGGGGCGTTCCGGGACCACTCCGCCAACCCCACCACCGTGCAGGACGTGTTCATCCGGATCGGCGGCGCCGGCCCCGGCAAGGCCACCACCAGCATGGTGATCAACAGCCGGCACACGATCGTCGACCACACGTGGGTCTGGCGGGCCGACCACGGCGAGGGAGTCGGGTGGGAGACCAATCGCGCCGACTACGGCGTCGTCGTCAACGGCCACGACGTCCTGGCGACCGGCCTGTTCGTGGAGCACTTCAACAAGTACGACGTGCAGTGGTACGGCCAACGGGGCCGCACGGTCTTCTTCCAGAACGAGAAGGCGTACGACGCCCCGAACCAGGCCGCCGTCCAGAACGGCTCGGTGAAGGGCTACGCCGCCTACAAGGTCGGCGACGGCGTGACCTCGCACGAAGGCTGGGGGCTGGGCAGCTACTGCTACTACAACGTCGACCCCACGATCGTGCAGCACCACGGGTTCGCCGCCCCGAACACGCCCGGCGTGCGCTTCCACGACCTGCTGGTCGTGTCGCTGGGCGGGAAGGGACAGTACGAGCACGTCATCAACGAGACGGGGGCACCGACGTCGGGGACGTCGACCGTGCCGTCGACAGTGGTGTCGTATCCCTGAGACGGGACGGTGGTGTCACATCCGTGAGGGGGCGGCCCCTCCTGCGGGAGGGAGGGGCCGCCGGTCGGTCACCGGGCCGGCGTCACGGCCGGCGCCGGTGCGTAGCCGGTGGGCCGGGCGGTGAACGTGCCACGGCCCTGGGTCCGGCTGCGCAACCGGGTCGCGTAGCCGAAGAGTTCGGCCAGCGGCACGGTGGCCGTCAGGACCGCCGAGCCGCCGCGCGTGGCCGAGCCGGAGACCCGGCCCCGCCGCGCCGCGAGGTCGCCGAGGACGGTGCCGACGGCGTCCTCGGGCACGGTGACCGTGACCTCGGCGACCGGCTCCAGGAGGACCATCGCGCAGGTGCGCAGGGCCTCGCGCAGACCCAGTCGGCCGGCGGTGCGGAAGGCCGTGTCGGAGGAGTCCTTCACATGGGTCGCCCCGTCGGTGAGGGTGACGCGCAGCCCGGTCACCGAGTGGCCGCCGAGCGGGCCTTCGGCGAGGGCGTCCCGGCAGCCGGCCTCGACGGCACGGACGTACTCCTGCGGTACCCGGCCGCCGACGACCGCCGAGCGGAACTCGAAGCCGGATTCCGACTCCGCGGGTTCCACGTCGAGGACGACATGGGCGAACTGCCCTGCCCCGCCGTCCTGTTTGACGTGCCGGAAGACGAAGCCGGTCACTCCGCGGCCGACCGTCTCCCGGTACGACACCAGGGGGCGGCCGACGTTGACGTCCAGCCCGACGTCGCGCCGGATCTTCTCCACCGCGACCTCCAGATGCAGTTCGCCCATGCCGGACAGCACCGTCTGCCCGGTCTCGACGTCGGTCCGTACGACCAGCGACGGGTCCTCCTCGGCGAGCCGCGCCAGCGCGGTGGCCAGCCGGTCGGTCTCGGTCGACCTGCGGGCCTCGACCGCCACAGACACCACCGGGTCGGCCGCACTGGGCGGTTCGAGGACGAGCGGGGCGTCCGGTGCGCACAGGGTGGCGCCCGGACGGGCCGACTTCAGACCGACCACGGCCACGATGTCCCCGGCGACCGCCCGGTCCACCTGGGCGTGCCGGTCGGCCTGGACCCGCAGGATCCGCCCGATCCGCTCGGTGCGCCGCGCACCCGCGTCGAGCACCGTGTCTCCCTTCTCGATCGTTCCCGAGTACACCCTCAGGTAGGTCAGCCGCCCCGTCGGAGTGGCGCTCACCTTGAACGCCAGCGCCGCGAACGGTGCCCGCACATCGGCCGACCGCTCTTCGTCGACACCGTCTCGCGTACCGCATACAGGCGGCACGTCGAGCGGCGACGGCAGATACGCCACCACCGCGTCGAGCAGCGGCTCGATCCCGCGGTTGCGGTAGGCCGAGCCGCACAGCACGACCACGCCGTCACCGCTGCGGGTCAGGTCGCGCAGGGCGGCGGCAAGAGTCTGCGGCGAGAGCGTCGACCGCGCGCAGAACTCCTCAAGCGCACCGGCATGCAGTTCGGCCACCGCCTCCTCCAGCAGCCGCCGACGCCGCCGCGCCTCCTCCCGCAGACCCTCCGGAACCGGTTCCTCCACGGCCGTGTCGGCACCGTCCGCCCACACCAGCGCGCGCATGCGGACGAGGTCCACGACCCCGCGGAACCCGTCCTCCGCACCGATGGGCAACTGCACGACCAGCGGCGCCGGATGCAGCCGTTCCCGGATCGAGGCGACCGCCGTGTCGAGGTCGGCCCCGGCCCGGTCCAGCTTGTTGACGAACGCGATCCTCGGCACACCGTGCCGGTCGGCCTGCCGCCACACCGACTCGCTCTGCGGCTCGACGCCCGCGACGGCGTCGAAGACCGCGACCGCACCGTCGAGGACACGCAGCGAACGCTCCACCTCGTCGGCGAAGTCGACGTGCCCCGGGGTGTCGATCAGGTTGATCCGGTGACCGTCCCAGGCGCAGCTGACCGCCGCGGCGAAGATGGTGATGCCGCGATCGCGCTCCTGCGGGTCGAAGTCGGTGACGGTGGTGCCGTCGTGGACCTCGCCGCGCTTGTGCGTGGTGCCGGTGGTGTACAGGATCCGCTCGGTGACGGTGGTCTTGCCGGCGTCGACGTGGGCGAGGATGCCGAGGTTGCGGACGACGGCGAGGGTGGTGAGGCTGGTGATGTTGGTGCGCACGGCCCTTGGCCTTTCGGATGATCCGGAAGTGGAAACGGGTCAGCGCGATTTACGGACGAGGCACACACGTGCCAGGACATGGCCTGTCGCCCTGCCTGAAAGAACGGCAGATTCGGGAACAGGAGTTGGCGGTGCTCAGACGCTCGTCACGGGCATCCGGTGCCGGCCGCGCAGCGGGCACCGGGCGGACGAGGACACGAGGATCACCTCGTACCGGCAGAGGGAGACGACGGCAGCGGTGCGGTCACACACGGCCCGGCTCCCTTCGACTGGTCACGACGACGCGCCGCCGAGTGGTGGGCGGCGCGTGATTGCGTGCTGAGTTTAGGGAACCGGGCGCGGTCGGAGCACGCGGTTTTCCAGCGGTACGGCCGGAGCGCGAGGCTTGTCCGGTCGTCACTGGTCGTCGTCGATCGTGATGGCCGACGCCGGGCAGACCACGGCCGCCTCGCGGGCGGCGGCGTGCAGGTCCGCGGCCGGGCTCGGTTCGAGGAGGGTGACGATGCCGTCGTCCTCGCGTTGGCCGAAGACCTCGGCGCTCCTGCGCAACGGCCTGGTGGAGCGGACACTCGACCCGGCCGGCGGGGTGGCCCGCGAGTTCCGGATCACCGAGGAAGGCCTCAGGCTGCTCACGGAGCAGCGCGAGGGAATCGTCACCGGCTTGTCCGCGGTCGTGGCCGACTGGACGCCGGAGCGACTGGCCCGGTCCATCGACGACCTGCGGCCGTTCAACACCGACATCGAACGCATCGCCGGCCGGCCTTGGCCGAGGAACACACACGACGCCAACGGGAGCGACCCGTCCGCGCTGAGCGCGGCGACGGCCGACCAGGACCGACGAGGTCAGGGCCCGGGACAGCGGGAACCGGCCGCCGACAGCGGCACCGGCCTGCCGGCCGACGGCGGTGTCGTCGCGGCCCTGCACACCGGCCGGCCGCACCCCGTCCACCTGACCGACAGGTCATCAAACCCCGTGGGGGCCGTGAGATTCGTAGGGGCAGGCCGTGCGAATCTCACGCTCGTGCGGTGACAGACGATCGATGTCCTAGATCCTCTGTTCTGTCATCGTAAGAGGTGATTGCGACAGGCCGGGCAACCCGAAGCAGCACGGGTCGCCTGTCCCCCGCTCCGCCCCGTCGAGCCGCGAGGCACCGCTGAGGAGGAGAGCAGCCCCGACAGGAGGCTTTCCGTGGACAAGCGGTACGAGGTGTACTGCCTCACTGATCCGCATTTCTACGACACGCTGTCCCATGGGGGGACGCGTGGCCGGTTCCGTCAGTCCCTGCGCCCGCCCCCCGCGGCGTGGACGCGCGAGGAACTCGACGAGTGGGTGGTCCTCCGTCCCGTCGACGCGGCCCTCCCGCCGCAGGGCTGGAAGATCCATGTCTCGGCATGCCTGGACGACGCGCAGACAATCCTGGACGCGGTGTGGGACTACTGCATACCGCGCCGTATCGCCTTCAAGTTCCTCCCGGCCCAGGAGACCCTGTTCCTCGCCAACGCGAAGTACGCGCATCGCGGGTCGAGCGGCAAGTTCGTGACCGTCTATCCGGTCGACGAAGCCCACTGCGAGCGCGTGCTCACCGAGCTGGGCTCCGTCCTCGACGGACTGCCGGGGCCGTACATCCTCAGCGACCTGCGCTGGGGGGCCGGCCCGCTCTATGTGAGGTACGGGGGCTTCGCGGACCGGCACTGCGTGTCGGCCGACGGTGTGGTGCAGCAGGCGATGGAGGATCCCTCCGGCCGCCTGGTGCCGGACGTGCGCGGCCCCACCTTCCAGGTACCGGAGTGGGTGCGGCTGCCGGCGTTCCTGGAACCGCACCTCGCCGAGCGCCTGCGGACCACGGTCGCCGACCTGCCGTACCGGATCGAGAAGGCGCTGCACTTCTCCAACGGCGGCGGGCTGTACGCCGCGGTGGACACGCGCACCCAGGAACGTGTCGTTCTCAAGGAGGCCCGGCCCCACGCGGGGCTCACCCCGGACGGCGCGGACGCCGTCACCCGGCTGGAGCGCGAGCGGGAGGCCCTGGAGCGGCTGCGCGGCCTGCCCTGTGTCCCCGTGCTCCACGACCACTTCGAACTGGGCGGCCACCACTTCCTCGTCGAGGAGTTCATCGAGGGGACGCCCCTGCACACGCTGTTCGTCGAGCACTATCCCCTCGCCGCACTGGATCCGTCCCCGGCTGCCTTCGCCGACTACACCTCCTGGGCCCTCGACATGTTCCAGCAGGTGGAGGAGGCGGTCGCGGCGGTCCACGAGCGGGGCGTCGTGATGGGCGACGTGCACACGTTCAACATCCTGGTCCGCCCCGGCGGCGGAGTCGTCCTGATCGACTTCGAGGGCGCCTCGGACGTGGCCGACGCACGGCACCAGGTCCTCGCGGCCCCTGGCTTCCTCGCCCCGAGGGGGACCACCGGCTTCGACATCGACCGGCACGCGCTGGCCTGTCTGCGGCTGTCCCTGTTCATGCCGCTGACCAGCCTGATCGAGCTGGACCGCGGCAAGGCGGGCCAGCTCGCCAGGGAGGCCTCGCGGCTGTTCCCCGTCCCCGGCCGGTTCCTCGACGAGGCCGTCCGCACGGTGACCGGCGACGGCGGAATGACTGCCGGGGCGGACGACGAGCCCCGGCTGGAACCCGACCACTCCGGCTGGCTGCGCGCCCGGGAGTCGATCGGGGCCGCCATCCTGGCCGCCGCCACACCCGAGCGCCATGACCGGCTCTTTCCCGGCGACATCGAGCAGTTCGACACCCCGGGCGGCGGCCTCAACATGGCGCACGGCGCGGCGGGCGTGCTGTACGCGCTGGACGTGACGGGCGCCGGCCGGCACCCCGCGCACGAGGACTGGCTGATCCGGCACGCCCTCCACCCCGATCCCGGTACCCGCCTCGGCTTCTACGACGGCCTGCACGGCATCGCGTACGTCCTCGACCACCTCGGGCATCACGAGGAGGCCGTCAAGGTCCTCGACATGTGCCTGGCCGAACGCTGGGAGGTCCTGGCCCTCGACCTCAGTGGCGGCCTGTCCGGCATCGGGCTCAACCTGCTCCACTTCGCGACCACCACCGGCGACCCCGTCTGCCGTGACGCCGCCCTCCACGTGGCGGAGGCCGTCGCCGACCGTCTGGGCCCGGCCGACGCCGTACCGGAGATCAGTGGCGGCGCCCGCCCCCGAGCGGGGCTGATGTACGGGTCGTCCGGGCCCGCGCTGCTGTTCCTGCGCCTGTACGAGCGCAGCGGCGACCCGGCACTCCTCGACCTGGCCGCCACCGCGCTGCGCCAGGACCTGCGCCGCTGCGTGGTGCGCGAGGAGGTGTCGATGGAAGTGAACGAGGGCTGGCGCACCATGCCCTATCTCGCCGACGGCAGCGTGGGCATCGGCATGGTCCTGGACGACTACCTGGCGCATCGCGCGGACGACGAGTTCGCGACATCCGCCGCCGCGATCCGCCGGGCCGCCAGGGCGTCGTTCTACATCGAGCCCGGGCTGTTCGACGGCATCGCCGGCATGATCCTGCACCTCAGCCGCGCGCACCCGCCCGGCACGGCGGTCGCGCGGGACCCCGTGATCGCGGACCACGTGCGCCGCCTGTCCCGTCACGCCTGCCTGCTCGACGGCCGACTGGCCTTCCCCGGCGAGCAGTTGTTGCGGCTGTCCATGGACCTGGCCACCGGAGGCGCGGGCGTCCTGCTCACGCTGGGCGCCGCCTTCCACTCCCGGGCCACCGGGCTGCCGTTCCTGACAGCGGACCTGCCCGCTCATGACCTCCCCGTCCCCACACGAGTCGAAGAGAGGAGGTGAGGACTGATGTCGCTCCTCGAACTGCAGGGCCTGACCATCGAGTCGGAGGCCGGCCTGCGTCCGCCGCCGGGCAGCCGTGCGAGCAGGGGTTGCTTCAGCGGGCTGAGCCTGCTGATCTGCTAGAGGCCCGGCCTCTGACCGCAACGGCGGGGGCACACCGCGCGCCCCCGACCACCAAGGGTGGGGGCACATCACGCCCCCGCCCTCCTCTGGATCCTCACGACGACGGGAGCGTCCGGTGGACCGACGCGCGGCGGACCGTCTGCTGCTGGAGACGGTCCGGCGAGGCGGTGCCTGGGGCGGGATCCAGGCCACCGTGTCCCTCGTGTTGGCGGCGGTCTACGTGCTTCTGCCCGCCGTCATGGGCCGCACGGTCGACGCCGTGCTCGGGCACGGTGACACGGCGCTGTGGCTGGCCCTCTCCGCCGTCACCGTCGCGCTGCTGGTGGTGTGCGACGCCGCGGACGACTGGGCGGGCGCGGTGGCCAACGCCCGCTGCACGGCCTGGCTGCGGCACACCCTGCTGGGCCATGTCCTCGACCTGGGCGCCCCCGCCACCCGCCGTCACTCCCGCGGTGACCTGGTGGCCCGCCTGGTGGGAAACACCGCCCGGGCCGGCAGCGCCCCGTCGGGCCTGGTGTGGGCGGTGACCGAACTCGTCCCCCCGCTCGGGGCCGTGGTGGCCCTGGCCCTCATCGACCCCTGGCTGTGCCTCACCTTCGTGGCCGGACTGCCGTTGATCGTCCTCGTCGTCCGCGCCTTCGTCCGCGACGTCTCCGACCTCAACGACCGCTACTTCGCCACCCAGGGCCACATCGCCACCCGGCTGGTCGACGCCCTCGCCGGGATCCGCACCATCACGGCCGCGGGGACCACGGCCCGCGAGGCCGAGCGCGTCCTGAAGCCGCTGCCCGAGCTGCACCGCCACGGCCTCGGCATGTGGCGCGCGTTCGCCCGGGTCTCCGCACGCGACGCGGCGATCGTGCCCCTGCTGATGGTCGCCGTGCTGGCCGTGGCCGGAGTGGGGCTCGCCCGGGGCCGTATCACACCCGGTCAGATGCTCGCGGCGACCGGATACGTCCTCCTGGCCACGGGCGTGAGTTCGCTGGTGGCCTCGGTCAACCGGCTGGCCTTCGCACGCGCCACCGCGGGCCGGGTCGCCGAGGTGCTGGGCGAGCCCACGGTCGCGTACGGCACCGCGCATCTGCCCCCTGGGGGCGGCGGGCGGCTGGCGTTCCGCGGGGTCACCGTACGCACCGCCGAGGGCGACGCCGCGCTGGACGGCATCGACCTCGACCTGCCGGCGGGCGCGCTGACCGCCGTCGTAGGACGCTCCGGATCCGGCAAGTCCCTGCTGGCCGCACTGGCCGGACGGCTGGCCGACCCGGAGGAGGGTGAGGTACGACTCGACGGCGTGCCGCTGCGCGACCTGCACCGCGCGGAGCTGCGGCGGGCCGTCGCCTACGGCTTCGAACACCCGGTGCTGCTGGGCGACACCTTCGCCGACGCGATCGGCTTCGGGCCGTGCGCACCCGAAGGCGGGGAGGTGCGCGCGGCGGCCGGCGCGGCACGCGCCGACGCCTTCATCCGGACCATGCCCGACGGGTACGGCACCCGGCTCGCCACCGCCCCGCTGTCCGGCGGCGAGACGCAACGCGTCGGCCTCGCACGCGCGTTCGCCCAGTCCGCCCCGAACGGCCGCCTCCTGGTGCTGGACGACGTGACGGCCAGCCTCGACACCGTCACCGAGCACCACATCCGCCAGGCCCTCACCGGCACCGGCCCGCTCGCCCACCGCACCCGCACCGTCGTGACCCACCGCGCCTCCACGGCCGCCCGCGCTGACGTCGTCGTGTGGCTCGACGAGGGGCGGGTGCGGGGGGTCGGGACGCATCGCGAGCTGTGGGCGGAAGAGGGGTATCGGGCGGTGTTCCGGCCGGAGGCGGGGGGTTACGGGGAGGGGGGCGAGGAGCTGGAGTCGCACGGGGACGTACGTCCGGGGGCGGACCCGGGACCGGGACAGGCACCGGCACCCGAACGCGAGGGAGGCATCTGGTGAGCCCGGGGCCGGGGCCCCTGCTGCGCTCCACGCTGCGCACGCGGCGCCGGGAGTTCGTACGGCTCACCGGCTGGTCGCTGGTCGAGGCCGTGCCGGCCCTGCTCTCCGGCTGGCTGGTCGCCCGTGCCGTCGACGACGGCTTCCTGGCCGGCCGCAGCGCCGAGGGCTTCGGCTGGCTGGGCCTGCTGGCCTGCGCCGTCCTCGTCGGCGCCTGGGGCACCCGGCAGGCCACGCGCCGACTGGCCGGGGTCGTCGAGCCGTTCCGCGACGACCTGGTCACCCTCGCCACGACCGGCACGCTGCACCGCTCGGCCGGCGTCGGGCAACCGGTCGACACGGCGGGCGTGGCACGGCTGACCGAGCAGGTGGAGATCGCCCGCGAGTCGTACGGGGCGGTCGTGATGTTCGTGCAGAGCTTCGCGGTCACCGCGGTGAGCGTGCTGCTCGGGCTGGCCGCGCTGGATCCCGCCCTCCTGCTGTTCGTGGTGCCGCCCCTGGTGGCCGGGCTGGTGCTGTTCCTCCTGGCCCTGCGGGCGATGGCGGCCCGGCAGCGGGCGGTCGTCCTCGCCGACGAGGCCATCGCCGAGCAGGTGGGCAAGGTGGTCGGCGGCCTGCGGGACGTGACGGCCTGCGGCGCGGAGGAACTCGTACGCCGTCGGGTCGGCGACCGTATCGACGAGGCGGCGAGCGCCGCCCGCGCCCTGGCCCGGCTCACCGCGTTGCGCACCGCGGCGCTGGGCGTCGGCGGCTGGCTGCCGATCGTGCTCATCCTGGCCGGGGCACCCTGGCTGGTGCGGGGCGGGGTGACGGCCGGCGCGGTCCTGGGCGCGCTGACCTATGTCGCCCAGAGCCTGCAGCCGGCCCTGCACGGCTTCGTCCAGGGGCTCGGCGGCAGCGGGCTGTGGCTGCTGGTCACGCTCGGCCGGATCCTGGAGGCGGCGGGGCCGGGGGCGTCGGGGGTGGTGGGAGCGGTCGGCCCGGGTGCATCGGGGGGCCTGGAGGCGTCGCGAGTGGCGGGTACCTCACGGCTGATCGACGCCCCGGCGAGGACGGAGCCATCGAGCGCAAAGCCTTCCCGGTCAGTCGCGAGCCGCGAACCGCCCAGCACCCCGCTCGCCGCCGGGCCGGGCAGACCCCGCACCACCGCTCCGGCTCCCGCGGCAACGGCGGAGGCGGCGCCGACGGACCCGCAGCCCTCCGACGGCCGCGTCGAACTGCGGAACGTCACCTTCGCCTACGCCCCGTCCGCCGAACCCGTCCTCCAGAACCTCGACCTCACCCTTCCGTCCGGCACCCACCTGGCGGTCGTCGGACCCAGTGGCGCGGGCAAGTCCACGCTCGCCGCGCTCATCGCCGGGATGCTCGAACCGCAGGCCGGCCGGATCCGCCTGGGCGGTGTCCCGGTCCGATCCCTGGACACGGGCAGGCTCTCCCGGTCGCGCGTGCTGATCCCGCAGGAGGCGTACGTCTTCACCGGCACCGTGCGCGAGAACCTCGCCTACCTGCATCCGACGGCCACCCGGCCCGCCCTCGACGCGGCGGTCCGCGCCATAGGCGCCGCCCCGCTCGTCGCACGCCTCGGCGGCTACGACGCGCCGGTCGACCCGGCCCTGCTCTCCGCCGGTGAACGCCAGCTGATCGCCCTCGTCCGCGCCTTGCTGCCGCCCGCCCCGCTGGTCCTGCTCGACGAGGCCACCTGCCACCTCGACCCCGCCGCGGAGGCCGTCGCCGAACGCGCCTTCGCCTGCCGCCCGTCCACCCTCATCGTCTGCGCCCACCGGATCAGCTCCGCCCTGCGTGCCGACCTCGTCCTCGTCATGGACGGCCCGCGCTGCACCCTCGGCACCCACGACCAGTTGCAGGCCGACTGCGCCCTCTACCGTGACCTGATCGGCCACTGGGACCAGGTGGCGGCCGACGTCCGGCACTGATGTGACGAGGAAGCCGGTCGCCCGGCTCGACGGCCGACACGGTCTCGATGGCCGACACGGCCACGACGGCCCACGCCGACCGGCCCTGGCTCCCGGCTACAACCAGCCCGATTCCCGCGCGATCCGGATCGCGTCGATGCGGTTGCGTGCTCCGGTCTTTCTGGAGACGGCGTTCAGGTGATTGCGGACCGTTCCCACGGACAGCGACAGCCGGTCGGCGATCTCCCGCGTGGGCGTGCCGTCCGCCGCCAGCCGCAGCACCTCTTGCTCCCTCGCGGTCAGCGGGTTCTCCGCCGAGGAGAGCGCCAGCAGCGCCAGTGACGGGTCGATGAACCGCTCGCCCGCCGCCACCTTGCGGACCCCCTGGGGGAGCATGTGGCAAGGGCTGTTCCTGCCGATGAGCCCAGCGACCCTCCGGTCCAGCGCCCGCCGCAGATACTCGGGGGTCGTCGAGCCGACCACCAGCAGGGTCCGGCACTCCGGCAGCCGCGCGGCCAGCTCCAGGGAGGTACCGAGGGCGCGGTCCTCATCGCCGTCGACGTCGATGACGACCACGTCGGGCCGGTACGACAGGGCCTGCGGGACCGTCTGGCCGTGCTCCGGTGACGCCGGGACCACTTCGATGTCCTTCTCCCGTGTCAGCAGGGCGGCGAGTGCCCCGCGCACCAGGTCTGCCTCCTCGACGAGAAGAACACGGATCAACATCTCTCCCGCCCGGCCGGACGCGGCCTCCATCACCCGATGCGCCCCGGACGCTCCGACGACGCCATATGCAGTATGTCCCCGTTTGCGGCCCACTGCCGGACGCCGCCCCGCAGGCACCAAGGAAGCAGGGCCTCAAGGGCGAGCTGGTCCCCGCACTGGCCGGTCACTGACGGAGGACGACGGCTGCTGGGCGCCAGAAACAGCTCATGCGGGCCGAGGCGAACCTCGTCCCGCATGAGCTGAAGCGATCTGTGTCCGAGGGGGGACTTGAACCCCCACGCCCGATAAAGGGCACTAGCACCTCAAGCTAGCGCGTCTGCCATTCCGCCACCCGGACTAGGTGTCTGCCGCCTTGCCGGAGGTGTTCCCCGCGGCGACATGGACAACAATACCAAGGTTTCGGAGTGCCCTTCACCTGCATATCCGTCCGTCGGACCGCCCGCGCGAGCCGGGAGGCGAGGCGGTCCGGCAGTCGTTCACCTGCAGTGATTCGGTGTGCACGCACGGGTGAGGTTCCCCGGCGTCGCCCCCGCGGGTGGGCGCCGACGGGAGCCCGTCAGGGCATGAGGTGGTAGTCCGGGAAGTTCCCGGGCAGCCGCTCCCCCGCCGGCCCCTGGGTCACGGCGCGCACGAGCAGCTCGCCGCCGACGAACGCCCCGCGCCAGGACGCGCCGAAGCCGCCGAACAGCTCGTCGCGGTCGCCGCGGGAGCGCGGCTTGCCATGGCCCACCTTGAACGCGCGGATCTGCGGGGCCAGACGGTCGTACGTGGCCCGGTCGTCCGTGGACAGGGTGGCGACCAGCGCGCCGTTGGACGCGTTCATCGCCGCGAGCAGCTCCGCCTCCGTGTCGACCAGGACGATCGTGTCGACCGGGCCGAACGGCTCCGCGTGGTGCAGCGGTGAGGACGGGGGCGGGTTCAGCAGCGTGACCGGCTGGACGTATGCCGAGGTGTCCTGGCCGGGCAGGAAGCGGGCGTCGGACGGCTTGCCCCGGTGCAGCGGGACGGCACCGCGGTCGATCGCCTCCGCGACCTGGTCCTGCAGCTCCTTGGCCTTGGCGGCGTTGATCACCGGCCCGAAGTCCAGCTGCGGGTAGGGGTCGTCCCGCTTCTCGACCGCCAGGGGGTGACCCACCTTGAGCGTGCGCACCGCCGGGAGGTATGCCGCCAGGAACTCGTCGAACAGCTCACGCTGGACCACGAAGCGCGGGTATGCCGTGCAGCGCTGCTTGCCGTAGTCGAAGAGCTTGGGGATGACCGCCGTGAGCGCGTCCCAGTCCGTGTGGTTCCAGATGCCCCAGGTGTTGAGTCCTTCCTGTTCGAGTACGTGTCGTTTGCCGAGGTCGGCGACGGCCGTGGCCACCGCGGCGCCGGTGTCGCGGCCGCCGACGAAGGAGACACAGCCGATCTCGGGCGCCCGCACCAGCGCCTGGGACAGCTCGCCTCCGCTGCCGCTGACGAGGGTGACGGGAATCCCCTCGCGGGCGGCGAGCGCGCAGGCCAGGGTCAGACAGGCGACACCGCCGTCGGTCGGGGTCTTGGCGATGACCGCGTTGCCTGCCAGTGCCTGTATCAACACTGCGTGAACGAGCACGCTCATCGGGTAGTTCCAGCTCGCGATGTTGGATACCGGACCGTCCAGCGGGGCCCGGTCGGCGAGCATCGGTTCGATGCCGTCGACGTACCAGCGCACGCCGTCGATGGCCCGGTCGACGTCCGCCTGGGCGAGCCGCCAGGGCTTGCCGATCTCCCAGACGAGGAGCAGGGCGAGCAGCTCCCGGTGCTGGGTCAGCGCGTCGAGGGTGGCCGCGACACGGGCCCGGCGCTCCTCCAGCGAGATGTGCCGCCATGCCCGGTGCTGGTCGAGCGAGGCGCGTACGGCCTGGTGGGCGGTGGCCCGGTCCAGGCGTGGCGGGCCGGCGATCGGGCTGCCGTCCACGGGGCTGGTGGCGGGCAGGGCCCGGCCGTCCGCCTGCCAGGTGGAGTCCCAGAGGTTCAGGACACGGTCGTCCCGGAACGCCTCCGGGGCGACCTCGAGGCAGCGCTGCCAGGCGTCGGCCCAGGAGGTGCCGGATTTGAGGGTGAGGGTGGTTGCCATCGGATCTCCGCTCTCGGTGCACAGTCGAGAGGAAAAGGGGCCCGCAGGGCCCCTCCTTGGAAGGGTGGTGATGGAGACGCGTGGGCGGCTCCTTGCATGGCTACGGCGGACGCTAGCGAGGTGCGGCAACTCCCGAAAGTGACCTCGCTTTGGCTATGAGTGACGTCACGACTCGGCTCCCAGGCGGTCCAGCACCAGACGCGCGGTCTCGGTGGGCGTGCCGCCGACCCGTACCCCCACCGCCTCCAGCGCCTCCTTCTTCGCCGCCGCCGTGCCGGACGAGCCGGACACGATCGCGCCCGCGTGCCCCATCGTCTTGCCCTCGGGGGCGGTGAATCCGGCGATGTAGCCGACGACCGGTTTGCTGACGTGGTCGCGGATGTACGCGGCCGCGCGCTCCTCGGCGTCGCCGCCGATCTCCCCGATCAGGACGATCAGTTCGGTGTCGGGGTCGTCCTGGAAGGCGGCGAGGCAGTCGATGTGGGTCGTGCCGACGACCGGGTCGCCGCCGATGCCGACGCAGGTCGAGAAGCCGATGTCGCGCAGCTCGTACATGAGTTGGTAGGTGAGCGTGCCGGACTTGGAGACCAGGCCGATGCGGCCGGGCTTGGTGATGTCGGCCGGGATGATGCCGGCGTTGGCCTGGCCGGGGGTGATCAGGCCGGGGCAGTTGGGGCCGATGATGCGGGTGCCGCGCGCCTTGGCGTACGTGGTGAAGGCGACGGAGTCGTGGACGGGAACGCCCTCGGTGATCACGACGGCGAGTCCGATACCGGCGTCGGCGGCCTCGACGACGGCCGCCTTGGTGAAGGCGGGCGGGACGAACACGACGGTCACGTCGGCGCCGGTCGCGTCCATGCCCTCGTGCACCGAGCCGAACACCGGAACCGCACGGTCGTCGAAGTCGACGGTGCGGCCTGCCTTGCGCGGGTTGACGCCGCCGACGACGTTCGTGCCGGCCGCGATCATGCGCCGGGTGTGCTTCATGCCCTCGCCGCCGGTCATGCCCTGGACGAGGACCTTGCTCTCCTTGGTGAGGTAGATGGCCATGTCGTCGCGTCTCCTCAGGCGGTGGTGGCGAGTTCGGCGGCGCGGCGGGCGGCGCCGTCCATGGTGGTGGCCTGCTGGACCAGGGGGTGGGCGCAGCCGTCGAGGATGGCGCGGCCGCGCGCGGCGTTGTTGCCGTCGAGGCGCACGACGAGCGGCTTGGTCAACTGGACGGAGTCCAGGGCCTGCACGATGCCGTCGGCGACCGCGTCGCACGCGGTGATCCCGCCGAAGACGTTGACGAAGACCGACTTCACGGCGGGGTCGGAGAGGATGACGGACAGACCGTCGGCCATGATCTGGGCCGATGCGCCGCCGCCGATGTCGAGGAAGTTGGCGGGGCGGGCGCCGCAGCCCGCGACGACGTCGAGCGTCGACATGACGAGGCCGGCTCCGTTACCGATGATGCCGACCTCGCCGTCGAGCTTGACGTAGTTGAGGCCCTTGGCAGCGGCCGCCGCTTCCAGCGCGTCGTCGTGCTCGACGTCGTCGGCGCCCCACCGTGCCTGACGGAAGCGGGCGTTGTCGTCCAGGGTGACCTTGCCATCGAGGGCGAGGATCTGCCCCTGGCGGGTGCGGACGAGCGGGTTCACCTCGACGAGGAGGGCGTCCTCGCGGACCAGTACCTCCCACAGCCGTACGAGGACGTCGACGGTCTGCTGTGGCAGTCCGGCCGCCTCGGCGATCTCGCCCGCCTTCGCGGAGGTGACGCCCTCGGCGGGGTCGATGGGGACGCGCGCCACGGCCTCGGGGCGACTGGCGGCGACCTCCTCGATCTCCATGCCGCCTTCCGCGGATGCGATCGCGAGGAAGCGGCCGGCCGCGCGGTCGAGGACGTAGGACACGTAGAACTCGGTCTCGATGTCCACGGGTTGGGCCAACATCACCTTGCCGACCGTGTGGCCCTTGATGTCCATGCCGAGGATCTGGCGTGCGGTGAGCTCCGCGGCGGCCGGGTCCGCGGCGAGTTTCACCCCGCCCGCCTTGCCGCGGCCGCCGGTCTTCACCTGAGCCTTGACGACGACACGGCCGCCGAGCCGGCGTGCGATCTCGCGGGCTTCCTTGGGTGAGTCCGTCACCTCGGCCCGTGGCACCAAGATGCCGTGCTCCTCGAAGAGTTCCCTTGCCTGGTGTTCGTACAGGTCCATTCCGGCTCCTGTCTTAAAAGTGCCGCACGCCCCCTGGACACCACCCACCGGATGCGGGATAACAAGGTTCATACAGTATTCGTCGACTGTATGCAATGTACGAACCACAGCCGACGGCATACCGCTGAGTGCGTTCCCCACCCCCTACGAAGGGACAGGACCTCGCCATGCCCGACGACACCCAGGACGTGATTTCCGGTGGTCATCTCGTTGCCAAGGCGCTGAAGGCCGAGGGGGTCGACCGCATCTACACGTTGTGCGGCGGCCACATCATCGACATCTACGACGGCTGCGTCGACGAGGGCATCGAGGTCGTCGACGTCCGCCACGAACAGGTCGCCGCCCACGCCGCCGACGGTTACGCCCGCATCACCGGCAAGCCCGGCTGCGCGGTCGTCACCGCGGGACCCGGCACCACCGACGCCGTCACCGGGGTCGCCAACGCCTTCCGCGCGGAGTCCCCGATGCTGCTGATCGGCGGCCAAGGCGCCCTCACCCAGCACAAGATGGGGTCCCTTCAGGACCTCCCGCACGTCGACATGATGACGCCGATCACCAAGTTCGCGGCGGCCGTGCCGGACACGGCGCGCGCGGCGGACATGGTGTCGATGGCGTTCCGCGAGTGCTACCACGGCGCACCCGGGCCTTCCTTCCTGGAAATCCCGCGCGACGTCCTCGACGCCAAGGTGCCGGTGGCCAAGGCGCGCGTACCGAAGGCCGGCGCCTACCGTGCCTCCACCCGCTCGGCCGGCGACCCCGAGGCCATCGAGAAGCTCGCCGACCTGCTGGTGCACGCCGAGAAGCCGGCCATCCTGCTCGGCAGCCAGGTGTGGACGACACGCGGCACCGAGGCGGCCATCGAGCTCGTGCGCACCCTCAACATCCCCGCCTACATGAACGGGGCCGGCCGCGGCACGCTCCCGCCCGGCGACCCGCACCACTTCCAACTGTCGCGGCGCTACGCCTTCTCCAATGCCGACGTCATCGTCATCGTCGGCACGCCCTTCGACTTCCGCATGGGCTACGGCAAGCGGCTGTCGCCGGACGCGACCGTCGTGCAGATCGACCTCGACTACCGCACCGTCGGCAAGAACCGCGACATCGACCTCGGCATCGTGGGCGACGCCGGGCTGGTGCTCAAGTCGGTGACCGAGGCGGCCTCCGGACGCGTGAACGGGGGTGCGTCCAAGCGCAAGGAGTGGCTCGACGAGCTGCGCGCGGCCGAGCAGACCGCCCTGGAGAAGCGGCTGCCGAGCCTGAAGTCCGACGCCTCACCGATCCACCCGTACCGGCTGGTCAGCGAGATCAACGACTTCCTCACCGAGGACTCGATCTACATCGGCGACGGCGGCGACATCGTCACCTTCTCCGGGCAGGTCGTGCAGCCGAAGTCGCCCGGGCACTGGATGGACCCGGGTCCCCTCGGCACGCTCGGCGTCGGTGTCCCCTTCGTGCTCGCGGCCAAGCAGGCGCGGCCCGACAAGGAGGTCGTCGCGCTCTTCGGCGACGGCGCGTTCTCCCTGACCGGCTGGGACTTCGAGACTCTCGTCCGCTACGACCTCCCCTTCGTCGGCATCGTCGGCAACAACTCCTCCATGAACCAGATCCGCTACGGCCAGGCCCAGAAGTACGGCCTGGAGCGCGAGCGGGTCGGCAACACGCTCGGCGACGTCCACTACGACAAGTTCGCGCAGATGCTGGGCGGTTACGGCGAGGAGGTCCGCGACCCCGCCGACATCGGCCCCGCGCTCAGGCGCGCCCGCGAGTCCGGGAAGCCGTCGCTCATCAACGTCTGGGTCGACCCCGACGCATACGCCCCCGGAACCATGAACCAGACCATGTACAAGTGAGGTGACCTGGTGACCACCGAGACCATCTCGACCTCGCCGCCCGCCGACTCGCAGCCCCCCAAGGCTCTCGAAGGCATCCGCGTCCTGGACATGACCCACGTCCAGTCCGGGCCCTCCGCGACCCAGCTGCTCGCCTGGCTCGGTGCGGACGTCGTCAAGCTGGAGGCGCCGACCGGTGACATCACGCGCAAGCAGCTGCGCGACCTCCCGGACGTCGACTCCCTCTACTTCACGATGCTCAACTGCAACAAGCGGAGCATCACTCTGAACACCAAGACCGAGCGCGGCAAGGAGATCCTCACCGAGCTGATCCGGCGCTCCGACGTCATGGTCGAGAACTTCGGACCGGGCGCGGTCGACCGCATGGGCTTCACCTGGGACCGCATCCAGGAGATCAATCCGCGTATCGTCTATGCCTCCATCAAGGGGTTCGGCGAGGGCCCGTACACCGACTTCAAGGCGTACGAGGTCGTCGCGCAGGCCATGGGCGGGTCGATGTCGACCACCGGTTTCGAGGACGGGCCGCCGCTGGCGACGGGAGCCCAGATCGGGGACTCGGGGACGGGTGTGCACGCCGTGGCGGGGATACTCGCCGCTCTCTTCCAGCGGGAGCACACCGGGCGTGGGCAGCGGGTCAACGTGGCCATGCAGCACGCTGTACTCAACCTGTGCCGGGTGAAGCTGCGGGACCAGCAACGCCTGGCACACGGGCCGCTCGCTGAATATCCCAACGACGACTTCGGCACCGAAGTTCCCCGCTCGGGAAACGCGTCCGGCGGCGGTCAGCCCGGCTGGGCGGTCAAGTGCGCACCGGGCGGGCCGAACGACTACGTGTACGTCATCGTGCAGCCCGTCGGCTGGCAGCCGATCAGCCAGCTCATCGGCCGGCCTGAGCTGGCGGACGATCCCGAGTGGGCGACACCGGAGGCCCGGCTGCCCAAGCTCAACAAGATGTTCCAGCTGATCGAGGAATGGTCCTCGACCCTGCCCAAGTGGGAGGTGCTGGAGAAGCTCAACGCCCACAACATCCCGTGCGGACCGATCCTGTCCACCAAGGAGATCATCGAGGACTCCTCGCTGGTCGCCAACGAGATGGTCGTCACCGTGCCGCACCCCGAGCGGGGCGAGTTCGTGACCGTGGGCAGCCCGCTGAAGCTGTCCGACTCCCCCGTCGAGGTGACCAGTTCACCGCTGCTCGGCGAGCACAACGAAGAGGTCTACGTCGGCGAGCTCGGCCTCGGCGACGAGGAGCTGCGCCTGCTCAAGTCGAACGGAGTGATCTGACGTGATGGCCGAAGACCGGGTGCTGAGGGTGCGCACGCTCCTCGACTCCGTGCGGGCCGAGGGACGCACCGCGCTCACGGCACCCGAGGGCAAGGTGATCGCCGACGCGTACGGGATCGCCGTACCGGGCGAGGAGCTCGCGACCGACGTCGACGAGGCAGTGGCGTACGCGGCGCGCTTCGGCGGGCCGGTCGTGATGAAGATCGTCTCGCCCGACATCCTGCACAAGACCGATGCCGGCGGCGTGATCGTGGGTGTCGAGGGGGCGACGGACGTGCGGGCCGCGTTCCACAAGATCATCGACAACGTGCGCGCGTACGACGCGGACGCCCGCATCGAGGGCGTGCAGGTCCAGGAACTGCTCCCCCAGGGGCAGGAGGTCATCGTCGGCGCGGTCACCGACCCCACGTTCGGGAAGGTCGTCGCCTTCGGGCTCGGCGGAGTGCTCGTCGAGGTCCTCAAGGACGTCACCTTCCGGCTCGCGCCCGTGGACGCCGACGAGGCGCTGTCCATGCTGGACTCGATCCGGTCGGCGGAGATCCTGCGCGGCGTGCGGGGCCAGGCGGGCGTGGACCGGTGGGCGGTCGCCGAGCAGATCCGCCGGGTGTCCCAGCTGGTCGCGGACTTCCCGGAGATCGCCGAAGTGGACCTCAATCCGGTGATCGCGACGGCGGAGGGGGCTGTCGCGGCCGACATCCGGGTGATCCTCTCGACAGAGGCCCCCAGGGATCGTCGGAAGTACACGCGCGACGAGATCCTCACCTCCATGCGCCGCCTGATGCAGCCGTCGTCGGTCGCCGTGATCGGTGCCTCCAACGAGCAGGGCAAGATCGGCAATTCGGTGATGCGCAACCTCATCGACGGCGGTTTCGCCGGGGACATCCATCCGGTGAACCCCAAGGCCGATGACATTCTGGGCCGCAAGGCGTACAAGAGTGTCACGGACGTTCCCGGTGAGGTGGATGTGGCGGTCTTCGCTATACCCGCCAAGTTCGTGGCCTCGGCCCTGGAGGAGGTGGGACGCAAGAAGATCCCCAACGCCGTGCTGATCCCCTCCGGGTTCGCGGAGACCGGTGAGCACGAACTCCAGGAGGAGATCGTGGCCATCGCCGAGCGGCACGGCATCCGGCTGCTCGGCCCCAACATCTACGGCTACTACTCGACCTGGCAGGACCTGTGCGCCACGTTCTGCACGCCGTACGACGTCAAGGGCGGGGTGGCACTGACCTCGCAGTCCGGCGGCATCGGGATGGCCATCCTGGGCTTCGCGCGGACCACGAAGACGGGCGTGTCGGCGATCGTGGGCCTCGGCAACAAGTCGGACCTGGACGAGGACGATCTGCTGACCTGGTTCGGCGAGGACCCGCACACCGAGTGCATCGCCATGCACTTGGAGGACCTCAAGGACGGGCGCGCCTTCGTCGAGGCCGCGCGGGCGACCGTACCGAAGAAGCCGGTCGTGGTGCTGAAGGCGGGGCGCACCGCGGCGGGCGCCAAGGCCGCCGGCTCGCACACCGGAGCGCTCGCCGGCGACGACGCCGTGTACGACGACATCCTCAGGCAGGCCGGTGTCATCCGGGCGCCCGGACTGAACGAAATGCTGGAGTACGCGCGCGCGTTGCCGGTGCTCCCCACTCCCCGGGGCGACAACGTCGTGATCATCACCGGGGCCGGCGGCAGTGGCGTACTGCTCTCGGACGCGGTGACGGACAACGGTCTGTCCCTGATGGAGATCCCGCCGGACCTGGACGAGGCCTTCCGGAAGTTCATCCCGCCCTTCGGGGCGGCCGGCAACCCGGTGGACATCACAGGGGGCGAGCCGCCGTCGACGTACGAGGCGACGATCCGGCTCGGTCTTGAGGATCCGCGCATCCACGCACTGGTCCTGGGCTACTGGCACACCATCGTCACTCCCCCGATGGTCTTCGCGGAGCTCACCGCGCGCGTGGTGGCCGAATTCCGGGAGCGCGGCGTGGAGAAGCCCGTTGTGGCGTCGCTCGCCGGTGACGTGGAGGTCGAGGAGGCCTGCCAGTACCTCTACGAGCGGGGCGTCGTGGCGTATCCGTACACGACCGAGAAGCCGGTGGCCGTGCTGGGCGCCAAGTACCGGTGGGCGCGGGCGGCGGGGTTGTTGGGGGGCGGTTCATGAGGTGAGTGAGTGCGGGGCCGGCCGACGGTGCGCGTCGTCGGCCCCGGGACCCGCGCGCGCACGAAAGGCATTGGACAGGGGGCGCTGGCCAGAACTTTCGACGCAAGGGGTGCAACCAACGTGACAACCACCGACGTTCCAAGGGCCGCCGGCTATCGCGAGGTGACCGACAAGAACGGACGCGTCTACCGCATCGGCGAATCCGACATCGACATCATGGGGCGCAAGCGCAAGTGGATGGTGATCCTGCCCTGGATCGGCATGATGGGCATCTCCTCCGCCGAGTACGCCTTCGCGTCCGCCGAGGACACGTTGCACACGGCGCACCATTGGAACAGCATGCACATATTCTGGATGATGACCGTGTGGGTCTTCTTCCAGGCCGCGGTGGCCTTCCCCGCGGGCAAACTGCGTGAGAGCGGAAAGCTGCCGGCCCGCTGGGCGATGATGCTCGGCGCGACGGGCACGCTGCTCGGCTATCTGTCGCTGGCCTTCGCGCCGCACGTCGTCTTCGCCTACATCGGCTTCAGCATGTTCAGCGGCATGGGCGCGGGCATGGTGTACGCCACCTGCGTCAACATGGTGGGCAAGTGGTATCCGGAGCGCAAGGGCGGCAAGACCGGCTTCGTCAACGGCGGTTTCGCCTACGGCTCGGTGCCCTTCGTCTTCCTCTTCAACGGCTACATGGACCTGACCAACTTCCGCTGGGTGCTGGTCTCGGTGGGTGTGTTCCTGGCCGGAATCGTGGCGTTCTCCGGCTACTTCTTCAAGGACCCGCCGAAGAACTGGTGGCCCGCCGCGGTCGACCCGCTCAACCCGCCGAACGACCCGCGCGCGGCCCGCTCGCTGCGGATGAACCCGCCCGCGGTCCACCAGTACTCCCCCAAGGAGGCGTGGAAGACGGGCCGAGTGGCACTGATGTGGTTCTGTCTGGCGTGCACGTCCGGAGTGAACATCTTCGGTATCGCCTTCCAGGTGGACATCGGTGAGGAGGCCGGATTCGCCGGCGGGATCGTGGCAACGGCCATGTCCCTGAAGGCGGTCGTCAACGGCACCGGCCGCGGCGTCATCGGCTGGCTCTCCGACCTCTACGGGCGCAAGCGGTGCCTGCTGGTCGTCTGCCTCATCCTGGGCCTCGCCCAGTACGGCATCCTCTGGTCGGCCGAGAGCAAGAACCTCACGCTGTTCCTGGTCTTCTCCGCGATCTCCGGCTTCGGCGGCGGCGCCATCTTCCCGATGTTCGCGGCGCTCACCGCCGACTACTTCGGCGAGAACAACAACGCGTCCAACTACGGCATGGTCTACAGCGCCAAGCTCGTCTCCGGTCTGGGCGCCGGCATGGGTGCCGTGGTCGTCAGCGCCTGGGGACACTCCGGTGCCTTCATCCTGGCCGGCTCCATCTCACTCTTCGCCGGCTGCGTGGCACTGTTCCTCAGCCCGCCGGGACGCGACAAGGAAGGGCGCCGCATCGTTCCCAACCCCCGACCGCTCGGCGAGGACATGGCCTGACATGACGGCAGATCCGTACGCAGCAAACAGCTCGTCCGCACACTCCGACGTCGCACACCGTCCCTACCGCGAAGTGACCGACGCGCGAGGCCGCGTCTACCGCATCGGCGAGACCGACCGCGACATCCTCGGCCACTCCCGCAAGCTCATGGTGTATCTGCCGTGGATCGCCATGATGGCCATCAGCGTCTTCGAATACGCGTACGGCTCCGCGGAGGACACCCTGTCCCACGCGCACGGCTGGACGCAGAGCAACACCTTCTGGATCCTCAGCGTCTGGGTGTTCTTCCAGGCCGGCATCGCCTTCCCGGCGGGCTGGCTGCGCGAGAAGGGCATCCTGACGGCCCGCACGGCGATGTACGTCGGCTCCGGCATGTGCCTGCTGGGGTTCCTCGCCCTTTCGCACCTGAGCAACGTCTGGCTCGCGATCCTCGGGTTCGGCGTCATCGGGGGCGTGGGCGCCGGCCTGGTCTACGCGACCTGCATCAACATGGTCGGCAAATGGTTCCCCGAGCGGCGCGGTGCCCGGACGGGGTTCGTCAACGGCGGGTTCGCGTACGGATCGCTGCCGTTCATCTTCATCTTCAACTACGGGTTCGACACCGCGAACTACCACCGGGTGCTGGACCTGATCGGCTGCTACATCATGATCGTCGTCTTCGGATGCGCCTTCTTCTTCAAGGACCCTCCGAAGAACTGGTGGCCTGCGGACATCGATCCGCTGACGTACGCGGGCAGCCAGAAGACCGGGGCGAGTCTCGCCAAGAACCCGCCCGCGGTGAGGCAGTTCACGCCCCGCGAGGCCATCAGGACGGGCATGCTGCCGCTGATGTGGCTGTCCGTGGTGCTGACGGCCGGGGTGTCGATCTTCGGCATCTCCTTCCAGGTCGACTACGCCAAGGAGGTGGGCTTCGGCCCTCTGGTCGCGGCGTCGTCGATGGGTGTCATGGCGGTCATCAACGGCATCGGCCGCGGTGTCGTGGGCTGGCTGTCCGACCGGTGGGGGCGCAGGTCGACGCTGGTGTTCGTGATCGTCGTCCTGGGCCTCGCCCAGTTCGGCGTGATCTGGGCGGGTGACGTCAGGAGCGAATGGCTGTTCCTGTTCTTCGCCTTCCTCTCCGGCTTCGGCGGCGGAGCGTTCTACCCGCTGTTCGCGGCGCTCACCCCGGACTTCTTCGGGGAGAACTACAACGCCACCAACTACGGGCTGGTCTACAGCGGCAAGCTGATCAGCGGCCTGTTCGGCGGCGGCCTGGGCTCCATGGTGGTCGCGGCCTGGGGCTACGACGGCGCGTACGCGCTGGCCGGCGGCGTGTCGATGGTGGCGGCCGCGATCGCGTTGCTGCTGCGACAGCCGGGGCGGACGACAGTGCCGCATGCCGCGGGCTGACGCGCCGCCGACATGAGGAGGCCCTCCCCGCTTCGGGGAGGGCCTCCTCATGTCGTTACGGCCGTCAGCACTTCTCCCGCAGCGAGTGCAGGTGCTCGCTGGAGCGGCGCGCAAAGGTGAAGGACTCGGTCGGGTTGTCGTGCTCCGCCTGCCAGTGGTGGGCGAATCGCTGTCCGCGCAGCCTGGTCACGGCGGAGATGAACCGCTGGTAGTCGATGTCGCCGTCCCCGACGTCGACCATGCGGTAGCCGTAGGTGTTGGCCGGGTCGCTCACGCCGTCCTTGACGTGGAAGAGCGGATAGCGGTGCGGCTGCTTCAGTACGTAGTCCAGCGGTTCGAAGGGGGCGGGGGTGCCGTCGGGCCGCTTCGAGAAGCGGAACTGGCCCGAGTACGCCCAGAAGATGTCCATCTCCAGGTAGACGAGGTCGGGGTCGGTCTCGGCGAGCAGCACGTCGTAGAGACGGACCTTGGGATTGTCGGTGGCGAAGGAGAACTCCTCGGAGTGGTTGTGCTGGTAGAACTTCATGCCGCGCGCCTTCGCCGCCGCGCCATAGGTGTTGAACTCCTCGGCGGCCCGCTTCCAGGCGTCGACCGTGGAGCCGTAGCGGAACGGCCCGGAGGCGGTTCCTATGTGCTTCAGGCCGAGGGCCTCGGCGTCGTCCAGGACCTTGGTGAGGTTCTGGGCGAAGGTGTAGGCGTTGGGGTCGTTGGAGTAGTAGCCGACGTGGCTGCCGATCGGGTTCAGACCGTGGTTCCGGGCCAGCCGCTTGAGCTGGGCGAGGGTGATCGGGCCGGCCGAGCCCTGCGTGTATCCGGCGAACTCGACCTCGTCGTAGCCGTACTTCTCCAGCTCGGCGAAGACGGGGGCGAAGCCGAGGGTGGAGACCTTGTCGCGCAGGCTGTAGAGCTGGATGCCGAGTCGGCCGGGCGGCAGGACGGGACGGCCACGGCCGGCGGCGCCGGAGGCTGTGCCGGTGGCGGACGCGGGGGCGGCGGTCGCGGGGGCTGTGGCGGCGCCCAGCAGCGCGGCGGCCGTGGCGCCCGCGGCAACGCCGAGCATGCCTCGTCTGCTGAGGCGGTGGGTCAGTTCGGGGTCGGGCTGGGAAAAGCGGCTCATGCCTGGAACTCCTCGAGGTCGGAGGCCGTTGTCAGTGGTGAGTGCTTCACTTGTGACCAGTCGGAAAAGACGGGTCGGTGGGGCCGGCGAGCCGACGCTCGCCGGTCGTGGCCGGTCAGCTGAGACCGGCGAGTTGGAGCAGTAGTGACTTCACGTCGGTGGCCGCGACGCGGTCGCCGACAGCGCGGGGGGTGGAGCAGATGAGGAGCGGACCTTCGTCGTCGCTCGCGGGAATGCGGCCGTGGCTGCCGCGAATAGGTGACGGATCCAGGGGCACGACCGCCATGCGGTAACGCAGGCCGAGCTTCTTGCGGGCCAGGGCGGTGGCTGCCTTGACCTTGACGTAGGGGTCGAGGGGGTCCATGAAGAGTTCGACCGGGTCGTAGCCGGGTTTGCGGTGGATCTCGACCAGTCGCGCGAAGTCGGGCGCGCGGGCGTCGTCGAGCCAGTAGTAGTACGTGAACCAGGCGTCCGGCTCCGCGACGGCGACGAGCTCGCCCGAGCGCGGATGGTCGAGGTGATGGGCCTTCTTGCCCTCGTCGTCGAGGAGTTGCTCGATGCCGGGCAGCCCGTCGAGGGCGGCCCGGGTCGCGTCGAGGTCTTCCGGCCGACGCACATAGACATGGGCGATCTGATGGTCGGCGACGGCGAAGGCGCGTGAGGCCATCGGGTCGAGGTACTCCATGCCGTCCTGCGTGTGGACCTCGAGCAGGCCTGCCCGCCGCAGGGCGCGGTTGATGTCGACGGGCCGGTTCACGCGGGTGATGCCGTACTCGGAGAGCGCGACGACGGTACGGCCCTCGGCCCGGGCGTCGTCGAGCAGCGGGGCCATGGCCGTGTCCAGGTCGGCGGCCGCTTTCAGGGAGCGTGGGTCGTCGGGGCCGAAGCGTTGTAGGTCGTAGTCGAGGTGGGGGAGGTAGCAGAGGGTCAGGTCGGGGTGGTGGGTGGCCATGATGTGGCGGGTGGCGTCGATGATCCAGCGGCTGGAGACGAGGTCCGCGCCGGGGCCCCAGAAGTGGAAGAGGGGGAAGGTGCCGAGCTTTTCGGTGAGTTCGTCGTGCAGGGCGGGTGGCCGGGTGTAGCAGTCGGGTTCCTTGCGGCCGTCGGCGTAGTAGATGGGGCGGGGGGTGACGGTGATGTCGGTGTCGGCGCCCATGGCGTACCACCAGCAGATGTTGGCGACGGTGTAGCCGGGGTGGGCGCGGCGGGCGGCGTCCCAGAGTTTGTCGCCTTCGACCAGGCCGTTGTGCTGGCGCCACAGGAGTACGTCGCCGAGGTCGCGGAAGTACCAGCCGTTGCCCACGATGCCGTGCTCGGACGGCATCGTGCCGGTGAGGAAGGTCGACTGGGCTGCGCAGGTGACTGCGGGCAGGACGGTGCCCAGCGGTGCGTGGGAGCCGGACTCGGCGAGTGTCTTGAGGTGGGGCATGTGGTCGAGGAGACGAGGGGTGAGGCCGACGACGTCCAGGACGAGGACAGGGGTGGGACGGCGGATGCCGGCGGCGTCTGGGGCTTCGTCCGGTCGGGGTGCCGGGCGGGCGACCGAGGCTGCGGGGTCCGGTAGGTCGGTCATGGCAGCTCCTTCAGACCCAGGTCCGTCAACAGGTCGCGGACGAGGGTGAGTTCGGCGGCGATGCCGTCGGCGAGCTGGCTGCGGGCGCGGGGTCGCAGCTCGGCCGGCAGGGCCTGCCAGGTGTACGTCTCGACCTCGAGGTGGTGGGTGAGGGGGTGAGGGCCGCCGACGAGGCGGGTCAGTGCGGCCTTGAGGACAGGGAGTGTGGAGGTGAGGGGCGCGGCGGGCGCCGCATGGAGCGGGACATGGAAGTGGGCGCGCCACGGAGAGGCGTCGGGCAGGGCGTCGGCCTTGAGGGCCTCACCGAGGTCGTCGGTGCCGCGCAGGCCTGCGGAAGTGGCCGTGCGGGTCTGGTGCAGGAAGCGGGGTTCGTCGAAGGCGGCGAGGGCCTCGCGGACCTCGGGAAGGTGGGGGTGATCCGCGTGCAGGGCGGCTGAGAGCTGGGACTTGACGACGGGGACGCGGGCTGCGGTGAGCGCGTCCAGGGCGGTGTGCGGATCTTCGAAGGAGGTGGCGAGGTGACAGGTGTCGACACAGATGCCGATGCGGTCGTGGCCGATCGCGGCGAGCGGGACGATGGCGTCGGCGGTGGTCTCGACAGTGCAGCCGGGTTCGGGTTCGAGGCCGATGCGGATGTCGCGGCCGGTCAACTCCTGCAGGGCGTCGAGGCGTTCGGCGAGGGTGAGCAGGGCAGTGCGGGCGGTCTCGGCGCGGGCGTCGTCATAGGCGGTGCGCCAGGCGAGGGGCAGGGTGGAGATGCTGCCCTGGGTGACGTCGTCGGGGAGGAGGCCGGCGAGGACGCGGGCCAGGGCGGTGGTGTGGTCGAGGCGTTCGGGGTCGGCCCAGTCCGGCTTGTAGACGCGGTACTTGACGTGTTGTGAGCCGAAGCCTTCGTACGGGAAGCCGTTCAGGGTGACCACTTCGAGGCCGCGCCGGTCGAGTTCGGCACGCAGGGAGCGAAGTGCGGCGGGGTTGGTCGTCAGGGCACGGGCGGCGTCCTTGGCGAGCCACAGGCCGATGCCGAGGCGGTCGCGGCCGAGTCGTCGGCGGACGGGTTCGCAGTGGTCGCGGAGTTGGGCGAGGACGCCGTCCAGGGTCTCGGCCGGGTGGACGTTGGTGCAGTAGGCGAGGTGGACGGTGGAGCCGTCGGGGTGGCGGAAGCGCATGGCTCACGCCCCCGTAGCCGGGGCGGCGGTCGGGTCGTCCCCCTCGCTCGGGGTGCCGGCCGGTCCCTCGTCGTCCTTCGGGGCGCCGCGGAGGACGGAGTTGCCCTCGTGGGTCGCCTCCGGGGGCGTGACGTCGAGGGTGAGGCGGCCGCTGAGGCCGTAGAAGGCCACGGGGTTGCGCCACAGCACGCGGTCGACGTCGTCCTTGGTGAAGCCCTCGGCGAGCATCAGGTCGGCGACCTTGCGGGTCTTGAGGGGATCGCTCCTGCCCCAGTCGGCCGCGGAGTTCACCAGCACCTGCTCGGGCCCGTAGGCGCGGAGGATCGCGACCATCCGCTCCTCGTCCATCTTGGTGTCGGGGTACACGGAGAAGCCGAGCCAGCAGCCGCTGTCCTTGGCCTCCTTGACCGTCGTCTCGTTGAGGTGGTCGACCAGGACCCGATCCAGGGGCAGGGAGGACTCCCGGACGACGTCGAGGGTGCGACGCAGACCGACGAGCTTGTCGCGGTGCGGGGTGTGCACGAGCGCGGGCAGTTCGTGGTCGGCGGCCAGCTGCAGCTGGGCGGCCAGCGCGGTGTCCTCGGCCGGGGTCATCGAGTCGTAGCCGATCTCGCCGACGGCGACGACCTGGTCCTTCACCAGATACCGGGGCAGCTCGTCCAGGACGGGGACGCAGCGCGGGTCGTTGGCCTCCTTGGGGTTCAGGGCGAGCGTGCAGTGGTGGGCGATGCCGTACTGGGCGGCGCGGAAGGGCTCCCAGCCCAGGAGCGAGTCGAAGTAGTCGAGGAAGGAGGCGGGAGAGGTGCGGGGCTGGCCGAGCCAGAAGGACGGCTCGACGACGGCGCGGACGCCGGCGGCGTGCATGGCCTCGTAGTCGTCCGTGGTCCTGGATGTCATGTGGATGTGGGGGTCGAAGATGCGCATCAGGACTCCTTGCCGTCGGTGCCGCGGGTGCCGCACTCGGCGGCGGGCGCGGGTGGGGTGGCCGTGGGGTCGGTCAGGGTCAGGACGCGGTGCAGGTCTTCGGGCACGGGTCGGCCCGCGGCGGTGCGTTCGGCGGCGTAGTCGCCGAGCATGCGGGCGAGTTCGGCGTCTTGGTGGGCGCGGCGGTCCAGGTCGGCCACCGTGTCGACGGGAACACCGGTGAACAGGCACTTCAGGACGGCGTGCCGCCACTGGTGGGGGTCGAGGTGCCGGGCGGCGTAGGGGCCGACGGCGGCGGCGAGGAGCCGGGTGTCGTTGGTGCGCAGGGCGTCCTCGACGAGAGGGAGGGCCTCACGGCCGGGCACGAGGTGGGGCAGTGCGTGCAGGACGGCGCGGCGTTCCGCGGCGGTGCCCTGGAAGTAGACCCGGGTGAGGGCGTCCGCGTCGGCGCGGGCCGCGTGCAGGATGAGGACGCGGGCGGCGTCGGCGTGCTCGGGGCCGCAGCGGCGCCCTGCCTCGGCGATGCGCAACTCCCAGACCGAGATGGGCCCGTGGGTGCCGGGGTGGTCGGCGGCCTCGTCGAGAGCTCGGTGAAGCCAGGCGCGGGCGGCGCCGCCGAGGTGGGCGGTGAGGTGGCCGTGCAGCTCGGTGGGCGGGGTGTGGGCGAGGGTCGTGCCCCCGACGTCCGTCCACTCGGTGTCCGCGTCCGGGGTGGCCGGGTGGGTGCGGGGGTGTGTCATGAGGTGCTCCCTTCAGGGGTGGCGGAGGGATCGCCATGAGGTGGGACGAGGATGGGTGACCGGTCGGCCATGGCTGCGGCTTCGGCTTCGGCGCGGCGGAGGAACGGGAGGGAGAGTTCGGCGAAGTGAGGGCCCGCGTGGGAGTGACGGGGCAGTTCGACGACGGTCAGGCCCTGGTAGCCGGTGGCGGAGAGGGCGGCGAGCACGGGTGGGAAGTCGATCTCGCCGTCGCCGAAGGGAAGGTGTTCATGGATGCCGCGGCGCATGTCCTCGATCTGGACGTGGCGCAGCCAGGGAGCGGCGGCGCGTACGCAGTCGGCGGGAGAGAGGGGTTCGAGGCACTGGCAGTGGCCGATGTCGAGGGTCAGGCCGAGGTGGTGCGGGTCGCCGAGTGTGCGGCGGAGTCGGTGGAAGTCGGCGAGGGTGGCGAGGAGGTGGCCGGGTTCGGGTTCGACGGCGAGTGGGACACCGGCCGTGGTGGCGGCGTCCAGGACCGGAGTGAGGGCGTCGCCCAAGCGGTGCCAGGCCGTGTCCGGGTCCGTGCCCGGCGCTGTGACTCCGCTGAAGCAGTGGACGGCGTGGGCGCCGAGGTCGGCGGCGACTCGGACGGCGCGGATGAGCAGGTCGACGCGGCGGGCGCGGTCGTCCGGGTCGGGGTCCAGGAGGGAGGGGCCGTGCTTGCGGCGCGGGTCGAGCACATAGCGGGCGCCCGTCTCCACGGTGACGTCCAGACCGAGCGCGTCCAGCCGCTGTGCGAGGCGGCGGGTGCGTGCGGCGAGGTCCGGGGCGAGCGGGTCGAGGTGCATGTGGTCGAGCGTCAGACCGACGCCGTCGTAACCGAGGTCGGCGAGCAGGGCCAGGGCGTCGTCGAGTCGGAGGTCGCCGAGGCCGTTGGTGCCATAGCCGAGGCGGAGGGGGACGACGGCCGACGCTGGGGGGGCGACGGCCGGCGCTTGGGCGGTGGCGTGGTCGGCGCTGGTGCCGTGCGAGCCGCCGCCGGACACCGGCCCCGGAGCCTCGGTGGGCCTGCCCGGGACAGTCGTCGCGTGGCTCATGTGACGCTCACCTTCCGTCCGAACCGCCGACCGAGCGGGGCGAGACCCGCCACGAACAGGGCGGTGAGGCCGGCTCCGGACCGGGCGGTCAGCGCGGCCTGGAGGGGGACCGTGGCGCGAATGCCGCCGGCGACCGCGCGTTGGGTGAGGGGAGGTGACGGATTGAGGGCGGCGTGAAAGTAGGGGCGGGCAGCGGTCGCGGCGTAGGCGACCGCGAGGGCTGAGCGCACGGCGCCCGCTGTCGGGTCCACCCAGGCGGGCCTGGGCAACCGGCACTGAGCGGGCGCGGTCGCGGGAACGGAGGTCGGGCGCGCTGCTGGGAATTTCGGCACGTCACGGCTGCCGGCGGTCGCGGTGTAGGCGACCGCGAGGGCTGAGCGCACGCCGTCCGCCGTCGGGCCCACCCAGGCGGGCCTGGGCAACCGTCGCTGAGCGGGCGCGGTCGCGGGAACGGAGGTCGGGCACGCTGCTGGCATTCCCGGCACGTCCCCGCTGCCGGCGGTCGCGGTGCAGACGACCGCGAGGGCTGAGCGCACGCCATCCGCCGTCGAGCCCACCCAGGCGGGCCTGGGCAACCGGCACTGAGCGGGCGCGGTCGCGGGAACGGCGGTCGGGCACGCTGCCGGAATTCCCGGCACGTCCCGGCTGCCGGCGGTCGCGGTGCAGACGACCGCGAGGGCTGAGCGCACGCCATCCGCCATCGGGCCCACCCAGGCGGGCCTGCGCAACCGTCGCTGAGCGGGCGCGGTCGCGGGAACGGAGGTCGGGCGTACGGCTGCGCTTTCCGGCACCTCGACGCCGGCCGCGCTCGGCCGGGCCCCCCTCAGCCGGGCCGCCCTCCCGCTCGCACCCCGGCGGCGAGCGCTTGCGTAGGTGGTCCCGTCAGGTTGGGCGCCCCGGCGGACTTCGATGGCTGCTTGCCGGTCTGGAGCCGCTCGGCGATCGCCTGGCGCCAGGGGCCGGGTGGTGGGGCGACGTGCCAGCAGGCGGCCCAGCAGGACCGTGGTGGCCAGGGCCGCGAGGGGGACCAGGGGTGAACCGCCCTGCGTCTCTTGGCGGGACACCGTGGTGACCGCGAGGGTGTGGGTGCCGAGCAGGGCGGCGGACGGGAGCGCCTCGCGGGTGTGGCCGGTGGTGGCCGCGGCGCCGAGGAGGAGATCCAGGGCGCGGGCCGTGGCCATGGCTGCGGGGCCGGCTGGGGTGTGCTTCAGGGTGAGGTCGTAGGCCCAGACGGTGGCGGCGAGCGGCACGGCGACCTTGAGAGCGGGGCGGCCGGCGCGGGCTGCGAGGGCCAGGCCCGCGCCGGTCAGGGCGCAGGCCGCGGTGAGGGCGGCGGCGGGGCGGATGCGGCCGGACGGGAGGGGGCGGTGGGGGCGCTCCGCGGCGTCCTCCTCGTGGTCCGCCCAGTCGTTGAGGGCCATGCCGGCCTCGTACAGGCAGAGGGAGGAACCGATGGCGAACAGGGTGCGGGAGTTGGGGTGCGCGGCGGTCGCGGCGGCGCCGGCCAAGGCGTCACCGGGGACGGTGAACAGGGCGGGTAGGCGCAGGAGTTCGGCCCAGGCGAGGGCATGGTCACGGGGCGCTGACCAGGCATGTGCAGGATCACGGCGCGCTGCCCAAGCGCGTGCCGGATCACGGCGCCCTGTCCAGGCGCGTGCGGGATCACGAGGCGCTGACCAGGCCCGTGCCCTGTTGGGGGGCGCTTCGGTCGCGCCGACGGTCGGTGACGTGCTGCGGAGCTCCCGGCGCCCTTTCACTGCCGCTCCTCGTCAGCACGCGAGCCCGGTGCGGCTTCTTCGAGGCGGGCAGCCGTCAGGTGTCCGGCGAATCCTGTCAGTGCCGCGTACTGCTCTCCCAGCGCCGCCGGCCCGTCCCCCACCGGATCCTTGAAGTAGAAGCCCAGTTCACTGAGCGGTCCGGACAGGCCGGCCTCATGGGCGCGTGCCGTCAGGCGCGCGAGGTCGAGGACGAGCGGTGCCGCGAGGGACGAGTCGCAGCCCTGCCAGATGGTCTGGAGGATCATGCGGGTGCCGAGGAAGCCGTCGAAGGCGATGTGGTCCCAGGCGGTCTTCCAGTCGCCGAGGGCGGGGACGTCGTCGATGTGGACCTCGCCTTCGGGCACCTCGCCCAGCACGTCCGCCAGCGCCCTCTCCTTGCCGGCGTTCTTGGCCGCCGCGGCGGCCGGGTCGGCCAGGGAGGCGCCGTCGCCGCCGCCGAGCAGATTCGTGCCGGACCAGGCGCGGACCGTCAGCGCTCGTTGGGTGAACATCGGGCCCAGGACCGAGCGGAGCAGTGTCTGCCCCGTCTTGCCGTCGCGGCCCGCGTACGGCAGGCCGCTTGCTGTCGCCATGGCCGTCAGTGCGGGGTGGTGCAGTCCGGTCGACGGGGTGAAGTTCACGTACGGGCAGCCCGCGCGCAGGGCGGCCGCCGCGTACAGGGAGCTCGGGGGCAGCGCATCGCCGGTGGGGGCCGGTTCCGTGGAAGCCACGTTCACCACCACCGCTCGCGCGAGCCCGTGCCGGCGTACGAAGTCCCGTATGTCCTCCGCGAAAGCAGCGATCAGTTCCGTTTCGCTCCTCGTGTCCCCGGCGAGCGGGCCGCCGGGCCTGATCTCCTCGTCGGCAGCGGTCAGTTCGGCGTGTACGGCCGCGGGAAGTCCAGCCGGCAGCACGCCACCCGCGGCCAGCGCCTCCGCGCGTTTGGGCAGCGGACAGTCCAGTGTGTCGTGGCCGCCGAAGACGAGGGACGACAAGGCGGGCAGGCCGGATTCGGCGAACACCGGCGTCTCGGCGACCATTCCCGTCGGCGGGTGCAGGCCGGCGGTCACGGCGGCGCATCCGGCGACGACCGTCGTGGCGACGGAGCCGCGCGCCCCGATCAGCCAGACGCCGACACGCGGTGGAGAAACGGACGCGGACATGGGCGACCTCCTTGTCGAACGCGTCGTGGGCAGACACCGACCGGGGGAAAGGCGGACCCCGGGCGGGAAAAAGACGGCGGGCGGGAGTCCGGCGTCCCCCGCCCGCCGCCGCTCAGTCGCCCTGCGAAGCCATGAGTCCGGCGGAGTCGGCGGACTCTGCGGACTTCGAGGGCAGTTCCTTGATCCGGATGTCACGGAAGGACACCTCGTCGTCGGCTCCGTGGTTCTGGATGCCGATGTGTCCGTCGGTGAGGCTCCGGGCCGGGTCGGTGTTGGTGAAATCGTTGATCTTCACGCCGTTGAGATAGACGCGGAGGCGTTCGCCCTCCACGCGGATCTCGTACGTGTTCCACTCCCCCGGCGGGTTCAGCGCCAGGTCGCGCTTCTTGAGGTCGGCGGACTTGAAGCCGTACACGGCCCCGGTGGTGCGGTCGGGGGCGTCGGTCGCGTCGATCTGGATCTCGTAGCCGTTGTTGACGGCCGACCACGGGTCGTCCGAGGGCGGGAAGCCCACGAACACCCCCGAGTTGTCGTCGCCGGCCATCTTCCAGTCGAGCTTCAGGGAGTACGACGCGAAGCCCGACCCGGCGTACCAGAGCATCCCCATGCCGCCGGTCGACCTGAGCGTGCCGTCGTCGGACAGGGTGAAGGAGCCCGGGCCCGCCTGCCGCCAGTCCTCCAGCGAGGCCTGTGTGCCGTCGAAGAGCGGACGGTAGCCGTTCTCCGGTCGGCAGTCGGCCTGGGCGTCGCCGATGGCCCAGCGGATTCCGCCGAGCAGGTGCTGACGGAACAGGGGCTCGGCGTAGGACTCCTTGGTGTGGCCGCCCCCGGTGTAAAAGGCGCGGCCGCCCTGGTAGTTCTGGCACCAGGCGATGGGATGGTCGCCGTTCATGGTGCCGCCGGTGTACGAGGACTCGTCGAGGGAGGCGAGGACGTGAGCCCTCTCCCGTGGATTGGAGCGGTAGTTGTACCACTCGTCCGTGCGGTTCCACGTCTCGGCGAGACCCGAGGTCGCCGGGTGGGCGTGGTCCTCGACGTCCACGGTCGCCGGCTGGATCGCCGGGTGCGACTGGAAGTAGGCGCCGGCGAGGCCGCCGTAGAACGCCCAGTCGTACTCGGTGTCGGCGGCGGCGTGGATGCCGACGTAGCCTCCGCCGCGCCGGATGTAGCCCTCGAAGGCCGTCTGCTGAGCCGCGTTCAGGACGTCTCCGGTCGTGGACAGGAAGACGACCGCGGCGTAGCGGCGCAGGTTGGCGGCGGTGAAGGCCGTGGCGTCCTCCGTCGCGTCGACCGTGAAGCCGCCCGTCTCGCCGAGTTGTTTCACCGCGGCGACGCCGTCCGGGATCGAGTCGTGGCGGAAGCCGGCCGTCTTGGAGAAGACCAGCACCCGCTTGACGTCGTCCCGGGCCCGGGAATCCTCCGACGCCTGTGACGCGGCCGGTCCCGAGACGCAGCCCAGGAGTACGGCGGCTCCCACAACTGCCGTGGTCAGTCGTCCGGTTGGATGCATCCGCATGGTCCGTCCCTCCTCTCAGCCCGTCGTGAAGGTGAAGTCGTCCACGTCGTACAGGGCGCCCGAGCCGCTGCCCTTGAAGACGAGGTAGAGCGTGGTCGTGCCCCTGGGCGCGCGGGACAGGTCGGCGGTGACGTCCTGGAAGGTCTCCCAGCCGCCGGTCACCGGCACGGTCGCCTTGCCGAGCAGGGTGCCCGTCGAGGACCCCGCACGGACCTCGAGCGTGCCGCCCGCGCCGCCGGAGGAGATGCGTGCGGTGATCTTCTTCGCGTTGCTCAGGGCGTACGGCGTGAAGGAGATCCAGTCGCCGTTGTTGATGTCGCCGACCGTCCGGCCGCCGTGCGCCGTGTCCTTGGTGATGACGGAGACGCCGGAGCCGTTGCCGAAGTGCTCGGCCTGGCGGTGCTTGGGCTGGGTGACGTTCTGGTCGTGCGTGGTGAGCGGGGCCTGGCCGCCGCCTCCACCGTCGGTGTACTCGGCGTCCATGACGCCGAAGATGTTGGCGTCCTCGTCGTGGCCGCCGTCGGCGCTGGTCTGGATGGTGCCGGTGCAGCCGTTGGCGGAGGTCACCGGGTGGCCGTGGCTGTCGTGGCCGAGGATGAAGGTGACCTTGACCTTGGAGCAGTCGATCGCCGAGCCGTCCTCCGGGTCGGTGACCTTCACCTTGAACGGGATCGCGTCACCGAAGCTGAACAGCTGCCCGTCCTGCGGGAGTTCGAGCGTCACCTTGGGCGCGGTGTTGCCGACCACGATCTGCACGCTCGCGCTGCCGGTGCGGCCCGACGGGTCCCTGACGGTCAGGGTCGCTGTGTAGGTGCCGTTCTTCTTGTAGCGGTACGCCGGGTCGGCCGCCGTCGACTTGCCGCCGTCGCCGAAGTCCCAACTGTAGGTGAGGGCGTCGCCGTCCTGGTCGGTCGTGCCCTCCGAGGAGAACTGGACCCTCAGCGGCGCCTGTCCCGAGGTCCTGCTCGCCGTGGCCTGCGCGACCGGCGAGTGGCCGTCGGTGGCGTTCTCGATGCGGTACAGGGCCGAGTGCTCGTCGCCGCCGAACCAGGAGACTCCGTAGTCGAGGACGTACAGCGCGCCGTCCGGGCCGAAGGCCATGTCCATGACCTGGGTTCCGGTCCACGGGACATTGTTGATCGACTGGACGGTCCCGGCGTCGTCGCTCACGATCCGCTTGATCCAGCGGCGGCCGAACTCCCCGGCGAAGAAGTCCCCGTCGTAGGCCTCGGGGAACTTCACCGGCGAGTCGAGCGAGGCGTCGTAGTGGTAGACCGGGCCGCCCATCGGCGACTCCGAACCGGTGCCGAACTCGGGCACGGATCCGCCGTCGTACGGGATCCAGGCGGGCTGGGCCGGAGGCAGGTCGGTCAGGCCGGTGTTGTGCGGCGAGGTGTTCTTCGGCGCGGCGCAGTCGAAGGCCGAGCCGGACTGGCCGGTCCCGAAGTCGTAGTCGACGTAGGCGTCGTTGTCGCCGGTGCAGTACGGCCATCCGAAGTTGCCGGGGCCGGTGACGCGGGCGAACTCGACCTGGCCGGCCGGGCCGCGCGCCGGGTCGGCGGCGCCTGCGTCGGGGCCGTAGTCGCCGACGTAGAGGATCCCGGTCTTCTTGTCGACGCTGAAGCGGAACGGGTTGCGGAAGCCCATGGCGTAGATCTCGGGGCGGGTCTTGTCGGTGCCGGGCGCGAAGAGGTTGCCGTCCGGGATCGAGTAGGAGCCGTCGGCGTTCACCTTGATGCGCAGGATCTTGCCGCGCAGGTCGTTGGTGTTGCCGGAGGAACGCTGGGCGTCGAAGGCCGGGTTGCGGTTGGAGCGCTCGTCGATCGGGGTGAAGCCGTCCGACTGGAACGGGTTGGTGTCGTCGCCCGTCGAGAGATACAGGTTGCCCGCCGCGTCGAAGTCGATGTCACCGCCGACATGGCAGCACAGGCCGCGGGAGGCGGGGATGTCGATGATCTTCGTCTCGCTGGCCGCATCGAGCGTGCCGTCGGCCTTCAGGACGAAGCGGGAGAGGCGGTTGACGCCGTCGAAGGGCGCGAAGTCGGCGGCCGTTCCGGTCTCGGGGGCGTCGCCGGCCGGGGTGTTGAGCGGAGGCGCGTAGTAGAGGTAGATGAAACGGTTCGCCGAGAAGTTCGGGTCGACCCCGACGCCCTGGAGTCCCTCCTCGTCGTGCGAGTAGACGGCCAGTTTGCCGGCGAGCTTCGTGTTCCCCGCCGCGTCGGTGAGACGGAGTTCGCCGTCGCGGGAGGTGTGCAGGACCGAGCGGTCCGGGAGGACGGCGAGCGACATGGGCTCGCCGACCTCCGGTTCGCCCTTGGCGAGGGTGACCTGCTGGAAGTCCTCCGCCGCGGCGGCCTCGGCGGCAGCCGCGGCGCTCCCCTCGTCGGCGACGGCTGCGCCGGCCTGGGGTGCGGTGAAGGTGAGGGTGGCGCCCGCCAGCAGGGCGCCGCTCAGCAGCGCCACCGCTTTGCGGAAGGACGGGCGTCGTCTGTGGGTCTCGTTTCTGTCGGTGCTGGTGGTGCGGTCGTTCCCGTGCACGAGTGCCTCCAGAAAGGGGCCGGTTGTACGGGCGGGTGCGAACGCCGGGATGCGCCGTCATCCCGGAGAGCGAAGGCAGAGCTCGACGAGCCCTGGGTACGGCTCAGTTGCCCTCGGAACAGGTCAGTTGCCGAACGCCGCGTCGAAGGAGGCCGTCGGCGGCTCGAAGTCGTACGCCTTGAGGCGGGTCAAGGCCTCCGGGGCGCCCTGGAGCCGGTCCATGCCGGCGTCCTCCCACTCCACGGAGATCGGGCCCTGGTAGCCGATGGAGCGCAGCATCCGGAAGACGTCCTCCCAGGGGACGTCGCCGTGCCCGGCCGACACGAAGTCCCAGCCGCGGCGTGGGTCGCCCCAGGGCAGGTGGGAGCCGAGGCGGCCGTTGCGGCCGTCGAGGCGTTTGCGGGCCTCCTTGCAGTCGACGTGGTAGATGCGGTCGCGGAAGTCCCAGAGGAAGCCGACCGGGTCGAGGTCCTGCCACACGAAGTGCGAAGGGTCGAAGTTCAGACCGAAGGCGGGACGGTTCCCCACGGCCTGCAGCGCCCGCTGGGTCGTCCAGTAGTCGTACGCGATCTCGCTCGGATGGACCTCGTGCGCGAACCGCACACCCTGCGCGTCGAAGACGTCGAGGATCGGGTTCCAGCGCTCGGCGAAGTCCTCGTAGCCGCGTTCGATCATCGACTCGGGCGCGGGCGGGAACATCGCGACCAGATGCCAGATGGCGGAGCCGGTGAAGCCGATCACCGTGTCGACGCCGAAGGCGGCCGCGGCACGTGCCGTGTCCTTCATACGGTCCGCCGCGCGTCGCCGGACCCCCTCCGGCTCTCCGTCGCCCCACACCTCGCCCGGCAGGATCGCCTGGTGGCGTTCGTCGATGATGGCGTCGCAGACGGCCTGGCCGACCAGGTGGTTGGAGATGGCCCAGCACTTGAGGCCGTACTTGTCGAGGAGCTGATGCCGGGACTCCACGTACGAGGGATCGCTCAGCGCCTTGTCGACCTCGAAATGGTCGCCCCAGCAGGCGAGTTCGAGTCCGTCGTAGCCGAAGTCGCGGGCGAGCCGGCAGACCTCCTCCAGCGGCAGGTCGGCCCACTGGCCGGTGAACAGCGTGAACGTACGCGGCATGCGCGTCAGCCTCCTCAGGCCGCTATCGGGTGTGTCAGACCGCTATCGGGGTGTAGACGGAGTTCTTCTCGGCGCTCTCCTCCACCGCCGCCAGGACGCGCTGCACCTGCAGCCCGTCGGCGAAGGAGGGTTCGGGCTGCTTGCCCTCCGCGACGGCGTGGACCAGGTCGCGGGCCTGGTGGACGAAGGTGTGCTCGTAGCCGAGGCCGTGGCCCGGGGGCCACCAGGCATCCAGGTAGGGGTGGTCGGGTTCGGTGACGAGGATGCGGCGGAAGCCGGCGTGCGCTCCGGGCTCCGTGCCGTCGTGGTAGTCGAGCTCGTTGAGGCGCTCCAGGTCGAAGGCCAGCGAGCCACGTTCACCGTTGAGTTCGATGCACAGGGCGTTCTTGCGGCCGGTGGCGTAGCGGGTGGCCTCGAAGGAGGCGAGGGCGCCGGAGGGGAAGCGGGCCGTGAACAGGGCGGCGTCGTCGACGGTGACCTGCCCAATGCCGGCGGCCGACACGGCGGACAGCCCGCTCGTGGCGCCGGTGGGCAGGGGCCGCTGACGTACGAAGGTCTCCGTGAGCGCCGAGACGCCCGCCAGCCGCTCCCCCACCAGGTACTGCGCGAGGTCGACGATGTGCGCGCCCAGGTCACCGAGCGATCCCGAACCGGCCTGCTCCTTGCGCAGCCGCCAGGTCAGCGGGAATTCCGGGTCGACGAGCCAGTCCTGGAGGTACGTCACCCGAACGTGCCGCAGCGCGCCCAGGCGGCCCTCCGCGACCATCCGGCGGGCCAGAGCGGTGGCCGGCACCCGGCGGTAGTTGAAGCCGACCATGGCCACCTGGCCCCGCGCGTACGCCTCCTCGGCGGCCCGCGCCATCGACGTGGCCTCCTCGACCGTGTTGGCGAGCGGCTTCTCGCACAGGACGTGCTTGCCGGCGGCCAGGGCGGCGAGGGCGATCTCGGCGTGGCTGTCGCCGGGGGTGCAGATGTCGACGAGGTCGACGTCGTCCCGTTCGACGAGGGCACGCCAGTCGGTCTCGACGGACGCCCAGCCGTGCCGGTCGGCCGCCCCCTGTACGGCCGACCGGTCCCGGCCGCAGATCACGGCCTGCACGGGGTTCAGCGGCAGGTCGAAGACGCGGCCCGCGGTGCGCCAGCCCTGGGAGTGGGCGGCGCCCATGAAGGCGTAGCCCACCATCCCCACGCGCAGGGGTGGCTTGCCTGCCTCGGTCCCTTCCGACTGCTGCTGCGGCTGTCCCATGTGGGATTCCTCCTCGTCCTGGTCGGGGTGGCGCACGTGGGGGGTGCGGGTGGAATCACTTGAAGCCGGTGGACATGTACTGGTCGACGTTGGTCTTGTCGACGACGGCTGAGTAGAGCGTGATCGAGGCCGGGATCTCGAACTCGGCCATGCCGCCGACGCCCTTGCCCTGGCCCAGCGCACGGGCCAGGTCGATGGCGGAGGCGGCCATGGTCGGCGGGTACAGGACGGTGGCCTTGAGGACGCCGTCGTCCTGCTTGATGGCCTGGAAGGCGGACAGGGCGCCCGCGCCGCCGACCATCAGGAAGTCGTCGCGCCCCGCCTGCTCGATGGCGCGCAGCGCGCCCACGCCCTGGTCGTCGTCGTGGTTCCACAGCGCGTCGAACTTCGACTGCGCCTGCAGGAGCTGGGCCATCTTGGCCTGCCCGGACTCGACCGTGAACTCGGCCGCCTGGCGGGCCACCTTCTTGATGTTGGGGTAGTTCTTCAGCGCGTCGTCGAAGCCCTGGGTGCGCTGCTTGGTCAGCTCCAGGTTGTCCAGGCCGGCGAGCTCGATGACGCGGGCGTTCGACTTGCCCTTGAGCTTCTCGCCTATGTAGTGGCCGGCGTTCAGGCCCATCCCGTAGTTGTCGCCGCCGATCCAGCAGCGGTACGCCTGCGGGGTGTTGAAGATCCGGTCCAGGTTGATCACCGGGATCCGGGCCCTCATCGCCTTCAGGCCGACCTGCGTGAGTGCCTTGCCGTCGGCGGGCAGCACCACCAGCACGTCGACCTTCTTGTTGATCAGCGTCTCGATCTGGCCGATCTGCGCGGCGGTGTCGTTGGAGCCCTCCGTGATCTCCAGCGTCACGTCGGAGTACTTCTTCGCCCGGCTCTTGGCATTGTCGTTGATCGCGTTGAGCCAGCCGTGGTCGGCCTGCGGTCCGGCGAAGCCGATGGTGACCGGCTTGCCGGACTTGTCGTCGGCGGCGGGCTGGTCGTTGGCGGCCGGTTCGTCCTTGGACTCGTTGCTCGTGCAACCCGTGAGGAGGGCGCCCGCTCCTATGGCGGCGGTACCGAAGAGCAGCCCTCTGCGACTGGTGAGCTCTGACATGGCGGTGAACCCTTTCCTCAGGTCGTGCTCGCGGTACGGCGCTGGACCAGCACGGCGGCGACGATGATCGCGCCCTTGGCGATCTGCTGGACGTCGCTCTGCAGGTTGTTCAGGGCGAATATGTTGGTGATCGTGGTGAAGATCAGGACGCCGAGCACGGAGCCGGTGATGGTGCCGCGGCCCCCGCTGAGCAACGTGCCGCCGATGATCGCGGCGGCGATGGCGTCGAGCTCGTAGAGGTTGCCGTTGGTGTTCTGGCCGGAGCCGGACAGGATGATCAGCAGGAAGGCGGCGATGCCGCAGCACAGCCCGGACAGCAGGTAGAGGTACAGCCGCTGGCGGCGGACGTCGATGCCGGCGAGCCGGGCCGCCTCCGCGTTGCCGCCGACGGCGACCGTGCGGCGCCCGAAGGTGGTGCGGTTCAGGATCAGCCAGCCGATGATCGTCACGACCGCGAACACCATGACCAGCGGCGGGACACCGAGCACGTACGCGTCGCGCTCGCCGAGGTCCAGCACCGAGGGCACGGTGACGATCTGCGTCTTGCCGTCGGTGATCTGCAGCGCCAGTCCGCGGGCGGAGGCCAGCATGGCGAGCGTGGCGATGAACGGCACCATCGCGCCGTACGCGATCAGCATGCCGTTGACCAGTCCGCATCCCACGCCGACGATCACCGCCGTGAAGAGGATTCCGCCGAAGCCGTACTCCTGGGTCGCGACCGTCGTCGCCCACACCGAGGCCAGCGCGACGATCGCGCCGACGGAGAGGTCGATGCCGCCGGAGATGATGACGAAGGTCATGCCGACGGTGACGACGCCGATCACGGAGGCCTGGGTGAGGACCAGTTGGAGGTTGCGGGTGTCCAGGAACTGGTCCGGCTTGGTGATGCCGCCGATGAGGATCAGCGCGGCGAGGACGCCGAGCAGGGAGAGGGTGCGCACGTCGGCGCGGGCCATCAGGCCACGCCAGGCGGGCGCCGCTCCGGCCGACGGCACCTTGCCGGTGCTGTCCCGGGGCGGGGAGGCGTGCTGCGTCATGACGCCGGGCTTCCTTCCATGACGAGGTCGAGTACACGGTGTTCGTCGAGTTCGCGGGCGGGTGCGGTGTGGACGACGCGGCCTTCGCGGAGCACCAGCACGCGGTCGGCGAGGCCCAGCACTTCGGGCACTTCGCTGGAGACGAGCAGTACGGCGAGGCCTTCGTCGGCCAGTCGGCGGACGACCGCATACAGTTCGGCGCGAGCGCCCACGTCGACGCCGCGGGTGGGTTCGTCGAGCAGCAGGACGCGGCAGCCGCGCAGCAGCCAGCGGGCCAGGACGGCCTTCTGCTGGTTGCCGCCGGAGAGGGTGCGCACCGGTACGGAGGGGTTGTCGGGCCGCAGGGACAGCTCGCGGGTCGCCGCCCGGGCCGCTCTGAGCTCGGCGGCGCGGTCGATCCAACCGCCGCGGGAGAAGCGGGACATGGACGACACCGACACATTGCGGGTGACGGACTCCAGCATCAGCAGCGCCTGCGCCTTGCGCTCCTCGGGGGCGAGCCCGAGGCCGGCGCGGACGGCGGCGCGTACGCTGCCGGGCTTCAACTGCCGTCCGTCGACCAGCACCTGACCGGCTGTCGGCTTCCGTGCACCGTAGACAGTCTCCAGAATCTCGGACCGCCCCGAGCCCACGAGTCCGGCCAGCCCGACGATCTCGCCGGGCCGCACGGTCAGGTCGAAGGGCTCGAACTCGCCGTCCCGGGCGAGACCCCGGACCTCCAGCAACGGCTTCCCCGCCGGCGCATCCCCGGTCGGCCGCTCGGGGAAGACGTACTCCACATTGCGCCCCGTCATGAGCGCCACGACCTCGCGCGTCGGCGTCGTCTTCGCCGGCAGCCCGCCGGCCACGGCCCGCCCGTCCTTGAGCACCGTCACCCGGTCGCCGATGCGGCGGATCTCCTCCAGCCGGTGCGAGATGTAGACGACGGCGACGCCGTCGGCGGTGAGGTCGCCGACGATGCGGAAGAGGTTGTCGACCTCGTCCGGGTCGAGGGCGGCGGACGGCTCGTCCATCACGATGAGCCGTACGTCGTGGGAGAGCGCCCGTGCCATGGACACGATCTGCTGCTGCGCCGCCGACAACTCACCGACCAGGCGCGCCGGATCGATCTCCGGATGCCCGAGTCGCTTGAGCAGCTGCGCCGTTGAGGCTTTGGCCGTCTTTCCGCGTACGACGAAACCGGCGGCCGTGGGCTCATGGCCGAGGTGGACGTTCTCGGCCACCGACAGGTGCTCGACGAGGTCGAGTTCCTGGTAGATGGTGGCGATGCCCAGGCGCATCGCGGCGATCGGCGAGCGGAGGGTGACCTCCTCGCCGCGCCAGCGGATGGTGCCGGTGTCGGGCTGGTGGGCGCCGGCCAGGACCTTGATGAGGGTGGACTTGCCGGCGCCGTTCTGGCCGAGCAGGCAGTGCACTTCACCGGCCTGGACGTCGAGGTCGACGCCGTCGAGTGCGCGGACTCCGGGGAACGACTTGGTGATGCCGGACATGCTGAGCAGCGGTGGTTCTGGTGCCATGAGGGTCCCCTTGGCGGGCGTGCGGCCGGTTTCAGGGCAGGGCGGAGCAGAGTGCTGTGCGGAACTGGGTGCTGCGCGAGGCGGAGCGTCGTGCGGAGTGCTGTGCTGGAGAGCCGTGCGGAGTGGCTGGTGCCTTACGCGGGTGAGAACAGGTGGTCGCTGATCAGTCGGGCCGCGCCGATGACTCCGGCGGTGGGGCCCAACTCTCCGAGAACGATGGGCAGGTTGCCGGTCGCCAGGGGCAGCGACTGGCGGTAGACCTGGGTGCGGATGGCGGCGAGGAGGTTGTGGCCGAGGCCGGTCACCCCGCCGCCGATCACCACCAGGCCGGGGTTGAAGAAGCTGACGAGTCCGGCGATGACCTGCCCGACGCGGTTGCCGCCCTCGCGGATCAGGTCGAGGGCGGTGGCGTCACCCGCGGCGGCCGCGGCGGCGACGTCGACGGCGGTCAGGGTGCCGTTCGCCGCCAGCCGCGAGGCGAGTTCCTCCGACAGCCCCTGCTGGGCCGCCTCCACGGCGTCCCGGGCGAGGGCCGCCCCGCTGAAGTGGGCCTCCAGACAGCCCCGGTTGCCGCAGGCGCAGGGGCGGCCGTCGGGCACGGCCTGGATGTGCCCGATGTCGCCCGCGCTGCCGGTGACACCGCGGTGCACGTCACCGCCGGCGACGATGCCGCAGCCGATGCCGGTGCCGATCTTGACGCAGAGGAAGTCGCCCACGGAGCGTGCGACGCCCGCGTGCTGCTCCCCCATCGCCATGAGGTTCACGTCGTTGTCGACCATGACCGGGCAGCCGAGTTCCTGACTGAGCGCCTCCCGTACGGGGAAGCCGTCCCAGCCCGGCATGATCGGCGGAGCCACCGGTACGCCCTCGGGGAAGCGGACGGGGCCCGGGACGCCGATGCCGGCGCCGTCGTACCCCTCCGCGAGCCCGGAGGCCCTCAACTTCGCGGCCATGGACAGGACTTGCTCGAAGACCGCGACCGGGCCCTCGCGGACGTCCATGGGCTGGTTGAGGTGACCCAGGATCTCCAGTTCGGCGTTGGTGACGGCGACGTCGACCGAGGTCGCGCCGATGTCGACGCCGAGGAAGCGCAGCCCCGGGTTGAGCCGGATGTTGTGGGAGCGCCGGCCACCGCGCGAGGCGGCGAGTCCGTCGGCCACGACCAGGCCCGTCTCCAGCAGGCGGTCCACCTCCACGGCCAGCTTGGACCGTGAGAGGTCGATCTGATCGCCGAGCTGCGCCCGGGAGTTGGGCCCACCGTCGCGCAACAGCTTCAGCAGCCGGGCCTGATGGGCGTTCGCGGGTCGCGCCGTCATACGTCTCACGAGCCCCTCCCCGCCTCGATCGGCCTGTGCGCGCCGGGTTTCGGCCACTTCTGTGGCCTGCTTTCGAGGGGAACGTAGCAGCGGGCGCCGGGAGTGGGAAGAAGTTGCGCACAGATTGCCGTCAACTTTCTCCACTCACAGGACAAAGACCGGCTGTTTCCTGATGCTTGGCCCCCCGGCCCGGTGGGGCCCCTGGTGCCGTCGCCCCCCGGCCCCGCAGGATGGGCACGACGCCGGGGCCTGCCGCGGCCCGGCACGGGGAGAGGGGGACCGGGTGTTTCTGGTGACGGGTGCCACGGGGAACGTGGGTGCCGAACTCGTACGGGCTCTGGCGGAAGCAGAACAGCCCACGCGGGCGATGAGCCGCTCCGGCCGGACGGACGGACTGCCCCCGGGAGTGACGGCCGTGGCGGGCGACCTCAACCGACCGGAGACGGTCCGGGAGGCGCTCGACGGCGTACGCGCCATGTTCCTGATGCCCGGTTACGGCGGGCAACGGCAGATCCTGGCGGACGCGCGAGCGGCGGGAGTGGAACGGATCGTGCTGCTGTCCGGGAAGTCGGCGGGGACCGGCGACACGGGCAACGCGGTCGCGGGTTATCTGATCGACGCCGAGAACGCCGTACGCGAGTCGGGGCTGCCGTGGACGTCGGTGCGGCCGACGAGCTTCATGTCGAACGCACTCCAACTCGCCGACCAGATCAGCAAGGGCGACGAGGTGCGGGTGCCGTTCCCCGACGTCCGCACGGCCGACATCGACCCGCACGACATCGCACAGGTCGCCCTTCACGCCCTGCTCTCGGACGAGTACACGGGCCGGGCCCTCGAAGTGACCGGCCCCGAGGCGCTGTTGCCCGCCGACCGCGTCCGCATCCTCGGCGAGGCCCTGCACCGCGACCTGCGCACCGTCGGCCTCGCCCCCGAGGAGGCCCGCACCGAGTTGGAGGCCCGCATGCCCAAGCCGTACGTCGACGCCTTCTTCAGCTTCTTCGTCGACGGCACCCTGGACGAGTCGGAGATCCTGCCGACGGTGCGGGAGGTGACGGGCCGCGAGCCGCGCACGTTCGAACAGTGGGCTCGCGCACACGCTGACGCGTTCCAGTGACAGCTGAGGCCACGACCTCTGCCGGGCGAGCCGGCGGTGGCGTAAGGGGCGGTTCGATCGTCCCTGCGCGAACGCGGTGCAAAAGGGGCCGGTTGGCTACCCTTTTGCTGCCGACAGCAGTGCTCAGGGCACGGACATCGCCGACATGACGGAGGCCGAGCGGGGGGCGCAGATCGTCGGTGACATGGATCGTCGCCCGACGACGAGCGGACGCACCCCTTGCCCGTGCCCTACGCGGACCTCCCTGAGTCCGAGAAGGAAGCGGTCGCGGGGCCTGCACGGCTGCGTTGACGAGGTGCCGTTGCTTTCGTGCGGCCTGATCCGCCGGACAGGCCCGCGGCGTCACTTGGCCCGTGCGTGATACGACCGCCGCGTGTGCTCCGTGTGCTCCCGCATCAGCTGGGTGGCGCGCTGTTCGTCGCGGTCCGTGATCGCGGCGATCAGCTCCCGGTGCTCGATCCAGGACTGCCGGCCGCGCTGGCGGGCGACCGGCGTGTAGTACCAGCGCACGCGCCGGTCGACCTGTGCCGCCAGCTCGGCGAGGACCGCGTTGCCGGCCAGTTCCATGATCGTGGCGTGGAAGCGGGCGTTCATGGTGACGGCCCCGTCCACGTCGTCGGCGGCGACGGCCTTCTCGCCCGCCTCGCACAACTCCTCGAGGGCCTTGATGCCCGCGGTGTTCGCATGGGCCGCGGCGAGCCGGGCCGCCTCCGCCTCCAGCAGCGTTCGGACGGTGAGGAGCTGGTCGGCTTCCTCTTCCGTCGGCTCGTGCACGAACGCGCCCTGCGCGGGCCGCAGATCCACCCAGCCCTCGGTGTTCAGCCGCTGCAGCGCCTCACGCACCGGCTGCCGTGACACACCGAGGTGACCTGCCAGTTCGCTCTCGACCAGGTGCTGGCCCGGCTGGAGGGCGCGGGTGGTGATGAGTTCGAGCAGCGCCTCGTAGACACGGTCGCGCAGCGGGCCGGGCCGTTCGAGCTTGGGCACCGCACCCTGCGGCAGTCCTGTCGACAACATCGGTCCCCTCCTGGGCGATCACCGGGCGACTGCGTGGCGTAGCCGACCGTCACGGAAAGCCAGTATCGATTGTCTTTCGTCTACAGTCTACGGCGCACAAAGGCCAGGGGACCGGGGAGTTGGCCACAGGGGTCGGCATCCGTCGGCGGCCTCAGCGTTCAGGGGCAGCGGACGACCTGCCCGGCGTACGACAGGTTTCCGCCGAACCCGAAGAGCAGTACCGGATCGCCGCTGGAGATCCTCCCCTGCTCCACCAGCTTGGAGAACGCGAGCGGAATGCTCGCCGCCGAGGTGTTCCCGGACTCGGAGACATCGCGCGCGACCACCGCGTTGACCGCGCCGAGCTTCTCGGCGAGCGGCTCGATGATGCGCAGGTTGGCCTGGTGCAGGACGACTCCGGCGAGGTCCTCGGGTGCGAGCCCCGCCCGCTCGCATGCCCTGCGCGCGATGGCCGGCAACTGCGTCGTCGCCCAGCGGTAGACGCTCTGCCCCTCCTGCGCGAACCGCGCGGGCTGCCCCTCGATGCGCACCGCGTGCCCCATCTCGGGCACCGAACCCCACAGCACCGGCCCGATGCCGGCGTCCTCGGAGGCCTCCACGACGGCCGCGCCCGCCCCGTCGCCGACCAGCACACAGGTCGTGCGGTCGCCCCAGTCGGTCACGTCGGACATCTTGTCGGCGCCGATCACCAGCGCCCGGGCCGCGGCGCCCGCACGGACGGCGTGGTCGGCGGTCGCCAGGGCGTGGGTGAAGCCCGCGCACACGACGTTGACGTCCATCGCGGCGGGCGAGGGGATGCCGAGCCGGGCCGCGACCCGGGCGGCCATGTTCGGGGAGCGGTCGATGGCGGTGGAGGTCGCGACCAGGACCAGGTCGACGTCACCGGGTGCCAGACCGGCCGCCGCGAGCGCCTTGGCGGCGGCGTGCGCGGCCAGTTCGTCGACCGGCTCGTCGGGCCCGGCGATGTGCCGCGTACGGATGCCCACCCGGCTCCGGATCCACTCGTCACTGGTGTCGACCATGCCCGCCAGGTCCTCGTTGGTGAGCACCTTGGCGGGCTGGTAGTGGCCGACGGCGGCGATGCGCGAGCCGTTCATCGTGGGTGATCCCCCTCGGAGCCTCGGGTAGCGGGATTCACCAGTCTGATCAGTGACTCGCGGGTACGGCGGCACGTGATGCCACAGGAATCGGGCGCCCGTGTTGTCGGCTTCCCTCAGACCCTCGGACGCCCGATCATCTTCCGAACAGCTAGCCGGTGAACAGCTGCGTCGCCTTCTGTACGAGTTCGTAGAGCCCGTAGGCGAGGGGTACCCCCACCCACACCCAGGCGAAGGCGATCAGCCCGCGTCGGCCGGGCGGACCGCTATTGCCACTGCTACTGCTACTGCTGTCGCTGGACATCCGCGGCCTCCTTCTCGTCCGACGCCGGGGCGGGAACGTGATGACGGGGATCGACGGGCCGGACGAGTTCGTTGGCCACGAAGCCGACGGCGAGCAGCCCGATCATGATGAAGAGGGAGAGTATGTACAGGGAGGAGCCGTCCTTGCCCGCTTCCTCCTGCCGGTCGGCGATCCAGTTGACGATCAGCGGCCCGAGGACACCGGCCGTCGACCAGGCGGTGAGCAGCCGCCCGTGGATCGCGCCGACCTGGTAGGTCCCGAAGAGGTCCTTCAGATAGGCGGGGATCGTGGCGAAGCCGCCGCCGTAGAAGGACAGGATCACCAGGGCGCAGAGGATGAACAGCGGCTTCGACGAGTCGCCGGCCAGCGCGATCAGCCCGTACATGAGCGCGCCCACGCCCAGGTACACGCGGTAGATGTTCTTGCGTCCGATCAGGTCCGAGGTGGACGACCAGCCGATGCGGCCCGCCATGTTGGCGGCGGACAGCAGGGCGACGAAGCCGGCGGCGGCCGACGCCGACACCGTTGTCGAGGTGTTCGCGAAGAAGTCCGTGATCATCGGCGCGGCCTTCTCCAGGATGCCGATGCCGGCGGTCACGTTCATGCAGAGCACGATCCACAGGCACCAGAACTGCGGTGTGCGCACGGCGTTGCGGGCGGACACCTGCGGTCCGTCGAAGGCACTGGGCCCGTCGCCGACCGGCTTCTCGGTGCGCGGCACCCGGACCAGCAGCACACCGAGCAGCATGAAGACGGCGTACGACAGCCCGTGCACCAGGAACGCCATCGCGATCCCGGAGCTGTCCGAGCCGAACGACTCCAGCATCTGCGCCGACCAGGGCGAGGCGATGAGCGCGCCGCCGCCGAAGCCCATGATGGCGATGCCGGTGGCCATGCCGGGCCGGTCGGGGAACCACTTGATCAGTGTCGACACCGGCGAGATGTACCCGATGCCGAGGCCGATTCCGCCGACGAAGCCGTAGCCGAGGACGATCAGCCAGTACTGCTCGGTCGCGGCGCCGAGGGCGGAGAGCAGGAAGCCGGACGAGAAGCAGCACAGGGCGACCGTCATGGCCCAGCGCGGCCCGTTGCGCTCCACCAGCGTGCCGCCGAACGCGGCCGACAGTCCGAGCATGACGATGCCGAGCTGGAACGGCAGCGCGCTCTGGGTGCCGCTGAGTCCGAGCGCGGATTCGAGCGGGGGCTTGAACACACTCCAGGCGTAGGCCTGGCCGATGGAGAGGTGGACCGAGAGAGCGGCGGGCGGAACCAGCCAGCGGCTCCACCCCGGGGGTGCGACTGGGGGACTCATGATCCCGAACGGTAGGGAGCGGCACGGCAGTTGAGAAGGCGGCGCGTCGACCGTATGCGATGAACGGTATGCCGGGCGCGACGAACGGTCGAACGCCGTACGTGAAGCCGTGCTCGAACCCTTGCTGAGCCCCCGCCCATACTGTAGACAATATTTCGTCGACAGAATTCGGCACTTCTCAGCCACCTCCGCGGTACTCCCTCGACCGAACGGAGCGTTCCGAAGTGAAAGTTGCAGTCCTCGGCGCCGGTGCCATCGGCGCCTACGTCGGAGCCGCGCTCCACCGCGCGGGCGCCGACGTGCATCTCATCGCCCGTGGACCGCATCTGGCGGCCATGAGGCAGCACGGAGTGCGCGTGCTCAGTCCGCGCGGCGACTTCACCGCCCGCGCCCATGCCACCGACGACCCGGCCGAGGTCGGCCCGGTCGACTATGTCTTCCTGGGTCTGAAGGCCAACTCGTACGCGGCGTGCGGGCCGCTCATCGAGCCCCTTCTGCACGACGGCACGGCGGTCGTGGCCGCCCAGAACGGCATCCCCTGGTGGTACTTCCACCGCCACGGCGGCCCGTACGACGGCCACCGCATCGAGAGTGTGGACCCGGACGGCGCGGTCAGTGCGGTGCTCGCGCCCGAACGGGCCGTCGGCTGTGTCGTCTACGCCGCGACAGAGCTCGAAGGGCCGGGTGTCGTACGGCACTTGGAAGGCACCCGGTTCTCCATCGGCGAACCCGACCGCAGCGTCTCCCAGCGCTGTCTGGGCTTCAGCGAGGCCATGATCGCCGGCGGTCTGAAGTGCCCGGTCGAGCCCGACCTGCGCAACGACATCTGGCTCAAGCTGCTCGGCAACATCTCCTTCAACCCGATCAGCGCGCTGGCCCGCGCCACCATGCGGCAGATGTGCCTGCACGGCGGCACCCGCAAGGTCATCGAAACCATGATGACCGAGACGCTCGCGGTCGCCGAGGCCCTCGGCTGCGAGGTCGGCGTCTCCATCGAGCGCCGGCTCGCGGGCGCCGAACGGGTCGGCGACCACCGCACCTCCACGCTCCAGGACCTGGAGCGCGGCAAGCCGCTCGAACTCGATGTACTCCTCGCTGCGGTCGTCGAGTTGGCGGAGATCACCGGCGTCCAGGTGCCCACCCTGCGCACCGTGCACGCCATCTCGGACCTGCTCGCGCTGAGGAGCGCCGCATGAGGAGTGTCGTATGAGGAAACGCGACCGGAGCCCGAAGACCTACACCCGGCTGACCCATCCGCTCATCCGCGACTCCCGCGACGAGCCCTTCCGGCAGGCGAGCTGGGAGGAGGCCCTGGACCGGGCGGCCCGCGGCCTGGCGCTGGGCCGCGGCGCGTTCGGCATGTTCTCCTGCGCCCGCGCCACCAACGAGATGAACTACGTGGCGCAGAAGTTCGCCCGGGTGGTGATGGGCACCAACAACGTCGACTCCTGCAACAGGACGTGCCACGCCCCGAGCGTCGCCGGGCTGTCGGCCGCCTTCGGATCGGGCGGAGGCACGTCCTCGTACGAGGAGATCGAGCACACCGACGTCATCGTCATGTGGGGCTCCAACGCGCGCTTCGCGCACCCGATCTTCTTCCAGCACGTGCTGAAGGGGATCAGGAACGGCGCCCGCATGTACGCCGTCGATCCGCGCCGCACCTCCACCGCCGAGTGGGCGGAGAGCTGGCTCGGGCTGAACGTCGGCACCGACATCCCGATGGCGCACGCGATCGGCCGGGAGATCATCCACGCGGGCCTGGCGAACGAGGCGTTCATCGAGCGGGCGACCACCGGCTTCGAGGAGTACAAGGCGCTGGTCGAGCCATGGACGCTGTCCCTCGCCGAGAAGGTCACGGGCGTACCGGCAGCGGCGATACGGGAGTTGGCGCACGCCTACGCCCGCGCCGAGCGCGCCCAGCTGTGCTGGACCCTCGGCATCACCGAGCACCACAACGGCACCGACAACGTCCGCGCGCTGATCAACCTGTCCCTGCTGACCGGGCACGTCGGCCGGTACGGCAGCGGACTGCAACCCCTGCGCGGCCAGAACAACGTGCAGGGCGGAGGCGACATGGGCGCGATCCCCAACCGCCTCCCCGGCTTCCAGGACATCCTCGACACGAGCGTTCGCCTGAAGTTCGAGTCGGCCTGGGACACGGTCATCCAGCCGCACTACGGGCTCAACCTCACCGAGATGTTCGAGGCGATGGAGGAGGGCACGCTCAAGGCCGTCTACTGCATCGGCGAGAACCCGGCGCAGTCGGAGGCGGACAGCGAGCAGGCCGTACGGCGCATGCGGCAGCTGGACTTCCTCGTCGTCCAGGACATCTTCCTGACCAAGACGGCCGAGCTGGCGGACGTCGTCCTGCCCGCGACCGCCGGGTGGGCCGAGACCGACGGCACCACCACCAACAGCGAGCGGCGGGTACAGCGGGTACGGCGGGCGGTCACCCCGCCCGGTGAGGCACGCGAGGACATCGACATAATCTGCGAACTGGCCGCACGCCTCGGCCACGAGTGGAAGTACGCCGATGCCGAGGCCGTCTGGAACGAGCTCAGGTCGGTCTCCCCGGACCACTACGGGATGACGTACGAACGCCTGGAGGAGCACCAGGGCATCCAGTGGCCGTGCCCGAGCACCGACGAGCTCGAACCGACCTATCTGCACGGCCGGTTGTGGGAGACGGATCCGGCGAGGCGCGGGATGTCGGCGCCGTTCGGGATCGTCCAGCACGATCCGCCGGTCGACCTCACCGACGAGGAGTACCCGATCCGGCTCACCACGGGACGGCGGCTCGACTCCTACAACACCGGGGTGCAGAGCGGGAGTTTCGCCTCCCCGCTGCGGCGCGGCGAGTACGTCGAGCTGTGCCCGGAGGACGCCGAGCGGTACGGGGTCGTGGTCGGCGAGGAGGTCCAGGTGACCTCGCGGCGCGGTTCGGTCGTCGCGCCGGTGTGGATCGACACGGCGCTGCGGCCCGGGCTCGCCTTCATGACCATGCACTTTCCCGACGAGGTGGACACCAACCAGCTGACGATCGAGGCGAACTGCCCGATCGCGGGGACGGCGGAGTTCAAGGCGTCGGCGATCCGGATCGAGAAGCTCCCCGTCGCGACCGTAGTGACGAACGTGAGGTGACGTAAGTGGACCTGCACTTCGGCGACAGCAAACCGACGGACGACGAACGGGCGGCCGTCGACGCCCTGCTCGGCCCGCCCGAGTCCTCCTGGGAGGGCGCCGACCGCTCCGACGCCGACCTCAGGTGGGCCCGAGGCGGACGCGAGGCCCGCGACCGCCGCGACCTGCTGCTGCCGGGGCTGCACGCGATCCACGACCGGATCGGCTGGATCAGCGAGGGCGCCCTCGACTACCTGTGTCGGCGGCTGACCGTGCCGCCGGCGGAGGCGTACGGCGTCGCCACCTTCTACGCCATGTTCTCGGTCAAGCCACGGCCCGCCACCGTGCTCCACGTCTGCACGGACCTCGCGTGCGCGGCGGCCGGCGCGAGCGAGCTGTGTGCCGGTATCGAGGCGCGGCTCGGGCTCGGGAGCGGTGTGTCGGTCGAGCGCAGTCCCTGTCTGGGTCTGTGCGAGCGGGCTCCGGCGGCGCTCGCGATCAAGGCCGGGGACCCGGTGCGTACGGCGGTCTCGGCGCCGGCCACCGTGCACGACGCCGTGCTCGCCGCGAGCGCTCCGGACTCGGCGCCCGAGGAGCCACCGGCCGCGACGACCGTACCGCAGGCAGGGGACCCCGCGCTGACCCTGCTGCGGCGCGTAGGAGTCGTCGACCCGTCGTCGCTGGACGACTACCGCGCCCACGGCGGCTACACCGCCCTGCGCCGGGCCTTCGCGCTGGGTCCTGCCGGAGTCATCCGCGAGGTCACCGACTCCGGCCTGGTCGGGCGTGGCGGCGCCGCCTTCCCCACCGGCCGCAAATGGCAGGCGACGGCGTCCCAGCCCGACCATCCGCACTACCTCGTCTGCAACGCCGACGAATCCGAGCCGGGCACCTTCAAGGACCGCGTGATCATGGAGGGCGACCCGTACGCGCTGGTGGAGGCGATGACGATCGCGGCGTACGCGACGGGCGCCCACAAGGGATACCTGTACCTGCGCGGCGAGTACCCCCGTGCCCTGCGCCGCTTGGAGCACGCGATCGCGCAGGCACGCGCGCGTGGACTGCTGGGGGACGACATCCTCGGGCAGGGCTACGCCTTCGACATCGAGATCCGGCGGGGTGCGGGGGCGTACATCTGCGGTGAGGAGACGGCCCTCTTCAACTCCATCGAGGGCTACCGGGGCGAGCCGCGCTCGAAGCCGCCGTTCCCCGTGGAGAAGGGGCTGTTCGGCAAACCGACGGTGGAGAACAACGTCGAGACGCTGGTCAACGTGCTGCCGATCCTGACCATGGGCGCACCCGCGTACGCGGCGATCGGCACCGCGAAGTCCACCGGGCCGAAGTTGTTCTGTGTCTCCGGGAGTGTGGAGCGGCCCGGCATCTACGAGCTGCCCTTCGGCGCCACGCTCGGCGAGCTGCTGGAGCTGGCCGGGGTGCGCGAGGGGCTGCGGGCGGTGCTGCTGGGCGGTGCGGCCGGCGGCTTCGTACGGGCCGACGAGCTGGACATCCCGCTCACCTTCGAGGGCACGCGGGATGCGGGCACCACGCTCGGCTCCGGCGTGGTCATGGCCTTCGACGACACGGTCCCGCTGCCCCGGCTGCTGCTGCGCATCGCCGAGTTCTTCCGCGACGAGTCGTGCGGACAGTGCGTGCCCTGCCGGGTCGGGACCGTGCGACAGGAGGAGGCGCTGCACCGGATCGTGGAGCGCACGGGTGCGGCGGCCGCCGACGACATCGCCCTGCTCAGGGAGGTCGGCCGCGCGATGCGGGACGCCTCGATCTGCGGTCTGGGGCAGACCGCGTGGAACGCCGTGGAATCCGCCATCGACCGTCTGGGGGCGTACGAATGACCGTGACACCGCTGGGGATCCCGCGCCGGCTGCTGGAGTTCACCGTCGACGGCGAGGAGGCGAGGGTCCCGGAGGGCTCGACCATCCTCGACGCCTGCCGGGCAGCCGGAAAGGACATCCCGACCCTGTGCCAGGGGGACACGCTGCGGCCCAAGAACGCCTGCCGGGTCTGCGTCGTCGAGGTCGAGGGGTCCCGCACCCTGGTGCCGGCGTGCTCCCGCAAGGCCGAGCCGGGCATGGTCGTCAAGACCAGTACGGAGCGCGCCCGGCACAGCCGGAAGATCGTCCTGGAGCTGCTGGCGTCCTCGGTCGACTTGTCGACCACCCCGCGGGTCGCCGACTGGATCAAGGAGTACGAGGCGAAACCGGACCGCTTCGGCCCCGACGCGGCCCGCCTCAACGAGGAACCGAAGGTCGACAACGACCTGTATGTGCGCGACTACGACAAGTGCATCCTCTGTTACCAGTGCGTCGACGCCTGCGGCGACCAGTGGCAGAACACGTTCGCGATCTCGGTCGCCGGACGCGGCTTCGACGCGCGGATCGCGGTGGAGCACGACGCTCCGCTGACCGATTCGGCGTGCGTGTACTGCGGGAACTGCATCGAGGTGTGCCCGACGGGGGCGCTGTCCTTCAAGTCCGAGTTCGACATGCGGGCGGCCGGCACGTGGGACGAGTCCCAGCAGACCGAGACGACCACCGTGTGCGCGTACTGCGGTGTGGGCTGCAACCTCACGCTCCACGTGCAGGACAATGAGATCGTGAAGGTCACGTCACCGCACGACAACCCGGTGACCCACGGCAACCTCTGCATCAAGGGCCGCTTCGGCTACCAGCACGTACAGAACCGGGACTGAGACACGACATGGGACGAGTCACGGAACGACGCAAGGTGATCCGCATCAGGGACGGCGCCGTCTCCAGCCGCCCGGACACCCTGGTCGCCGAGGAACCGCTGGAGATCCGGCTGAACGGCAAGCCGCTCGCGATCACCATGCGCACCCCGGGCGACGACTTCGCGCTGGCCGCGGGGTTCCTGGTCAGCGAGGGCGTGCTGGGCGGGCAGGACGACCTGCAGAACATCGTGTACTGCGCGGGCGCCACCGTGGACGGATCCAACACGTACAACGTGGTCGATGTGAAGACCGCGCCGGGCGTGGCCATCCCCGACATCACCCTCGAGCGGAACGTCTACACGACCTCGTCCTGCGGCCTGTGCGGCAAGGCGAGCCTCGACGCCGTGCGTACGACGGCCCGGTGGCCCATCGACGACACACACGGCGGCGACACTCCCCCGGTCCGGCTCGACCCCGGCCTGCTCGCGGGCCTCCCCGACCGGCTCCGCGCGGCCCAGCGGGTCTTCGACAGGACCGGGGGCCTGCACGCGGCGGCCCTGTTCACCGAGGACGGCGAACTGCTCGACATACGCGAGGACGTGGGCCGGCACAACGCGGTGGACAAGCTGGTCGGGCGTGCGCTGCAGAACGGCGACCTGCCGCTGTCCCGGACCGTCCTGCTGGTCTCGGGACGGGCCAGCTTCGAGCTCGCGCAGAAAGCGGTCATGGCCGGGATTCCGGTACTGGCGGCCGTCTCCGCCCCGTCGTCGCTGGCGGTGGACCTGGCCGCGGAGACGGGGCTGACGCTGGTGGGCTTCCTGCGGGGCAGTTCCATGAACGTGTACGCGGGCGAACACCGGCTCGCCCTGCGGACCGCGGCCGCCCAGGCCTGACCGGCTCCCCGCGACACGGCGGCGGGGCCCCGAACCGGCGGGGAGCGCCCCCTGCGCCGTAAAGGGGCCCCGCTGTTTTCCCGCTGTGCGGTGGTGGGGTCGGGCCGGCCGAGTCAGCCGGCCGAGAAGGTCACCGCCGCGGCCTGCACCACCGAGCCCAGTCTCGGGAAGTCGAGCCGGACCGACGCCTCGTGCTCTGCCGCCGTGAACGCGGTCATCGCGTCCTCGACGAAGACCAGGTCGTAGCCGAGGTCGGCGGCCGCGCGGGCCGTCGACTCGACGCCGAGGTTGGTGGCGATACCGCCGAACACCAGGGTGGTGACGCCCCGTTCGCGGAGGCGGTCGTCGAGTCCTGTGTCCTGGAAGCCGCCGATCGTCCGCTTCACGATCTCGATGTCGCCGTCCTTGTACAGCCCTGCCGCCAGCCCGCTGCCGGGCGGCTGCTCGGTGACACCTCGGCGTTCGACACGGACGAGGACGACGGGCGCTCCCGCGGAGCGGAAGGTGGCGGCCAACTCCTCGCAGGTCACGAGGACTTCGGTGCCCTTCCGGGGCTCCAGGGGCAGCGCGACGATGCGGTCCATCAGATCGACCAGTACGAGGGCGGTGCGGGCGGATTCGAGCGCGAGTGGTGCGGTCATGACGGAACGTTATCCGCCGTCGGCGCTGTGTACCGGAATTCCGGATCAACGGGTAAGTCCGTCATTGGTTCCCGAAAAGAAAGTGGTACTCCATCCGTGATGTGACACGTGCACGGTTCTTGTGATGCGTACGACACCCCAACTAACGTCTGTGCTGCGCACTTTGGACGTGGGATGTCCGAATGTTCAGATGCCTGGACCTGTGACCAGACGATGAAGGGCGGGCCGCACCATGCCTTCAAGAGTTCGCGCACGTCTCAGAGCTGTTCTCGTTGCGGCCGTCGCCACTTCGGCGACGGCCGCGGCATTGACTCCGGCGAGTCCGGCGCAGCCCCAACCGAGCGCCCGGACACCGCTGTTCGAGCAGCAGGTCCTGTTCCGGGCCGACCAGGAGACCGGCTACGCCTGCTTCCGCATCCCGGCGATCGTGAAGACCAAGGACGGCACGCTGCTGGCGTTCGCCGAGGGGCGGGTGCTGAACTGCGGTGACGCCGCCGACATCGACATCGTGCTGAAGCGGTCCACCGACGGCGGCCGCACCTGGGGCCCGCTCCAGGTCGTCAACGAGGGCGACGGCGACACGCACGGCAACCCGGCGCCGATCGTGGACCGGGAGACCGGCCGCATTCTGCTGGCGGAGACGTACAACACGGGCCGTACGGACGCGGGCAGTTGCTCGGTGCCGTGTGACCGCACTCCTCATCTGCAGTACAGCGACGACGACGGCCGGACCTGGTCCGAGCCGCGCGATCTGAGCGACGAGATACTGCCGGCGGACTGGAACTCCTGGTACGCCACCGGTCCCGTGCACGGCATCCAGCTCACCAAGGGCAAGCACGCCGGACGTCTGGTCTTCGGCGTCAACACCGAGACGTGGGACGGCAGTCGGGTGACCGCCAACCACGCCGCGCTCATCGTCAGCGACGACGGCGGCGACAGCTGGCGGGCCGGCGCCACCGACTCCTGGCCCATCGCCGCCGCCGACGGCACCTTCCGGCAGAAGCCGTCCGAGGTGACGCTCACCGAGCGCGCGGACGGCACGATCCTCATCAGCGGCCGGGAACAGGACGGCACGGACCTCGGCCACCGCTCCCAGACGTACAGCCGCGACGGCGGCGACAGCTTCACCGGCCCGTTCCGTGGCCTGCCGGGCCTCTACACGCCCCAGGTGCAGGGCGCCACGCTGCGCATGGGCAACCGGATACTGCTGTCCGCCCCCGCCGACCCCGACCGCCGCCGGACCATGATGGTCCGCTCCTCCTACGACAGCGGTGACAGCTGGGAGAGCGTGGACCGCGGCAGGGTCGTCACCACGGACTGGTCGGGCTACTCCGACATGGTGGGCATCGACGCGTCCACGGTGGGCCTGATGTACGAGGGCGGCGCCGTCGACGCACGCGACGAGATCCGCTTCGTCCGCTTCAACGAGGCCTGGCTCGGACCGCGCCGCGCCCCCGACCCCACCACCCCCGACCTCGCCCCCAGCGCCCCCCGGGCGACCGTCCTCGGCGGCGCGCGCACGACGGACGGCGTGTTCGGCAACGCCCTGGAGTTCGACGGCACGGACGACGCCGTACGCCTGCCGTACCGCTCCCGACTCCCGCTCGGCACAGGCGATTTCACGGCATCGCTGTTCTTCCGCTACTCCGCCGCCTCCGGCGAGCAGCCGTTCCTGTGGATGGGCGGGATCGGCAGCACCCAGCCCCAGATCTGGCTGCGCGGCGAGCCGGACAACGACCGGGTGCGCGCCCTGATCACCACCCGGGAGGGATTCCGGACCGTGCGCACCGCGTCCGTGTGGTTCAACGGCGCCCGCAACGACGGGCAGTGGCACCATCTCGCGCTGCGGCGGGGCGGCGGGCAGCTGACGCTCTTCCTGGACGGTGAGGCGGTCAGCACCGCGGACGTGGCCGGCTCGGTCAGCCGCAACTCGCCGTTCGGTGTGCACGTCGGCCAGCGCATGGACAGCCGGGCCTTCCTCACCGGCGCGATCGACGACGTCCATGTGTGGAACCGGGCGCTCGGTGACGCCGAGGTCAAGGCCGCGGCACAGGTCACCGACCGTAAGAGTTCGGCCACCGGCGACACCGTCCTGTGGCTGCCCATGGACCGGGTGCGCTGAGGCCACTAACGTCCCTGGCGTGCCCGACGACGCACGAGCACGGCAGCGCACCGGAACCGGCCTGGGACTCCTGCTGGCCCTGGTGCTCGCGGCCGTGCTGCTCACCGCCCTCCCGGACGACGGCGAACGGGAGGGCGGTGACGCGTGTGCACCGCAGAGGGTCGCGTCCTGGTCGGCCGACGCCGGTCTCACGGCCGAGTTCGCCCGCTACGGCGACGACCCCGCCCGCAGCGACGACTGGACCGGCGGCGACGGCACCCACTCGGTGCGGCTGCCCGACGGCCGGCTCCTGTGGCTGTTCTCGGACACCTACCTGGGCCGGGTGCACGCCCCGCCCAACCCTTACGGCGAGTCCTACACCTGGCGGGAGGCGACCGCTCCCCTCGTGCGCAACTCGGCGGTCGTCATGCGCGACGGACGCCTGGAGAGCACCCTGCCCGCCCCGCTCTTTCCCGACCCCGCCCCGGGCCAGTGGCGCTGGCCGGTCGCGGCCCGCGTCGAGCCCCGCTCCCCCGGCTCGTCCGAGCAGGTCGTCCGGGTGCTGCTGTGGGTGCGCACGGCCGGGCAGTCCCCCTGGATCTACGGCGTGCCCACCGCCACCGAGGTCGCCACGCTCTCGCTGCCCGAGCTGCGGGTCGAGTCGGTGGTGAAGGTCCTCGACCAGCAGCTGGTGCCCGATCCCTCCCGGCGGGTCCTGTTCGGCACGACGCTGGTCGAGGAGGGCGGCTGGACGTACGTCTTCGGAGGCGACGACCGGCAGGCCGCGTCCCGGCCGGCCTCACAGGCGTATGTCGCGCGGGTGCCGCGAGGCAGGCTCGCCGAGCCGGGCGCCTGGCAGTACTGGAACGGCTCCGCGTGGGCCCGGGCGGGTTCCCGGCCGCGTGCGGTGCTGGGAGACGGACAGCGCACCGGGGTGGGCAGCGCGTTCTCGGTGGCCCGGGTGCGGGGGACGTACGTGCTGTTCACGATGGCCGCGGGGACCGAGGGGCTGACGACCGTGACGTCGTACTGGGCCTGCTCCCCCACCGGTCCCTGGCACGGGCCGACGAAGGACTTCAGCCCGTCGCTGCCGCAGGGCGGGCAGGTCGCCGCCTACAACCCGCAGACCCACCCCGAGCTGAGCGACGGCGGACGCCTAGTCCTGAGCTACGACGTCAACTGGCTGGAGACGGCCGGCGCCGCGACGCAGCTCAACAGGAACGTGTCCCTGTACCGACCGCGGTTCGTGACGCTGCGGCTGACGCCGGCGAAGTGACCGGCTCCGAGGCGCCTCCTTCGGCGTCGCGGGCCTCGGCGTCGTGGGAGCGGCGCTTGGCGATGACCGCGCACACCATCAGCTGCATCTGGTGGAAGAGCATCAGCGGCAGCACGGCCAGCGAGGCGTGCGCGCCGAACAGGACGCTCGCCATGGGCAGGCCGGAGGCCAGGGACTTCTTCGACCCGGCGAACTGGATCGCGATGCGGTCCTCGCGGCCGAAGCGCAGCGCCTTGGCGCCGTACCAGGTCAGGGCGAGCATCACGGCCAGCAGCACGGCCTCCACGGCGAGCAGCCCGGCCAGGCGGGCCGGGCTCACCTGGTGCCAGATGCCCTGGACCATGCCCTCGCTGAACGCGGTGTAGACGACCAGCAGGATCGAACCGCGGTCCACGAGCCCGAGGACCTTCTTGTGCCGGGCGACGAAGGCGCCGATCCAGCGGCGCAGCATCTGCCCGGCAAGGAACGGCACCAGCAACTGCAGCACGATCTTCAGCACCGAGTCGGCGGAGAAGCCGCCCCCGCTGCCGCCCAGCAGGGAGGCGGCGAGCAGCGGGGTGACGACGATGCCGACGAGCGAGGAGAAGGAGCCCGCGCAGATCGCGGCGGGCACGTTGCCGCGGGCCATCGAGGTGAAGGCGATCGACGACTGGATGGTCGACGGGACGAGGGTGAGGAAGAGCAGGCCCTGGTAGAGGGGGTGCGTCAGGAGCACCGGGACCAGGCCGCGGGCGGCCAGGCCGAGCAGCGGGAAGACGAGGAAGGTGCAGGCCAGGACCGTGACGTGGAGCCGCCAGTGCTTCAGCCCGTCCACCGCCTCACGGGTGGACAGCCGGGCGCCGTAGAGGAAGAACAGGAAGGCGATCGCGGCCGTGGAGGCACCGGAGGCCACGTCGGAGGCCGTCCCGCGGGCCGGGAAGAGGGCGGCGAGGCCCACGGTCCCGAGCAGCAGCAGGATGTACGGGTCGATCGGCATCCAACGGGGCCATTGCAGGCGTTTCACTGTGCTCCACTACTTCGCTGTCGTACTCGGCTGTCGCTTCGCTGAACGTCGGGTTACCGGCACGGACGTGCCCTCTCCATCGTCCTCCGGCGACCAGCGATCGGGAATCCGGCATACCACTCTGACTGTCATCACGTTTCGCGATAACGGGACTAGGCTGGCGGCGTGTACGACCCTTCCCATCTGCGTACGTTCCTGGCGGTGGCCCAGACGCTGAGCTTCACGCAGGCCGCGCGGCGTCTCGGCCTGCGCCAGTCGACCGTCAGCCAGCACGTGCGGCGTCTGGAGGACGCCACCGGGCGGCCGCTGTTCAGCCGGGACACCCACTCCGTGGAGCTGACCGAGGACGGCGAGGCGATGCTCGGCTTCGCCCGCCGGATCCTGGAGGTGCACGAGCAGGCTACGGCGTTCTTCACGGGCACCCGCCTGCGCGGCCGGCTCCGCTTCGGCGCGTCCGAGGACTTCGTCCTGACCCGGCTGCCGGAGATCCTGGAGGGCTTCCGCTACGACCACCCCGAGGTCGACCTGGAGCTGACGGTCGAGCTCTCGGGGACCCTGCACGAGCAGCTGGCCGCCGGAAAGCTCGACCTGGTGCTGGCCAAGCGGCGACCCGAGGACCCGCGGGGCGAGCTGGTGTGGCACGACCGGCTGGTGTGGATCGGCGCGGAGAGGCTCCGCCTGGAGGCGGACCGTCCGGTGCCGTTGATCGTGTATCCGCCGCCGGGGATCACGCGGGCGCTTGCACTGGAGGCACTGGAGCGGCAGGGGCGTGAGTGGCGGATCGTGTGCACGAGCGGCAGTCTCAACGGGCTGATCGCGGCGGCGCGGGCAGGGCTGGGGGTGATGGCGCACTCGCGGGGGCTCATTCCACCGGGGCTGGCGCGGGTGCCCGAGCGGTTCGGGCTGCCGGAACTCGGGCGGGTCGACTTCGTGCTGGTGCACGGGCGGCGCCATACGGCCGCGCAGGGGGCGGCGGACGCGTTGGCGGGGGCGATTCTGGCAGGGGGCGACCGACTGCACCGGCGCCAGGCGCTCCGCGGGTAGTGCCGAGGGCGCCTCGCGGGGTGCCACGGAAGGCCGTCGGGCGTCTGGGGGCTTCTTGTGGCTGCTCGCGCCCACGCGGCGGAGCCGCATGTGTCACAGCCCCGCGCCCCGCAGGGGCGCTGCTCACCCTCGTCGGGAAGCCGTCCGCGGGGCCGACCGGAGTGACGGATTCGGTCACGCGGACGCTGACAGAAGAGACGATGGCACGCCGAGGATGACATGATCGACAGGGTCCGCGGCGCGTAATCGGGTCGTACAGATTCGGTGGAGATTACGGGTCCGAAACTTACTCAACCGTCAGTTTTCTGTCCGACCCTTCCCCATGTGAGCGCATTTTCCGGCGCTGACCAGTGCATACCTGAGCACCCGTCGTTTTCCGGCCCCCTCCCGCCTCACCGGCGGGTGGGGTAGCTTTCACGGCGCTGAGCGGAGCGTCAGCGAGGCAATCGGAGCGGGGAGCGGGGTTTGCGCGAGTTCACCAACCCTCCGTTGGCGTTGGCACCGCCCGTGGGCGGCCTGGCCGACGTCGTTTTCGAGCATGCCCAGGAGGACCCGCTGTATGTCGCCCTCGGCCGCAAGGACGAGAGCGGGCAGTGGCGGGATGTCACCGCCGCCGAGTTCCGTGACGAGGTACTCGCCCTGGCCAAGGGCCTGCTCGCCCGGGGCATCCGGTTCGGCGACCGGGTCGCGATCATGTCCCGCACCCGGTACGAGTGGACGCTCTTCGACTACGCGCTGTGGACCATCGGCGCCCAGGTCGTCCCGATCTACCCGACCTCCTCGGCCGAGCAGTGCTTCTGGACGCTGTACGACGCCGAGTGCTCGGCGGCGATCGTGGAGCACGAGGACCACGCGATGACGATCGCCACCGTCATCGACCGGCTGCCGCGGCTGCACCAGCTGTGGCAGCTGGACGCGGGCGCCGTGCAGGAGCTGTACGACGCCGGCGCCCACCTCGACGACGAGGTGGTGCACAGGCACCGGCAGGCGGTCACCCCGGACTCGGTGGCGACGATCATCTACACGTCGGGGACGACGGGGCGCCCCAAGGGCTGTGTCATCTCGCACGGCAACTTCATGTACGAGGCGGACACCGTCATCCAGCGCTGGGAGCCGGTGTTCCACTCCAAGAAGGGCGACGAGGCGGCGACCCTGCTGTTCCTGCCGCTCGCGCACGTCTTCGGGCGGATGGTGCAGGTCGCCGCGATCCGCGGCAAGGTCCGCTTCGGCCACCAGCCGCAGATGAACGCGGCCGCCCTGCTGCCGGACCTCGCCGCGTTCAAGCCGACGTTCTTCCTCGCCGTGCCGTACATCTTCGAGAAGGTCTTCAACGCCGCCCGCCGCAAGGCCGAGAAGGAGGGGCGGGCCGGCGCGTTCGAGAAGGCCGTCGAGGTCGCCGTGAAGTACGCCGACGCCATGGAGGCCAAGGCGTGGGGCATCGGCCCCGGCCCGTCGGCCGGCCTGCGCATGCAGCACCAGCTCTTCGACAAGCTCGTGTACTCCAAGATGCGGGCCGCGATGGGCGGCCGTATCAAACAGGCGATGACCGGCGGTTCGGCGATGGACCGGCGCCTCGGTCTGTTCTTCGCGGGCGCCGGCGTCCATGTGTACGAGGGATACGGCCTCACCGAGACCACGGCGGCCGCGACCGCCAACCCGCCCTATCGCACCCGCTACGGCACCGTCGGCCAGCCCATCCCGGGCATGACCGTGCACATCGCGGACGACGGCGAGATCTGGCTGCACGGCGCCAACGTCTTCCAGGGCTACCTCAACAACCAGAAGGCCACCGACGAGGCCCTGCACGACGGCTGGCTCGCCACCGGCGACCTGGGCTCCCTCGACGAGGACGGCTACCTCACCATCACCGGCCGCAAGAAGGAGATCCTGGTCACATCGGGCGGCAAGAGTGTCTCGCCGGGCCTGCTGGAGGAGCGCGTCCGCGACCACCCGCTGGTCGCCCAGTGCATCGTCGTCGGCAACGACCGTCCGTACATCGCGGCCCTGGTCACGCTCGATCAGGAGGCCGTCGAGCACTGGCTGATGATGCGCGACAAACCGCAGATGACCCCGGCCGAGCTGGTGCGCGACCCCGACCTGGAGACCGAGGTGCGGCGCGCGGTCGTCGCCGCCAACACCCTTGTGTCCCAGGCCGAGTCGATCCGTACGTTCCGTATCCTCGCCCAGCCGTTCACCGAGGAGCACGGACTGCTCACGCCGTCACTGAAGTTGAAGCGCAAGGCGATCGAGAACGCGTACGCGGGCGAGGTCGAGGCGCTGTACCGGGCCTGAGGCCGCCCGTCCGGTCCTGCGGCCGATTCCGTTCCGGCGGATTCTCCGGTCAGGAATGCATCGCGGCCCGTGATCGTTGACGATGGGGAGTACCACCTGACGACAACCGTAAGGATCAAGAGCTCGTGAGCAGCAAGGTCCCCCCGATCATCCTCAACAACGGCGTCGAGATGCCCCAGCTGGGCTTCGGCGTCTGGCAGGTGCCGGACGACGAGGCGGAGCAGGCGGTCGGCACCGCGCTGGAGGCCGGGTACCGCAGCATCGACACAGCGGCGATCTACGGCAATGAAGAGGGCACCGGCAAGGCCATCGCCGCCTCCGGCCTCCCCCGTGAGGACATCTTCGTCACCACCAAGCTCTGGAACAGCGAGCAGGGGTACGACTCCACGCTGCGCGCCTTCGACGCCTCGCTGGAGAAGCTCGGCCTGGACTACGTGGACCTGTACCTGATCCACTGGCCCACCCCGCCCCGCGACCTGTACGTCGACACGTACAAGGCGTTCGAGAAGCTGCACGCCGACGGCCGGGTCAAGGCGATCGGTGTCTCCAACTTCCTTACGGAGCACCTGGAGCGGCTCATCGCCGAGACGTCGGTCATCCCGGCGGTCAACCAGATCGAGCTGCACCCGCACCTGCAGCAGCACGCGACCCGCGAATACCACGCGGAGCAGGGCATCGCCACCGAGGCCTGGTCGCCGCTCGGCTCCGGCAAGGGCCTCCTGGAGGTCCCGGCGATCGTCGCCATCGCCCAGAAGCACGGCCGCACCCCGGCCCAGATCGTGCTGCGCTGGCACCTCCAGCTGGGCAACGTGGTGATCCCGAAGTCCGTGACGCCGTCGCGGATCAAGGAGAACATCGAGGTGTTCGACTTCAGCCTGGACACCGAGGACCTGGCGGCGATCAGCGCGCTGAACGAGGACCGGCGCCTGGGTCCGGACCCGGCCGCGTTCAACATGGCCTGACACCCGCGACGGGTACGACCGTCCCGCCCGCCGCTCGCCTGCGTGAGCGGCGGGCGGACGCGTACGGGCGGCTCAGTCGCCGCGCACGTCGCTGAAGACGACCTCGAACTCCTCCAGCCCGGTCACGGTCACATGCGCCTTGGCCGCGCCTTCATGCCGGGCCGCGGCCTGACCCGCCCGGGATGCCGCCAGGGAGGCCTGGTCGACGAACGTGACTCCGACCATCCCACGCCCCCGCTCCCGGTCGACCAGAAGCACCGCCCTGGCCAGTCCCGAGAACGTCTCCAGCTTGGGAATCACCGTCCCCCGGAACGTGTCGGCGAGCAGGTCCGCGTCCATGGGGTCGAACTCCAGCCTGGTCAGCCGCAGTCCGCCTCCCGCCCGTGGGTGCTCGGCCTGATGGAAGGCCAACGCCTCGTAGTTGTCGACCGCCAGTGTGCCCGCGAACGGCTCCAGCATCGCCGCCCGCCGCTCCCGCAGCACCTCGTCGCTGTTGCGCCGGGCCTCCTCCGTCTCCCACCAGCTCGCCGCGAGCAGTTTCCCGAGCGTCCGGTCCACGAAGACACTCGCCCCGCGGTAGCCCGGACGGTCCTCCAGCAGGTCCCGCCCCTCTGTGTTCATTGCCCTGATGGCCGTGTCGATCTTCGTGGGATCGCCGGTCGCGTAAACGGCGCGTACGAACATGACACCTCCCAGGAGCCGAGCAAATATCCGAAATCTTCGGCAGGTCCAGTCTTCTACCGGGGCCATGGCCCCGCAATCAGCACGGATTCCCCGAGGTCACGCACAGGGGCTTGACGGGTGCATGCAAAGGCGCCACCTTTTACGGCACCCGATAGGAAACTTTCCTAATAGAAGGGTTCCCCCACAGTGCGCATCCGAACACTGACCCTCGCCGCGGCCTCCGGCGCCGCACTGCTCGCCGCCGGGCTGCTCCCCACGAGCGCCTCCGGCGCCCCTCGACCGACGTCCGCGCAGGAAGGCTCGGTCAGCGCGGCCGAGCTGCTCGCGAAGGTGACGTCGTGCTCGCAGATCTCGAACGGCAAGTACCGCACCGACGAGGAGACCTCGGCCACCATCCCGGTGTGCGGCAAGAACGGTGCCGTCTTCTGGAAGGCCGACATGGACATCGACTGCGACGGCCAGCGCACCGACAAGTGCAACGAGAACACCGACCCCTGGTTCCAGCCCGACACGGCGTTCCACCAGTCCGACGGCCGGCCGCTGCGGTCCGACAGGCTGCCGTACGTCGTCGTCCCCAGCATCAGCGGGACGTGGGACTACTCCGCGGCGGGCATCAAGGGCGGCGGCGTGGTCGCCGTCATCCACAACAACCAGGTCCTGTACGCCGTCGTCGGCGACACCGGCCCCCAGCGGATCATCGGCGAGGCCTCCTACTCCGCCGCCGAGAGGCTCGGCATCGACCCCGACCCGGCGACCGGTGGAACCGATTCCGGGGTGACGTACATCCTCTTCAGGAACTCGCGGGTCTCGCCCATCGAGAGCCACAGCGCGGCGGTCTCGCTGGGCGAGCGGCTGGCGAAGGAGTTCGTCCGGAACAATTAGGTCCGAGGCAACCGAGCGCAGCTGTACGTCAGTTGGGCTGTCCGATCGGCCGTACGACGACGGTGTTGATGTCGACGCCCTGGGGCTGCCGGACGGCCCACACGACCGAGTCGGCGATCTGGTCGGCGGTGAGCAGATGCCCCGGCGGCAGGCTGCCGTAGCTGTCCCAGAACGGTGTCTCCGTCCTGCCCGGCGCGATGTGGGTCACGCCGACGCCCCAGTCGGTGACCTGGCGCCGGGTGTTCTCGGCGAGCCCCGTCACCGCCCACTTCGTCGCCCCGTAGATGTTCCCCGGCCCCGGCACGAAGCCGGCGACACTGCCGACCAGGACGATCCGGCCGCGGCTCTCCTTGAGGGCGTCGATCGAGGCGCGGATCAGCAGGGCCGGGCCGAGGACGTTGGTCAGCACCATCTCGGTCCAGCCGGACGGGTCACCCTCGGCGACCGTGTCGTGGGTGGCGAAACCCGCGTTGGCGACGACTGTGTCCAGTCGGCCGAAGGCCTTGAGCGTCGTGTCGACGGCCGCCTGGACGTCGCCGTACTCGGCCGCGTTCCCGACGACCGTCAACAGACGGTCCGGGTCGCCGAGTTCCTCCGCGAAGCCCCGCAGCCTCGCTTCCCCCCGGCCGGTGACGGTGACCCGGTACCCGGCGTCCAGCAACTGCCGCGCGACCGCCGCGCCGATGCCGCTGCCGCCGCCGGTGATGAGCGCGACCGGAGAGTCGGTCACGGATGAGCCGGTCATGATGATCCCCCCTGCGTTTCGTTCGGACGACGGGGAGTCCATCACTTGAAGAGCTCTCGAAGTCAAGGGCCGCAGGTGACACGGTAGGCCCCCGGACCGGTCATCCGCGCCCGCATGCCCACGATCGAGGGGCCACCATGTGCGACCCGAGCAGGATGCTGAGCGGCGTCATTTCGTCCGCACCGCCGTGTGCACCGTCTGCGCCGCCAGGACGAACACGTCCGGCCGGTGGTGCACGCTCGCCTTGTCGTCCGGGTCGAGGAGGCGGTCGAGGGTCGCGCGGTCGTCGGCGTCGAGGTGCTCGCCGAGGCCCTCGCGGGTGCGGGTCAGCGAGGCGACGACGTAGGCGCGGGCCCGGTCCGTGGTCGGGGCCGGCAGATCCAGCAGGAAGGTACGGGTGCCGCTCGGCCGGAGGCCCGCCGCGGTGAGCAGCGCGGGCCAGTCCTCGGTCTCGGCGACGGAGCCGGGCAGGTCCGCCCGCATCGCGGCGAACCACTCCTCCTCCAGGGCGTCGAGACGGGCCTGGAGCCCGGGCCGCCCGAAGCCGAGGTCGCGCGGCAGGAACCGGGCCGGGAGGCCGCCCTCCTGCAGCGCGAGCGTGCCGCCGGGCGTGAGGCGGGCGGCGAAGGCGGCGAGGGCGCTGCGCTGGTCGCCGAGGTGGTGCAGGCTGCGGCTCGCCCACAGCAGATCGGCGGGGTAGTCCAAGTCGTCGAGGACGTCCGGGAGTTCACCGGCAAGGGTGCTGAAGCGGTCCGCGACGCCCAGCCGCTCGGCCCGCGCCCGGGCGCGCTCGAGCAGCGGCTCGGAGCCGTCGACGGCGACGATCCGGGCGCCCGGGAAGGTGTCCGCCAGCAGACAGGCGAAGACGCCGGGACCGCTGCCCGCGTCGACGATCAGCCCCGGCTCGGTCTGCCGTTTGGCCAGCCAGGCCAGGGCGTGCTCGTACAGGGGCGTGAACAGCTCCGCCTGCGCCTCCAGCAGCGGGGCCATCTCGGCCCAGTCGATGTCGGTGTGGTCGTGGTGGTGGCCGGCATGGTGACCGGCGTGGTGGTCTCCGTGGTGGTGGTGCGCCATGCTCGTCAGCCTCTCCTTCGGATGGGGCCAGCGTGCGCCGACGCACCGGCGCGGGGCCACTGTCGTTGCCGTAACGGCAAAACGGCGGCAAAGAAATGGGATGCGCTCCGCGGGGCCGGTCGCGCACGATGGCCCGATGGACGACGAGATGGTGGAGCGCTTCCTCGAGGACGGGTTCGTGAAGATCGAGGGCGCCTTTCCGCCGCGCGTCGCCGAGCACTGCGCGCGGCTGCTGTGGCGGGAGACGGGGTACGACCCGGAGGACCCGGGCACCTGGAAGGACCCGGTGTACTGGGTGTACGACATGGCGCAGGGGCCGTTCGCGGCCGCCGTCAACACCCCTGTCCTGCACGAGGCCTTCGATGTGCTGGCGGGTGAGAGCCGCTGGCAGTCGCGCTACTCGCTGGGCAGCTTCCCGCTGCGGTTCCCGCACGAGGAGGAACCGGACGACGCGGGCTGGCACATCGAGGGCAGCTATCTGCCCGAAGGCTCCGAACACCCCCATACGAACGTGCGCTCGAAGGATCGTGCGCTGCTCATGCTGTTCCTGTTCAGCGAGGTCACGGAGGACGACGCCCCGACCCGCATCCGGGTCGGCTCGCATCTCGACGTACCGCCGGTCCTGGCGCCGTACGGCGAGGCCGGCGCCTCCTTCCTGGAGCTCGGCCCGAAGGTCGCCGAGGCCTCCGCGCACCGCCCCCTCGCCCACGCCACCGGCCGCCCCGGCGACGTCTACCTCTGCCACCCCTTCCTGGTCCACGCCGCCCAGCCCCACCACGGCACCCGCCCCCGCTTCATGGCCCAGCCACCCCTGCTCACGGCGGTGCCCCACGAACTGGAGCGGGCGGACGGCGACTACTCGCCGGTGGAGTTCGCGATCCGCCGGGGCCTGGCCAGAGAGAACTGACCGACCCCGGCGGCCCGTCACGCCCTCAGGGGCGCGGGGCGGTGTCTATATGCGGCTCCGCCGCGCGGGCGCGACCAGCCACATACAGCCCGCAGTCGCCGTCATCGCCCTAGGACAACGGCGGATACGCGTTCTGCATCAGCTGCTGGAACTGCGCCGAGAACCAGTGCCCCGACAGCGGAGCGTTCGGCAGCGCACCGGACATGTTGTTCCCGTTGCGCGGATTACCGGTGTACGTCGGGTCGCACATCCGGTCGAACCCCTTGCCCTCGTCGTTCGGGATCGCCGTGCTGGAGCCGTCGGACTCCCCCGGCGGCTTCATCCAGACGTACGCGTCGATCCCGGCCGCCGGATTGGCCTGCGGGCGCTCGCCGAGCCCGGCGCCGGACTGGTTGCACCAGTTGCCGACGTGGATACGGCGGTCGTACCGGCCGCCGTTGACGTATGCGTCGACGTCGGTCATCGGGCCGGGACCGGCGGGCCGGGCGGAACCGCCCCAGCCGTTCCTGGACGTGTCGATCAGCATGCCGATGCCGGAGTTGAAGCCGCTCGTGACCAACTGCTGGCGGAAGGCCTGCGCGAAGGACAGCTCGTCGACGTACCGGTTCCAGTCGACCCACTTGGACTCGCGGACCGACTTGCCGCCGACGGAGTCGTTGATGGTGAAGTTGTTCTCCTTCAGGGCGCTGTAGTTGGCCGTGTTGGCGATGAACCCGTGCACGTCGTTCACGGTGGCGCCCTCGGCGGTGGCCGCCTGCTTCATCACGTTGGCGCTGGCGGCGAAGTTGTCGTCCCAGCCGATCCAGCCGTGGTGCCCGGCGTCGATGTAGTTGTAGACGTTCGCCACGTCACCCAGCTTGTTGAGGGCGTAGCCGACGCCCTTCACGTAGTTGCCGTTGGCGAGCATCGTGTCGCACTGCGGAGTGGCCGTCGGACGGCTGCCGGTGTTGGTGACCAGGTTCGGCAGCGAGTCGATCTCGATCGTGGTGACGATCCGCAGCGAGGCGTACTTCGGGTCGGCGAGGATCGCGGCGATCGGGTCGATGTACTGCGTCTTGTACTTGTCGATCTCCGTCGGGCCGAGCTCGCCGTTGGAGGCGAGGGCGGCGCAGTCACGGCCCGGCAGGTTGTAGATGACCAGCTGGACGACCAGCTCACCGGAGCCCTTCTGCTTAAGGGCCTCGTCGAGGTGGGCGCGCAGCCCCATGCCGCCGTTCACGCCGTTGATCGCGGCGATCCGGTCCAGCCAGACGCCGGTCGGCTGGTTGGCGATCCGGCTGCCGCCCGGCTCGGCGGCGGCCTTCGCGGACCACTCCGGGTTCACGTACACCTTGGCGCCGGAGTACGGGTTGTCGACCTTCGGACCGGTCGGGCCGGGGTCCGGCGGATCCGTGGGGCCGCCGCTGCCGTCGTCGACGTTGCAGGTCACGCCGTCGAGGGTGAAGGTGGCGGGAATGGCGTTGGTGCCGCTGTAGGAGGCCTGGAAGCCGAAGCTGACCGAACCGCCGGTCGACAGCGTTCCGTTGTACGTCTCGTTGGTCGCGGTGACCGCCGCGCCGCTCTGGCTGATCTTGGCGTTCCAGCCGTTGGTGACCTTCTGGTTTCCGGCGTACGACCACTTCACCGACCAGTTCGACTTGGCGGCGCCCTGGTTGGTGACCGTCACGGCCGCGGTGAAGCCGGTGTCCCACTGGTTCTGCACCTTGTAGTCGACGGTGCAGGGGACGGCGGCGATGCCGACCGCGTCGGGATCCGCGGCGAGCGCGGTCCCCGAGGCCCCGGCGACCAGCGCCAGGGCGGCGATCATCGCTGTTCTGGTACGACTCATGAGTGCGGGTTCCTTCTCCGTCAGGGGGAGTTGTCCGTTCAGGTGAGTTGTCGGTTCAGGGCACGCAGGTGATCGCGCGGCCCGATGCCGTACGAGGTGGGGGTTCCGTCGTGACTGGAGATCAGGGCCGGACCGCAGGAGCAGTTCCAGGTGTTCCAGGTCCAGCCGAGGTAGCACAGGTCCCGGTCGTCGAATTGCCTGCCGGGTCGGTGGGCTTGTACGTCAGCCACTGGCTCAGGTCGTTCGAGTACGCGAGCCCGCCGAGCAGGATCAGGTTGACGGCGCCGGTGTCCCGGACGGCGTCCACGAGATCCTGCATACCGGCGACCTCGTACCCGCACGGTCCGGGTATGGCTCGTTGAACAGGTCGAAGACGACGGTCGGGTCGTCCTTGAAGGTGCTCGCGACCGACGCCCGGAACGCCGGCGTGTACTGCATATTGGGCATCGGCGTCATGCCGTGCAGGTGGTGCCGTTGAGCTTGAACGCGGCCGGTACGGCGTTGCTCCCCGACCAGGACGCGATGAACCCGGCGCTGACGCTCGCGCCGGTGCCGAGCGCCCCGTTCCAGCTCTCGTTGGCCGCGGTCACCGTCGTACCGGACACGGAGTACTCCACCGTGCACGCGGGCGTGGCTCCCTGCGCCGTGACCACCGGCGCCGATGAGGGCGACCGCGCCGGTGACGGCTAAAAGTACTGAACGCGGGGGGTGTCGCATGAGCGACTCCTTGCAGATCAGGCGTGTCGTGACGGACGCGCCGACTGATGGAATCGCTCCCACTGGTGTCAATGAAGCTAGCGCCAAGTGACAGTAAAGGACAGAGGAGTTGCTGACTTTTGCTCAACTGAACTCGTCGAATCTTTTCGACTCTTCAAGCACCTTGACCCCTTGCACGCCCGTCCCCACTATGGGAGCGCTCCCACTGGTTCAAGCCTTGACTTCTCCGAGCCGCAAGGAGGAACCAGCACGTGCATCCCCCACGCAGACGCAGAACCGTACGACGGTTGTGGACGGCCGTCGCCGCGGCCCTGGCGCTTCCTTTGACGATGTTGGGTACGGGTTCGACTCCCGCTCAGGCAGCCGCACTTCAGTGCAGCGTCGACTACAAGACCAATGACTGGGGCTCCGGCTTCACCGCGGATCTGACGATCACCAACCGCGGCACTGACGTCATCGACGGCTGGACGCTGACGTACGGCTACTCGGGCAACCAGAAGCTGAGCAACGGCTGGAACGGCACCTGGTCCCAGTCCGGTCAGTCGGTCACGGTGAAGGACGCCGGCTACAACGGGCGGATCGCCGCCGGCGCCGCCGTCAGCACCGGTGCGCAGTTCAGCTACAGCGGCTCCAATGCCGCCCCGACGAACTTCGCAATCAACGGCACCAGTTGCACCGGCGCCCACCAGCCTCCCATCACCGTGCTGACCAGCCCGGCAGCCGGCGCCGTCTACTCGCAGGGCGACGCCGTCCCGCTCGCGGCCACCGCCGCGGCCGCGGACAACGCCACCATCAGCAAGGTCGAGTTCTACGACGACACCACGCTGCTGGGCACGGACACGACGGCGCCGTACTCGCTCTCGGTCTCAAGTTTGACCGTGGGCAGTCATTCGCTCCTCGCGAAGGCGTACGACAGCCTGGGCGCGTCGGCGGAGTCCACGCCGGTCGGCATCACGGTCGCCTCGGGTCCCGCCGTGGTGGCCTCGCCGACCCAACTTCCCGTCCAGCAGGGCAAGACGGCCACGTACGACGTCAAGCTGTCGACCCAGCCGTCGGCCAACGTGACCGTCACGACCGCCCGCACGAGCGGCAACTCGGGCCTGTCGGTGACGGGCGGCGCCTCGCTCACCTTCACGCCCTCGAACTGGAACACCGCCCAGAAGGTGACCATCGCCGCCGACAGCTCCGGCACCGGCTCGGCGACCTTCGAGTCGACGGCCACCGGCCACGCGAAGGCCTCGGTGACGGTGACCCAGATCGCGGCGACGAAGGCGTACGACGCCCGCTTCCTGGAGCTCTACGGCAAGATCACCAACCCGGCGAACGGCTACTTCTCGCCCGAGGGCATCCCCTACCACTCGGTCGAGACGCTGATCGTCGAGGCGCCGGACCACGGCCATGAGACGACGTCGGAGGCCTACAGTTACCTTCTGTGGCTGCAGGCGATGTACGGCAAGGTCACGGGTGACTGGTCGAAGTTCAACGGGGCCTGGGAGATCATGGAGAAGTACATGATCCCGACCCACGCCGACCAGCCGACCAACTCCTTCTACAACGCCTCGAAGCCGGCGACGTACGCGCCCGAGCTGGACACCCCGAACGAGTACCCGGCCAAGCTCGACACCGGGGTCTCGGTCGGCTCGGACCCCATCGCGGGTGAGCTGAAGTCGGCTTATGGCACGGACGACGTCTACGGCATGCACTGGCTACAGGACGTCGACAACGTCTACGGCTACGGCAACTCGCCGGGCAAGTGCGAGGCGGGGCCCACGGACACCGGGCCGTCGTACATCAACACCTTCCAGCGCGGCGCGCAGGAGTCGGTGTGGGAGACGGTGCCGCAGCCGACCTGCGACCAGTTCAAGTACGGCGGCAAGAACGGCTACTTGGACCTGTTCACCGGTGACGCCTCCTACGCCAAGCAGTGGAAGTTCACCAACGCCCCGGACGCCGACGCGCGTGCGGTGCAGGCCGCGTACTGGGCGGACAAGTGGGCCGACGCGCAGGGCAAGGGCGGCGAGATCTCCGCGACCGTGGCCAAGGCCGCGAAGATGGGCGACTACCTGCGCTACGCGATGTACGACAAGTACTTCAAGAAGGTCGGCAACTGTGTGGGCGCCTCGTCCTGCCCGGCCGGCACCGGCAAGGACGCCTCGCACTATCTGCTCTCCTGGTACTACGCCTGGGGCGGCGCCACCGACACCTCGGCGGGCTGGGCCTGGCGCATCGGCTCCAGCCACGCGCACGGCGGCTACCAGAACCCGTTGGCCGCGTACGCGCTCAGCTCCTACGCCGACCTGAAGCCCAAGTCGGCGACGGGACAGGCGGACTGGGCCAAGTCGCTGGAACGGCAGATCGAGTTCTACCGCTGGCTGCAGTCCAGCGAGGGCGCGATCGCGGGCGGTGCGACCAACAGCTGGGCGGGGCGGTACGCGACGCCGCCCACGGGCAAGTCGACGTTCTACGGCATGTACTACGACCAGCAGCCCGTCTATCACGACCCGCCGTCCAACCAGTGGTTCGGCTTCCAGGCGTGGTCGATGGAGCGGGTGGCCGAGTACTACCAGCAGACGGGGAACGCGGCCGCGAAGGCGGTCCTGGACAAGTGGGTCGACTGGTCGCTGTCCGAGACGACCGTCAACCCGGACGGCACCTTCCGGATCCCGTCCACGCTCCAGTGGTCGGGCCAGCCCGACACCTGGAACCCGTCAAGTCCCGGCGCGAACAATGGACTTCATGTCACCGTCGCCGACTACACCAACGACGTCGGTGTGGCGGCCGCGTACGCCAAGACCCTGACGTACTACGCCGACCGCTCCGGTGACAGCGCTGCCGCGACGACGGCGAAGGCTCTGCTGGACGGCATGTGGAACAACCACCAGGACAGCCTGGGCATCGCCGTGCCGGAGACCCGCGCCGACTACAACCGCTTCGACGACGCGGTCTACATCCCGAGCGGCTGGACCGGCACCATGCCGAACGGCGACGCGATCAACTCGTCGTCGACCTTCGAGTCGATCCGTTCGTTCTACGAGGACGACCCGGCCTGGTCGAAGATCGAGGCGTATCTCGCGGGCGGTGCGGCGCCGTCGTTCACGTATCACCGGTTCTGGGCCCAGGCGGATATCGCCCTGGCCATGGGCTCGTACGCGGAGCTTCTCGAATAACCAGTCCCCGCCGGGCGCTCCGCGGGGAGGCCGTGATTTGTCTGCGGGTCCGCTGTGGCTGGTCGCGCAGTTCCCCGCGCCCCTGAAAAGCAGGGCGTTGCAGGTCATGGCGTTTCCTCGGAACCGCCTGAAGAGTTCCGCGTGCGCGGTCCCGTCACCGGACGGCGGGACCGACCGGCCGGGCGGCCCCTCCCGCACTGGGGTCGCCCGGCACCTCTCGCGAGTGATGGAAAGCGCTTGCCATATCTCTGGTCCCGTCTCCCCCCACCCCGGAAAGGACCCCCCGTGCGAAGAACCCGCATCCTCACGGCGGTGCTCGCGCTCGCCGCCGGGCTGCTCGCGGGCACGCCGCCCGCAGTGGCCGCCGGCAGTGGCTCGAAGGACGTGTCGATCGCCGCAGACACCTACACCTGGAAGAACGCCCGCATCGACGGCGGCGGTTTCGTCCCCGGCATCGTCTTCAACCGCAAGGAGAAGAACCTCGCCTACGCCCGTACCGACATCGGCGGCGCCTACCGCTGGCAGGAGTCGACGAAGACCTGGACGCCGTTGCTGGACTCGGTCGGCTGGGACAACTGGGGGCACACGGGTGTGGTGAGCCTCGCCTCCGACTCCGTGGACCCGAACAAGGTGTACGCGGCGGTCGGGACGTACACCAACAGCTGGGACCCGACGAACGGCGCCGTCATGCGTTCCTCCGACCGCGGCGCCAGCTGGCAGAAGACCGACCTGCCGTTCAAGCTGGGCGGCAACATGCCCGGCCGCGGTATGGGTGAGCGGCTGGCGGTCGACCCGAACAAGAACAGCGTGCTGTATCTGGGCGCGCCCAGCGGCAAGGGGTTGTGGCGGTCGACGGACTCCGGCGTGACCTGGTCGCAGGTGGCGAACTTCCCCAACGTCGGCAACTACGTGCAGGACCCGAGCGACACCAGCGGGTACGCCGGCGACAACCAGGGGATCGTCTGGGTCACCTTCGACGAGTCGACCGGCACGTCGGGCAACGCCACGAAGACGATCTACGTCGGGGTCGCCGACAAGGACAACGCGGTGTACCGGTCGACGGACGCGGGCGCGACCTGGTCGCGGGTCGCCGGGCAGCCGACGGGGTATCTCGCGCACAAGGGTGTGCTGGACACCGTCAACGGCTATCTCTACCTCGCCTACAGCGACAAGGGCGGCCCCTACGACGGCGGCAAGGGCCGGCTGTGGCGGTACGCGACCGCGACCGGAACCTGGACGGACATCAGCCCGGTCGCCGAGGCCGACACCTACTACGGCTTCAGCGGCCTGACCGTCGACCGGCAGAAGCCCGGCACGGTGATGGCGACGGCGTACAGCTCCTGGTGGCCGGACACGCAGATCTTCCGCTCGACGGACAGCGGCGGAAGCTGGACGAAGGCGTGGGACTACACGTCGTATCCCAACCGCGAGAACCGCTACACGATGGACGTCTCGGCGTCGCCCTGGCTGACCTGGGGCGCGAATCCGTCGCCGCCGGAACAGACGCCGAAACTGGGCTGGATGACCGAGGCACTGGAGATAGACCCGTTCAACTCGGGCCGGATGATGTACGGCACGGGCGCGACGATCTACGGCACCGAGAACCTCACGAACTGGGACAGCGGCAGCAAGTTCGCCATCAAACCGATGGTCCAGGGCCTGGAGGAGACGGCGGTCAACGACCTCGCCTCTCCCCCGTCGGGCGCCCCGCTCCTGAGCGCCCTCGGCGACATCGGCGGCTTCCGGCACACCGACCTCACCAAGGTGCCGTCGATGATGTTCACCCAGCCGAACTTCACCACGACCACCAGCCTGGACTTCGCCGAGACGAACCCGACCACGGTCGTCCGCGTCGGCAACCTGGACTCGGGCCCGCACATCGCGTTCTCGACGGACAACGGCGCCAACTGGTTCGCGGGGACCGACCCTTCGGGCGTGAGCGGCGGCGGTACGGTCGCGGCGGCGTCGGACGGCAGCCGGTTCGTGTGGAGCCCTGCCGGGACGGGTGTGCAGTACACGACCGGCTTCGGGAACTCCTGGTCGGCCTCCAGTGGCATCCCCTCCGGTGCGATCGTCGAGTCCGACCGGGTCGACCCGAAGGTCTTCTACGGCTTCAAGTCCGGGAAGTTCTACGTCAGCACGGACGGCGGCGCGACCTTCACCGCGTCCTCGGCGACCGGGTTGCCGAGCGGTGACAGCGTCCGCTTCAAGGCGCTGCCCGGAGTGAAGGGGGACGTGTGGCTGGCGGGCGGTGCGACGGACGGCGCGTACGGTCTGTGGCACTCGACGGACGGCGGCGCGAGCTTCACGAAGCTCTCGGACGTCGAGCAGGCCGACACGATCGGCTTCGGCAAGGCGGCGACGGGAGCCACGTACCAGACGCTGTACACGAGCGCGAAGATCGGCGGCGTGCGCGGCATCTTCCGGTCGACGGACAAGGGCGCGACCTGGACCCGTATCAACGACGACGCCCACCAGTGGGGTTGGACGGGTGCGGCGATCACGGGTGACCCGCGGGTGTACGGGCGGGTGTACGTGGCGACGAACGGGCGTGGCGTCATCTACGGCGACACCTCCGACACCGGGGGCGGGGACGGCGGCGGTGGCGGAACCGACCCGACGCCGACCGGTGCCTGTGCGGTGACCTACAAGATCACCAACCAGTGGTCGGGCGGTTTCCAGGCGGACGTGCAGCTGTCCAACACCGGATCGGGTGACTGGAGCGGCTGGTCGCTCGGCTGGTCCTTCGCGGACGGGCAGCGGATCACACAACTGTGGAACGCCGAGCACACCCAGTCGGGCGCGGCGGTGACCGCGAAGAACGTCGGCTGGAACGGCAGTGTGGCGGCCGGTTCGTCCGTGAGCTTCGGGTTCACGGGCAACTGGTCGGGGACGAACACGAAACCGACCGCGTTCAAGCTGGGTGACCAGAGCTGCACCGTGAGTTGAGCGAGCCCGAGGGCGCGTACCGTCGCCGGTACGCGCCCTCTGTGCTCTCCTACAGCTTCCACTCCCCGATCTGCTCGGCGAAGCCCGAGTCCATCCCGAAGGTGACCGTGGCCGCCTTCGACGCCTTCGGCACCTCGAACACGATCCAGCCGAGCGTCTTCCCGCCGGGCTTCAGCCGGACGTCCGCCGACATCGACGGGCCGGCCGTGATGTCGGCGATCGTGGTTCCGAACTGCTGGCCCTGGTCGTCGGCGATCTTCGCCCCGTTCATGGGAGCGTCGGAGTAGACCTTGGTGCCGGTGTTGACGAGCTGGAACTGCACGCCGATCCACCGGTTGCCGGACTCGGGGGCGAAGAACTCGTCGCTGGACTTGGCGTTGTCGACGACCTTGACGACCGTGACGTCGAGCTCGCTGCCCGCCTCCACGCCCTTGAGGCCGAGCGTGTCACCGACCTTGGCGACCTCGGGCGCGGCGCTGCTCTTCTCGGCGGCGGGGTCCTTCTCATTGCCGCTGTCGGCCTTGGCGGAGGCCTTCGCCTTCGGCTTGTCGACGATCTCGTCGTCCGAGCCGGTGCCACAGGCGGTCAGGGCCATCGCGGCCACGGCGGCGGCCGCGGTGGCGGCGAGGCGTATGCGGGTGTGGTGGAACATGTTCTCCCCAGGTGTTCGGTGGTACGCGTGTGAATGACCTGTGAAGAACCTGCATGGTTGTACGGATCACCGAAAAAAGTCGGCACCTTGAAGCAACCTGGCAGCCCGTCATGACATCCGGGCTGCCGGGCCGGAGACGGAAGGTCGCTGATGCTCAGGGCGTGTACACGGTCGGGCGGAGCGCCGTCGCCATGCCGTTGCCGATGAAGAAGCTGGGGTGGGGCGGCTGGTTATAGGCAGTGTTCTGCCAGGCCAGGCCCGTGCGGTACATCGTGTCGTGCAGCAGGGTCGTGATCCTGGTGTTCGTCTCGTACGGCGTGGAGTAGATCCGCAGTGCCGTGTTGTTCGACGTGGGCCAGATGACCTCCTCGCGCCAGTCGCCGAGGATGTCGCCGGACAGGGACGGCGTCGCCTTGGTGCCGTTGTTGGAGTGGACCGAGGCGCCGGTCAGCAGCCGGGTGTCGGACGAGGTGCCGTACTTGTCGATGTGGGTGCCGTCCAGGAGTTCGCGGACGGGGTCGCCGTCCCACCACGACAGGAAGTTGACGGAGGACGGCTCGCGGCCCTTGGTGGCGCCGGCCTCGTCGCGGATGGAGGAGTCGGAGGCCGACCAGACCTCGGCGCCGTCGTTACCCGCCCAGATGTCCCCGGCGACACCGCGGCCGTTGTCGCAGCAGGCGGCGAGCTTCCAGTTCACCGTGCCGTCGGCCGGGTTGATGTACAGCTCGGCCGGCTGTGAGGTGGACTCGGACACCTTGAAGTACTCCAGGCCCGCATGCGAGGGGTCCAGGTCGCCCAGGTGCTGGGCGTCGCCGTGGCCGGTCTTCGTCGTCCACAGGCCGTTGCCGTTGTCGTCGACGGCCATCGCACCGTAGACGATCTCGTCCTTGCCGTCGTTGTCGACGTCCCCGACGGACAGGCTGTGCGAGCCCTGGCCGTCGAATCCCTTGCCGGAGTTGGTGGAGGAGTTGGTGTCGAAGGTCCAGCGGCGGGTGAAGGTGCCGTTGCGCCAGTCCCAGGCGGCGATGACCGTACGGGTGTAGTAGCCGCGCGCCATGATGAGGGAGGGACGGGCGCCGTCCAGGTAGGCCGTTCCGGCGAGGAAGCGGTCGACGCGGTTGCCGTAGGAGTCGCCCCAGGACGAGACCGTGCCCCGGGCCGGGACATGGTCGACCGTCCCCATCGCCTTGCCGGTCCGGCCGTTGAACATGGTCAGGTACTCGGGACCGGACAGGATGTAGCCGCTCGAATTGCGGTGGTCGGCGGACGAGCTGCCGATCACCGCCCCGGTGCCGTCGACCGTTCCGTCGGCCGTCTTCATGGCGACCTCGGCCTTGCCGTCGCCGTCGTAGTCGTACACCTGGAACTGCGTGTAGTGCGCGCCGGAGCGGATGTTGCGGCCCAGGTCGATGCGCCACAGCCGGGTGCCGTCGAGCTTGATGCCGTCGATGATCGTGTTGCCGGTGTAGCCGGACTGGGAGTTGTCCTTGGCGTTGGTGGGATACCACTTCAGGACGATGTCGAGGGCGCCGTCGCCGTCGAGGTCGCCGACGGAGGCGTCGTTGGCCTCGTAGGTGTACGCCACGCCGTCCGGGGTCGTGCCGCCGGCCGGTGGACTGATCGGGACGTCCTTGTAGCCGGTGCGGAACTGGACGGCGTGCACGGAGTCGCCCTGTTCGACGCCGTTCACGATCGCGCGGACGGTGTAGTCGGCCTGTTCGGGGGCGCCGGAGTGGAAGTAGTTCGTGGTGCCCGTGATCGGGGTCGGGTTGACCTTCGTACCGGCCCGGTAGACGTTGAAGGAGACGTCGTTCGGGTCGGTGCCGAGCCAGCGCCAGCTGACCAGGTTGCCGGCGGATGTGTGGACGCTGACCACGCCCCGGTCGAGCTTCTCGACCTGGCGGGCGGTGGCGGCCTCGGCCGTGCCGGCGCCGTTCAGGGTGGTGATGCCGGCGGCGGCCAGGGCGGTGACGGCGACGGTCGCGGCGAGGGCGGCCCGGCGTCTACGGTGCTTGCGCGGGTGCTGCACGTGACGTACCTCCTCGGGAGGACGGACGGGTTCCGCTCCATCGGTCGCCGCCGTGTGCCGCCGAGTTGCCGTATCTTTCGGCCAGTTCGGCCACCGTGCGGGCGATCTTCTCGCGCAGCTCAGGGGGTTCGAGCACCTCGATGCCGGTGCCCAGGCGAAGGAACTCGGCATGGGCGTGGTCGACGGACTCGATGGGGACGGTGGCGCGGGTCCAACCGTCCTTCTCCGTACGGTGATTGGCCGCGCGGTCGAGGGTCACTCCGGGAGCCAGCCGCACCTCCGCCTCCCCGCGGTACAACCGGTCGTGGAAGTCGCGCTGGTACACCGCCCAGTACGCGGGCAGATCGAAGCCGTCGGGGCGGGTGAACTCCTCGTCGGCGACGGCGAGTCGGAGGATCTGGTCCACGCGGAAAGTACGGGGCCCGGGGCCGGCGACCACGTACCAGCGGCCCGCCTTCAGCACCAATCCGTACGGCTCCAGGCGGCGCTCCACGTCGGTGGGCGCACGCCAGCGGCGGTACAGGATGTGCAGCACACGGCAGTTCCAGACGGCGTCGGCCACCGCGGCGAGGTGCGGCGCCTCGTCGGCCTCGGCGTACCAGCCGGGGGCGTCCAGGTGGAAGCGACCGCCGACCCGGTCGGCGTGGGCGCGTAGTTCCGGGGGCAGGGCGGCGCGGACCTTGAGCTGGGCGGCGGCGAGCACCGAGCCGAGGCCCAGCTCGGCGGCCGGTCCCGGGACCCCGGCCAGGAACAGGGCCTCGGCCTCGTCGGTGGTCAGCCCGGTGAGGCGGGTGCGGTAGCCGTCCAGCAGACGGTAGCCCCCGGCGTGACCGGCGTCCCCGTACAGCGGGACACCGGCCGCGCTCAGCGCCTCGACGTCCCGGTAGACGGTGCGGACGGACACCTCCAGCTGCTCGGCGAGCTGGGCGGCGGTCATCCGGCCGCGGGTCTGGAGCAGCAGGAGGATGGAGACGAGTCGGCTGGACTTCACTGACACAGGATGTCAGGGGACCGGTTCTAGCGTCCTGACATGCCTTTCAGCGAGAAACTGCTGACCGTGCCCCCGCCGATCGAGGTCGCCGGGCGGCACGTCAAGCGCTACCACGTCACCGCCGACCCCGCAGGCATCGCACCCGAGGTCGAGAAGGCGGCGTACGCGATCCTGCCGGACCTGCTCCCGGAGCCGGACGGCACCCCACCGGCGACCTTCGTCGTCCTGCACCGGGGCGGCGACGACGGCGCCTACCTCAACGCGTACAGCTGGGTATGGGACAACGTCCTGCATTTCAAGGGCGCGTCGGCGGGCCAGCCGGTGCTGGGCTGCCCGGACAACGACCCCACGCACTTCATCACACCCGACCTGCCGTGGATCGGCTGCGTCTGGGAACTCCCGCCGATCCTGCACGAACGGGACGCCTGGGTACGGCACATGCTCACGCCCGAAGTCCCGGACCTCGACGCCTACTTGGCTGATTCCCTGCCCGAAGGAACCACTGGAGACCGCTCATGAGCAGCCCGCACGACTTCGACTTCTTCCACGGCGAGTGGGAGGTTCTCAACCGTCGCCGCACCGACTTCCTCGACCCGGACAGCGGCTGGGAGGAGTTCCCGGCGACCAACCGGTGCTGGCCGCTGTTCGACGGGGCCGCGAACGTCGACGAGATCGACATGCCCCGTCTGTCGGCGAAGGGAGCGACGCTGCGGCTCTTCGACCGGGAGACCGAGCAGTGGTCACTGAACTGGGCCTCCAGCCGTAGCGGCACGCTCTTCCCGCCGGTGATCGGGCGTTTCGAGGGTGACCGTGGCGAGTTCTACGGCGACGACACCCACGACGGCAAGGACGTACGGGTGCGGTTCGTCTGGTCGGGCATCACCGCCGCCTCGGCTCGCTGGGAGCAGGCGTTCTCCATCGACGGCGGGCAGACCTGGCTGACCAACTGGACCATGGACTTCACTCGGGCTTCCGGAACGCCCGCAGGGTGAAGACCGGGTCGGGCCGGGGCACGTCCTGGTCCGGGAGTTCCGCCAGACGGGCGGCGAACGCGTCGGCGAGCGCGCCGCCGGGCGGCAGGGTGACGAACCAGCCGCGGTGCAGGTCGGCAATGGTGCGGCGGGGGCTGCGGCCCTGGCCGCGACCTGTGAAGCGGGTCTGGCCGGCGGGGACGAGGCCGTGGTCGAGGGCGTACGACTCGACGAGCGTCGCCTCGTCCCGGGCCGGGCGGCGCGGGCGGGAGGCCAGGACGGCGTCGATGTCACTGCCCACATTGTGCGCGGCGGCCTTGTCGACCGTGGTGACGTAGACCCCGCCGGGCCGCAGTACGCGAGCGCACTCGGCGACGGTGGTGCGCACGTCGTCGTCCGTCCGGGCCAGGTGCAGCAGCCACACGCTGCTCACGGCGTCGAACCGGCCGCCCGGGAACGGCAGCCGGCGGCCGTCGGCGCGCACGACGGCGCCGGGCAGCCGGGCGGCGGCCTGCCGGGCCATGGCGGGTGCGAGGTCGACGCCGGTCACGCACAGGCCGTCCCGTCCGGCGGCGAGCCGCCGTGTCACGATGCCGGTGCCGCAGGCGACGTCGAGCAGGCGGCGCGTCCCGTCCGGCAGGAGTGCCAGCACCGCCTCCGCCGCGGCCTCGGCCCTGGGCTCGCCGCCGCGTGAGGCGTCGTACCGCTCCGCTTCCTTGTCGTAGTCCAGCACGCGCGTCAGTGTGCCCCGTGGCCCGGGGCGAGCTCCTCGATTTTCTGCGCGAGGGCGAAGTCGCGCTCGGTCACGGCGCCGACGGTGTGCGTGTTCACCGTCAGGGACACCGTGTTGTAGCCGAGGGTGAGGTCGGAGTGGTGGTCGAGCTCCTCCTGGACCTGGGCGATGTGCACGACCATCGCCGTGGCCGCGAAGTGTGAGGGGAGCCGGTAGGAGCGGGCGATGCGGTCGCCGTCCAGCGACCAGCCCGGCAGCTCCGCGAGCCGGTCCTCGATCTCCTTCTGCGACAGCGGTTCGAGGGGCATGGGCCTCGCTCCTTCCTGAAGTGGGGGGTGGTCTTCAGCGTGCCACAGCCCGGCCGCCGCGGCCCTGCTCAGACGCGTGCCCCGGCGGTCAGCGGCGCACGCTTTCGGCCGCCAGGTCGTCGGCGAGCGCGGCGATCTGCGCCCGGCCCTCGACCCGCTCCACCCAGTCGTGCGGGAGGCCGTGGTCGCCGTACCGAGCGCCCAGGAGGTTGCCGCAGACGGAGCCGGTGGAGTCGCTGTCGCCTGAGTGGTTGACGGCGAGCAGCAGCGCCTCCCGCACCGAGGGCGCGACGAGCGCGCAGTAGACGCCGATGGCGAGGGCCTGCTCGGCGACCCAGCCTTCCCCCAGGGACTCGACCTTTTCGGCGGTGGGTGAGCCCTGCCCGGCCAGGTCGAGGGCCTCGGTGAGCGCGGCCGAGGTCTCCTCATGACCGGGGTGGCGCCGCAGCAGCCGTAGCGTGCGCAGGACCGCGCCTTCCAGGGACTCACCCTCGACGACGTGCGCCACGATCGCCGCCAGGGCGCCCGCCGCGTAGTAGCCGGTGGGGTGGCCGTGGGTGATCTGGGCGGCGCGGGCGGCCATGGCGAAGGCCGCGTCGGCGGGGTTCAGCAGGCCGAAGGGGGCCGAGCGCATCACCGCGCCGCAGCCCTTGGAGTCGGGGTTGACCTCGCCGGGCTTGCCGTCCAGGGCGAGGGCCGGGTCGGGGGCGTACATCTGGGCGATACCGGACACGCAGGCGTTGCCCGGGGCACGGCGGGCGTACAGCCAGGCCTGGGTGATGAGGCCGCCTTCGGGGGCGCCGCTCTGCGGCGGTGCGGCATCTTCCGGGCCGGGGTGGCGCTGGGTCTCCAGCCAGCGCTCGTACGCCCAGCGCACCAGCAGCGCCCACCCGCCGCCGATGCCCTTGAGCCGCTCGCGCCGGTGGGCCTGGATGAGGGCCTCGGCGGTGAAGAGGGTCATCTGGGTGTCGTCGCTGATCCGGGCCACGTCGCTGTCGCCGGGGAAGAGGAGCCCGGTCACCCCGCGGTCGCCGTGGGCGACGCGGATCCGTTCCAGCGAGCTGAACTCGATCGGGTAGCCGAGGGCGTCCCCCACTGCCCCGCCCAGGAGACAGCCACGCACCCGGGCGCGGTACACGGCCTCGCCCGCCAGGGACGACGTCCACGGCTCGTTCATTCCACGCGCTCCTCGACTACGGTCGTACTCATGACCATTGTCCCGTCCGAAGACGCTGCGCCCGCCACCACCCCCACCGACCGGGGCGTGGGCCCGTTGCTGCGGGCCTGGCGGGAGCAACGGAGGGTCAGCCAGCTGGAGTTGGCGCTGCGGGCCGACTCCTCGGCGCGGCACATCAGCTTCATCGAGACGGGCCGGTCACGGCCGAGCGAGGAGATGGTGCTGCGGCTGGCCGAGCACCTGGACGTGCCGGTGCGCGAGCGCAACGCGCTGCTGCTGGCGGCCGGTTACGCCCCGCGCTACCCGGAGACCCCGCTGGACGATCCGGCACTGGACGCGCTGCGCGCGGGCATGGAGCGGCTGATCCAGGGCTACGAGCCCTACCCGGCGCTCGTGGTGGACGCGATGTACAACGTCCACGCGGCCAACCGGGGCATCCTGACGCTGCTCGACGGCATTCCCGAGCACCTCCTCGAGCCCCCGCTGAACGCGATGCGCCTGACCCTGCACCCCGAGGGTCTCGCGCCGCGCATCCGCAACCTGCGGGAGTGGCGCGGGCATCTGCTCGCGCAGATGGACCGGCAGATCGCCCTGCACCGCTCGGAGCCGCTGCGTCGGCTGTACGAGGAGGTGGCGGCGTACCCGGTGCCGGAGGAGACCACCGCAACCGAACCGGCCGAGGACGTCCCCTATTTCGCGCTGCCGTTGCAGATCGAGCACGAGGGCCGCGTCCTGTCCTTCATCTCCTCCATCTCCACCTTCAACACCCCGATGGACGTGACCGTCGCCGAGCTGGCCATCGAGACGCTCCTCCCGGCCGACCCGGCGACGGTCAAGTACCTTCAGTCACTCATGCCCTGACGTGCCCTCAGCGCCGCGTACTGCAACCCGGCGAACCCGGCCACGGTCAGCGCCTGGAGCACGGTCCACACCGCGCCCGCCGCCGTCGGCGACAGCCACACCGCGAGGGCGACCACACTCAGCGCGGCCCAGGCAAGGTTGGCCTCGATCACGGCACGCACCGGGAACGCGGCGGGCCGGGCCCGGGAGGCGAGCAGGCCGACGCCGGCCGCGTACACCGCAAGGAACGCCCCGAGCCCGAGCAGCAGCGTCGAGTCGACACCGAGAAAGCGACCCAGCGGGCCGGAGACGGCGACGTACGCAATCCCGTTCGCCCCGGTCACCACCGCGTCCAGAGCCAGAAAGCGGCGCAGCACGGTCTGCGGGTCGGACGTCCGGGCGAGAGCGGCGAGCGAGGTGGCGGACATGGTGAATCACCCTCCGTCGAGGTCGAGTTGTGGTGACGGGACCGGGCTCCGAAACGGAGTGCGCCGTCCGGAACCCGGTGACACAACGGTCTCGCGCCGGGCCAACCCGGTCGATTACCTGCCGGGTAATGGCGACGCCCCAGGGGCGCGGGGCTGTATCGACATGCGGCTCCGCCGCGTGGGCGCGACCAGCCCCCACAAACCCGCAGACCGCATACAACACCGGCCACCCCATCGGCACCCGGAACATGGCACACTGCCCCCGTACTTTCGGCGCGTAGGGGAGGCGTGGCGTGAGTGAGCGGCGACCGGCCCCCACCGTGGGCCAGGTGGTCCTCGGAAAGCGCCTTCAGGAGCTGCGGGAGGCAGCGGGCCTGGGGCGCGACGAGGCCGCACGCGTACTGCGCGTGGCGTCGGCGACCGTACGGCGGATGGAGACGGCCGAGGTCGCGCTGAAGATCCCGTACGTACAGGTGCTGCTCGAGACGTACGGCCTGTCCGAGGACGACGCGGCCGCGTTCGTCGCCCTGGCCGAGGAGGCCAACCAGCCGGGCTGGTGGCAGCGGTTCCACGACGTGCTGCCGGACTGGTTCAGCCTGTATGTGAGCCTGGAGGGCGCCGCCCGCATCATCCGTTCCTACGAGCCGCACTTCGTGCCCGGGCTGCTGCAGACCGAGGAGTACGCGCGTGCCGTGATGGAGGCCGGGACGATCGGGCAGACGGGGCCGGAGACCATCGAGCGGCATGTGTCGCTGCGCATGGAACGGCAGCGGCTGCTGGAGCGCCCGGACCCGCCGCACCTGTGGGTGATCATGGACGAGACGGTGCTGCGGCGCCCGGTGAGCATCCGCGGCGAGGTCATGCGCGACCAGGTGGACAAGCTCCTGGAGTTCGCCGAGCGCGACCGGGTGACGTTGCAGATCGCCGAGTTCGCGTCCGGCCCGCACCCGGGGACGTACGCGCCGTTCACGCTGTTCCGTTTCGCCGAGCCAGAACTGCCCGACATGGTCTACACGGAGTATCTGACCGGCGCCCTGTACCTGGACTCCCGCACGGAGGTCGCCACGCACCTGGAGGTCCTGGACCACATGTCGACGGCCGCCGCGTCGGCCGAGCGCACGAAGAAGATCCTGCGGGAGCACCGCGACGATTTCTGAACCGCTACCGCCGGGTGGCGATGACCGCTGAGCCGCGACGACCGCTGACTGGCGTACGGCAACCTTCCCGGCGACCGCCGACGACCTGACCACGACGGCAACCGAGCCCCGAGGAGAACACCCCCATGACCGGATCCGAAGCCGCACCGCCCCGCGTCGACACCAGCCGGCCGCACCCCGCCCGCGTCTACGACTGGTGGCTCGGCGGCAAGGACAACTACCCGGTGGACGAGGAACTGGCCCGGAAGATCCTCGCCGTGGACGGCACGGTCTTACGCGGGGCGCGCGCCAACCGCCGGTTCATGCACCGGGCGGTGCGCACGGCCGCCGAGGCCGGGATACGCCAGTTCCTGGACATCGGCACGGGCATCCCCACCGAGCCCAACCTGCACCAGGTGGCGCAGGGCGTGGCCCCGGAGTCCAGGGTCGTGTACGCCGACAACGACCCGATCGTGCTGCGGCACGCGGAGGCCCTGCTGCACGGCACCGCCGAGGGCAGCACGGACTACGTGCACGCCGACGTCCGGGACATCGACGCCCTGCTGGGCCGGGCCGGCGAATCCCTGGACTTCGGCGCTCCGGTCGCGCTGTCCCTGGTCGCGCTCACCCACTATCTGGGCGACGACCCCGACGGCGACGACGTGTACGGCCTGCTCCAGAAGTACGTCGCCGCGCTCGCCCCGGGCAGCTACCTGATCCTGTCCCAGGTCACCCCGGACCTCAGCCCGGAGGCCATCGAGAAGGCGGCGAACCAGTTCCGGCGCAGCGGCACGCCCTTCTTCCCCCGGTCGCTGCCCGAGTTCTCCCGCTTCTTCGAGGGCCTCGAGCTGCTCGGACCGGGCGTCATCCCCGTCTACGGCTGGCGTCCGGAGCCGGAGGACGTGGCGGCCCAGGCGGAGGGCATCGTGCCGGTGTACGCGGGGGTCGCCCGCAAGCCCTGACCCGTACGGAGGCTGTGCGGGGACCCGTACGGGTGCCGTGAAGGGGTGCGCTCCCGCGCTCCGCCCTAGGTTCGGGACTAGGGCCCGTCTGGCACATTCCCGTCGTCCGCCCGGAGGACGGGTCCCGCGGTGTCTGGTGCGTGCGATCGCAAGGCGCCGGAGCGCCCTCGTGGCGGAGCCACGTGGGCGGTTCGGCAACGCGGCGAGCGTGCGTGCCAGACGCCGCGGGGCAGGCGGGAATGTGCCAGATGGGCCCTGGGGCAAGCAAGGGAGCGCCTGTGACCGACACGCGGATACCGCCCACCTCGCCCGCCGACACGCCCGACGGTCCGCCCGCCGAGTCGCCGGCCGAGCCGGGCGCTGCGCTGCTGAAGGCCGGCAGGTTCTTCCGGCCGGGCACGCCCGCGTCCGATCTGCACAGCGTCGAGCTGACCGGCGGGCGCGAGGCGGACACGTTCTACCGGGACCGGTGGAGCCACGACAAGATCGTGAACTCCACGCACGGCGTGAACTGCACGGGCTCCTGCCGCTGGAAGGTGTACGTCAAGGACGGCATCATCACCTGGGAGACGCAGGCGACGGACTACCCGTCGGTCGGCCCGGACCGCCCCGAGTACGAGCCCCGCGGCTGCCCCCGCGGCGCCGCCTTCTCCTGGTACACCTACTCCCCCACCCGGGTCCGCTACCCGTATGTCCGCGGTGTTCTGCTGGAGATGTACCGGGAGGCAAAAAACCGTCTACAGGATCCCGTCGCCGCCTGGGCGGACGTCCAGAACGACCCCGAACGCCGCCGCCGCTACCAGCGGGCCCGTGGCAAGGGCGGTCTGGTGCGGGCGAGTTGGGACGAGGCGATCGAGCTGGTCGCCGCCGCGCACGTGCACACCATCAAGACGTACGGCCCCGACCGCATCGCCGGTTTCTCCCCCATCCCCGCGATGTCGATGGTGTCGCACGCGGCGGGCGCCCGCTTCCACTCCCTGATCGGCGCCCCGATGCTGTCGTTCTACGACTGGTACGCCGACCTGCCCGTGGCCTCCCCGCAGGTCTTCGGCGACCAGACCGACGTGCCGGAGTCCGGCGACTGGTGGGACGCGGCGTACCTGCTGATGTGGGGCTCGAACGTCCCGGTCACCCGCACCCCCGACGCGCACTGGACGGCGGAGGCCCGCTACCGGGGCCAGAAGGTCGTGGTGGTCGCCCCGGACTACGCCGACAACGCCAAGTTCGCCGACGAGTGGCTCCACCCGCACCCGGGCACGGACGGCGCACTGGCGCTGGCCATGGGCCACGTCGTCCTCAAGGAGTTCTTCGTCGACCGCGAGACACCCTTCTTCGCGGACTACGTAAGGAAGTTCACCGATCTGCCCTTCCTTGTCACCCTGGAGGAACGGGACGGCGCCCACGTCCCGGCGAAGTTCCTGCGCGCCTCGGACCTCGGCCAGGAGGGCGAGGGCGCCGAGTGGAAGACGGTGGTGCTGGACGAGGTGTCGGGCCGCGCGGTCGTCCCGAACGGCTCGCTGGGCTTCCGCTGGACCGAGTCCGGGAAAGGCCGGTGGAACCTCGAACTCGGTGACGTGCGACCGAAGTTGAGTCTGTACGGCAGTGAGGTCGCCGCCGGTGTGGAGGTGCTGCTGCCCCGGTTCGACACCGAGGGCGGGGCGCACGGGCAGGGACGCGGGGACGTCGCACGGCGTGGTGTTCCGGCGACCAAGCTCGGCGGTGCGCGCGGGCCGCTGGTGACGACGGTCTTCGACCTGCTGCTCGCCCAGTACGGGGTCGGGCGGCCCGGGCTGCCGGGCCGCTGGCCGGAGTCGTACGACGACGCGGACGCGCCCGGCACGCCCGCCTGGCAGGAGGCGCACACCTCCGTCCCGGCGGCGAAGTGCGTGCGGATCGCGAGGGAGTTCGCGCGGACCGCCGAGCAGTCTCACGGCCGCTGCATGATCCTGATGGGCGCCGGCACCAACCACTGGTTCCACTCGGAGACGATCTACCGCGCCTTCCTCGCCCTGCTCCAGCTCACCGGCTGCCAGGGCCGAAACGGCGGCGGCTGGGCGCACTACGTGGGCCAGGAGAAGTGCCGTCCGGTGACCGGCTGGGCGACGCTCGCGGCCGCGTCGGACTGGTCACGACCGCCGCGCCAGATGATCGGCACGGCGTACTGGTACCTCAACACCGACCAGTGGCGCTACGACCGGTTCACGGCCGACGTGCTCGCCTCGCCGCTCGGTGCGGGCCGGTTCCGGGGGATGACGGGCGCGGACTGCCTGGCGCTGTCGGCACGTGCGGGGTGGATGCCGTCGTATCCGACCTTCGACCGCAATCCGCTGGAGCTGGGCGAAGTGTTCGGCGATCCGGTGGCGCGGGTGGTGGCCGAACTGCGGGCGGGAACCTTGAAGTTCGCCTGCGAGGACCCCGACGCGCCGGAGAACTGGCCGCGGGTGCTGACCTTGTGGCGGGCCAACCTGTTCGGCTCGTCGGCGAAGGGCGCCGAGTACTTCACCCGGCACCTGCTGGGCACGCACTCGTCCCTGCGGGCCGAGGAGGCACCCGAGGACGTACGGCCGCAGGAGGTGACCTGGCGCGACGAGGCACCCGAGGGCAAGCTCGATCTGCTGCTGTCGCTGGACTTCCGGCAGACCTCGTCCACGCTGCTGTCGGACGTCGTCCTGCCCGCCGCGACCTGGTACGAGAAGCACGACCTGTCCAGCACGGACATGCACCCCTATGTGCACTCCTTCACCCCGGCCGTGGATCCGCCGTGGCAGGCGCGCACCGACTTCGACACTTTCAAGGCGCTGGCCGAGCGGCTCAGCGAACTCGCCGTCGGTCATCTGGGCGTACGCAAGGACCTGGTGGCGACTCCGCTCCAGCACGACACCCCGGGCGAGACCGCCCAGCCGGGCGGGGTCGTCCTGGACTGGAAGCGCCGGGAGTGCGCACCCGTGCCCGGGCGGACCATGCCGAACCTCACCGTCGTGGAGCGGGACTACACGGCGATCGGCGCCAAGTTCACGGCACTCGGTCCGCTGGTGGAGCAGCTCGGTCTGCCCGCCAAGGGCATCACGCTCAAGCCGGACGTGGAGGTCGAGGACCTCCGGCTGCTGAACGGCGTCACATCCGACGGCCGCCCCTTGCTCGACACGGCCGTGAAGGCGGCGAACACCATCCTCGCCCTCTCCGGCACCACCAACGGCCGCCTCGCCACCCAGGGCTTCCGCACCCTTCAGACCCGCACCGGGCAGGAGATGGCGCATCTGGCCGCCGAGCACGAGGGCAAGCGGATCACGTACGCGGACACCCAGGCGGCGCCCGTGCCGGTGATCACCTCGCCCGAGTGGTCGGGCAGCGAGGCAGGCGGCCGGCGCTACACGGCCTTCACGCTCAACACCGAGCACCTCAAGCCCTGGCACACCCTCACCGGCCGCCAGCACTTCTTCCTCGACCACGACTGGATCCACGAGCTCGGCGAGGCGCTCCCGGTCTACCGGCCGCCGCTGGACATGAACAAGCTGTTCGGGGAACCGCGGCTCGGCCCGGACGGGCAGCGGGAGGTGACGGTGCGTTGCCTCACCCCGCACAACAAGTGGTCCATCCACTCCGAGTACCAGGACAACCTGTTCATGCTGGCGCTCTCCCGCGGCGGCCAGAACATCTGGATGTCCCCGCAGGACGCCGACGCGATCGGCGTCGGCGACAACGACTGGGTCGAGGCCGTCAACCGCAACGGCGTGGTCGTCGCCCGGGCCGTCGTCTCGCACCGTATGCCGCCCGGCACGGTCTACATGCACCACGCACAGGAACGCACGATCGCCGTCCCGAAGACCGAGACCACCGGCAGGCGCGGCGGCATCCACAACTCGCTGACCCGGCTGATCCTCAAGCCGTCCCACCTCGTCGGCGGCTACGCCCAGCTGTCCTGGGCGTTCAACTACCTGGGCCCGACGGGCAACCAGCGCGACGAGGTGACGGTGATCCGCCGCCGCAGCCAGGAGGTCGAGTACTGATGCGCCCCATGGCCCAGATAGCGATGGTGATGAACCTCGACAAGTGCATCGGCTGCCACACCTGCTCGGTCACCTGCAAGCAGGCGTGGACCAACCGGCGCGGCATGGAGTACGTCTGGTTCAACAACGTCGAGACCCGCCCCGGCCAGGGCTATCCGCGCCGCTACGAGGACCAGGAGCGCTGGCGCGGCGGCTGGGAGCTGAACCGGCGCGGCGCGCTGAAGCTGAAGGCGGGCGGGCGGCTGCGCAAGCTCGCCGGGATCTTCTCCAACCCCGAACTCCCGGAGATCAAGGACTACTACGAGCCCTGGACGTACGACTACAAGAACCTCACCGACGCCCCGCTGGGCGACGACTTCCCGGTCGCTGAGCCGATATCGCAGCTCGACGGCAAACCGATGAAGATCGAGTGGTCGTCGAACTGGGACGACAACCTCGCGGGCGCCCCGGCGTACGGCGACCTGGACCCGATGGTCGAGCGGGCGCGCCGGCACGCCTCGGACAAGGTGCGGTTCGAGTTCGAGCAGACCTTCATGTTCTATCTGCCGCGCATCTGCGAGCACTGCCTCAACCCGTCCTGTGTGGCCTCGTGCCCCTCCGGCGCGATGTACAAGCGGGCGGAGGACGGCATCGTCCTCGTCGACCAGGACCGGTGCCGGGGCTGGCGGATGTGCGTGACGGGATGCCCGTACAAGAAGGTCTACTTCAACCACCGCACCGGCAAGGCCGAGAAGTGCACGCTGTGCTATCCGCGCATCGAGGTCGGCATGCCGACGGTCTGCTCGGAGACGTGCGTGGGGCGGCTGCGCTATCTCGGGGTGGTGCTGTACGACGCCGACAAGGTGACGGCCGCCGCATCGGTCCGGGACGAACAAGACCTGTACGAGGCGCAGTTGGGTGTCTTCCTCGATCCCGAGGACTCCGGGGTGCGGCGGGCGTGCGAGGAGGCGGGGATCCCGGACGACTGGCTGGAGGCGGCCCGCCGCTCCCCCGTGCACGCGCTGATCAGCAGGTACCGGGTGGCGCTCCCGCTGCATCCGGAGTACCGGACGATGCCGATGGTCTGGTACATCCCGCCGCTCTCCCCGGTGGTGGACGCGCTGACCGAGACCGGGCACGACGGGGAGGACGCGCAGAACCTGTTCGGTGCGATCGACAGCCTGCGCATCCCGCTGGAGTACCTGGCGGAGCTGTTCACCGCGGGTGACGTCGCCCCGGTCCGGTCCGCGCTGGAGAGGCTCGCCGCGATGCGCGCCCACATGCGGGCGATCAACCTCGGCGAGGAGCCGGATGCCTCGGTGCCGGCCGCCGTGGGCATGGGGGTCTACGAGATCGAGCAGATGTACCGGCTGCTGGCGATCGCCAAGTACGAGGACCGGTACGTGATTCCGACGGCGGCCGTCGGGGACGCCCGGCACCTGGAGGAGTCGGCGCTCCCGCAGGGGTGCAGCCTCGACTTCGACGGCGGGCCCGGGATGGGCGGGGACGGCCCCTTCGGCCGGGACTCGGGCCGCAAGCTGCTGCCCCTGGTGCCGGTCGAGAACTTCCACGCCCTGCGCAGACGGCAGACCGCGGACGACACCGACCCGGCCGCCGTGACCCACACCCCCGAGACCGAGGAGGCCTGATGCCCTCCTTCGAAGTGCTCTACCAGGCGGCCGCGCTCTGCCTGACCTACCCCGACGACGACTTCCGCACCCGCCTGCCGCTGCTGCGCGAAGCCGCCCCGCAGCTACGGGAGTTCACCGACCACGCGGCGGTCACGCCCCCGCGGGAACTGGCAGCGCACTACGTCGAGGTCTTCGACTTCACCGACCGCCACAGCCTGTACCTGAGCTGGTGGCGCGACGGGGACACCCGGCGGCGCGGCATGTCGCTGGTCCGCTTCAAGGACATCTACCGCGCGCACGGGCTGGAGTGCACCGGCGAGGAGCTGCCCGACTTCCTGCCCGCGGTACTGGAGTTCACGGCCCGCACCGGCAACAGCGAGCTGCTGCTGGAACACCGGGACGCCCTGGAACAGCTCCGCTCCCGGCTCACCGACTTCGGTACACCGTACGCGTCCGTCCTGGACGCCGTATGCGCCACACTGCCGACCGCACACACCGAGGTGCGCTGATGACCACACTCCTCTGGGGCGTCCTGCCGTACGTCACCTTCGCCCTGCTCGTCGCGGGACTCGTCTGGCGTCACCGCTACGACCGGTTCGGCTGGACCACGCGCTCGTCGCAGGTGTACGAGTCGAAGCTGCTGAACATCGGCTCGCCCGCCTTCCACTACGGCATCCTGTTCGTGTTGGCCGGCCATGTGGTGGGCCTGTTCGTCCCGGGGTCCTGGACGGACGCGATGGGCGTGAGCGAGCACACCTACCACCTGTTCTCCCTCTACGGCGGCACGGCGGCCGGTGTGCTCACGGTCGCCGGGATCGTGCTGCTGATCTACCGGCGCCGCACCAACGCCCCCGTGTTCCGCGCGACGACTGCCAACGACAAGCTCATGTACGTCGTCCTGCTCGCGGCGATCGTGATGGGCATGGTGGCCAAGCTGTCCCACGCCTCCGGCGACGGCTACGACTACCGGCAGTCGATCGCCCCTTGGGCCCGCAGCCTGTTCACCCTCCAGCCGGACGTCGACCGCATGGCGGGCGTGCCGGTGCTGTACGAGGTGCACACGGTGATCGGCATGGTGCTGATCGCGCTGGTGCCGTACACCCGGCTGGTGCACATGTTCAGCGCGCCGGTGCAGTATCTGTTCCGGCCGTATGTGGTGTACCGCAGCCGCGACCCCAGGGAGCTGGGGCCGCGGCCGGACAAGCGGGGCCGGGAGCGCGCCGGATCCTAGGCGGCCGCCGCCTCTAGGCCGCCCCTCCCTTCTGGTCCTTCTCGTCGTCGACGATCTCCGCGTCCACCACGCCCTCGTCGTCCTGCGATGCGGTCTGCTCGGTGCCCGTGCCGGTGGCGCTGTCCGTCGGGGTCTGCTGGGTCTGGGCGTACATCGCCTGGCCCATCTTCTGGCTGACGGTGGCGAGTTTCTCGATGCCGGTGCGCAGGGCGCTCGTCTCGGCGTTCTGCTCCAGTAGCTGCTTCAGCTCCGTGACCGCCGACTCCACCTCCGACTTGGTGTCCGCCGGGACCTTGTCCTCGTTGTCGCGGATGAACTTCTCGGTCTGGTAGACGAGCTGTTCGGCCTGGTTGCGGGTCTCGGCGGCCTCGCGCCGCTTGCGGTCCTCCTCGGCGTACTGCTCGGCCTCCCGCATCATGCGGTCGATGTCGTCCTTCGGGAGGGCCGAGCCGCCGGTGACCGTCATCTTCTGCTCGCGGCCGGTGGCGAGGTCCTTGGCGGAGACGTGCATGATCCCGTTGGCGTCGATGTCGAACGCGACCTCGATCTGCGGCACCCCGCGCGGTGCGGGCGGCAGACCGGTGAGGTCGAAGACGCCGAGCTTCTTGTTGTACGCCGCGATCTCACGTTCGCCCTGGTAGACCTGGATGCCGACGGAGGGCTGGTTGTCGGTGGCGGTGGTGAAGATCTCCGAACGCCGGGTGGGAATGGTCGTGTTGCGCTCGATGAGCTTCGTCATGATGCCGCCCTTCGTCTCGATGCCGAGGGACAGCGGGGTGACGTCGAGCAGCAGGACGTCCTTGACGTCGCCGCGGATGACGCCCGCCTGGAGGGCCGCGCCGACGGCCACGACCTCGTCGGGGTTGACGCCCTTGTGCGGGTCCTTGCCGGTGAGTTCCTTCACCAGGTCGGTGACGGCGGGCATCCGGGTGGAGCCGCCTACGAGGATGACGTGGTCGACCGCGGAGAGTTTGATGCCGGCGTCCTTGACGGCCTGGTGGAAGGGGGTCTTGCAGCGGTCGAGGAGGTCGGCGGTGAGCTCCTGGAACTGGGCGCGGGTCATCTTCTCGTCGAGGTGGAGGGGGCCCTCGGCGGACGCGGTGATGTAGGGCAGGTTGATCGTCGTCTCGGAGGAGCTGGACAGTTCGATCTTGGCCTTCTCGGCGCCCTCGCGCAGCCGCTGCAGCGCCATCTTGTCGTTGCCGAGGTCGATGCCGTACTGGCCTTTGAACTTCTTGACGAGGTGCTCGACGATCCGCTGGTCCCAGTCGTCGCCGCCCAGGTGCGTGTCGCCGTTGGTGGCCTTGACCTCGATGACGCCGTCGCCGATCTCCAGCAGCGAGACGTCGAAGGTGCCGCCGCCGAGGTCGAAGACGAGGACGGTCTGCTCCTCACCCCGGTCGAGGCCGTAGGCGAGGGCGGCGGCCGTGGGCTCGTTGATGATCCTCAGGACCTTCAGGCCCGCGATCTCCCCGGCCTCCTTGGTGGCCTGCCGCTGTGCGTCGTCGAAGTAGGCGGGGACGGTGATCACCGCGTCGGTGACGTCCTCGCCGAGGTAGGACTCGGCGTCCCGCTTCAGCTTCTGCAGCACCCGGGCGGACAGTTCCTGCGCCCGGTAGCGGGTGCCGTCGATGTCGCCCTGCTCGGGGAAGCGCCAGTGGGCGTCGCCCATGTGCCGCTTCACGGAGCGGGCGGTGCGCTCGACGTTCGTCACCGCCTGCCGCTTGGCCACCTCACCCACGAGGACCTCGCCGTTCTTGGCGAAGGCCACGACCGACGGTGTGGTCCTGGCCCCCTCCGCGTTGGCGACGACAGTGGGTTCGCCGCCCTCCAGGACGGCCACCACCGAGTTCGTGGTCCCGAGATCGATCCCGACCGCGCGTGCCATCGTTGTCCCCTTCCGCCAGGGCACCCCTTCGAACTCCAGCACAAAACTTGAGTGGGTTCTTGTCAATGGGGCGAGTGACCCGGCGGAAGGGTGCCAAACGGGGCCTGAGCGAGCGCTCAGGCCCGCTGCCTCAGGTGAGCTTGGCCGACAGCGTGATCGGTACCGCCTTCAGCGCCTGGCTGACCGGGCAGCCCACCTTGGCCTCCTCCGCCTTGGCGAGGAAGTCCTCCTCGGACAGGCCCGGAACCGTGCCCTCCACGGTGATGTGGATGCCGGTGATGCCCTCGCCGGGCTGGAAGGTCACGTCGGCGGAGGTGACCAGCTTGGTCGGCGGGTTGCCGGCCTTGTCGAGGATGTTCGAGAAGGCCATGGAGTAGCAGCTGGAGTGGGCGGCGGCGATCAGCTCCTCCGGGCTGGTCTTGCCGTTCGCCTCCTCGGCGCGCGACGCCCACGTCACCGGCTGCTGGGCGATGCTGCCGGAGGAGTCGAAGGAGACGACGCCATTGCCCTTGAACAGGTTTCCTTCCCACACGGTGTGTGCGGAGCGCGTGGTTGCCACGTTGAATCCCTTCGCATGCTTACGGTGAGGTCCCGTGTCCGGGTTCCGTGTCCCCCATCCGATCACACTCGTCCTCATTGCACCCGGAAGACCGGCCCACGCGGGGTGAACGGCAGACGACGGCCCTGTGGAATCAGGTACGCGTGCTCGCGCCGCACCCGCAGGACATCGCACCAGCCGTCCGTGATGACCAGGACCGGCGCACCCGGCGGAAAGTCGTCCGCGCGCTGCAGCAGGTCGATCCCGGGCTGCAGGACCGTACCGCCCCGCCCGTGCACCCGCACCCGCCCCGCGATCTCCGTGACCGGCACATATCCCGCGTCGTGCGGTGCCGCGTCGCAGAACACCACCCGCGCCGCCGGTACGTCCCGGGCCGCGGCGTAGGAGGCGATCGCGCCCAGCGCCTTGCCGAGCAGGACGGCTCCCATGGAGCCGGAGGTGTCCAGGACGACGCCGAAGGTGCAGCGGGCGACCTCCTCGGGCGGGAACCAGCGGCCCGCGCGCGGGATGTCGGGCGTCGACGACTGGCGGCGCGAGGGACGGGCATACGTCCGTACCGGCTCGGGGCGCGGCACGAACTCGTCGAACCAGCGGGCCAGTCGGGCGTCCCAGGGCAGCGGCGGATGGCTGAGCGCGCGGATCTCCTGGACCAGGCCGCCGGGCAGGAAGCCGCGCTCCTGCTGCTGGTGCAGGTCCAGGCCGTGCGCCAGGCCCCGGCGGTAGAACTCGTCGAGGTCGCAGTAGTCGCCGGGCGGGCCCAGCGGCGCGCCCAGGACATCGCCGACGCCCTTGCCCCGAAGGGTGGCGAGCCGGCGCATCCGGCGCAGGTCACCGGCGATCCGGTCGTACACCTCCTCGGCGGACAGGCCGGTGAACTGCGCGTCGTACAGCAGCCCTTGGGGCATCTCGCCGACCTGCATCTCGCGGAGCCAGCCGTTGATGACGTAGTCGCAGGCGACGTTGAACAGGTACGGGTCGCGGGTGCCGCAGCGGTCCCCGTGGCGCAGGGCGGCGTGCAGCATCTCGTGGGCGAGGATGAACCGCCACTCCTCGGCCTCGAAGGTCCGCAGCGGGTTGATGTAGATCTCGCCGGCCTCGGCGTTGACGGCGGCGACGGAGATGCCGTGCGCGCGGGCGAGTTCGGCGTCGGCGACCAGCTTGATGCCGGCCGCGATGCCGCCGAGCAGCGGGTAGGAGGTGATGAACCACTCCAGCGCCCACTGCCAGGGCCGCTTCTTGACCGGCTCGCCGTCCATGGAATCGCGGCGGCCGCCCGCCATGTCCATCGCGGTGGAGACCGTGCGGGTCAGGGCGGTGGCGAAGGCCAGCTGGTGGTCCGGTGGCGACCCCAACCAGCCCGTCCACTCCACGAGCAGCTGGTCGGGGTCGTCGCCCGCGGTGCCGCAGCGCTCGTACCCGGCCGGGATGCCGTGGCGGCGCCAGCGCGCGGCGAGCTGCTCCTCGTCGCCGTCCGGGTACGACAGCGGGAGATGCTCCGGGGTCTGCCCCATGGGGAACGAGAGCAGGAAGCGGTTGACGACGACGCAGCGGGCGGCGATGTCGTACCGGTCGGGCTGCTCGCGCCCTCCCTTCGCCGCCGGTACGTGTCCGAAGCCGAGGTGCAGCACGGCGTGCGCGAGCGTCCAGGCCCAGACGGCGGGTTCGGCGAAGCGGTCGGGGTGGATGTGCAGGTCGCCGTCGGAGTCGACGCGGACGAGCCCGTCGCGGGGCGCCTCCTCGCAGTCCTCGTGACGGCAGATGCCGAACTCGACGGTCGCGAGCGCGGGGTTGGCACGGAGCAGCCGCAGTCCTTCGGCGAACGCCCGGGTGGCGAGATCGCCCTTCTTCTGTCCCTTGCCCTGGTCGCGGCTCATCGCCGCGCCTTCACCAGACGCGGCATGTCCCGCGCCGCCTCCACCAGGAACCACGACGGCAGCACCGGGTTGCCGTCGGCGTCGGAGGCGATGACGCTCTGGGCGACCTCCACGGAGATCTCCGCGAGCTGCACCAGCAGCGACTTCGCGCGGTACGCGGTCTGCCGCCCGTTCGCCGACATGTGCTCCTTGCTGACGGGCAGTTCCTTGATGAGCCGCCCGCGGAAGGACTCGGCGAGGTAGTAGAGCAGGTCGCGGTCCTCCATGCGGTGCGGCCAGCGGGCGTCGCCCTTGATGATCGCCTCGATGCCGAACTGGCTGCGCACGATCTTGACGTAGCCGCAGAACGCGGTGGCGTGGGCGGGCGTCAGCGTGCCGTGCGCGAGCACCTTGAGCGTCTCCTCGTCGAGGTCGCGGCCGAAGGAGTGCAGCGCGTCGGAGAGCATGTGCCAGGAGCGGGGCGTGGAGAACGGCTCCTCGGTCTTCGGCGGCTTGGACCACAGGTGGTCGGGCCGGTCGGTGAGGTGGTCCAGGATCCACGGGTGGATGCCGTTGTTCGCGGCCCAGGTCAGCCAGTCCTTGGCGGAAGCCTCCAGGTGGACATGGGTGAGACGGTTGACGAGGGCGGAGGCGATGGGGCGGGCGAGGGCGTTGTCGGTGGCACGGTTGCCGGCGCCGATGACGATGGATCCCTTCGGCAGTTCGTAGTTGCCGATACGGCGGTCCAGGATCAGCGAGTAGAACGCCTTCTGCACATCCGGGGTGGCCGCGTTCAGCTCGTCGAGGAACAGGCAGTACGGCTCGTCGCGGGCGATCGCCTCCGGCGGGCAGAACACCGACCGTCCCTCGCGGATCTGCGGGACGCCGATCAGGTCCTCGGGCGCGAGCTGGGTGCCGAGCAGGCTCACGCACTCCAGTCCCAGCGACTCGGCGAAGTCCCTGACGAGGGAGGACTTTCCGATGCCGGGGGCGCCCCAGATGAAGACCGGCCGCACGGTGGCGAGGCCGAGAAGCAGTTCGGGGATATGGGCGGGCGTGACGGTAACGGCTGCCTGCACAGCAGCTACTCCTTGGGATGTTCGAGAAGGGCGCGCAGGTGTGCGACGCCCGATACGAACAGTTTCTGTGCCGGTCGAGTGAGGCGCAGCCCATTTTCCGGTTGACCGGAATGTGCCCTGGGCAATGCCACCCGGTGGTGACACGTTGAACCACGGTCGTCCGTGAAGGCCGCTCCTTCGTTCATGGGGGTACGAAGGAGCGGCGCCCCCCACCGGGTCATCAGGCCGCCCGCTGGTCCTCACGCCGCGTCAACGGCACCTGAGGCCCGTCCGACTCCCGCAACCAGCGGCGCAGCACCCGGTGCACGTGCTCGGCGCCGGCGACCTCCTCCCCGTCGTGGGCCGGCGCCGAGAAGGCGAGCGGCGACAGCAGGAACGCCTTGCCCTGCGCGCCACCGAGTCCGCCGTGCGAGCCGATCTGCTCCTCGAAGGCGAGGACCTCGCCGTCGGCCGGGTCGTACGCGGAGTTGACCATGATGTCGGCGGCGTTGGGGAACGAGTGCGTACGGCGTACGGCGTCGGCGGCACCCGGCCCGAAGACCTCCAACGGCCCCGGCTCGTCGTCCAGTCGGTCCAGGGGTATCTCGGCACCGTACGCGCCGAGCACGACTGCGCCGTGCCGCTCGCTGCGCACCAGCAGGAACCCGACCCCGGGATGGTTGGCGAGGGTGGTGAGCAGGGCCGGGTGGCGGGCGTCGATCTCCTCCTTGGTCATCCGGTGCGGCACGTCCGGGAAGGAGACCAGGCCGAGGTTGCCGGAGGCCAGCACGATCGGCTCGGAGCTGCGGCGTGAGGGGCGGTGCCGCTCCCCGCCCTCCTCGACGGGGATGCGCAGCGCCGCGCGGACCGCCGCACGGGCCTCGGCCCCGCTGTGGGTGCGCTGCGCCTTGCGCGGCACGGGCAGCCCGCAGCCGGCCCGCACCAGTTCGCCGAGGCCGAGGCCGTAGCGGGCGCGGAAGGTCTCGCCGGGGCTCTGGCCGTGGTCCGACAGCACGACGATGCGGTACGGCCGCGGGGCGTGCTCGGCCACGTTCTCGATCAACGCCAGCGCCCGGTCGAGGCGCTCGAGGACCTTCTCGGCGTCGCGGCTGAACGGTCCGGAGTGGTGGGCCACTTCGTCGTACGCCACGAGGTCGGCGTAGACGGAGGTGCGGCCGGCGAGCATGTCGCCCATCACCGCGGCGACCACGACGTCCCGTTCGACGACGGTCGCGAAGGCGCGCACGAACGGGTAGAGACCGCCGCGGGAGACCCTCGGCCGGGTCTTGCGGGCGCGGGCCCGGGTGGACTGGCCGATCTCGCGGCCGACCTCGGCGATGAAGGACAGCGCGGTGCGTACGGCGTTGGCCGGGTCGGAGAAGTAGGCGAAGTAGCCGGCCCGGGAGCGGTTCTCCCGGCCGCGCCGTCGGGTCGCGATGGACAGCACGAGGGCCTGCTCGTCGGCGCCGCCGCTGAAGAGGTTGCCGCGGCTGGCGCCGTCGGCGGTGAGCAGTCCGCCGTCGCCGGTGCGCTCGATGGCGCGGCGCTGCAGTTCGGCGGCGCTGGTGGGGCGGTTGCAGACCATGACCTCGCGGGCGGCCTTCTCGTACCAGCGGAAGGCGGGGACGTCGTGGTTGCTGCCGTGCAGGATGCCGAGCTGGCTGGCGCCGGTCTGGCTGGACCAGTCGGTGCGCCAGGGGGTGAGCCGGTGGGTTGGGCGGTGCGGCGTGGGGTGGGCGCCGTCTCCCGTGGCGTTGCCGGTGTTGTTGTTGCCGGTGCCGTTGCCGAGCCAGCGGGCGACGGTGGGCATCAGGTCCTTGCCTACGGCGTCGAGGAGGACGTCGTGGCCGACGCCGTCGAGCTGGATGAAGACGGTGCCGGGGCTGGACGGGCCGGGTGGCAGGGCCCTGCGGCGTCGGTCGGCGAGACGGTACAGGCGGCGCCGGTACGCGTCGTCGTCGCGTACGGCCAGGGCGGCACCGGTGCCGGAGGCGACGGCGGACATCACGGCGGCGACGATGACGGCGGTCTCCGGGGCGGCCTCGCTGTCGCCGGAGGGGACGAGGCGCAGGGCGATGATGAGCAGCGAGCCGTTGAGGAAGAAGACCAGCGTGCCGAGCACCAAGGCGGGCACCAGGAGCAGGAGCCGTACGAGGAGGGGCCAGACGAGCGCGGAGAGCAGGCCGAACGCGCCGGCGCCGAGGGCCGCGGTGATGGCGATACGGGTGGCGCTGTCGCCGTCCGCCGACTGGAGCTGGAAGTCGGGGAGGATGCCGGCGAGCACGAGCATGGTGACGGTGGAGACCGCCCACACGGTGATGCTCCGCCCGACCTGACTAGCGGCCCGCCGCCAACGCCGTCCACGCACGCCCAGCCACCTCACGTCCCGGCTCGCCGCCCCGAACGAGCCTTCAGGCCCCCAGCGTGGCATACGGCTCGGACAGCGGCCGGGACCGGACTTGGGCCTTGGTTTTCTCGCCCCCGCCGCCCCTACCCGTCCCATCCTCGAAGGGGCTCCGCCCCTTCGACCCCGCCAGGGGGCTCCGCCCCCTGGACCCCCGCTCCTCAAACGCCGGAGGGGCTGACTAACCAGCCCGTCCGGCGTTTGAGGACGAGGCCCCTTCAGAGCCGAAGCGGGGGTCTGGGGGCGGCAGCCCCCAGGGACGGGACGGGTAGGGGCGGCGGGGGCGAGGAATTCCGAGGCAGGCACCGCGGCCGCGCTCGTCAGCGCCCGTCGTAGCCCGCCGTCGGCATCGACAGTCTCCGGTGTACCCGGGCCTTCATCTGGGCGTCGTACAGCGGTTCCGCCCGCCCCACCGTCTCCACCCGCACCCCGCGCCGGGCGCACTCCGCAGTGAACTCCTCGACGGACGACAGCGCGCTCTCGAGGACTCTCCGGCTGGGTGCCACGAACAGGTCGAGGCCGGGGCGGACGCCCTCCCACAGGACGCTGTGGTCCGGACGCAACCGGCGTACCAGGAGCTCGCGGGCGACGACGTACCCGTGCTCGGCGGCCCAGTGCGCGCACATCGCGTGCTGGCTGCGGGAGTCCACCAGGAAGGGGTCGGCGTCCAGCTCTTCGAGCGGTGTCAGACTGGCGATCGCCGTCACGCGCACTACGGATGACCCCATGGCGTCCCCCTCACCTCCGGGTTTCGCCGCCGACCCTACTCCAGCCCGTACGCTTCGGGGAGTCGCGCGAAGGAGGCAAAGAAGGTGCCGGTGGAGATCACCTGGTGGGGTCACGCCACTTGCACGGTCGAGGATTCGGGCGTACGTGTCCTGACCGATCCTTTGTTCGCGCGCCGACTCGCACACCTGCGTCGCCGCCGTGGCGCCCTGCCCCCGCCCGACGCCCGCCGTGCGGACGTCGCCGTCGTCTCCCACCTGCACGCCGACCACCTGCACGTTCCGTCCCTGGCGAGGCTGGCGCACGGCACCCGTCTGCTCGTGCCGAGCGGTGCGGCCCGCGCCGTTCCGGGCCTGCGCCGCCTCACACAGCTGCGGGTGACCGAGATGGCGCCGGGGGACGAGACGTCGGTGGGCGGGCTGACCGTACGGGCCGTGCCCGCGCGGCACGACGGACGCCGGCTGCCCGTCGGCCCGCACCGCTCCCCCGCCCTCGGCTACGTCATCGAGGGCGAGGCACGCACGTACTTCGCCGGGGACACCGGGCTGTTCGACGCGATGGCGGAGGAGGTCGGGCCGGTCGACGTGACGCTGCTGCCGGTGGGCGGCTGGGGACCGTATCTCGGGGAGGGCCACCTCGACGCGGGGCGGGCGGCCGAGGCACTGGCCCGGCTCACGCCGCGCAGTGCCGTGCCGGTGCACTACGGCACGTACTGGCCGATCGGCATGGACGCCGTGCGCCCCCACGAATTCCACTCCCCCGGCGACGAGTTCGCGCGGCTCGCGGCCGAGCGCGCGCCCGGTGTGTCGGTGCATCGGCTCGCGCACGGGGAGAGCGTGCGCCTGGGGGTGGCCCGGTGACGGTCCTGGCCACCACGGCGACGGTGGTGCCGACCGAGTCCACGCAGCAGGCGATCGGCTATCCGTCGCTGTTCCTGCTGGTGCTCATCGGGGCGCTGGTGCCGATCGTGCCGACGGGAGCGCTGGTGAGTTCGGCGGCGGTGGTCGCGTTTCACCAGACGGCACCGTTCGCGCTGGCGCTGGTCTTCTTGACGGCGTCGACGGCCGCCTTCCTGGGCGACGCGACGCTGTACTGGCTGGGGCGGCGCGGCATGCGTTCGAAGAACGGCTCGCGCTGGCTGGAGGCGATCCGCTCGCGGGCACCGGAGGACCGGCTCACGCAGGCGCAGCGGAAGCTCTCCGAGCACGGGGTGGCCGTGCTGGTGTTGTCGCGGCTGGTGCCCGCGGGCCGGCTGCCGGTGATGCTGGCCTGTCTGCTGGCGAAGTGGCCGATGCGACGGTTCGCGCGGGGGAACTTGCCCGCCTGCCTGGCGTGGGCGGTGACGTACCAGCTGATCGGGATTCTGGGGGGCTCGCTCTTCCCGGAGCCGTGGGAGGGCGTGGTGGCGGCGATCGCGCTGACTGTGCTGATCAGTGCGGTGCCGAGTGTATGGCGGAGGATCCGGAAGACCGGGGCCGCCTAGACCCCGGTCCCGAGTACGTCCCGGTTGTGCATCAACCCAGCACGCGGGAACCCCCCACCGGCAGGTCCCACAGGTCCTCCCGGTCCAGCCCCGCCTTCTCCCACGCCGCGCGCACGCGCGTGAGCGGTTCCAGGACCGGTTCCGCCGACAGGACGAACGTCGCCCAGTGCATCGGTGCCATCCGGCGTGCGCCGAGGTCCTGGGCGGCGCGGACGGCCTCCTCGGGGTCGCAGTGGACGTCGCTGAGCCACCAGCGGGGGTCGTAGGCGCCGATGGGGAGGAGGGCGAGGTCGATGCCGGGGTAGCGCTCGCCGATGCGGGTGAACCAGTGGCCGTAGCCGGTGTCGCCCGCGAAGTACACGCGCTGTCCGTCCGGGGCGGTGAGGACCCAGCCGCCCCACAGGCTGCGGCAGGTGTCGGTGAGGGTGCGCTTGGACCAGTGGTGGGCGGGGACGAAGTCGAAGCGGACACCGGACAGTTCGGCGGCCTCCCACCAGTCCAGCTCGGTGATCCGGGTGAACCGGCGGCGACGGAACCAGGCGGCTAGGCCGGCCGGCACGAACACGGGGGTGTCGCGCGGGAGTCGGCGCAGGGTGGGGGCGTCCAGGTGGTCGTAGTGGTTGTGGCTGATGACGACCGCGTCGACGCGCGGCAGGGCGCTCCAGGCGATGCCGACCGGGGTGATGCGGGCCGGCGTGCCGAGGATGCGGCGTGACCAGACCGGGTCGGTGAGCACGGTCAGGCCGCCGATCTGCACGACCCAACTGGCGTGCCCCGCCCAGGAGACCGCGACCGTGCGCGTGTCCACGCGGGGCAGCGGGGCCGGCTCGAAGGGCAGCCGCGGGATGTCGGCGAGGCCTTCGCGCCCTGGGCGTACCGCGCCCTCGCGGGCGAAGCGGGCGAGGGCCTTCATGCCGGGCAGCGGAGCGGTGAGGCGGTCGTGGAAGGTCCGCGGCCACACCCGGCGTTCGCCCGGCGGACGAGGGGCGGCGAGCGGCGGGAGAGGGGGCGCGAAGAGGGACGGGTCCGCCGGGGCGTCGGCTTCCTGCGCCGGCGCGGTCGTGCTCGTGGTGGGCGTACGCCTGGTGGTCGACTCGGACTGCTGCGTCATCGAGGAGGCTCCCATCGCTGAGCGTCGTCACGGAGATCGTCGAAGACCGTCTTCAAGTGGATCAACGCACGTTGCACGTGTGGCAGTTCCAACGGCGAGGGTGAACTGATGCATTCCGCGCGTTCCTCGTCGGTGCCGTCCAGCAGCGGTCCGGTGGACAGCCGCACGCGCAGCGCGCCTAGGTCGTCGCCGAAGCGGTGGCCGCCCGGCGCGGGCATGCCGAGCCGGGCGGCGAGGAAGTCCTCCAGGTCCTGCGCGTCCCCCACGCCCCGCGCGGACAGCCCGGCGCGCAGCGGGCCGAGGTCGACGTAGAGGTGGCGCCCGGCCTGCGGGGGCCGCGCCAGGGCGCCCGCCTTCACGGCGGCGGCGTGCGCGGCGGCGGCCACGCGCGCGTGCAGGCGTACGGCGGCGGTGCCCCGCGCGGTGACCGCTTCCGGCTCCGCCAACGCGTAACCGGCGGCGAGGGCGACCGGGCCGGCGACGCGGGCGCCGAGCGCGGTGAGCACGTCGAGCACGCGCGCGTGGAGGCCGTTTCCGGCCTCGCTCGTGGGGAACCGGGCGACCGCGGCCGGCCAGCCCGGCGGGAGGTGGGCGCCGGCCAGGTCGGTGACGACGGTGACCTGCTCGGGCAGCATCTCGGCCGGGCTGAGCAGCACGGTGTCGTGCGGGGCGTGCACGGTGTCGCGCCAGGTCTCGTCGCTGACCAGGTGCAGTCCCTCGCCGGTGGCGGCCTCCAGGGTCTCGTGCAGCACCTCGGGCGGGGCGACGGTGGCCGTGGGGTCGTCGGCGACGGACAGGACGAGCAGGCGCGGGTCACCGCCCTCGTCACGCACCCGGCGGACGGTCTCCAGAAGGGCGTACGGATCCGGTACGCCACCGCACTCGGCCGGTGTCGCCACGTGGAAGACGGGTCTGCCCAACAGGCGTGCGTACGGAGCCCACCAGGCGGCACAGGGCCGGGGCACCAGGACGTCGCCGCCGAGCGCGAAGGTCAGGGCGAGCAGCAGGGCGGGCGCGCCGTTGGCGGCCACCGCCCGATCGGGCTCGGTCGGCAGTCCGCGCCGGTCCCAGTAACCGCACGCGGCCTCCAGGAGCGCGGTGCCGCCGCCGATCGGCTCGCTGTCGGACCGCCCCGCGGCCGCGGCGAGCACGGCGGCCAGCTCGGGCAGCACGGGCAGCCCGTCGTCCGGGAGCGGCGGCCCGTACCGGACGGGGCCGTGGCCTTCGAGGTCCGTCCGGCGCATCGGTGCCTCCGCGCTGTGCCTGGTGCCGTGGTGGTTCGTCGTCCGGTGCTCCGTGAGGATCGGTGTTCTGTCGTGCGGTCCGTGCGGTCCGTGTGATGCGTACGGCGCGGGGGCCGTACGGTGCGTTGCGTTTGCCTCGCGCTCCGAGTACCCAGCGGGGCGCCACCCCATGGGCGTCGGCCGGGGTTGCGCCCGTCACAGGACCGGTGGTTCCGGGCGCCGTGCGGCCCACGCGAGGCTTCACCGTACCCATCAGCCCTCCGTGGGAGGCGCCTTGCGGCACAGCCGGTACACCGCGCCCCCGCACGCGCCCGCGATCAGGACTCCGCCGGCGACCAGCGCGGGAACCGAGTCGGTGAACGCCCCGCCCGCACCGGCCTGCACGCCGCGGTGGACGCCCTCACCGCCGCAGTCCTCCTCCTCGCTCCCGCCGGAGTGGGGCCCGGTCTCGTCCCAGGCGGACTCGGACTTCTCGGCCGCCGCCGCGTCCCAGTCGGACCCGGCCCCGCCCGAGTCGGATCCGGCCCCGCCCGAGTCGGGCCCAGTCGCGTCTGAGTCGAGGCCGCTCCCGCCCGGGTCGGATCCACTCCCGCCCGAGTCGGATCCGCTCTTGCCCCGGCCCGTCTCGGCCGTCTCGGGTTCGGTCAAGTCCGCATCCGTCTTGTCCGAGTCGGCCCCGGTCCCGTCCCAGCCGGGCTCGGTCCTGCCCGAGTGGGACCCGGTGCAGGAACGGCTGCCGCCATCGGTCCCGTCCCCGTCGCCCGCCGTACCGCCCCCACCGTCCTTGCCGGCCTCGCCGTCTTGGCCGGCTCCCCCACCGCCCGTACCGTCTCCGCCGCCCGTGCCAGCCTCGCCGTCCTCGCCGACTCCCCCACCACCCGTACCGCCTCCGCCGCCCGTGCCAGCTCCGCCGTCCTCGCCGACTCCCCCACCGCCCGTACCGTCTCCGCCGCCCGTGCCGGCCTCGCCGTCCTCGCCGACTCCCCCACCACCCGTACCGCCTCCGCCGCCCGTACTGGCTCCACCGTCCTTGCCAGCCCCACCGTCCGTACCACCCACACCGTTCTCGCCGCCCCCGCCGTCCTTGCCATCCCCGCCGCCACCGTCCCGGGCCACCGTGAACGTCGCGCTCCACCCCTTGCCCTTCCCGCCGGACGCCACCGGGCAAGTGCCGTCGACCGCCCACGACGAGTCGGATCCGATCGCATCCGCGTCGCCCTTGAAGTTCTCGGCCCGGGCGATCCTGGCGGTGCCGCTGTAGGCGGCCCCCGCCGCCTGCTCGGCGTTGCCGGTGACCCGTTTCAGCCGGACGGTGCCCTCCTCGAAGGCCTGGGAGGTGGCCTCGACGGTGGCTGGCGCGGCGGCCCCGTCGAGAGCGTCGCAGGAGAGCGAGACGGTGACGCTGCCGCCCGGGGCGACGGTGCCGGGGCTGACCTCCGCGGCCGGGTCCGCCGAGGCGGCCGAGGCGGCGAAGCCCAGGACGACCCCGGCCAGAGCGGGGACGGACAGGGCACAGACGGGGCGGCGCATGGGGCGGACTCCTTCGGCCGACGGCTGCGGGGGCACGGCGGTCATGCCCCCGCAGCCATGACAGCCCGCCCGGCGCCCGGGCGCGCGCGGCCGGGCACCATTCGCGGGAAGGTGGCGGCCAAGTGGGTGAGTGACTGACGTCGTGGACTCCGCGGTGCCCGACCGGCCCCATGAACTCCCGCGGTCAGTTCATCAGCGCCGCCAAGTCCCGTTCCAGCCCCCGCCCCCGCCTGCTGACAACGCCGGACGCGACGTCCGACAGCTTGCGGTTGGTGCCCTGGGAGATGCGGCGCAGTACGCCGAACGCGGCCTCGGCGTCGCAGCCGAGGACGTGCATGACGATGCCGCACGCCTGGTCGACGACGGGCCGGGAGCGCAGGGCGGTGCCGAGGTGGTCGAGCTCGGTGAGCGCGGCGCGGTAGGAGCGGTCGCGGACCAGGCAGCTGGCGGCGAGTTCGCCGAGGGCGTGCACGGGCCCGTGCGAGGCGTTCTCCAGGGCGCCCGGCCGGAAGCTGTAGAGACTGAGCGTCACCAGGAGCCCGGAGCGGCGGAACGGAAGCGTGACGGTGGACCGCACCCCGGAGTCGAGCGCCACGGCGCGGTACTCCGGCCAGCGCTCGTCGTGCAGCAGATCGGTCGAGTCGACGGGCCGACCGCCTTCCATGGCGTCCGGAATGGGCCCGTCCCCGGAGCGGAGCTGCACGGCGACGAGTCCGGCGAGGTCGGGATGGGTGACGGCGGCGGGCCGCTCGGCACCCGCCTCGGACACCATGCTGCTCGCCCCGCAGCAGTCGGCGGTGCAGCGCACGGCCTGTTCGGCCAGCTCGGACAGCCTGCGCCCCGGAAGGGCGGCTTCGGCGGACTCGTCTCCCAAGTAACCCACGTGTTCCTGAGCGGGCATCCTCAACTCCTCCTCTTCTGTGCGCGTTCCCGGTCCCGGCCGGGGAAAACAGCCGGGAAACAAGGGAAGCCAGTCGACCACCCGCCTCCCCGCGGCGTCCTGCCGGGAGCTAGGTTCGTTCCCATGGCGCAGACGACGGACGAATTCGGTGAAGAGCTTGCGGATTTCGTGCGCCGCGTCGCGGAGCTCAAGGCGGCACGGTCCGTGTCGGAAGGAAACCTGCCGACGGTCCTGGACGCGGCCATCTTCGAACTCGACCACGTGGCCGACCAGTTGTGGCCGTGGTACGAACGGCTGTCCTCGGCCGGACCGCCCCGTACGGCGTCCGCCGACCGCCAGGAGCAGCACCTGCTGCGGGCGGTGTTCCAGCGGTTTCCGCTGCCGGTGGCACTGGTGGACCGGGAGGCGGTGGTGCGCCGGCTGAACTTCGCGGCGACGTCGTTCACGGGCGTCCGGGCGGGCTATGCGACGGGCCGGCCGCTGACCGGTTTCCTCGCCCATGCCGACCGGGCGGCGTTCCGTTCGCAGGCCGCGGCAGTGGCTCGGGGCGAGGGCGACCGGAGCCTCACCGTGCACCTGCAGCAGCGCCCGTCCTCGCCGGTCCACACCACCCTGGCCGCCGTACGCCCGAGCGGGGAGCCGCACCCCACCGTGCTGGTGGTGCTGCAGCCCGGCGAGCTGAAGGCACCCGGCGCACCGCCCCCGACCGCCGCGCCGCCGGCGCACGTCCCCGACCTCACCGAGACGACCCGGCACGCGGCCCTGATGGACCTCCAGGACGAGATGACCACGGCCCTCCTGACCGCACCGCGCGGCGACCGCGAGGCAGTCGTCCAGCGGGCGGCCCAGGTCCTCCACGGCCGCTTCGCCGACTGGGTGATCGCCGACACGGGCACCGGCCGGCTGTCCCGTACGACGGTGCTGGCCCCCTCGGAGAAGGAGGCGGCAGCCCTCACGGAACAGGACCCGGCCACGTGCCCTCTGCTCACGGAGACGACGCGCACCGCATCCCCGTCCCTGCAGATACGCCCCGAGAACCCGGACGCCTTCGGCAGGGACAGGGAGGGCGCCCCCGTCCTCGTACAGGCAAACGTCACGTCACTGCTGTGCGTGCCGTTGACGGTGGACGGCGCGGTACACGGCGTCCTGACCCTGTTCAGATGCGGAGCCCGCCTGGCCTTCTCCATGGCAGAGGCGAAGGCGATGGACACGATGTCCCGCCACATAGCACTGGCGGCCACCAGAACGCCCTAGGGGCGCGGGGAACTGCGCGAGCAACCATCTACGACCCGCACTCCGCAGCAAACCCGCACCCCCTATGGCGAAACCCGAACCTCAGGCCACATCACTCAGCACCTGTTCCCGCACCCGGCTGCAGCACCGGCTGATCAGCCGGGACACATGCATCTGCGAGATACCCAACTGCTCGGCGATCCGACTCTGCGTCATGTCCCCGAAGAACCGCATGTACAAGATCGCCCGCTCCCGCTCAGGCAGCGCGGCGAGCCGCGGCGCGACGGCCTCACGGTCCACGACCGTGTCCAGCGCGGGGTCCGCGGAGCCCAGCGCGTCGCTCAACGAGTACCCGTCGTCGCTGCCGGGCAGTTCCGCGTCCAGCGACAGGGCGGTGAAACTCTCCAGCGCCTCCAGACCGACCTTGACATCGGCCTCGTCCATGTCGGCGTGCTCGGCGATCTCGGCGACCGTGGGCCTGCGGCCCGAGACGGTCTGGAGGTCCTGCACGGCGAACCGCACACGGTTGCGCAGGTCCTGCACCCGGCGCGGCACGTGCAGCGTCCACATGTGGTCGCGGAAGTGCCGCTTGATCTCGCCGGTGATGGTGGGCACGGCATAACTCTCGAAGGCGTTGCCGCGCTCGGGGTCGTACCGGTCGACGGCCTTGACCAGCCCGAGGGCGGCGACCTGCCGCAGGTCCTCGAAGCTCTCCCCGCGGCTGCGGAACCGCCCGGCGAGCCGGTCGGCCATGGGCAGCCACGCCTCGACGATCCTGTCGCGGATGGTGTCGCGCTGCTGCCCCTCGGGCAGCGAGGCGAGCTTGCGGAAGTCCTCCGCGGTGTCGGGGGCGTCGTCGTGCGGGTGGTGCTTCGCGCTCACTGAAGTGGGCATGGTGCGTCGCAACTCCCTTTGCTGTGCTCTGGGTTGGACGGTCACCGCGGGAGTGTGGGCGCGCACCGAAGCCGGACACACCCGTGGCGGCTGATACGCCGCGTCCGGCGGCTGGTACACCGCGTCCGGCGGCTGATACGCCGCTCCCACGGACGTGCCTCCTGTCCGAAGCACTGTCCTTCGCCTGCCCCTGCTCCCGCTCCGCAAACACCGCTCAGGTTTTCCCCTCACCCGCAGGGTCACTCGTAGCGGTGCCGCGCAGTACCCGGAGAGGCCAGGAGGTCCCGCATGAGCACCAAGGTCGCCGACCACGTCCTGCAGCGCCTGCGCGAGTGGGGTGTGGAGCACGTCTTCGGCTATCCCGGCGACGGCATCAACGGCCTGCTCGCCGCCTGGGGCCGGGCCGAGAACGAGCCCCGTTTCATCCAGTCCCGGCACGAGGAGATGTCCGCGTTCCAAGCGGTCGGTTACGCCAAGTTCAGCGGCCGGCTCGGCGTGTGCGCGGCGACGTCCGGCCCCGGCGCGATCCACCTGCTGAACGGCCTGTACGACGCCAAGCTCGATCATGTCCCGGTCCTGGCGATCGTCGGCCAGACCCACCGCACCGCGATGGGCGGCTCGTACCAGCAGGAGGTGGACCTGCACACGCTGTTCAAGGACGTCGCCTCGGACTTCGTGGAGACGGTGACGGTCCCCGAGCAGCTGCCGAACGTCCTGGACCGGGCGATCCGCACCGCGTACGCGCGCCGCGCCCCCACGGCGATCATCATCCCGGGCGATGTGCAGGAGCTCGACTACTCGCCGCCCACGCACGAGTTCAAGATGGTGCCGTCCAGCCTGGACCGCAGCGGCTGGACGGCGATCCCGTCGGAGGACTCGGTGCGCAGGGCGGCGGAGATCCTCAACGCCGGTGACAAGGTGGCGATCCTGGTCGGCCAGGGCGCATCCGGCGCGCGGGCCGAGGTGGAGCGGATCGCCGAACTGCTCGGCGCCGGCGTGGCCAAGGCGCTGCTCGGCAAGGACGTCCTGAGCGACGAACTGCCGTACGTCACGGGCTCGATCGGCCTGCTGGGCACCCGCCCGTCGTACGAGCTGATGCGGGACTGCGACACCCTGCTGACCATCGGGTCGTCCTTCCCGTACACGCAGTTCCTGCCGGACTTCGGCAAGGCGCGGGGCGTGCAGATCGACATCGATCCGCACATGGTCGGGATGCGGTATCCGTACGAGGTGAATCTCGTCGGCGACGCGAAGGCGACGCTGGAGCGGCTGATCCCGCTGATCGAGTCGGAGGAGCGCGGCCGCGAGTGGTACGACACGGTGTGCGACAACGTCACGCGCTGGCGCGAGGTCATGGAGCGGCGGGCGCACCTGTCGGCCGACCCGATCAACCCGGAGTACGTCGCCCGCGCACTGGACCCGCTGCTGCCCGGCAACGCCATCATCAGCTCCGACTCGGGCTCGGCGGCGAACTGGTACGCCCGCCATCTGACGCTGCGGCCCGGCATGCGCGCGTCGCTGTCCGGGACGCTGGCGACGATGGGCTGCGGGGTGCCGTACGCGATCGGCGCGAAGTTCGCGCACCCGAACCGTCCGGCGATCGCGCTGGTCGGCGACGGGGCGATGCAGATGAACGGGCTGGCGGAGCTGATCACGGCCGCGAAGTACAAGGACCAGTGGGACGATCCGCGCCTGATCGTGGGCGTGTTCAACAACCACGACCTCAACCAGGTCACCTGGGAGATGCGGGCCATGGAGGGCGCCCCGTCCTTCCTGCCCTCCCAGGAGATCCCGGACGTGCAGTACGCCGCCTTCGCCCGCTCCCTCGGCCTGACCGGCATCCGGGTGGAGAAGCCCGAGGACGTCGAGGCGGGCTGGCGCGCGGGCCTCGAGGCGGACGGCCCCGCGGTGATCGAGTTCCTGACGGACCCGGCCGTACCGCCGATCCCGCCGCACGCCACCTGGGAGCAGATGGAGGCGACGGCCGCGTCGATCCTGAAGGGCGACGCTGACCGGGGGTCGATGGTCAAGCAGGGGTTCAAGGCGAAGATGCAGGAGTTCCTGCCGGGACGGGAGAAGAGGCACGGCTGACGCCGACACCGTCCGCATCGGCTTCGCGTACGCGACCGGCGGCGCCCGCACTGTCGGGCGCCGCCGGTCGGGGCTTCAGTGGCCCGGTCGCTCGGTGAGCCGGCGCCGCCGCTCCGGCCGGTCCTGGTCCTGCTCCCTCGGGAGGAGCAGTTCCTCGTAACGGCCCAGTGCCAGCACCATGCCGAGCATCAGAAGTGGAAGTAGCACAGCGATCAGTGCCATGGCCCGGTCCTTCCCCAGAGCGTGCGCGGGGGGTGAAGGTCCGGGTCTCCCGCCTTCCGGGGCGCAAACCCTGTGTCGGCCCCCTCTCATCGGGTACGCGGTGCGCACCCCCGAAGATCTGGAGGGAGTCATGCAGCGAGGCAGTGACCGGCTGAGCGTTCACCGTGACGACGAGATGAAGCACGAACTGCAGGGGCTGCTGCGGTCCGGGCACCCCACGCGGACCGAGGAGTGGCACGACCCGGAGCCGTCCGCGGACGACGACCCGCAGGTCGCGCACGGACCGGTGGGGTGGCCGGGGCCCCAGGCAGCGTCCCTGGAGACGGTCCGGCTGGAGCTGGCGCGGATTCTGGGCCGTAGCTCCTTCCCGGCGAGCCCCCGGGATCTGATCAGTGCCCTGCGCCGCGGATACGCGCCCGACGCTCTCGTGGAGCCGCTGGAGCGGCTGCCGCGCTCGGCGCGCTACGCCAACGTCCAGGAGCTGGCCGAGGCCCTGACCGGGGCCGAACGGTCCACGCGGCGCAGGAACGCATAGGGGGCCGGTGGCCGGGTACTGCGGGCGGGGTCACACCGCCGCGACCGCGGCACCCGTACCGGCCGCGTAACGCAGGAAGGGCCAGTAATGGCTGATTTCGTAAGGGACGTCATGACTCCGGGCGTGGTCGCCGTCCGCCCGGACGCCTCGCTCGTCGAGGCGGCGCAGCTGATGCGGGCGCAGGACATCGGCGATGTGGTGGTGGCCGACGGACAGGATGTCGTGGGCGTGCTCACCGACCGTGACATCACGGTGCGGGCGGTCGCCGACGGCGCCGATCCGCTGACGGTGAGCGCCGAGTCGGTGTGCAGCCGGGACCCGGTGGTGATCGAGCCGGGCGAGCGGGTGTCGGTGGCGGTCGCGCTGATGCGCGAGCACGCCGTACGACGGCTGCCGGTCGTCGAGGACGGCCTGCCGGTCGGCATCGTCAGCCTCGGGGACCTGGCCGAGAAGCAGGATCCCGGCTCGGCGCTGGCCGAGATCAGCCGTGCGGCTCCGGACGAGTGAGGCCCATGGGACGACGGGACCAGGCCGCCGAGATCAGCGCCTCCGGCGTCACCGCGGACGTCGGTGACGCCACCGTCCGCTATCTGCTGTACGGGCTGCTGCCCAGCTGGTTCGTGCCGGGCCTCGCCGACTGGTGGATGCACCGGCGGACCCGGATCGAGGAGACGGCGGGCACCAAGGAGTCGCTGATCCACGCGCTGATGATGACCGAGGTGGGCATCCCCATCGCGCTGACCCTGCGCTACGAGGTCAACCCGCTGCTGCTCAGCGTGCAGCTCGGCGCGACCGCGGCGCACGAGGCGACCGCGCTGTGGGACGTGCGCACGGCCGTCGACAGCGACCGCGAGGTCAAGCCGGTCGAGCAGCACATCCACAGCTTCCTGGAGTCGCTGCCGTTCGGCGGACTGTCCGCGCTGATGTGTCTGCACGCCGACCAGGTGAAGTCGCTGGTGCGCGGCGGCCGCGGCGATCCGGACGCCTGGCGTCTCGTGCCGCGCCGGCGCCCGCTGTCCCGCGGCTATCTCGCCGGCATCGCGGCCGCGATCGGCACCTGTGTGCTGCTGCCGTACGGCGAGGAACTGCTGCGCTGCGCGCGCACGGCCAGGCGCGACAAGAAACGGGACAGGAAACGCGCGAGCGACGAGACCCGTTTCCGGGCCACGGAAGGACGTTGAACCATCATGCGCATCGCATTTCTGACCGCACCCGAGGGCGTCGAGCAGGTCGAGCTCACCGATCCGTGGCAGGCGGCGGTGGACGCGGGGCACGAACCGGTGCTGGTGTCGACGAAGCCGGGCACGATCCAGGCGTTCCACCATCTCGACAAGGCGGAGAAGTTCCCCGTGCAGGAGGTCCTCGGGGACATCTCGGCCGACTCCTTCGACGGGCTGGTCCTGCCGGGCGGGGTCGCCAACCCGGACTATCTGCGGATGAACCGCAAGGCGGTCGCGTTCGTGCGGGACTTCTTCGAGAAGGGCCGCCCGGTCGCCGCGATCTGCCACGCCCCATGGACGCTGGTGGAGGCGGACGTCGTACGCGGCCGGGTGCTGACCTCCTGGCCGAGTCTGCAGACGGACATCCGCAACGCGGGCGGCACCTGGGTCGACGAGCAGGTGCGGATCTGCGACCACGGCCCGAACAAGCTGGTCACCAGCCGTAAGCCGGACGATCTGAAGGCGTTCTGCGACACGTTCCTGGACGTGTTCGCCCGGGAGTCCAAGGAGGCCGCCTGATGGGGGACCACAAGCAGGAGCAGGCGGACCGCAAGCAGGAGCAGAGGGAGGCCTTCCGGGCGGACGACCCCGCGGCCGGGCCGCTCACCACCGACCAGGGAGTCGAGGTCGACCACACCGACGACTCGCTGGCCGTCGGCGAGCGCGGTCCGACGCTGATGGAGGACTTCCACTTCCGGGAGAAGCTCACCCACTTCGACCACGAGCGGATCCCGGAGCGAGTGGTGCACGCGCGGGGCGCGGGCGCGTACGGCTACTTCGAACCGTACGAGTCCTGCGCGGAGTTCACCCGCGCGGCCTTCCTCCAGGACCCGTCCGTGCAGACGCCGGTGTTCGTGCGGTTTTCCACGGTGCAGGGGCCGAAGGGCTCTGCGGACACCGTGCGGGACGTACGCGGCTTCGCGACCAAGTTCTACACGTCGGAGGGGAACTACGACCTGGTCGGGAACAACTTCCCGGTCTTCTTCATCCAGGACGGCATCAAGTTCCCGGACTTCGTGCACGCGGTGAAACCGGAGCCGCACAACGACATCCCCACCGGCGCCTCCGCACACGACACGCTCTGGGACTTCGTGTCGCTGCAGCCGGAGACGCTGCACGCGATCATGTGGCTGATGTCGGACCGGGCGATCCCCCGCAGCTACCGCATGATGCAGGGCTTCGGCGTGCACACTTTCCGCTTCGTGAACGCGGCCGGCAAGGGCACCTACGTGAAGTTCCACTGGAAACCGCGACTGGGTGTGCAGTCGCTGGTGTGGGACGAGGCGCAGGAGTGCCAGGGCCGTGACCCGGACTTCAACCGGCGCGACCTGTGGGACGCGATCGAGGCGGGCGAGTACCCGGAGTGGGAGCTGGGCGTCCAGCTCGTGCCGGAGGAGGACGAGTTCGCCTTCGACTTCGATCTGCTCGACGCCACGAAGATCATCCCGGAGGAGCAGGTGCCGGTACGGCCGATCGGTCGGATGGTCCTGAACCGCAACCCGGAGAATTTCTTCGCGGAGACCGAGCAGGTCGCCTTCCACACGGCGAACGTCGTCCCCGGCATCGACTTCACCAACGACCCGCTGCTCCAGGCCCGCAACTTCTCCTACCTGGACACCCAGTTGATCCGCCTGGGCGGCCCCAACTTCACGCAGATCCCCGTCAACCGCCCGCTGGCGCCCGTCCGCACCAACCAGCGCGACGGCTATCACCAGAGCGCGATCCACCGGGGCACCAACTACTTCCCGAACTCCCTCGGCGGCGGCTGCCCCGCGCACGCCGGTGCCGACGGGCACGCGTACACGCACTACGCGGAACGCGTCGACGGCGCCAAGATCCGCCGCCGCAGCGCGAGTTTCCAGGACCACTACACCCAGCCCGCGATGTTCTGGAACAGCATGGCCGACTGGGAGCAACAGCACATCGTCGAGGCGTTCCGGTTCGAGCTGGGCAAGGTCGGGGCGAGGGAGGTACGGGCCCGTACGGTCGAGCATCTCGCCAGGGTGAACGGTGACCTGGCGGCCGAGGTGGCACGCGGCATCGGAGTGCCGGAGCCGTCCGGGACGGAGGCCGCGGACAAGCTGTCCTCCCCCGCCCTGAGCCTGGAGTCGCTGCGCGGAGACGGCTCGATCCGCACCCGGCAGATCGCCGTCCTCGTGCACGACGGCGTCGACACCGCCCAGGTCACGTCGGTGCGTGACGCGCTCACGGCCGAGGGCGCGATCGTCGAGGCGCTGGCGCCGTCGGACGGCGCGGTCACCGGGGCCGACGGTGACCGGTTCGCGGTCGACCGCGCGCTGCCGACCGTCGCCTCGGTGCTGTACGACGCCGTGCTGCTGCCCGGCGGCCCCGTGGGCACTCCGCCGACGGCCGCCGACCAGGACGCGATGCGCTTCGTACGGGACGCCTATCGGCACGGCAAACCGGTGGGCGCGCTCGGCTCCGGCGTGGGCGTCCTGTCCTCCCTCGAGCCGGAGGGCGTACGCCTGTCCGCCGAGTTCCACCACACGGTCGCCGACCAGGGCGTGGTGACGGACACCTCGCCGGGGCCGGCGAGCGAGGAGTTCCTGCGGGCCTTCGTGGCCGCGGTGGCGGCGCATCGCCATTGGGGGCGGCCGCCGGTGCGGTGCTGAGACCAGAAGACCAGGTGCGCCGGGACGAGGGACTGACGGGGTCCTCCCGGCGCACCGACGTGGAGAGGCCGGACGTGGAGAGGCCGGACGTGGAGAGGCCGCGGAGAGACCGGAGCGGTGCCAGCGGTGGTCCAGGCGCGCTTCATCGGCCCGCGGCCCCGCAGGGATCGTGCACCCGCAGGTTCGTCCAGGCGTGTGACCGACGGCCGTGCGTCACACCGATGTGACCGACGGCCGTGCCTCACACCGGGGGAACGGTGCGGTCGCGGGCGCCCTCACGGGTTCGGCCTGCGGCCACCGTGCGGCGTGGGTTGCGGCGCAGGTATTCGCCCTCCAGCTGAGCCATGCGTTCGTTGTGGGCCCGCAGCGCGTCGTTCGAGCCGTACAGCAGCGTGTCGTGGCGCGTCCGGTGGATGGTCTCCAGCTCCTTCATGAGCTGCTGGTCGTCCAGCCGGCCGGGATCGACTCCGGTCATCGTGGTGTCCCGCTCGTCGTGTTCAGTCATGCCGTCCGGGTACCCGCCCGTAGAGCACACAGCCCCCGAGAGGTGTACGGGAGAGAACCATGGATCTCGCCTTTCTGCATCCACTGTACGAACACCCTGGTCCCTGGGCCTCCGTGTACGTCGACACCTCACGCCACACGGAGGACACACCCCACGAACGACACCTGACGGCTCAGGCCCTGTCCCGGGAGCTCGCCGGGCAGGGCGCCGACGACTCGACCTGCCGGGCCGTACGGGCCGCGCTGGAGGAACTGGAGCACTCCTCCGAGCCCCATGGGCGCGCGATCTTCGCCTGCGCGGGTGAAGTGGTGCTGGATCCGCCGCTGGCCCGCGCCCCGCTGCGCGACAGCGCGCACTGGGCGCCGCTGCCGCACACCGCGCCGCTGCTGGAGCTGGCGGGTGAGGACCCCGTGTGCGTGGTGGCCTACGTCGACCGCAAGGGCGCCGCCTTCGAGCTGCGTACCGCGCTGGGCCGGCAGGACGTCGGCTCGGTCACCGGCCGGCAGCATCCGATCCACCGGACGAGCACGGTCGACTGGTCCGAGCGGCACTTCCAGCTCAAGGTGGAGAACACCTGGGAGCACAACGCCGCCGAGATCGCCGACGCGCTCGCCGTATGCCAGGAGGAGACCCGCGCCGACCTGCTGATTCTCGTCGGTGACGACCGGGAGCGGCGGGCCGTGCACGAACGGCTGCCGCAGCGGATGCAGGATCTCGTGGTCGAGGCGCCGCACGGCACCGGCAGCAGGCTGCTCGACGAGGATGTCGCACGGGCCCGCGAGGAGCATGTACGGCAGCGGGCGGAGCGGGAGCTGGAGCGGTTCCTGGCGGCCCGCGAGCCGGGTCCCGAGGGGCGTTCCGGGGCGGTGGAGGGGGTGCCCGCGCTGATCGAGGCGGCGCGTGAGCACCGTATCGACGAGCTGCTGATCCGTCCGGACGCTCCTGACGCGCATCGTGAGGTGTGGATCGGTGAGGATCCGGACCAGGTGGCGGTGCGCCGTACGGATCTGAAGATCCTCGGCGAGCAGCACGCGTGGTCGGCCCGCGCGGACGACGCGCTGATCCGCTCCGCGGTCGCCACGGGTGCGGCTGCGCTGTCGCTGACCCCGGCGGACCCGGAGAGGGAGCCGGCGGGAGGTCTGGGGGCCCTGCTGCGCTGGACGTGACCGCCGGGGGCACGTCCCGACATTTCCTCGCCCCCGCCGCCCCTACCCGTCCCATCCCTGGGGGCTGCGCCCCCAGACCCCCGCTTCGGCCCTGAACGGGCCTCGTCCTCAAACGCCGGACGGGCTGTAAGTCAGCCCGTCCGGCGTTTTAGGAGCGGGGGTCCAGGGGGCAGAGCCCCCTGGCGGGGGCGAAGAACTACCGGGCCCGTTCCACCCGGCGTTCGTCCCACACCGGTTCCGGCGTCTCGCGGACGCGACCGTCGCTGCCGAAGACCAGATAACGGTCGAAGGAACGGGCGAACCACCGGTCGTGCGTGACCGCCAGCACCGTACCGTCGAAGGCCTCCAGCCCTTCCTGAAGCGCCTCCGCGGACTCCAGATCGAGGTTGTCCGTCGGCTCGTCGAGGAGCAGCGCCGTCACACCCTCCAACTCCAGCAGAAGAATCTGGAAACGCGCCTGCTGACCTCCCGACAGCCGGTCGAAGGCCTGCTCGGCCTGCTGGGTCAGCTCATAGCGCCGCAGCCGCGACATCGCCGCACCCCGGTCCTGGGCATGCTCCTTCCACAGGATGTCGAGGAGCGTCCGCCCCATCAGCTCGGGATGCGCGTGCGTCTGCGCGAAGTGCCCGGGCACCACACGCGCGCCCAGCCTCCACTCCCCCGTGTGCGCCACGTCCTCACCCGCCAGCAACCGCAGGAAGTGCGACTTGCCGGACCCGTTGGAGCCGAGAACAGCGACGCGTTCGCCGTAGAAGACCTCCAGGGAGAACGGCTTCATCAGGCCGGTCAGCTCGAGCCCCTCGCAGGTGACGGCCCGTACCCCGGTGCGTCCGCCCTTCAGCCGCATCCTGATGTCCTGCTCACGCGGCGGCTCCGGCGGCGGCCCGGCCTCCTCGAACTTGCGCAGCCGGGTCTGGGCCGCCTGGTAGCGGGAGGCCAGCTCATGGCTGATGGAGGCGGCCTGGCGGAGGCTCAGCACCAGCTTCTTCAACTGGGCGTGCTTCTCGTCCCAGCGCCTGCGCAACTCCTCGAAACGGGCGAAGCGTTCGCGCCGGGCCTCGTGGTACGTGGCGAAGCCACCACCGTGCACCCACGCGTCCGCGCCGGCCGGCGAGGGCTCCACCGACACGATCTTCTCGGCGGCGCGGGCGAGGAGTTCACGATCGTGGGAGACGAAGAGAACCGTCTTACGGGTCTCCTTCAGACGCTCCTCCAGCCAGCGCTTGCCGGGCACGTCGAGATAGTTGTCGGGCTCGTCGAGCAGCAGCACCTCGTCCGTGCCGCGCAGCAGCGCCTCCAGCACCAGCCGCTTCTGCTCACCGCCGGACAGGGTCCGTACCTGCCGCCACTGCGCCTTCTCGTACGGCACGCCGAGCGCGGCCGTGGTGCACATGTCCCACAGCGTCTCGGCCTCGTACCCGCGCGCTTCGGCCCAGTCGGCGAGGGCCTGCGCATACCTGAGCTGGGCGGCCTCGTCGTCGACGGTCATGATGGCGTGCTCGGCGGCGTCGACGGCCTTCGCCGCCTCGCGGATCCGGGGCGGTGCGACCGAAACGAGCAGATCGCGTACGGTCGTCTCGTCCCGTACGGACCCCACGAACTGCCGCATCACACCGAGACCGCCACTGACGGTGACCGTCCCGCCGTGCGGCTTCAGCTCACCGGAGATCAGCCGCAGCAGGGTCGTCTTCCCGGCCCCGTTGGGCCCGACCAGGGCGACCACGGCCCCTTCCCCCACCCGGAAGGACACGTCGCCGAGCAACGCCCTCCCGTCGGGGAGGTAGTACTCGAGGTGCGCGGCTTCCAGATGTCCCATGGTGCCGAATTCTGCGGGCCGACGCGGAGCCCGGGCAAACCGTTATCCAGAACGCCGGACGCCGAGACGCGCCCCAAGGGGCGCGGGGCTGTGACATATGCGGCTCCGCCGCGTGGGCGCGACCAGCCACAAAGCACCCGCACCCGGCATCGAACAAGGCCCCCTACGGCGCATCCCCGACGACAGGCCACCCCGCAGGTCCGCCCTCCCCGGCGGGAACCACAACCGCCCCCGCCCACGACACCGCCTTCCACCCCTCCGCAGGCGAGCCCTCCAGAATCACCACGCCGGTGTTCTCGAGCGGATGCGCCGCGGCGAAGGCCACGTCCACGTTGTCGGCACGAGCAGCCGTCCACATACGGATCGCCGCACCATGACTGACCATCGCCACGGTCCCGGCCCCACTGTCGGCGGCCTCGCCCACCACGGCGTCATACCGCGCCAGCGCCTCCGCACCGCTCTCGCCACCCGGCACACGCAGCTCCGTGTCACCGGCGGCCCACGCGAACACCGTCTTCATGTAGAGCTCACCCTGCTCGGAGTCGCCGGGCAGCATCTCCAGGTCGCCCGCGGACAGCTCGCGTATACCGTCGCGCACCAGCACGTCGAGGCCACGGGCGGCGGCAAGTGGGGCCGCGGTGAGCTGGGTGCGGGTGAGCGTGGAGGCGTACACCGCCTCGATGTCCTCGTCGGCCAGCGCCGCAGGCAGCGCCGCGGCCTGCTGTTCGCCGAGTGCGGTCAGGCCCGGGCCGGGGACGGCCGTGTCCAGCAGGTGGTGCAGGTTGGACGGGGTCTGGCCGTGGCGTATGAGGAGCAGGCGCATGCACAGGTTCCTTCGTATGTCGGTCACTGTCGGCCGGACAGCAATCGGCCACTTCAGGGTACCCAGCCCTGTATGAGCCCAGACGTCGACCTCACCGTCCCCACGCCCGGCCGGCACGCCCTGCGCGACCGGCTCCTCGCCCTCGACTCGCGGCTGTTCGAGTTCGCCGCCGAGCGGCACTGGCCGTATGCCGAGCCGGTGCTGCCGCGGCTGAGCCGGAGCGCGAACCACGGCGTGCTGTGGTTCGCGGCGGCCGCCGCCATCGCCGCCAGCCGGACGCCGAGGGCCCGCCGGGCGGCGGCCCGGGGCCTCGCCTCGCTGAGCCTGGCCTCGCTGACCATCAACACGCTCGGGAAGCGGTCGGTACGCCGTCCCCGCCCCGTCCTGGACCCCGTACCGCTGGTCCGGCAGCTGAAGCGGCAGCCGATCACCACCTCGTTCCCGTCCGGTCACTCCGCGTCGGCGGCCGCCTTCGCGACCGGTGTCGCCCTGGAGTCGCCCGGGTGGGGCCTGGCCGTGGCCCCGATCGCCTGGTCGGTCGCGCTGTCCCGGGTGTACACGGGCGTCCACTTCCCGAGCGATGTGCTGGCGGGGGCGGCCCTGGGTGCGGGTGCCGCGTTCGCCGTACGGGGCATGGTGCCGACGCGTGACCGGCTGGTCCCGCCCGCGCGGCCCCGTACGGACGTTCCGGCGCTGCCGGAGGGAGAGGGCCTGGTCGTGGTGGCCAACAAGGGGTCGGGCACCGCCGACCGGGTGCACGCCCTGCTGGACACGCTGCCGCGCGCCGAGGTCGTCGAGTGCGAATCGTCCGATACCCGCGCCGAGTTGCGGAAGGCTGCGACCCGGGCCCGGGTGCTCGGCGTGTGCGGCGGCGACGGCACGGTGAACGCGGCCGCCGAGGTGGCGCTGCGGCACGGTCTGCCGCTCGCGGTGCTGCCCGGCGGCACGATGAACCACTTCGCCCACGACCTGGGCGTGGAGGACGCGCGTGATCTGAGCCGGGCCGTGCAGCGGGGCCAGGCCGTGCGCGTGGACGTGGGCCGGTTCACCTGCGACGGACGGCAGGGCCTGTTCCTCAACACCTGCAGCCTGGGGGTGTACCCGGAACTGGTGCGCGTGCGGGACCACTTCTCGCCCCGGATCGGGGCGTGGCCGGCCGGCGTGCTCGCGGCCCTGCGTGTCCTGCGCAGCGAACGCCACCCGCTGCACGCCGAAGTCGCCGGGCGCGCCCACCCGTTGTGGCTGCTGTTCGCCGGGAACGGCACCTACCACCGGGTGGGCCTGGCGCCCGCGCGGCGCCTGGACCTCGCGGACGGCGTGCTGGACGTGCGGGTCGTGCACGGCGGCCGCCGACCCGCCCTGCGCCTGCTCGCGGCCGCCCTCGCGGGCCCGCTGACCCGTTCCCCGGCCCACGCCGCGGTCCAGGTGGGCCGGCTGCATCTGTCGGGCGTCACGCCCGGCGCGCTCCTCGCGTACGACGGTGAAGTCACCGAGGTGGGGGGCGAGGTGACGCTGGAGAAGCTGCCGGAGGCACTGACGGTGTACCGTCCGCTTCCCAGCTCCTGACCTTCCGTCAGTCCAAATATCGAAACACATATCTCAATATTCGACATGCAGGCATACGGTGTCGCGTACCGCCGGCGGGGCCCCGTGCCCCGTGAGCCGGTACGACGAGACGAGGGGAACAGCCATGTCGAAGGCCCAGGAGACCGCCGTCTACACGCACGGGCACCACGAGTCCGTGCTGCGTTCGCACACCTGGCGCACCGCCGCCAACTCCGCCGCCTACCTGCTCGGATCACTGAAGCCGCACATGCGGATCCTGGACGTCGGCTGCGGTCCCGGCACGATCACGGCCGACCTGGCGGCCCTGGTCCCCGACGGGCACGTCACCGGTGCCGACCGGGCGCCGGAGATCCTGGAGCAGGCCCGGGCCACGGCCGCCGGACGCGGCCTGACGAACGTCGACTTCACGGTCGCGGACGTGCACGCCCTGGACTTCCCGGACGACACGTTCTGCGTCGTCCACGCCCACCAGGTACTGCAGCACGTCGGTGATCCGGTGGCGGCGCTGCGCGAGATGAAGCGGGTGACCAGGCCGGGCGGTCTCATCGCGGTCCGCGACTCGGACTACGCGGCGATGACGTGGTATCCGGCGTCCCCGGGCATGGACGCCTGGCTGGACCTGTACCGCAGGGTCGCCCGCGCCAACGGCGGCGAGCCGGACGCCGGGCGCCGGCTGAAGTCCTGGGCGCTGCGGGCGGGGTTCACGGACATCACGGCCACGTCCAGCACTTGGACCTACTCGACGCCGCAGGAGCGGGCCTGGTGGAGCGGCCTGTGGGCGGACCGCACGCTGGCCTCGGCCTATGCCGAGCGGGCCACCGAGGGCGGACACGCGACCACGGAGCAGCTGCGGGCCGTGTCGGAGGCCTGGCGGGAGTGGGGGCGGCAGGAGGACGGCTGGTTCAGTGTGCTGCACGGGGAGATTCTGTGCCGTAAGGAAGCCTGAATCGCGAATTTCTGGAAACCCGGCGAGCAGGAGGTCGAATTATGGTTCCTATTCTGCTCGTGCTGCTACTGGCTCTGATTCTCTTCGGTGCCGGATTCGCACTGAAGGCGCTGTGGTGGATCGCAATCGCGGTTCTCGTGGTGTGGCTTCTGGGTTTCCTGATGCGGGGTACGACCGCGGCGGGAGGCAGGGGCCGTTGGTACCGGTGGTGAGCTGATCTCACTCCCGGGGAAGCAGGGGGCCCAGCGGCCCGAGGTCCAGGTTCAGGTCCTCGGGCCGCAGCCCGTAACGCTCGCGCAGTTCGGTCATGCGTTCTTCGAGGAGCATCAGGGTGAGGCCGATCCGCTCCTCCTGCTCCTCGCTCAGGTCGCCCGTGTCGAAGCGGCGCAGCGCCTGGCGCTCCATGAGCTGGCGCAGCAGCTCGACCACCGTCAGGACGAGTTTCACCAGGTCGCGTTCCACGGTGTCGGGTTCGAGGTCCAGCCGGTTTCGGCGTGCCGTCATGTCAACTCCCCCCAAGGTGACGGGACCTGCTCGTTGACCGAGCTGATCAGCGCGTTCAGGTCGATGCGGACGAGGTCGACGTCCGCGATGCGCAGGGTGATGTCCCCCGTGACGACGACACCTCCGGCAAGCAGCCGGTCGAGCAGGTCCACGAGGGCGATCTCGCGGCGTTCGACGACGGTCACGGCCTCTCCTCCGGCTCCTGCGCGAACTCGCTCGTGAAGGAATAGGCCGCCCAGGGTCCGGTGAGTTCGACCCGGATTCCGGGGGCGTCGTCCTTCTCCCGGTCCACGAGTTCCACGAATTCCTCGGAATCCGCGCGCGGCACCAGATAGGCGGCGTTGAGCACATTCTGTCCGGATGCCCGGGAAAGCGTGGCGCTCTGCGGGGCGTGCAGCCGGGAATCCTCGGCGAAAGCGGAGAGTTTTTCGTGCAGTCGGCCGGCGAATGCGGCGGCCGACTGCCACACGTCCTCGCGGGCCCGCGTCTGCATGCGGCGCTGTCGTAGATAGTCGCGGCCCGACAGGGCGGCCTTCGGCTCCGGCCGGCCGGTCTCAGCGCCGGTCTCAGCGGGAGCCGCCGAGGCCGCGGGAGCCGCCGACTCCGCGGACCCCGTCTCGGCGTACACCTTGACGCCCCACTCCACCCGCCCCTCCAGCCGGTCGAGAACACGCCGGAAGTCCTCCTCGCGGGCCTCCATCATGGTCCGTACGCCGCTGTCGTCCCGGAAGACGGTGGCGAGCCGCAGCGGCAGCGGGGTGGTGACCGCGGTGAGCGCGTCGATGACCTGCTGGTGGGCGCGGGCCGTCGCGGTGAGCCAGTCCAGGTCCTCCAGGTGCGCGCGAAGCGGCTCCTCGGCGAAGTCCGCCTCGGGCACCGTGCTGACGACGGCGACCAGACCGTGGTGCGTCAGTTGCTTCGGCGGCGCCCCGGCGACCCCCGACAGCTGGGACTGGAGGGCGGAGCGAAAGGGGCGGCAGACGGCGTAGACGTAGCGCAGTGCGGTCATCAGGCCTCCTTCTCTTCCCCGGCGGACTCCAGCTGGGCCAGACGCTCGCGCAACTCGGCGTTCTCCCGGGCGAGTTCTTTGCGGCGGGCGCCGGAGGACAGCGCCGGGTCGTCCTCCCACCAGTCGATGCCCATCTCTTTCGCCTTGTCGACCGAGGCGACGATGAGGCGCAGCTTGATGGTGAGGAGTTCGATGTCGAGCAGGTTGATGCGGATGTCGCCCGCGATGACGATCCCTTTGTCCAGCACCCTCTCCAGGATGTCGGCGAGGTTCGCGCCACCCCCCTGGCCGTAGGGCTCGGGGAGCCGGCTGGGCATCGTCATCGTCGGCTCCCGCCACCGGCGTACTCGGTCTCGTCCTCGGTCTCATCCTCGTCCTCGGACTCCTCCTCGTACGCGTCCTCGGGCTCCTCCTCGTCCTCTTCGTACTCGTCCTCTTCGTCTTCCTCGTACTCGCCCTCGGGTTCCTCGTCCTCGCGCTCCTCCTCGTCCTCTTCGTACTCCTCCTCCTCGTCCTCCTCCGCGACCGCGTCCTCATGGCTGCGGACGACCTCACCGTCGCGGATCTCGCCGCGCCAGCCGTCCTCGACCTCTCCCTTGAGGGTGACGAAGCGGACGTAGTTCTTCAGGTCGAGGCGGGCCCGGCGGCCCTGGGCGCGCCAGAGGTTGCCGGTCTTCTCGAACAGGCCACTGGGGTAGTACTCGATGACCAGCAGCACCCGGGTGAGGCTGTCGTCCAGGCGGTGGAAGGAGACCACGCCCTTCGTGGTGCCCTTGGCGCCCTCCGAGGTCCAGGCGATGCGGTCGTCCGGCACCTGCTCGGTGGTGTGCGCCTTCCAGCTGCGGTTGGACCAGAAGACCTTGAGCTGCCAGTCGGAGGTCGTGTCGTCGGCGCGGTTCGCGCTCTTCACGCCCTTCGCGAAAGTGCTGAAGTCCTGGTACTGGGTCCACTGGTCGTACGCGGAGCGCACCGGCACGCCGACATCGACGTGCTCGATGATGACGGTGGGCTTGTTGCCGGCCTTTCCCTTGTTCTTGCCTTTTCCCTTGTCCATGATCTTGCCGCCGAGGTTCTTGAACGCGCCGACCACGTTGTCCTTGGCGTGTGTGGCGCCGACCTCCAGCGCGGTGCGCAGGGGGCCCTTGCCGTCGGCGAGCTTGCGGCCGCCGTCGAGGGCGAGCTTGGCCAGGCCCGGGCTGCGGCCCTCGGCGACGTCGGTCAGCTTGACCGTGGCCTCGCCGAGTTTGCGGCCGGCGCCGACCAGCATCCGCTGTGTCTGCGCGGCGAGGTACTCCTGCAGCTCGGCCTTGAGCCGGTCGGCGGCCTCGCTGTGGGCCACGCCGGCGAGTGGTTGCTTCGCCGCTCCGCGGGCCGCGGAGCCGACGGATCCGAGCGTCTCGGTCATCACTCCTCACCGCCCTTCGACTGGCGCGCCCGGCCGCCGCGTGCGGTGCCGCCGGACCCGGCCGTCTTCCTGGCGGCCGACCTCGCGGTTGCGCTCCGCTTCTGCGCCGCCTTCCTGGGCGCTGTCCTTCCGGCGGCGGTCTTCTTGGCCGCCGTCTTCTTCGTGGGAGCCTGCGTGGAGGCCTTCTTCGTAGGGGCCTTCTTCGTGGAGGCCTTCTGCGCCGACTTCTTGGCGGTCTTCTTCACCGGAGCCCGCTTCGCCGCCCCCTTCCGGGACGACTCCTCGGCCTCGGCGTCATCGGCTCCCTCGGTCTCCTCGGCTTGCTCGTCCGCCTCGGAGCCCTCCGGCTCGTCACGCTCCTCGTCGTCCGCGCGCGGCTCTTCGTCGTCCTCCGCGCGCGGCTCCTCGTCCTCGTTCTCCTCTTCGGCTTCCTCGTCCCGCGCACCGAGATCCGGCGTCGGCACCGCACCCGACAGCCGCTCGCGCACCTCGGCGGTGCGTCCGTGCAGCCGGTCGGCGAGCGAGTCGAGCCGGCGCTCGACCAGAGCGCCGGACGCCGCCTGGCCGACGCCGCGCAGATCCTCGCGCAGCTGGTCCCCGATCTCCTTGAACTGCGGGTTGTTCTGCAGTTGCTGGGAGACCAGGTCGGCGACGGCCCGCGGGCTCAGATGCAGCCGCTTGCCGGCCACGACGCTGCCGACGGCCACCGCCAGTTTCAGTTTCCTCGTCCGTCCGAGGAAGTATCCGGCCCCTATCGCGAGGCCCAGTCCCGCTCGGTTCATCATGCCGTCCCGTCGCTGTTCCCGTACCCTGCGCGCAGGCCGATCTCGAGTCGGTCGAGAAGTTCGTCCTCACGGCGGTCGAACTCCTCCTCGTCGATCTCGCCCGCGGTCAACTGCTCCTCCAGCCTCGCCAGTTCGGCCCGTACGGCGGCCGGGTCGTAGTACAGGCGCTCGGCCTCGCGCAGCACCTGTCTGATCACCCAACCGCTGCCGCGCACCGGGGCGAACGGCAGCAGGAGCACCTCTCCGATCAGTCCCACGGCCTCACTCCTTCGTCGTTCCGCCGCCGGACATGGCGTCCGCGGGCTCGGCGGGGCCGGGCTCGACGAAGCTGTACGGCGGCAGCGGGCCGTTGACGCGCAGGTCCAGATGCGGATGGTCCGCACGGAGCTGCTCGACGGCGGCCATGAACGTCTCGACGGAGTCGCGGTCGACCAGGAACGACACGTTGGCGAGCCAGCCGGTGGAGTCCGGGCCCTGGCTGACCGCGGCCGCGGCCGGTTCCAGGGTGTGCTGCACCTCGGTCGCGTCCTCGGCCTCCTGGGCCTTGACCGCGGCGACGACCATCTCGCCGAGCTTGAGCCGCTGCTCGTAGGTACCGCCGCCGGCCTGCCGGTTGGCCTCCGTCATGGCCCGGATCTCCGGGTTCGCGGCCAGCACCCGGTGCAGCACGGCCTCCTCGGCGTGCGTGGCCTTCACGTTGTACTCGACCTTGCCGTCCAGGGCCGCGAGCCGCTCCTTGTAGTGCTCGACGCGTTCGGTGAGGACCGAGGTGACCGTGTCGTCGTCAGGGGCGACGCTGCCGAACCGCATGGGCAGCACGCAGCCGCCGGCACCCGCCTCGGCGAGCACGTTCGAGTGGGCGAGCAGTTCCCTGCGCTTGGGACGCAGGTCTTCGGGGGCGTCGCTGACGAGGGCGGCGAGCTCGCCCGCCTTCAGGACGCGCACGGGGCGCGCCGGCTCGCCCACCCCGTCCAGGTCCTTCGGAAGGGCGGGATGCGAGCTCGCGGTGATGCCGTACACGTACGTGCTCACTCCTGCTCCTCCTTCCTGCGCGTCGTGGTGGACTTGCGGGCGCGGGGCTTGGGCTCGCGCTCGCCTTCCTCACGTGCCTGCTTGAAGGCGTCCGAGATGGTCTCTGCGGCGCCGGACAGGGCTCCCTTGGACTTGCCGCGCGCTCCGGACTCGGTGATCTGGCCGACCATGTCGGGCAGGCCGGGGCTCTTGCGCGGCCCGGCCTCGAGGTCGAGCCGGTTGCACGCCTCTGCGAAGCGGAGATAGGTGTCGACGCTGGCGACGACGACACGGACGTCGATCTTCAGGATTTCGATGCCGACCAGGGATACCCGCACGAACGCGTCAATGACGAGCCCCCTGTCGAGTACGAGCTCGAGAACGTCGTAGAGGCCGCTGCTGCCGCCTCCGCCGCCGGTCTGCTGTGCCGGGACAACGGTCATGCCGACCGTTCCTCCTTGTCTCGGGACGGTGAATCGGGAGTGGGCGGGCGGCCTACCGGCCGCCGGGCCTGTGTGCGTCGGAGCGCCCACGTTCGTAGCGGCGCACGCGCCGGTAACCGGTGAGCTCTCCCTCCGGGTCTAGATCGACCTGGTAGCTCGCCATCAGGCTCATCGTGTCGGGGACACGGGACAGTTCCAGGACCTCTATTTCGAGCGTCCAGCCGTCCTCGGTCTGCTCGAAGGACGTCACTGTCTCCGCGTTCATGCCGGTGAGCTCGGCGAGCTGGGTCCGTGCCTGACGCAGGACCTCCATGGGGGTCGGCTGTTCGTCCGCCCCGCCCGTCTGCCGTCTGGATGACTTGGGTGTGTTCTGTGAATCATTCATGGGCGCCTCCTTCGCCGAGTGGCCTGGAAGGCGCCTGTCAAACCCGCGGCCGGGTTTCTTCAGCGCGCAGTGCCGGCTCAGCCACGCAGGGCGGCGAGCCTGCGGCGGGCCGGTCCGAGGGCGCGCCTGCGGCTCATCAGCCCGGCCCAGGGGTCGGTGCGGGCCTGCTCCACGGCGTCGGCGATGCTCCAGCGGCGGGCGTCCAGGTCCGGATCTTCCAGGTCGGCCCAGGTCAGGGGCGTGGCGACGGGTGCGCCGGGGCGGGCGCGGACGGTGTAGGGCGCGACGGCCGTCTGGGCGTAGGCGTTGCGCTGCACGTCCAGGTAGAGGCGGTCGCCGCGGTCCTTCTTGCGGGCGGCGGTGGTGAGCCGGTCCGGGTGGGCCGACTCGAGGACCCCGGCGACGTCCTTGGCGAACTCCCGGACCTCGTCGAAGTCCTGCTGCCCGGTCAGCGGGACGACGATGTGCAGCCCGCGCGAGCCGGTGGTCATCGGCGCCGAGGGCAGCCCCAGCTCGTCGAGGAGCTCGCCGAGGAGCCCGGCGGCCTCCCTGACCTGGGCGAAGGAGTCGTCGGCCGGGTCGAGGTCGAAGACCATCCGGTCGGGCCGGTCGATGCCGTCGGTGCGGGAGAGCCAGCGGTGCACGGTGAGGCAGGCCTGGTCGGCGAGGAAGACGAGGGTGGCGGTGTCGTCGCAGATGGTGTGGCAGACGGTGCCGTCCTCCTTGGGCACCTCGAACCGGGTGATCCACTCCGGGTAGTGCGCCGGGGTGTTCTTCTGCATGAACCGAGGGCCGTCGAGACCGTCGGGGTACCGCTCCAGCATCAGCGGGCGGCCGCGCAGATGCGGCAGCATGAACGGGGCGACGGACCGGTAGTAGTCGACGAGGTCTCCCTTGGTGTACTCCTTGGCGCCGCCGTCGCCGGGGAAGAGCACCTTGTCGACGCGTTTCACCTCGACGGTACGGCGACCCGCCCGCACCTTCTTGGTATCGCCGCCGCCGGTCACCGTACGACCGCCTCCTCCACCAGCAGCTTCCCCGCGGCGGCGATGGACGCGGCGTCTATGCCCGCGGCGTGCAGCTGCTCGTCCGGGGAGGCCGAGCCGGGCATCCTGCGGACGGCGAGGCGCACCAGGCGCGGCACCGGGCGCCCGTCGAGGAACGCGTCGAGGACGGCGTCGCCGATGCCGCCCTCCTCGTGGTGGTCCTCCACGGTGAGCAGGCAGCCGGTGTCCTCGGCGGCCCGGCGCAGGGTCTCCCGGTCGACGGGCTTGACGGAGTAGAGGTCGACCACCCTTACCTGGATGCCCTCCTCACGGTCCAGGGCGTCGGCGGCGGCGAGCGCCTCGTGCACGGTGACGCCGGCCGCGACGACGGTCAGGCGGTCGTACGCGCTGGAGCGCAGCACCTTGCTGCCGCCGACGGGGAACTCCTCGTCGGGGCCGTAGATGACCGGGCTCGCGCCGCGCGAGGTGCGCAGATAGCGGATGCCCTGCAGGCCGGCCATGGCGGCGACGAGCTTCGCGGTCTGGTTGGCGTCGCACGGGTACAGCACGGTCGAGCCGTGCACCGCCCGCATCATCGCCAGGTCCTCCAGGCCCATCTGGCTGGGCCCGTCCTGCCCGATGGCGACGCCGGCGTGCGAGCCGACGAGGTTGAGGCCGACACCGCTGACCGACGCCATGCGCACGAAGTCGTAGGCGCGGGTGAGGAAGGCGGCGAAGGTGGAGGCGTACGGCACCCAGCCGCGCGTCGCGAGCCCCACCGCGGCGGCGACCATCTGCTGCTCGGCGATGTAGCACTCGAAGAACCGGTCGGGGTGCTCCTTGGCGAAGAACTCGGCGCGGGTGGAGTCGCTGACCTCCCCGTCGAGGGCGACGATGTCACTGCGGCCGGTGCCGAGGGCGGCGAGCGCCTCGCCGTAGGCGTTGCGTGTGGCCGCCTCCTCGCCCTTGTCCCAGCGGGGCAGTTGGAGGTCGCCGACGGGAACGGCGTGCAGCATGCGGGCGGCGGGCGGTTCGTGGACGCTGACGCGGATGTCGCGGGGCCCGCCGAGTTCGGCGATCGCCTCGTCGGGATCCGGCAGCGGCTTGCCGTGCAGTCCCTCCCGGTCCTGGACGGCCTCGACGCCCTTGCCCTTGAGGGTGCGGGCGAGGACCACGGTGGGCTGCCCGGTGGTGGACCGGGCCTCCCCGTACGCCCGGTCGACGGCATCCACGTCGTGCCCGTCGACCTCGATGGTGTGCCAGCCGAAGGCCTGGAAGCGGCGGGCGTAGGCGTCGAGATCATGGCCGTGCCGGGTCGGGCCGCGCTGGCCCAGCCGGTTCACGTCGACGATCGCGGTGAGGTTGTCCAGATGCTCGTACGCCGCGTGCTCGGCGGCCTCCCACACGGACCCTTCCGCGAGCTCGCTGTCCCCGCACAGCACCCACACCCGGTACCCGGACCGGTCGAGCCGCTTGCCGGCCAGCGCGATCCCGACGCCGATCGGCAGCCCCTGCCCGAGCGAACCGGTCGCGGTCTCCACCCACGGCAGCCACCGCGGCGTCGGATGCCCTTCGAGCCGGCTGCCGATCTTGCGGAAGGTGAGCAGCTCACCGTCCTCGATGGCGCCGGCCGCCTTGTAGGTGGCGTACAGCAGGGGCGATGCGTGTCCCTTGGAGAGGACGAAGCGGTCGTTGCCGGGGTGGGCGGGCCGGTCGAAGTCGTAGCGGAGGTGATTGGCGAGGAGTACCGCCGCCAGATCGGCGGCGGACATCGACGACGTAGGGTGCCCCGACCCCGCGGCGGCGGAGGCCCGCACGCTGTCCACACGCAACTGCTGGGCGAGCTCGACGAGTTCGGCGGTGTTCATGGGGCTCCTTCCGAGGGGTTGTGGGAGCGGGGTTCGGGGGCTTCGGGGTGCGGTTTGTGAACGGCGGGGGCGTCCGCGCGGGCGTCGGGGTCCGGCTCGTGGGCGGCTCGGAGATCGTCACGCGTGACGGGGCCGGGGGGTTCGGGGTGCTTGACGGCGTCGGGGTCCTGGACCGGGTCGGACGGTTCGGAGCCACGGGGTTCGGAGCCGCGGGAGGCGCCTGTACGACGACTCGAGCGTGACGCGCCGCCACCCGTGCCCGACGGCCCGCCGCCCTTGGTGACATCGGGGCGCCGGACGGAGATGGGGGCGCCGAAGCGCTTGCTCTCCTGGGCCTCCGTGGCATCGGGGTGCGCTGCGAGGCCCCCAGCGGCGGCCCCGGCGTGCTCGACCGGGCCCGGGGCGGTGGCAGGACCCGGGCCCGGGCCCTTGGCGGGCTCACCGCCGGGCTGGTTCTTCGCGGGCTCACCGCCGGGCTGGTTCTTCGCGGGCTCATCAGCCGGTCGGCTCTTCACGGGCTCGCGTGCCGGGCGGCTTCTGTCGGGCTCCTCGGGCTCGGTCGGCTCACCCGTCCCCGGACCGGCGTCAGACCGCTTCCCTCCTCCCTTCACGGCGCCCGTATCCGCGCCCTTCTCCCGTGGCCGCTCCCCCGTCTTCTCCACCCCCTTCTTCTCCGCCCCTTTCTCCGGCCCACCCGGCACCCGGGCCAGCTCCGGCGACGCGGTGTCCAGCGGTACGGACCACTCGCGGACGAGCCCCAACTGCACGGCCTGGCGGGGCAGTACGGCGTCCAGGAGCCAGTCGGCGGCGACGCGGATGCGGTTGCCGGGCATCGCGGCGAGGTGGTAGCCGCGGGTGACCGCGCCCGCCGCGACGCCGGACAGGGGCACGCCGAACGGGTTGGCGGCCGCCTTGACGCCGCCCAGGTCCACGGCGAAGCCCTTGTCGCGGTGGCGGTAGGGGCGCCGCTCGCCGATGCCCAGCGACGCGGCGACGTTCTGGGCCACGGCCTTGCCGTGCCGCCAGGCGTGCTGTGCCGTCATCGGCGTGAACTGGCCGGGCTTCTCCAGGTCGGGCACCGCGGCCCCGTCGCCGGCGGCGAACAGCTCCGGCCGGCCCGGCACCTGGAGGTACGGGTCGACGAGGAGGCGGCCGCGTTCCATGGGCAGTTCGAGCGACTCGGCGAGCGGATCGGGCCGTACGCCGACACACCACACGACGGTCCGGGTGTCGACGAACTCGCCGTCGGTCAGCAGGACCCCGCGGTGCGTGGCCTCCTTCACGGAGGTGCCCATCCGCACGTCCACGCCCCGCTGCCGCAGCACCCGGTCGGCGGTGCGGGAGAGCCGCTCGTCCAGCTCGGGCAGGACCCGGTCGGCGATGTCGAGCAGCAGCCAGCGCGGCCGCATACCGGCCCGCAGGGGGTGTTTGCGCACCTGGGAGTCGGTGAACAGCTTGCCCTGCGCGGCGACCTCCGTACCCGTGTATCCGGCGCCCACGACGACGAAGGTGCAGCGCGCCGAGCAGTTCTCGGGGTCGTCGGCGGCGGCCGCCAGCTCCACCTGCCGGGTCACGTGGTCGCGCAGGTACAGCGCCTCGGGGAGCCCTCGGAAGCCGTGCGCGTGCTCGGCGACGCCGGGGATGGGCAGCAGTTTGTTGACGCTGCCCGCGGCGAGGATCAGCCGGTCGTAGGGCAGGGTCCCGCCGTCGCCCTCGGGCCCGCTGTAGTGCACGGTGTGCCCGTCGAGGTCGATCGCGTCGGCCTCGCCCAGCACGAGCCGTACGTGGGGCAGGGTGCCGGAGAGCGACACGGTCACCCGGCGCGGTTCCAGGATGCCGGCGGCGACCTGGGGCAGGAGGGGCAGATACAGGAAGTAGTCGGTCGGGTTCAGCAGGGTGATCTCGGCCTTGTGCCGGGTGAGCCGGGACAGGGTGCGGGCCGCACGGTACCCGGCGAATCCGGCGCCGACGATCACGATGCGGGGTCGACTCACGGTTGGCCTCCGGCCTTGTTGATGGCTCACTCGTCTTGATGGCTGACTGGCTGTCGCGTACCTCGGGAGCCTTCCGCGTCCCCCTGGCCAGGGCCGCCAAACGTCGGCTCCGGGCCGTGCGGCGTTGCGCCACGCCGACCAGGAACAGCCCGGTTTCCCGCCTGGCCGCCGGGTACCCGGAACGGCGACCCCGTCTCCCGCCGCCGACGCGGCACTCCCGGAGGTGTCCCCCGATGCCCGAATACGGCTACTTCCTGGCGAGCGAGGAGTTCCGCCCCGCCGAGCTCGTCGAGCAGGCGAGGATGGCCGAGCAGGCCGGATTCCAGTCGCTGTGGATCTCGGACCACTACCACCCGTGGAACGACGCGCAGGGCGAGAGCCCCTTCGTGTGGTCGGTGATCGGCGCGATCTCGGAGGCGGTCTCGCTGCCGATCGAGACGGCCGTCACCTGCCCGACCGTGCGCATCCATCCGGCGGTGGTGGCCCAGGCCGCGGCGACCTGCGCGGTGATGACGAACGGCCGCTTCCGGCTCGGCGTGGGCAGCGGCGAGGCCCTCAACGAGCACATCCTCGGCCATGTGTGGCCGCCCGCGAGCGTCCGTCTGGAGATGCTGGAAGAGGCGATCCTGATCATGCGCCGGCTGTTCTCCGGCGAGGAGATCAGCCATTACGGCAGCCACTACCGGGTGGAGAACGCCCGCCTGTACACGGTCCCCGACGAGCCGGTCCCGATCGACATCTCCGGCTTCGGCCCGGCGGCGACGGCGCTCGCGGCCCGGGTCGGCGACGGCTACATCACGATGATGCCGGACGAGGAGCTGGTGACCCAGTTCCGCAAGGGCGGCGGGCACGGCAAGCCGGTGCTGGGCGGCACGAAGGTCTGCTACGGCACCGACCGCGACGAGGCCGTACGCACCGTGCGCCGGCTGTGGTCCAACCAGCTGCTGCCGGGCGAGATGGGCCAGATCCTGCCCTCACCGCGCCATTTCGAGCAGCTGGAGCCGCTGATCACCGAGGACATGGTGCGCGAGAACACGGTGTGCGGGGACGACGCCGTCGAGCACGTGTCCGCGCTCAACGCCTTCGCCGAGGCGGGCTTCGACCGTATCTACGTCAACCAGATCGGCCCCGACCAGCGAGGTTTCTTCGACTTCTACCGTACGAAGGTGCTGCCGCAGCTGCAGCGGTGACGAGGGGCCGGCCCACGCGATGAAACTCCACCTCCCCGTCGTCTCCGTCTACACGGTCCCCACCGACGCCCCCGAGGCGGACGGCACGCTGTCCTGGAACTCCACCACGATCGTGATCGCCGAGGTGACGGCGGGCGACGCGACCGGCACCGGCTGGACGTACGGTCCGGCGGCGGTCGGCGACTTCCTGCGCGACCACCTGGCCCCCCTCGTCGAGGGCCGCAGCGCCCTGGACATTCCGGCCGCGCACGAGGCGATGTCCCGTGCGATCCGCAACGCGGGCCGTCCGGGTGTCGCCGCGTGCGCGATCTCGGCGCTGGACATCGCCCTGTGGGACCTCAAGGCCCGCCTGCTGGAACTGCCCCTGGCCCGGCTGCTGGGCGCCTGCCGCGAACGCGTCCCGGTCTACGGCAGCGGCGGCTTCACCACCTACCACGACACTCACCTGGCCGCCCAGCTGAACGGCTGGGTGCACGGCCAGCACATCCCGCGCGTGAAGATCAAGATCGGCGAGGACTGGGGCCGCGCGGTGCTGCGCGATGTGTCCAGGGTCCAGGCCGCACGCCAAGTGATCGGCGCCGAGGCCGAGTTGTACGTGGACGCCAACGGCGCCTACACCCGCAAACAGGCGGTCCGTGTCGGCCACGCCCTCGCCGAGCAGGGTGTCGGCTGGTTCGAGGAGCCGGTGTCCTCGGACGACCTGACCGGGCTGCGCCTGGTCCGCGACGCCCTGGTCTGCGACGTCACGGCCGGCGAATACGGCTACGACCTCCCGTACTTCGCCCGGATGATCGCCGCGGGCGCTGTCGACTGCCTCCAGATCGACGCCACGCGCTGCGGCGGCCTCACGGACTTCCTCCGCGCCGCCGCCCTCGCCGAGGCCCACGGCCTGGAGGTCTCGGCCCACTGCGCCCCGCACGCCCACGCCGCCGTGTGCGCCGCGATCCCCAACCTCCGCCACATCGAGTGGTTCCACGACCACGTCCGCATGGAGGACATGTTCTTCGACGGCGCCCTGGACCCGACGGGCGGCACGGTCGCCCCCACCCAGGGGATCGGTCACGGTCTGACGCTGCGGGCGGAGGAGGTGCAGGAGTACCGGGTCGCCTAGCGGCTAGCGGCGCGCCAGGCGGGTCAGCTGTCGTGCGGCCAGTACACCGGCGCCGACCGTGAGTGCCTGTCCCAGGCGACCGCGGTTACGGGAGAGCCACTCCTGTGAACTGCCCGGATGGGACTCCTCGTCGAAACGCCCGTGCGCCCCGAAGTCCCGCCCGTGCGGCCCGTCCGCCGGGGTCCACAGGTTGCCCGGGCCCGCGTGCTCGCCCTCGTCCTGCTGTGCCTCGAAACCGGTCCTCGCGAGGTACCGGTCCAGCAGCCCGGGAGCCACCGCGTTGGCGATCAGCGTCGCCGCTGTGGAACCCCCGACCCAGTACTCCCGGCGCCGCCCGTGCCCGGCGGCATGCACGATCGCCCGCGCTGCCACCTCCGGCTGGTACACCGGCGCCACGGGCCGGGCCCGTCCCGGCAGCCGGTTCAACACCCAGTCGAACTGGGGGGTGTTGAGGGCGGGGAGCTGCACCATGGTCGTACGCACCCCGCTCCCCTCGCGGAGCAGCTCGCAGCGCAGCGACTCGTTGAAGCCCTGGATGGCGTGCTTGGCCCCGCAGTACGCCGACTGCAAGGGAATCCCCCGGTAGGCGAGCGCGGACCCCACCTGCACGATGGTCCCCCGGTCGCGCGGCAGCATGTGGTGCAGGGCGGCCCGCGTGCCGAACACATAGCCCAGGTACGTCACTTCGGTCACCCGCCGGAACTCGTCCGGGGTGATCTCGGTGAACGGCGCGTAGATCCCGGCGAAGGCGTTGTTGACCCAGACGTCGATGCGCCCGAACGCGTCGGCGACCTGCTGTGCCGCGTCGTCGACGGCCTTGGCGTCGGACATGTCGACGGTGACGACGAGCGCCTCCCCGCCGGCCCGCTGCACCTCGTCCGCCGCCCCGGCGAGACCCTCGCGCCCCCGGGCCAGCAGGGCGACCCGGTCGCCCCGCTCGGCGAAGGCCAGGGCCGCGGCCCGGCCCACGCCACCGCTGGCCCCGGTGACCACGACGGCCCTGCCGCGCCTCGGCAGGGCGCCCTTCCACGGCCTGCGCATCGTGCCTCACGCCCGGTGGTGCGGCTGCTCGGGGTCGATGTCGCCCGGGCGCGGTTCCCGCCCCTCGCGAGGTTCGGGCATCGCCGCCCCGGGCGTGCCGGGCAACGGGGCCCCGGGCGCGCCCATGCCGGCGCCCGGCGGGACGGGCGGCACCGGCGGGTAGGGCATGCCGCCCGGCGCGGCGGCGGGCGCACCGCTGGGGGTGCGTGCGTGGGCCAACTCGGCCTCGCGTTCCGGGGTGGGCCGGGACGCGGACGGCCGGGCGGCGCCGCGCAGCACGTACGCCACCACGCCGAGGATCACGGCGGTGATCAGCGCGGCCGCCCAGTCCGGCAGCCCGGCGGCGAGGCCGAGCCCCAGGGCCAGCGCGAGAGCCGCGCCCGCGTACAGCGCGACGGCGCCGGACGCGGCGTAGAGCATGGCCCGGCGGCGCTGCCTGCGCGTCTGCTCGCGCAGTTCGTCACGTACGGTCTCGCGCGCCACCTGCGCCAGCTCGTCGACCAGTTCCTTGTCCAGATGCTCAAGGTGATCCAAGCGTTCCATGGCCGCCGAGTACCCGTACAGGCGTACGCATAACGGGCCTCCGCCACGGCCCGTACCGGCGCGTAAGCCCGCGGTCCCCGGGTACCCGCCGCCCGCAAGCGCCCTACCCGAGCAACAAGAAGCGAGGAAGAGAAAGAGGATGACCGAACGCACCGACGTCGTGGAGCTGCTCAAGGCGCAGCACACGCGGATCCGGGAGCTGCTCGACGAGGTGGCGGCCACCAAGGGCGACGAGCGGAAGCGCTGCTTCCATGGGCTCGTCCGCCTCCTCGCGGTGCACGAGACCGCGGAGGAAGAGGTCGTCCATCCCTTCGCCCGCCGGCACATCGACGGCGGGGAGCTCGTCGTCAGGGACCGCATCGAGGAGGAGGAACACGCCAAACAGGCGCTGGCCCGGCTGGACGACATGGACCCGGACTCACCGGAGTTCCTGGACCAGTTCGCGGCCCTGCGCCAGGACGTGCTGGCGCACGCCGACTCCGAGGAGCGCTACGAGTTCGCGCACTTCAACCGGGTCGCCGACCGCGGCAAGCTGGAGAACCTGGCGCGCGCGGTGCAGGCGGCCGAGGCCCTGGCACCGACCCGCCCGCACCCGGGCACGGACACCGCGCTGAAGAACGTCGCGGTGGGCCCGGTCGCGGCCGTGATCGACCGTACGCGTGACGTCGTACGCAAGGCCATGGGCTGAACCCCCGTGCCACGGCGGCCGGAGTGAGGGGATCGCGTGAAACGATCTCCCTCTCCGGCCGCTCCCAACTAGGCTCGTTCGTATGGAGATTCTGGGAGCCACGCTGCGCGTCTGCGTCGACGACCTGGAGACCGCGGTCCCCTTCTACGAACGCCTCGCGGGCGGCACCGCCCTCCGCTTCGAACGCGGCGGCGTCCAGGTGGCGGCCGTCGGCTGCTTCCTGCTGATGAGCGGGCCTGAGGCCGAGCTGGAGGTGCTGCGCAAGGTCGCCGCGACGATCGCCGTGAAGGACGTCGAGGAGGCCCACCAGGTGCTCAGCGAGCTGGGCGCGCACATCGTCGCGGGTCCGGTGCCGACGCCCGTGGGGCGCAATCTGATCGCGATGCATCCGGACGGGGCGATCTACGAGTACGTGGACCGTCAGGCGTGACGAGTCAGGTGTGACCAGTCAGGTGTGACGGTCAGGCCTGATCGAGGGCCGCCACGAGGATGTCCGTGAGCAGCGCCCCCGCCGTGCCCTCCGGGTCCAGGTCGGGGTCGTAGATCGTGGCGTTGATCCCCACACAGCGCCCCGAGCCGAGCAACGGCCGCAGCAGTGCCACGAGTTCATCGGGGGTGAGCCCCTCCGGGTCGGGGCTGTCGACGGCAGGCATGACGGACGGGTCGAGGACGTCGGCGTCCAAGTGCACCCAATAACCATCCAATTCCGGGATTTCGAAGGCCTGCCGGGTGACCGACGCGAGCGCCTCGGCGCCCCATTCCCGGACGTCGCCGACGGTCACGACGGGAATCTTCAGGTCGGCGAGCTCGGCCCGCGCCTCCTCGAAGTAGTCGCGGATCCCGAAGTACCGCACGTCCTCGTCGCGCAGGTAGGGCTTCAGGCCCTCCAGGTTCGTCAGGTCCTCCTGCCCGCGCCCGGTGGCCAGGGCGACCTCCTCGCCGCCCGCCGCGCCGATCCGGTCGGAGTTGCCGGGGTGCCGGAAGTCGGGCGAGGCGTCCAGGACGGCCAGCCCGTAGCGGCCGATGCGGCGCAGCGCGAGGGCGGCGCCGAGGTTGACGGAGCAGTCGCCGCCGAGCACGACCGGGAAGTCCCCGGCCCGCACATGATGCTTGATGCGGTCGGCCAGCTTGCGCGTGTACGCGGCGATCGCGGCCGCGTTGAAGACGCCGTCGCCTTCCTGCCAGTCCCCGCGGTCGTACCGCGGCGGCACCACCACTCCGCCCTCCAGCGCCCGCAAGCGCTGGACGATCCGCTGTTCCCTCAGGGCACCGGCGAGCTTGTAGCAGCCGGGCACGGTGCCGGGGGCGGGCGGGCGCAGGCCCAGGTTGGAGGGGGCGTCGAGCACGACGAAATTCCGCATGCGGTTCATCCTCGCCGACGTAGAGTCGGCCCTCAATGCCCTTGAGTGAACGCCGATGCACAGGAGCGGGTGGACGGACCATGAGCGAGCAGCACACGTACCGGGTGATCGTCCGGGGCACCTGGGACGCCCTCACCGACGAGGCACGGGCGCGGCTGCTCGCCGAGGCGCCCGAGCACGGTCTGACCAGCATGCGGTTCTCCGAGGAGGGGTCGCTCTCCTATGAGCCGTCGCCGCTGAAGCACTTCTCGATGCGCTATGTGGTGGTCTCGGACGCGGCGGACGGCGAGGAGATGGCCGGCGCGATCGCCGAGGACCGCGCCGAGACCGCGCTCCGTGAGCTGGGCTACGGCTTCCGGGACCTGAAGTCGACGGTCACCGACCTCGACACGATGAAGATCAACCGGAAGTCCGCATCTCGGCGGTGATGGCCCACCGCTCGTGGTCGCGCCAGGCCCCGTCGATGAAGAGCATGCGCGGCGAGAAGCCCTCCAGCCGGAAGCCGCAGGCCCGGGCCAGGGCGATCGAGGCGGTGTTGGCGGGCTGGACGTTGATCTCCAGGCGGTGCAGCCGCATCCGGCCGAAGGCACGGCCGATCACCAGGTCGAGGCCCTCCCGCATCAGGCCCCGCCCGGCCGCGTGGGCGAAGGCACCGTATCCCAGTGCCCCGCTCTGGAAGGCGCCCTCGACGATGTTGTTGATGTTGATGAACCCGGCGATGCCCCCGTCGTCGTCCTTCGCGCAGACCAGGAAGCCCGCCTTGCTCGGATCCTCGATCAGCCGCCCGGCGTACGCGGCGTACGCCGCGGGGCTGTCCGGCGGGAAGAGCCACGGGTGGTGCAGTTCCTTGCTCTCCCGGGCCCGCGCGGTGAACTCGGCGCCGTCCTCGTAGGTGAAGTGGCGTATGCCCACGCGGGGGCCTTCGGCGAGGTAGCGGGACGCGAGGTGGGGCATTGCGCCAGCCTACGACCCGCTAGCGGCGCCGGCTCATGAACAACGCCCCGCACAGCGCGCCGATGACGCCCATGCCGAGCAGGGCCACCCAGAGCGGCATCGTCACCTCGGGGACGATCAGCCGGATCTCGGTGTCGTCGGTGTTCTCGAAGATGAAGACCAGGGCGAGGGCGACGAGCACCAGCATGGTGATCCTCTTCGGGGTCAGCATCTCGCTGAAGCCGCGCCGCTTCCCGCCGACCTTCACGCCACCCTTCGTCGCCTTCGCGGTCATACGACCAGGATGCTCCCGAAGGAGGGATCACGCACGGTGAGCAGCCATCGGACCGGCTCAGCCGATCACCGGCAGCTGGAGCACCCCCGTGTCCCGGGGCGTGCTGACCACGGTCACCGGCTTGATCCCCCGGTTCCCGAAGTACGCGTCGTCACTGGCCGCGATCACGAAGCGCAGCCGGTGTCCCTTCTCGTACCGGTGCACGGTCCCCGGCAGGGTCACGGTGAAGCTCTTCGTGACGTCGGGCACCCGCACCGGCGCGACGAGCCGGCGCACCAGCGTCTGCGTGCCGTCGGGTGCGACGTCGTACAGCTTGGCGAACAGGACCAGCTTGTCGGCGGCGTCCCCGGAATGCTGGGTCCGCTCGGCCTTCGGGGAGACGACCTTCAGCGTGGCCCGGGGCGCCCCGACCACGTCGGTGGTGCGGGCGAGCGGCTCGCTGGTCCAGGCGAGGTAGGTGCCCTTGGTGTCGTACGGCGGCCGGTCCTGGATGCCGAGGAGCCCGGCGAGCGAGGTCTCCGAGTGGCTCGTGGGGACGAGCCAGTTGGTGTACGTACGGCTGCCGCGCGCCACCTTGGCGCGGTTGTCGACGAGCTTGCCGTCGCCGGAGAGGTAGAGCGTGCGGCTGAGTGCGGGGACGCGGTCGGCAGTGGCGTAGGTGCGGGTCGGGTCGGTGATCCAGTCGCGGTAGTAGGCGAAGGCCGGTCCGGTGTCGACGCTCTTCTTGCCCAGGTAGCGGTCGAACCAGGCGAGGATGCGGCGGCCGACGTAGCTGCTCTCCAAGTTGCCCTGGGTGAGGTTGAGTTCGCCGCTCGCCGGGTCGGTGAGGCCGCCGCTGTGGCCCCAGGACTGCCAGATCATCTTGGTCGGTGTGCCCTGTGCCTTGAGCGTCTTGTACGTCGCGGTCGCCTCGTTGAGGTTGAAGAGGCTGTCGGCCTGGCCCTGGACGAGGAGGGTGGGTGCCTTGACGCGGTTCAGGTACGACACCGGGGAGACGCTGTGCGCGTAGGAGAGCAGCTCGGCCGTCTCCTTCGCCGGGTAGCGGCCGGAGTTGAGGGTGCGGACGGTGTCGCAGGCTTTGGTGACGAAGTGCAGACAGGCGAGGTTGTTGATGCGGGAGGGGTCGAGGTCGGGTTCCAGCAGGGGCTGGCCCTCGCCGATGAGGTAGAAGCCGTTGGCCCACTGCCATTTGAAGGCGCCGGGAACGCTGCCGCTGCCGGCGGCGCTGTTCGGGTCGAGGGAGTAGGCGAGGTTGTTCCAGGTGATCATCGGCACCAGCGCGTCGACGCGCCGGTCGACGGCCGCCGTAGCCAACTGGACCGCCCCGCCGTAGGAGCCGCCCACCATGCCGACGCGCGGGTCGCCGGCGGCGTCGAGGGTGACGAAGTCGGCTGTCGTGCCGTCGTCGGCGGCCCGCTTGCCGCCGAGGAAGTCGATCAGTTGCGAGGCGGCGGCGCCGTCGATGGCCGGGTCGTCGAGCGAGATCAGGCAGCCGGACCTGCCGAAGCCGAGCCCGGAGTAGACGAGGGAGACGTATCCACGCTCGGCGAAGGCCTTGCCGGCGGCGTCGGTCGAGCCGTCCGACTTGCTGCCGCCGAAGCCGTTGGTGGTGAGGACGGCGGGTGCGGGGTGGGCGCGGTCCACGCCCGCGGGCCGGTACAGGTCGGCGTCGACGGTACAGGTGCGTCCGCCCGCGTGGACGGTGAACTTCAGGGCGGTGACGGTGTACTGGCCGGTCGCGGCGGCAGGAGCGGTGAGCGCGAGGGGTGCGGTGAGCGTGGCGCCGAGGACGAGAGCCAGTGCCCCGGCAGGCAACGTTCGCCGCGACGGGGCGGACGTTGCCTGTCGGGGCACTGGGGCGGCAGACCCTGGGGTTCTGGGCACACGACGGGACACGAAGACCTCCACACTGAGGCACGCTGAGGACAGCCCGGCATACCGACCAGTAAGTACCGGCCGGTTGTCATGGTGTGACACGTGTCAGACCGGGTCAATCACCGAGACGGAGGTTTCTTGACGGAAATTCAGTGAACGGGATCAGTCGAGGGCCGGCTCGTCGAGGGTCAAGGTCCCTGCGTCTGCGTCGAGTTCGGCGCCCACCCCGAAGGGAATCGTCAACGCCTCTTCACCGTGCCCGAACCCGAACTCCTCCACAACGGGCACACGGAGGCCACCCAACCGGTCGAGGAACAGCGCGCGCACCCGCTCGTACGGCTCGCACTCCTGCCACGACCCGAGCAGCACGCCCCGCACTCCGTCGAGGAATCCGGCGCGCAGGAGTTGGGTGAGGTAGCGGTCGAGCCGGTACGTCTCCTCGCCGACGTCCTCCAGGCACAGCAGGCCGCCGCGGGCGGAGGTCCGGGCGTGCGGGGTGCCCGCCTCGGCGGCGAGCAGGCTGAGACAGCCGCCGAGGGTGACGCCCCGCGCCCGGCCGGGGAACAGGGCTGAGCCGGTGGAGGTGATCGTGCGCACCGATTCCGGCTCGAACAGCGTGGCCTTCAGGTGCTCCTGTGCCCGCGCGTTCTTGATGAAGTCGATGCCCGCCGCCATCGGCCCGTGGAGGGTGACCAGGCCCAGCCGGGTGGCGAACGCCTCGTGCAGTGCGGTGATGTCGCTGAACCCGAGGAACACCTTCGGTCCGGCCGCGCGCATCGCGTCCCAGTCGAGGAGGTCGACCATGCGCTGTGCCCCGTAACCGCCCCGGGCGCACAGCACGGCGTCGACGGAACGGTCGCACCAGGCGCCCTGGAGATCGGCGGCCCGGTCGGCGTCCGTGCCCGCCAGGTACTCCAACTCGCCGTGCCGGTCCAGCACATGGGGTGCCACCACCGGGTCCAGGTCCCAGCCGCGCAGCAGGTCGAGCCCCGCCTGCAGCCGCTCCTCGGGCACGGGTCCACTGGGTGCGACGACGGCCACGCGGGCGCCGGGGGCGAGTCGGGACGGCCGCACCAGTGGCCGTACGGGATCGTTCACTTGGCGAGCTCCAGTGTCGGGATCGAGGGCGGGTTCAGCCCGAAGACCTGGGCGTACAGCGAGAGTTCGGACTCCAGGACCCGGATCATCGTCTCCGCCCGCCGGAAGCCGTGGCCCTCCCCCTCGAAGGCGATGTAGGCGTGCGGCACCCGGCGTCCAGCCATGGCGGCCAGGAACCGCTCGCACTGGGCGGGCGGGCAGATCACGTCGTCCAGGCCCTGCAGCAGCAGGAAGGGCGCGGTGATGCGGTCGGCGTGCGCGGCGGGCGAGCGCTCCGCGTACCGTCCGGGCACCTCGGCGAGCGGCCCGACGAGACTCTCCAGGTACTGGGACTCGAAGTCGTGAGTCTCGCCCGCGCCCCAGCCGGCCAGGTCGAGGATCGGGTAGAGGATCGTGCCGCAGGCGTAGACGTCGGTCGCGGCGAGCGAAGCGGCCGCGGTCCAGCCGCCCGCGCTGCCGCCGCGGATGGCGAGCCGGTCGCGGTCCGCGGTGCCCTCGTCGGCGAGGGCGAGGGCGACGGCCGCGCAGTCCTCGACGTCGACCACGCCCCACTGCTCACGCAGCCGGTTGCGGTACTCCCTGCCGTACCCGGTGGAGCCGCCGTAGTCGACCTCGGCGATGCCGATGCCGCGCGAGGTGAAGTAGGCGATGGCCAGGTCGAGCACGAGGGGCGCCCGGTCGGTGGGGCCCCCGTGTGCCCAGATGACGTACGGGGGTGGTGTGCCGTCGGGGGCCGTGCAGTCGGGGTTGTGGGGCGGGTAGATGTGCGCGTGGATGTCCTGTCCGCCGGGGCCGGTGAAGGTGCGGATCTGGGGCTCGGGGTAGTAGGCGGGGTCCACCGCGTCGTCGTGCGCGGCGCCGATGACGCGGGCGTGACCGGTGCGCTCGTCCAGCTCGATGACCTCGTGGGCGCTGCGCGGGCTGGCGCCGACGGCGATCACCCGCTCGCCGTGCACCGCGAGCGTGGGCGCGAACTCGGTCCAGGGGCCCGCCACGTCGACGAGCTCGCCGGATTCGGGATCCAGTATCCCTAGGACCGTCGACCCGCGACCGTGCACGACGGCGATCAACCCGCTCTCCAGCGGGGCGAACCAGCGCAGGCCGAGCTTCCACAGCGGTCCGCCGAACTCCTCCTCACGCGGGCAGAGGGGTTCGCCGTCACGGTAGAGGTTCCACCAGCCGCTACGGTCGGCTGTGTACAGCAGACGGTTGTCCGTCGACCAGTCGACCTGGGCGATCGACTCCTGCGGCCCACCGGCGACGGTGTGCGGCCGGCCGAGCGTGCCGTCCGCGCCGACCTCGGCGACCAGCAGCTCCGTCCCGTCCCACGGCATCCGCGGATGGTCCCAGGCGAGCCACGCGGCCCGCCGCCCGTCCGGCGAGATCCGCGCTCCGGTGACGAACCGGTACCGGTCGTCGGTGAGTTCGCGTACGGCGTCCCGCTCCTCGGCCGCCGAGCCGTCCAGCGGTACGGCGGCCAGGACACGCCGCACATCGGTGGGTCCGTCTCCCGTGAACTCCTCCAGCACGCACCACACTTCACCGAGGTCGAGCCGCACCTGCGGCTCCACCCAGCGCAGTCCGCCACCAACCGGGGACCGGGGTGTGAGCGGACGCGGCTCGCCGCCCTCCTCGTACCGGTAGAGCCGCTGGTCGGCGAAGTCGACGAAGACGACGAAGGGCCGCCCGTCGACCATCGCCCCGGCCCACGGCTGCCCGCCGTACTCGACGACCCGGCTGCGCACGTTCCACGGAGCGGGCAGCACCGACTCCTCCCGGCCGTCGGCCCGCCGCCGCACCAGCGTGCGCCGCCCGCCCTCCGTGGGCCGCGGCTCGATCCACCACGCCTCGTCGCCGACGAAACCCACGTACTCGGGCCGCCCGTCGTGCGCCGCGGCGAGGGCCGCGTCGATGGGCGAGGGCCAGGAACCGTACGCCAGCGTCCGCACTGTCTCCCTCAACTCCCCTAGGCCGCGCGCAGGAAACGGTCGAGGACCCGGACGCCGAAGTGCAGCGCCTCGACGGGCACGCGCTCGTCGACGCCGTGGAACATGGCCCCGTAGTCGTAGCCCTCCGGCAGCTTCAGCGGGGAGAAGCCGTAGCCGGTGATGCCGAGCCGTGAGAACTGCTTGGCGTCCGTGCCGCCGGGCATGCAGTACGGCACCACGTGCCCCTCGGGGGCGAACTCCTCGACGGCGGCGCGCATCCGGGCGTACGTCGGTGAGTCGACCGGCGACTGGAGGGCCACCTCGTGGTGGTGGAACTCCCACTCCACGTCGGGTCCGGTGAGCTCCTCGATGGTCGCGCGGAACTCGTCCTCGACGCCGGGGAGATACCGGCCGTCGACATAGGCCACGGCCTCCCCCGGGATCACGTTGACCTTGTAACCCGCCTCAAGCATGGTCGGGTTGGCGCTGTTGCGGACGGTCGCCTCGACGAGCTTGGCCGCCGGCCCGAGCTTCTCCAGCAGGCCGTCCACGTCGTCCAGGCCGGCGTCGAGGCCGTAGAGCGTCGCGAGTTCGGTGAGGGCGGCGCGGACGGTCGGGGTCAGCCGCAGCGGCCACTCGTGGGCGCCGATCCGGGTGACGGCCGTGGCGAGGCGGGTCACCGCGTTCTCCCGGTTGGGCCGGGAGCCGTGCGCGGCCCTCCCGCGCGCCGTGAGCTTGAGCCAGCCGGTGCCGCGCTCCCCCGCCGCGATCGGGTAGATCTGCCGCCCGCTGCCGTCGTGGAAGGTGAACGCGCCGGACTCGCTGATGCCCTCCGTACAGCCCTCGAACAGCTCGGCATGCCGGTCGGCGAGGAACCCGGAGCCGTCCTCGGCACTCGCCTCCTCGTCGGCGGTGAACGCGATCACGACATCGCGCCGGGGCCGTACGCCCTGCCGGGCCCAGGCCCGCACGACGGCGAGGATCATCGCGTCCATGTTCTTCATGTCGACCGCGCCCCGGCCCCACACGACCCCGTCGCGGATCTCCCCGGAGAACGGGTGCACGCTCCATTCGGCGGCCTGCGCGGGCACGACGTCCAGATGACCGTGGACGAGCAGCGCCTCCGCCGACGGATCGGTGCCCTCGAAGCGGGCGACGACGTTCGTACGGCCCCTGGTGCGCTCCAGCAGGGTGGGCTCCAGGCCCGCCTCCGCCAGCCGTGCGGCCGCGTACTCGGCGGCGGGGCGCTCCTGGCAGTCGCCGCCGCCGCGATTGGTCGTGTCGATGCGGATGAGGTCGGACGTGAAGGTCACGACCTCGTCCAGTGCCTGCCCGTCAGCCATACTGCTCCTCCACCGCGGCCGAGACGATCGTGGTGACCGCCTTGAAGGTACGGATCCCCTCGTACATCGTCTCGCTGGTGTACGCCACCTTGCGCTCACCGATCCGGCCGACACCGGGGACGACGGTGGCGGCCAGGGCGAGGTGCTCGGCGTCGAACTCGAGTGCGATGGTGAACGGGCCGCCGCGGACCGGCTCGTGCCGGACCGCCAGCGTCGCCGCCTCCTTGGCCGCCGCGCGGATGTCGGCGGCGGTTCTGGCCGGCGTACGGCAGACGGCCGCGTACCGCGAGACATGGTCCTTGACGGCGACCTTCAGCGCACCGGGCGCGTATCCGAGCGCGTCCTCGCAGGCCACGTCGTCGCCGGTGACGAGGACGACGGGCACGCCGTACTCGGCGACGACGTGCGCGTTCAGCAGCCCCTCGCTCGCCCGTACGTCGTTCAGCCAGACGCCGGTGATGGAGTTGGCGAGATAGGTGTGCGCGAGGACGCCCTCCATGCCGGCGCCCGCGTGGTAGCCGACGAAGGCGATGCCGTCCACGTCGCCGTGCTGGACACCCTCGACCATGGACAGCGCCTTGTGCCGGCCGGTGAGCATCTCGGCCCGTTCGTCGAGCTGTTCCAGCAACAGATTGCGCATCGTCCAGTGCGCCTCGTTGATGAGGACCTCGTCGGCGCCGCCGTCGAAGAAGCCCAGCACGGCGGCGTCGACGTCCGAGGTGAACATCCCCCGGCACCGCTCCCACTGAGGTGTCCCCGGCAGCACGTCGGCCGGCCAGGTAACGCCGGTGGCACCCTCCATGTCGGCGCTGATGAGGATCTTCACGCGGGTCCGTCCCCTCGCTGATCAGAGGCTGGTCGTCCTGCCGGTGACAGCAGTGTGCGACAGCGTGCAGCGGTGACGGGGATCTTCATGCTGCTTCACGTTACGCGTCGGCCAGGGAACTTCCTACGGGGCGGGAAGGAGGGTGAGCGCATCTGCGCCCCGCGCACGGCAGCGGACGGCCGGCGAGGGTCCCTCTAGCCGACCTCCAGCGCGGCCAGCAGCACGAGCACCAGGGTCGTGGCGCCCAACAGGCCGTGGGCGAAGACCACGGGAACCGGCAGCTGCCGTTCCGGCGGTGCGGTGGTGTCCTGTGCCGCCGGTGCTGGGGCCCGGTAGACAGGCAGCCAGCGGGCGAAGAGGGTGAAGCCGAGCAGGGCCACTGCGACGAGGACTCCGAAGGACGTCCAGGCCAGGCCGTCCTTGTCGGCGGCGAGGTAGACGATCCAGACGACCAGTCCGGCCGCCGCGAGCAGGAAGTGGCCGAAGACGAGCGGGGCCGGGAAGCGGGCCTGACCGGTCTGCTGCCCGCGCAGGCCGCCGCCCGCGATCCAGCGGGAGAGGAGGACGAAGCCGCCGAGTGCGGTGACCACCCAGGCGACGAGAGCGGCGATCTCCATGTCGGGCTCCAGAGGTTGTGACGAGCCAGGTCAGGTGGGTCCGGTGCGGTACCCCTCTGCCTGCACGGACTCGTCGGCGACGCGCACGCCGTAGCGGTAGGCGAGCTTGCCGCCGAGGTAGCCGGACAGGCCGAGGGCGGCCAGCGCGACGGCGGAGAGCGCCAGCTGACCGGCTCCCACGCCCTGCCCCTCCGGGTAGCCGTCGCTCTGCCGCCAGGCGAAACCGGCCGCGTAGGCGGCGGTGACGGCCAGGTTCAGCGCCATGTGCACCAGAGCCGTACGGAAGGCCGGGGTGCCGGTGGGAATGGCGAACAGGTCGAGGAAGCCGACGCACGCCGCCACCAGGGCGCCGATCACGCCGATGGCGATCAGCCAGGCGGATCCGTGGGCCAGGAAGCCGGGCCGGTCGACGATCCGGGAGGCGATGTCGAAGACCAGGCTCGACACCCAGGCGCCGATCGGGACGGTGACCAGGATCGGATGGAAGGGGTGCCCGTAAGGGCCCGCCAGGGCGCCGCTGACCGGCTGTTTCGCCTGATGCGGATCGCGTAGCTCACTGTGCACCGTCATACGGCACCTCACCTGTGAGTTGTTTCACCAATAATTGTTGGTCTTATTCGTGCCACCGGTCAAGACAGGTGCCGAGTACCCCCGCCGATGGTGGTCCGCCGGAGTTACGGTGAGCGCGTGACGTCCGAACCCCCGGCAGCAGCGTCCACGCCTCCGACCGGCGCCGACGCCATGGCCGCGCTCGCCGTCCTGGGCGACGAGTCGCGGCGCCGGCTGCTGGAGTTCGTACGGCGGGCACGCCGGCCGGTGACCCGTGAGGAGGCGTCCGCCGCGGTCGGCATCTCCCGCAAGCTGGCCGCGTTCCACCTGGACAAGCTGGTGGCGTCGGGGCTGCTGCAGGCCCGCCACGGCGGGCCGAGGCCGCGCCGGGTCGGCCGCGCGCCGAAGGTGTACGAGCCCGCTCCGCACACGCTCGCGCTGAGCCTGCCGCCGCGCCGTCAGGAGCTGCTGGCCTCGCTCCTGGCGCAGGCCATCACCGCCCAGCGGCCCGGCGAGAGCGCCCAGGAGGCGTCCCTGCGCGTCGCCCACGAGCGCGGCGAAGCGCTCGGCGCCGAGGCCCCCGCCGCCGATGTCACCGCGTTCCTGGAGGCCTTCGGCTTCGATCCGGAGGACGGCGGGGACGGGCGGACCGTGCTGCACAACTGCCCCTTCCATCCCGTCGCCGCCCAGGCACCGGAGCTGGTCTGCGGCATGAACCACGCCTTCCTGTGCGGCTACCTGGCCGCCACGGGCGACCGGGACACCACGGCCGTCCTGGCGCCCCACCCCGGCGCCTGCTGCGTCGAACTCCGCGCCGGCCGTCCCGGCACGGAGGGCGGCGAACCGGCCGGGGGCACGGACACGACCTGCGCCCGCGACGCCTCGTAGGGCGCAGGGCCGGAAGGCCTCGCTGCACACCGGACCAGAAGCGTGGGCTCGACCCGCGCCGTCCTCAAATGTGCCACCGCACCCGAACATTTGGGTAAGTGCCCGAATAGGCGGCCATATTTGGGGCGCCGGGTATTGAGGTGTAACGCGGACACGCGAGCAGGACGCAGAGCTGAAGAGGAGCGGATAAACCCCCCGAGTGGCCGCTTCGAAACGACACCTCGTCAGATCGGAATTGCTCGTGAGTCACACGGACCCGGTTTCCGGATATCCCGCCCACAACCAGCCCTCGGACCCGGACCGCTTCGTACGCCGCCAGGCCACCGGGCGGCGCGCGGCGCTGACGGTCTGCACGATCGCCGACACCGCGGCAGGCCTACTGGTTTTGTGGATCCTGCTGTTCCTGCTCGACGCGAACCAGGCGAACGTGTTCGTCACGTTCGTGCAGGGAACGGCGGACTGGCTGGCCTGGTGGTCCCAGGACATTTTCACGATGGACACAGAGGGCCTACGCGTCGTCCTCAATTATGGACTTCCCGCAGTCATGTATTTGCTGATCGGTCACGGAATCGCAGCCCGACTCAACCGGGCCTGACTTCACTGGATCGACCGTGAAACACAGCCCCACCGATTCTCTGAGAAGCGGCCCGGCGCTCATGAAACGTGCCGTACGCTCCGGGGCGTTGGCCGGCCAGTGGGACGCGACCGGCTGTGGGGCGAGGAGAGGTTGCTGCGCACATGGCGGCCGACGAGGTGACGTTGGGCAGTGCGGTGGCCCGGGCCCAGGACGGTGACGAAGCCGCGTTCGCCGCGCTGTACCGGCTGGTCCGGCCGGGCCTGCTCGGCTACCTGCGCGGGATCGCGGGCGAGGACGCCGAGGCCATCGCCGTCGCCACCTGGCAGGAGATCGCCCGCGAGCTGCCACGGTTTCGCGGCGACGGTCATGGATTCCGCGGCTGGACGGCGAGCATCGCCCGACGCCACGCGCTCGATCACCTCCGGAAGCGGGGCACATCGCCCCGCGGAGCGACACCGTCCGCCGAGACCCTCCCGGCCCTCCTCGCCCGTCTGCCCCGCAGCCAGGCCGAGGCGGTCCTGCTGCGCCACGCCTTACACCTCGACGAGCCCGCGGCCGCCAGAGTGATGGGCAGACCCCGCGCCGTCGTACGGATTCTGGCCCGCCGCGGTCTGAAGAGCCTGGCCCGGGAGTCGGGTCCGCGCGAGGTGACACATGAGGTCGCGCGGACGCTGGGAGAACCGAGATGGGCACCGATCGAAACGGAGGCCAACCGTTGAGCGGCGAGGCTCACGAACCCGGAGCCGCCTCGCGCCCGGCAGCACCCCACGCCCACCCCGCGAGCGACCTCGACGACGCGTCCGCCCCGGACAGGACGGCGGAACGGATCGGCGAGGCCCTGCGGGAGCAGGACCTGGACGCCACCGCCGAGCAGGCGGCCGTCGCTGCGTTCCGCAGCGCGCGCACGGCAGGCGAACAGGACCTGCGCACCCGGCGCCGGGACGACTGGCGCCCGAAACCCCCCAAGCGGCGCTGGGCACGCGGCGGAGCCGTCGCCGTCGCCGCGAGTGCGCTGCTGGGCGGCATCGCCTTCGCCTCCATCGGCGTGGTGGACACACCGCGGGCCGGCACCCCTGGCCCCGGCGGTACGGCCACCCATCACAGCACCCGCGGCCCGGCGGCAGCCGCTGACGGCGAACAGCCCACCCCTCCCGCCGAGTCGGGCACGACACCGACCACGCCCTCCCGGCACCCCGACACGGCCAAGAACGTCGAAGCGCACTGCCGCTCCTACGAGAAGATCAAGAGCCGTGGGCACGCCCCGAACGCCACGGCATGGCAGCGCCTCGTCCGGGCCGCGGGCGGGGAAGAGCATGTGGCGGCCTACTGCGCCCGGTTGACCGGTTCGGAACCGGAAGCCGAGGCCGATCCGGAGCCGACCAGGACGAAAAAGACACCGAAAGGCCAGGTCAAGAACAAGTCCTCGAAGGGGCCTTCCAAGCCGGGCTAGGCAACGCCCGAGCCAAGCCACACAAGCGGCGCTCCCGCCGAGCCCCTCATCTCGAAGCAGGTGAACGCCCCCTTCGCGCCCCCAGGCGCGCTTGTCAGCCGACCTGTGCGGGCACTACTGTCACCACGCCTTGGTGAACGGGAAATCCGGTGTGATGCCGGTGCGGCCCTCGCCACTGTGAATCGGGAAGTCCGGCTCCGGCCCTCACGGGCAGCCACTGGGTCCTAGGGCCCGGGAAGGCGGGGCACGGGCGGTGGTACCCGTCAGCCAGGAGACCGGCCAAGGCGCGTCAACCATCCACGAGGTGCTGGAGAGGGTCTGCTGAGCCATGCACATAGCCGAGGGTTTTCTGCCTCCGGCGCACGCGGTCGCCTGGGGCGTCGCGTCCGCGCCCTTCGTCGTCCACGGAGTCCGCTCCCTCACCCGTGAGGTCAGGGAGCACCCGGAGAGCACGCTGCTCCTCGGCGCCTCCGGAGCCTTCACCTTCGTCCTCTCCGCGCTGAAGCTGCCCTCGGTGACCGGAAGTTGCTCCCACCCCACCGGCACCGGCCTTGGCGCCATCCTGTTCCGGCCACCGATCATGGCGGTCCTGGGCACCATCACCCTGCTCTTCCAGGCGCTGCTGCTCGCGCACGGCGGCCTGACCACGCTCGGCGCCAACGTGTTCTCGATGGCGATAGTCGGGCCCTGGGCCGGATACGGCATCTACCGGCTGCTGCGGCGGTACGACGTGCCGCTGATGGTCGCCGTCTTCTCCGGGGCGTTCGTCGCCGACCTGTCCACCTACTGCGTCACCAGCGTCCAGCTGGCGCTCGCCTTTCCCGACCCGAGCAGCGGATTCCTGGGCGCGCTCGGCAAGTTCGGCTCCATCTTCGCCGTCACCCAGCTCCCGCTCGCAGTGAGCGAGGGACTGCTGACGGTGCTCGTGATGCGGCTGCTGGTGCAGTCAAGCAGGGGCGAACTGACCCGGTTGGGCGTGCTCCTCGCCAAGAAGCAGTCCCGCGCCGAGACCGAGGCGGTGGCCCGATGAGCAGGAACACGAAGATCAACATCCTGCTGCTGCTCGTCGTCGCCGCGCTCGCCGTGCTGCCGCTCGCTCTCGGCCTCGGCGACCACAAGGAGGAGCCGTTCACGGGCTCCGACGGCGAGGCGGAGACCGCGATCACCGAGATCGAACCGGACTACGAGCCGTGGTTCTCGCCGCTGTACGAGCCGCCGTCCGGCGAGATCGAGTCGGCTCTGTTCTCCCTCCAGGCGGCCCTCGGCGCCGGTGTCCTCGCCTACTACTTCGGCCTGCACCGCGGACGACGGCAGGGCGAGCAGCGAGCGCTGGAACGGGAACGGGAGTCCAAGAGCGTGCCCAGCGGGACGGCCGGGAGCGTGCCCAGTGGGACCACCGGGAAGTCTCCCGCCGAACAACAGGACTGAGCCCGCGTGCTGCCGATCGACGCGGCGGCGCACAGCAGTCGCTGGCGCCGCCGTCACCCCGTGGACAAGGCCGTGCTCGGGCTCGGCCTCACCGTGCTCGCGATCTCGCTGCCACCGTGGCCGGGAGCCGCACTGGTCCTGGTCACCGCCCTGACCGTGCTGCTGGGACCGGCGGGCGTGCCCGGCCGCCGGCTGTGGCGCGCCTACCGCGTGCCGCTGGGCTTCTGCGTGACCGGTGCGGCCACGCTGCTGGTCCAGGTCGGCGGGCCGGAGGGCTTCGTCTCGCTCGCCGACGAGGGTCCACTGCGGGCCGGTGAGCTGCTGCTGCGCACCTCGGCCGCCTCCCTCGGAGTGCTGCTGTTCGCCTTCACCACCCCGATGTCCGACCTGCTGCCCCGCCTCGTGAAGGCCGGCGTGCCCGCGGCTGTCGTCGACGTCGCCCTGGTGACGTACCGCATGAGCTTCCTGCTCCTGGATTCCCTGCGGCGCATCCGGGACGCCCAGGCCGCCCGCCTCGGGCACACCGGCCGGGCCGCGGAGTGGCGCTCCCTGGCCGGGCTCGGCGCCACCGCGTTCATCCGGGCCTTCGACCGGGCGGCCCGGCTCCAGGCCGGCCTCGCCGGGCGCGGCTACGACGGCACCCTGCGCGTCCTGGTGCCCGAGGCCCGGGTCTCCGTCCGCTTCACGGCCGCGAGTTGCGCACTTCTCATCGCGCTGGCCGCCCTCACCCTCGTACTGGAAAGGGCCCTGCCATGAGCGAGCCCACCTCCCTGGTCGCCCTGCGGGGCACGTCCTACGCCTACGAGGACGGCCCTCTCGTCCTCAGCGACCTCGACTTCGACGTGCACGAGGGGAGCGCACTGGCGCTGCTCGGGCGCAACGGCACCGGCAAGACCACGCTGATGCGGCTGCTCAGCGGCGGGCTGCGGCCGGACAGCGGCCGGCTCACGGTGGAGGGTTCGCCGGTCAGGTACGACCGCAAGGGGCTGACCCGGCTGCGGACGACCGTCCAGCTGGTGGTGCAGGACCCCGACGACCAGCTCTTCGCCGCGTCCGTCGCCCAGGACGTCTCCTTCGGCCCGCTGAACCTCGGCCTGCCCGACGCCGAGGTGCGCGCCCGGGTCGACGAGGCGCTCGCCGCCCTGGACATCTCGGCACTGGCCGACCGGCCCACTCATCTGCTGTCGTACGGGCAGCGCAAGCGCACGGCCATCGCGGGCGCCGTCGCGATGCGGCCCCGTGTGCTGATCCTGGACGAACCGACCGCCGGGCTCGACCCGGACGGTCAGGAACGCCTGCTCACCATCCTCGAAGGGCTGCGCACGTCCGGCACGACGGTGGTGATGGCCACGCACGATGTCGACCTGGCCCTGCGCTGGGCGGACGAGGCGGCGCTCCTCACCCCGTCCGGGGTGCGCACCGGCCCCGCGGCCGCGATGTTGTCCCGCACCGACCTGCTGCAGCAGGCGGGGCTGCGGCTGCCCTGGGGCATCGCCGCGACCCAACTGCTCCGCGCGCACGGCCTGTTGGACGACACGGCACCCGGTCCGCGGGATCCGGCCGAGCTGGCCGCCCTGGCGGCGGCGCACACGGCGGCCGAAGGCTGACGTACCGCGTACCGCCGCTACCGCTGAAAAAGACAAAGGCAAGGAGGTCACCCACTCCTTGCCACTCTCAACGTATAGCGCACTGGGGGCCTTGCGGCAAGGCCCCCGTCCTCCTGCAGAATCTCCCGCCGAGGACAGGGGGTTGTGATGATCGACGTGATCATTGCCGGTGGCGGACCGACCGGCCTGATGCTGGCCTGCGAGCTGCGGCTGCACGGCGTGCACGTGGTCGTGCTGGAGAAGGAGGCGGAGCCGACCAAGGTGGTCCGCTCGCTCGGGCTGCATGTGCGCAGCATCGAGGTGATGGCCCAGCGCGGTCTGCTGGAGCGGTTCCTCGCGCACGGCAGGCAGTACCCGGTGGGCGGTTTCTTCGCCGGGATCGAGAAGCCCTCGCCGGTCCGGCTGGACAGCGCGCACGCGTACGTCCTCGGGATCCCGCAGCCCACCACCGATCGCCTGCTGGCCGAGCACGCCGCCGAGGTCGGCGTGGAGATCCGGCGCGGTTGCGAGCTGGTCGGGCTGAGCCGGGACGAGGACGGGGTGACCGCCGAGCTGGCAGACGGCACGCGGCTGCGCTCGCGCTACCTGGTCGGCTGCGACGGCGGCCGCAGCACGGTGCGCAGGCTGCTCGGCGTCGGCTTCCCCGGTGAGCCCAGCAGGGTCGAGACGCTGCTGGGTGAGATGGAGGTGACCGAGGATCCGGCGACGGTCGCCGCCGTCGTCGGGGAGGTCCGCAAGACCCAGAAGAGGTTCGGTCTCGGGCCCCTCGGGGACGGGGTGTACCGCGTCATCGTGCCTGCCGAGGGGGTGGCCGAGGACCGTGCGGTCCCGCCGGCCTTCGAGGAGTTCAAGCAGCAGTTGCGGGCGTACGCCGGCACCGACTTCGGCGTGCACTCACCGCGCTGGCTGTCCCGGTTCGGCGACGCCACTCGCCAGGCCGAGCGCTATCGGGTCGGCCGGGTGCTGCTGGCCGGCGACGCGGCGCACATCCACCCACCGACCGGTGGGCAGGGCCTCAACCTCGGCATCCAGGACGCGTTCAACCTCGGCTGGAAACTGGCCGCCGAGGTGAATGGCTGGGCACCGGCGGGGCTGCTGGACAGCTACGAGACCGAGCGGCACCCGGTGGCCGCCGACGTGCTGGACAACACCCGCGCGCAGATGGAGCTGATGTCCACCGAGCCGGGTCCGCAGGCGGTGCGCCGGCTGGTGTCGGAACTGATGGACTTCGAGGACGTGCACCGGTACCTGATCGAGAAGATCACCGCGATCGGGATCCGCTACGACTTCGGCGAGGGCCATGACCTGCTCGGCCGGCGACTGCGGGACGTGGCGCTGAAACGGGGGCGCCTGTACGAGCTGATGCACGGCGGCCGTGGACTGCTGCTCGACCGGACCGGCCGCCTCTCGGTGACGGGCTGGGCGGACCGGGTCGACCACGTCGTCGATGCCGGCGACGAACTGGACGTGCCGGCGGTGCTGCTGCGACCGGACGGGCATGTGGCGTGGGTCGGCGAGGATCAGCAGGACCTGCTCGGCACGCTGCGCAGGTGGTTCGGCGCTGCGGTCGGCTGAGCGCGCGGTGGCACACGGGTGATGCGTTCCGCGGCCGGAGAGCTGACACCCGAGCAGCCCCAGGGCTCCCTGTTGGATGAGGTCACCACGACCGAAGCGAGGGAGCATGGCCGACGGCACCCCGGACACCCGCCCGCCCGACGGGCTGAAGGCCGATGCGATCGGGTTCGTCGACGCACTCGTCATCGGGCTCAACTCCACCTCGCCCGCGTACTCGCTGGCCGCGGCCATCGGCCCGGTCGTGGCGCTCGTGGGTGTCCACGCCCCCGGTGTGATGGTCGCGTCGTTCGTGCCGATGCTGCTGATCGCGTCGGCGTTCTACTACCTCAACAAGGCCGATCAGGACTGCGGGACGACCTTCTCGTGGGTCACCCGGGCGATGGGCCCCTGGGCGGGATGGCTCGGCGGTTGGGCCATCACGATGACCGGCGTCCTGGTGGTCGGATCGCTGGCGGACGTCGCCGTGACCTTCGCCCTGCTCGCCTTCGGCCTCGACGGCTGGGCCGGCGACGACGTCGTACGCCAGTCGCTCACGGTGCTGCTCATCATCGTGATGACGGCCGTGTGCGTCATCGGCACGGAGGTGTCGGCCAGGGTGCAGAACGTCCTCATCCTCGCGCAGGTCGCCTGTCTGCTCGCCTTCGCCGTCGTGGCGCTCCAGCGGGTGTACGCCGGCACCGGCACGCTCGGCTCCGTCGACCCGTCGTTCGGCTGGCTGGACGCCTTCGGGGCCGGCGGCGCCGAGCTGACCGCGGGCCTGCTGCTGGGCGTGTTCGTGTACTGGGGCTGGGAGTCGGCGGTGAACCTCACCGAGGAGGTCGAGAACTCCGCCACCGCGCCCGGCAGGGCGGCCGTATGGTCCACGGTCGTCCTGCTGGTGACCTATGTGTCGGTCGCCTTCGCGGTCGTGGCCTACGCCGGGCCGGCATTCCTGGCCGAGAACGCCGAGGACGAGGAGTTCGTCTTCGCCCTGCTCGCCGAGGAGGCGATGGGCGGCTGGGACTGGGTCGTGCTGCTGGCGGTCTCGACGTCCGCGATGGCATCGACGCAGACGACGATCATCCCCGCCTCGCGCACGGCACTGTCCATGGCGCGCCGGCACGCGCTGCCGGGGCACTTCGCCCACATCCACGGCCGGTTCCGCACGCCGGACGTGAGCACGTGGTGGGTGGCCGGCATCGCCATCGCCTGGTACCTCGCCGTCAACCGGATCAGCGCCGACGCCCTCTTCGACTCGCTCACCGCCCTGTCCCTGCTGATCGCGTTCTACTACGCGCTCACGGGCATCGCGTGCGCCGTCTACTACCGCCGTCATCTGACCGAGAGCCTGCACCATTTCGTCCTCATCGGCCTCGGCCCGCTGGTCGGCGCCGGGCTGTTGGCCTGGCTGCTGGTGGAGTCGGTCTCCGACATGTCCGATCCCGCGAACTCCTACAGCGGCGTCTCGTGGTTCGGTCTCGGCCCGCCCCTGGTCATCGGCATCGGCATCGCTCTCGCGGGTGTGGTCCTCATGGTCGTACGGCGCCTGATGGCACCCGCCTTCTGGGCGGAACGTCCGGGGGTGGTCGACCCCGGTCTCGTGCACGGGGACGAGGGGCCGTGAAGAGCTCTCACGTCCCGTGAATCCGGTCGACCAGGACGTCGATCACCAACGGCGTCCGGGGCCCGTAGCCCAGGAGCACCCCGTCCTCCATGCCGACCACCCGCCGGTTCATGCCTGCCGGCGTCTGAGCGATCCCGGGAATCTGCACCAGGCCGTCGATGCCGCCCACGGACTCCAGTCCCTTGGTCATCATCAGGATCACGTCCGGCCGGGCCCGCACCAGGGCCTCACCGGTGATCGGCGTGAACGGCTTGTCCAGCCCGGCCTCCTTGCCCGCGTCCACCGCCCCCGCGGCCTCGATCAGCGAGTCGGCGCCCGAGCCCTTGCCGCCGATCAGATAGACGGCCGCGCTTCCCCGCATGTACAGGAAGGCGACCTTGGGCTTGCTGCCCTCGGGCACGGCGGCGCGGGCCGCGGCGAGTTCGCCGTTCATGCGCCGGACCAGGGCCTTGCCCGCGTCGGGGACGCCGAGCGCCTCGGCGATGCGGGTGGTGCGGGTGGTGACGTCGGCCAGCTCGGTGGCCGGGTCGAGGACGACGACGGGGACACCGGCGTCGCGGATCTGGCCGAGGGCCTCCTCGGGGCCGGTGTCGGTGTCGGCCAGCACGACCGTCGGCCGCAGCGAGAGCACGCTCTCCGCGCTCACGTCGTGGGCCTTGGTGACCTGCGGGAGCTTCTTGGCCTCCGCGAAGGTGGCGGTGATGTCCCGGCCGACGACACGGTCACCGAGCCCCAGCGTGAAAACGATCTCCGCGACCCCGCCGTTGAGCGGCAGGATGCGGGAGGCGTCCTGCACGGTCACCTTGCGCCCGTCGGAAGAGTCGACGGTGACCGGCAACTTGGGGACGGGCGGCTCGCCTTCGAGGGGGACGAGGGTGTTCTCGGCGAGCTGCTTCTCGGCCGCGGCGGCGCGTTCGCTCGCGGAGCCGGCGGCCCGTGTCGCGCTGTCCGAGGCGCTCCCGCCTCCACCACAGGCGCCCGTGAGCAGCGCGAGTGTCAGACCAAGGACGGCGAGGCGTCTCCGGGTTGCGCGCATGGGTTTCCCTTCGTCTCTCCTGGCACACACTTGGGCAATAGTTTAGGTTAGCCTTCCCTAAGTTTCCTTTGGTGGGGGTGTTTCATGGCGTGGCCAAGTGGCCTGCACGGCAAGGGAGTTGGACCGATCCTGGGGTTCGCGGGCGCAGCCCTCCTGCTGCTGTCGGCCGTCGGCCCGGCCTCGGCGGCAGGCGGGTCGGCGACCGGCCCCGAGGGTCAGAAACTCACCGTCTCCCAGTCCTCCGGTCTCGATCCGGACGGCGAGACGGTGACTGTGACCGGCTCCGGCTACAACACCGAGAAGGGCATCTACGTCGCCTTCTGCGTGGACAACGGCGCCGGGAAGACCCCTACACCCTGCGTGGGCGGGGTCGACATGTCCGGTGAGTCCGGGGCGTCCGCGTGGATCTCCTCCAACCCGCCGTCGTACGGAGAGGGGTTGGCGAAACCGTACGAAGGCAGCGGCCACAAGGGCTCTTTCAGCGTGCGGCTCACCGTGCGCGCCAAGGACGCGAACACCGACTGCACCAAGTCCGGCGTGCAGTGCGCCGTCATCACCCGCAACGACCACACCCGGGGCGGCGACCAGAGCCAGACCGTCCGCATCCCGGTGACCTTCGGAGCGGATGGCGGGGCCTCGTCGACGGGCGACAGTACGACGGCGAAGCCGGCCGCGACGGCCGGTGCGAGCACGACCGGCGGCACCGGTACGGACAGTTCGGGCGACGGCGACGACAAGGCGTCCGACGGGCCGCTCGCGAGCACCGGCTCCGTCGCCCTGGCGGCCGGCGTGACGGCGGTGGGCCTGGTCGTGGCCGGCACCGGCACGTGGCTGTGGGCACGCAGGCGCCGGGCGGCGAACGCGGATTGAGACAAGCCGACATCCCCAGGGAGACTTGAAGATGACGAAGAGATCCGGCGCCGCCGCCGTGACAGGCGGCGCCCTGCTCGCACTACTGTGTCCGGGCGTCGCGGCCGCACAGGACGGGCACCCGCTCCCACTCGAGGTGTCGGGCGGCTACGCGAGCTGGAACACCGCACCCGGCGCGCTCGAAGACCACGGCATCTCGCTCGACGTGGCCGACCCCGCCGTACAGGGATCCACGGACCGCGCCTGGTTCCCGACGACCGGCGGCGGCACCGACCCAGAAACCGGGGGCGCGGACGTCGAGTTGGGCGGCTCGGTCCTGCTGATCCCGCCCACCGACACCCTGCCCCTGCCCCTCGGCGGGCTCAGGCTGCGGCTCGACGACGGCACGGGCACCCTCCAGGCGCGTACGGTCGTTGACGGCCGGGCCCGCGAACTCGCCCTGGCCGACGTGAAACCCGGCGCCGAACCCGTCGTACGGACGAGTGGCGTGACCTGGACCGGACTGCGGGCGTCGCTCACGGAGGAGGGTGCTGCGCTGCTGTCCGAGTGGAGCGGAACGGAGTTCACGGCAGGGGACGCGTACGGGGTGCTGGAAGTGACCGTGGGGACCGGCGACGAAACAGCCGAAGCGGCACCCGACGGCACACCACGGCCGACACCGGGCCCCTCGAAGGAGAAACCGGCAGCGACTCCTCAGCGGACGGCGGCCCCGTCCGCCACCGTCACCCGCACCGCCCTCTCCCCCGACTCCGAACAGCGGGTCACCGGCGCGGGGTTCGAGCCCGGCGACGTCGTCCTCGTCGCCATCGACGACGACACCCGCTATCAGGCGGTGGCCGACGAGATGGGGCGGGTGTCCCGGACGTTCCCGGTGTACGACAGCGCCGTCGGGGGCGCGCACACGGTCGAGTTGTACACGGCAACCGGCGGGCGGAGTGCCGACGCGGAGTTCCGCGTGCGTACGAACTCGCCTTCCTGAGACCGCTGTTGCTCGCTTTGCCTCCCGTTGACAAACAACCCTCCGCGATACTTAGGTTAGCCTTGCCTAAGTGAAGTGCTTGGGTTCTTCCCAGAAAGGTCTCGCCCCCATGAGATCCCTCCCCGCCGCCCGCGCGGCCCTCACCGTCGTCGCCGCCTCCGCCCTGACCCTTGGCCTGGCCACCTCGGCCTCCGCCGCCACCTCGACCCGCACGGTCACGGACGGCGGGACGACGTACAAGCTGTCGCTGACCTCTCCCGGCACGGCCGCCGCCGCGGGCCAGGTCATCACCGTCTCCGGCTCCGGCTACAACACCGGCCAGGGCGTCTACGTCAGCCTGTGCGTGGTCGACGCAGCGCAGGGCGCGAACAAGCCCACCCCGTGTCTGGGCGGCCAGGACGAGGACGGCTCCACCGGCGCCTCGCACTGGGTCAACAACACCTTCGGCGGCCTGTTCGCCAACAGCTCCAGGTTCGGCACGGGCGGCACCTTCAGCGTGCAGATCTACGTCAAGGCCACCCTTGACGACGGCAGCGTCTGCGGCCAGGACGTGGAGTGTGCCGTGGTGACGCGCGCCGACCACTTCGACAGCGAGGACCGCAAGTACGACGTCCACGTCCCGATCACCTTCCAGTGACCGGAGGGACCCCCATGCAGCACAGACGACCGGCGGCGCTCCTCGGCGCCGCCGCGCTCGTGGCCGCCTCCGTGGCCCTCGGTACGGCCGCGCAGGCCTCCGACACACCGAAGACAGCCCTCGGCAAGGACGGCCAGAAGCTCACCGTCTCCGCCTCCGCCGGCCTCGACCCCGACGGCGAGACCCTCCGCGTCACCGGCTCGGGCTACGACGCGACCAAGGCCGTCTACGTCGCCCTGTGCAAGGACAACGGCGACAACCGCGTCCCCACCCCCTGCCTCGGCGGCGCCGACCAGAACGGCACCGGCAGTTCCTCGCAGTGGATCGTCCCCGAGGACGACGAGTACGCGGGCGACCTCGCCGTGCGCTGGGGCCAGGGCGGCACCTTCGACGTCGGCATCGACGTCAAGGCCGAGGACAGCGGCCTCGACTGCACCAAGGTCACCTGCTCCGTCGTCACCCGCGTCGACCACCGCAACCCCGGCGACCGGTCCCAGGACGTCCGCATCCCCGTCACGTTCGAGGGCCAGGACCCCGGCGGCGGGGACGACGGCGGAGACGGCGTCGACGTACCGCCGGGCACCGTCGGCTACGTACGCGCCGCCGAGTTCACCACCGCGGGCCGTCCGCTGGACCTGCTGCTGCACCCCGACTCCGGGAAGCTGTACGTCGGTTCCGACAACATCCCGGACACCGCGGACGTCGCCGAGCAGGGCCTGTACGCCATCGACCCGAAGGACGGCAAGCTCCTCGGCCACATCCAGCAGGCACCCGGCTCCACCGGCGCGCTCGCGGCCCGCGCGGTCCGCTGGATCGCCGCCCCACTGGCCGGAGACGGTGTCGCCTTCCACTACCCCCTGCGCGGCATAGGCACCGCGAAGGACGGTGACACGGCCGCCAAGGGCGTGTGGCTGACCGGCGGCACGGTGACCGGCATCGGTCCCGGCAGGGACGCGTCCACCGCGCTGGTCGCCCAGGGTGCCGTCCTGTCCGAGGTCGAGACCGCCACCGGCACGGTCAAGGAGACGGCCACCCTCCCGGGCGGCGGCGTCCTCGGCGTGGACACCGCGCGCGGCACCGCCTGGTCGGCGGACTCGGCGGGCGGGAAGCTGTACCGCGTCGCCACCGGCTCCCTCGCCGTCACCGCCACCGTCGAACTCCCGGCGGTTCCCGTCCACTTCGTCGAGACGGACCCCAAGACCGGCAATGTCTGGGTGGGCAGCGCGTACGACGTGCTCGTCTTCGACCGGGACGGCAAACAGCTGGCCAAGCTGACCGGCAAGGACCGGGCCACGGCCATGGCCTTCGACCAGGGCACCGGCGAGGCCTTCGTCCTGCGCGAGGACTGGGGCACCGCCGAGGACGGCGCGGACAACGTCGGCGCCCTGGAGATCTACGACAGCGCCACGGCCGAGCAGGCGGCCGAGCCCGTCGCCCTCCCCGGCAACCGCGCCGGCGCCTACGCGGGCGTCGCCGTCGCCCCCGGCGCCACGTCCGTGTACGTCACCGGCCAGGCGGAGAGCAAGGTGGTCAAGCTCGACCGCCGCGTCTCCCCGAAGGTTGTCCAGTCCCCCACCGACCGGTCCGCCGCCCCCGGCGACAAGGTGACCTTCGTCGCGGCCGCCGAGGGCACTCCCGAGCCCACGGTGCGCTGGCAGGTCAGCGCCGACGGCGGCCAGACCTGGTCCGCGGTCGAGGGCGGGACACAGAACGCGTACTCCTTCACCGCGAGGGCGGCGCAGGACGGCTACCGGTACCGCGCCGAGTTCACCAACTCCGCCGGAACGACCCGCACTTCACCGATCACGCTGACCGTCACCGAGACCGACGACGGCGACGAGGGCAGCGAGGAGACACCCGAGGACGAGCCGTCCGGCTCCAAGACCGTCACCGGCCCGAACGGCCAGAAGCTCACCGTCACCCCGGTCAACAACCTCGCCACCGAGGACCAGACCCTGAAGGTCACCGGCTCCGGCTACGACGTGAAGAAGGGCATCTACGTCGCCCTCTGCGTCGACAACGGCGACGGCGAACTGCCCACGCCGTGCATCGGCGGCGTCGACATGACGGGCGGCTCGCACTCCTCCGCGTGGATCTCCTCCAACCCGCCGGACTACGGCCAGGAGTTGGCGATCCCGTACGGCTCGGGCGGCACCTTCGAGGTGGAGCTGACCGTCGACGCCAAGGACGACCACACCGACTGCTTCAAGGCCACGTGCGTCCTGGCCACCCGGGGCGACCACACCGTCTCCGGCGACCGCTCCCAGGACGTCAAGGTCCCGGTCAGCTTCGTCGGGCAGGGCCCGGTGGACACGGACGACGACACCGGCGGCACGGGCGGCAACGGTACGGGAACGACGGGCGGGAGCACCGGCAGCACGGGCACCGCGTCCACGACGGGCGGGTCCGGCGGCACCGGCACCTCCACCGCGGGCGGCAGCCTCGCCACCACCGGCGTCACGGTGGTCTCCGTCGCCGCGCTCGCGGCCGCGCTGCTGGCCACCGGCTGGGGGGCGTACCGGAAGGGTCGTCACGCCAACTGATCGACGGACAAAGCAATCCGCCCTCCGGCACCCGAACCGCGCGCCGGAGGGCCACCGGCGTTACGCCGTCCTGCCCGCCACCACCCACGTCGACGGCAGCTCGATGCGCGTGCCGTCCGGTCCGTACTCCGTGGTGATCAGCGGCAGTTCGCCGCCGGCGAGGACGGTGAGCCCGGCCGCGCGCAGATACTCGGGTACCGCGGCGTCGGCCACCTCGCCGGGCGCGATGCCGTGCCGGAAGATGGGCGCGAGCTTGGGTGGCGGGCCGGCCGGGCTCTGGGCGAGGCCGATCAGGACGGGCTTGGCGGACTCGGAGAGCTCGACGAGGAAGGCCCGGCCGCGCTCGCCGACCAGCGTGGCGACGCCGTCCGCCATCAGCTGCCGGTCGTCGGGCTCCGCCTGGTGCAGGACGCCCCGCATATAGACGTTGGCGTCGCCGAGTTCGGCGTGCAGCGTCTCGGCCTCGGTCTTCTCCACGGCGTCGAACAACCGGTACGTCGCCTGCCCGGCGGGGTCGGCGTGCCGGGCGTGGTCGAGGGCGGCGGCGGACAGGTCGGCGCCGATGACGCGCGGGAAGCGGTCGGCGAGGAAACGGGTCTGGGTGCCGTTGCCGCAGCCGAGGTCCACCATGGGCAAGCCGGGATCGGTCAGGTGCGGGTCGAACAGGGCCAGGTGGCGGCCGGCGGTCACGGCCGGCTCCGCGTCCCAGAACACCGCCCCCTGTTCCTCGGGGGCTTCCTGCCAGAAGCCCTCCCAGGCGTCCCGGTACCGACTCGTCACGCTCATGACCGACTCCCCAGGGTGCGATGCCGACCCGTCGTGAAGTGACGGGCGAGTACGGTTTATCGCGGGCCGGTGACGGCTACAAGCGCGTGGCGCATTCCTTCACTCCGCATTCGAGACTCGTACGCCGTAGTACGCCCGTCGGGGCACCAGGGATCAGCGTCGCGGGAGCGTGAGTTCGAACCAGACGGTCTTTCCGGCGCTCGTACGGCTGGTGCCCCACTCGCGGGCGAGCGTGCTCACCACGCGCAGCCCGCGGCCGACGTCGTCACCGGGGCCGGCGTTGAGCAGGGTCGGCAGGTCGTGGTCGTCGTCGTCCACCTCGCACAGCAGCGTGTCGCCGCGGACGAGGCGCAGTTCGACGGGGCGGCTGTGGGAGTGCCGCAAGGCGTTGGTGACGAGCTCGCTGACCAGCAGCTCGGCGCTGTACGCGAGCTTCGCCAGTCCCCAGTCGTGCAGCTGTTCCCGGACGACAGCGCGGGCCCGGCCGACCTCCACCGGGTCGAGGGGAAGCCGCCACTCGGCGACGTCGTCCGGCTCGATGCCGTTGAGTCGGGCCATCAGCAGGGCGACGTCGTCCTTGCGGCCGCCGCGCCCCGCTTTCGAAAATGTCACAGCCAGGGCGCGGATGATCGTGTCGCAGGCGTCGTCCATCGAGGCGGAAGGGTGGGCGGCGGACTCGCAGAGGGTCGCGAGGCCGACACCGATGTCCTCGCCGCGCACCTCGACCAGTCCGTCGGTGCACATCACGATCCGGTCGCCGGGCTCCACGCGCACGCGTACCGCCTCGAAGGGCACCCCGCCGACACCGATCGGCGCGCCCGTGGGCAGGTCGAGCAGCTCGCTGCGCCCGTCCTCGGCGCGGACCAGGACGGGCGGGATGTGGCCGGCGTTGGCGATGTGCAGTTCGCTCGCGATGGGGTCGTAGACGGCGTAGAGGCAGGTCGCGAGGTAGGTGTCGCCGAGGCGCTGGGCGAGGTCGTCGAGGTTGCGCAGCAGCTGGGCTGGCGGCAGGTCGAGGGCGGCCATGGTCTGCACGGCCGTACGCAACTGGCCCATCATCGCGGCGGAGTTGAGGCCGTGGCCCATGACGTCGCCGACGACGAGGGCGGTGCGGGCGCCGGGCAGTTTGACGGAGTCGAACCAGTCGCCGCCGACCCGGCCGAGGAGGGTGCCGGGCAGATAGCGGGTGGCGATGTCGCAGCCCGCCCGGCGCGGCGGGATGTGCGGCAGCATGCTGTCCTGGAGGGTCTCGGCGACGCTCTCCTGGTAGGTGTACATGCGCGCGTTGTCGAGCACGAGGCCCGCGCGGGCGGCGAGTTCGGCGCCGGTGACGCGGTCCATGTCGTTGAAGACGGGCCGCTCCGGGTGGCGCAGCAGGATCATGAAGCCGAGCACCACATTGCGGGCCTTGAGCGGCACGACCAGCATGGAGCGGCCCGTGATCAGCGGCCGGATGTCGCGCTTCTCGAACTGGGAGGCGATGGCGTGGCCCATCTCCTCGCTGATGCGCGGCACGAGCACGGGTTCGCCGGTGGTCATGCACTGGAAGAACGGCGTGTGCGCGGGGAAGGGCATGGCCTCGCCGACCGGCACGACGTCGTCCCAGCGGCCGGGTTCGTCGGTGTGCTCGACGGCGACCCGGTGCCACATGGTGGTCGTGTCCGGCACACCGTCGGGGAATCCCTCGCCGGCGACGACCTGTTCGCGCAGATAGGTGCCGGCGACGTCGGTGAAGCGGGGCACGACGGCCTTGCTGACCTCGATGATGGTCTGCGCCAGGTCGAGGGAGGTGCCGATGCGGCCGCTGACCTCGTTGAGGAACTCCAGGCGTTCGCGTACGGCGGCGTACTCGAGGTCCTCGCCCTCGTCGGCGTACTCCTGTGGTAACGGAAGGCCTTCAGCGGCGGCCCGTGCGGCCCGTTCGCGGCGCGCCCTGCGCTCGACGCGCCGGGGCACGCCCCAGTCGGGGGTGACGGGCACCCGGTCGTTCTGGCTGAACTCCAGGACCGGGTAGCCCAGTTCGAGGATCTGCCCGACGATGCGGGCGCTCTCCTCGACGCTCATGCTGGGCAGGATCTCGGGCAGTCTGCGGGCGAGTTCCTCGGCACCGGGGAAGTCGGTGTGCAGGGCGAAGCCGGGTGCGACGCGCTCGAAGCGGGCGTCCTCCTCGTGCCCCTCCTGCTGGAGTGCGCCCACGTCGGCGCCGAGCACCAGCAGCCGCTCCGGCCCCGGGCCCACCAGCGGGTAGGCCCACCACAGGACGTCGACGCGATCGCGCTCGGGCACGGTGAGACGGGCGCGGCCTGCGGCCGGGTAGAACAGCCGCCCGTCCAGGGACGATTCGAGATCGTGGCCGAGACCGTCGTACGCCGAGTACGCCCCGTACGGCGAGACGTCCTCCTCGTCGGGCAGCGCTCCGGAGACGGGCAGCAGATCGACGGCCGGACGCCCTATCGCCTCTTCCTTGACGGCGCCGAACAGGCGGCGTGCGCCGGAGCTCCAGTGGGAGACGAGGCCCTCGCGGTCCACCACGACCACGGCCAGCGGGACACGGCCGGTCGCGGCGTGTTCCGTCACCGCGCCGTCCCTCTCGGTGCCACGGTCCATGACCCAGGCCCTCTCTCCCCACGGCTCCGCAAGATCTGCCGCCTACTCCACCGTACGGCTCCTGACGGAGGTGATGTGCGGCAATACGGGAATTGATATGACGGTGGCTCAGTCCTCGTGCCCCAGCTGGAGATCGCGTTCCGTACGGCCTCCTCCGGCGACCTGGAGCACGGTGGCGACCGGCGGGTAACCCGTGGCGATGACGGTGTACTCGCCGGTGGACAGGTCGCCGAACCGGAAGCTGCCGTCGGGCCCGGTGGTGAGCGTGTCCAGGACGTTGCCCGCCGCGTCGAGGAGGGTCACGCGCGCGTCCTCGACGGGTCGCCCGCCGCCCGCCCGCACGGTGCCGCGCAGCAGGGCGCCACCGGCGAGTTCGATGTCCTGCCGGGTCTCGCGTGCCGCCTTCACGGTGACGGGGACGGCGGCCGGGCGGAAGGCGGGCGAGCTCGCGGCGAGGGTGTACTCCCCGGCGACCAGCTCGGTGATGACATAGCCGCCTGCACGGCCGCTGCGGGTGGTGGCGACGACCTCGCCCTGGACGTTGGTGAGCGTGACGGTGGCGTCCACGGGCGTGCCGTCCGGGGTGAGCACCTTCCCGGCGAGGCGCCCGGCGCCGCCGAGGACGATGTCCAGTACGAGGGGGCGCTCGCCGACGGTCACGGAGACGGCCTGCGGCTGGTGACCGCCCGCCGCGGCGATCAGCACATACGCCCCCGGGCCCGGCGTGGCCAGCGCGTACCGCCCGTCCTCGCCGCTCGCTCCGCGCCCGATCTGCTGCCCGGCGATGTCGATGAGCGTGAGTGCCGCGCGCGGTACGACGGTGCCGTCGGGGTGCTGCACCGTGCCGCGGACGGGGACCGACCCGGTGTACGGCGAACGGGCCGGGGGAATCTGGGTGTTCACCGGCTCCGATTCCGTCTCCGGGGCCGGGGCGTTGTGGGACACCAGCGGTTTCTCCTTGAGGAAGAAGGCGATGAGCAGGCCGAGGACCAGCACCGGCACCAGGTAGAGGAAGATGCGCGGCATGGCTTCGGCGTAGGCCCGGATGTACCCGTCGCGCAGGTCCTGGGGCATGGCGTGGACGAGCTGCGGGGTGATGGACTCGGGGTCGGGCAGCCGCCCACCCGCGCGCGTGGGCAGGTGTTCGGCGAGCGCGTCCGAGAGCCGGTCGGCGAAGAGGGTGCCGAAGACCGCGGCGCCGACGCTGCCGCCGATCTGCCGGAAGTAGTTGTTGGCGCTGGTGGCGGTGCCGAGGTCGGTGGGGCGCACGGAGTTCTGCACGGCGAGGATCAGGACCGGCATCACCATGCCGATGCCCGCGCCGAGTACGGCCATCCAGAGGCTGTAGTGCAGCCGGGGCGTGTCGGCTTCGAGGCGGGACAGCAGCCACATGCCGACGGCCGAGAGGGCGCTGCCGAGCACGGGGTAGATCTTGTAGCGGCCGGTGAGGCTGATGAGCTGGCCGCAGACGATCGAGGCGCCGACGATGCCGCCCATCATCGGCAGCATCAGCAGGCCCGACTCGGTGGCCGTGGCTCCGTCGACCATCTGCAGGAACGTCGGCAGATAGCTGGCCGCGCCGAACAGGGCGACACCGATCACGAGGCCGACCAGGCCGGTGATGTTGAAGACGGAGTCCCTGAACAGCCGCAGGGGGATGAGGGGTTCGGCGGCGAAGTGCTCGGCGACGAGGAAGAGGACGGTGGCGACGGCCGCTCCGGCACCGAGGCCGAGGACGACGCGGGAGTCCCAGGCGTACTCGCTGCCGCCCCAACTGGTCAGCAGGACCAGGCACGTGGAGGCGGCCGCGAGCAGCAGGGAACCGAGGATGTCGAGCCGGGGCTTGCCCTGTGGCTTCGGCAGTTTCAGTACGACGGCGACGACGGCCAGGGTGACGAGGCCGAAGGGGACGTTGATGTAGAAGCACCATCTCCAGGAGAGGTGGTCCGTGAAGTAGCCGCCCAGCAGGGGCCCGGCGACCGAGGCAAGGCCGAACGCGGCGCCGATCAGGCCCATGAAACGGCCGCGCTCCCGGGCCGGCACGATGTCGGCGATGATCGCCTGAACCCCGATCATGAGCCCGCCGGCGCCGACGCCCTGGATCGCGCGGTAGGCGATCAGCTGGTCCATGGTCCCGGCCCGCCCGGCGAGCGCGGAGCCGGCCACGAAGACGACGATCGCGAACTGGAAGACACCCTTGCGGCCGAGGAGATCGCCGAGCTTGCCGTAGATCGGCAGGCCGATGGTGGCGGTGAGCAGGTAGGCCGTGATCGCCCAGGACATCCTGTCCAGGCCGTGCAGCTCGCCGACGATCTTCGGCAGGGCGGTGGCGACGATCATCTGCTCCAGCGCGGCGAGCAGCAGCGCGAGCATCAGCGCGAAGAACACCAACCGCACCCGACGGGGGCCGAGTCGGTCGGCCTGGACGGGTGCGGGTTCGGGGGTCGGCGGGTGCGGTTCGGCCGGATCGCCCAGCCGTTCGTCCTGCACCAGAGTGGTCCCGCCCACGTGTCCGCTCCCCTCGTCGCGCCCGCACAATTACCGCGTAAAGCGACAACTACGAGCAAGCACGACGAGTTACGGCAGACCGGTGCGACGCAGGCAGATCCACTCGATCCGGTGAGCAGGTCAACGCCCTCCGGACACCGGGGACTTACTTCTCGACCTCGGCGGCGAGCTTGGCGAGGACCGCGTCGTAGATCCGGCCGAGACCCTTGGGGGCGAAGGTCCGCTCGAAGAAGCCGCCGATGCCGCCGGCGCCCTGCCAGGTGGTGGTGACGACGACCCGGGACTTGCCCTCACCGGCCGGGGTGACCCGCCAGGTGGTGACCATGGAGGAGTTGCGGTCCTGCTCGACGAGCTCGCCGTCGGTGGGCTCGCTGACCTCCAGGAGGCAGTCGCGGACCCGCTTGCTGGTGGCCTGGAGCTTCCAGTGGACGAGGGTGCCCTCGCCGTCGCCGCCCTCGCGCACCTCGTACTCGCTGAAGTGCTCGGGCAGCAGCTTCTGCCGGGTGCCGCTGTAGTCGGCGAGGGCGTCGAACACCGTCTCCGCGTCCGCCGCGACGACCCGCTCCGTAGTGGCCTCGACCTGCGCCATTGACTTCCTCCAAGACCTGATTTTTCGGGGGTTGGAGCAAGCCAACCACCCCGCTCCCGGGCCACCCAAATCGGGGTCCCGATCAGCTTCCGAAGCGGTCGCACACTGATCGAAAACAGAGCCGGGTCAGAGGTCGCACGATCAAGGGAACATGTGTTCTATTCTTGAGGCAGTGCTACCGAGGAGGCCTCATGCGCTGGGAGAACCTCACCCTGGAGTCCGACCACAGCCGGGCCGACGCCGCGCTGTTCGGCGCGGACGCCGTGGTCACCCGCACCTTCGACACGCCGGAGTTCGCCGGGATCACGTTCCACGAGATCCGGGCCCGCTCGATCATCAACCGGGTGCCGGGCGCCTCACGCATGCCCTTCGAGTGGACGGTCAACCCCTATCGGGGCTGCACGCACGCGTGCGTGTACTGCTTCGCCCGCAAGACCCACAGCTATCTGGACCTCGACACGGGCCTCGGCTTCGACTCCCAGATCGTGGTGAAGGTGAACGCCCCGGAGCTGCTGCGCCGCCAGCTCTCCTCACGCCGCTGGCAGGGCGAGCACATAGCGATGGGCACGAACGTCGACTGCTACCAGCGCGCCGAGGGCCGCTACCGCCTGATGCCGGGGATTCTCGCCGCGCTGCGGGACCACGCGAACCCTTACTCGATCCTGACCAAGGGCACGCTGATCCTGCGCGACCTCGACCTGCTGAAGCAGTCGTCCGAGGTGACGGACGTCGGCATCTCGGTCTCGGTCGGCTTCACCGACCGCGAGCTGTGGCGCACCGTGGAGCCGGGCACGCCCGCGCCCGAGCGGCGCCTGGACGTCGTACGGACCCTGACCGAGCACGGGCTGGGGTGCGGTGTGCTGATGGCGCCGGTGATTCCGTTCCTGAGCGACCACCCGGCCCAACTGCGGGACACCGTGCGCTCGATCGCCGCGTCCGGGGCCACCTCGGTGACACCGCTGGTGCTGCATCTGCGGCCCGGGGCCCGCGAGTGGTTCATGGCCTGGCTGGGCAGCCATCACCCGCATCTGGTGCGCCGTTACGAGCGGCTGTACGCGGACGGCGCCTACGCGCCGAAGTGGTACCAGCGCCGGATCACCCGTCAGGTTCATGACCTGGCACAGGAGTACGGCATCGGCCCCACGCGCGCGGGCATGTCCCGGCGGATCCGCGAGCCCGAGCCGACCGAGCCGGCGATGACGGAACCCACCCAACTCTCGCTCATTTGACGAGCATCCGAGCGCATCATCCGACCCAATCGGGTCAAATATTGCCAGAGCGAGTTCTTCCGGACGCCCTTCCCGGGACGATGCGGCCAGGATCGTGACATTCGCGGTCCGCGCCCCTCCGTCCTGGGAGGACCCGATGAGAAAACGCGCAGCCGTACTGTGCGGCGCCGCCGTCGTCGTGGCCGGGACCGTGACGGCCGTCCCCGCCGGGGCGAGCGCCACGCACACCGCGGACGCCGCTCATGCCGCACCCCTCACCTGGAAGAAGTGCGGCACCGCGAAGTATCCGACGCTCCAGTGCGCGTCCCTCAAGGTGCCGCTCGACCACGCCCACCCGAACGGACGGCAGATCACGCTCGCGCTGTCCCGCGTCCCGCACACCGCGAAGAAGTACCAGGGGCCCCTGCTGGTCAACCCCGGTGGCCCCGGCGGCAGCGGGCTCACGCTCGCCGGATTCGTCGCCTCCGCGCTGCCCAGAGCGGTGGCGGCCCAGTACGACGTCATCGGGTTCGACCCGCGCGGTGTCGGCAAGAGCAGTCCGGCCCTGGACTGCAAGCCGGGCTACTTCACCCCGGTGCGCCCGGACTCCGTGCCCAGCACACCGCGCATCGAGAAGGACAACCTCCAGCGCGTCCAGTCCTTCGCGCGGGCCTGCGCCGACAAGTACGCGCGCGTGTTGCCGTACATCAACACGATCAGCGCCGTGCGCGACATGGACCGGATCCGTGCGGCCCTGGGTGCCAAGAAGATCAATTACTTCGGTTACTCGTACGGCACCTATCTCGGCGCGGTCTACGCCAAGCTCTTCCCGGAGCGGGTGCGGCGGGCGGTCCTGGACTCGGTCGTCGACCCGACCGGTGTCTGGGAGGAGGACAACCTCGCGCAGGACGTCGCCTTCAACGACCGCCACCGGGCCTTCCTGGCGTGGGTGGCCAAGCACGATGCGACGTACGACCTCGGCACCGACCCGGCGAGGGTCGAGGCGAAGTGGTACGCGATGCGGGCGGCCCTGGCCAAGAAGCCTGCCGACGGGATGGTGGGCGCTTCCGAGTTGGAGGACACCTTCCTTCCCGGTGGCTACTACAACGGCTACTGGCCTCAGCTCGCCGAGGCGTTCGCGGCGTACGTGAACGACAAGAACGCCGATCCGCTGGTCGAGGCGTACGAGGACTTCGGCGCCGCCGACGCCTCCGCGGACAACGGCTACAGCGTCTACGCCTCGGTGCAGTGCCGTGACGCCGCCTGGCCGCGCGACTGGCACCAGTGGCGGGCGGACAACTGGGCCGTGTACGCGAAGGCGCCGTTCATGACCTGGAACAACGCCTGGTACAACGCGCCGTGCGCGTTCTGGCCGACGCCCTCGCTCGACTCCGTGGACGTCGTCAACAGCAAGCTGCCGCCGATGCTGCTGTTCCAGGCGACCGACGACGCCGCCACCCCCTACCAGGGCGCCGTCACCGTCCATCGGCAGGTGGCCCGCTCCAGCCTGGTGGTCGAGCGGGGCGGCGGCAACCACGGCATCACGCTGGGCGGGAACACCTGCCTGGACAAGCACCTCACGGCCTATCTGACCGACGGCACGGTGCCGCGGGGCACGGGTACGGTCGACGCGGTGTGCGCGGCGCAGCCGGATCCGAAGCCGCAGAACGCCAAGGTCGCGTCGACGGCGTCACGGGGCGGGGAACTGCACAGGCTGCTGGGTTTCCGCCGCTGAGCCCCTGACCGCCCGGATCCCCCTTTTCCCTGTCCGCCTGTCCGCCTGTCCGCCTGTCCGCCTGTCCGCCTGCCCGCCTGACGGCCCGTCGGGGGCGTTGTCAGACCCATGGTCCACCATGGACGCATGAGTGAGCTGACCAGGATCCCGGCCCCCGACGGTGTCGCCCCCGCCGCCCAGTACTCGCACGTCGTGCTCGGCACGGGCCGTCTCGTCGCCGTCTCCGGCCAGCTCGCCCTGGACGAGGACGGCAAGCTCGTCGGCGAGGGCGACGCGGCGGCCCAGGCCCGCCAGGTCTTCGAGAACCTGAGACGCTGCCTGGCCGCGGCCGGGGCGACCTTCGACGACGTCGTCAAACTCACCTACTTCGTCACGGACATGACCCACCTGCCCGCCATCCGCACGGCCCGCGCCACCCACATACCCGACGACCGCCTGCCGGCCTCATCAGCAGTGCAGGTCGCGGGGCTGGTACGGCCGGAGTTCCTGATGGAGGTCGAGGCGTTCGCGGTGGTGCCGGATTGATCGGAGGCCGACTCGGCGAGCGGCATCTAGGGTGCCGCCATGGACGACGCCCCCATACGGATCCGCCCCATGACCCTGGCCGACTGTGACCGCGTGGCCGAGATCCGCGTCAAGGGCTGGCAGAGCGCGTACCAGGGTCTGATGCCGCAGTCGTACCTGGACGCCCTCGACGTGGTACAGGACGCCGAACGCCGTCGCGGCTACCTCGCACAGGGCGACGACAGCGTGGTGGACCTGGTGGCCGAACGAGAGGGGCGGGTCGTCGGCTGGGCCTGCCACGGCCCCTACCGGGACGACGAAGTGCGCACCGAGGGCGCCGAGTTGTACGCCATCTACGTGGACCCGGGGTGGTTCGGCACCGGCATAGGCCGCGCCCTGCTCCAGGAGGCGGAACGCCAGTGCACGGCCGCCGGTCACGCGCGCATGCTCCTCTGGGTCCTCAAGGACAACACCCCCGCCCGCCGCTTTTACGAGCGGGCGGGCTTCCTCCCCGACGGGGCCGAGGAGCCCTTCGAGGTGGACGGCGTCCCGGTGCCGGAGGTGCGGTACGTCCGGGCACTGGCCGGCTGACGGTTACCGCTGTCTCGGGATCCGTGCCAGTGCCCGGGCCGCTGCCTCCGCGAGGGACGGGTGGGCCAGGGCTTCGTTGAGGACTCGTCTGGCTCGGGTGTCGGCGAGGGTGCCGAGGCCCTCTACGCAGGCGAGGGCCACGCGGCGGTAGGGGTCGTGCGGGGTCAGTCTGCGTTCCAGGGTGGTGATGAGGGCGGGTACGGCCTCGGGGGCGCGCAGTTCGACCAGGAGCCGGACCGGGTGCAGGGCGTAGGCGACGCGGAGTTCGTTGGTGGCGAGGGCGGCGGCCGCGCGGGCCGTGCGCGGGTCGCCGAGGCGGGCGAGGGCGTGGGCCGCGGAGGCACAGCGCTGCGGGTCGCGGTGGTTCAGGAGCAGGACGAGGGACTCGAAGGCCCGGCGGTCCCCGGCGAGGCCCAGCCGGAACGCGGCCAGCTCCCTGGCCCACAGCGGCTGTCCGGGCGCGGTGAGCACGCCCGCCAGTTCGTCGGGGTCCTCGGTCGCGGCGAGGCGGTCGTACGCGGCCGACGCCCCGGACTCCTGCCGTAAGCGCTCCGTGAGTGATCGCAACTCTTCGTCCATGCAGGCGAGGGTAGAGGGGTCCGTCGGCGATGGGGACCTACATCACAAACTCGGGGACTGGCGTGCTCGTTACCCACTGGTTAAGCTCATACGAGCGAGTTACCCACTCGCGAACTCCTTGCGGCGGCCTGGTGACGCAGTTGCCGCGAGAAGCAGTCGGTTCGGTACATCGAGTACCGCAGTACGACTCGGCCACGGGACAGGGCCGGTCGGTCATCACCGCTCCTCGGACGTGTGCACGTCCGCAGCGACGGCACCGGGCGTGTGCGCCAGTCAGCCCGGCAACACCCGCATTTCCACCGCATCCGGTGCGCTCATGGTTCGGCTTCGACTCCGGTCGGGCCCCCTCCGGCGCACCCGGGCGCGTTTCCAGTCGTCACCCTCATTCCTGGAGTCCCGCGATGGCCACTCCCCTGTCCGACACCCCTCTGTCCCCGATCAAGACCGTTGCCGTCGTCGGCCTCGGCACCATGGGCACCGGTATCACCGAGGTCCTGGCCAAGGCCGGCCGCGAGGTCATCGGCATCGACATCAGCGAGGCCGCGGCCGCCAGGTCCGTCGCCGCCCTGGAGGCCTCGACCGCCCGCGCCGTGGAGCGCGGCAAGCTGACCGAGGAGGACCGCGCGGACGCCCTCGCCCGCGTCCGCACCTTCACCGACCTCAGGGCCGCGGCCGACGCGGACCTGGTCATCGAGGTGGCTCCGGAGTCGTACGAGATCAAGCAGCAGATCTTCCGTGAGCTGGACGGGATCGTGCGCCCCGAGACGATCCTGGCCACCGGCACCAACGCCCTGTCGGTCACGCGCCTGGCCGCCGACTCGGCCCGCCCCGAGCGCGTGCTCGGCCTGCACTTCTTCAACCCGGCGCCGGCGATGCGGCTGGTCGAGGTCGTCTCCTCGGTGCTGACCGCCCCCGCCGCCGTCGCCGCCGTCACCGACCTGGCCGTCGAGCTGGGCAAGGAGCCCGTCGCGGTCGGCGACCGGCCCGGTTTCGTCGCCGACGGGCTGCTGTTCGGCTACCTCAACCAGGCGGCCGCGATGTACGAGGCCAAGTACGCCTCCCGCGAGGACATCGACGCCGCGATGCGGCTGGGCTGCGGACTGCCGATGGGCCCGCTGGCCCTGCTCGACCTGATCGGCGTCGACACGGCCCGTACGGTCCTGGAGGCCATGTACGCCGAGTCCCGCGACCGGCTGCACGCCCCCGCCCCCATCCTCAAGCAGCTCAGCGAGGCGGGCCTGACGGGCCGCAAGTCGGGCCGTGGCTTCTACACGTACGAGGCGCCGGGCAGCGCCACGGTCGTGGCGGACTCCCTGACGCCCGCCTCCGCGGACGCCGCGACGCCCGGCCGTACGGTCCGCTCCGTCGGTGTCGCGGGCTCCGGCACCATGGCGTCCGGGATCGCCGAGGTCTTCGCCAAGGCCGGGTACGAGGTCGTGCTCGCCGCCCGCAGCGAGGAGAAGGCGCAGACCGCGAAGGCCCGTATCGGCAAGTCCCTTTCTCGCTCTGTCGACAAGGGACGGATGACCGCCGAGGCCGCCGCGCAGACCCTGGACCGGATCACTCCGGCGGGTTCCTACGACGCCTTCGCCGACGTCGACCTGGCCGTCGAGGCCGTCGCCGAGGACCTGGAGATCAAGCGGCAGCTGTTCGCGACGCTGGACAAGGTCTGCAAGCCGGGCGCGGTGCTGGCCACCACCACCTCGTCGCTGCCCGTCGTCGCCTGCGCCCGGGCCACCTCGCGTCCGCAGGACGTGATCGGCATGCACTTCTTCAACCCGGCGCCGGCGATGAAGCTGGTCGAGGTCGTCCGCACGGTGCTGACGGCCGACGACGTCCACTCGACGGTGCGCGAGGTCTGCGCGAAGATCAAGAAGCACGCCGTCGACTGCGGTGACCGTGCGGGCTTCATCGTCAACGCGCTGCTGTTCCCGTACCTGAACAACGCGATCAAGATGGTCCAGGAGCACTACGCGTCCCTGGACGACATCGACGCGGCGATGAAGCTGGGCGGCGGCTACCCGATGGGCCCGTTCGAACTGCTGGACGTCGTCGGGCTCGATGTCTCCCTCGCGATCGAGAAGGTCCTGCACCGCGAGTTCCGGGACCCGGGCCTCGCTCCGGCGCCATTGCTGGAGCACCTGGTGGCCGCCGGCTGCCTCGGCCGCAAGACCGGCCGCGGCTTCCGCGAATATGCCCGCCGCTGACGGCATCGGCGACTGGTTCAGAGGCGACGGGGACTGGGGCGGGCTGCTGGACCCCGGCAGCTCCGCCCCGCCCTCCCGGACCGGCACTCCCCCGCCCGCCCGGGGCGGGGGAAACCCCGTACATGCGCATCAAGCTGCGCACATGCAGTACGTTCGGGTCATGTCCCAGCCCGCCAAGTCCTCACGTACACCAGCTACGCCCGATGCGCCGGAAAGTGCCGCAGGCAGTCGCGCGGCGGCCCAGCGGCTCAAGATGCGCCGCGAACTGGCGGCCGCGGCGATGGAGCTGTTCGCGACCAAGGGGTACGAGGCGACCACCGTCGACGAGATCGCGGCCGCGGCCGGGGTCGCCCGCCGCACGTTCTTCCGCCACTTCCGCTCCAAGGAAGAGGCGATCTTCCCGGACCACGACGACACCCTGATCCGCGCCGAGGCGGTGCTGAACGCCGCGCCGGCCCACGAGCACCCGCTCGACACGGTGTGCCGTGGCATCAAGGAAGTCATGCGGATGTACGCGGCCCGGCCGGAGATCTCGGTCGCGCGCTACAAGCTCACACGCGAGGTGCCCACCCTGCGTGAGGCGGAGATCGCGTCGGTGGCCCGCTACGAGCGCCTCTTCACCCGCTATCTCCTCGGCCACTTCGACGAGCACGCGCACGACGACGACGCCAACGACGACCCGCTGCTGGCGGAGGTCGCCGCGTCCGCCGTGGTCACCGCGCACAACCACGTCCTGCGGCGCTGGCTGCGCGCGGGCGGCCAGGGCGACGTGGAGGCGCAGCTCGACCACGCCTTCGCGATCGTACGGCGGACGTTCGGGTCGGGGATCGGGGCGGGCCGGGACACCGCGCCGCGCACGACGCCGGCCTCCCTCGCCTCGGAGGGGGAGGTTCTGGTGGCGGTGGCCCGGACCGACGCACCCCTGGACGAGGTGATGCGGACCATCGAGCAGGCGCTCAAGGAGCGGGCGTAGGCGCTGCCGACGGCTCTGCTGACGGGTCTGCCGACGGTTGTCCGGGCGATCCCGCCCGGGAACCTTTTCGCGGACCCATCCGTCATTCATGACGAAGCCGGATCTTCACCGTGCGTGACGAAAGCGGGGGCCATGCAGACGAACGACCCGACCAAGCTCGAAACCACACTGACCGACGGGCGCCGCATGACCCTGTCCCTCCCCGCGACGGACGCGAAGTGGGCCGCCGACGGCATACAGGGCCTGCGCGCCGTCCCGCCGACGCACACGGGCCGCGGGGAGGAGCCTCCCGCCCTCCCCGAAGAGCCCGCACTGCCGCTGCAAGTGGCCCTGCTCGGCCTGGGTGCCTGAGAGCCGGTCCTTTCGGAATCGCCCCGGCGTCGCGGACCGACACTCGACGCCGGGCCGTCCCTGCCGGTACGAACCCCGGCCGCCAGGCTCCGAAACCGGCTGCCCCATTGAAGGGGCACGCCATCAACCATCCCGCGGTCGCGCCCGCCGCCCTTTGAGCGCCCTTCCCCACTCGGCGCCGCCACGTCGCAGCCTCTCGACCGCCACACCGAACTGCCCGCGCCCGACGGCCCATTGACGCTCCAGCGGAAACACGGGACACGGCCGACGAACCCACCGCCGGGCGCCACGGCCCCGCCACGCCCCCGCCGCACCCTCGACGCGCCGGGGCGTCGCCGGGATGCACGACTCGCACCGGAACGCGGCCCTGGCACTGCGCGCCGGACCCGCCTCAAGCCCGGTTGGCACGTCACCTCTGCGCGGTCGCCGTGGCCGGGCTGCGGGTGGCCGCCCCCGTCCTCGCCCGCGGGTGGCCGCCCCAGCCGAGGGGCTGTGTCCCGCTGCCGGGCCCCCTTCCCCTCTCCTCTCCACTCGCCCGCCACCGTCCCATTGCGCCCGATTAGCCCCTACTCACGAGTAGCTTTGATCGATCATCGCTCATTTGTTACGTAAAGATTTCATCTGAGGGCAAGTTCTGGCACCCAGTGCCTTGCCAGGTGACACGCCGTGCCATACGTTGAAAGTGTCCGGGCGGCCGGCGTGCAGAGACCTTTCGTACGCCGGCTGTCCCCGCAAGCCCTCCCCGGGGCCTGCGCGCCCGGCGCCTGCGTCACAGGCAACCTCCCGCGCCACAAAGCGCTGCCGAACAGCACCACCCCGCCGAACCGACGGCAACCAAACCCAAACCCTCAGCAGCACCGACGTAACCCTCAGCACCCCTCCCTCAGGGTGCGCATCGCCGGAGGCAACACCGTGACCGTGAAGGACATCCTGGACGCGATCCAGTCGCCGGAATCGACGCCGGCCGACTTCGCCGCTCTGCCGCTCCCCGAGTCGTACCGCGCGATCACCGTGCACAAGGACGAGACGGAGATGTTCGCGGGCCTGGAGACCCGCGACAAGGACCCGCGCAAGTCGATCCACCTGGACGAGGTTCCGCTGCCGGAGCTCGGCCCGGGCGAGGCCTTGGTGGCCGTCATGGCCTCCTCGGTCAACTACAACTCCGTGTGGACCTCGATCTTCGAGCCGCTGTCGACCTTCGGGTTCCTGGAGCGCTACGGCCGCACCAGTGAGCTGGCCAAGCGCCACGACCTGCCGTACCACATCATCGGCTCCGACCTCGCGGGCGTCGTCCTGCGCACCGGCCCGGGCGTCAACTCCTGGAAGCCCGGTGACGAGGTCGTCGCGCACTGTCTGTCCGTCGAGCTGGAGTCCAGCGACGGCCACAACGACACCATGCTCGACCCCGAGCAGCGCATCTGGGGCTTCGAGACCAACTTCGGTGGCCTTGCCGAGATCGCCCTGGTCAAGTCCAACCAGCTGATGCCCAAGCCGGGCCACCTCAGCTGGGAGGAGGCCGCCGCCCCGGGCCTGGTCAACTCCACCGCCTACCGCCAGCTGGTCTCCCGCAACGGCGCCGGCATGAAGCAGGGCGACAACGTCCTGATCTGGGGTGCGAGCGGCGGACTCGGCTCGTACGCGACGCAGTTCGCGCTGGCCGGTGGCGCCAACCCCATCTGCGTCGTGAGCAGCCCGCAGAAGGCGGACATCTGCCGTTCGATGGGCGCCGAGGCGATCATCGACCGCAACGCCGAGGGCTACAAGTTCTGGAAGGACGAGAACACCCAGGACCCGAAGGAGTGGAAGCGCTTCGGCAAGCGCATCCGCGAGCTCACCGGCGGCGAGGACATCGACATCGTCTTCGAACACCCCGGCCGTGAGACCTTCGGCGCGAGCGTCTACGTCACGCGCAAGGGCGGCACCATCACCACCTGCGCCTCGACCTCGGGCTACATGCACCAGTACGACAACCGCTACCTGTGGATGTCCCTGAAGCGGATCATCGGCTCGCACTTCGCCAACTACCGCGAGGCCTGGGAGGCCAACCGGCTCATCGCGAAGGGCAAGATCCACCCGACCCTGTCGAAGGTCTACTCGCTGGAGGAGACCGGCCAGGCCGCGTTCGACGTGCACCGCAACCTCCACCAGGGCAAGGTCGGCGTGCTGTGCCTCGCCCCCGAGGAGGGCCTGGGCGTGCGCGACGAGGAGATGCGCGCCAAGCACATCGACGCCATCAACCGCTTCCGCAACATCTGAGAGCAGTCGAGGTCATAAATGACTGAGCGTCAGCCTGCCGAAGGCAAGCGGGAGAAGGACCGGCCGTGGCTCATGCGGACCTATGCCGGTCACTCCACGGCCGAGGCGTCCAACGAGCTGTACCGGCGCAACCTCGCCAAGGGCCAGACCGGCCTGTCGGTCGCGTTCGACCTTCCGACGCAGACCGGCTACGACTCCGACCACATCCTCGCCCGCGGCGAGGTCGGCCGGGTCGGCGTGCCGGTCGCGCACCTCGGTGACATGCGCCGGCTGTTCCAGGACATCCCCCTGGAGCAGATGAACACCTCGATGACGATCAACGCCACCGCCATGTGGCTGCTGGCGCTCTACCAGGTCGTCGCGGAGGAGCAGGGCGCGGACATCACCAAGCTCCAGGGCACGACCCAGAACGACATCGTCAAGGAGTACCTGTCGCGGGGGACCCATGTCTTCCCGCCGGGGCCCTCACTCCGGCTGACGACGGACATGATCGCGTACACGGTCTCCCACATCCCGAAGTGGAACCCGATCAACATCTGCAGCTACCACCTGCAGGAGGCGGGCGCCACACCGGTTCAGGAGATCGCGTACGCGATGTCCACCGCGATCGCGGTTCTCGATGCCGTACGCGACTCAGGGCAGGTCCCCGCCGAGAAGTTCGGGGACGTCGTGGCCCGGATCTCCTTCTTCGTGAACGCGGGCGTCCGCTTCATCGAGGAGATGTGCAAGATGCGGGCGTTCGGGCGGATCTGGGACAAGGTCACGCGCGAGCGGTACGGCATCGAGAACCCCAAGCAGCGCCGCTTCCGGTACGGCGTCCAGGTCAACTCCCTCGGTCTGACCGAGGCGCAGCCGGAGAACAACGTCCAGCGGATCGTCCTCGAGATGCTGGCCGTGACCCTCTCCAAGGACGCACGCGCGCGTGCCGTGCAGCTGCCGGCCTGGAACGAGGCGCTGGGCCTGCCCCGGCCCTGGGACCAGCAGTGGAGCCTGCGCATCCAGCAGGTGCTGGCGTACGAGAGCGACCTGCTGGAGTACGAGGACATCTTCGAGGGCTCGAAGGTGATCGAGGCCAAGGTCTCCCAACTCGTCGAGGACTCCCTCGCCGAGATCGAGCGGATCCAGGAGATGGGCGGCGCGATGGCCGCCGTCGAGTCCGGCTACCTCAAGTCGCAGCTCGTCTCCTCGCACGCCGAACGCCGGGCGCGTATCGAGTCCGGGCAGGAGAAGATCGTCGGCGTCAACATCTTCGAGGGCACCGAGCCGAACCCGCTGACGGCCGATCTGGACACCGCGATCCAGACGGTCGACCCGGCGGTCGAGGCCCGAGTCATCGCCTCGCTGCAGCACTGGCGCGACACCCGCTACCAGCCGCCCTTCAACCACCCGCGCCCGTGCAAGGCGCTGGAGCGGCTGAAGGAGGCCGCCAAGGGAACCGCCAACCTCATGGAGGCCACCCTGGAGTGCGCCCGCGCCGGGGTCACGACCGGCGAGTGGGCCGGGGCCCTGCGCGAGGTGTTCGGCGAGTTCCGGGCGCCGACCGGTGTCTCGTCGGCGCCGGTGGCGGTTGCCGCCGAGGCGGGTTCGGCGCTCTCCGAGGTCCGCCGGAAGGTGGAGCGGACGGCGCAGGACCTCGGCGTCGGCAAGCTGCGCTTCCTGGTCGGCAAGCCGGGTCTGGACGGTCACTCCAACGGCGCCGAGCAGATCGCCGTGCGGGCGCGTGACGCCGGCTTCGAGGTGGTCTACCAGGGCATCCGGCTCACTCCGGAGCAGATCGTGGACGCGGCCCTCGCCGAGGACGTGCACGCGGTCGGCCTGTCGATCCTCTCCGGCTCGCACGCCCAGCTGGTGCCCGACGTGCTGGAACGGCTCCGTGTGGCCGGTGCCACAGATATACCCGTGATCGCCGGTGGCATCATCCCGAATGGTGACGCCGAGCAGCTCCGGGCCGCCGGAGTGGCCGCCGTCTTCACCCCGAAGGACTTCGACATCACCGGAATCATCGGCCGCATCGTCGACGAGATCCGGAAAGCGAACAAGCTCGACCCCCTGGAGGTCCCCGCATGACCACGCCCGCCCCGCAGGTCAACCGCCTTCGCCCGCGGCGCTCCTGCCTCGCCGTGCCGGGAAGCAACCCCCGCTTCCTGGAGAAGGCCCAGGGCCTCCCCGCCGACCAGGTCTTCCTCGACCTGGAGGACGCGTGCGCGCCGCTCGCCAAGCCCGAGGCGCGGCACACCATCGTCAAGTTCCTCAACGAGGGTGACTGGACGGGCAAGACGAGGGTCGTGCGCGTCAACGACTGGACGACCGAGTGGACGTACCGCGACGTCGTCACGGTCGTCGAGGGTGCCGGCCAGAACCTCGACTGCATCATGCTGCCGAAGGTGCAGACGGCCCAGCAGGTCGTCGCCCTCGACCTCCTGCTGACGCAGATCGAGAAGACGATGGGCTTCGAGGTCGGCAAGATCGGCATCGAGGCGCAGATCGAGAACGCCCAGGGCCTGAACAACGTCAACGAGATCGCGACGGCGTCCCAGCGCGTCGAGACGATCATCTTCGGCCCGGCCGACTTCATGGCGTCGATCAACATGAAGTCGCTGGTCGTCGGTGAGCAGCCGCCCGGCTACCCGGCGGACGCCTACCACTACATCCTGATGAAGATCCTGATGGCCGCCCGCGCCAACAACCTCCAGGCGATCGACGGCCCCTACCTGCAGATCCGCAACATCGACGGCTACCGCGAGGTCGCCCAGCGCGCCGCCGCCCTCGGCTTCGACGGCAAGTGGGTGCTGCACCCGGGCCAGGTCGAGGCGTCCAACGAGATCTTCTCGCCCTCGCAGGAGGACTACGACCACGCCGAGCTGATCCTGGACGCGTACGACTACTACACGTCCGAGGCGGGCGGCAAGAAGGGCTCCGCGATGCTCGGCGACGAGATGATCGACGAGGCCAGCCGCAAGATGGCCCTGGTCATCTCCGGCAAGGGACGCGCCGCCGGCATGCAGCGCACCAGCAAGTTCGAGATCCCGGAGGCCTGAGCGCGATGCAGTTCGGACGCACCTACGAGGAGTTCGAGGTCGGGGCGACGTACAAGCACTGGCCGGGCAAGACGGTCACGGAGTACGACGACCACCTGTTCTGTCTCCTCACCATGAACCACCACCCGCTCCACATGGACACGAACTACGCGGAGAAGACGACGGACTTCGGCAAGAACGTCGTCGTCGGGAACTACATCTACTCGCTGCTGCTCGGCATGAGCGTGCCGGACATCTCCGGCAAGGCGATCGCCAACCTGGAGATCGAGTCGCTCAAGCACGTGGCGCCGACCTTCCACGGCGACACGATCTACGGCGAGACGACCGTGCTCGACAAGTGGCCGTCCAAGTCGAAGAACGACCGCGGCATCGTCTATGTCGAGACCAAGGGCTACAAGCAGGACGGCACGCTGGTCTGCGTGTTCCGCCGCAAGGTCATGGTGCCCACCGAGACCTACATCAAGGAGCGCGGCGGCGAGCAGCCCGGCCGCCCGGAGCTGAAGCAGCAGGAGAAGTAATGGCGCGCCTCGCCCAGACCGCCGGTCTGACGGACATCCAGCAGGAGATCCTCTCCACCGTCCGCGACTTCGTGGACAAGGAGATCATCCCGGTCGCCACCGAGCTGGAGCACCGCGACGAGTACCCGCAGCAGATCGTCGACGGCCTCAAGGAGCTGGGCCTGTTCGGTCTGATGATCCCCGAGGAGTACGGCGGTCTGGGCGAGTCGCTCCTGACGTACGCCCTCTGCGTCGAGGAGATCGCCCGCGGCTGGATGTCGGTCTCCGGCATCATCAACACGCACTTCATCGTGGCGTACATGCTCAAGCAGCACGGCACCCAGGAGCAGAAGGACCACTTCCTGCCGCGCATGGCTGCCGGCGACATCCGCGGCGCCTTCTCGATGTCGGAGCCGGCCCTCGGCTCCGATGTGTCGGCCATCACATCCAAGGCGGTGAAGGACGGCGAGGAGTACGTCCTGAACGGTCAGAAGATGTGGCTGACGAACGGCGGAACGTCGTCTCTGGTCGCCGTTCTCGTCCGAAGTGACGAAGGACACCCCGAGGGCACGGCGCCCCACAAGTCGATGACGACCTTCCTCGTGGAGAAGGAGCCGGGCTTCGGCGAGGTCCGTCCCGGCCTCACCATCCCCGGCAAGATCGACAAGATGGGCTACAAGGGCGTCGACACGACCGAGCTCATCATGGACGGCCTGCGAATTCCGGCCAATCGGGTGCTCGGCGGAGTCACCGGCCGGGGCTTCTACCAGATGATGGACGGCGTCGAAGTCGGGCGTGTGAATGTGGCGGCGCGTGGCTGTGGCGTCGCTCAGCGTGCTTTCGAACTCGGTGTCCAGTACGCCCAGCAGCGTCACACCTTCGGCAAGCCGATCGCCCAGCACCAGGCGATCCAGTTCAAGCTGGCCGAGATGGCTACCAAGGTCGAAGCCGCGCATGCCATGATGGTGAACGCGGCACGCAAAAAGGACTCCGGGGAACGAAACGACCTTGAGGCTGGGATGGCGAAGTACCTCGCCTCCGAGTACTGCAAGGAGGTCGTGGAGGACGCCTTCCGGATCCACGGCGGCTACGGCTTCTCCAAGGAGTACGAGATCGAGCGCCTCTACCGTGAGGCTCCGATGCTGCTGATCGGTGAAGGTACTGCCGAGATCCAAAAAATGATCATCGGTCGCAGGCTGCTCGAAGAGTATCGATTCCAGGGCTGATTGTCCGGATACGGGGTGTTTTCTTGGAGAAGAAGATCACACCCCGTCAACACTCTTCGGTAGCCGACTCGGCTTCCTGGCTTGCCCAGTTGTGGCCCGCGACCGGTACGATCCCGGGAAAGCCGCCGTCCCCTGATACCGCGCGGCATCATCCGCTACGAAGGTCATCCATGCCCCACAGCCAAACCTCTGCACCACGCGACAGCCAGGTCGGCGGCGTACGCCTCGCGCGCGGAGCATCGCCGTGGCTTCTCCCGACCGTCGCCACCGCAGCCGTCAGCCTCCTGCGCGCACGCCGCTCCGGCGTCGCCAAGGCCGTCGCCGTGCCCGCCACCGCTCTCGCGGCGGGCATGCTGTGGTTCTTCCGCGACCCCGAGCGCGAGATCGCCCAGGGCCGGGTCATCTCGCCCGCCGACGGTGTGGTGCAGAGCATCATGCCGTGGAAGGACGGCCGCACCCGCGTCGCGATCTTCATGAGCCCGCTCAACGTCCACGTCAACCGTGCGCCGCTCTCCGGCACGGTCACCTCCGTGGAGCACATCCCTGGCGGGTTCGTTCCGGCGTTCAACAAGGAGAGCGAGAACAACGAGCGCGTCGTCTGGCACTTCGACACCGAGCTCGGCGACATCGAGATGATCCAGATCGCCGGCGCGGTGGCCCGTCGCATCGTCCCCTACATCCCGCAGGGCACGAAGGTCGAGCAGGGCGACCGGATCGGTCTGATCCGCTTCGGCTCGCGTGTCGACATCTACCTGCCCGAGGGCGTGGAGGTCGCGGTCGAGGTGGGACAGAAGACCGTGGCTGGGGTGACTCGCATTGACCGTGATTGATCCTGAGACTCAGCCGGGCTGGGTGCCCGATGCGGACGAGGTCGACGAAGAGGAGGAGATGCCTCTTTCTCTCCGCCTGTCGATAGCGGACACCCTGACCCTCGGCAACGCCACGTGCGGCTTCATGGCGGTGTACTTCACCACCACCGGCATCCTGATCCCGCACCTCACCGGCAGCCAGGAGACCGGCATGGCCCGCCACAGCGCGGCCACCGCGGTCATCCTGATGCTGTGCGCGGCTGTCTTCGACCTGTTCGACGGCCTGGTGGCGAGGAAGCTGCGCTCCTCCCCGATGGGCGCGGAGCTGGACAACCTCTCGGACCTGATCAGCTTCGGCCTCGCGCCGGCGTACTTCGTCCTGGTCTACGGCATGGTCGCCGACGACGCGCACCAGCGGGTGGCGGCGGTGGGGGCGATCGTGGTGCTCCTGGCCGTCGTCCTGCGACTGGCGAGATTCTCGTGCGTGACCGTCCCGAACGGCATGTTCCAGGGCATGCCCTCGCCGTTCGGGGCGCTGACGGTGGTCTCGATCGTGCTCCTCGAGCTGCCCTTCGTGGCGACGCTGCTGGCGATCCTGGGCACGGCCTGGCTGATGGTGAGCCGCGTCGAGTACCCCAAGCCGCGGGGCCGGCTCGCGGTGGCGATGCTGTCCTGGATCGTCGTGTCCATGGGCCTGCTCGCCGCCTGGGCCTTCGACGCCCCCAGCGGCCAGCTGCTGCTCCAGACCGGCTGTGCGCTGCAGCTGGTGATGGGCGCGGTGATCCCGCTGTTCGCGACGGCTCGCCGGGTGAACAACTTCCGCGACAACCGGCGCGAGGCGCGGGCGGCACAGCTGCCCTGACGCTCACGTCATCGCCTACGGGTGTGGCCCGAACCTTCGAGGTTCGGGCCACACCCGTTTCGCGTTCAAGGGCTGAGCCCATGTCCCTGTTGACCAGTCAATTAGCTTTGCGGCGGGACGAGTTGCAGCAGGACACATCAGGACAGACGGTGGAAATGGTGGCAAAACGCAGCATTCGCCTCATTCAACCAACCGGGAGATGACCATGACCACCGCAACCGCCGCGCAGGATCACATGGTCCCGCACACCTCGAAGATCCCGGCGAACTACGGCGATCCCGTCGAGCTGTTCGTACGGGAGTACAACGGCACCCCGGACGGAGAGGAGCGCGAGCCGGTCCTGATGCTGCACGGCAGAAGCGGGCCGGCGCTCACGGCGTTCGACCCGTACATCACTGGCGGGGGACACGCCGACCGGTACAGCTGGGCGCAGTACCTGGCCAAGGAGAACTACGACGTGTTCATCATGGACCTGCAGGGTTCAGGACGGTCGACACGCCCGAAGATGGACGACCCGTGCAACGCCAACCCGGCACAGCAGCACCAGCTCCTGGTGCCGAACCCCCTCTCGGACGAGTGCGACCCTCACTACCCGTCCCAGCTGGGCAATGCAGACAGTGAATGGGCCGAGCTGGACACGGTGGTCCGCTTCATCTGGAACAAGTGCGGGCAGGAAACGAAGATCCGCTTCGTCGGCTGGTCCGCGGCCGCGTTCGTCATGGGGCCCTACACCCTCCAGCACCCGGGCCACGTCGAAAGCCTGCTCCTGCTCGCCCCGATCTTCCCGCCGAGGGGACGGTGGTCGAAGCAGACGGCGCATCCCTTCGACCCTCCTCCCGGCGTGAACCTGCCCGTGAACACCCCGGCGTCTCAGTTCGGCTTCCCGATGCACCTCACCAGCAGGCGCGGCTTCTCCGCGAGCATGGGCGGCAACCCCGTCCTCTGGGAGCCCGGCATCGCGGACAAGCTGTGGCAGATCGTCATGGAGAACGACGCCACCGGCAGCAAGTGGGGTCCCGACACCTCCCCCGGTGTCCCGGAGGGGGTCTTGCGGTTCCGGAACACCTACTGGTGGGGCTGGAACGAGCAGACTGTGCCGCACGAGGGCCCGGACGACGTGTTCGTACTCGGCGAGCGGGTCCCCGTGCTCATCGTCTACGGGGAGCAGGACCGTACCGCCAACACCTCCCCGACCAGCCCGGACGACCTGTACTTCTCCGTCCCGGCGCTCTACGCGGCCATCGAAGGACCAAAGAAGCTGATGTTCTGCCTGGAGGGTTCGGCCCACCAACCGATGTGGGAGCTCACGGCCAAGACCCTGCACCACATGTCGAAGCAGTGGTTCAAGAACGGCAGGGTGCAGGGCCGCGAGACCGGTAGTTACTTCAGGGAGATCGACGGGAACCTCAACCCCGTGCCCTGACCGGTCAGACCAGGAAGTCCCGCCCGATCCGCTCGGCCACCCGCTCCAGAATCGGCCCGGCATCCGCGATGCACTTCGCCACGTCCGGCTCGACCTCCGTCAGCGGGTACGCCCGGCGGATCCCCGCCCGGCCCAGCGCCTCCGGCTGCAGCGCGAGGCGGCCGCACACCGCCACGACCTCCTTGCCCGCGGCGCGGGCCGCGGCGGCCACCCCCGCCGGAGCCTTGCCGTGCAGGGTCTGCTCGTCCAGGGAGCCCTCGCCGGTGATGACCAGGTCGGCCCGTTCCAGGGCGGGCGCGAAGCCCAGGACGTCGAGCATGACCTCGATGCCGGGGCGGAAGCGGGCACTGAGGAGGAGGGCGCCGTAGCCGATGCCGCCCGCGGCGCCGGCGCCGGGTGCGGCGGCGTACTCGGCGGCCTTGGGGCCGACCGCTTCCTCCAGCACCTTCGCGTAGTGCCCCAGGGCCGCGTCCAGCGTCCGCACGTCGTCCGGCGAGGCGCCCTTCTGCGGGCCGTACACCGCCGGCGCGCCCTTCGGGCCGGTCAGCGGGTTGTCGACGTCACTGGCGAGGACCAGTTCCACCGCGGCCAGCCGGGGATCGAGGTTCGACAGATCCGCCGTGGCCAGGTCGCCCAGGCCGCCACCGCCCGGCGCCACCGGCTCGCCGTCCGCGTCCAGGAGACGCGCGCCCAGCGCGGTCAGCATTCCGGCGCCGCCGTCCGTCGTCGCGCTGCCGCCGACGCCGAACACGATCGTGCGGGCACCCGCGTCGAGGGCGGCGCGCAGCAGCTCGCCGGAGCCGTACGTGGAGGCCGTCAGCGGCGCGAAGACGCCCGCGGGGAGCCGCTGCAGGCCGCTCGCCTCCGCCATCTCCACGACCGCCGTGTCGCCGCGCAGCGCGAACGCCGCCGTCACCTCGTCCCCGAGGGGCCCGGCGACCCGTACCTCCCGCCGCTCGAACCCGGCCGCGACCGCCGCGTCCACGGTCCCGTCGCCGCCGTCGGCCACCGGCATGGCCTCGACCTCGAGGCCCGGCACGACCCGGCGCAGACCGGCCGTCACCCGCTCGGCGACCTGCACGGCCGTGAGCGAGCCCTTGAACTTGTCCGCGGCGATGAGCACCCTTCGGGCACCGTTCACTGCAGCGTCCGCCACCTTGTCTTCCCCTTGCTCTCCGGGCCCCGTACACGTCGGGGCCAGTCGCGCCGCTGCGACCTTAACCGGAGGACGCCCCTGCCGTCATGCGCTGCCCGGACCCTGAGAACGCCGTACGCGCGCCCCACGGACGTCCTGCGCGCCCCCTGTGCAGACGGCCGAACCCCGCGCGAACGCCCCCGGAATTGGGTAAACCGGTCCTATGACCCCTGTGGGCACTGAGCCAGAGCTCGCCGACCGCATTCTCGGGGGCTGGCTGGGCCGGATCGCGGGCAACATGCTCGGCAAGCCGGTCGAGCAGGGCGACCTGTGGACGCGGGACCGTATCGACCGCTATCTGCGGCAGGCCGCCGCCCTGCCTCTCACCGACTATCTCCCCGAGCCGATCAGCGAGAGCGACGGCTTCGAGCTGCGCCCCGAGTGGCGCCAGTGCGTACGCGGCCGGATCCACGGCAGCTGCCGCGACGACGACGTCGACTACGCGATTCTCGGCCTGGACCTGCTGGAGACGCACGGCTTCGGCTTCAGCACCGAGCAGGTCGGGGACCTGTGGCTGCTGCGGCTGCCGTACCTGCAGACCTTCACGGCGGAGCGGGCCGCGTACCGCAACCTCGCGAACGGTCTGAAACCGCCACTCACCGCGACGTACGACAACCCGTACCAGGAGTGGATCGGCGCCCTCATCCGCGCCGACATCTACGGCTGGACCTGCCCGGGCGCCCCGCGCCGCGCCGCCTCCCTGGCCCGCCGGGACGCGGTGCTGTCGCACACCGGCAACGGCGTGTACGGCGCGATGTGGGCGGCGGCGCTGATCTCGGCGGCGTTCACGGCGTCCACGATCCGCGAGGCCGTCGACCAGGCGCTCGCGGTCATCCCGGCGAGCAGCCGCCTCGCCCGCACCGTACGCCGGGTCGTCTCGCTCCACGACACCCGGATGACCTGGGAGGACACGCTCACCACCCTCACCGAGGAGACCGTGGGGCTCGGCTGGATCCACACCATCCCGAACGCCGCCGTGCTCACCGCCGGGCTCCTGTACGGCGACGGTGACTTCACCCGCACCATCACGCTCACCGTCCGCGGCGGCCTGGACACCGACTCCAACGGGGCGACCGCCGGTTCGGTCGCGGGGGTGCTGACGGGGGCGGCGGCGATCCCGGACCAGTGGACCGAGCCGCTGGAGGACACGGTCCGCAGTGCGGTCTTCGGGTTCGACGGGGTGCGGATCAGCGAGCTGGCGGAGCGGACGGTGCGGCTGGCCGAGGCGGAGTCGCAGGCAGCGGCGGAGGTCCGGGCGACGGTGCGCCGGGGGGACGCCTCCCTGCGCGGGGCGTGAGGCCGGTGCGCGGCTGTGCGGGCTGGTTACCCTTCCCCAATGACCACCACGCAGGACTTCGCCACGTATATCGCGGGTCTCCCCCGTGTTCTCGCCGGTGCCGCCGCCCTCTTCCGGGACGAGGAGGGCCGCGTGCTGCTCGTGGAGCCCAACTACCGTGAGGGCTGGGCGCTTCCGGGCGGCACGATCGAGTCCGACGACGGCGAGACCCCGCGGCAGGGCGCGCGCCGTGAGACGGCCGAGGAGATCGGCCTGGACCGGGAGCTCGGCCGGCTGCTCGCGGTGGACTGGGTGCACGGGACGGGGCGGCCCCCGCTGGTGGCGTATCTGTACGACGGCGGGGTCCTCGGCGAGGACGACTTCAAGGCGATCCGGCTGCAGGAGGAGGAGCTGCTGTCCTGGCGGGTCGTGGCCCCACAGGACGTGGCGGAGTACCTGCCCGGCTCCCTCGGCCGCCGGGTGCTGGCCGCGCTGGAGGTGCTGGCGGACGGCGGGGGGACGGTGGAGCTGGAGAACGGCCACCGGGTGGGTTGACCGGGCCGGCCCGGACGCGTGTGCTCAGCCCTCGACGTCCCGCGGCTTCACGTCGGTCACGCGCAGCGCCTCGTCGCGTTCGGCGACCCGGGCCTCGGTGCGGTGACCGCGCTCGATGTAGTCGCGTACGACGAGTTCGACGGCGTCCTGAGGATTGCCCACCCCCGCGAGAACCATGACTTCCACGACGAGTTCGGCATCGAGCGACACGCTGACCTTGGCCATGCGGGGACGCTAGCACTCCATCGGCCGTTCGAATATCCACTCGCCGCCCCCGCAGCGCCCGTCCTACCCTCGGCAACATGACCAAGCCCCTCGTCGCCCTCCTCACCGGCGCCGGTATCTCCACCGACTCCGGTATCCCCGACTACCGCGGGCCGAACGGACTGTGGCGGCGGGACCCGGAGGCCGAGAAGCTCGTGACCTACGAGTACTACATGGGCGATCCGGAGATCCGGCGGCGCTCGTGGCAGATGCGGCGGAAGAACCGCACGCTGAAGGCCGAGCCGAACGCGGCGCACCTCGCCGTCGCCGAGCTGGAGCGGTCGGGCGTGCCGGTGCGGGTGATCACGCAGAACGTGGACGGGCTGCACCAGCTCGCCGGGATGCCCGCCCGCAAGGTGCTCGAACTGCACGGCAGCGCGCGCAGTGTCCTCTGCACGAACTGTCACGCGCGCGGGCCGATGGAGGACGCCCTCGCCCGCGTGGCGGCCGGTGAGGAGGATCCGCCCTGCCTGGAGTGCGGTGGGATCCTGAAGTCGGCGACGGTGATGTTCGGCGAACGGCTCGATCCGGTGGTCCTCGGTGAGGCGGTCGCGATCAGCAAGGCGTGCCAGGTGTTCATCGCCGTCGGCAGCAGCCTGCAGGTGCAGCCCGCCGCCGGGCTCGCGGGCGTCGCCGCCGACCACGGCGCCCGGCTGATCATCGTCAACGCCGAGCCGACGCCGTACGACGAACTCGCGGACGAGGTGATCCGGGAGCCGATCGGCACCGCGCTGCCGAAGCTGCTGCGCGGGCTCGGTGGGTAGAAAAGTCTGCTGCGCGGGCTCGGTGAGTGGATCAGAATCCGTTCCATGACTTCTGCGATTCGCCATGTGACGATCGACTCCGCCGACGCCTATCGGCTCGCCGGCTTCTGGTCCCAGGTGCTGGGCCTGCCCGTGCACCCGGACGACAAGCCAGGAGACGAGGACGCCCTGATCGAGGGCGCGGGTCTCCTGTTCGTCACCGTCCCGGAGCCCAAGACCGTCAAGAACCGGGTGCACCTGGACCTCCAGCCGCAGGACCGCACCCGGGACGAGGAGGTCGAGCGGCTCCTCGCCCTCGGCGCCACCCTGGTGGACGACCGCCGCAACCCGGACGGCACGGGCTGGGCGGTCCTCTCCGATCCGGAGGGCAATGAGTTCTGCGTGGAGCGCGGGGCGGCGGAGCGGGCCGGCTGAGCCATCAGGCTCAGAACAGTGCCGTTCCGCTCTCGAAGTCCAGCAGGCGCTGCTTGCGGTCCAGGCCGCCGCCGTATCCGGTGAGGCTGCCGTTCGCGCCGACGACGCGGTGGCAGGGGACGATGATGCCGATCGGGTTCCTGCCGTTGGCGAGGCCCACGGCTCGGGAGGCGGTGGGGTTGCCGAGGGCGTCGGCCAGGTCGCCGTAGGAGCGGGTCTCGCCGTACGGGATCTTGCGGAGCTGGTCCCAGACGCTGCGCTGGAACGGCGTTCCGTGCAGGCGCAGTTCGAGGGTGAACTCCTTCAGCTCGCCTGCGAAATAGGCCTCCAGCTGGTCCTCCGCCTCCGCGAAGGAGGACTCGTCGCGGGCGCCGAAGGTTTCCTCGGGTGGGCGGTGGCGTTGGTCGGTCATGTAGAGACCGCACAGGACGCCGTCCTCGGCGACGAGGGTCAGGGGGCCGTACGGACTGTCGATGACGGTGTGCCGGCGCATGGAAGCTCCTCAGACTGGAAGGAAGTTGATCGGGTGGCTGTCCGTCGCCCACAGGTACTGGACGGCGTACGCCCGCCAGGGGCGCCAGGCCGACGCGCGTGCCGTCAGCGCGGCGGGCGTGGAAGGCAGGCCCAGCTCCCCAGCCGCGCGCCGGATGCCGAGGTCGGTCGGGAGGAAGGCGTCGGGGTCGCCGAGGGCGCGCATCGCGATGACGTCGACCGTCCACGGGCCGAAGCCGGGGAGGGCGAGCAGGCGGGCGCGGGCCTCCTCCCAGTCGCTCTCCACCCCCAAGTGGAGGGTTCCGTCGGCCAGTTGGCGGACCAGTGTGGTGAAGGTCGTCCGGCGGGTGCGGGGCATCGCCAGTGACTCCGGGTCGACGGAGGCCAGCGCTTCGGGTGACGGGAAGAGGTGGGTGAGGCCGCCCTCGGGGTCGTCGATCTTTTCGCCGTGGGCGGTGACCAGACGGGCGGCGTGCGTGCGGGCAGCTGCCGTGGAGACCTGCTGGCCGAGGACCGCCCGTACGGCGAACTCGGCCTCGTCCACCGTGCGCGGAACCCGGCGGCCGGGCGTCTTGTCGACCAGGGGTGCGAGGAGCGGATCGGTGCGCAACTGGTCGTCGATCGCGACCGGATCGGCGTCCAGGTCGAGCATCCGGCGGCAGCGGCTGATCGCGACGGTCAGATCGCGCAGGTCGCTGAGGGTGAGGCGGCAGGCGATGTGGTCGGGCTGCGGGGTGAGGGCCACGATGCCGTGGCCGTACGGCAGCCGGAGCGTGCGCCGGTAGGCGCCGTCCCGCCACTCCTCGACCCCGGGTACGGCGGTCGCCGCGAGGTGGCCGAAGAGGTTGTCGGGGTTGAGGGGGGCGCGGAACGGCAGGCGCAGGGTCAGGGCGCCGGCGGTGGTGCCGGGGTTGCTGCGGGGCGCGCGGGCGCGCAGGTCGGTCGGGGAGAGGGCGAAGACCTCGCGCACGGTGTCGTTGAAGGTGCGGATGGAGGCGAAACCGGCCGCGAAGGCGATGTCCGCCATCGGCAGGGGCGTCGTCTCGATGAGGAGGCGGGCCGCCTGGGCGCGCTGGGCGCGGGCCAGGGCGAGCGGGCCCGCGCCCAGTTCGGCGAGGAGTTGGCGTTCGATCTGCCGGGTGCTGTAGCCGAGGCGGGCGGCGAGGCCGGGCACGCCCTCGCGGTCGACCACGCCGTCGGCGATCAGCCGCATCGCGCGGGCCACGAGGTCGGCCCGCTGGTTCCACTCCGGGGAGCCGGGGCTGGTGTCGGGGCGGCAGCGCTTGCAGGCCCGGAAGCCGGCCTGCTGGCAGGCGGCCGCGCTCGGATAGAACCGCATGTTCTGCGGCTTGGGAGCGACCACCGGGCAGCTGGGCCGGCAGTAGATCCCGGTCGTGACGACCGCCGTGAAGAACCAGCCGTCGAAGCGGGCGTCCTTGGACTGGACGGCGCGCACGCAGCGCTCGGTGTCGGTGTGCATCCCCTTCTGCATGCGTCCAGCATCGACCACCTGCCGGGCCGGGGCTGGCGAGAATCCGACATCAACCTGGGCTGTCCTGGTGTCCGGCGGATCACTGAGGACATCGAAGCCAATACATGAAGAGACATTCATGCGTTCATGTGCGATGGGTAAGATACCGCTCATGGGTCATGGAGCCGTCACCGCCGCGCAGGACGCCACCGAGCGCGTACGTCTGGACGCGGCCAACGTCGCCAAGGTGGCCACCACCCTCCAGGCCCTCTCCACCCCGTCCCGGCTGCTGATCCTGGCGCGCCTGCGCGAGGGGCCGCTGCCGGCCACCGAGTTGGCGGCGGAGGTGGGCATGGAGCAGTCCGCCTGCTCGCACCAGCTGCGGTTGCTGCGCAATCTCGGCCTGGTGGTGGGCGAACGGCGCGGCCGGTCGGTGGTGTACGCGCTGCACGACCACCATGTCGCCGAGCTGCTCGACCAGGCCGTGTACCACGTCGAGCATCTGCGGCTCGGGATCAGCGACGCGGCCGAGTGACCGTCCGCGTCAGGAGGTTCCCCGCAACTCCTGGATGGTTCCGCCCAGTCGGGGCCGGAGCTGCTCCAGCAGCTTCGGTTTCGCGCTGACCACCCAGCGGGTGCCGACGAGGTACTTGCCGCCGTACACGGCGGCCGCGTCCAGCCAGGTCAGTTTGTACTTCTCCTGCGGGAACGTGGTGATGAGGTAGTCGCCCTTCTCCGAGTGGCAGACGCCCTCACGCAGTTCGTCCGCCTCGGTCCGGATCTTGACCTCGCAGCCCGCCAGGTCGGCGATGACCTCGACCTTCGCCGGTGCCACGACGCCGGCCACGGTGGCGGAGACGTTCGTCGGGGTGCTCTTGGCGGCGGTTCCCTTGTCCTCACCCGCGCCGCAGGCGGTGGCCAGAAGCAGGAGGACCAGACCGCCGACTGTCGCGATGCTTGCCTTGGTTCGTCGGTGTGACTCCACGCAGAGTCGTACGGATCAACGTCGGGCGCCGTTCATCTCGCCTGCCCCGTCGGCGCGTTCGGCAGCCAGCGATCCGCGTACACCCGCAGCCCCGCCAGCTCGGCACCGCGCGTGACGTAACCGAGGTGGCCGTCCGGGCGTACGAGTCCCTGGGCGACGCCCGGCCAGGGACCGCGGTCGTCGAGGCGGTGCACGGTGATCAGGTCGGTCCGTCCGGCCAGGACGGGGGCGAGCCGCTGGTCCGGCCAGAGGCCCGGCGGGCCGGTCAGAAGCAGGTGCCAGCCGGGGGCGGCGATCCGCTCCTGGAGCCCGCGCGGCCGGTCGGGCAGCCGGTCGCCGGCCCGGGGGCCGCGGCGGGGCGGTCGGGTGCCCGTGGCCGAGGCGGGGCTGCGGCGGTAGTGGATGCCGAGTTCGGAGACGGTGCGGAAGGCCCACCCCCGGGGTGCCGTCGCGCGCACCGCCAACGGGGCCAGACGCGGGACGAGTCGGGCTCGGGCGAACCGCAGGACGGGGTGAGGGCTGGTGCCGACGACGAACGCGCGGTCGGTGAACCGCCGTACGTGCCGGCCGACCGGAGCGCGCTCCATGCCGTACGTGTCCAGCAGGTCCTCCGGTGCGGCGCCCCGGCACACGAGGGCCAGCTTCCAGCCCAGGTTGAGGGCGTCCTGGATGCCGGTGTTCATGCCCTGCGCCCCGGCCGGACTGTGGATGTGGGCCGCGTCGCCCGCCAGGAAGAAGGGCCCCGACCGGTATCGGGCGGCACCGCGGTTGTGGAGCCGGAAGTCGGTCATCCAGACGGGATCCCGCAGGACCAGCCCCTTTGCACCGTACCGATCGGCGATCCGTTGCAGCAGCGGCACCGTCACCTCGCCGTCCGGGGCGTCGGACGGCCGCATGGCGAGCATCCGCCAGGGCGCCGGCGAGCCCAGCGGGAAGAAGAACAGCATCCCGGCCCCGGTCATGTACGAGTGCACGGCGCCCGGTTCCAGCCCGTCCACCTCCAGGTCGGCGAGCAGGTACGTCTGCGGGTAGGCGTAGCCCTCGAAGCCGATGCCCGCCCGGTCACGCACGGTGCTGTGGGCGCCGTCGCAGCCGACGACGTAGCGCGCCTCGACGACTTCCTCCACCCCGTCCCGGCCCCGCAGCCGGCACACGACGTGCGGGCCCTGCCGCTCCAGCCCGACCACCTCGGTGCCGCGTTCGACCGACACGTCCCGCGCGCTCAGGTGCTCGCCGAGGACCCTCTCCGTCTCGGCCTGCGCGAGGAACAGCAGGAAGGGGTACGGGGTGTCGGGCAGCCCGATGTCGAACAGCGGTACCGAGACCGTGCGCCGGGCCAGGTGCAGGCGCAGCTGCATCGCGGGGTTGCCGCGGGCCACCAGCCGGTCGGTGACACCGAAACCCGCCAGGGCCTCCAGGGTGCGGGGCTGGATGCCGAGTGCCCGGGACTCGTGTACGCGGTCGAGGGAGCGGTCGACGATGCGGAACTTGCCGCTGTGGGCGCGCAGTTGCGCGGCGAGGGCGAGCCCCGTGGGGCCCGCGCCCACCACCAGCACATCCAGAGGTGCGGTCATGTGTCCACGGTAGAAGCTCACGGGGACGGGCCTTCGTTCTTCCCGGCTGTGCGGGGACGGTCCTCCCGGTTCTGCGGAGACAGTCTCACCACAGATGCGGGACAAACGGTGGTATTCGGCGGCGGGCGGCGTCTGCAATGCTCGGTAGTGATCCCGGGTGAACGTTCCCCATGAACTCCGAATACGGTCCTCGGACCACTGGAGCCCCCGTGGACATGCGCTACGAGGCCTATTGCCTCATCGACCCGGATTTCTACGACACCCCCACGCGTGCGAAGGGGCAGGGCGACGACTTCGAACTGGCCCTCTGTCCGGCTCCGGACGGGTGGGTGCGGTCGGATCTCGGCAGCTGGGTGGTGTTCACCCCCGAGGGCGTGGCCCTTCCCGCACAGGGCTGGAAGATCCACGTATCGGCGTGCCTCGACGACGCGGGGGACACCCTGGCCGCCGTATGGGACTACTGCGTCCCCCGCCGGATCGCCTTCAAGTTCCTCCACAGCGCGGACAGTCTGCTCCTGGCCAATGCGAAGTACGCCCCCCGTGAATCCAGCGGCAAGTTCGTGACGATCTATCCGGTGGACGAGGCCCAGCTCGCGATGGTCCTCCACGAGCTGGGCTCCGTTCTGACGGGCCGACCGGGCCCCTACGTCCTCAGTGATCTGCGCTGGGGATCCGGTCCGCTGTACGTCCGGTACGGAGGGTTCGCCATCAGGACCTGTGTGTCCCCGGACGGGGAGCTGGTGCCGGCGATCGAGGACGCGTCCGGCCGGCTCGTGCCCGATGTGCGCGGACCCGCGTTCCGGATGCCGGACTGGGTGACGCTGCCCTCTTTCCTCGAACCCCACCTCACCGCACGGAACAGCACGACCGTCGCCGACCTGCCGTACCGCATCGACGGCGCCCTGCACTTCTCCAACGGGGGTGGGCTCTACACCGGCCAGGACACGCGGACGGGACGGCGGGTCGTGCTCAAGGAGGCCCGGCCGTACGCGGGTCTCACACTGGACGGCGCGGACGCCGTGACCAGGCAACGCCGTGAGCGGGAAGCCCTCGAACGGCTGCGCGGGCTCGACTGCGTGCCCGCTCTGCTCGACCACTTCGTCCTGGGTGAGCATCACTTCCTGGTCGAGGAGTTCGTGGAAGGGCCGACGCTCAACAGCCTCTTCGTCGACCGGTGTCCCCTGGTCCTTCCGGAAAGCGAGGACATGGACACCGAGGCCTACACCTCGTGGGTACTCGACATGCTGGAGAAGGTCGAGCGCGCCGTCGACGCCGTGCACGGGAGGGGCATGATCATCGGCGATCTTCATGCCGACAACATGCTGGTCCGCCCCGACGGGCGGGTGGTGCTGATCGACTTCGAGGGCGCGGCGGACGTGACCGACCGGCGGGATCAGCGCCTCGCCGCCCCCGGGTTCGTGGTCCCGAGCGGCCGGACCGGTGTCGACATCGACCGCTACGCCCTGGCCTGCCTGCGCTTCTTCCTGTTCCTGCCGCTCACCGGCCTGTTCCCGCTCGACGCCGGAAAGGCACGGCAGTTCGCCGACGACATCGCGCGGACCTTCCCGGTTCCCCGCGGATACTTCGACGAGGCGGTCCGAGTGATCGACGGCAAGGGTGCCGGCGGCTCTTCGGCAGGCTCCGGCACGCCCGGATGGCTGGTACCGGACCACGAAGGCTGGGTACGCACCCGCGAGTCCATGACCGAGGGCATCCTGGCGGCCGCCACACCGGACCGTGACGACCGGCTCTTCCCGGGCGATGTCGAGCAGTTCGCCACGCCGGGCGGGGGCCTGGGCATCGCGCACGGCGCGGCGGGCGTGCTGTACGCCCTGGACGCGGTCGGCGTCGGCCGGCACCCGGACCACGAGGAGTGGCTCGTCCGGCATGCACTGCACCCCGAGCCCGGGATGCGCCTCGGCTTCTACGACGGACTGCACGGCATCGCCTACGTGCTCGACCACCTCGGCCACCGCGACGTGGCGATGAAGGTCCTCGACATGGCTCTGGGCGAGCAGTGGCAGCAGCTGGGGTCCGACCTGTACGGCGGCCTGGCGGGCATCGGCCTGAACCTTCAGCACTTCGCCGCGGCCACCGGTGACCCCGCGCTGCGGGAGGCGGCCTTCTCGGTGGCGGGCATCGTCGCCGACCGGCTGGGACCGGCCGACGGGACGGCGGACGATGCTTTCCCGGTCGACGACTCCTTCCCGTCCGCCGGGCTGCTGCGCGGCGCGACCGGGCCCGCCCTGATGTTCCTGCGGCTGCACGAGTACACCGGCGACCCGGAGTTCCTCGACCTGGCCGACCGGGCGCTCCGTCAGGACCTGAACCGCTGTGTCGTGCGCGAAGGCGGGGCCATGGAAGTCGACGAGGGCTGGCGGACCCTGCCGTACCTGGGAGTCGGCAGTGCGGGGATCGGCCTCGTGCTCGACGACTACCTCGTCCACCGCGCGGACGCCGCCCTCCACGAGACCGCGGCCGCAGCGATCCGCAAGGCAACCGCGGCCCGGTTCTTCATCCAGTCCGGGCTCTTCCAGGGGATGGCCGGGATGATCCTCTCCCTCAGCCGACCGCATCCGCCGGGCACGGCCGCACAGCGGGACCCCGTGGTCGCCCTGCACATACGCCGTCTGTCCCGGCACGCGCTCAGCTACCAGGGCCACCTGGCGTTCCCCGGCGATCAGCTGATGCGGCTCTCCACCGACCTGGCCACCGGCAGCGCGGGCGTCCTGCTCGCCGTGGGCTCCGCGCTGCACGACAACCCCGTGCGACTGCCGTTCCTCGCCCCCAGCGACCGGCGGAACGCGTCGCGCGGCCCCATACCCCCGTCCCCACGAGGTCAGTGAGGGAGGTGAACACCCATGACAGTCCTGGAACTGCAGACTCTGGACCCCACTGTCGCTACTGGCGGTGGCAAGCCCCCGAAGAGGCACAGCAACTTCAGCATCACACTGTGTGACGGAGGGGCAAGCAACCTCAGCCTGCTGCTCTGCAGCGGCAAGTAGCGGTTCCACGCGGGGACGCCACGTGCGTCCCCGCCACGCCGTTCCCTTCGCCACCGCGCGAATCCCTACCGCACGAACCCCTCCCGACGAATCCATCCCGCACGATCCGTCCCGTACGACCGGGACGACCGGGACGACCGGGACGACCGGAGGAGCCATGACCCTTGGCGCGGCGGATCGCCTGCTGCTGGCGTCGGCCCGGCGCGGCGGTGTCTGGGTCGGCGTCACGGTGGTCACCTCGTTGCTGCTCACCGGCGCCTCCCTCGCGCTGCCGGCCGTCATGGGCCGCACGCTCGACGCCGTACTGAGCGGGGCCGACGCGGCGTGGTGGATGACCTTCACCGGCTTGCTGATCTTCGTCCTGGTGGCCGTCGACGCCGTGGACGATCTCGTCGGGCAGATCGCCGAGGCCCGGTCGACCGCCTGGCTGCGGCACACCCTGCTGGGGCATGTGCTGGCGCTGGGCACCCGGGCCACCCGCAGGTTCACACCGGGAGACCTGGTCAGCCGCCTGGTCGGCAACACCGCCCGGACCGGGAACAGCGCGTCGGGCCTGGTGTGGGTCGTCATGGGTCTCGTCCCTCCGATCGGCGCGATCGTCGCCCTGGCGCTCATCGACCCCTGGCTGTGCCTCACCTTCCTGGCCGGGATGCCGCTCGTGGTTCTCCTCGTACGTGCCTTCCTGCGCGACATCTCCGACGCCAACGAGGGCTACTTCCGCGTGCAGGGCACCATCGCCGCACGACTCGTCGACGCTCTCGGCGGAATCCGGACGATCACCGCGGCCCGGACCGTGGACCGCGAGACACGCCGTGTCCTCGCGCCCCTTCCCGAGCTGCGTCGACACGGGATGGGCGCGTGGGACGCGATCGCACGGGTCTCGGCGCGCGGAGATCTGGTCGTCCCCCTGCTGATCGTCGCCGTGCTGGCGGTGGCCGGCCTGGGACTGTCACAGGGCAGGATCACGCCCGGCGACATGCTCGCCGCGAGCGAGTACGTCGTCATGGCGGCCGGTATCGGCGGAGTGCTGTCGTCGCTGAACCAGCTGGCCCAGGCCCGTACGACCGCCGGGCGGATCACCGAGGTGCTCGCCGAACCGCCCGTGGCGTACGGCCACGAGCGCCTTCCTGAAGGCCCCGGACGGCTGGAGTTCCGGCACGTGACCGTCCAGGGGACGGATCGGCCCGTGCTCCAGGACATCGGCCTGGTCGTCCCCGGCGGCGCTCTCGTCGCCGTCGTGGGCCGGTCCGGGGCCGGCAAGTCGCTGCTGGCGGCGCTGGCGGGACGCCTCGTCGACCCCGATGAAGGCGAGGTGCTGCTCGACGGCGTGCCGCTGCGCCTCCTCGACCGGGAGCAGATCAGGAGGGCGGTGGCGTACGGCTTCGAGCGCCCGGTGCTGCTCGGCGAGACCTTCGCCGACGCCATCGGGTTCGGGCCGCGCACGCCGTCCGCCGAGGAGTTGCTGGCGCAGGCCACGGCGGCCCGGGCCGACGCGTTCATCCGCCACATGCCGGCCGGCTACGCGAGCCGCGTCGCCGACACCCCGGTCTCCGGCGGCGAGGCGCAGCGGGTCGGGCTGGCCCGGGCCTTCGTCCAGGCCGAACGGGTCCTCGTGCTCGACGACGTGGCCGCCAGCCTGGACACGGTGACCGAGCACCACATCAGCCAGGTGCTGACCGGTGCGCTCGCCGACCGGACGCGGATCGTCGTGACGCACCGGGCCTCCACGGCGGCACGGGCGGACCTCGTGGTCTGGCTGGCCGACGGCGGAGTCCGGGGCCGGGCATCGCATCGCGCGCTGTGGGCGGATCCCGAGTACCGAGCCACGTTCCAGCCGTCCTCCCTCACCGCGGCCGAGACAGTGGGGGGCCCACGGTGAAGATGCGGTCCGTCCAGATTCTGCGCTCCTCGCTCAGCCGCCGACGCCGGGAGTACGGCCGCCTCGTGGCCTGGTCACTGGTGCAGGCCGCGCCCGCCGTCCTCTCCGGGTGGATCGTGGCCCGCGCCGTCGACCACGGCTTCCTGGCCGACCGGCCCGCCACCGGCTTCCTCTGGCTGGCCGCGCTGGCGGGCGCCTTCCTCGTCGGAGCCTGGGGCACCCGGCACGCCACGCTGGGGCTGGCCTCGCTCATCGAACCGTTCCGGGACGAACTGGTCACCCTCGTGACCACGGGCACGCTGCACCGGTCCGCCCGGCTGGGCGCGCCGGCCGACACCGCCGGCGTGGCCCGGCTCACCGAGCACGTGGAACGGGCCCGGGACGCCTACGGCGCGATCGTGCTGTTCGTCCAGGGGTTCCTGGTCACCACCGTGGGCGTGTCCGTGGGCCTGGCCGGCCTCGACCCCGTGCTGCTCGCCCTCGTCCTGCCTCCGCTGCTGATCGGCCTCGCCCTGTTCGCCGCCTCGCTCCGGGCGATGGCCGCACGGCAGCGGGAGGTCATCCTGGCGGACGAGCGCATCGCCGAGAGCACGAGCGCCCTGACCGGAGGACTGCGGGACGTGGTGGCCTGCGGTGCCGAGGACCGCGTACGGGCCGGGACGGGTGCGCAGGTCGACGCCGCGGCCCGGGCGACCGTGTCGCTGGCGCGGCTCACCGCCGTACGGACCGCCGCGCTGGGTGTCAGCGGCTGGGTCCCCCTCCTGCTGATCCTGCTCTCGGCACCCTGGCTGGTGCGCAACGGGGTGACGGCCGGGGCGATTCTCGGGGCGGTGACCTATGTGTCGCAGGCCCTCCAACCTGCCCTGCAGGGCTTCGTCCAGGGACTCGGCAGCAGCGGGCTGTGGCTGCTGGTCACCGTCGGCCGGATGGCCGAGATCGCGGCGGAGCCGGACCGAGCCGGGACGGCGGAGCCGGACCGAGCCGAGACGGCGGAACCCGAGGCCGCCGCGGCCAGGGCCGCCGACACCGCTGAGGCCGGAAACGGCTCCGCGAAGTGGCACACGCCGGTACGCCCCGGCGGCGCCTGCGTGGAGGCACGCGGTCTCACCTTCGCTTACGCCCAGTCCGCGGAGCCGGTGATCCGCGACATGGACCTCGTCCTGTGCCCGGGCGAGCACCTCGCCGTCGTCGGGCCGAGCGGCGCCGGAAAGTCGACCCTCGCCGCACTGATCGCGGGGGTGCTCGAACCGCAGGCGGGGCAGGTGCGCCTCGACGACGTGCCGGCCCTCGCCCTGGGTGCCGGCGACGACCTGGCCCGGCATCGTGTGCTCATCCCGCAGGAGGCGTACGTCTTCGCCGGCACGCTGGAGGAGAACCTCACCTACTTGGCACCGGGCGCCGGCCAGGCGGAGGTGGAGACGGCGGTGCGAGCCGTGGGCGCGACGCCGCTCGTGGAGCGTCTCGGCGGCTACGACGCACAACTGGACCCACGGGACCTCTCGGCCGGGGAGCGCCAGCTCGTCGCCCTGGCCCGGGCCCTGCTTCCGGCGCCGCGGCTGGCGCTGCTGGACGAGGCGACCTGCCACCTCGACCCCGTCGCCGAGGCGGTTGCCGAGGATGCGTTCGCCCGCCGTCCGGGCACGCTGATCGTCGTCGCCCACCGCATCAGTTCGGCGCTGCGGGCCGACCGGATCCTGGTCATGGACGGTACGCGGGTCTGCCTCGGCACCCACGAGGACCTGACCGCCCGCTCGGCCCTCTACCGTGACCTGGTCGGCCACTGGGGCGCGGCGAACGCGTTCCCGGTCCCGGTCGGGTCGATCACTCGTACGGGACGGGTACGGGGCGCGGTCCGGGTGGTCCTGCGGCTCGCCGCTCAGTTCCGGACGGTCCGGACGGCCCCGACGGTCCGGGCGGTCACACCCAGCCCGACTCCTTGGCGATCCTGATGGCGTCGATCCGATTGCGTCCGCCCGTCTTCCTGGTGATCGCCGACAGATGGTTGCGGACCGTGGCCACGGACAGGGACAACCGCTCGGCGATCTCGCGTATGGGCGTGCCGTCGGCGGTCAGGCGCAGGATCTCGACGTCCCGCGAGGTCAGCGGGTTCTCGCCCGCGTCGAGCGCGACCAGGGCGAACTCCGGGTCGATGAACCGCTGCCCCCGGACCAGCTTGCGGACGCCGTGGACCAAGCGGTCCGCCGGGGCGTTCGTGCTGATCACCCCGGCTGCATGCAGGTCGAGGATGCGGCGCAGCCGCTCGGGTGTCGTCGAGGCCATCAGCAGCAGCATCCGGCAGTCCGGCAGCCGCGCCCTCAGGTCGCGCCGCGCGGCGACCTCCTCGCCCTCCTTGGAGTCGACGTCGATCACGACCACGTCGGGGCGGCACCTCAGTGCCCGCGCGAGGGCCTCACCGTCGCCTTCGGCTTCGGCGACGACTTCGATGTCCTCTTCGCGAGACAGCAGAGCGGCGACGGCTCCCCGCATGAGGCGGGCTTTCTCGACGAGAAGAACGCGGATCAATGTCGCTCCCACTGGGCGCTACGCGGCCTGCCCTGGCACCTCACCCTGCGTGCCGCAGTCTTCGAACGCCTTCGGAGCCAATTATCCGGCCGCTCCACGATCAGCGCACATGCGCGGCGCACTCCACGCACGCCCGCTCGCCGGTGATGGATGTCCTCGTACGCGAAGGGATCGTGCGCGAAGGGTGCGGCTGTGACCGCTGAACCCTCGCTCAGAAGGTGAGCACCAGCCGTCCCCGAAGGCCGCCCGCCTCCAGCAGCCGGTGGGCTTCGAGGGCCTGCTCGGCCGGGAGGGTCCGAACGACGACCCGGGCGGTGAGCCGGCCTCGCTCGGCCAGTTGCCGGAGCCGGTCGAGCTTGGCGTGTCCCGTTGCGTACCGCGGCACGAACGTGTGCTGGATCATGATGCCGCGCTCACCGACCCCCGGGCCGCCGCCGACCGACGTCGTCACCCTCCCGCCGTCGCGCACCGCGCGGGCGGCGACCTCGGCGAGGCCCGCGGTGTCGACGAGCCCGTCGGCACCGTCGGGCACCTCCTCGCGCACCAGCTCCGGGAACTCGGTTCCCGAGGGAGTACGACGTCGGCGACGAGGTCCTTCACCAGCTGCTCGTCCTGCGCCGCCGCGTCGGCGATCACCCGCAACCCGTCCGCCTTGGCCGGCCCTCGAGGCGATGCCGCGGCTCGCCGCCGGTCTCGATGCCGAACCGGAGATCGTCGAGTGGCTGCGCCAGGAGTACGAAGCCCACCTGTCGACCGTACGGGCCACAAGCGCGGGCGCCGCCGATGACGACCCGGTACTGCGTCGGCACCAGGACTATGTCGCGCTGCGCCTGGCCTCATAGGCCACAAACGCGCCACCGTCGTCCACCTCCGCGACGAACGGCGCATCGACGACACCGTCCTGCGCCGTCTGCAGACCGCCCTAGACGCAGAGGAGGTCCGCCTGTCCGGAAGCGCGCCGGTCGAGTGACCTCTCGATTACCGGAGTTGGGCGGCGAACGCCTCGTACGCCCGCTCGTCGAAGAGGACGAACCGGACCTCTTCGACCGCCGTGTCCGTGGCCCGCACCGTCTCCACCGCGATCCGGGCGGCGTCCTCCATCGGCCAGCCGTAGATACCGGCGGAGACGGCGGGAAACGCGACCGTGCGCGCACCGAGCTCGTCCGCCACCCGCAGCGACTCCCGATAGCAGGAGGCCAGCAACTCCAACCGGTCCTCCTCTTGGCTGAAACGCGGCCCCACCGTGTGGATCACCCACCGCGCGTCCAGTTCCCCCGCCGTCGTGGCGACCGCCTTCCCGGTCGGCAGGCCCTTGCCGTAGTGCGAGGCGCGCAGCTTGCGGCAGTCGGCGAGGATCGCGGGGCCGCCGCGGCGGTGGATCGCGCCGTCGACTCCTCCCCCGCCGAGGAGGGAGGAGTTGGCGGCGTTGACGATCGCGTCGGCGCTCTCTCGGGTGATGTCGCCCTGAACGAGCCGGATGGTGGTCATGACTGCCTCTATATCAGCTCCATCGGCTCCCTCAGCTGTGTCGCGCAGCCGGCCACCGCGGGTTCACCGCCAGGCGACCGGCAGCGAGCGCACCCCGTGGACCGTGCTCGTGGAGAGGGCCAGCGACTCCGCTGGGGCCGTCATGCGCAGGCCCGGGAGCCTGCGGAACAGGGTGGACAGGCCCAGGCGGAGCTCGGCGCGGGCCAGCGACTGGCGCGGATGCGGACCCCCGACAGCTCCACGTCCTCCGTGGCGACCCGTCGTGTCCCGGCGTGGATGACGGTCAGATGGCGCAGGAGTTCCTCCACGGCTCCCGGCCACAGGGACTCGTCGGCGCGCAGGGCGTCGAGCTGGGCGCGGTTCTCCAGCAGGGCCACCACGGCCAGCGGGAACATGTTCGCTGCGGTCTCGTGGCCCGCGATGAGCAGGAGCGAGACCATGCCGGTGGCCTCGTCGTGGGTGGCTTCGCCGGTCGCCACGCGGTCCCTCGCCAGCCGGGAGATCAGGTCGTCAGCGGGTTCGTGCGCCCGCCGTTCGATGAGGGCGCGCAGATAGCCGTACAGCGCCATGCGGGCGGCCATCGCCTCGGCCGGGTCGCCGGCGACGCTGGTGAGGGCGCCGACACGCCGGGGCAGGTCGTCGGCGTACGGGTCGAGGTGGTTGTGGTCGAGGGTGAAGGCGACGCCGTCATAGCCGAGATCGGCCAGTACGACGAGGACGTCGCTCAGCCGGTGGTTCGTGAAGCCGTTGGTGCCGTAGCCGAACTTGAGGGGGGTGGGGGGAGGTCTCATGGTGCCGGTTCCTCACACGGAGGTGGTGGGTCTCAGGTGGGAGATATGCGCCGGGCCAGCCGTCGCGCGAGGGGATGAACAACACCGAGCGCCACGGCGACGACCGGGGCCCCACCGCGCGCGATCAGCGCCGCCTGAAGGGGCATCAGCCCGAGGATCCCGGCTCCTACGGCCCGCCGCACGTTCTCCCCCGAGGGCTTCCGTATGGCGCGTACCTGGGCGGTTCTGTAAGTGCCGAGGTAGGCGAGGGCGCCGACGGCAGCGAGGGCGGTGCGGAGCTTCTTCGAAGGAGCGGTGCCGACGACGCCCCTAAGGGGCGCGGGGAACTGCGCGACAAGCCACGATGGCGCCGCAGACGCTCGACGACGCATCGAGGCACTACCTGCGGCGGTTCTTTCGACCGGAATCGCCGCCCCCATGGCCGTCGCAGTGGACACGGCAAGGAGCGCGGCCGACGCCCTGACCTTTCCTTACCGCAAGCCACGAACTACCGGCAACGTGGGTCGTTTGAGCAGACTCACGGCTCTGACTCACGGCTCTGACTCACCGTTCCTGCCGCAGCCGCCGCCACACCGCCTTGGCCGCGTTGTGCCCCGACATGCCGTGCACGCCCGGCCCGGGCGGGGTCGCTGACGAGCAGATGAAGACCGCCGGGTGCGGGGTGCGGTAGGGGAAGAGCGACAGCTTGGGACGCAGCAGGAGTTGGAGTCCGGAGGCCGCGCCGGAGGCGATGTCCCCGCCGACGTAGTTGGCGTTGCGGGCGGCGAGTTCGGCCGGGCCGGCCGTGGCGCGGGCGAGGACACGGTCGCGGAACCCCGGGGCGAAGCGCTCCAGTTGGCGCTCGATGGCGTCCGTGAGGTCGCCGGTCCAGCCGTTCGGCACATGGCCGTACGCCCAGAAGACCTGCTTGCCCTCGGGGGCCCGGCTGGGGTCGACGACGCTGGGCTGCACGGTGATCATGAACGGCTTGTCGGGCGCCCGGCCCTCTCGGGACGCGGCGCGCAGTGCGGTGCCGATCTCCGCGCTGTCCGCCCCGATCTGCACGGTGCCGGCGCGCCGGGCTTCCGGAGCGGTCCACGGCACCGGGCCGTCCAGCGCGTAGTCGATCTTGAAGGCGGCGGGGCCGTAACGGTAGCCCTCGTAGTACCGGCCGAAGCCTGCGATGCGGGCCAGGGCGATGGGCGAGGTGTCGAAGACGTAAGCACGGGCGGGCGGTAGGTCGTCGAGCCGCTTGACCTCGTAGTCGGTGTGGACGGCGCCGCCGAGGTCCTCGAGATACGCGGTGAGGGCGTCGGAGATCGACTGGGAGCCGCCTTGGGCCACGGGCCAGCCGCGTGCGTGCGCGGAGAGCGCGAAGACCAGGCCGATGGCGCCGGTGGCGAGGCCGCCGAGCGGGGCCATGACGTGCGCGACGAGGCCGGAGAACAGCGTCCTGGCCCGTTCGTCGCGGAAGAGACGCATCAGCCAGGTCGACGGGGGCAGCCCGACGAGGCCGAAGCGGGCGAGGGTGACCGGGTCGCGTGGGAGCGCGGTGAGGGGCAGGGACATGAAGTCACGGGCCAGGGTGTCCCACTTCGCAAGGAACGGCTCGACCAGCCGGCGGTACGTCCCCGCGTCGCGCGGGCCGAAGGAGGCGGCGGTCTCGGCGACGGACCGGGACAGCACGGCTGCGGTGCCGTCGGTGAAGGGGTGCGCCATGGGCAGGTCGGCGTGCAGCCACTGCAGGCCGTAGCGGTCGAGGGGCATCGCACGGAACGCCGGCGAGTTGATGCCGAGGGGGTGCGCGGCGGAGCACGGGTCGTGCCGGAAGCCCGGCAGGGTGAGCTCCTCCGTGCGGGCGCCGCCGCCGACGGTGTCACGCGCCTCGAACACGGCTACGGAGAAGCCGCGGCGGGCCAGCTCCACGGCAGCGGTCAGTCCGTTCGGCCCCGCGCCCACCACGACCGCATCGAGCATTGACGGCACCTTCGGACTCCTTCGTCAGCCGACGGCCATTCAAGGTCAGGATATGCCGGGCCACGGCAACGCCGGTCCCTGCCGGGGGCAACGCAGCATTCCCTACTGGCTCGGTCCCATCGGCTGTATCGCGACTGCGGGCGGGTGGGGGCTTGTCGCGCCCACGCGGCGGAGCCGCATATCGATACACCCCCGCGCCCCTGGGTACGTGCGCCCCAGGTGGGTCATTCACGCACCCGCCGCCAATAGTCCCGCCACCCGCCGAGCCGTCCCCGCATCCCGTGCCGTCGTGAACGGCAGGGCGTTGCCGCCCGTGATGCGGAACGGCTCCCCCGTGCGGGTCAGGTGGGCGCCGCCCGCCTCCTCGACCAGGAGGATGCCCGCCGCGTGGTCCCAGGCCGCCTCCCAGCTGAACGCTGTCGCGTCCAACTCACCGCGCGCGACGGCGAGATACTCCAGCCCGGCCGAGCCGCACGCGCGCGGCGCGACACCGTCGGTCCACAGTCCCAGCAGTGCCCGCTTCTGCTCGTCGGTCGTGTAGTCCGGGTGGGACGTGGCGACTTCGAGGTCCCGGCCGGGCTCGGGGGACCCGGAGTGCAGCCGCTCGCCGTCCAGGAAGGCGCCCTGGCCTCGTATCGCCGTGGCCAGTTGGTCGCGGGCGGCGGCGTACGTCCAGGAGGCGAGCAGGACGCCGTGCTGGGCGAGGGCGACCAGCGTGCAGAAGCCGTCGTCTCCGTGCACGAACTGGCGGGTGCCGTCGACGGGGTCGATGATCCAGACGGGGGCGTCGCCCCGTATCGCGTCGTACGTCACCGGGTTGGCGTGCACCGCCTCCTCGCCGACCACGACCGAGCCGGGCAGGAGCGCGCCGAGTGCCTCGGTGAGGTACTGCTCGGCGAGCCGGTCGGCGTCCGTCACCAGGTCGTGCGGTCCGCTCTTCTGGTCGACCTCGTGCGCGGCGAGCTGCCGGAAGCGCGGCATGATCTCGGCCGCGGCCGCCTTGCGGACCGCTTCCTCCACGTCGGTCGAGTGCTGTGCGAGAAACTCTTCGATGGTTTCGTTGTATCCGATCACGTCTCCATGAGAGCACGCCGCACTGACAATCCCCGCCCGCCCGATGGACCCCGGGTGGCATCGGCGTGAACACGAGGGGTGTGGATCGGCGGCGTATCAGCAGGTCAGAGGCGCGTCCGGCCTTTCGCGTCCGGCCTTTCCCCACAGCCTCTGTCCCGGGTGTCCTCACACTCTCAGCGCCCGACACCGCTCTCAGCGCCCGACCGCGTACCCCTGCATCCCCCGCGGGTTCGCCGCCGCCGACAGGACACCGGTCTCCGGATCCCTGGCCACCGCGCACAGCCGTCCCTCCGACCAGGCGTCACCGACCGTCACCTCATGACCACGCCGCCGCAGCTCCTCGACCACGTCGGCGTCCATCCGGGACTCCACGGTGACGCTTCCCGGCCGCATCCCGCGCGGGTAGAAGGAGCCGGGGAAGCTGTCGTTGTGCCAGTTCGGGGCGTCGATCGCGCCCTGGAGGTCGAGGCCACCGCGTACCTGGGCGCGCAGCGCCACGGCCAGGAAGAAGTGCAGCTGCCACTGGTCCTGCTGGTCCCCGCCGGGCGTGCCGAAGGCCATGACGGGCACTCCGTCGCGCAGGGCGATGGAGGGCGTGAGGGTGGTGCGGGGGCGGCGGCCCGGCGTCAGCGAGTTCGGCAGGCCCTCCTCCAGCCAGGTCATCTGCAGCCGGGTGCCGAGCGGGAAGCCCAGTTCGGGCACGACGGGGTTGGACTGCAGCCAGCCGCCGCTGGGGGTGGCCGCGATCATGTTGCCCCAGCGGTCGACGATGTCGAGGTGACAGGTGTCGCCACGGGTGCCTCCGTCGGCGGCGACGTCGGGCTCGCCCGGCACCGGGGACGTCGGGCGTTTGGCGACGGTCGGCTCTCCGACGCCCAGCACGTCGAAGCCGGGCTCGTCGGAGGCCACCAGGCCCGCGTGCGTGCACAGCCGCGGGGCGCGTCCGCCCGGGCTGCCGGGCCGCAGCTCGTGGGAGGCCTTGCCGCCGACCAGCTCGCGCCGGGCCGCGTTGTACCGGTCCGACAGCAGCTCGGCGAGCGGCACCTCGGCCGCGTCGCCGTACCAGGCCTCCCGGTCTGCCATGGCCAGCTTGCAGCCCTCGATCAGCAGGTGGACGTACTCGGCGGACCCGTACCGGGGCAGCTCGGGCGGGAGCAGCGCGAGCTGCTGGAGGAGGACCGGGCCCTGGCTCCAGGGTCCGGCCTTGCACACGGTCCAGCCGTTCCAGTCGTACGTCGCCGGCGCCTCGTAGGTCGCGGACCAGCCGGCGAGGTCGGCGGCCGTGAGCGTGCCGGAGTGCCGCTCACCGCTGGTGTCCATCGTGGGCCGCTGCGCCTGCCGTACGAGCGCCTCGGCGATGAACCCGGTGCGCCACACGTCCCGCGCCGCGTCGATCTGCGCGACCCGGTCCCCGGCTCCGGCGACCTCGGCGAGGAGCCGCTTCCAGGTGGCGGCGAGGGCGGGGTTGCGGAACAGCTCCCCGGGCCGCGGCGCCCTCCCGCCAGGCAGGTACACCTCGGCCGACGACGTCCACTCGGTCTCGAACAGCTCCCGCACGGTCTCGACGGTCTCGCCGACGCGCTCCACGGGCGCGTGCCCGTGTTCGGCGTACCCGATGGCGTACTTGAGCACGTCGCCGAGCGTCCTGGTGCCGTGGTCCCGCAGGAGCAGCATCCAGGCGTCGAAGGCGCCGGGGACGGCGGCGGCGAGCGGCCCGGTCCCGGGGACGAGATCCAAGCCGAGTCCCCTGTAGTGCGCGACCGTCGCCCCGGCCGGCGCCACGCCCTGACCGCACAGCACCCGCACCTCGCCGCCCGCGGGCGCGAGCAGGATCGGCACCTCGCCGGCGGGCCCGTTGAGGTGCGGCTCGACGACATGCAGCACGAAGGCTCCCGCAACGGCCGCGTCGTAGGCGTTGCCGCCGTCCTCCAGGACCGCCATCGCCGACTGCGAGGCCAGCCAGTGGGTGGAGGACACCATGCCGAAGGTGCCCTGGAGAGTGGGTCGGGTGGTGAACACGGGCGGACTCCTCACTGCGGATGGCCGATCTTGTGATCGTACGCAGCGGCGGAATCCGCGTGACGGGATGAGCGAGAGGAGTCAGAAGTCCGAGGTGTCGAGCTCCAGATCGAACGGATCCGGAAGGGGCACGGGAGTTCCGAATGGCAACGGGCCCTTGACCTCGGTGTAGCCCAGCTGCCCGGGAGGGAGTAGAGGTAGGTCCAGATCGCCGGAGCCGGCGCGGCATCCCACTCTGCTCAGTTCCGGTCCCAGTTGTTCACGGATCTGGTACGCGACGCCTTCGTGATCCCAGGACGGCACGACGTGTTCGATGACGCCCTCAACGACATCTGCACCCCGTCACCCTTGACGTGCTGGATCGCATACCTGAGGGCTGTTTCGGGGTCGGCCACGTGCTCGGCCTACCGCAATCCGGCCCGCCCCCAGGACGATTCGCAGGGCAGATCACTCCAACCGGTGATCTCCACCCCGCACCGCCACCAGCCCCGACTCATAAGCGAACACGACCAACTGCGCCCGATCCCGCGCCCCCAACTTCGTCATCGCCCTGCTGATATGCGTCTTCGCCGTGAACGGGCTGATCACCATGTGCTCGGCGATCTCCTCGTTCGTCAGGCCCCGCGCCGCCAGCGCCGTCACCTCGCGTTCGCGGCGCGTCAGGCACTCCAGGCCGGGTGGGGTGGCCCGGTCGGGTGGTCTGGACACGAACTCGCCGATCAGGGTGCGGGTGACCGACGGGGACAGCAGTGCCTCCCCGCGTGCCACCACGTCGATCGCCTGGAGCAGGTCGGCCGGCTCGGTGTCCTTCAGGAGGAAGCCGCTCGCCCCGGCGCGCAGGGCCTCGAAGACGTACTCGTCGTGGCCGTAGTTCGTCAGGATCACCACTCGGACGGCTGCCAGCGCCGGGTCCGCGGCGATGTGCCGGGTCGCCTCGATGCCCGTCATCACCGGCATCTGCACGTCGATCAGCGCGATGTCGGGAACCCGGTCCCGAATCAGCTCCAGGCCCCGCTCACCGTCCGCCGCCTCACCGACCACCTCGATGCCGTCCTCGGCCTCCAGCAGGGCCCTGAAGCCCGCCCGCATCAGCGCCTGGTCATCGACGAGCGCCACTTTGATCACGCCGTCCGTCATCCCTTCCGCCACCCCGTACCCCGTGACCCCGTACCCCGCCGTGTCCCCGTGCCCCGCCGTGTCCCCGTGCCCCGCCGTGTCCCCGTGCCCCGTCATGCCCCCTTGCCCGTCGTGTCCCCGTACCGCGGCGTGACCCGCACCCCGCCGTGTTCCCTTGCCCGTCGCGCCCCCGTGCCCCATCGTGTCCCCGTACCGCGGCATGACCCGCACCCGCCGTGCTCACCCCGCCGTCACCCCGCCTCCCCCAGCGGCAGCCGCGCCCGCACCGCGAATCCGCCCTCCGCGCGCGGGGCGGCGTCGAGTGTGCCGCCGAGGGCCGTGACGCGTTCGCGCATGCCGGTCAGACCGATGCCGGGGGTGGGCGGACTCGACGGGTCGGCGGTGCCGTCGTCCTCGACCGATATTGTCAACTCACCGTCACCATAGGACAGTTGAACTACCACCTTCGCCGGCCCCGCGTGCCGCGCCGCGTTCGTCAGGGCCTCCTGGACGATCCGGTACGTCGCCCGGTCGACCGTCGCCGTCAGCGGCCGCTCCTCCCCCGTCACCGTCAGCTCGACCGCGAGCCCGGCCGCCCGCGCCCGCTCCACGAGCAGCGCGGGGGTGCCGGTCGGCTCGTCCGTGCGCAGCACCTCCAGCGTGGCGCGCAGCTCGCGCATCGCCTCGCCGCTCGCCTCCTGGATGGCGAGCAGGGCGGGCGGTATCTCCTCGCCCCGCTTGCGGGCCAGGTGCACGGCGACGCCCGCCTGGAGCTTGACGATCGAGATGCTGTGGGTGAGGGAGTCGTGCAACTCGCGGGCGATGCGCAGGCGTTCCTCGCCCGCCCGGCGCAACGCCGCCTCCTCACGGGTGCGTTCGGCCTCCAGGGCGCGCTGTTCGGTCTGGCGCAGGTACGCCTGCCAGTTGCTGTCGGCCAGCCCCGTCACGACCGCGCACAGGAACCAGCCGGCGAGGAGCAGCGCCTCGCGGCCCACGGAGGGGCTCGCCGAGCCCGCCGCGACGTATCCACCGAGGAAGACGGCGGCCGCCGCCGCGGCCGTGCCCCGGTGTCCGATCCTGCCCGCCGTGTGCACCGCGCCCACGACGGGGAGGGCCATGATGGTCGCGGGTCCCGCGAAGACCACTTCGGCGAGCAGAGAGGCCGTCGTGACAGCGAGCACGACACGCGGAGCCGTGCGGTGCGCAGCCAGGGCCAGCGACCCGATCACGATCAGCGCGAGGTCGACGGGCCCGTCACGGCCGTCCCCCAGGGCTACGAGCACGACGATCGCGCCGACCACGACCGCCACGATCGTGTCGACCAGCCGCTCGCGTGTGATCCGACTCCCGCTCATGCCCGCACAGTAGACCGCCCCACCGACAGGGACGTCACCCCTGTGGACGGCTCCCCGACTACTCCCCACGCAGTAGTGCCCGGCACCGCCCCGCCCCGGCGTCGCAGCCCCAACTGCCTTCGGCGGTACGACGACCCGGGCCGCCCCGTCGCCGCACTCTGCTGTCCATGACCACACCCTTCCGCTACACCGAACCCCTCCCGCCCAGGTCGGCCGTCGGCACCGTCGCCGAGGTGTACGCGCAGATCGCCCTCGACTTCGGCATCGCGGCACCCTCCACCTTCGTGGTGCTGTCCTCCGCACCCGAACTTCTGGCCCCGGCCTGGGCGTTGATGCGCGAGTCGCTCATCGCCGGAACAGGCAGCCGCACCGGCAAGGAGCTGGTGGCCCTCGGGGTGTCGCTCGCCAACAAGTGCCCGTTCTGCGTGGACGCGCACACCGTGCTGCTGCACGCCACCGGCGACCATGCGCTGGCGGAGCGGCTGGCACGCGGAGAGACCCCGCAGAGCGAGGACCACGCGCGCGTGCTCGCCTGGGGGCAGCACACGCGCGTGCCCGGCGCCACCCTGGTGCCGTACCCCTTCCCGCGGGCGCACGCCCCCGCCTACCTCGGCACCGCGCTCACCTTCCACTTCATCAACCGGATCGCGTCGGCCCTGCTGACCGAGAACCTGCTGCCGGCGGGCGCCCAGCGGTTCCGGGCGGTACGCAGCCTCACGGGCCGCTCGCTCGCCCGGACCGTACGCCGCCCCGCCCGCCCCGGCCGGTCACTCGCCCTGCTCGAGGACATCGACCCCGGTGAGGCCCCCGCATGGGCGGACGGCACACCCGTCGGCATCGCGTACGCGGCGTTGCTCAGGACGGCCATGAGCGGCGCGGCCCTCCTCGACGCCGACGACCACGACATCCTGGAGGCGGCCCTGCAGGACTGGGACGGCGCACATCCGCCGCTCGCCCTGGAGGGGTTCCCGGACCGCCGGGAGCGTCCCGGGGCGCGGCTCGCGCTGCTGGCCGCCCTCGCGCCGTACCGCATCACCGACGAGGACGTGGCGGCGTGGCGCAGGCCGGAGCACACCGACCACTGTCTGGTGCACCTCGTCGCATACGGCGCCTTTCTCGCCGTGGACCGAATTGAAAGCGCTATCTCCTCCCAAATCACCCTGGAGGCCCTGTAACTCGCCCAGGTCGCCCCGCAATTGCGGCCCGTCCGTAGTGGCGTCAGCACGGAGCGAGTTGGCACTTCCGCCTCACAGGCAGTCATGTGACACTGTCGTCCCGTCCGCAGTGCGGACTCCCTCCGCACCGTCCCCCACGAAAAGTGCGCCGTGCGTTCTCTGCCTTTGCCGCTCGCCCTCACCGCGCGTCTGTCGCCCGTCGTCGTGCTTGCCACGGCGGGCTGGGCGCTGTCGTCCGGACCCGCCGCGTCGCCGGCCGCCGACGACCGGCCGGCGACGCAGAAGACCGAGAACGAGTCGCCCACGGCTCCCGCGACGGCGGCGGCGGCGAAGACGTACGCCGCCGCTCCCTCACCGTGCGACAGCCTGAGCTCGAAGACGATAAAGGACCTCGTACCCGGCGCGAAGACGGCCGGCAAGGAGATCCCGTCCACCGACTCGAAGCTGCGCCGGACGTGCTCGTGGAACGCGCTCAAGGGGTACGACTACCGCTGGCTGGACGTGTCCTTCGAGATCACGGCGTCGGACGAGGCCGCGGAGACGTCCTACAAGGAGCGCATCGCGGCCAAGAGCGGCGGAGGCGACGTCCCCGGAGTCGGCGACGCGGGCTACTCGGTCGTGAACCTCACCACCGAGGACAAGCAGCAGACACGCGAGGGCGTGGTGATGATCCGCGCGTCCAACGCGCTGATCTCCGTCACGTACAGCGGAAGCGACTTCGAGTCGAAGAAGGCGCCCAGCACGGACGAGATCAACAAGGGCGCGATCAAGGCGGCGAAGGAGGCCGCCGCCGCGCTGGAGGACGGCCAGAAAGGCTGACCCTCTGACCGTCCTCCGCGGGGGATCAGGCCTCGACGCGTTCCTTCCGACCGCCCATGAGCAGCACGTACAGCACCAGCGAGGCACCCAGGCCCACCGCCCAGCCGTAGTCGGCGAGCGGCTTGAGGAACGGGATCAGCCCGTCGACCGGGAACGGTCCGGTCTTCGCGCCGTCCGCGCCGACGCCCGAGTAAGAGCCGCCGACCGCGAGGACGCCGCCGACCAGGAAGGCGGCGATCGCCCGCCAGTTCCACCCGGACGAGTACCAGTAGCGGCCGCCGGGCGTGTACAGGTCCGCGAGGTGCAGGACCGTACGCCGCACGATCCAGTAGTCGGCGATCAGGATGCCCGCGACCGTACCGAGCAGGCCGCCGACCACGCCGAGCCAGGTGAAGATGTAGAACTCCGGCGTGGAGATCAGCTTCCACGGGAAGATCAGGATGCCGACGACACCTGTGATCAGCGCGCCCGTACGGAAGTTGATGAGCTTGGGGGCCAGGTTCGCCAGGTCGTACGCCGGGGAGACCACGTTCGCCGCGATGTTCACGGAGACCGTGGCGACCAGCACGATGACGAGCGCGAAGAGCAGACCGAAGGCGTTGTCGGTCTTGGCGGCGAGGGCGACCGGGTCCCAGATCGCCTCGCCGTAGACGACCTCGGAGCCGGAGGTGACCAGCACGGCGAGGATCGCGAAGAGGGTCATCGTTGTGGGCAGGCCCAGGGACTGGCCCCAGGTCTGCGCCTTCTGGCTGGCGCCGAAGCGCGTGAAGTCGGGGATGTTGAGCGAGAGAGTCGCCCAGAAACCGATCATTCCCATGAGGGACGGGAAGAAGACGGGCCAGAAGTCGGCGCCCCAACCCAGCTTCGAGGGCTGGTCGAGCAGTGCGCCGAAGCCGTCCGCCTTGACCGCGATCCAGATCAGCAGCACGAGGGCGCCGACGATCACGAAGGGTGCGGCCCAGTTCTCGAAGTGCCGCAGGAAGTCCATGCCGCGGTAGATGATGGCGATCTGCACGGCCCAGAAGAGCAGGAAGCAGAGCCACAGCGGCCAGGGGTTCCCGGCGATCTTCCCGGCGTTCTCCCAGTGACCTCCGGTGAGCTTGGAGCCCAGCGCGAAGATGCCGCTGCCGCCGATCCACGTCTGGATGCCGAACCAGCCGCAGGCCACGGCCGCCCGGATCAGCGCCGGGATGTTGGCGCCGCGCAGCCCGAAGGAGGCCCGCGCCAGCACCGGGAACGGGATGCCGTACTTGGGTCCGGCGTGCCCGGTGGCCAGCATCGGCAGCAGCACGATGACGTTGGCCAGGGCGATGGTGAAGACGGCCTGCTTCCAGTCCATGCCGAGGGCGACCAGGCCGGAGGCCAGGGTCCAGCTGGGGATGCAGTGGGCCATGGAGATCCACAGCGCCGCGAAGTTGTACGTCGTCCACTTGCGCTCGGCGACCGGGACGGGCCGCAGGTCCTCGTTGGCGAAGGGGCTGTGGGCGGGGAATGCCTCGGGGGCGAGTTCTATGCGGCCGTCGGCGTGGGCGGTCTGCGATATCGGTGACCCCGTGGGGACTGTTTCGGTCATGAGCAGGCCAATCGACAAGCGGGACGGGATGGATAGGCCGTGCGGGGGCCGGCGGGGCCGGGGAAGGGCAGGCACGCCCTTCCCCGGCCCCGCCACCCTCCCCGGGGCGGGTGGCGGGGAGGCCTGGACCGCGGGGAGGGAGACAAGGTGTGGGGGGTCGGGTGGAGCGGTGGTGCTGCGAGTCCGAACTCGACGATGACGGTCAGGAGTTGACCGCGGGGATGACCTCCGAGCCGTACGCGTCGATGACGGTTTCCTGCGCGTCGTGCATGTCGTAGACGGCGAACTGGTCGACGCCCAGCTCACGCAGCGCGTGCAGCTTCTCGATGTGCTTCTCGACCGGTCCGATGATGCAGAACCGGTCGACGATCTCGTCGGGCACGAACTGGGTGTCCGGGTTGTCGGCGCGGCCGTGGTGGGAATAGTCGTACCCCTCACGCGCCTTGATGTAGTCGGTGAGTTCGTCGGGTACGGCCGCGGAGTGCTCGCCGTACTTGGTGACCAGGTCGGCGACATGGTTGCCGACCATCCCGCCGAACCAACGGCACTGCTCGCGCGCGTGGGCGAGCGCCTCGGGCGAGTCGTCCTCGGTGACGTACGCGGGTGCGGCGACGCAGATCTTCACCTCGGACGGGTCACGGCCTGCGGCGACCGCGGCGTCCTTCACCGCCTTGACCATGTACTCGGTCAGGTAGAGGTCGGCGAGCTGCAGGATGAACCCGTCGGCCTCCTCGCCGGTCATCTTCAGGGCCTTGGGCCCGTACGCCGCCATCCATACGGGGAGTTCCGCGCCCGGCTTGATCCACGGGAACCTGACGACCGTACCGCCGCCGAGGTCGGCCTCGTCGCCCCGGCCCAGCGCCCGGATGACCTTCATGGCGTCGCTGATGCGGGCGAGGGTGTTGGGCTTGCGCCCGGCGACGCGCATCGCGGAGTCGCCGCGGCCGATGCCGCAGACCGTGCGGTTGCCGAACATGTCGTTGAGGGTGGCGAACGTGGAGGCGGTGACCTCCCAGGTGCGGGTGCCCGGGTTGGTCACCATCGTGCCGACCTTCAGCTTCTGGGTGTTGGCCAGGATCTGGCTGTAGATCACGAACGGTTCCTGCCAGAGCACGGCCGAGTCGAAGGTCCAGCCGTAGGTGAAGCCGTTGCGCTCGGCGCGCTTCATCAGGCTGACGACCTTCGAGGCCGGCGGGTCGGTCTGCAGGACGAGTCCGAAGTCCATGGGCTCCGCTCCTAGTTGAGGTACTGACAGGTGGAGCGGGGCGTGTAGACGCCGTGCCCGGCGTGACCGGTGTACTCCCGCTCGGTGATGACGGGTTCGCCGCGCGAGAGGACCGTCTCGACCCGGCCGGTGGTGCGCTTGCCCTCGTACGCCGAGTAGTCGACGTTCATGTGGTGGGTGACGGCGGACATGACCTGCTCGGCCTGCGGGTCGTAGACGACGATGTCGGCGTCCGCGCCGGGCGCGATCGTGCCCTTCTTCGGGTACAGGCCGAACATCCGGGCCGGGGTCGCGCAGGCGATCTCGATCCAGCGGCGGCGCGAGATGCGGCCGTCGACGACGGCCTGGTGGAGCAGGTCCATCCGGTTCTCGACACCGGGAAGCCCGTTGGGGATCTTCGAGAAGTCCCCTCGCCCCAGCTCCTTCTGGCCGACGAAGCAGAAGGGGCAGTGGTCGGTGGAGACGACCTGGAGGTCGTTGGTCCTGAGGCCCTTCCACAACTGGGCCTGGTGCTCCTTGGGCCGCAGCGGCGTGGAGCACACGTACTTGGCGCCCTCGAAGTCCGGCTCGGCGAGGTTGTCGGTGGACAGGAACAGGTACTGCGGGCAGGTCTCGCCGAAGACGTTCAGCCCCTCGTCGCGCGCCCTGGCCAGCTCGGCGACTGCCTCCATCGCCGAGACGTGCACGACATACAGCGGGGCGCCCGCGACCTGGGCGAGCCTGATGGCACGGTGGGTGGCCTCGGCCTCCAGCAACGCCTTGCGCACCTCCCCGTGGAAGCGGGGATCGGTCTCGCCGCGGGCCAGCGCCTGCTCGACCAGTACGTCGATCGCGATGCCGTTCTCGGCGTGCATCATGATCAGGCCGCCGTTCTCGGCGGAGCGCTGCATGGCGCGCAGGATCTGGCCGTCGTCGGAGTAGAAGACCCCCGGGTAAGCCATGAACTGCTTGAAGGAGGTGACACCTTCCTCCACCAGCAGGTCCATCTCCTTGAGCGTCTCCTGGTTCACATCGGAGACGATCATGTGGAAGCCGTAGTCGATGGCGCAGTTGCCCTCGGCCTTGGCGTGCCAGGCGTCGAGGCCCTCGCGCAGCGAGTGGCCCACGCTCTGCACGGCGAAGTCGACGATCGTGGTGGTGCCGCCCCAGGCGGCGGCCCGGGTGCCGGTCTCGAAGGTGTCGGAGGCGTGCGTGCCACCGAACGGCAGCTCCATGTGGGTGTGGACGTCGACGCCACCGGGGATCACGTACTTCCCGGTGGCGTCGACGACCCGCTCGGCGGTCCAGGCCTCGGCGGCCGGGGTGCCGGAGGCGGCGAGGGCGGCGATGCGGCCGTCCTCGATCAGCACGTCGGCGTGGATCTCGTCGGACGCGGTGATGACGAGACCACCGCGGATCACGGTACGGCTGCGGCTGCTCATGGTCCCTCTCCTGCCAGAGTGAACGGTTCGGTCAGGGTGCGGTCAGCGGGGGGTACGCGTCGGGACGGCGGTCGCGGTAGAACTGCCAGCGGTCGCGCACCTCCCGCAGCTTGGCCATGTCCAGGTCGCGGACGACCAGTTCGGTCTCCTTGTCGCTCGCCACCTCGCCCACGAACTGGGCCTCCGGGTCGACGAAGTAGGTCGTGCCGTAGAAGTCGTTGTCGCCCAGCTCCTCGACACCGACCCGGTTGATCGCGCCGACGAAGTACTCGTTGGCGACGGCCGCCGCCGGCTGCTCCAGCTGCCAGAGGTAGGCCGACAGGCCGCGCGAGGTGGCCGACGGGTTGAAGACGATCTCGGCGCCCGCTAGCCCCAGCGCCCGCCAGCCCTCCGGGAAGTGACGGTCGTAGCAGATGTACACGCCGATCCTGCCGACCTTGGTGTCGAAGACGGGCCAGCCGAGGTTGCCGGGCCGGAAGTAGAACTTCTCCCAGAATCCCGGGACTTGGGGGATGTGGTGCTTGCGGTACTTGCCGAGGTACGAGCCGTCCGCGTCGATCACGGCCGCGGTGTTGTAGAGGACGCCGGGCTGCTCCTCCTCGTACATCGGGAGGATCAGGACGATGCCCAACTCCTTGGCCAGCGCCTGGAATCGCCTGACGATCGGGCCCTCGGGGATCTGCTCGGCGTACTCGTAGAACGCCTTGTCCTGGACCTGGCAGAAGTACGGCCCGTAGAACAGCTCCTGGAAGCACAGGATCTGGGCACCCTGCGCGGCCGCGTCGCGGGCCGCCTGCTCGTGCACCTGGATCATCGATTCCTTGTCGCCGGTCCAGGCGGTCTGGAAGAGGGCGGCACGGATCACTCTGCTCATCGGGACCTCCGGTCGCTCGGTGTGCAGCGAGAGTAGGAGTGCCGAAGATCCGGTTTGAGTTGCACCGTGTCACGTCTGCGGGCGTGCGGCGTGCCACGGTGTCACCCTCTCGTGGGCCCATGTTTCACCGCCGTTTTCCCAGGTCGTTGCGTGTTTCAACCCTGTTGCGCGTCGTGCGCGAGGAGCGCGATGTGCACCGAGGCGGCCTGCTCGAAGTCGTCGAGGTCCACACCCAGCCGGGTCTGTATCGCCTCCAGGCGGCGGTAGAGCGCCGGGCGGGACACATGGTGGAGCTGGGCGGTACGGGACTTGTTGCGGCCGGTGGCGAGGTAGGTGCGCAGCACGGCCAGCAGATCTTGATCCGCACCGCACAGCAGCCCGTCGAGCTCCCGCTCGGCGAAGGACTGCACCTGCGGATCGTCCCGCAGCAACCGGATCAGGCCGCGCAGATGAACGTCCCTCAGGCGTACGACGGCCGGGAGGTCGAGGGCGGCCGAGGAGTCGGCGACGGCATCGGCGACGTGCTGGGCCTCGCGCACCCCGGCGGGTACGTCGTCCCAGGCGGTCCGGGCGTCGGCGGCCGCCACGACGGTCCGGGCGGCCCCGGACTCCGAGCGCACCCGGGCGGCGAAGTTCGCGGTGAGCACGCGCGCGTCCTGGTCCCGGGCGAGGCTCAGCAGCACGGCGGTGGCCCCGTCGGCGAGCTCGGCGACGATCCCTGACAGCCCCAGCATCCGCAGGACGCGCTCCAGTTGGGCCGGTCCGACATCCCGCACGACCAACGGCACGAAGGTGCGCCGGTTGACCGGCAACCCGGCCGCACGCGCGCGTGGCAGCAGCTGCCGCGCCGGTACGACCCCGCTGACGAGGTCGGTCAGCAGGCTCTGCGCGGACTGCTCCTCCCAGGTGTGCGCGGAGTTGCCGCCGAGCATGCGGTGCAGGACGAGCGCCTCGGCCGCGCGGTCGGCGAGCAGCCGCCCGGTGGCGGTGTCGCCGCGGTACCCGCACAGCATGATCTGCCCCCACCGCTCCCCCCGCCCGCCCAGCTCGGCGCGGATCCAGCCGTCGCCCTCGCTGCCGCCGGCCTGGCGGGCGATGCGCTCCCAGTCGCGCAGCACGTCGTCCACCGCCGGCCGCTCCCCCGCCGTGGCGAGGACGCGGTGGGCGAGGTTGGTGACGACGACGGGGCAGGCGCTGTGCGCGGCGACCTCGTCGAGGAGGCGCTGCAGCGGGGCGCCCGCTGTGATGAGTCCGGTGAGCGCGGTCCGTACGGCCTCCGAGAGGCTGACGGCGGCGAACTTCCGCCGCACCAGCCGGGACTGGACCTCTTCGGTCAGCTCGGCGAAGGGGAAGGGCCGGTGCAGGACGACCATGGGCAGCCCGCACCGCTCGGCCGCCCGGCGCATCACCTCCGGCGGGGCGGGAAACGCCCGGCCGAGGCCCAGCACGACGGCCGCCGCCTCGGCCCGGTGCAGGGAGCGGATGTACTCGGCCTGCTTCTCCTCGTCGCCGGCGAGGAGCACGCCGGTGGTGAGCACCATCTCGCCGCCGCTGAGCATCACCCCGACGTCCGGTGCCTCGGCGACATGCACCCAGCGCACCGGCCGGTCGAGCTGACCGGCGCCGGCCACCACCTCGGGCTCCCCGGCGAGCACCCGCTCCAGGGTGAGGACCTGCCGGACCGACAGGGCGGGTTCCAGGGGTTCGAGGGGTTCCAGGGGCTCCAAGGTGGCGGTCATGGCGGCGTTCCCTTACTCAGGTGCTCCGGATGGGTCCTGCTAGATGCTCCTCAGAGCGCTCTCGAGGATCGCGGCGCCCTCCTCGGCCTCCGCGACGGTGAGGGACAGGGGCGGGGCGATACGCAGGGAACTGGTGCTGTGGCCGCCGCCCTTGCCGATGAGGAGGCCGCCCTCGCGGGCCGCTTCCAGCACGGCGGACGCGGCGGCCAGGTCGGCCTCGTCCGTGCCGGGCTTGGTGATCTCGATGCCCAGCATCAGGCCCCGGCCGCGCACCTCCCGTACGTGCGGCACATGCGCGGCGACGGCCCGCAGCCGCTCCAGGAGCAGCCCGCCGACGCGCCGGGCGTTGCCCTGAAGGTCGTGTTCCAGCAGGTAGTTGAGGTTGGCGAGGCCGGCCGCCATGGTGATCTGGGTGCCACCGAACGTCGAGATGCTGTTGGCGTCCAGGCAGTTCATGATCTCGGCGCGGGCGACGACCCCGCCGATGGACATGCCGTTGCCGATGCCCTTGGCGAAGGTCAGGATGTCCGGCGGCCCGGACTGCCCGTGCGCCTGCCAGCCCCAGAAGTGGTCGCCGGTGCGGCCCCAGCCGGTCTGCACCTCGTCGGCGATCCACAGGATGCCGCGCTCGGCGAGCACCTCGCGGAAGGCGGCGTACAGCCCGTCCGGGCCCGAGGTGAAGCCGCCGACGCCCTGGATGGGCTCGGCGATGAGGGCCGCGGGCGGGCGGGTGTGGCCGAGGAGGTCCAACAGGTCGTCGACGCAGGCGGCGATGAAGTCCTCGTCGCTCAGCCCGGCGTACGGACCGCGCGTGCGCACCCCGCCGTGGACGTACAGCGTCTGCAGCGGCGACAGCGAGGTCGGCGACCAGCCGCGGTTGCCGGTGATGCCGATCGCGCTGAAGGAGCGGCCGTGGTAGCTGTTGCGCATCGCGAGGATCGTGTTGCTCTGCCGGTACGTCGTCGCGAGCAGCAGGGCGGTGTCGTTGGCCTCGGTGCCGGAGGTGGTGAAAAAGACGCGGGCGTCCGGGATGCCGCTCAACTGCGCGATGCGCTCGGCGAGTTCGACCATCGGCCGGTTGAGATAGAGGGTGGAGGAGTGGATGATCCGCCCGGCCTGCTCGCTCACCGCCTTCGTCACCTCGGGCAGCGCGTGCGCGGTCATCGTCGTGAGGATGCCGCCGAAGAAGTCGAGGTACCGCCGGCCCTCGGCGTCCCAGACGTGGCGGCCCTCGCCGTGGGTGATCTCCAGCGGTTCCTCGTAGTAGAGGGCGAGCCAGTCCGGCATGACGGAGCGGTGGCGTCCCAGCAGGTCCTTGGTCACGGCTGCACCAGTCCTTCGTAGGCGTCGGGTCGGCGGTCGCGGTAGAAGGCCCACTGCTGCCGCACTTCTTCGATGAGGTCGAAGTCGAGGTCGCGGACGATCAGCTCCTCGGTCTTGTCGCTCGCGACCTCCCCGACGAACTGCCCGCGGGGGTCGACGAAGTAGCTCGTCCCGTAGAAGTCGTTGTCGCCGTACGGCTCCTGCCCGACGCGGTTGATCGCGGCGACGAAGTACTCGTTGGCGACGGCCGCCGCGGGCTGCTCCAGCTGCCAGAGGTAGGCCGACAGGCCGCGCGAGGTGGCCGACGGGTTGTACACCAACTGGGCGCCGTTGAGCCCGAGTTGCCGCCAGCCCTCCGGGAAGTGACGGTCGTAGCAGATGTAGACGCCGACCTTGCCGACGGCGGTGTCGAAGACGGGCCAGCCGATGTTGCCGGGCTTGAAGTAGTACTTCTCCCAGAAGCCCTTGACCTGCGGGATGTGGTGCTTGCGGTACTTGCCGAGGAAGGTGCCGTCGGCGTCGATCACGGCCGCGGTGTTGTAGTAGAAACCCGACTGCTCGACCTCGAAGACCGGTACGACGATCACCATGCCGGTGTCGCGGGCGAGCTCCTGCATACGACGCACGGTCGGCCCGTCGGGGACCGGCTCGGCCCACTTGTAGTGCTCCGGCTCCTGGACCTGACAGAAGTAGGGAGCGTTGAAGACCTCCTGGAAGCCGATGATCTTCGCACCCTGCCGGGCCGCCTCCCGGGCGTGCTCCTCGTGTTTCGCCACCATGGACTCGGTGTCGCCGGTCCAGGTGGCCTGGACCAGAGCGGCACGTACGACGTTGGCCATGAGCTGCTCCTTCGACGGGACGTCAGAGCCTCTACGCCCGTAGAGGGGGGCCGTAGAGGCTTGAAAGTAAGCCCCTGGAACAGCCTTGCCAAGACCATCGTCGTTAACCCGCTGAGTCGATCACGTTTCACACTCCAGTGGGTGACCGGTGGGGCCGGTGGGACGGGTGTATCACCCTGTGGGGAGACGTCGGCAGGGCGAGGTGTCACGCCGCGAAGCCCGCCACGCGCAGGGCGTGGACGAGGTCCCAGTAGCGCTCGTCCGAGACGCCCTGGGCAGCTTCCAGCAGAAGCGGTACGAGCGTCTTCGGGTCGGGCGCGGCGCTGCGGGCGGCCTCCTCCGGGGTGCGGACGCGGACGTAGGCGTCGAGCAGCGCGCGGACCTCGCGGGGCCGTCCCTCGCCGGCCAGGCCGACCACGGCCTGCCCGATCTCGTTCGCGGGCCGCGCCACGCCCTGGCGCAGGATCTGCTCCCCGTCGCCGGCCCGCCCCGCCGCGGTCAGGGCGTCGGCGGCGGCCACGAGCCGCTCGGCCGGCAGCGAGGCGGCCTCCCACAGCAGGGTCGCCCAGTCGGCGCCCAGTCCGGCACGCTCCATCTCGGCCGCGAGCAGCGGGAAACGGACGGCGGGCCAGTAGGCGGCCTCGACCAGCAGCGCATGCGCCTCGCCGCTACGGCCCTCACCGCGCAGCCGCACGAGCGTCTCCACGGTCCGTACGACCTCCCGTCGGTCCTGCTCGCCCATCGGCTCGCGCCGTGGCTGCTCCGGGGTCGCGGGTGCCTCGGCGGCGGCCCCGGCGAACCGTGCTCCGCGCGGAGTGCGGCGCCCGGTGGCGGGCTGGGCCGGGAGGGTGGGTGCGGCGGTCGGCGGTACGACGACGGGGGCGGCCTCCTCCTCGACCATCCCGGCGAAGCGGGCGCTGCCTCGGCGGCGTTTGCGCTGCTTGGAGGTGGGGGTGGGAGCGGGTTCGGGGTCGGAGTCGGCCGGCGGAGTCCGGGTGTGGTCGCCGGGAGTCGTGTCGGCGGGGGCGCCGGCCGGGGCCGGCCGGTCGTCGGGGTGCCCCGCGACGGAGTGCCGCACTTGCGGCCAGTCGGAGGACGCGGCGGCTCCGGCCGGGACGGATCGGTCCATGGGATGCCCGCCGGGTCGCCCTGCACCGGCGTCGGTGCCGTACGCACCCGCCCACTCGGCCGCCTCGGCGGCGCCTCCCCCGGTGCGGGAACCCGCAGCCCCCTCCGGGCGAGAGTCACGACGTCCCGCCGCCCCGTCACGGGCGGCCCGCCGCGCTGCGTGCCACTCGGCCGCCTCGGCCTCCGACCGCTCGTCGCGCTGATGCGGCACACCCGGGAATCCGCCGCCGTAGCCGCCGGCCTCTCTCGGCTGCATACCGTCCGCGCGGGGCCGAGGGCCTGCGAACCCGACGTCCTGGGGGCCGGCTGACTCGACCCCGGCGCCTACGGGCCGATCGTGCCGGAACCCGTCACCCTCGAACCGCTCGTTCTGGAGCCCGTCGTCCCCGTACCTGCCGTCCTGGGAGCCGGCGGCCTCGGCCCTGGCACGCCCGAGCCGCTCGCTCCTGAACCCGTCGCTCCCGGCCCCCTCGCGCCGGAACCCGTCGCCCCCGACCCGGCCATCCCCGAACCCGTCGCCCCCCACCTGCCCGTCCCGGAACCCGTCGTCCCCACCCCGTTCGTCAAGGCGGAACACGGCCTTCTCCCCCACCCGGTCCCGCCGTATCGCCTGGCCGCGGTCCCGTGCCGCCAGTCGGTCCAGGTCGGTCATCCGGGCCCGGAGTTCGGCGCACCGGGCGGTCGCGCGGTCGTGGTCGTCGCGGGCCCAGGCGAGGTCGAGGCGGATGGCGTCGGCCTCCTCCCGGGTGGTGGCGGAGGCGAGCAACCGCCCGAGTTCGGCTTGCCGTTCGGCGGCGTACCGCTGTTCGCGGAGCATGACGTCGAGCCGGTCCCCGAGGGCCTCGCGGCCGCCGGGCCGGGCGTCGTACACGGCCAGGGCGGCGGTGTGCAGGGCTCGGGCGCGCTCCGTCTCGGGTCCGGCGCCGCCGGGACCGTACTGGGCGGCGAGGTCGTGCAGGAGCGACTCCACCACGTCCCAGGGCGGCACTTCGCGTCCGGCGAGGCAGGCCTGCATGCCCTCCGGGTCACGCTGCCAGAACACCCCGCACCAGCCGCCGCCCTGATCCAGGCGCGCCACGAGGCCGTCCAGGTAGTCCACGAACTCCCGTACCCGAGCCGGGAGTTGTTCCACTGACATCGCCCAACTCCCGCCAGACCGGAGTACTCCGGTCCGTTAGGCAACACCAGCCATGTTACGAACGCGCTACGGGAAGTTTTCGGACTGAACGCAGAGTACGCCGCAGCTGCCGGAACGTGACGTGCGAACCCGTCAGGCGGCGGCCTCGACGACCGGCGTGCAGCGCCCGGCCAGCTCGTCCATCGACAGCCCGAGGGCCTGCGCGAGGGCGGCCACCGTGAAGAAGGCCGGAGTCGGGGCCCGCCCCGTCTCGATCTTGCGCAGCGTCTCGGCGGAGATACCGGCGCTCGCCGCGACCTCCGTCATGCTGCGGCCACCGCGGGCCTCGCGGAGCAACCGGCCGAGCCGCTCGCCGCGTTCACGCTCTTCGGGGGTGAGAGGGGTGCGCACCATGGCGCCCATTCTAATACCGCTCCCCACCCCGTCACGTTCGCCCCCCTATTCAAATACCGGTATAGTAATTGGCATGGTGGAGCTGAAGACGGACAAGTCGATCGATGAGATGTACGCGGCCGGGCAGGTCGTTGGCCAGGCCCTGACGGCCGTGCGAAAAGCCGCTGACGTGGGGGTTTCCCTGCGGGAGCTGGACGAGGTGGCGCGCGAGGTGCTGAGCGCGGCGGGCGCGACCTCCCCCTTCCTCGGCTACCACCCCTCCTTCGCGCCCGTCCCCTTCCCCGCCGTCATCTGCGCGTCGGTGAACGACGCGATCGTGCACGGCATCCCGACCGACTACCGCCTGCGCGACGGCGACCTCGTCTCCATCGACTGCGGGGCCGAACTGGGCGGCTGGGCGGGCGACTCGGCGATCAGCTTCACGGTCGGCAGGGCGCGCCCCGCCGACGTCCGCCTGATCGAGACGGCGGAACGGGCGCTGGCGGCGGGCATCGAGGCGGCGGTGGTCGGCAACCGCATCGGCGACCTCGCGCACGCGATCGGCACGGTGTGCCGGGGGGCCGGGTACGGCATCCCGGACGGTTTCGGCGGGCACGGCATCGGCCGCAAGATGCACGAGGACCCGGGGGTGCCGAACGAGGGCCGTCCCGGCCGGGGCCTTCCGCTGCGGCACGGCATGGTCCTCGCCATCGAGCCGATGCTCATCGCGAGCGGCAAGGACGGCTACCACACGGCACCGGACGGCTGGACCCTGCGCACGAACGACGGCTCCCGCGCGGCGCACGCGGAGCACACGGTGGCGATCACGGAGGCGGGACCGCGCATTCTCACCGCCCGGTAAGCCCTGTGATCACACCACCCGCCGGGGTCCGCACCCGCCGGACATGGTGCGCGCCGACAACTGCACAGTGCGCCCCAGCGGCTCCCCTCACGATCCTCATGCACGGCGCGCGCGACCACAAATGCGGCCACAGCTAGGAACGTTTCTTCGCGCATGCGCACGGCAAACTTCGACCGATGCAACACCTCTTGCCAGGTACGCGTGCGCCGGCGACAGGCCAGAGGCATCTGCCTTTTCATACCGTCATACTTTCGTGCCGCTCCTTGCCCCGTCCTCACGTTTCGCAGCTAGCTGGTGTGGCGCCCCCTCCCCATCCGGGGACGGGACCACAACCGCAGTGAGGAGAAGTCATGAAGAAGGCATACGAAGCGCCGACGCTCGTCAGGCTCGGTACGTTCCGCAAGGAGACGGGGCTCCTTCAGCGCTCCGGCAACGACCGGCTGATCTTCAGCAAGAACTGACGGGCGACGGCACTGACCCGACGTCATGACTGAACTGCACGAAAGTGCGGGGACGGGCCCCGGCGACGCGCACTTCACGGTCTTTCCGGACCGTGCGGACGCGGCCGCCGTGGCCCGCTCCTTCGCCCGCCCCGGTAGCCGGACCCTCGCACACGCGTCGGGCCGGCCCTGGCTGGTCGGCCACTGGCACGACGACGAGATCGTCACCGCGAGCGCCGGAAGTGCCACCCTCGCCGTCATCGGCTGCTGCCCCGTCGAGGCAGTGCAACTGCGGCGTACGGCCGCACGACTGAGGGATCTGTCGGAACTCGACGCGGCGGCCCGCTCCCTCCCCGGCAGCTTCCACCTCGTCGCCGCCCTCGACGGACAGGTCCGGGTGCAGGGCACCGCCTCCGGACTGCGGCTGGTCTTCCACGCGGAGATCGACGGCGTCCGGGTGGCCGCGACCCGCGCCGACACGCTCGCCGCCGCGCTCGGCCTCGACCCCGATCCGCAGGAGCTGGCCGTCCGGCTGCTGTGGCCGGCCCCCTACCCCCTGTTCGAGACCTCCCTGTGGCGCCCGGTCACCGCCGTGCCCCCGCAGGACGCCGTGATCGTCGCCGCGGACGGGCGGACCGTACGGCACACCCGGTGGTGGACGCCGCCGGAGCCGGTGCGGCCACTCGCCGAGGCGGCGCCCCTGATCCGGACGGCGCTGGAGGAGGCCGTGGGCGCGCGGACCCGGCCGGGCGGCGTGGTGAGCTGCGACCTGTCCGGCGGCCTGGACTCGACCTCCATCTGCTTCCTGGCCGACCGTTCCCCCGCCCACGTGGTGGCCAGCACCTGGCCGGGCCGCGATCCGGCGGACACCGACCTGCACTGGGCGGAGCGGGCCATCAAGCACCTCCCGGACGTCGAACACGTGGTGTGGGACGCCGACGCCTCGCCGCTGGTCTATGAGGATCTGCTCGGCATCGACGACCTCCTCGACGAGCCCACCATCGGCGTCATGGACCGCTCCCGGGTCCTGCACCACCTGCCGGGCCTCGCCGCACGCGGCAGCCGGTTGCACCTGACCGGAATCGGCGGCGACCACGTGGCATGGTGCTCCGACGCGTACTACCACCGGCTGCTGCGCACCCGTCCACTGTTCGCCCTGCGCCAGTTGCGCGGGTACCGGGCGCTGTGGCAGTGGCCACTGGGGGACACGGCCCGCGCCCTCGCCGACTCCCGGCCGTACGGGAAGTGGCTCGCCGACGGAGCGAGCCGGCTGCGTGGCCCGTTGCCCTCGTCCGTCGCGACGAGTCTCGGCTGGGGCATGGCCCCGCGCCTGTTCGACTGGGTGACCCCCGAGGCCGAGCGGATGGCCCGCCGGGCACTGCTCGACGCGGCGGCCACGGCCTCGCCGCTGCACCCGGACCGTGGACTGCACACAGACCTGGAGCAGATCCGCTCGTGCACGCGAGTCATCCGGCAGTGGGACCGGATGGCGGCGCGCGCGGGTCTGCCGATGGCCTCCCCCTTCTTCGACGACCGCGTCGTCGAGGCGTTCCTCGCGGTCCGTCCGAGCGAGCGCGTCACTCCCTGGCGGTACAAGCCCGTCCTGAGCGCCGCGATGCGCGGAATCGTGCCCGATGACTGCCTGCGGCGGGCCAACAAGGCGACGGCCGCCATGGACGCCGCCAACGGACTGCGCCGGCACCGCGGTGACCTGCTGGCCCTGTGGGAGGGCTCACGGCTGGAGGCGCTGGGCCTGGTGGACGGCGCCGAGCTGCGCCGCCTCGCCCAGCGCCCGACCTCACCGGGCCTCTCCGAAGCCATCCTCTACTCCACCATCGCCGCCGAGGTGTGGCTGCGGGGGCTGTCCCACAGCCGTGCCCGCACTCCCTGAGAACCCCGTCAGAAAGGCGAGCGCATGCCCTTGCGGTTCGACGCGCACATTTCCACGGCCGAGACCGACTACGGCACCGTACTTCTGGACGAACGAGCCGGTACCTACTGGGAGTTGAACCCGACCGCCACCCTTGTGGTCCGTACCCTGCTCGACGGCGGCGAGGAGGCGGACGCGACCGCCGCCCTGGTCCGCGAGTTCGAGATCGACCGGGCACAGGCCCAGCGGGACGTCGAGGCGCTCGTCGGTCATCTGCGTGAGGCGGGACTGGCCTCATGACGACACCCAGCGCGCTGGAACGCCCCACCGGTGTGCCCCTCGGCCACCGCCTGGCCGCCCTCCTCGTCCTGCTCCCCGCCGTCGCCCTCGCCCTCCTGCCACCCCGCCGCATCCGCGCCGTGCTGGGCGTGGTGCGGCGCGGTGCCGCACCCGCCACCACCGCGCAGGCCCAGGACGCGCGCGACGCCATGTGCGCCGCCAGCCTGCGCTGCGCCGCCCCGAAGGGGTGCCTGCCGCGCTCCCTGGGGGCCGCGCTGCTGTGCCGGCTGAGGGGGACGTGGCCGACCTGGTGCACCGGAGTGCGCGTCGTCCCGCCCTTCACCGCGCACGCCTGGATCGAAGCGGAGGGCCGCCCGGTGGGCGAGGGCGTACCCGACGGCTATTTCGCCCGGCTGGTGGCCGTCGAGCCGGCAGACCTGTGAGCGACGGGACGGTTGCGGACGCCGGTCCGGCGGCGGGCAGCACGGTCTCGGACCACGGGCGCCACGAGTCCGCCGACGAGGACCGGTCGACCCGCGCGGCCGTGGCCACGTTGTACGGGCTCACCGCCGGGCACCGGACCGCCGTCGCCGTGGCCACCGCACTGACGCTGGCCGGCTCCGCGCTGGGGCTGGCCCAGCCGCTGGTGGCCCGGCACGCCGTGGACGCGAGCGGCCGCGGCCAGGTCGTCTGGCCGCTGCTGGCACTCCTCGGCGCACTGTTCCTCGTGGAAGCGGCGATCGGGTCGGCGGGGCGCTTCCTGCTGGAGCGGATGGGCGAGGGCGTCGTACGGCAGCTCCGGCTCGGCCTGGTGGGGCGGCTGCTCCGGCTGGAGATGCGGGAGTACGACCGCCACCGCAACGGCGACCTCATCTCCCGGGTCACCGCCGACACCACCCTGCTGCGCGAGGTCGTCTCGCAGGCCCTGGTCGACCTGGTGACCGGAAGCCTCGTCGCCGCCGGAGCGGTGATCCTGATGGCGTGGCTCGACCCGCTGCTGCTGCTTCTGGTCGCGCTCACCGTGGCCGTCGCCGCGGCCGTGGTCACCTCGCTGCTCCAGGGCCTGCGGAAGGCGTCCGAGCGAATGCAGGACTCGGTCGGCGCCGTCGCCGCGGACCTGGAACGGGCCCTGGGCGCCCTGCCCATGGTCCGGGTGCACCGCGCCGAGGACCGCGAGGCCGCCCGCATCGGGGGCCGGGTCGAGGAGGCCTACGACGCGGGGGTGCGCACCGCGAAGCTCGCCTCCGTCATGAGTCCCGCCGTCGAACTCGCCGTCCAGGGCTCCTTCCTCATCGTGCTCGTCGTCGGTGGTCTGCGGGTCGGCGGTCACGCCGGGTCCCTCGGGGACCTCGTCGCGTTCCTGCTGTACGCCTCGTACCTGGTCCTGCCGCTGTCCTGCGTTTTCCACGCGGTGGGTCTGGTCCAGCGCGGCATGGGCGCATACCGGCGTGTCGACCAGGCGCTGCGCCTCCCCGTGGAGCACACGGGCCCGGCGGCCGGGCGGACCCGCCACCGGCCGCCGCCGTCCGTCCCCGCCGGCCGGCCGGCGCTCGCCCTGCACGACGTCCGCTTCGGTTACGCCCCGGGCCGGCCCGTGCTGTCGGGCGTGTCCTTCTCCGTCCCGCACCGCCGGCACGTGGCCCTGGTGGGCCCGTCGGGAGCCGGCAAGAGCACGGTCTTCGCACTGGTGGCGGGGTTCTACGAACCGGACGCGGGAACCGTGCTGTTCGACGGGCGCCCCGCCGCCGAACTTGGCCGCGACGCCTGCCGCCGACGCATCGCGGTGGTGGACCAGAACACTCATGTCGTCCACGGCACCCTGCGGGAGAACATCACCTACGCCGTGCCCGACGCCCCGGACGCCGAGATCCGGCGGGTCCTCGCACTGGCCCGGCTGGAGGAGCTCGTCGACCGCCTCCCCGGCGGGCTGGACGCCGTCATCGGTGAACGCGGCAGCACCCTCTCGGGCGGCGAACGCCAGCGCGTCGCCCTGGCCCGCGCCCTGCTCGCCCGCCCCGCGCTCCTCCTCCTGGACGAGCCCACCTCCCACCTCGACGCGATCAACGAGGCGGGGCTGACCACGGTGATGAAGGACGTCGCCCAGGAATGCGCCCTGCTGGTCATCGCCCACCGCCTGTCCACGGTGCAGCACGCCGACCACATCGTCGTGCTCCGCCAGGGCCGTACCACCGCCCAGGGACGCCACGAGGAGCTGCTGGTCCGGGACCCCCTCTACCGTGACCTGGCCACGAGCCAGATGCTGCGCCCCGGCGGGACGCCGGCGGACCACGACGGAGGTCGGGCCCACGGCTGAGGCGGACGCCTCCGAGCGGGCCCTGCCACGCGCACCGGACCGCCGCAGGCGGCGGGCAGCGCCCGGGACCCGCGTTCCTGCACATGCCCGCTGAGCCAGAACGTGCCATCGTGGCATGAGCGTGCCCGAACCCGGTTACCCGGCCTCGGCACGTCGACCAGCGAGGGCGTCCCTGCCCGCGAGGGACGCCGGATGGGAACGCCATGACCAGCGGCTTCAGTGGTCCGGAGGACTACGACCCCTTCGGAGAATTCCTCGCCCGCTTCTTCGGCGGACCGCGCCCCGGTCCCCGGCAGATCGACATCGGCCGACTGCTCAGTCAGCCGGCCCGGGAGCTGGTGCGCGGTGCCGCCCAGTACGCCGCCGAGCACGGCAGCCGCGACCTGGACACCCAGCACCTGCTGCGGGCCGCCCTGTCCGCCGAGCCGACGCGGTCGCTGCTCAGCCGGGCGGGCGCGGATCCCGACTCGCTGGCGACGGAGATCGACGAGCGGTCGGGCCCGGTCCAGCACCCGCCGGGCGAGGCCCCGCCGCCGACGTCGCTGTCCCTCACCCCGGCCGCCAAGCGCGCCCTGCTGGACGCGCACGACCTGGCCCGGGCGCGCGGCGCCGGTTACATCGGCCCCGAGCATGTGCTCAGCGCCCTCGCCGCGAACCCCGACTCGGCCGCCGGGCACATCCTCAACGCGGCCCGCTTCGCGCCGTCAGGCCCGCCCCAGACGCCCGAAGCCCCCCAGGTCGGCCCCCGCGTCGACCAGCGGCCCCGCGTCGACACCGGTACGCCCACCCTCGACAAGTACGGCCGCGACCTCACCGACCTCGCCCGCCAGGGCCGTATCGACCCGGTGATCGGCCGGGAGGAGGAGATCGAGCAGACGGTCGAGGTGCTGTCGCGGCGCGGCAAGAACAACCCGGTGCTCATCGGTGACGCGGGTGTCGGCAAGACCGCGATCGTGGAGGGCCTGGCCCAGCGGATCGCCGACGGAGATGTACCGGACGTGCTCAGCGGCCGCCGGGTGGTCGCCCTCGACCTGACGGGCGTGGTCGCGGGCACCCGCTACCGGGGCGACTTCGAGGAGCGGCTCAACAACATCGTGGGCGAGATCCGCTCGCACTCCGACCAACTGATCGTGTTCATCGACGAGTTGCACACCGTCGTGGGCGCCGGAGGCGGCGGTGAGGGCGGTTCCATGGACGCGGGGAACATCCTCAAGCCGGCCCTGGCGCGCGGCGAGCTGCACATCGTGGGCGCGACCACGCTGGAGGAATACCGCAGGATCGAGAAGGACGCGGCGCTCTCCCGCCGCTTCCAGCCGATCCTCGTCCCCGAGCCGACGACCGGGGACGCGATCGAGATCCTGCGCGGCCTGCGCGACCGCTACGAGGCCCACCACCAGGTCCGCTACACCGACGAGGCGCTCGTCGCCGCCGTGGAGCTGTCGGACCGCTATCTCACCGACCGCCGCCTGCCGGACAAGGCGATCGACCTGATCGACCAGGCGGGCGCCCGGGTACGCCTGCGCGCGCGGACCAAGGGCACGGACGTACGTGCCATGGAGCGCGAGGTCGAGCAGCTGTACCGGGACAAGGACCAGGCGGTCGCCGACGAGCAGTACGAGCAGGCGACGCAGCTGCGGGACCGTATCGTCGAGTTGAAGCAGCGCATCGCGGACGCGTCCGGCGACGAGGACGTCGACGAGGGCATCGACCTGGAGGTCACCGCCGAGGCGATCGCGGAGGTCGTGTCCCGGCAGACCGGCATCCCGGTGAGCAGCCTCACCGAGGAGGAGAAGGACAAGCTGCTCGGCCTGGAGGAACACCTGCACGAGCGGGTCGTCGGCCAGGACGAGGCGGTGCGCGTGGTCTCCGACGCGGTGCTGCGCTCCCGGGCCGGGCTCGCCAGCCCCGACCGGCCGATCGGCAGCTTCTTCTTCCTCGGCCCGACGGGCGTCGGCAAGACCGAGCTGGCCCGGGCGCTCGCCGAGGCGCTGTTCGGCAGCGAGGAGCGCATGGTCCGCCTGGACATGAGCGAGTACCAGGAGCGGCACACCGTCAGCCGACTGGTCGGCGCCCCACCCGGCTATGTCGGCCACGAGGAGGCCGGCCAGCTCACCGAGGTCGTCCGCCGGCACCCCTACTCACTCCTCCTCCTCGACGAGGTGGAGAAGGCGCACCCGGACGTCTTCAACATCCTGCTCCAGGTGCTGGACGACGGCCGGCTGACCGACTCCCAGGGCCGGACCGTCGACTTCACCAACACGGTCATCGTGATGACCAGCAACCTGGGTTCGGAGGCGATCACCCGGGGCGGTACCGGGATCGGGTTCGGCGCGGGTGACGCGGAGGCCGACGAGGAGGCGCGGCGCGAGCGGATCCTGCGGCCGCTGCGGGAGCACTTCCGGCCCGAGTTCCTCAACCGCATCGACGAGGTCGTCGTCTTCCGCCAGCTGACCCACGACCAGCTGGAGCGCATCACCAACCTGCTGCTGGACAAGACCCGCCGCCTGCTGCACGCCCAGGGCGTCTCGGTCGACTTCACCGACACGGCCGTCGACTGGCTCTCCGAGCGCGGCTACCAGCCCGAGTACGGCGCCCGCCCGCTGCGCCGCACCATCCAGAAGGAGGTCGACAACCAGCTCTCCCGGCTCCTCCTGGACGGCCGGATCGGCGAGGGCGGCCGGGTGACGGTGGACGTGGAGGACGGACGGCTCGCCTTCCGTACGGAGGAGTTGCCGCCCGCCCCCGAGCTGTGACGGCTACGAGGCAGGCCGTACGACCATCGCCGAGCCGCCGCCCCGCCGTACCGTCTCGGCTGCCGCGAGCCACTTCCCGTTGGGCAGCCGCTGCACACCGGTCGCCGCCCCGATCTCCGGGTTCTGCCGGAAGCCGTGCCCGATCGCTTCCAGCTGCGCATTCAACGGGCTGTTCCACAGGCCCGGTTCGAGTTCGGTGGTGGTCTGGTTGCGCTGGCTGGCGCGCGGCGCGGCGATCGCGTCGACGAGTGGCAGCCCGCGGTCGAGGAACCCGGTCAGGGTCTGCAGCACGGTGGTGATGATGGTCGCGCCACCGGGCGAACCGAGCGCCACGACGGGCTTGTTGTGCTGGTCGAGGACGATCGTCGGGGACATCGAGGAGCGCGGTCGCTTGCCGGGCCCCGGCAGGTTCGGGTCGTGGACGGACGGGTTGGCCGGGGTGAAGGAGAAGTCCGTCAGCTCGTTGTTGAGGATGAAGCCACGGCCCGGGACCGTGATGCCGCTGCCGCCGGTCTGCTCGATGGTGAGCGTGTACGAGACGACGTTCCCCCACTTGTCGGCCACCGTGAGGTGCGTCGTGCTGTCGCCCTCGTAGGTGGTGGGGGCCGCCGTGCCGCTCGCGTCGCAGGCCGCCGGGTTGCGCGGGTCGCCCGGCGCGACCGGGCTGGTCAGCACCGCGTCGTCCTTGATCAGGCACTCCCGCGAGTCGGCGTACCGCTGCGACAGCAGCTCCTTCGTCGGTACGTCCTCGAAGGCGGGGTCGCCGACCCAGCGACCGCGATCCGCGAAGGCGATCCGGCTGGCCTCGATGTAGCGGTGCAGGTACTGGACCTCGCTCGCCTTCGACAGGTCCGTGCTCTCAAGGATGTTGAGGGCCTCGCCGACGGTAGTGCCGCCGGAGGAGGAGGGCGCCATGGAGTAGACGCCGAGTCCCCGGTACGCAGTCTTCGTCGGGGCCTGCGACTTGACGCGGTAGGCGGCCAGGTCCTTGGCGGTCAGGTCACCGGGGCGGGCCTTCCAGCCTGAACCCGGGTCCACGGGCGGGTGGTTGACCGTGTCGACGATGTCCTCGGCGAGGTCGCCCCGGTAGAGCGCCCCGGCGCCCTTCCTTGCCAGCTCGGAGTAGGTGCGGGCGAGGTCGGGGTTCTTGAAGGTGGAGCCGACGACGGGGAGTCGGCCGTCCGGGAGGAACAGCTTCGCGGTGTCCGGGAAGTAGCGGAACCGGGTCTCGTTGGCGGCGGTCTGCGCGCGGAAGGTGTCGTCGACGGTGAAGCCGTCCCGGGCGAGCCGCTCGGCGGGCTTCAACAGGGTGCCGAGCCCCTTGCTCCCCCACTTGTCCAGGGCCTTCTGCCAGGTGGCGGGGGTGCCCGGGGTTCCGACGCTCAGGCCGCTGCTGACGGCCTCGGCGAAGGGGATCGCCGTGCCGTTCTCCACGAACAGGTCGGAGCCGGCGGTCAGCGGCGCCGTCTCGCGGCCGTCGAGGGTCTGTACCGTACGGGACTTGGCGTCGTAGTAGACGAAGTAGCCGCCTCCGCCGATACCGGCCGAGTAGGGCTCGGTGACGCCGAGCGCGGCGGCCGTGGCCACGGCGGCGTCGACGGCGTTGCCGCCCTTGCGCAGGACCTCGATGCCGGCCGCGGAGGCGTCCGCGTCGACGCTCGACACCGCGCCGCCGTAGCCGACGGCGACCGGGACCTTCTCGACTTCCGTGCCCCCGGCGCCGGGTGGCGCTGCCGCCCCCACCGAGACCACGGCGGCCGAGACCGCCAGGACCGACAGTTTTCGTGCGACAGGGCGACGCATCCGCACCTCCAGTCAGGGACCGTTCGCGCAGCCTATTCGATCGGCATGGCCCCGTCAGCCCGCCCACACCAGGCTCTGCTCGAACACGGGTTTGCGATCGCCCGCTAGCATGCGCGCCCATGAATGACGACGTACGCAACATCGTCCTGGGCGTGGTCGCGGCCGGCATCAGCGCCGCGCTCGGCTGGCTGGCCCGCACCTACTTGTGGAAGCGCAAGCTGCGCCGCAAGCAGGCATTCTTCGGGCTGCCCGACAACGCCGAGTCCCTGCTCGTGGTGAACCGCGGGGCCGGCGGACCCGAGCTGACGGTGATGCGTTACGACGTGTTCGCGCTCCTCGAACTGGCCGCCCTCATCAAGGACTGCAACGCCCACGCCCAGATCATCCCGCACGACGCGGCACGCCAGGGCTTCGGCGAGCGCACCGAGTTCTGCGTCGGCGGCCCGGCGTCGAACCGCCGCATGATGGCCCACCTGGCCTCCCTGCTGCCCGGTGTGCGGGTGAACGTCGACGCCGAACCCGGCCCGGACCGGGGCGCCTTCCAGATCGGCTCCGAGCGCTACCGGGTGGAGGTCGGCAAGGAGGAGTACGCGCTCCTCGCCCGGCTCACCGTCGACCAGAGCCACGGCACGCGCCCCGTCTTCCTGTTCTGCGGCCAGACCGCGATCACCAACCAGGCCGCCACCCGCTACCTCGCCCGCAACCACGAGCGACTGACCCGCAAGCACGGCAACGGCTCCTTCGTCCTGCTGCTGAAGGTGGTCAACTCGCAGGCGTACGGCCCGGATGTGGTGGAGCTGGTCGCGGACGTCACGCGGGCGGCGCAGGCGCCCCTGCCGGCACCGGCGGCTCCGCGCAATACCCACCGCGCCTCCTGAGGTTCATCACATTCCGGTAATCGTTACTGGCACGTAACTTACCGACGGGTTACTTGCGGTAAGGGGCCCCGGTTACCGTTCGGTCACTTTGCACTGACACGAGTGAGGAGTGACCCGTGGGACACCATCGCAAGGCCCTGCGTACGACCGCCGTGGGCGCCGTCTCCGCGACTCTGGTCGCCGGTAGCGCCCTCGGGCTCGCCCCCGCCGCCCAAGCCGCCACGAACGACGTCCGCTTCGTCGACATCACCGGCGACGGCGGCACCACCCTCAAGGCGAACGTCGTCACGCCGGCCGGCGCCGACGGCACCCGCCGCTACCCGCTGCTCGTGCTGCCCACGAGCTGGGGCCTGCCGCAGATCGAGTACGTCGCACAGGCCCAGAAGCTCGCGAACTCGGGCTATGTAGTGGTCACCTACAACGTGCGCGGCTTCTGGCAGTCGGGCGGCGAGATAGAAGTGGCGGGACCGCCCGACACAGCCGACGCGTCCAGGGTCATCGACTGGGCGCTCGCCAACACCCCTGCGGACGCGGCCCACATCGGCATGGCGGGCGTCTCGTACGGCGCCGGCATCAGCCTGCTGACAGCCGCGCAGGACAAACGAGTCAGGGCGGTCGCCGCCCTCAGCGGCTGGGCCGACCTCATCGACTCGATCTACTCCGGCCGCACCCAGCACGTCCAGGCGGCCGCACTGCTGGACGGCGCGAGCCTCGTCACCGGCCGCCAGAGCGCCGAAGTCCGGCAGATCTTCGACGACTTCTACGCCTCCAACCTGTCCAAGGAACAGGACATGATCAACTGGGGGAAGAAACGTTCTGTCGCTACATACGTGGACCAACTGAACGACAGCGGGGCCGCGGTCATGATGGCGAACGCCTGGGGCGACACGGTCTTCCCGCCCAACCAGTACGCGGACTTCTACGAGAAGCTGACCGGCCCGAAGCGGCTGGAGTTCCGGCCCGGCGACCACGCCACCGCCGAGCTGACCGGACTGTTCGGCCTGCCCAACGACGTCTGGACGGACACCGAGCGCTGGTTCGACCACTACCTCAAGGGCGAGGCCAACGGCATCGACGGCGAGCTGCCCGTCCGTCTCAAGTCCCGCTCCACGGGCGGCTACGAGGGCTACCCGGACTGGAAGTCGGTGGGCGCGACGAACAAGAAGATCGCCCTCTCGGGCACGACCACCATCCACACCAACGTCAACTCGGGCGCGGACGGCGGGGTCGTCTTCCTGTCCAGCATCCTCGACCAGGTGGCCCAACTGCCCCCGGTGGCCTCGATCCCCCTGATCCCCCGGCGCTGGGCGGCCGTATGGCAATCGGAGAAGTACGCCACGGCGCAACGCGTGCGCGGCACGGCGAAGTTGCACACCACGATCACCCCGACCAAGGAGAGCGGCACCCTCGTCGCCTACCTCTACGACGTGGGCCCGCTCGGCCTCGGCAAGCTGGTCAGCAACGCGCCGTACACCTTCCACGGACGTACGCCCGGAAAGCCTTTCGCCGTCGACCTGGAGCTGTACTCCACGGCCTACGACGTACCGGCAGGGCACCGGCTCGCCCTGGTCGTCGACACGGTCGACCCGCTCTACATCGAGCACAACCCGTCCGGCGCGCGGCTGACCTTCTCCTCGCCGGCGAACGACCCGTCGTACGTGTCGGTTCCCCTGCGCGAGCAGTGATCTCCGGCCGGCGCCGGCCGGGTATGGCTCTATGACTGCTGCCCCCTGCTGCCCCTGGATCCAGGGGCGGTGGGGGGATCCCCACCCGGCAGCAGCGTCCCTGGTCGTGGCCGGGGCCACCGCCACGGCCTTGGGGACGGACGGACCATCGTAGTCGAGGTCGGACACGGCGAGGATTCCGGCGTGGAAAACGCCGTTGGTCTCGGCATGGTCGTGTTTTCCGCTCAGTGGTGGAGGATCTTCGACAGGAAGTCCCTGGCGCGCTCGCTGCTGGGATTGGTGAAGAACTCGTCGGGGCTGCGGTCCTCGACGATGCGGCCGTCGGCCATGAACACGACGCGGTTGGCGGCCGAGCGGGCGAAGCCCATCTCATGGGTGACGACGATCATCGTCATACCGTCACGGGCGAGTTGACGCATCACCTCCAGAACCTCGTTGATCATCTCGGGGTCGAGCGCGGAGGTGGGCTCGTCGAACAGCATCGCCTTCGGGCCCATCGCGAGGGCGCGGGCGATGGCGACGCGCTGCTGCTGGCCGCCGGAGAGCTGTGCCGGGTACTTGTCCGCCTGGTCGGCCACGCCGACGCGGTCGAGGAGTTCGCGGGAGCGCTTGTCGGCGTCCTCCTTCCGGCGCCCTCGGACCTTGACCTGGCCCAGCGAGACGTTCTGCAGGACCGTCTTGTGGGCGAAGAGGTTGAAGGACTGGAAGACCATGCCCACTTCGGCACGCAGCCGTGCGAGCGCCTTGCCCTCCTCGGGCAGTGGCTGACCGTCGAGCAGGATCGTCCCGGACTGGATGGTCTCCAGCCGGTTGATGGCCCGGCACAGCGTCGACTTCCCCGAACCCGACGGGCCGATGACCACGACCACCTCGCCCTTGGCGACGGTGAGGTCGATGTCCTGCAGTACGTGCAGGTCCCCGAAGTACTTGTTGACGTCACGCAGCTCGATCAGTGGATCGCCAGCCATGCCCAGCCCCAGTCATGTTCAGCTGTGTAGCGGTGGCCGCAAACTATCCGGGCAGGAGTGGACTTAATATGCGACACGCACTTTTCGGGCATAAGCCGTATTTACACCGCTCTTATGTTGCGGTGCAGGCCCGGACCTCATGCCTCCGCGACCTCCGCGTACAGCTGCGACAGCTCCGGCACCCCGTTCGCGGCCCACTCCTGCCCCGAGGTCACGACATCGAACTCACGGCCGGAGGCCAGCCGGACCACCGGCTGGCCGTCCGGCCAGATCTCCCAGGCGGCTCCGGGCACGGTGCGCACGAGGACGGTGCCGAGATACAGACCGGCGTCATTGCCCAGCCAGGGCAGGACCTCCTCGTCGTCCCGCCAGCGCGGCAACAACTGGTCGAGCGCCTCCAAGGAGGCCGCCGTGTCATCGAGTTCGATCCCCGCCCGGGACGCGTGGGAACGCAGGAGTTCGCACTCGGAGAGGAGTTCGGCGAGGCCCTCGGGGTCGGGGGCTCCGCGCTTCTCGGGCCGGCGGCCCAGAAAAGGGATCTTCATACACCCAGCGTGTCATTCGTACCGGCGTACGCACCACAGGCGCGCGGAAGGCTGATTCGGGTCTGGTTCACGCCGACTTCGGGCATGGCTCGTTGACGAGCACCAGGTGCCTCTCTACCTTCGCGATGCGTCTTTCGTCTCGTCGTGAACGGTCGTGCGCTGCGTGAACGAGAGGAGTCGGCCGTGCGCCGATGTCTGTGGGGTTCCACCGTCGTCCTCGCCCTGTTCGCCACCCTGGTGCCGATCGGTTCGGCACACTCCGCCCCCGGCGCGAGAGCCGAGCCGCTCCCATTGGAGCGGCTCTTCGACAACACGGCGGTGAGCCGCGACGCCCGGCCGGGCGAGGCCGACTTCGACGGCTCGGGCGGCTCCCTGTCGGCGCAGGACCTGTCGGCCGCGGGCTGGACGCCCGGCCGCACACTCACCGTGCAGGGCGCCCGGCTGACCTGGCCGAAGCGGCAGCCCGGCCGGCCGGACAACGTCCTGGCCGACGGACAGAACGTGCGGGTGCGCGGCCGCGGCGACGCGCTCGCCTTCCTGGCGGCGGGCACCGGCGGCATCGACGCCGACGGCACGGGGACGGTGTCGTACGCCGACGGCACGCGGACGTCCTACAGCCTGACCGCCCCCGACTGGCGCACCGGCCCGCTCGCCACCAAGGCGGTCGCGCTGCCGCACATCAACACGCCGCGCGGTCAACTCACCGAGCGGGCACGGCTGTACGTCGTGACAGTGCCGCTCGCCCCGGGGCGCACGGTCGTCTCGGTGCGGCTGCCCCGCGCGGCCGGGCTGCATGTCTTCGCGGTGGCCGTGCGGGCCGCGACCCCGGGCTGGACGGGGAGTTGGTCGGCGGCGACCGGCGGCTATCCGGCCGTGGGGCCGTGGAGCGACCGGACGCTGCGGCTGGTGGTGCACACCTCGGCGGGCGGGCCGCGGGTGCGGCTGCGGTTCGACAACACCTTCGCGGCGGTTCCGGTGCGGATCGGGAGCGCCACGGTGGCGGTGCAGAAGGCGGGCGCGGCAGCGCGGGGCAAGCCCGTCGCGGTGTCCTTCCGGGGTGCGGCGGGCGTCGAGATCCCGGCGGGGGCGCAGGCCTACAGCGATCCGCTCGGCTTCGCGGTGCCCGCGGACACCAATCTGCTGGTCAGCTTCCATCTGCCCGGCACCGTGCCGGCCGCTCCCGTGCACCGGCTCGCGCAGCAGCGGTCGTATCTGAGCGGACCGGGCGACCACACGGCGGACGGCTCCGGGGCGCCGTACGGCACGGTCCTGACCAGCTGGCCGCTGCTGACGGGCGTCGACGTGAGCGGCGGGCCGGGGTCCGTGGTGCTGCTCGGGGACTCGATCACCGATGGGGACAAGTCCTCGGTGGACGCCAACCGGCGGTGGCCCAATGTGCTGGCCACACGGCTGCTGAACCAGAGTGTGGTCCCGCGCTACGGGGTGCTGAACCAGGGGATTTCGGGCAACCGTGTGGTCAGCGACCGCTATCCCGGTGACGGGGTGTCGACGGACACGGCCGGGGTGAGCGCCTTGTACCGGTTCGACCGGGATGTTCTGGCCCAGACGTCGGTGCGTACGGTGGTTGTCTTTGAGGGCGTCAACGATGTGCGGTGGGGCACGACCGCGGAGCAGGTGATCGCCGGACTGCGCTGGATCGCGGACAGGGGGCATGCGCGCGGGCTGCGGATGCTGGCGGCGACGATCCTGCCGTGCGAGGGGGAGGCGCGGTGCACGGCGGCAGTCGACGCGGAGCGGGTCAAGGTGAACCAGTGGATCCGCTCCGGCGTCGCCGGGTTCGACGGCGTGCTCGACTTCGACGCGGTGGTACGGGATCCGGCGCGGCCTTCCCGGATGCTTCCTGCGTATGACAGCGGGGACCATCTGCATCCCGGCGATGCGGGGCTCGCTGCGCTGGCTGGATCGGTGGATCTGCGGGGGCTTGTGCGGTAGCCCTCGGGGTGGCGGCAGCACTGGCCCTCGGCGTGCGGCAGCCGCCTGGGGGCTGCCGCCCCCAGACGGGCTGGGAGGCTTCTCTACACGTCGAGATCCACGACCACCGGCGCGTGGTCCGACGCGCCCTTGCCCTTGCGCTCCTCGCGGTCCACGTAGGCGTCGGTGACCGACTTGGCGAACGGCTCGTTGCCGTACACCAGGTCGATGCGCATGCCGCGGTTCTTGGGGAAGCAGAGCTGGCGGTAGTCCCAGTAGGTGTAGGGGTGGTCGTACTTGAGGGGGCGCGGGACCACGTCGGACAGGCCGGACTCGCGCAGGGCGGTGAGGGCGGCGCGCTCGGCGGGGGTGACGTGGGTGAGGCCCTCGAAGGCGGCCACGTCGTAGACGTCGTCGTCCGTCGGGGCCACGTTGTAGTCGCCCAGCACCGCGAACGGGCGGCTGCCGCCCGCGTCGCCCGCGACGGCGGCCTTGAGGGCCTCGAACCACTGGAGTTTGTAGGCGTAGTGGGGGTGGTCCACCTCACGGCCGTTCGGCACGTACACCGACCAGACGCGGATCGGGCCGCAGGTCGCGGAGATGGCGCGGGGCTCCACGGCGCCGTCGTAACCGGGATCGCCGGGCAGGCCCTTGACGACCTCCTTGAGGCCTACGCGGGAGAGCACCGCCACGCCGTTCCACCGGCCGGTGGCGTGGACCGCCGCCTCGTAGCCGAGGTCGCGCAGCGGGTCGAACGGGAACTGGTCCTCGGCGACCTTGGCCTCCTGGAGGCACAGCACGTCGGTGCCGCTGCTCTCCAGCCAGGCCAGGAGCCTCGGCAGGCGGGCGGTGATCGAGTTCACGTTCCAGGTGGCGATGCGCATGCCCAACAACCTACCGGGCGGGTACGACAATGCGGTTCCGCCCGGGGTGGGCCCGCTCACACCTGGGCCGAGTCTCCCGGCGTCAGGCGCAGGTGCTCGGCGCCGCCCAGGCCGCCGATCTGGCGGTCGTAGATCGGGCGGGCCAGGTCGGTGAGCAGGGCGTCGTGGATGTCGTAGGCGCGCTGCGGCTTGATCTCGCGGACGTAGTCGATGACTTCCGCGATCTTGTTCCAGGGGGCCATCACCGGGAGCATCAGCGTCTCCACCGGGTGGTCGGGGACGGTGAGGGCGTCGCCGGGGTGGAACACCTTGCCTCCGTCGATGAGGTAACCGACGTTGGTGATGCGCGGGATGTCCGGGTGGATGACCGCGTGGAGTTCGCCGTGGACCTGGACGTCGAAGCCGGCGGCCGTGAAGGTGTCGCCGTGGCCGACGGTGTGCACACGGCCCGGGAAGGCGGAGGAGATCTTCTCGGCGACCGATGCCAGGGTCCAGATCTCGGCGGCCGGGTTGTTCTCCATGGCGGCGCGCAGGCGCAGTTCGTCGAAGTGGTCGGGGTGCTCGTGCGTGACGAGAATCGCATCCGCGCCGAGCGCGGCGTCCTCCTCGCTGAATCCTCCCGGGTCGAGGACGAGCGTCTGCCCGTCCTTTTCCAGCCGGATGCAGGCGTGCGACTTCTTCGTGAGCTTCATGGGTCCATCCTGGCAAGCACCCGTTCCGGATGCTCACTCCTGCAGCGCCCGGATGCTCACTCCTGGAGTGTGGTCTCCTCCCTTATGACCTGCTGGGCGACCTTGAACGCGCTGTTCGCCGCCGGTACGCCGCAGTAGACGGCCGCCTGCAGCAGCACTTCCTTGATCTCGTTCGGGGTGAGGCCGTTGCGCAGGGCCGCGCGGGTGTGGAAGGCGAGTTCGTCCATGTGGCCGCCCGCGACCAGGGCGGTGAGAGTGACACAGCTGCGGGAGCGCCGGTCGAGGCCGGGTCTGTCCCAGATCTCGCCCCAGGCGTACCGGGTGATGAACTCCTGGAAGTCCCCCGAGAACTCGTCCGCCTGCTCCAGCGCCCGGTCGACGTGCGCGTCGCCGAGCACCTCGCGCCGGACCTTGATCCCGGCGTCGTACGGGTCCCGTCGTCCCGTCGGCTGCGCCAGCACGGCGGCCGGGGCTATCTCGGCGACCGGCGCGGGCTGCGGGGGCGCGGCGAGGACCGGCTTGACGGGGGCGGCCTGGATGGCGGCCATCTGGCCGGTGGTGGAGTCGTAGGCGGGCTGCTGCCAGGCGGTGGAGAAGTGCCGGACCAGCAGGTCGGTGACGGCGGCGGGCTGTTCGACCGGCACGAGGTGGGAGGCTCCGGGGACGACGGCGAGGCGGGCGTCCGGTATGCCGGCGACCAGGGTGCGGGCCTCGGCGGGGCCGGTGACCTGGTCGTCCGAGCCGACGAGGACGAGGGTGGGCACGGTGACGCCGCCCAGCTGGGGCCGTACGTCGAAGGCGGCGAGTGCCTCGCAGGCGGCGATGTAGCAGCCGGGGTCGGTGGTGCGCACCATCTGCACGGCCCACTCGGTGATCGCGGGCTGGGCGGCGGCGAAGCCGGAGGTGAACCAGCGGTCGGGCGAGGTGCGGGCGATGGGGTCGAGGCCGTTCGTGCGCACGATCACACCTCGCTGCCGGAACTCGTCGGCCGTGCCGAAGCGGGGCGAGGCGGCGATCAGGGCGAGCGAGGCGAGGCGCTCGGGGTGACGCAGGGCCAGCTCGATGCCGAGGGCGCCGCCGAGCGCGCAGCCCGCGTAGCCGAAGCGCTGCACGCCGAGGCCGTCGAGGGTGGCGAGCAGCCGCTCGGCGAGGTCGGCGACGGAGCCCGCCGGGTACGCGGGCGCGCCGCCGTGTCCCGGCAGGTCGAACCGGAAGACACGCCACTGCTGGGCCAGCTCGGGGACCTGCCGGTCCCACATGTGCCATGTCGTACCGAGCGAGGGGCCGAGGATGAGGACCGGGGCGTCTTCCGGGCCGTCGAAGCGGTACTGGAGGGCAGGGGTCTTCGTCTCACTCACCGCTCCACGCTAACCGCCCCGTTCGAACGCCGGACCCCTGGGCCCCAGGTCCTCACACCTGGCTCCCGCAGATCGGCGGCGAACTCTCACACGGCCTTCACGGGATGCCGGTCCGGCTCAGCCCTGGACGGTGACCCCGAACCGGGTGCGCATCCGCCGCATCTCCCACGGCGAGACGGCGGTCACCGACAGTGGGCCGCCCAGCAGGGAGCAGAACTGGAAGACCGGCGGGCCCTTCGGCATACCGCTGTCGATCAGATTGAAGATCGCGAGCACCCACACGAGCACTCCGGTGATCACGGGCGGCAGCGTCGGGTGGACGTGAGCGGTGTTGAAGGCGCTGCGGGCCGAGTACAGCGACGCCATGGAGAAGAAGGGAAACCCCCACAGGATCACGGCCAGTGCCACGAGGGCGATGGCATAGCCGAACCAGTCCCTCCGGTCGTCGAGTGCGCTCTGGGCCGCCACGTAGAGGACCCCTCCGATGACGACCAGCGTCATCAGCAGTCCGGCGAGGATCAGCAGGACAGGGGTGATGATCAGGTTGGCGACGCTGCTCGTCCCCGCATCCTGCCAGCGGTCCGGCTCGACGCCGTAGACGAGGACCAGCGCGACGGTGGCGAGGACGCCGAGCACCGTGCGGGCGACCTGGACCCGGTCCACCGTGCGGTCCTCGATCCTGCCGTGGCCCTTCGGCACGAACAGCCGGGTGGCGACGCGGTGCGCGGAGCGGAGGATGGCGGCGGCGAGGTAGGGCGCCGAGAAGAACCACAGGCGGCTGTGGCGGCGCCGCACGGGAACGGGAGCCGAGGGCGGCGGGCCGTAGGGGTACGCATTCGGGGTCGGGTAGGGGTTCTGATGCGGATACGGGCTCGCGTTCGCTGCGGGCGGGCCGTAGGGGCCACCCGGCGTCGGGCCGTGCGGGGCGCCCCAGCCCTGACCGCCCGGTCCTTGGCCGCCCGGTTGGCCCGAGCCGGGTCCAGGACCCCATTCCCCCGTTGCCATGGCCTCTCCCACCGTTCCCCTTCGGCCAGTTGCAGTGTCGCTCGGCGGCCTCGCGGCAGTGTGGTTGTTCGTGTGACGCCGGTGGCGGCCACCGTGGGGGTCGGCCACGGCGACTGGCCGGGTCAGCCTTCCGGTGAGGCGCCGAGGCCGGTGAGGGCGCCGACCGGGTCGAGGTCGGGGGTGCCGCGGGGCCACCAGTCGTCGTGGCCCGGTTCCGATTCGTACGGGTACCAGAGGCCGTCGCGGCCCAGGCGGAGCTGGACATGGCCGCGGGGGTGGGTGAGGCGGTTGCGCCAGGGGCGGAAGGCGGGGAGGTCGGCGGCGAGGAGGAGGGGACGGGCGCGGTCGAAGCGGCCGGCCGGCGGGTCCCAGGGTTCTTCGAGGACGGCGAGCCCCTCCGGGCCGCCCTGCCGCCAGGCGGCGACCGCGCGTGCCAGTTCGGCCGGGGTGCGGTCGGCGGCGGAGGCGAGGGAGGCGTACAGGGCGCGGGTGCCGGCGGTGAGGCCGGAACCGGGGCGGGCTGCGGCGAGCCGCACCGCGTCCTGCCACAGGGTCAGTTCGGCGACCGGGTCGCGGCCCGTGCTGAGCAGCGCGTGGGCGCGGGCGGCGGCGTCGGTCGCCAACTGGTCCAGCGCGAAGGGGTCGGGGCCGCCCGGCGCCGCCGGGTAGACCGGGGGCTGCTCGGGGTGGGCGGGCACGGGCAACGGCGCGGGGAGCGGCGGGAGTTGACGCTGCGGCGCGAGGGCGTCGGTGGCCCGCACGCCCGGAAGAGGCGCCGGTTCCTGTTCCTGGGCGGCGCGCGCGGCGCGAGCGGCGTTGCGGCGGGACAGGGCGTCCAGCAGCTCGCGTTCGCCTCGGCCACGCAGCAGGAGCAGGACGAAGGGGTCGGCGTCCAGCAGGCGTGCGGTCTGATAACAGAGGGCGGCGGCGTGTTTGCAGGGGTGGCCGCGGTCGGGGCAGCTGCAGTGCGGGTCGAGGTCGCCGGGGCCGGGCAGGAGGGGGACGCCGCAGTCGGCGAGCGACTGGGGCATCTCCTTGTCGAGCAACGCGGCGATGTGTCCCGGCCTGTCGGCCGCGGCGTCCAGGAACCGCGCCCAGTCGGCGTCGTCCAGCGTCCGCAACCGCACCTGCACGCGGTACGGCCGCGGCCGGCTGCCCCGCACATACGCCAGGACGAGCCCCGGCGTCACGGTGATGGCATCGACATGCCCCTGCTCCGCGTAACCGCGTCCCCGGGCCAGCCGCTTGGGATCGAGGGCGCCCTCTTCGAGCGCCTTCACCCACGCGTTCCCCCACCAGGTCCGCGCGAACCGGGCGTCGCCCGACGCCCCGGGCCCCGGGGACACGATGGGGAACGCCGGGAAAGTGCGGCGTAGTTCACCGTCACGCCCGGGGGCCGCCATGGAGCGGGGCACGCGCGGAGTCGTGGGTGGGGGTGTGGTCGGGGGGCCTGTGTCGGTGAGGGGCGCGGGTGAGGGTTCGGGGCGCGTGGGCTCGGAGGGCGTGGGGTGGGTGTCCGCGGACGCTGCGGGTGCCGGGGACCCCGCGGACTCCCGGGCCGCCGAAGACGCCCGGGAATCCGACGACGCTGAGGTCAGTTCGGAAGGCGAGCCCGAGATGGCGGAGGCACGCCGCGCCAGTGACGAGGAGCCGGTGCCCTGGAACGCCGAGGAAGCGGTGGGTTCTGGAGGCGCTGGGGAGGGCGGGGTCGAGCTGGGCCTCGACGGTGGGTTCCGGCGCGGCTGAGATGGAGCAGGCGTCGACTGGTCGTCTCGATCCGGCGCGTCGTCCTCCGGCATCCGGAACGCGCCCGCGATCAGCTCCCGCACGGAACGCACCTGAAGATCGGCAGCGCGTCGCCGTACGCCGCTGTCGGCACCGGAACCGACCGACGCCGGTCGCCCGGCCTCCGGCGTGCCTTCAACTCCCCCACGTGTCTGGTGCGCCCGTGACTGCCGCGCCTCCTCACGGGCAGCCCGCAACGCCTGGCGCACGACGTCGCCGGGGCGGGCGCCGAGTCGCGCCACGTCGGGACCGTGCACCGCCGAGGCGGCCGCTGCAGCCCCTTCCGACGGGTCCTTCCCTCCACCGGCCGCCCGGCCCGACGAGCCCTGCTCCCCGACGTAGGCACCCGACCCACCAGAGTCACCCTCTGCACCGGAGGCACGGGAAGCACCGGCTGACGCCTCCCGCTCCCCGCCGCCCCCACCCGTCGACGTGCCGACAGTCGATGCGGCCGACCCGGCCTCGGAGCCCGCAGCCTCCCTGCGGCCATCCCCGGCCTCCGCCGGCTCACCCCGCCTGGCGGTCACCGCGCGCCGCAGTGCCGCCCGGGCCGCGTCGGCCGGTCGAGGCTCCGGGCGCGTGGGCCCGTCCGGTGGTGTCTCCTCCTGCTGTGGCTGCTCCTGCCCGGGCGTGTCGGGCTCAGAGACAGGGCCCGCCGGGTCTCCCGGCCCCCGCCCGGGACTCACGCCGCTTCCCGGCACCCCTTCCCGCCGGTCCCGCGCAGCCCGAAGGGCCCGGCGGGCCGCGTCGGCCGGTCGAGGCTCACCGGGTCGGCTCGGGTCGTCCGGAGTCGGCGTGGGCACATCGTCGAACGCCTCCGCGTCCCCACCGGCCGCGTTCCCCCGCTCCTCCGGCCCGGTCATGGCTCCCTCCTCAACGACACCAGGTCGGACAGCTCACGGTCCGTCAGTTCCGTGAGGGCCGATTCGCCGGAGCCGAGGATCGCGTCTGCCAGGGCCCGTTTGGACTCGAGCATCTCCGCGATGCGGTCCTCGACCGTGCCCTCGGTGATGAGGCGGTGGACCTGGACGGGCTGGGTCTGGCCGATGCGGTAGGCGCGGTCGGTGGCCTGTTCCTCCACGGCCGGGTTCCACCAGCGGTCGAAGTGGACGACATGGCCCGCGCGGGTCAGGTTCAGCCCCGTGCCGGCCGCCTTCAGGGAGAGGACCAGGACCGGCGTGGTGCCGCTCTGGAAGCGGTCCACCATGCGCTCGCGGTCCGGGACCGGCGTGCCGCCGTGCAGCAGGTCCACCGGAACCGCACGGGCGGCGAGGTGGGAGGCGATCAGGCGGGCCATCCCCACGTACTGCGTGAAGACCAACGCCGAGCCGTCCTCGGCCAGCAGCGTGTCCAGGAGTTCGTCCAGCAGCGTCAACTTGCCCGAGCGGGCGGCCAGTCGGTCGGTGGCCGCCGCCGCGTCCTCCTTCAAATACAGCGCCGGGTGGTTGCAGATCTGCTTCAGGGAGGTGAGGAGCTTCAGGACCATGCCCCTGCGCGCCATGCCCTCCGCCGTCTCGATGGCGAGCATCGACTCACGCACCACCGCCTCGTAGAGCGCCGCCTGTTCACGGGTGAGCGGGACCGGGTGGTCCGTCTCCGTCTTGGGCGGCAGCTCCGGGACGATCCCGGGGTCGGACTTCTTGCGGCGCAGCAGGAAGGGGCGGACCAGGCGGGCCAGCCGGTCCACCGCCTCGTCGTCCTCGCCGTTCTCCACCGCGCGCGCGTGCCGGGCGCGGAACGACTTCAAGGGGCCGAGCAGGCCCGGTGTCGTCCAGTCGAGCAGCGCCCAGAGCTCGGAGAGGTTGTTCTCGACCGGTGTGCCGGTCAACGCCACACGCGCGGGCGTCGGGATCGTGCGCAGGGCCTTCGCCGTCGCCGAGTACGGGTTCTTGACGTGCTGGGCCTCGTCGGCGACGACCATGCCCCAGGTGTGCTGGGCCAGCGTCGGTGCCGCCGATCGCATCGTGCCGTACGTGGTGAGGACGAAGCCGGCGTCCATGTCCTCCAGGGTGCGGTCCGGACCGTGGAAGCGGCGGACGGGGACGCCGGGCGCGAAACGGGTGATCTCCCGCTGCCAGTTGCCGAGGAGCGAGGCCGGGCAGACCACGAGGGTCGGGGCCGTCCGGGCCCGCTTGAGGTGCAGGGCGATGACCGTGATCGTCTTGCCGAGCCCCATGTCGTCCGCGAGGCAGCCGCCGAGGCCCAGGGAGGTCATGAGGTCCAGCCAGGCGAGGCCGCGGAGTTGGTAGTCCCTCAACGTCGCCTGTAGCCCCGGCGGGGGCTCTGCTGGGCGTACCCCCGCTGTCAGCCGGTCGCGGAGGGTGGCCAGGGCGCCGACCGGTACCGCCTCGACCGTCTCGCCGTCGACCTCCGCGCTGCCGGTCAGGGCGACGGACAGCGCGTCGACCGGGTCGAGCAGGCCCAGTTCGCGCTTGCGGGCCTTGCGGACGAGGGCCGGGTCGACCAGCACCCACCGGTCCCGCAGCCGGACGACCGGGCGGTGCGCCTCGGCGAGCGCGTCCATCTCGGCCTCGGTGAGCGGGTCGCCGCCGATCGCCAACTGCCAGCGGAACTGGAGCAGTTCCTCGCTCTCGAAGAAACCGGTGCCGTCGGTCGCCGAGCCGGGCGCGGGTCGCACCACGGCGGCCGCGCTGAGGTCCTGCGCCAGGTCCCTGGGCCAGTGCACCGCCACCCCGGCCGCCGCGAGCCGGGTCGCCGCGACGCCCAGCAGGTCGCCCAACTCCTCGTCGGACAGGGCCAGCACGTCCGGCACGTCCTGCTCGGCCAGCCGGTCCAGCGGGGCCCACACCCGGGCCGCACGCCGCACCGCCAGCGCCGCGTCCACCTGCGCACGGGGCCCGAACGCTGCGTCCGCCTCACCCGACCACAGGGCGGCCGCGTCGGCCACCAGAGTGGGGTCGGCGAGGCTGTGCACCTGGACGATCGCCGCCCCGGCGCTGCGCACGCCGTCGCCGCTTTCGTCGAAGAGGTCGTACGCCGACAGGTCCAGGCGGAGCGAGATCCGCACGCCCGCGTCCATGCCGGCGGCGACCTCGGCCGCCCAGTCGTGGGCGTCGGGCAGGCGCTGGGCCTCGCGCGCGGCGAAGGGCTTCCCCGAGGCGTGCGGAGCGGCTGGGGTGCGGGGCAGGGTGTCCGCGACGGCGTCCAGGAAGTTGCGCATCAGCGCCTCGGGCTCGGGCAGCCGCAGGGGGCCCGGACCGGTCAGCGGAACCGCATGGCCCTCGTACGGCAGGGCCGCGGCGACCGCTCGCAGGTGCGCGATGTCGTCCGGGTCGAGCGGGCCGGCCCGCCAGGCGTCGTGGCCGGTGGGCGTGAGGCCGGGCAGCAGCCGGCCGCGGGCCGTGAGCCGCAGCGCGTGCAGCGCGGCCGCGCCCCAGCAGGCGGTGGCTGGGTGGGCGGCCGGGTCGCGCCGGGCGCGCACGAGCAGCGGCAGCGCCTCGCCGAGCGGCAACGACAGTGCGGGGGTGGTCCTGCGGCGGACTCCGGCTCCGTGCCGTCGTACGACAGTGAGCTCCGTGTCCCCGTCGGGCAGTGGGCCGCCCTCCGGATCCCAGAAGGCCATCCGCCCGTCGCGCGGGAGGGACGCGGGCAGGAAGACGGCCGCGAGCCGGACGGGGACGGCCTCCCCCGCGCGCTCGGCCACCGCGGTGCCAGCACTGTGCGCGGCCCTGTCGCTCATACGTCCTGTCACCTCCCGCCCTGAGTCGGATCAACCGTCTTCGACTCTACGGGCGGGGTCTGACAATCGGCTCCGGCGGCCGACCCCGGCCGGGTGCGTCATGGGCTCGTCAGGGGACCGTGCGCGAGACCACGTACACGAAGGGCTTGTCCGGGATGGACGTGTTCACGACCACGTCGTGCGTGGGCGCCGGGTTCTTCTGCTCGTGGATGAGGCCGTGCCAGGGACCGTGGCCCTTGAAGTCCCAGCCGGTGATCTTCTGGTCGCGGGCGCTGATGGTGATGTCGTCGGCCTTCAGGTCGTCCCGGCTCAGGCCCATGGACTTCAGGTAGGAGTCCAGGCCCTCCGGCGTGGTCTCGAACTGGACGTAGAGACGGCTGGTCCGCCAGTTGTTCGTCTCGTAGTACGCGACCTTGTACGAGGGAACCGGGATCGGCACCTGGTAGATACGGCGTTGGACCCTCGACGGCCAGCCCTCGGTGAGGCCGGTCGCCGAGTACTTCTCCTCCTTGTCCTTGCCGCTGTCGCGGCTCTGGTTGGCGGAGATCACCAGATAGCCGGCGGGTACGCCGATGAGCAGCACGATGATGAGCAGGGTGAGCGCCCTGCGGCGGATCATGTGGCGACGGTCCTCGGTCGGCTCCTGGGGCTCGTCCGGGGAGTCTGCCTGGCGGGGTACGGTCACGGTCACGCCGACCCCTGTGACGACCTGCGGGCCTCCGCGAACCGCGCATAGCGCTCGTAGCGCTCGACGCGGCGCCGGTTGGCGCGGCGGAAGCGGCGGGCGACCAGACGGGCCAGGTCGGCGGCGCCGACCATACCGGCCTCGGGGCCGAGCTGGGCCCGGGCGATGCGGGCCTCGGGGCGGTAGCCGCGGCCGGTGAGGTGGCGCTTGAAGGCGTCCCGCGCGGGGCCGATCAGCAGGTCGTCGGCGGCCGACACACCGCCGCCGATGACGAAGCAGGACGGGTCCAGGGCGGCCGCGAGGTTGGCGATGCCGACGCCGAGCCACTGGCCGATGTCCTGCAGCAGTTCGATGCACATCGCGTCGCCCTCGCGGGCCAGCTCCGTGATCATCGGGCCGGTGATGTCGCCGATGTTGCCCTTGACGTGCTCGATGATCCCGTACGCGACCGGGGAGTCGGCGGCCGCGAGCTCGCGCGCCTCCCTGACCAGGGCGTTCCCGGAGCTGTACTGCTCCCAGCAGCCGCGGTTGCCGCACGGGCAGCGGTGGCCTCCAGGGACCACCTGCATGTGGCCGAACTCACCAGCGACGCCGTACTTGCCGCGCTTGACCTGCCCGTCCTCCAGGATCGCGCCGCCGATGCCGGTGCCCAGCGTGATCATGACGAGGTGGTCCTCGCCGCGGCCGGCGCCGAAGCGCCACTCGGCCCAAGCGGCGGTGTTCGCGTCGTTGTCCACCAGCACGGGGACCGCGAGGCGGCCGGCGATGCGGTCCCGGAGGGGTTCGTTGCGCCAGGACAGGTGCGGCGCGAACAGGACGCGGTTGCGGTCGGCGTCGACCCAGCCGGCCGCGCCGATGCCGACGGCGTGCACGTCGTGGCGGTCGGACAGGTCCAGGACCAGCTCGACGATCGTGTCCTCGACGACCTTCGGGCTCTTGGACTTGTCCGGGGTCTCCGTGCGGAGCTTCTCCAGGATGTTGCCGTCGGCGTCCACGACGCCCGCCATCACCTTGGTGCCGCCGATGTCGATGCCGACCGTTGGCACACGGGGTGCCGACAGGTGTGAGCGGCGCTCTCTGGGGCCCACGGTGCGGAGCACGGGGGCCCGCCTTGAGCCGATGGGGGCGGTGAAGTCGCGGTAGGTGCTCATCAGGCCCGATTCTGCCTCACGGCCGAGACGGGTGCCGTGCCGGGAAACAATGGGGTGGTTCATGTCATACGCCGTCTGCGGGCCGTTTGTGGTTGCTCGCGCAGTTCCCCGCGCCCCTTGAGCGGCGTTGCAGTCCACGGACACCTAATTGTCCTGACATTGCAACGTACCGGGCAGTCAGTTTACGACCGTACGAGCAGCTGGAACTCGAAGGAGTAGCGGCTCGGCCGGTACGTATGCGTGCCGTACTCCACCGCCCGCCCCGTGTCGTCGAACGTCACCCGCTGCATGGTGAGCAGGGGGGCACCCTCCTCCTCCGCGAGGCGCTCGGCTTCCGCCGCGGTGGCCGCGCGGGCGCCGATCGTCTGGCGGGCGCTGTGCAGGGTGATTCCGGCGGTGCGCATCAGCCGGTACAGGCCGGTGGCCTCCAGCTGTGCGGTGTCCAGGTCGATCAGGGCGGGCGGCAGGAAGTTGCACAGGTATGCCATCGGCTCACCGTGCGCGAGGCGCAGCCGCTCGATGCGGTGCACGTCGCTGTCCTCGGCCACCCCGAGGGCCGCCGCGACCTCGGCGGACGCCGGGACGACGGTGTTGACGAGCACCTTGGTCGCCGGGCGCTGGCCGGCCGACTCCAGGTCGTCGTAGAGGCTGCTGAGCTCCAGCGGCCGCTTGACCTGGCTGTGCACGACCTGCGTCCCGACGCCTCGGCGGCGCACCAGCAGGCCCTTGTCGACCAGCGACTGGATGGCCTGGCGGACGGTCGGCCGGGACAGGCCGAGGCGTGCGGCGAGTTCGATCTCGTTGCCCAGCAGGCTGCCGGGGGTGAGCGCTCCGTGCTCGATCGCGGCCTCGAGCTGCTGGGACAGCTGGAAGTACAACGGCACCGGACTGCTCCGGTCCACACTGAGCTCGAGTTCCACGGTCGGGTCCACTTCTGGTTTCGGCACGGGCCGAGCGTAGCTCTACGCGTTGTTGACGGGAAGTCGTGTAGTTCGATTGTCCGGACATACGCATTGACAGCCTACGCACTGAACCCCCACTTTGTTTCCATGCGCATCGGGGTCATCGGTACGGGCCGCATCGGCACGATCCACGCCAACACGCTCAGCCGTCACCGCGACGTCGGCTCCCTGATCCTCACGGACGCGGATGCCACCCGGGCCCAGGCGCTGGCACACCGGCTGGGCGAGACGGCGGCGCCCGGCGTGGACGAGATCTTCCGGTGGGGCGTGGACGCTGTCGTGATCACCACAGCGACGTCGGCCCACGCCGAACTGATCGGTCGGGCAGCACGGTCCGGCCTTCCGGTGTTCTGCGAGAAGCCCATAGCGCTCGATCTGCCGGGCACGTTGCAGGCGATCGGCGAGGTGGAGACGGCCGGGACGATTCTGCAGATGGGCTTCCAGCGTCGCTTCGACGCGGGGTACGTGGGCGCGCGCGAGGCGGTGCGGTCCGGGCGGCTCGGGCGGTTGCACACCGTGCGGGCGGTGACCAGCGACCAGGAACCGCCGCCGGCCGAATGGCTGCCGCTGTCCGGCGGGCTGTACCGGGACACGCTGATCCACGACTTCGACGTGCTGCGCTGGGTGACCGGGCGCGAGGTCGTCGACGTGTACGCGGCCGGTTCGGACGCCGGTCCCTCGATGTTCCGTGAGGCGGGCGACGTCGACACGGCGGCGGTGGTGCTCACGCTGGACGGCGGAACGCTCGCCACGGCGACGGCGACGCGGCTGAACGGCGCCGGGTACGACGTACGCATGGAGCTGGCCGGGGAGCTGGACCAGATCGTGGTCGGCCTGGACGACCGTACGCCGATCGCGTCCACCGAGCCGACCGGGCCGCCCGCGGCGGACAAGCCGTGGTCGGGGTTCCTGGAGCGGTTCGGGCCCGCGTACGAGGCGGAGTTGAACGCGTTCGTGGAGGTGGTGCGCGGAGAGCGGGCCAACCCCTGCGACGGGCGGGAGGCGCTGCAGGCGTTGCGGATCGCGGAGGCGTGCGAGCAGTCGCGGCGCGAACGCAGACCGGTCGCGCTCGGGGAGATTCCGGGCGGAGCGCCGGCCGCGTCTCTGTGAGAACCGGACCCGACACCCTGGCCGCACCCGACATCCCCCACCGCACTCGACACACCGGCCGGACTCGACACCTGGCCGCACCCAACACACCGGCCCGACTCGACACCTGGCCGCACCCAACACACCGGCCCGACTCGACACCTGGCCGCACTGGACACCCCCGACCGGACCCGACACCCGGCCGCACTCAACACCCCGACCGGACTCGACACCCGGCCTCACTCAACACCCCGACCGGACCCGACACCCGGCCGCACCCAACACACCGGCCGGACTCGACACCCGGCCGCACTCAACACCCCGACCGGACCCGACACCCGGCCGCACTCAACACCCCGACCGGACCCGACAACCCGGGCCCCCGTCCGCTACCAGCGCACCGGCAGACTCCGCATCCCTCGGACCAGCATCCCCGGCAGCCACTCCCCCGGCGGGCCGTCCGGAGCCAGGCCGGGAGCGCGCTCCAGCAGGGACCGTATTGCCGTGCGGGCTTCCAGACGGGCCAGAGGGGCGCCCAGGCAGAAGTGGATGCCGTGGCCGAAGGCGACATGGCCTCGGGTGTCGCGGCGGATGTCGAAAGTGTCGGGATCGGCATAGCGGCTCGCGTCCCGGTTGGCCGCCGTGAGGCCGACCATCACCGGTTCGCCCTTCTCGATGGGGACGCCCGCGATCTCCAAGGGCTCGGCGGCGTACCGGAACGTCGCCGTCTCCACCGGGCCCTCATGGCGCAGCATCTCCTCCACCGCGCCGTCGAGGAGGGTCATGTCGGCGCGCAGGGCGGCGAGTTGGTCGGGGTGGCTGAGCAGGTTGTGCACGCCGCTGGTGATGAGGTTGACCGTCGTCTCGTGCCCGGCGATCAGCAGGATGAAGGCCATGCCCCGCAGTTCGTCCGGTGAGAGCCGGTCGCCGTCCTCGGCCGTGGTGCGGATCAGGTCGCTCAACAGGTCACCGCTGGGCCCCGCGCACCTCTTGTCCTCGATGAGGCCGGTGAAGTAGGCGCCGAGGGCGACGAAGGCGTCGACCTCGCTGCCCGGGCTGGTGGGCGCTATCGCCTCCGTCGACATCTTGCGGAACTCCACGCGGTCCATCTCGGGCACGCCGAGCAGTTCGCAGATGACGGTGAGCGGCAGCGGATGGGCGAGGGACTCCACGAGGTCGGCGCGGCCCCTCGGCAGCATGGCGTCGAGCAGGTCGTCGGTGAGCTGCTGGATCCTCGGCCGCAGCTCCTCCACGCGCCGCATGGTGAAGGCGCGTGAGATGAGCCCGCGCAGCCGGGTGTGCTGGGGCGGGTCGGTGGCCAGCAGGTTCTTCCCGATCAGCTCCTCTTCGAGCGACTTCAGGCCGATCTTGGTGCCGTCCTTGGCCAGCCGCTGGTCGGCGAGCGCCGCGCGTGCCTCCTCGTGTCCGACGACGAGCCAGACCTCGGACTGCCAGTCGGGCAGCCGGACGCGGTGCACGGGGCCCCGCTCACGCAACCGCGCATACACAGGATGCGGGTCGGCGCGAAACCCCTCTCCCCCGAACTCCCCCAGATCGATCACTTCTGCCATGACACTCCCCCTCCGACACACCGACAACGTCCGGGACCCCCCGCTAGTGCCCGTCGCCCTCCACTTCCTCCAGCAGTCCCGCGTCGTACGCCAACAGGGCGATCTGCACACGGTTGTTGAGGTCGAGCTTGGCCAGGACCCGCGAGACATGGGTCTTGACGGTGGCGACGCTCATGAAGAGTTCCGCGGCGATCTCGGCGTTGGACAGGCCCCGGCCCACCGCCACGGCGACCTCGCGCTCACGGTCGTTGAGGGCGGTGAGCCGCTCACGCGCGCGTGCGCGGCGGGTGTCGGCGGCGGCGCCGGCCGCGTGGTCCATCAACTGGCGGGTCACGGTGGGCGAGAGGACCGGGTCACCGGCGGCGACGCGGCGCACCGCGTCGACGATCTCCGTGGGCGGGGTGTCCTTGAGCACGAACCCGGCCGCGCCGGCGCGCAGGGCGCGCAGCACCTGCTCGTCGGCGTGGAAGGTGGTCAGCAGCACGACCTGCGGGGCGTCCTTCCTTCCGCGCAGCCGCTCGGTGGCCGTGAGGCCGTCGACCGACGGCATCCGGATGTCCATCAGGACCACGTCCGGGCTGACGCGGTCGACCAGTGTCTCGACCTCGGCGCCGTCGGCCGCCTCGCCGACGATCTCGATGTCCTCGGCGCCGCCCAGCATGAAGGACAGGCCGGCCCGGACCAACGGGTCGTCGTCGACGAGGAGGAGTCTGATCGCAGTCATGTGCCCCACGTAATCACGGTTGTACGGCGTGGATGTGCCGGACGGCCCGCAACGCCGCTCACCGGGGCGGCATTTGAGCAGCGCGCGGCCGGATCGGCACGGGTCACCCCCACGGCAACCAGGCCCGCACCTCGAACCCCCCGTCCGCCGCGGGTCCGTGCTCCAGCCGGCCGCCCGTCAGCGTCGCCCGTTCCGTCAGCCCGATCAGTCCCTGTCCGGAGCCCGGGACATGGGGGACCTCCCCCTCGGGCGCCGGATTGCGCACCGAGACGGACAGGCCCTCGCCCGGCGCGCCGGTCACCGTCACCGTGACCTCCGTGCCGGGGGCGTGCTTGCGGGCGTTCGTCAGGCCCTCCTGGGCGATGCGGTAGGCGGTGCGGCCGACGGAGGCGGGCACGGCGGCGGGGTCGGTGACGCGCTGGTCGAGGGTGACCTTCATGCCCGCCTCGCGGGACTCGGTGACGAGCGACTCCAGCGCCGCGAGGGTCGGCTGCGGGCGGCCGGCGTCGTCGGGCTCTCCGGCCCGCAGGACGCCGATGATCTCCCGGAGGTCCTGGAGGGCCTCGTGGGCGCTCTCCCGGATGACGCCCGCCGCCCGCGCGATCTCCTCGCGGGGCGCGTCGGGCCGGAACTCCAGGGCGCCCGCGTGCACGCTGAGCAGGGTCAGCCGGTGGGCGAGGACGTCGTGCATCTCCCGGGCGATGGCCTCGCGGGCCAGCCGCTGCGCCTGCTCGGCACGCAGCCGCGCCTCCGTCTCTGCCCGCCGGGCACGGTCGCGCAGGCTCAGCATGAGCTGCCGTTTGGACCGTACGAACATGCCCCAGCCGACCACCGCACCGAGCAGAGCCACGGAGAAGGCGAGTCCGACGAGGAAGGGCAGGCCGGGCTCGGGGCGCAGCCAGAGGTAGACCGGGAGCAGCGCCAGGTTGGCGCCCGCGACCCAGCCCACGTACCGGAAGGGCCGGTGCACGGCGAGGGTGAACAGGGCGATCAGGGCCGTGCCGCCCGCGGTGTCGGACACCATGCTGATCGGGGTCATCGCCACGGCCAGCCCGAGCGGCCAGCGGCGACGCAGCCAGACGGCGCCCAGGGAGAGCGCGCCGATCCACTGGTCGACGACGACGAGTGTGTGCGGGAGGTGGGGGTTGTCGTCGAGCGCGTCGGCGGCGGTCAGTCCCACCAGAACGGCCACCAGGAAGCAGCAGAAGTCGACCACCCAGTCGCGAGCCGTGCGCCGGGGCCGTCCGGAACGCTCGGCGTCGGGGTCGAGTTCCCGCAGCACGGCAGAGGGCAGCAGCCAGCGCCGCCCCGCGAACATCCGGGGCACGGCCTCCGGTTTTTCACCACTCACGGCCGACAAATCTACGCAGTGCCGGCCCGCGCCACCTCATCGCACGCCTGATCGTCGACCAAAGTCGCACGACAGCAGACTTTCGGCGTGCGCCACCCGCGCGGAACGTGAACTTCCGGCGGACATGGCTCGCCCCGCGGCCGATTGGCGTGGGGGGACCGCGGGGCGAGAGTCGTGGGCATGAAACAGGTGCTGGAGATCCTCGGGTTCATCGCCCTCGTGCAGGGCATCGCCGGGCTGGTGCACGAGTTCACCGACTGGGACTGGGGTCTCGTGCAGCGGATCGGCTTTCTCGACTGCTACGAGATCTACGCGAGCGTCGCACTGCTCGTGCTGGCGTTCGCGCTGTTCGCCGCCGCCGAGAGCCGGAAGTCCGGCTGAGCGCGGACCGGACTTCCGGCGGGTGGTGCCGTTCCTCGGCGTCGACCGTGACCCTGGGCTCAGCAGCCGTAGTTGATCAGGTCGAACGACTCGTAGTGGTCGGCCGTGTAGTAGTCCTCCCGGTTCTCCTCACCGGTGACGATCCGGCGAGCTCCGCGCGTGGGAGAGCCAGGCGTGATGACCGTGTACTCGTGGTAGTACCCGGACGGCTGGCTGGGCAGGATGCCTTCCCGGTTCGAGAAGACGGTGCCGTCCTGGTCGTAGGGGAAGGGGCCGCCCTGCTCGATCAGGTCGAGCGTGTCGTGCGCCTGCGAGGGCAGGTTGCTGTAGCAGATGCTGCCGACCGCCGCGGCCGCCGGGGTGGCGGTGACGGTGCCGCCGACGAGGAGGGCGGACAGGACGGCGGCGGCTGCGCCGATGCGGGTGATTCGTGGGGGGAATCTCATGGCTTCATGATGACGCGCGTAGATAGTGGCATGTCAATGACAAGGCCGGAGATTTTCCCGGCAAGTCCGATGAGTTTTCGGGAAGTTAACGTGCGCCCCGGCGTCCTCACCCGATCTCCATGAGAGGCCGTGCGACAACGCCGCGGAGGGCGGTCACGCGTTCTCGGGGAGTTCGAACGAACCGTACTCGGGGCGGCCCGCGAAGTCGTACGAGTGGATGACGACGCCCTTGCTCGTGGTGCGGCCGGCGGTGTGCCGGAACGCGGTGGGCACGGCGCCCTCCCCGAACAGGCGGTGGCCCGTGCCGAGCACGACCGGGAAGGTCAGCAGGTGGAGGGTGTCGACCAGGTCGTGGGCCAGCAGCGACCTGACGAGGGCGCCGCTGCCGTGGACCTGGAGTTCGCCGTCCGTGCGCTCCTTGAGGGCGGTGACCTCCTTGGCGAGGTCGCCGCTGATCACCGTGGTGCCGGACCACTCGGGGTCGGTCAGGGTCGAGGAGGCGACGTACTTCGGCAGCTGGTTCAACCTGGAGGCGACCGGGTCGAGGGGATCGGTCACCTTCGGCCAGTACGACGCGAAGATGTCGTACGTACGGCGTCCGAGGAGGAAGGCGCCGGGGCGCTCGAAGACCTCGTTGATGAACTGGCCGAAGTCCTCGTCGGCGTACGGAAAGCTCCAGCCGCCGTGCGTGAAGCCGCCGCGGGTGTCCTCCTGCGGGCCGCCGGGCGCCTGGTAGACGCCGTCGAGCGTGACGAAGAGGGTGGAGACGAGCTTGCCCATGAGGAGTGCCTCTTTTCCGGGGTGGGGTCTGCTGTCATCACCTCAGACCCCGTCGGCACCCGCAACTCATCGGTCCGCCGTACGCGCGCTCACCCCGCGTTCGTCGAGAACAGACCGCCCGTCGGGCCCTGCTTGTCGCCGCCCTGGGCCTTCTTCAGGGCGTTGGCCAGGCTCTCGATGGTGAGGGACTGCAGGATGACGCGCCCGTTGCCCTCCAGGGTGGCCAGGGACAGGCCCTCGCCGCCGAAGACGGCGTTCATCAGGCCCTGGCGGTTGAGGCCGCCGACGCGCTGGACGCCGTACTGGATGCCCTCCTCGAAGGCGACGACGCAGCCGGTGTCGACCTCGATACGGCCGCCGAAGTCGGCCGGGTTGAGGTCGATGAAGTTGCCGGCGCCGGCGATGATCACCGTGCCCTGGCCGGTGAACTTCTCCAGGACGAAGCCCTCGCCGCCCTTCATGCCGGTGCGGCCGCCCTGGAACGCGATGCCGAAGTCGACGGTGGACTCGGCGGCCACGAAGGCGTCCTTCTCCGCGAACCACGCGCGCGTGCCGTCCAGCTCCAGCGCCCGCATCTCACCCGGCAGCACGCCCGCGAAGCCGACGGTGCCCTCGCCGCCCTGGGAGGTGAAGTACTGGAACGCGATCGACTCGCCGGCCAGGACGCGCTGGCCGACCTGCATGGCGGTGCCCATGGCCTGGCGCAGCATGCCGCCCATGCCGCCACCGCCGCCGCCCTGGGGCTGGCCGCCGCCGTTGGACGGGCCGGTCAGGCGGGTCTCCATGGTCACGTTGGTGGTCTTGAAGAGGAACTTGCCCGCCTCGCAGTACACGGTCTGGCCGGGCTGGAGGCTGACGACCGCCATCTGCATGGCGTTGCCGACGATTTCTTGCTGAAGAGTCACGTGGGGTGAACGAAGGAACCGGAGTGAAGAGTTCCGCCGAGTTCCGGCCTTCCCCTGCCGGGTCTCGGCCCTCCCGTGCCGATCTTCGTTCGCCCGGTCTCGATGTCCGTTCGCCGCCAGCGCTTCGGCCCGTGCAGCGCTGGGATGGATTCATGACAACGACTTATGGATCCATGACAACGGCTCACGGAACGCTGCACGGCAAGGTGGCCCTGGTCACCGGCGGCAGTCGTGGCATCGGCGCGGCGACGGCACTGCGGCTCGCGCGGGAGGGCGCGGATGTCGCCGTGAGCTATGTGAACGGCAAGGAGGCGGCCGAGGAGGTCGTCCGGGCCGTCGAGTCGCTGGGGCGGCGGGCCGTGGCGCTGCGGGCGGACGCCAGTGACGCGGACGAGGCGGAGGGCGCGGTGGGGCGTACGGCTGAGGCGCTGGGGGGCCTGGACGTGCTGGTGAACAACGCCGGCGTGGGCGTCCTGGGGCCGCTGGAGGGCCTGTCGCTCGCGGACGTGGACCGGGTGCTCGCCGTGAACGTGCGGGGCGTCTTCCTGGCCTCACGGGCGGCGGCGGCCCGCATGAGCGCCGGGGGTCGGATCATCACGATCGGCACCTGTATGACGCAGCGTGTGCCGGGTCCCGGCGGCACGCTGTACGCCACCAGCAAGTCGGCCCTGATCGGTCTGACGAAGGCCCTTGCGCGGGAGCTGGGACCGCGCGGCATCACGGCGAACATCGTCCATCCCGGTCCCATCGACACCGATCTGAATCCGGCGGGCGGTCCGTACGCGCCCAATCAGGCGGCGATGACCGCGCTGGGCCGCTTCGGTACGGGTGACGAGGTGGCTGCGATGGTGGCGTACCTGGCGGGGGCGGAGTACGTCACGGGGGCGGAGTTCGCGGTGGACGGGGGCCACGCGGCGTAGGCCTCCGGCGGTTGAGCCGGCTTGCGGTGCGGGTGCGTGCGGTGACCGTCCCTGGGGGCTGCCGCCCCCAGACCCCCGCTTCGGCCCCGAAAGGGCCTCGTCCTCAAACGCCGGACAGGCAGGAATGCCGTGACCGGCGTCAAGAGGCGGAGCCCCCTACGGGTGGGCGGGAGATCGGGACGGCAACACCTCCTCCTCAAACGCCGGACAGGCAGGAATGCCGTGACCGGCGTCAAGAGGCGGAGCCCCCTACGGGTGGGCGGGGGATCGGGACGGCAACACCTCCTCCTCGAACGCCGGAGGGGCTGGGATGCGCGGACGGCGTCGAGAGGTGAGGCCCTTTGGGGATGGGGCTCGGGCGTTCAGCCGCCCAGTTCCTGGTGTCGTGCCGCCAGTGCCGCCTCGCCCTGCTCCGTCAGGGAGCCGTGGAGGCGCAGGCGGGAGATGCCGCCGTCCGGGAAGATGTCCACGCGTGCGTGCGTGCCCACGGCGGGCGCCGACAGGAGGAAACGGTGGTTGGTGTCGGGCTGGAGGCGCGTGCGCGGGAGGATCTGCGTCCACTCGCCCTCCTCACCGTCCTTCACCGACACCGACGCCCAGCCCGCGCTGTTGCCCTTCAGGTACGCGGTGTCGATCTCGATGGCGCGGATCTGGGACTGGGCCACCAGCCGGTAGCGGATCCAGTCGTTGCCCTGGTCGCGGCGCCGGCGCGTCTCCCAGCCGTCGTCCATCTTGCGGGAGCGGCCCGGCTGGATGGTGTTCGTGGCGGGCGAGTAGAAGAGGTTGGAGGCGTCCTCGACCTGGCCGCCGTTCTCCAGGGCGACGACGTCGAAGGTGCCCAGGACCGCCAGCCACTCGGGGGCGGGGACGACCTCGCCGTGGACGCGCAGGCGCGCGATGCCGCCGTCGGGGTGCTGGTTGACGCGGAGGTGCGTGAAGCGCTGCTCGACCGCGATGGAGAAACCGTTCGCCGCATGGCCGCCGACCGGTGTGCGCGGCACCAGCGTCGTCCACTTCACGTCGTCCGCGAGCAGTTCTTGGGGGGACGGCGAGCCGGGTACCGACGTGCCCTCGATCGACACTGCCTGCGGGTAGTTGCCGCGGAAGTGGGCCGTGTCGACCACGATCCCGCGGATCACGCCCGGCGCGCCGAGGCGTACCAGCGCCCAGTCGTGGTCCTCGGCCGTCGGCCACGGGTGGTCGGCGGACGCGCCGCGCCGGCGCCTCGTCTCCCAGCCGTCCATGATCTTGCCCTTGTGCCCGAAGTGCTCGGGGTCGAACTCGGCCCGCTCGGGCACCAGCAGGTTCTCGCGCTGGGCGAAGAACTCGTCGTTGGCGGCGATGACACCGGCGCCCAGCTGGCGGTCGGCGAGGTTGGCGTACTGGGTGAAGGGGAAGTCGGCGGTGCGGTAGTCCGCGTACGGGTCACCGCCTCCGTAGGGGTTCGCGTCGCCGGTGAAGCTGGGTATCGCCGTCACGAGGTGTGCCTTTCAGAAGTCGGCCGCTGCGGGTGCGGGAGAGAAGGTCAGTGGTCTCGGGTGAGCAGCTGACCCTTCGGGTCGGTGAACTCGCCGTCCGCGACGATGCGTTCGCCGCGCAGCCAGGTGGACTTCACCACGCCGTACAGGGTCTTGCCCGCGTACGCCGTCACGCGGTTGCGGTGCTGGAGGGCGGCCGGGTCCACGGTGAACGTCTCGTCGGGCGCGAGGACGGCGAAGTCGGCGTCGCGGCCCGCCTCGATGGCGCCCTTCTGATCCAGTCCGACAAGTTCCGCCGTCCGTGCGGACATCCAGCGGACCACGTCCTCCAGGCCGTGTCCGCGCCTGCGGGCCTCCGTCCACACCGCCGCCAGGCTCAGCTGGAGGCCGGAGATGCCGCCCCAGGCCGTCGCGAAGTCGTCGGTCTTGAGGTCGGCCGTGGACGGGGAGTGGTCCGTCACCACGCAGTCGATGGTGCCGTCGGCCAGCGCCTGCCAGAGCAGGTCCTGGTTGGCGGACTCGCGGATCGGCGGGCAGCACTTGAACTCGCTGGCGCCGTCGGGGACTTCCTCGGCGGTCAGGGTCAGATAGTGCGGGCAGGTCTCGACGGTGATCCGTACGCCTTCCCGCTTGGCCTCGGCGATCAGCGGCAGCGCGTCGCTCGACGACAGGTGGAGGACGTGCACGCGCGCGTGGAGGCGCTTCGCCTGGGCGATCAGCTGGGCGATCGCCGTGTCCTCCGCGTCGCGCGGGCGTGAGGCCAGGAAGTCGGCGTACTTGGGGCCGCCCTGCTGCGGGGCGGCGTCGAGGTGGTGCGGGTCCTCGGCGTGCACGATCAGCAGGCCGCCGAAGGAGGCGATCTCGGCGAGGGACTGTGCGAGTTGGTCCTGGTTCAGGTGCGGGAACTCGTCCACGCCGGACGGGGACAGGAAGGCCTTGAAGCCGAAGACGCCGGCCTCGTGCAGCGGGCGCAGGTCCTTGACGTTGTCGGGCAGGGCGCCGCCCCAGAAGCCGACGTCGATGTGCGCCTTGTCGGCGGCCACGTCCTGCTTGGTGCGGAGGTGGTCGACGGTCGTGGTCGGCGGGAGGGAGTTGAGCGGCATGTCGACGAGGGTGGTGATGCCGCCGGCCGCCGCCGCGCGCGTGGCGGTCCAGAAGCCCTCCCACTCGGTGCGGCCGGGGTCGTTGACGTGCACGTGCGTGTCGACGAGGCCGGGCAGCAGGACGTCGTCGCCGAGGTCCTCCAGCCGGGCGCCGGACGGGACTTCGGTGTCGTAGGGGAGTACGGCTGTGATCTTGCCGTCGGCGACCGCGACCGTCGCGGCGCGCGTCCCCTCCGGAGTGATGACGCGCCTCGAGCGCAGCACCAGTTCAGCGTCGGACACCCGGACCCCTCTCTGCCGCCGTTTTACTTCCGCGAAACGGAATTCAACTTTCTGTTGAAGGAGTCTTCACTCCCGTTCCAGCGCCGTCAAGGGCACACTTCTCCACAGTGCACCCGATGCGGACTCTCTGGACGTTTCCACAAAGCGGAAGTAGAATTTCGCCAAGCAGAACGTAGCTACGCACAAGCAGGGAGTCAACCGACTGACGGGTAGGCTTCTGCCCTTCTCACCGGTCCCGAAAGGAACGCGCCGTGCCGACGTCCAGCGCCAGCACCACCGACTCCGCCAGGTCCAGCTCCAACGGCGGCGTCCAGTCCCTCGAGCGCGCCTTCGACCTGCTTGAACGGATGGCGGACGCGGGCGGCGAGGTCGGCCTGAGCGAGCTCTCCGCGAGCAGCGGGCTGCCGCTGCCCACCATCCACCGCCTCATGCGGACGCTCGTCGCCTGCGGCTACGTACGCCAGCAGCCCAACCGCCGCTACGCCCTCGGCCCGCGCCTCATCCGCCTCGGTGAGTCGGCCTCCCGGCTGCTGGGCACGTGGGCCCGGCCCTACCTCGCCCGGCTGGTCGAGGAGACCGGCGAGACCGCGAACATGGCCCTGCTCGACGGCGACGAGATCGTCTACGTCGCGCAGGTGCCGTCCAAGCACTCGATGCGCATGTTCACCGAGGTCGGCCGGCGTGTGCTGCCGCACTCCACCGGGGTCGGCAAGGCGCTGCTCGCCGGGTTCCCGCCGGAGGAGGTGCGCGCGCTGCTGGCCCGCACCGGCATGCCGGCCGCCACGGAGAAGACGATCACCACGCCGGACGGCTTCCTCGCGGCCCTGGAGGACGTGCGGCGCAACGGCTACGCGGTCGACGACAACGAGCAGGAGGTCGGCGTCCGCTGCCTGGCCGTCTCGGTCCCGAACTCCCCCACCGCGGCTGCGATCTCGATCTCCGGTCCGGCGGGGCGGGTCACCGAGGCGGCGACGGACAAGATCGTGCCGGTGCTCCAGCAGGTTGCCGGGGAACTTTCGGAGGCGCTGGTCACCCAGAACCACGGGTGACGGCGATGGAGCGCCGGCCGGGGCGGTACACCGACCGGCACGGCTCCGAGGAGATCGTCTTCGAGTCGGACGGCCGGGAGTCGATCCGCACGACGATCAGGGGCGTCGCCTTCGAGGGCGCCATGATGGACGACCTCGGCGCCCTGAGCGGGATGCCGCCCGATCAGATGTTCACCTTCCTCGACGGGGCACTGTGCTCCTGCCTCCTGGAGTGGGAGGTGCCGATGCCCGTGGAAGTCGAGGGGCAGGGCGTGCGGGCGGCAGTGCTGCACTGTGCCCTGCGGCTCGGCGACCCGGTGGGCCCGGGCCTGGACGAGCAGACCCTGATCACTACCCTGCGCCTCGACGGGCGCGAGTACCGCAACGCGGACAGCCAGGACGACTTGGAGCAGGCGCTGCACGACATTCAGCGCAGACTGCCGCGAGGAGCGCGGCTCAAGGCATGCGTAGCGTGCGCCTGGTCCGACTACAGCCCCGCCGGCACCCCACTCATGGCGGGGCTGGCCTGTTTCCGCGGTGCCAAGGACCTCTACCGGCAGTGCGACGGCAAGCGTGGCCCGCACGGCATCTTCGCGATCTGGCAGGAGCGCACCGAGTTCGTACAGGAGACATGGCTCTGCGAGGAGTTCGAGCACCGGACCTCGGACCGGGGCTACCGGGGGCCGTTTCCCTACCGCGGCCCGTTCCGGTGATCTAACCCCGTCCCCGCGGCGACTCGCCGAACAGATCCACGGCGTGCCGAACATCCGACAAGCCGCGGGACAGCGCGCTCACGGACCCGATCGCGCCCGCGATCAACAGCAACGACCTCCGCAGTCGCGGCATCTCCGGCACCCCGTCGATCGTCATCGCGGCCAGCGCGGCGAGTTCGTCCTCGGCGATCCCCCGGTCCGGGAACTCGGCCGGGTGCGCGGCGAGTTCGCGGCGCAGACGGGACACCGCCGTCCGCAGTTCCGCCACCCTCGGGTCCTCGTCGCTGCCCGTCACCAGCCTCTGTCCCAAGCTCCGCAACACAGCACTCCCCCTCGCACGCCGTTGTGCGCCAGCAGTCCCGCTTCCCCATCGCGCACCCCTGACAAAGGCCGGGCGCCGGGGACGCGGGTCAGTAAACCCACCCGACGCCGGATGCGCCACCGTACGGACGGAAATTCAGCCCTGGGGGACCGGGCGCCCGCGCGGGCGTCAGGTATGCAGGACGCATGACTGAGAACGAAGCACCGCCGACCGAGAAAGAAGCACCGCCGGTCGCCGGTCTGCTCCTCGCCGCCGGCGGCGGACGGCGGCTCGGCGGACGGCCCAAGGCGCTGCTCCGGCATCGCGGCCGCCCCCTCGTCGAGCACGCCGTCGGGGTGCTGCGCGCGGCCGGCTGCGCCCGTGTGCACGTGGTGCTGGGCGCGCAGGCGGCCGCCGTACGGGAGCAGGCCGAGCTCGGTGACTGCGTACTGGTGGAGAACCCGGACTGGGCCGAGGGGATGGGCTCCTCCCTGCGCGCCGGGCTCGGCTCGCTCGCCGGTACGGGGGCGCGGGCGGCGCTCGTCTCGCTCGTCGACCAGCCCGGCATCGGACCGGAGGCGGTGGCCCGGGTGCTCGCCGCGTACGAGGGCGAGCAGTCGCTCGTCTCGGCGGCGTACGACGGGGTACGCGGGCATCCCGTGCTCTTCGGCGCCGCCCACTGGGCGGGCATCGCGGCGACCGCGACCGGCGACCGGGGGGCACGCGCCTACCTGAAGGCGCACGAGGGGGCGATCGGGCTCGTCGAGTGCGGGGACGTGGCCCGGCCGTACGACATCGACACGGAGGCCGATCTGAGCCACCTTGAGTGAGCGCGGTGGCACTGAGCGCCACCTTGCCTCGACTCAGAGAATCTCGACATCAACAAACCATTGAACTTCCACCATGAGGAAACTAGTATCCACTGTTCAGAAGCGCCCGACGGCTCCACGGGCGTTGTCAGCCGTATCCGGGAAGACTGGCACCCGGTGCCAAAGCTCTGCCAAAGCTCGACAGTTCGTCTTCGTAGCTCGCTGAAGGAAGTGACAGCTCATGTCCGCACCAGCGCCGTCCCCGCTGGCCATCGTCGACGCCGAGCCCCTGCCCCGGCAGGAGGAGGTCCTCACGGAGGCGGCCCTCGCCTTCGTGGCCGAGCTGCACCGCCGGTTCACGCCCCGGCGTGACGAACTCCTCTCCCGCCGTGCGGAGCGCCGCGCCGAGATCGCCCGCACCTCCACCCTCGACTTCCTCCCGGAGACCGCCGCGATCCGCGCGGACGACTCCTGGCGGGTGGCCCCGTGCCCGCCCGCGCTGCAGGACCGCCGCGTCGAGATCACCGGCCCCACCGACCGCAAGATGACCATCAACGCCCTCAACTCGGGAGCCAAGGTCTGGCTCGCCGACTTCGAGGACGCCTCGGCGCCGACCTGGGAGAACGTGGTCCTCGGCCAGCTCAACCTGATCGACGCGTACACCCGGAACATCGACTTCACCGACCCGAAGTCCGGCAAGTCGTACGCCCTGCGCCCGAACGACGAGCTGGCGACCGTCGTCATGCGCCCGCGCGGCTGGCACCTGAACGAGCGTCACCTCCAGGTCGACGGACAGCCGGTCCCCGGCGCCTTCGTCGACTTCGGCCTGTACTTCTTCCACAACGCCCAGCGCCTGCTCGACCTCGACAAGGGCCCGTACTTCTACCTCCCGAAGACGGAGTCGCACCTGGAGGCCCGCCTCTGGAACGATGTGTTCGTCTTCGCGCAGGACTACGTCGGCATCCCGCAGGGCACCGTCCGCGCGACCGTCCTGATCGAGACGATCACGGCCGCGTACGAGATGGAGGAGATCCTCTACGAACTCCGCGACCACGCCTCGGGGTTGAACGCGGGCCGCTGGGACTACCTGTTCTCCATCGTCAAGAACTTCCGTGACGGCGGCGCCAAGTTCGTCCTGCCGGACCGCAACGCGGTCACCATGACGGCCCCGTTCATGCGGGCGTACACCGAACTCCTCGTCCGCACCTGCCACAAGCGCGGCGCGCACGCGATCGGCGGCATGGCGGCCTTCATCCCGTCCCGCCGGGACGCCGAGGTCAACAAGGTCGCCTTCGAGAAGGTCCGCGCCGACAAGGACCGCGAGGCCGGTGACGGCTTCGACGGCTCCTGGGTCGCCCACCCCGACCTGGTCCCGATCGCCATGGAGTCCTTCGACAAGGTCCTCGGCGACCGGCCGAACCAGAAGGACCGGCTGCGCGAGGACGTCGACGTCGAGGCGGCCGACCTGATCGCCATCGACTCGCTGGACGCCAAGCCGACGTACCCGGGCCTCATCAACGCCGTCCAGGTCGGAATCCGCTACATCGAGGCGTGGCTGCGTGGCCTCGGCGCGGTCGCGATCTTCAACCTCATGGAGGACGCGGCCACCGCCGAGATCTCCCGCTCGCAGATCTGGCAGTGGATCAACGCGGGCGTCGAGTTCGAGAACGGCGAGAAGGCCACCCCGGAGCTGGCCCGCAAGGTCGCCGCCGAGGAACTTGCGAACATCCGCGCCGAGATCGGCGAGGAGGCCTTCGCGGCCGGCCACTGGCAGCAGGCCCACGACCTGCTCCTGGAGGTCTCCCTCGACGAGGACTACGCGGACTTCCTGACGCTGCCGGCGTACGAGCAGCTCAAGGGCTGACGTCCTCCTGCGAAGACGCAGACCTCTCCGAGTGGCCCAGGGACTTTCCCGGGGCCACTCGGTCGCGTACGGCCTGCTTCACGGCCGTCGGCTCGGGGAAGCCCTGCTCGCGACGGTCCCACACCACCTCGTCGCCCACGCGGACGACGAAGACGCCGCCCTTGCCCGGCTTCAGGGCGAGCTCCGTCAGCTCCGCCTCGAAGGTCGTCAGCAGCTCCTGGGCCAGCCAGGCGGCACGCGGAAGCCACCTGCACTGGGTGCAGTACTCGATCTCGACCCGCCGGGCGTCCGTCATAGGGGTGTCCGTCATCCCAGGTGTACCGACCAATCCTGTTCTGCCGCCGGCTTGCCGTGCAGGTCGGGGACCCGCTTGAGCCACTTCGGGCGGCCTTCCTGTGTGCGTGCCGCGCGGAGGGCCTCCTCGGCGGCGAGTTCCTCCCGCGAGGGGAAGTCGGTGGGGAGCCAGGCCGCGGACGCCTGTACGCGCGCGTGGAGGTGGGCGACATAGGCGTCGCGGACCTCCCCGGGGCTCAGGAAGCCCGGTTCGGCGCTCAGCCACGCGTCCGGGACCTGCGCCACGACCTCCCGCAGCAGGGCCTCGGTGACCTTCGGCGCCAGCTCGGCGTCGGCCGCGCGCACGTCGGGGGCGTAGTGGCCGAGGGCGTGGTGACGGAAGTCGTACGCCTTCGCGGGGTCCGTGCCGTCCCAGCGGTGGTGGAAGACGAGCGCGGCGCCGTGGTCGATGAGCCACAAGCGCGGCGGAACGGTCCCCAGCGTGGGCCAGACCATCAGGTTGGAGCTGTGGACCGTACGGTCGACGTTGGCGGTCAGCGCGTCCAGCCAGACGATGCGGCCCGCCTCCGGGGGATCCACGCGGAAGTGCTTGGCGACCTCGGGGGTGAAGTCCTTCGCCCCCGGCAGGTAGTCCATGCCGAGGTTGACCCCCGCGCTGGACGCGTGCAGCTGCCGTACCTCCTGGTGCGGCTCGCTCTCGGCGATCGCGGGATCGAAGTGGACCAGGACCAACTCGGGAAAGCGCAGCCCCAGCGCACGGGCCAGTTCGCCGACGATGACCTCGGCGACCAGCGCCTTGCGGCCCTGCGCGGAGCCGGTGAACTTCACGACGTACGTGCCCAGGTCGTCGGCCTCGACGACTCCGGGCACGGAGCCGCCGGACCGCAACGGGGTCACGTATCGAACAGCAGTCACGTCGCGCAGCACACCGGCCAGGGTAATTCAGATCATGTACGGGCCAGCGGGTTCGGCAGCGGCAGATAGCGGGCGTCCGCGCCGTCGGCGTTCGTCCAGCGCAGGAGCAGGTTCGTCTTGCCGGGCAGGGTGGGTGCGGTGAGCAGGCCGGTGGTCTCGGGGAGGTCGTGGCGGGCGAACTCGCGGCGTGCGGCGGGCCAGGGGTCCAGGGGCGGGTGGCGTTCGGCCAGGGCGTCGGCGATCTCCACAAGGTGGTTGACGACCAGGCAGTACACGAGCCGCTCCCAGCCGGCCGCCCGCGTCACGTCGGGCAGCAGCTTCACGCCCTCGGCGTCCCGGAACAGGGCCTGTACCGGGGTGCCGTCGGTGTCGACGGCGACCAGCGTGTTCTGCAGGTGGGCCTCCAGTACGACGCCGTGGTCGGCGAAGGCCGCGAGGGCGGGCGGTACGACCGCGCCGAGGTACGCCTCCCACCAGGCCGCCGGGTCCGCCGTGGCGTCGAGCGGGCTGCCCTCGAAACCCTCCACGAGGGCGGCGGCGAGCAGCGGGGTCGTGCCGGGCAGCAGTCGGTCGTGGAAGCCGTCGCGGACGAGGACGGCGAGTTCCTCGAAGGCGAAGTCGGCGGTGCGGTAGCCGCGGTCGCTCAGCCAGGCCGCGCGGGAAGTGGCGAAGGCGGCCGTGGCCGCGGCGTCGGTGCGGCGCAGTTTCAGCAGGTCGTGGCGCCAGAGCCGGCGGATGTCGTTCGTGATCCGCACGTCGAGGCTGAACTTCAGGAACAGGTCGGGCTCGGGGGCGTACAGCGTGCGGATCGCGGCCGTGGGCCAGACGTCGAAGTCGGTGGTGCCCAGCCGGATCAGCCTGCCGTCGGCGAAGGCCGGCGCGACGTCGACGAGGTCGAGCTGCCAGGGGTGCGCGGGCAGCAGCCGGTAGCCGGGCGGGGCCTCGCCGAGGGCGTCCAGGGCCGAGGTGTCGCCCTCCTCGACGACCGCGTCCTCGCGCAGGCCGAGCAGCGTCAGCGGGAAGCGGGCGTGCGCCTCGGGGGCGTACGGCAGCCAGGCCGCGACCGGGCCGCCGCCGCGCGCCTTGGGGGCGGGGTGGTGGGGGTGGCCGGTGAGGAGGGACTGCTCGGAGCGCAGGTAGAGGTCGTCCGGCGGCACCGCACGCGCGCGTGCCGTGAGCAGCGCGGCCACCGCGTCCCGGCTGTCGATCATCTCGGCGGGCAGTTCGTGATTGGAGGCCCCGGTGTGCCGGCGCAGCTCGTCGGCGACGAGTTTGACCAGTTCTGTGTGGTCGATGCGCTGCCAGGCGCCGGACGCGTGCACCTCGGGCTCGGCGGGCCGCCGCTCGCCGCGGACCCGCAGCAGGCGGCCCGAGCCGGGCAGCCGGTACACCCGCCGTTCGCCGGACTCCGAGTGGGGTTCGGCCACCTCGCGCAGCAGGCAGTTGAGCAGGGGCGTGACCGCGTGGGCGTCGGCACGTGCCGCGACGTCGGCTGCGGGCAGGGGGTTGAGGTGCACGCGATCCACTCGTTCTCTACGGTCCGTTCAGGCGGGGAGACGATCAGTATGTCTGTCGTCGGTGCCTGCCCCGACGCCCTACTCGTACCCGAGGAGCCCGCCCGTGCACCGTTTCCCCAGCGCCGAGGCCGAGGTCACCGCCGAACTGGCCGAAGTGCGCCCCGATCTCGCGTCGCGGTACCAGGCCGAGCTTCCCGGGGCCCGGGCGGCCGTGTTGACCCGGCTGTGGCGCGCGCTCACGCACGAGCCCCTGCCCTGGGTCGACCGCCGCGAGCCAGGCCTGGAAGGCCTCACCCTGCACCTCGCCGACGGCCGCCGGCTGCACGGCCCGCACGCGGACCCGTACGCCACGGCCGCGTACGTCACCGCCGTACGACTCGACGAGACGCCGTTCGACGATCCGGCCCGGCTGCTGACCGGCCTCTCCGTGGCGCACGGTACGTCCTTCGCCGCCGAACTCGGCCACAGTGTCGCCTCGTTGGCGCTGTCACGGGCCGGGCAGGACGCCCACTCGAAGGAGTGGCCCCTGCGCGACTGGGAGTGGGAGCAGCGGGTGGTCGACGGGCATCCGTTCCATCCCAACTGCCGTTCCCGGCCGGGGTTCTCGGTCGCCGAGCAGCTGGCGTACGGGCCGGAGCACCGGCCGGTGGTCGCGCTGGGGCTGGTGCCGGTGCGGGCGGACGAGTGCCTGGTGACGGGTGCGTGGCCGGAAGGGATGCGGGACGGGGAGCGGTTGCTGATCCCGGTGCATCCGTGGCAGGCCGAGCATGTGCTCAAGCGTCCCCGCGATCCCTACGACGGCACAGTCGCCGCGCATCCCCTGATGTCCCTGCGCACGCTCGCCCTCCACGGCGGACCGCACGTCAAGACCGCACTGAGCGCCCGGCTGACGTCCTCGGTGCGGGACATCTCGGTGTACTCCATCGGCATCTCGGCCACCCTGTCCGACTTCGCGGAGACGCTCGCGGCGCGGACGGACGGGCTGCTGCACATCACCCGCACCCTGGGGGCCGCCACCGCCCACTCGCCGGATCTGGCGGCTGTGGTGCGCGAGTCGCCGCAGGAGTACGCGCGGCCGGGCGAGCGGGTGGTACCGGTGGCCGCGCTCGCCACCACCGCGCTGCCCCAATCCCCGACCTGGCTGGCCGAGTTCACGCGTCTCGCCCTCACCGTGGGGCTGCGGCTGCTGGAGCTGGGTGTCGCGCTGGAGGCGCACGGCCAGAACCTGCTGGTGGTGCTGTCCCCCGACGGCTCCCCGGTGCGCCTGGTCTACCGCGACCTCGCCGACATCCGCGTCAGTCCGGCCCGGCTCGCCCGGCACGGCATCCCGGTGCCGGAGCTGACCGGCCGGATCGTGACGGACGACGTGCCGACCCTGCGCCGCAAGCTGTTCGGCTCCCTGGTGGCCGGGGCGCTGGCGGGTGCGGCCGGTTCGGGGGCGGTGTTGCGCGGGGCGCTGGAGGCAGTCGTACGGGATCTGCCGGGCACCGTGGATCTCGCGGCACTGCGCGAGGAGCCGCTGCCCACGAAGGCGCTGACGCTGATGCGGCTGTCGCCGGGGACGCCCGGGGATCAGTGGGCGGAGCTGCCCAATCCGCTGGTCAGCGAGGTGCTCTGACGGTGTTCCGACCCCGTTTTGGAGCGGACCACCTCTGATCAATAAGATCCGCCGATGATCAGAACACAACGGCTGGCGGCCGGGGTCTGCGCCCTGCTCGCCGCGCTCACGGCCGGGATGGTCTTCCCGGCCGGAGCGGTCGCCGACGAGACCACCGCCACCGCCCCGAAAGTCGATCTCGTGATCGACGTCAGCGGCTCGATGCGGGCGAAGGACATCGACGGCCAGTCCCGGATGGCCGCGGCGAAGCAGGCCTTCAACGAGGTGCTGGACGCCACGCCCGAGGAGGTCCAGCTCGGCATCCGCACGCTGGGCGCCAACTACCCGGGCGACGACCGCAGGACGGGCTGCAAGGACACCGCGCAGCTCTACCCGGTCGGCCCGCTGGACCGCACCGAGGCCAAGACGGCGGTGGCGACCCTCACCCCCACCGGCTGGACGCCGATCGGCCCCGCGCTGCTCAAGGCGGCCGACGACCTCGACGGCGGCGAGGGCTCCAAGCGGATCGTGCTGATCAGCGACGGCGAGGACACCTGCGCCCCGCTCGACCCGTGCGAGGTGGCCCGTGAGATAGCCGCCAAGGGCATCGGGCTGACCATCGACACGCTCGGCCTGGTCCCCAACACCAAGCTGCGGCAGCAGCTGAGCTGCATCGCCGAGGCGACGGGCGGCACGTTCACCTCGGTCGAGCACACCGACGAACTCGCCGACAAGGTCAACCAGTTGGTCGACCGGGCGGCCGACCCCGTGGTGACGCCGGTCGCGACGGAGGGCGCGCGGCAGTGCACGAAGGCGCCCACGCTGAAGTCCGGCCTGTACACCGACCGTGAGGAGTTCGGGCAGCAGCGCTGGTACCGCGTGGACGTCGAGCCCGGCCAGGAGCTGCGTGCCTCGGTGAGCGTGTCGGCGGACCGGGCCGTGAACCCGTCGTACGGCGTGCTGCTGCGGGCGGTGACGGTGCACGGACGGGAGATCGTGCGCGGTGAGGCCGCGGGCAACGGTCGCACGGATGTGGTGTCGGCCGGTCTGCGCTATCCGAAGAAGGAGAGCGACGACGAGGACACCGCGACCGCCGAGGCCGTCTGCCTGCAGGTCACGCACTCCTTCTCGGCGGGCTCCGGCGTGAAGGCCACGCCCGGTCTGCCGCTGGAGCTGACCGTCGATGTCGTGGACGGTCCGTCGGCGTCGAGCGACGTGGCCTCCTTCGGGCTCGGGCGCGGCTGGTGGCTGCTGGGCGCGCTGATCCTCACCGGTTTCCTCGCCGGTCTCGTCTGGGGCTGGCTGTCACGCTGGCGGGTCGCGATCTGGAGGACCAACTGATGCGGATCACACGTGTGTTCAGTGCCGCCCTGCTGACGCTGGGGCTGGCGGCGGGTCCGGCGGCCGCGGACTCCTCGCCGTCGCCGAGCGCGTCGGAGGACGGCGGCGCGCCGACCGAGGCGGGCACCTCCTTCCGTACGGCGACCGAGGTCGAGCAGGGGCAGACGGCCACGGCGAGCGCCTCCACGGGCGACTACCTGTACTGGTCGTTCCCCGCGGACGCCGGACAGCGCCCCACCGTCAAGGCGACGGTGAAGCTGCCGGACACGCACGCCGCCGAGACCTGGCAGATCGACGTGTACGACGGCCTGCGGCGCCGCCAGTCCTGCCAGTACGGGGCACAGACGCGCACCGCGGCGGCGGGTGCCGCCTCCGTGGAGCTGGCCTGCGTCCTGCGGACCGTCCGCGCCTGGTCGGAGCCGTGGGCCGACGATCCGCTGCCGGGCACGTACTACATCCGGCTGACGGTCGTGGACCTGCCCACCTCCGACCTCGGCCTGCCGGTCGACGCCGAGGTGCGGGCCGACTCCGAGGACGTCGGCGGGGCGGCGGCGGTGGACGGGGCGCTGGCACATCCGCTGGTGCCGGGAGCAGGCGCCATCTCCCAGGGCGACGAGGAGGAGTCGACCAAGGAGGCCCTGCTCGCGAGCCTTGAACCGAGCGGCGGCTGGGCGTCCGGCTGGTGGTCCGACCGCTGGGTGTGGACGGTGATCGGCGGCGTGCTGGCCGCGCTCGCCGGTGTCGGCGGGTATGCGCTGACGCGCGGGTCGGGACGGCCTTCGCGGGTGCCGCCGACGGCCTGACACCTGGTCATGAGACCTGGTCATGAGGGGCCCGCTGTCCTCGACAGCGGGCCCCTTCGTCATCCCTCCCGAAGGACCTTGGCGAGGGTGCCGTCCCCGGTCACCTCGATACGGCCGTCACGAACACCGTCCGCGACCCTCAACTCCCCCCGTGCGACCGCCTCGCACGTCCCGGAGTCCAGCACCAACCGCGCATCCGGCTCCCCGGGAGCGGGCCCGTCCCCGTAGACCGGCCCGTCCTCGGCGCCGACGTACAGATGGAAGTCGCCCTCCTCCAGCCGGACTTCGACCAGCCCCTCTCCCTCCAGCGACCGCAGCAGAGGCAGCGCGAACCAGTGCGCGCGCACCGCGTCGGTGGGCCGCCGCTCGCCGAGCTCGGCCTGCCCCCACTCCCCCAGCGCCTGGAGCACCGGCAGCAACTCCCGTCCACGCGGGGTGAGTTCGTACACGTACGCCGCTCCGGGCGGCGGCAGCCGGCGCCGTGTGCTGATGCCGTCGCGCTCCATGTCCTTCAGCCGGGAGGCGAGCACGTCCGTGCTGACGCCCGGCAGATCGGCGTGCAGGTCGGTGTAGCGCCGCGGACCGGCCAGCAGCTCCCGGACGATCAGCAGGGTCCAGCGGTCGCCGACGACGTCGAGCGCACGGGCGGCGGAACAGTACTGGTCGTAGCTTCGGCGAGGTGACATGCGACGCAGTCTAGACATGTTGTTGGACTTTCCAAGCTGGAACTTGGTAAAACCAAGCAACACACGAAAACCGGAGGGGCGAGCGCGCATGGAGTTCCGGCAGTCGAACAAGCTGAGCGAGGTCTGCTACGAGATCCGCGGCCCGGTGATCGAGCACGCCGACGCGCTGGAGAAGGCGGGCCACAGCGTGCTGCGCCTGAACACCGGCAATCCCGCGGTCTTCGGCTTCGAGGCGCCGGAGGAGATCCTCCAGGACATGATCCGGATGCTGCCCCAGGCGCACGGCTACACCGACTCGCGCGGCATCCTCTCCGCCCGCCGGGCGGTGGCCCAGCGGTACCAGACGCTGGGCCTGGAGGTCGGCGTCGACGACGTCTTCCTCGGCAACGGCGTGTCCGAGCTGGTCTCCATGGCCGTACAGGCGCTGGTCGAGGACGGCGACGAGATCCTCATCCCCGCCCCGGACTTCCCGCTGTGGACGGCGGTGACGACCCTCGCCGGCGGCAAGGCGGTCCACTACCTCTGCGACGAGCAGGCCGACTGGTACCCGGACCTCGACGACATGGCATCGAAGATCACGGACCGCACCAAGGCCGTGGTCATCATCAACCCCAACAACCCCACCGGCGCGGTCTACCCGAAGGAGATCCTCGAGGGCATCCTCGACCTCGCCCGCCGCCACGGCCTGATGGTCTTCGCCGACGAGATCTACGACCAGATCCTGTACGACGACGCCGTGCACCACTCGGCCGCGGCCCTCGCCCCCGATCTGGTGGTCCTCACCTTCTGCGGCCTGTCGAAGACGTACCGGGTGGCGGGCTTCCGCTCCGGCTGGCTGGTGGTCACCGGCCCGCGGCAGCACGCGAAGGACTACCTGGAGGGCCTGACGATGCTGGCCTCCATGCGCCTGTGCGCCAACGCGCCCGCCCAGTACGCCATCCAGGCCGCGCTCGGCGGCCGCCAGTCGATCCAGGAGCTGACCGCCCCCGGCGGGCGGTTGCGTGAACAGCGGGACGTGGCCTGGGAGAAGCTCAACGAGATCCCCGGCGTCTCCTGTGTTAAGCCGAAGGGCGCGCTGTACGCGTTCCCGCGCCTCGACCCCAAGGTGCACAAGATCCACGACGACGAGAAGTTCGTCCTGGACCTGCTGCTGCGGGAGAAGATCCAGGTGGTCCAGGGCAGGGGCTTCAACTGGCCGACCCCCGACCACTTCCGCATCCTGACCCTGCCGTACGCGGAGGATCTGGAGGCGGCCATCGGGCGGATCGGGCGGTTCCTGAGCGGGTATCGGCAGCAGTCGTAGGGCTGGTGGTCGTCGGGCTTCTCGATGTTGGCGGATTCGCGGTGGCGGCCCGTGGGGATGCCATAGAGTGCGGCCACTGATCTCTGGGATCGGGGGATGGGGGAACCCCAGGTGTTCTTGTCTCGCCGGAGTGTGTCCCGCTTGCCGTCGTCCTTACGCGGCCGTGTCGCGCTGCTGCTCCTGCTGGTCCTCGCAGCGGGCAGCCCATGGGTGCAGCGGCCGCTGTGGGAGTTCTACATCGACAAGTTCTACGTCGAGGAACTCGGCAACGAGACCGTACGCACGCTCGCCCAGGGGGTGTTCGTCCCCGCCTGGGCGTACTCCCCCGAGTACTGGGACAGCGTGTCCTTTCTGGTCATCGCCGACGTCGGCGTCGTCGTACTGCTCGCGGGGCTCGTCCTCTTCTCGTCCCGCCTCCTGGCCCGCGGGGGCGGCCTGCTCCGCTGCCTCGCCGTCGGAGTGCTCGCGGCCGAGGTCGAGGCACTCCTGCGGATGGGCATGCTGGAGACCTTCCTCCGGGACGAGGACCTGGCACCGCCCGGCACCCTGCTGAAGAACCTGATGCTCTCGTCCCTCACCTTCGGTCTGGCGGTCGGCCTGCTGCTCGCGCTGCTGACCGTCGGGCTGCCCGGGACACCTGCCTGGAGATCCGTCGGCGCCGCGAAGGCGTCGCTCCGCCGGAGGAACGAAGGAGGGCTCGGCATGACGACCCCACAGGTACGCATGCCGGTAGGGAGCGCCCCGGGTGACGTCACCCGGTATCTGTGCGCCGCGGCCTACGTGGACGAACGCTTCGCCGACCGGGTGGTGGAGGAGGTCCTGGCCGACGAGGCCAGTGCCGTGGCCCCCTCACCCGATGTCGATCTGTCGGCGGTGGTACGCCACTGCATGGCAGCACAGGACATCCGTTACCGCCGCGACCTGCGACTGGCGGGGGCGTTCGCCGTCGTGGCCCTGCTCGCGCCGCTGTGGCTGGTGTACGTCACGGTGCTGTTGTCGACCACCCGAGGCGCCCGTTCCAAGCCGAGCCTGGCCACCCGCGGCCACCACGAGCCGAACAGCAGGATGCTGGTGGGCAGCGCGATCACGGCCGCCGTCATGGTGCTGCTCGCCTTCTACTTCGGCTTCCTCTTCTCCCTGCTGCCCGTGCCCGGTTTCGTCGGTTGGCTGCTCGGCGCCTACCTGGGCGGCGTACCGGCCGTCCTCGCCTCGCTCGGCGCGGCCGCGTTCGCGTACGTGACGGTCGTGCGCCACGACCTCGACACCGACCGGCTGCTGCGCACCACCATGACCCGCGAGACGTTCGCCCGGCAGCCCCGCCCCTCCGTGCCCCGGCGCAAGTGGATGGCCGAGCGGCTCACGGCCATCAGGGAGGCGCAGGCCGGCAACGTCACCGTGTACAGCGGATACACCCCGTTCATCGGCTACTCGGAGACCAGCTCCAAGTGGTCGATCGCCGTGCCGCTGCTGCCCGCCGAGGACCCCGTCGGCATGAGCGCGCGTCCCGCCGGGCCGGAGGCCTTCACCGTCGCCGAACTCGTCGACCACGTCCGCGCACGGCTGCGCGCGGTCGCCGAGCGCGCCGGCGCCGACGCGACGGCGGAGGCCGAGGCGGATGCCCTGGGTTCCCTCGTCATCGAGGACCGGATCTTCGCGAGCGGCACGACGATCGGTGACGACGACCGGTTCATCAAGGCCCGCAGCATCACCCCGGCCGCACGGCTGTCGCCCGAAGAGGTCGAGCGGATCATGCTGCATCCGACCGGTACCGTCCGCCACTATCTGGCGCTGCACGTGCCGATGTGGGGCGGGGACGTGGTGCCGAGCGTGTTCCTGCACTTCTCGACCGCGGGCAGAACCCTTCACCTGCACTGCGACAACCACGTGCTCGGCCCGGTGGCCGCGGACTACCACGTCGTGGACCGCCTGCGCGGCCCGCTCGGCCCCGACGCGAGACGCGGGCTGCTGCTGAGGGCCCTCTCCCGCACCGGCGGGGCGTTCTTCGCCGCTCCGTTCCGGGCGCTGCGCCACGCCCGCTTCGAGACACGGCACAACCGGCGCATGGTCGACGAGCTGACGGCCATGGAGCAGGACCCGGTCTTCGACTACGGCGCCCGGGTGAGCATCCGGGAGATGGCGCTGAGCCCCAACTACCACAACTACTTCCAGGTCGTGGACGCCGGGCGGATCACGTCCCTGGTGGAACGCCACACCCTCGCCGCGATCCGCGAGTTCCTCGACGCGCACGGCTACGACATCACCGACTTCCGCAGCCAGCAGCAGACCATCCTCAACCAGGGCCTCATCCAGCAGGGCGGGATGAGCATCATCGGCAACCAGGCGATCGGCACGGGGGCGACCGCCCATCAGAACATCCCGCAGCAGCCAGGCCCGGCCGCGATGAGCGCCGCCGGCGGTTCCGACAAGTAGGGGGCACCTCATGCGCAACGACGACGCGCGACACGATCCTCCCGTCAACGAGGGGGTCATGATCAGCGGCGGCACCCACTACGTCGGCAACCAGGCCGTGGGGCGCGGCGCCCAGGCGTTCTCCGGCTCGGTCTCCTTCCAGCAGCAGGACAGCGAACGGACGGCCGAACTCCTCGCGCGCGTCGAGCAGTTGCTTCAGGAGCACCGCGCGGAACTCGCCGACCCCGACGGCACCACCCGGGAACTGCGCCGCCTGCGCGAGGAACTGGCCGAGCCACAACCGGAGCCCGGCGTCCTGCGGCGCGCTCTCGACCGCCTCAACGAGTTCGTCCAGCCCGTGGCCCCGCTCGTCGTCGCGGTCGGGCAGCTCGCGCAGTCGGTACAGGGCCTCCCGGGGGTCTGAGGCCGCCCGGGCATCTGAGGCCGCCGGGGGAGCCACGAGCGGCCGTCCGGCCCAGTCCGTCCTGCGGGCCCCGGGAACCGTGTGGCACGGTGCCGGGAGGCGAGCGGGAAGGGCACGTACGTGGGTGATCTCCTTCTGGTCCGGCACGGGGAGACCGAGTGGTCGCGGTCCGGGCAGCACACCGGATGGACGGATGTGCCGCTCACCGAGCACGGGCGCGAGGAGGCGCGGCGACTGGTGCCGCTGATCCGGTCGCACCGGATCGGGGCCGCGTTCGTCAGCCCGCTGCAGCGGGCGCGGGAGACCGCCGAGCTCATCGGGCTGCACGACGTACGGGTCGACGCGGATCTGCGGGAGTGGGACTACGGCGGCTACGAGGGCGTCACCACCGTCGAGATCCAGCGCGAGCGGCCGGGATGGTTCCTGTTCACCGACGGGGTCGCGCCCGGGCCGCCCGACCGTCCGGGGGAGAGCGCGGAGCAGGTCGGGGAGCGCGCCGACCGGATGCTGGGGAAGGTGGACGCGGCGCTCGCCGACACGGAGGGCTGCGTGGTGCTCGTGGCGCACGGGCACTTCCTGCGGGTTCTCACGGCCCGGCGGCTCGGGCTGTCTGCGGCGCACGGGGCGCTGTTCCAGCTGGCGACGGGGGCGGTGTGCCGACTGGGCACCGAGCATGGGCGGCCGGTGATCGCCGGGTGGAATGTCAGACCCGGGTCGTAGCCTTCCCAGCAGATGGGGCCGTGCCTTCCTGGAAGGTGGGCCGGTCCCCCGCGCCCGGGAAGGAGCACGCCGTGACAAGACCACCGACCGCGGCCCAGCGGCGTGTCATCGACGCCGCCGATCCCGTCACCGGGCGACTGAAGGGTACGGAGGCGCAACTCGCGGCGCTGGTGAAGCGGGGGTTGGCCTTCCGGCATCCGCGGCCGCCGCACGATCACTTTCTGACGCCGGCGGGGCACCGGATACGGGAGGCGGAGCCGGCGGCACCTGCGGAGCCCGCGGCGTCCGCGGCCGGTGGTGTGTTCGCCGCGCGGATCGGCGGTGAGGAGGAGGCGCCGAAGGCCGGTCCGGCCCGCGTCCGCGAGGTGCACAGTGCCTGGCAGGGCCTGCTGGAGCTGCGCCGGATGACCAATCCGGACGGGGCCGTGGACCGGCCGTGCGGATGGGAGCGTACGCATCTGGTGCAGGCCGCCGCGCTCGCCCTGGAGGCGGCCGGGCACTCTCCGGCCGGGCCGGAGACGGAGGCCGACGGGTACCGGGTGCGGGCGACGCCTCAGCCGGAGGCGGTCGCCGTGTACGAACCCCGCATCGACGCACTGCATGCCTGCGCGGCGACCTTGGAGAAGGCCGGCTGGCAGGTCGGCGAACACACCGAGCCTCGAACAAGAGCGCGTTATCTCCTGGCATCACCGCGACGGATGTAGAGGGCACATGCCAGGATCGCAACGACCAAGAAGCGTGGCACGCGAAGGGAAAGTCGTGACCGAGCCGTTTTCCGTTACGGTGACCGTCCGTGGATACGAGACGGATGTGCAGGGGCACCTCAACCAGGCCGTGTACCTCAACTACGCGGAGCACGCCCGTTGGTCCCTGCTCCAGGCCGCCGGTATCAGCCAGGCCGGCCTGATCAGCAGAGGCGTGGGCCCGGTGGCCCTGGAGACGACGATCCGCTACAAGCGGGAGCTGCTCGCGGGCGACGAGGTGGAGGTGACGTGCTCCTTCGACTGGGGCAGCGGGAAGACGTTCCGCATCGAGCAGACGATCCGCAAGACGGACGGCACGGTGGCGGCCGAGGTCACCGGAGTCGGCGGCCTGTTGAACCTCAAGGAGCGCAAACTCGTCGCCAATCCGCAGGAGTACTTCAAGGAACTCGCCTCGGAGCCCTCCCTGTTCGGTCTGTAGAGCGCCTGTGGAGCGACAGGACCGAGCACAACCATTCGCATGTTCCACGGGTCACACCATGCAGGAGCAACCACCCGCAATGGTTACCTGGGGGAAATATGCGATACGCGCGCTCTGTCCTGTCCGCCGCCGCGTTAGCGGCCCTGACGGTGGGGAGCACGGCCGCCCTGACGGCACCCGCCTCCGCCGCGCCCAACACCACACCGCAGAAGGTCTGCGGCAGCGCCTACAAGACCGTGAACTCGGCGCCCGTCGGCTCGCTCGGCACCGTCTATCTGACGTACAACGCCTCCAACGGCAAGAACTGCGTGGCGACCATCCGCAACAACCCGGGCACCGCCCTGGAGATGTCCGCCTGGGTCTACGTCCCCGACACCGAGCAAGGGGACGACGACTGGGGGCAGTACACGTCGTACGCCGGACCGACCTACGTCTACGGCAAGGCCCACTGCGTCGACTGGGGCGGTCACATCAGCAATGTGTATGTGCAGGTGACGGGCTCCAACTGCGGCGCCCTGAAGGAGCACCGGGTGACCTTCACCCGCTGACGCACAGCGGTACGCGGTAAGCAGTACAGCGCGCCCTGGCAGGACTCGCGGAGTTCTGCCAGGGCGCACGTGCCCTGGGTCAACTGGCGGTGACGCCCAGCCGGTGATGTGCGGCTACCCGGCGTCGTACGCCTGGACGTTCGTGTACTGGTACTTGATCCGCTTCATGGAGCGGCAGGGGCCTGGCTCGCCGTCCCGGTGAGCTCCTCCCCCGCCTCCATCGGGTGGGTCACGTCCTCGGCGTCACGGCCCTTGCCGAGGTGGTTGAAGACCAGGTTCAACGCCACCGCCGCCACACACCCCGTCGAGATGCCCGAGTCGAGCACGATCCTCGCCGTCTCCGGGAATGCGTGGTAGAACTCCGGCGCCGTGATCGGGACGATGCCGACGGCCAGAGAGACGGCGACGATCAGGACGTTGTTGTCCTTGTCGAGGCCGGCCCGGACGAGGGTCTGGATGCCGCTCGCGGCGACCGAACCGAAGAGGACCACGCCGGCGCCGCCCAGCACCGGGCGCGGTACGACCGCGATGAGCGACGCGGCCATCGGGCACAGGCCCATCAGCACCAGGAAGCCGCCGCCCACGGCCACGACGTACCGGCTGCGGATCTTCGTCATCGCCACCAGGCCGATGTTCTGCGCGAAGGCGCTGCACATGAAGCCGTTGAAGAGGGGGCTGATCGCGGAGCCGAGGGTGTCGGCGCGCAGGCCGGCCGCGATGGTCTTCTCGTCGGCCGGGCGCTCGACGATCTCGCCCAGCGCCAGCATGTCGGCCGTCGATTCGGTCATCGACACCACCATGACCACGCACAGCGAGATGATCGCGGCGAGCTGGAACTGCGGGGCGCCGAAGTGGAACGGGGTCGGGAAGCCGATGACGTCCGCGTCCGCGACGGGGCCGAAGTCCGTGACGCCGAACGGGATCGCGATCAGCGTGCCGACGACCAGGCCGAGGAGTACGGCGATCTGCTTGACGAAGCCCCTGGTGAAGCGGCGCAGGAGCAGGACGATCAGCAGGGTTCCGGCCGCGAGGCCCAGATTCGTCGCCGAACCGTAGTCGTGCGCCGCGGGGTCGGGGCCCTGCGCCCAGCCGAAGGCGACCGGGAGGAGGGAGATGCCGATCAGGGTGATGACCGTACCCGTGACCACCGGTGGGAAGAAGCGGACCGCCTTGCTGAAGAAGGGGGCGGCGAGGAAGCCGAGAAGGCCGGCGACGATGACCGCGCCGAAGATGATCGGCAGGGCGTCGGACTTGTCCTCGGTGGAGGCGACGACCGCGGTCATGGGGGCGACGCCGGCGAAGGTGACACCGTTGACGAACGGCAGCCGGGCGCCGATCTTCCAGATGCCGAGGGTTTGGAGGAAGGTGGCGAGGCCCGCGGTGAAGAGACAGGCGCCGGTGAGGAAGGTCAGGTCGGTGGCGGTCAGGCCTATGGCCGCGCCGACGATCAGGGGTGGGGCGACGACTCCCGCGTACATGGCGGCCACGTGTTGCAGACCGGTGGTCGCCATTTTCAGGGCGGGGAGTTTCTCGTCGACGGGATGGGTCCCCTCGGTGGGGTGGCTCTCGTCGGCTGTACGGGCGGTGGGCACGGCGGCTCCTCCGGTCGGCTAACACGTCGGCTCTGACGTGGGTTCATGGAGGTGGTGCAAGTGGGCATGGGGGCACCTCCCGCTCGAGCGAAGCCGAGAGTGGGGGAGGGACCGGGGACGGGCCCGTTCTGGGGGAAACGGAGACCGTTCCGGGGCGCGTGCGTCGGGCACGCGCCCCGGAGACGGCCGCCATGGACCCCGCTCGGGTCCACGGCTTCCGGACGGGAGCCGTCCCTCCCGACCGGAAATCAAGTGCCGTACAGATCAAAGGAGTTGTACGGTGATCAGCCCTGTGCCGAGATCCTCGCCAGCCGCTGCGCCTCGTCCCGCGTCGAGCGGGCGATCGCGTCCTCGTCGGCCGTGAGCAGCCGTCCGTCCGCCACGATCTGCCGGCCGTTCACGAACGACGCCGTGACCGGGGCCGCCGCGCCGAAGACCAGCGCGGTCACCGGGTCGGCGATGGAGGCGTGGGCGAGGGTGTCGAGCTTCCACAGGACGAGGTCGGCCAGCTTGCCGGGCTCCAGCGAGCCGATCTCGGCGGCGCGGCCCAGCACCTGGGCGCCGCCGTACGTCCCGAGCCGCAGGGCCTGCCGGGCGTTCAGCGCGGCCTCCTTGTGCGCGCCGAGGCGGTTGATCAGGAGGGCGTTGCGCAATTCGGTGTGCAGTTCGCCGGACTCGTTGGACGCGGTGCCGTCGACGCCGAGGCCGACCGGGACGCCGGCCCTGAGCATGTCGGGGACGCGGGCGATGCCGGCCGCGAGGCGGGCGTTCGACGAAGGACAGTGGGCGACACCCGTCTTCGTCCGGGCGAAGGCGGCGATGTCGGAGTCGTTCATGTGGACGCAGTGCGCCATCCACACGTCCTCGCCGAGCCAGCCGGTGGACTCGAAGTAGTCGGTCGGGCCCATGCCGAACAGCTCGTGGCAGAACTTCTCCTCCTCGACCGTCTCCGAACCATGGGTGTGCAGCCGTACACCGAGGCGGCGGGCCAGCTCGGCGCCGTCGCGCATGAGTTCCGTGGAGACGGAGAAGGGGGAGCAGGGGGCGACGGCGACCTGGGTCATCGCGTCGAAGGAGGCGTCGTGGTGCTGCTTGACGGTCTCCTCGGTCGCGGCCAGCGCGCCGTCGAGGGTCTCGACGGCGAAGTCCGGCGGCAGCCCGCCGTCCTTCTCGCTGCGGTCCATGGAGCCGCGGGCGAGGGTGAAGCGGACGCCCATGTCGCGGGCGGCGCGGATGATGGCGCCGGACAGGTCGCCGGAGCCCTGCGGGAAGACGTAGTGGTGGTCCATGGCGGTGGTCACACCACCGCGGGCCATCATCGCCAGCGAACCCTGCGCGGCCGAGTGCACCATCTGCTCGTCGATGCGCGCCCAGGTCGGGTACAGCGCGACGAGCCAGTTGAAGAGGTTGTGGTCCGTCGCCAGGCCCCGGGTGATCCACTGGTAGAAGTGGTGATGGGTGTTGACCAGGCCGGGGGTGACCAGGTGCCCGGTGGCGTCGATGCGGCGTACGACGTTGTCCAGGCCCTCGGGGGCCTTGCCCGCGCCGAGCGACTCGATGCGGTTGTCCGCGATGACGATGTGGCCCGTGGCGTACTCGGTGTCGTTCGCGTCCACCGTCGCGATCGAACAGTTCTCGATGACGATGCGCTGGGCTGCTGCCATGATGCGTCCCTTTGAACGGGTGATGTGCTGATGTGGAGAGGGCACGGCAGGACCCTGGGAGTTTGAGTGCCGCGGCCGGGAGCCTTCAAACCGTGCCCTCCGGCCGCGGGTGCCGAAATGGAGTTGTGGCTTACAGGTTGGTGAGGTCCACCGGGATCCTCGCCTCGCAGCCGTCCCGCAGGATCGTGGCCTCGATCAGGCCGTAGGGGCGGTCGGCGGCGAAGTACACCTCGTTGTCGTTCTTCAGCCCGAACGGCTCCAGGTCCACCAGGAAGTGGTGCTTGTTCGGGAGGGAGAAGCGCACCTCGTCGATCTCGCTGCGGTTGTTGATGATGCGCGCGCCCATCTGGTACAGCGTCTGCTGCAGCGAGAGCGAGTACGTCTCGGCGAAGGCCTGGAGCATGTGCTTCTTGGTCTGCTCGTAGGACTTCTCCCAGTTGGGCATCCGCTGCTCGTCGTCGGTCCAGTTGAACCGCCAGCGGCCGGAGACCTGGGTGGCCAGGATGCGGTCGTAGGCCTCCTGGAGCGTCGTGTACTTGTCCTTGACGTAGCCCCAGAACTCGGAGTTCGTCGAGTTCATCACGACGAGGTCCTTCAGGCCCGAGATGACCTCCCACTTCTCACCGTCGTAGGTGATCTGCGTGACCCGCGTCTCCTGGCCCTTGCGGACGAAGGAGTGCTTGACCTCGTCGGAGCCGATGAACTGCGAGTTGGCGTCGGAGGCCTCGATCCGCTCCCAGGCGTACTCCTCGATGCGGATCCGGGCCTGGTGGATCGGCTCCTGCGAGGTGACGAAGTGGCGGGCGAGATGGATGCCGAACTGCTCGGCGGACTCGATGCCGTACTCCTTGGCGAACGCGTACACCGTGTTCTTGGTGGTGTCGGTCGGCAGGACGTTGGCGTTCGAGCCGGAGTAGTGGACCTCGTCCATGTCGCCGGAGAGGGCGACCGAGACGTTCAGGTCCTTGATGTGGTGGGTGGCGCCGTCCCGCGTGATCTTTACGACTCGGTTCTCGGCCTTGCCGTACTGGTTCTGTCCCAGGATCGTGGGCATGTCTGCTAGCTCCCTCGGTAAACGGAGTAGCCGAACGGGTTGAGCAGCAGCGGTACGTGGTAGTGCTCCCCGGGCTCGACGGCGAAGGTGATCGCCACCTCGGGGAAGAACACGGCACCGCTGTCCCGATTCGCGGGGGCGTCCTGCTGCGCATCGGCTTGCTTCTTCTCGAAATACGGCTCGACGGCGAAGTCGAGCCGTACGTGTGTGGTCCCCTCCGGCAGGGCCGGGAGGTCCTTGCACCGCCCGTCCGCGTCGGTCGCGGAGCCGCCGAGCGCCTGCCAGTCCGCGCCCCGGCCCGAACGGGCGGAGAGCTGGACGGCGACGCCCTCGGCGGGGCGGCCGACGGAGGTGTCCAGGATGTGCGTGGACACCGAGGCGGTGGTGCTGGTGCTCATGGCTTGGTCAGTCCTCTTCGACGAGTCGGGCGAGCCGGATACGGTTGATCTTGCCCAGCTCGGTGCGGACGATCTCCCGCTCCTGCTCCGGCGAGTTGCCGATCCGGTCCTTGACCGCGTCGCGCATCTGCTCGCCGGTCCGGCCGGTGGCGCAGATCAGGAAGACGTGGCCGAACTTGTCCTGGTAGGCCAGGTTGAGTTCGAGCATCTCCGCCTTGAGCTCCTCGGAGGCGCCGGCCATGCCGCGCTGCTCCCGGGCCGAGGTCGGATCGCCCGGCTTGGGGCGGCCGATCGGCGGGTGCCCGGCCATCGCCTCTTCGAGGTCCCCGGTCGTCAGCTCGGCCATGGCGGCGTCGCTGGCGGCGTAGAGCTCGTCGGCGGTGGCATAGGGGCGGGCGGCGAGCAGCCGCGTGGCCCACGCCGTGGAGGCGCACGCCTCGTGGAGAGCGGCGTGGGCCGCGTGCTCCTCCAGGGCGTTGAACCGGGCCAGGCCCGGGGGCGTGGAATTCGACGTCACGGGAGCCTCCGTGGCCGCGAAGGGCCTTCGTACTGAACGGGCGTGCCGATAGCTAACGCCCTACGACGACGAGACGTCAACACTTTGTTGAAAATTCGCGGTAACGAAACCCGGGGGCCGGGTCAGGGGTTCTTGTCCCGGTTCAGATAGTTGTAGACCGTGAAGCGGCTCACCCCGAGCGCGCTCGCGACGGTCTCCACGCCGTGCCGCACGGAGAAGGCGCCGCGCGCCTCGAGTATCCGCACGACCTCCTGCTTGGCCTTGCGGTCCAGATCGGCCAGCGGCTTGCCCTTCCGGCGCTCCATGGCGGCCAGGATGTGGTCCAGGGAGTCGGCCAGCTGGGGCAGGCGTACGGCGACGACGTCGGCACCCTCCCAGGAGAGCACGACATCCTCGGGGCCGGCCTCGTCGGGCGGGAGGATCTCGCCACCCATGGCGTCGACCAGCGGCTTCACGGCCGCGATGAAGGGCTCGTCCCCGGCACCGGTCACTGCTCGCCCTCCCCGATCACATTGACCTGGAGCGAGACCCGGGTGGCACCGGCCTCCAGGCTCTTGCGGAGCAGGGCGTCCACCGCGGTGAGCACGACGTCGGCACCACCCTCCGCCGTGTTGCCGAACGGGCCGACGTCCACCGCGTCGAGATCGGCCGCCTCGATGACCTCGCGGGCCGCCAGCGCGTGCGCGGGTGCCTCGTCGAGGTCGAAGGGCTCGGTCGTGAACTCCACTCTCAATCGCACGCGGTCAACCTAACGTGCGGCACCGCCTTCCGCCGAGCCCTCTTGACAAGCTCGGACACACAACGGCAATCTTCCAGTACGCAGAAACTAACTTCCGCAATATGGAATCTCGACACGGAAGGGAGCGCCGGCGACATGGGATTCGCAGAGCAGCGCTTCAACGTCAACCTGTCGATCCTCTTCACGGAACTCCCGCTTCTGGAGCGCCCCGCGGCCGCCGCCGCGGCCGGCTTCACCGCGGTCGAGCTGTGGTGGCCCTGGATCGACTCCCCCACCCCCGAGCAGTCCGAGCTCGACGCCCTGAAGAAGGCGATCGAGGACGCGGGCGTCCAGCTCACCGGCCTGAACTTCTACGCCGGTCAGCTGCCCGGCCCCGACCGTGGTGCCCTGTCGGTACCGGGCGAGGAGTCGGACAGGTTCCGCGCCAACCTCGACGTGGCCGCCGACTTCGCGCAGTCGCTGGGCTGCAAGGCGCTCAACGCCCTGTACGGCAACCGCGTCGAGGGCGTGGACCCGGCCGAGCAGGACGCGCTCGCGCTGGAGAACCTGGCCCTCGCGGCCCGGGCCGCCGACCGGATCGGCGCGATCCTGCTGATCGAGGCCCTGAACAAGCCCGAGTCGCCGCTGTACCCGCTGGTCTCGGCACCGGCCGCCGTCGGCGTCGTCGACCAGGTCAACGAGGCGACGGGGCTGGGCAACGCCCGCTTCCTCATGGACCTCTACCACCTGTCCATGAACGGCGAGGACCTGCCTCAGGTGATCGAGCGGTACGCCGCGAAGACCGGCCATGTGCAGATCGCCGACAACCCGGGCCGCGGCGCGCCGGGCACGGGGACGCTGCCGCTGGAGGAGCTGCTCGACCAGCTGACGAAGGCGGGTTACGAGGGCTGGGTCGGCCTCGAGTACAAGCCGGGCGACCGCCCGAGCGCCGAGGCCTTCGGCTGGCTGCCGGTGGAACAGCGCGCCGCCCGCTGACGGCACCGCCCCTGGGGGCTGCCGCCCCCAGGCCCCGCTGCGGCCCCGAAAGGGCCTCGTCCTCAAACGCCGGACAGGCTGAATCACCGCTGACCGGCGCCCATACGTAGAAGCACCACAGCAGTTCAGAGAGGTACCCCCATCATGAGCAACCTCCCCAAGATCGCCTGGATCGGCCTCGGCATCATGGGCTCCCCCATGTCCGAGAACCTGATCAAGGCGGGTTACCAGGTCACCGGCTTCACCCTGGAGCAGGACAAGCTGGAGCGCCTGTCCGCCGCGGGCGGCACCGCGGCCGGTTCGATCGCCGACGCGGTCAAGGACGCCGACGTGATCATCACGATGGTCCCCGCCTCCCCGCACGTCGAGGCCATCTCCTACGGCCCCGAGGGCATCCTGGAGAACGCCAGGTCCGGCGCGCTGCTGATCGACATGTCCTCGATCACCCCGCAGACCTCGGTCGACCTGGCCGCGGCCGCCCGCGACAAGGGCATCCGCGTCCTGGACGCCCCCGTGTCCGGCGGTGAGGCCGGTGCCATCGAGGCCGTACTGTCCATCATGGTCGGCGGCACGCAGGCCGACTTCGACGAGGCCAAGCCGATCTTCGAGGCGCTCGGCAAGACCATCGTGCTGTGCGGTCCGCACGGCTCGGGCCAGACCGTGAAGGCCGCCAACCAGCTGATCGTCGCCGTGAACATCCAGGCGTGCGCCGAGGCCGTGGTCTTCCTGGAGAAGTCGGGCGTGGACCTGAACGCCGCGCTGGACGTCCTCAACGGCGGCCTGGCCGGCTCCACCGTGCTGACGCGGAAGAAGGACAACTTCCTGAACCGGGACTTCAAGCCGGGCTTCCGTATCGACCTGCACCACAAGGACATGGGCATCGTCACGGACGCCGCCCGCAACGTCGGTGCCGCCCTGCCCGTCGGTGCCGTGGTCGCCCAGCTGGTCGCGTCCCTGCGTGCGCAGGGCGACGGCGGCCTGGACCACTCCGCGCTGCTGCGTGCGGTCGAGCGCCTCTCGGGCGCCCAGGTCTGACGACCCTCCGAGACTTCCGGGCCGCTGCGCCGCTGACACCTGTCCTGTCGCGCCCAGGCGGCGCCGCGGCCCGGAATCACCTTCAACAAACCGTTGATTTCGCTTCAACAAACTGTTGACGTCCCATCGCCCCACTTCTAGGCTCCACAAAGCGGAAACAGTTTTCCGCTGACACCCGCACGGAAGGTCCACGATGTCGAAGCGCGTGCTCACGACCGAGTCCGGCGCCCCGGTCGCCGACAACCAGAACTCAGCCTCCGCCGGCGTCGGCGGCCCGCTCCTGCTCCAGGACCAGCACCTGCTGGAGAAGCTGGCGCGCTTCAACCGCGAGCGCATCCCGGAGCGCGTGGTGCACGCCCGGGGCTCCGGCGCGTACGGCCACTTCGAGGTGACGGACGACGTCACCGGCTTCACCCACGCCGACTTCCTGAGCGCGGTGGGCAAGCGGACCGAGGTGTTCCTGCGCTTCTCGACGGTCGCCGACAGCCTCGGCGGTGCGGACGCGGTCCGCGACCCGCGCGGTTTCGCGGTCAAGTTCTATACGGCGGAGGGCAATTACGACCTCGTCGGCAACAACACCCCGGTGTTCTTCATCAAGGACCCGATCAAGTTCCCCGACTTCATCCACTCGCAGAAGCGCGACCCGTTCACCGGCCGCCAGGAGCCGGACAACGTCTGGGACTTCTGGGCCCACGCCCCCGAGGCCACGCACCAGGTGACCTGGCTGATGGGCGACCGCGGCATCCCGGCGTCGTACCGCCACATGAACGGCTACGGCTCGCACACGTACCAGTGGACGAACGCCGAGGGCGAGGCCTTCTTCGTCAAGTACCACTTCAAGACGAACCAGGGCATCCGCTGCCTGAGCAGCGAGCAGGCCGCCGAGCTCGCGGGCAAGGACCCCAACTCCCACCAGACGGACCTGCTCCAGGCCATCGAGCGGGGCGTGCACCCGTCCTGGACCCTCTACGTCCAGATCATGCCGGCGGCCGAGGCGGCCGACTACCGCTTCAACCCCTTCGACCTCACCAAGGTCTGGCCGCACAAGGACTACCCGCTGCAGCGCGTGGGCCGGCTGGTCCTGGACCGCAACCCGGACAACGTCTTCGCCGAGGTCGAGCAGGCCGCGTTCTCCCCGAACAACTTCGTGCCGGGCATCGGCCCCTCCCCCGACAAGATGCTCCAGGGCCGTCTGTTCGCCTACGCGGACGCCCACCGCTACCGCCTGGGCGTCAACCACACCCAGCTGCCGGTCAACGCCCCGAAGGCGACGACCGCGCAGAACTACGGCCGCGACGGCTTCATGGCCACCAACTCCCAGGGCCGGTACGCCAAGAACTACGAGCCGAACTCCTACGACGGCCCGGTGGAGACCGGCCGCCCGCTGTCGGCCCCGCTCGCGGTGACCGGCCACACGGGCACCCATGTGGCCCCGCTCCACACCAAGGACGACGACTTCTTCCAGGCCGGCGAGCTGTACCGGCTCATGTCGGCCGAGGAGAAGTCCCGCCTGGTCGCGAACATCGCCGGTGGCCTGTCCCAGGTCTCCCGCGACGACGTGATCGAGAAGAACCTGGCCCACTTCCACGCCGCCGACCCGGAGTACGGCAAGCGCGTGGAGGAGGCGGTCCGCGCCCTGCGCGAGGACTGAACCCCCGGACTGCGTCCGGCCTCTGACAGGAGGTCATGAGCCGGACGCACCGCCCGCGCCCAGACGCCGATCGACCCGGATGAGGGGTGGTCGCTCGGAACGGGCCCGGGCAACATGAGGACCGCGGCGGCGTGCGAGCCAGTGCGGTGGTGAAGGTCCCGGCCTCCTTCTTCGACCTGAGGGAAGGAGCCCCCGGTGCCGTCGCTGCCGCCGCGGTCCCGAGCATTCCAAGACCCCGTCCGGCGGCGCGAACGTCCTGTCGCGCCCAGCCTCGCACCGTCGGACGGCCACAACCGAATACCTCACCGGCCGAAGAGCGCCGGGTACGGACGGTCCCGTACCCGGCGCTCTTCGGCGTCCCGCGCCGGTTCCGGGGTGCGGACACCGCCCTTCCGCAGGAGCCTGAAGGCATGGCAGCACATCCGACCGAACATCCGCGTGTCGTCGTGCATCCGCCGGCCCTGGACGGGTCGCGGCGGGTCACCGAGGGCGACGAGACACTGGGCATCGCCACGCATCTGGACGACGTGAGCGAGATCCTGCGGCTGGCCGACCTCTACGTCACCGATGTGGAGGGCAGCGACCTGATCGAGTGGCAGGGCGGCGGTCCCGACGACTGGCCGGGGCTGTCGGAGCATCACGAGGAGGCGTGAGCATGCGCGTACGTGTGCCGACGTAGAACGTCTACGCAATCCTCAAATCAAGCTCTGAACCTTGTTCAAGGGGCTTCAACCGCCGCCCCCTGCGGGCACATTCTCCTCACACGGGGCCCGCCGGCACGGGGGCGGCGGGTCCCGTGAACGGGGGAACACCGCACGGGGGAAGCACGGCAGTACGGGGGAAGCACGGGGGAACGACAAAGGGGCGGTCCGACCTTTCGGTTGGACCGCCCCTTTGCTGACGGGACGTGTCAGATCCGCCGCGTCAGACCTTCAGATCCGCCGCGTCAGACCTTCAGCGTCTTGATCGACGTCGGCGCGTGAGCCGGCTCTGTGGCGAGCTCCTCGAACTCCACGACATTGCTGATGTCGTTCGTCGTCGACATGGAGATGTTGGTGACCCGCTCCAGGATCGCCTCGACGACGACCGGGACCTGGTGCTCGGCGGCGAGCTTCTTGGCCTGCTCCAGGGCGGCGCCCAGCTCGTTCGGGTCGGTCACCCGGATCGCCTTGCAGCCGAGACCCTCGGCGACCTTGACGTGGTCGACACCGTAGACGCCCAGCTCGGGCGAGTTGATGTTCTCGAACTCCAGCTTGACCTGGAAGTCGATGTCGAACGCCCGCTGCGCCTGGCGGATCAGGCCCAGGTAGGAGTTGTTGACCAGGACATGGACGTACGGGATCTTGTGCTGCGCCCCGACCGCCAGCTCCTCGATCATGAACTGGAAGTCGTAGTCGCCGGACAGGGCGACGACCTGCGCCTCCGGGTCGGCCTTCGCCACGCCCAGCGCGGCCGGGATCGTCCAGCCGAGCGGGCCCGCCTGGCCGCAGTTGATCCAGTGCCGCGGCTTGAAGACGTGCAGCATCTGGGCGCCGGCGATCTGCGAGAGGCCGATGGTGGAGACGTACCGGGTCTCCGGGCCGAAGGCCTTGTTCATCTCCTCGTAGACGCGCTGCGGCTTGATCGGGATGTTGTCGAAGTGCGTACGGCGCTGGAGCTGAGCCTTCCTCTCCTGCGCGGACCCGGCCCAGGCGGAGCGGTCGGGCAGCTTGCCCGCCGCCTTCAACTCCCGTGCCACCTCGACGAACAGCTCCAGCGCGGCCTTGGCGTCGGAGGCGATGCCGTAGTCCGGGGCGAAGATCTTGCCGATCTGCGTGGGCTCGATGTCGACGTGGACGAACTTCCGCCCGGCCGTGTAGACGTCCAGCTTGCCCGTGTGGCGGTTGGCCCAGCGGTTGCCGATGCCGAGGACGAAGTCGGACTCCAGGAAGGTCGCGTTGCCGTAGCGGTGCGAGGTCTGCAGGCCGACCATGCCGGCGTTCAGCTCGTGGTCGTCGGGCAGAACGCCCCAGCCCATCAGGGTCGGGACGACCGGAGTGCCCGTCAGCTCGGCGAACTCGACGAGGAGTTCGGCGGCGTCGGCGGTGATGACACCGCCGCCCGCGACGATCAGCGGGCGCTCGGAGGCGTTCAGCATCCCGATCGCCTTCTCGATCTGGGCGCGGCTCGCGACCGGCTTGTAGACCGGGAGGGGCTCGTACGTCTCCGGGTCGAACTCGATCTCCGTCAGCTGGACGTCGATCGGGAGGTCGATGAGGACGGGACCGGGCCGGCCGGAGCGCATCAGGTGGAAGGCCTGCTGGAAGACGCCGGGGACCTGCGCTGCCTCCAGGACGGTCACCGCCATCTTCGTGACCGGCTTGGCGATCGAGGCGATGTCGACGGCCTGGAAGTCCTCTTTGTGGATCACGGCGGTCGGCGCCTGGCCGGTGATGCACAGGATCGGGATCGAGTCGCCGATCGCCGAGTACAGGCCGGTGATCATGTCGGTGCCGGCGGGTCCGGACGTGCCGATGCAGACGCCGATGTTGCCCGGATGGGTGCGGGTGTAGCCCTCGGCCATGTGCGAGGCGCCCTCCACATGGCGGGCGAGGGTGTGCTGGATGCCCCCGGAGGCCTTGAGCGCCGCATAGAAGGGGTTGATCGCCGCGCCCGGCACGCCGAACGCGTTGCTGACGCCCTCGCGCTTGAGGATCTCGACTGCCGCTCGGGCAGCGGTCATACGAGCCATTGAGTACTCCTGCTTCGGCTGTCGGATTCGCACTCCCGTCGCGCCCCGCGGTGAGCAATTCCGTGACGATGTCTCTTCCCGCTCTGTTTCCACATTGCGGAAAATATTTTCTACTATCTGGAAGCAATGTAGGTGGGCGGGTGAAGACCGTCAAGGGCCGGACAACCGGGCACCTCCTGGAGGACCATGGGAGCGCTGTCCCGATGCGAGGTCGTCCTGGAGTGGCCATGTCCGCGAGCGTGTCGGTACGCTGCCCGGTCTGCCGGCGGGAGCATCTCTACGCGGCGCCCGCCTACCCGTGCGCGTGCGGGGAGCCCGTCGCGCCGGCGCTCGACCCGCAGGGGACCGCGTCGGCCGTCACCCATCGCGCCTGGGACGACGAATGGGTCGGCGTGCGGTGCGGGGCGTGCGACCGCGAGAGCCAGTGGCCCCGTCCGGAGGTGGGCTGCCCCTGCGGGACGGTGCTGCGGGTTCCGGTGGCGCGGGTTCCGGTAGCGCGAGCCGACACCAGCGAGACACATCCAGTGGCACGGCCGGATAACAGCGAGACACATCCAGTGGCGCGAGCCGACACCAGCGAGACACATCCAGTGGCACGGCCGGATAACAGCGAGACGCAGCGGAAGGCGCCGTCCGTCGCGCGCCGGGCCTTCCAGCCCGTCACGATCCGCACCGCGCGTGACGCGGTCACGGCCGCCGCCGTCTATCTGCGCTGGCTCGGCTACCGGGACATCCGCCGGGCCGACCAGCGGCCGACGAGCGGTATCGGCATCGCCGCGCACGGTCTGCTCGCGCAGGTCGATCCGACCGTACGGCCGGCCTCGCCGCGGGACGTGGAGTGCCTGTGGCTGACGGCCATGACGGAGTCCGCGGCCTGCGTCTACTTCTCCCTGGCCGGATACGCCCCCGACGCGCGCACCCGCGCCGACGCCCTGGGTGTCCCCCTGTTCGTCCTCGACCTCACGGGGACGCCCCAGCCGGTCAACAGCCTCGCCGACGAACTGAACGCCGAGGGCGCAGCCCGGTGACTCGCCCCCGCCGCCCCTACCCGTCCCATCCTTGAAGGGGCTCCGCCCCTTCCACCCCGCCAGGGGGCTCCGCCCCCTGGACCCCCGCTCCTCAAACGCCGGAGGGGCTGGATGATGCCGACCGGCACCAGGAAAGTGCCGGTCGGCTGTCTGCTCTACGCGGTCGGATCGTTCTCGATGTGGTACCGGTCGCCGTACACATGCCAGGTGAGCGGCGTGTTCAGGCTCAGGTTGCCCTCGTTGAGGAAGACCCGCTGGGCGGTGTCGACGCGGCTGGTGTCCTCGTGCGCGGGCTCCTTCTTCATCTCCTTCACGCGCGCGTCCAGGAACGCATGCAGGTATGTGGTTTCGTTGCCGCCGTCCGCCGGGGTCCTGGCGTGGCTGCGGGCGTCGGCCCGGATCGAGGCGAAGCCCTCCGCGCCGTGCATGACGATGGCGTCGTAGTAGGCGAACTGGCCCAGTTCCCGCAGGCCGTCGCGCTTGGCCCGGGAGACGGACGGGTCGAAGTACACCCGGTCGCGCTCGTGTTCCTGGGCCGCCTGGAACTCCGGGGTCTGCGCGGCCCTCACCCAGGCGTCGGTGAAGCCGGGGTCGAGCCCTTCGTGCGAGTCGCTGCCGTCGACCTCGCGCAGGGCGGGCAGATACGGGGCGAGCGGGTTGTCCGGTTCCTGTGCTGTGTAGTACTCGACGAGCTCCAGCATGTCGTGCGTGCCGGAGCAGAAGCCGATGATCCCCGCCGTGTAGCCGCGGCCGTCGCCGATGTCCTCGATGTAGTCGAACTGGGCCCGCCAGTCCAGCGACGAGTTCTCGGCGCTGGAGACGAGCCGCATGGCGATCTCCTTCTTCGCCGGATCGTCGAGCCCCGCCGGTGCGACGGCGGCTTGGCTCACGCTCAGGAGGAGCATGGCCGGGAGGGCGGCGAGGGCGGCGGCCAAGGCGATCCGCAGCCTTGTGCTTCGCCGGGGGCGGCGTCGGGTGGGGGGTCGGTGTTGCCGTCTCAGTGAGGGAAGGCGCATTGGTTCTCCGATTGTGGGGGTGGAGCCGGAGACTGTTAGGAACCTTTCCTTCCTATTGGCTGGCAACCGCTGTCTACAAGGGGCGCGACAGAAAAAAGCGGGGGCGCCTTGGGGCGCCCCCGCTCGAACGACGTTCGTACGACTACGAGTTCACGACGCCCGCCCGCCGCGGTACCGCTCCGCGAGCCGCGCGAGCGCCACCGCTCCGAGCAGCAGCCCGAAGTCCCGCAGCGCGATGTCGTAGTAGTCCGGGATCGTCAGCAGGTTGACGATGATGCCCGCCAGCCAGCCGGCCACCAGCCATCCCCCGAAGCGCGGGGCCAGGGCCACGACGACACCGGCCAGGATCTCGATCGCTCCCACCGCGTACATGGCCGTCTGAGCGCTGCCCGGAACGACGTCGTCGATCCAGGGCGCGAGGTAGCCGGGCCAGTCCACGAGCACGTTGGCGAACTTGTCCAGCCCGAACAGGATCGGCGCCACCGTGAAACCGATGCGCAGGACCAGGAAGGCCTGGTAGCCGGGGTCGGTGAGCACCACACGCCGGGACGCGGCGGGCGTGGTGCTGGTGGTTGCGGAGGCCATGTCGACTCCTTCTATAGATGACTCTCATTGACTATAGAAGCGCGCACGTTCTCTTTAGTCAATGGCCGTGGGTTTTACACTGGTGTTCGTGGATGCCGCGAAAGAAGTACCCGACGCCGACGTGCACGGCGCCGATGCGCATGCCGCCGACGTCTCGGCCGTCGCCGCGCTCGACGAGCCGACGCGCAGGAGGCTGTACGACCATGTGGTGCGCCGGCCGGGCCCGGTCAGCCGGGACGAGGCGGCCGAGGCACTCGGCCTGACGCGGCAGACCGCGGCCTTCCACCTGGACCGGCTCGCCGCGGAGTCCCTGCTCGACGTGGTCTACGAGCGGCGCAGCGGACGGACGGGCCCGGGCGCGGGCAGGCCGGCCAAGCTCTACCGCCGCTCCACGCGACAGGTCGCCGTCAGCCTGCCGGACCGGCGCTACGAACTGGCCGGACGGCTCCTGGCCCAGGCGGTCGAGGAGTCCGACGCGACGGGTGAGCCGGTGCGGGACGTGCTGCACCGCAAGGCGGAGGAACTCGGCTCACAGCTGGGAGAGCCGGGCGACGCGGCTCTCCTCGACCTGCTGGAGCGGCACGGGTTCGAACCGCGCCGCGAGGACGACGCGATCGTCCTGGCCAACTGCCCCTTCCACGCGCTGGCCCGCGAGCACAGGCAAACGGTGTGCGGGATGAACCTCCATCTGCTGCGCGGTGTGCTGCACGGGCTGGGCGAGACCGGCTTCGAAGCCTGCCTCGCCCCCCGTGACGGCCGGTGCTGCGTCGTGCTGCGGCCGGCCGGCTGAGTGGTTCACCGACCGGCGTACTTCTCCCGCAGCTCCACCTTGCGCACCTTCCCGGAAACCGTCATCGGGAAGGAGTCGAGGATCTGCAGCCGGCTCGGGACCTTGTAGTGCGCCAACTGCCCGTCGCAGAAGGCCCGTAGCTCCTCCAGCGTCAGCGGGTCACCGGGATCGCGCGGGATGACGCACGCCAGTACCTCCTCGCCGTACCGCTCGTGCGGCACTCCGACGACCTGTACGTCCGCGATCTTCGGGTGGCCGTACAGGAACTCCTCGATCTCGCGCGGGTAGATGTTCTCGCCGCCCCGGATGATCATGTCCTTGATGCGGCCGACGATCTCGACGTAGCCGTCCTCGCGCATGACGGCCAGGTCCCCCGTGTGCATCCACCGGCCGGCGTCGACGGCCTCGGCGGTCTTCTCGGGCTCGTTCCAGTAGCCGAGCATCACGCTGTAGCCGCGGGTGCACAGCTCGCCCGCGACACCCCGGGGCTGGGTCACGCCGGTCGCCGGGTCGACGACCTTGACCTCGATGTGCGGCAGTACGCGGCCGACCGTGCCGGTGCGGTGTTCGAGGTCGTCGTCGCGGCGGGTCTGCGTGGAGACGGGCGAGGTCTCCGTCATGCCGTAGCAAATCGACACCTCGGCCATGTGCATCTCGGTGACCACCCGCTTCATCACCTCCACCGGGCAGGGGGAGCCCGCCATGATGCCGGTGCGCAGGGAGGAGAGGTCGTACGAGGCGAAGTCGGGGTGGTTCAGCTCCGCGATGAACATGGTCGGGACGCCGTACAAGGAGGTGCAGCGCTCCTGCTGGACGGCCTCCAGTGTGGCCTTCGGGTCGAAGGAGGGGGCCGGGATCACCATGCAGGCGCCGTGGGACGTGGCGGCCAGGTTGCCCATGACCATGCCGAAGCAGTGGTAGAAGGGCACCGGAATGCACACCCGGTCCTGCTCGGTGTAGGCGATCATCTCGCCCACGAAGTAGCCGTTGTTGAGGATGTTGTGGTGGGAGAGGGTGGCCCCCTTGGGGAAGCCCGTCGTGCCGGACGTGTACTGGATGTTGATGGGGTCGTCGCAGGACAGCTCCGGGAACGGAGCGGGTGTCGCCCGGGCCGGCAGCGCGTCCCAGCTCGGATCGCCGATGAACACGGTCTCCCTCAACTGCGGGCACTTCCCCCGCACTTGCTCGACCATCGCCCGGTAGTCGCTCGTCTTGTGACTGAGGGACGCGAAGAGCAGGGAGATCCCGGCCTGGTTGAGGACGTACTCGACCTCGTGGGTGCGGTAGGCAGGGTTGATGTTCACCATGATCGCGCCGATGCGGGCGGTGGCGTACTGGACCAGGACCCACTCGGGGCAGTTGACCGCCCAGATGCCCACCCGGTCGCCCTTGGCGATCCCGCTCGCGAGCAGCGCGTAGGCCAGCCGGTCGACGTCCGTCGCGAATTCGGCGTACGTCCAGCGCCGCCCGGACGGTACGTCGACGAGCGCTTCCCGGTCCGGCCACGCGGCGACCGCGCGGTCGAGGTTGGCCCCGATGGTGTCGCCGAGCAAGGCGGTCGCGCTGGTGCCGTGCGTGTAGGAGAGGTCGCTCACCGGAAGTCCTCCTCGCGGTACTCGGCGTCCGAGCCCGCGGCCGTTGCCTCGCGCAGCTCGATGCGGCGAATCTTGCCGGAGACGGTCTTGGGCAGCGGCGCGAACTCCAGGCGGCGCACGCGCTTGTACGGCGCCAGCACCTCCCGCGAGTGCTCGAAGAGCACCTTGGCCGTGTCGGGGCCCGGCTCCCAGCCCTCCGCCAGCACGACGTACGCCTTCGGCACCGCGAGCCGCAGCTCGTCCGGCGCGGGCACGACGGCCGCCTCGGCCACCGCCTCGTGCTCCAGCAGGGCGCTCTCCAGTTCGAAGGGGCTGATCTTGTAGTCCGACGCCTTGAAGACGTCGTCGGCGCGCCCGACGTAGGTGATGTATCCGTCGGCGTCCCGGGAACCGATGTCGCCCGTCCGGTAGTAGCCGCCGGCCATCGCCTCCGCCGTACGGTCGGCGTCGCCGTGGTAGCCGGTCATCACGCCGACCGGCCGCTCGGAGAGGTCGAGGGCGATCTCGCCCTCGTCGGCGCCGGGCGCGCCGGTGACCGGGTCGAGGAGTTCGACGCGGAAGCCGGGGCTGGGGCGGCCCATGGAGCCGGTCTTCAGGGGCTGGCCGGGGCTGTTGGAGACCTGGACGGCGGTCTCGGTCTGCCCGAAGCCGTCCCGGATGGTCACGCCCCAGGCCCGCCGGACCTGCTCGATGACCTCGGGGTTCAGGGGCTCGCCCGCCGCCACGACCTCGCGGGGCGGGGTGCGCAGGGCGCTGAGGTCGGCCTGGATGAGCATGCGCCAGACGGTCGGCGGGGCGCAGAAGGTGGTGACCCCGGCGCGGTCCATCTCGGCCATGAGCCGTGCCGCGTCGAAGCGCGTGTAGTTGTGGAGGAAGACGGTCGCCTCCGCGTTCCACGGCGCGAAGAGGTTGGACCAGGCGTGCTTGGCCCAGCCGGGCGAGGAGATGTTCAGGTGCACGTCGCCGGGCTTGAGGCCGATCCAGTACATGGTGGCCAGGTGCCCGATCGGGTACGAGGTGTGGGTGTGCTCGACCAGCTTGGGGCGGGCGGTGGTGCCGGAGGTGAAGTAGAGCATCAGCGGGTCGTCGGCCGCGGTCGGCCCGTCGGGGGCGAAGTCGGCGGAGGCGGCGTACGCGTCCTCGTACGCCTGCCAGCCCTCGCGCACGCCGCCGACGCTGATGCGCGTGTAGCCGCCGGGCACCTCGTCGAACTTGCCGGTGTCCTCCGCCCGCACCAGCACATGCCGGACCCGTCCGCGCTCCACCCGGTCGCGCAGGTCGGCCGGACCGAGCAGCGGGGTGGCCGGGATGACGACGGCGCGCAGCTTCATCGCGGCGAGGGCGGTCTCCCACAGCTCGGCCTGGTTGCCGAGCATCACAAGGAGCCGGTCCTCGGCGCGGACGCCGCGCTCGCGCAGCCAGTTGGCGACGCGCGCGGAACGCTCGGCCATCTCCGCGAAGGAGAGCCGGACCTCGCTGCCGTCCTCCTCGACGATGTGCAGCGCGGTGCGGTCGTTGCCCTGCGCGATCACGTCGAACCAGTCGAGCGCCCAGTTGAACCGCTCGGGTCGGGGCCAGGCGAAGCCCTCGTAGGCGGTGGCGTAGTCCTCGCGGTGCTCGAGCAGGAAGTCCCGCGCACTGCGGAACAGCTCCGTCCCCGTCGTCATTCGTCCTCCTGGTTGCCGGAACCTTGCCGGGCGGCTCTCTGTCATCGTGTAATCCGTGACGTGGGTCTCACTACCCCCGAACGGGGGTGTGCGCTCCGCAAGGCGCGGCGAAAGGGCGAGTACGTGGCAGTGGACGCGGCCGCATCCGTGGACATAAGGAGCGCGCTGGTGCGCCTGCGCCGCTCGACCGGCCTCCCGGTCGCCTTCGGCGGCCTGGTGGAGGCCGGGCGCCCGCGGATGCGCATCAGTGAACTGAACGGCACGGCCACCGAGGCCCTGAGCAGACTCGCGGTGACCGCCGGCACCGGACTGGGCGGCAAGGCCGTGGCCCTCGCCCGGCCCTGCGCGGTCACGGACTACTCCGCCTCGCGGCAGATCAGCCACGAGTACGACGCCGCCGTCGCCGCGGAGGGCCTGCGCTCGGTGCTGGCGGTCCCGGTCGTCGTACGCCGCCGGGTACGCGGTGTCCTGTACGGCGCCCTGCGCACGGCCCAGCCCCTGGGTGACCGCACGCTGACGGCGGCGGTGGAGGCGGCGCGGGACGTGGAGCAGGCGCTGGTGGTGCGGGACGAGGTGCGGGGGTTGCAGGAGGCGGCACGGCCGTCGGCGGCGCCGGCCGACCGGGGCGCGGGGTGGGAGCAGGTCCGCGAGGCCCACGCGGCGCTGCGCGCCCTGGCCCCGCGCATCGGCGACCCCGCCCTGCGCGCGGAGCTCCTGGCCGCCTGCGGTCTGCTGACCGAGGGGTCGCCCCGGAACGGCGTGCGGCTGGCCCCCCGCGAGCTGGATGTGCTGGCGTGCGTGGCCGCGGGAGCCACGAACGCGGTCACCGCCGAGCGGCTGGGCCTGCGGGCGGAGACGGTGAAGGGCTATCTGCGGTCGGCCATGCGCAAGCTGGGCACGCACACCCGCGGTGAGGCGGTGGTGGCGGCGCGGCGGGCGGGGTTGCTGCCGTAGGACGACCGCGGGCCCCTCAGCTCCGGAGCCGTGGGGACCCGCAGGTCGCCCGCCTCGGAGCGGCCCGCCCGGACGACCGTCATTCATTCACCCGAGCCTTGAATTTCTCCATGCCGGACCGTTGTTATTTGCCTCACCACGTCTGCACTCCGAATTTCAAAGATCCGTTGCCTAATATTGGCCCGAACACGACACACGGAGGGGAGCGGTGACCGTGCGACGGGACTTCAAGGAGCCTGCGAGATGCCGCCCCGACCAGGTCATCGGCAGGGAGGAGCTGTTCACCGCGGCGCGTGAGCAGCTCGGACGGGGCGGCAGCGTGCTGCTTCACGGCCCTGCCGGAATTGGGAAGTCCACGGTCCTGCGGGCATTGGCCGCGGAATACGGCGCGGCGGCCCGCACCGTGTTGCGCTGCTCGCCCACGGAGTCCGAATCGCATCTCCCCTTCCTCGCCCTGGCCGACCTCCTCGGCCTGGTCCTGGACGAGGTGTCCGACCGGCTCCCCGCCGCCCAGCTCACCGCCCTGGAGTCGGCGCTGACCGGCCGCGGCGAGTCCACCCTCCAGCGCGACGGGCTCGCCCTGCGCCTGGCCGTCCTGTCCGCCCTGCGCGCGCTCGCCGAGAGCGGGCCCGTCCTCGTCGTCGCCGACGACCTCCAGTGGCTGGACCCGGCCAGCGCCGAGCTCCTCGGCTTCGCCGCCCGCCGGCTCGGCGACACCCCGGTGCGGATGCTGTGCGCGGTGCGGACCGACGGCCAGGAGTACGACCGCCATCTACGCGCGTCCCCGCCGGACACCCTCGCCGTACGGCTGGGCCCCCTCTCCCGCGCCCAGATGTCCGCCCTCCTCGACCACCGCGGTTTCACCGGGCTGCCCCGCTCCACGGTCCGGGACATCCACCGCACGAGCGGCGGCAACGCCCTGTTCGCCCTGGAACTGGGCCGCGCCCTCGCCGAGAACCCCACGCCGCCGCGCCCCGGCGAGCCCCTGCCGGTGCCCACCTCGCTGCGCGCCCTGGTGCTCAACCGCCTGGAGATGCTGTCTGAGGAGGCCCGCCGCACCCTCCTCGTCGCCAGTGCCGGCGCCCGCCCCACGCTGGCGCTGCTGCACGCGGCCGGCCGTCACAACGCCGAGGCCGAGACCGCCCAGGCCGCCGAGCTCGGGCTGCTGGCGACAGAGCCCGAGGGTCCCGCCGTACGGTTCGCGCACCCGATGGTCTCCGCCGCGCTGTACGCGGAGGCGCCCGCGCAGGAGCGCCGCGCCGCGCACGCCGCGCTGTCGACGGCGGCATCCGATCCCATCGAGCGCGCCCGGCACCTGGCCCTCGCGACCACCGGCACCGACCCGGAGGTCGCCGCCCGCCTCGCCGAGGCCGCCGCCCTGGCCCGGGACCGGGGAGCGCCGTCGGTGGCCGCACAGCTCTGCCTGCTCGCCGCCCGGCACACCCCGGCGGACGGCGCCCCGAGCCCGGAGGTCCTGCGGTTGCAGGCCGTGGACGACGCGATCACCGCGGGCGAGCTGGACCTCGCCAGGGACATCGCCCGCGAGGTGCTCGCCCGCACGACCGTGCCCGCGGAACGGGTGCGGGCCTGGATCGCCGTGATCGACACGGCGGGCCACGCGATGAACGAGGTCGACGCGATCTTCCCGCAGGCCCTGGCCGACGCGGGCGACGACCCGAAGCTGCTCGCGCTGGTCCACTACCAGCTGACGTGGCGTGCGCTGCTCGTGAAGGGCGACTTCGACGAGGCCCGGGAGGAGGCCGCGTACTCGGCGGAGCTGGCCGCGCGGGCAGGCGACCGGTACACCGAGCTGATGGCGCTCGCCTTCCAGGCCCAGATCGAGACCCTCATGGGCCACCCGGACGCCCCCGCGACCATTCGGCGGGCGTTGGAGGAGCCCCAGGACCCGAGGGTGGCCTGCCACCACAACGGGGCCGGCTACTCCCGCTTCCGCTGGCTGATCATGAGCGACCAGCTGCCCGAGGCCCGCGCGGCGGTCACCGCGCTGCTGCGCGAGGTGCGCCGGCACGGCTGGGTCGAGAGCGAGGTGCACTTCCTGCGCGGAGTCGCCGAGACCGAGTTGCACTCCGGCCACTGCGGGCGCGCCCTCGACCTGGCCCGCGAGAGCCTGCGGCTGGCCCGTGACACCGGGATCGGCGAGGTGGCCTCCGCGGTGCTGACCTCGCTCGCGGAGGCCGCGGGCGGAGAGGTGGACCGGGCCCTGGCGCTGGCGCGGGAAGCGGTGGAGCACGCCGAGGAGGACGGCGACCAGATGTACGTCTCCCGTGCCCTGGCCGCCCTCGGCCACGCCCAGCTGGTGGCGGGGGACGCACAGGCGGCGGTCCGTTCGCTGCGCCGGGTGCGCGAGGTGGAGCACGGCCTCGGCATCACCGACCCGGCACGCGGCCGCTGGCACGGCGACCTCGCCGAGGCCCTGGTGCGCAGCGGCGAACTGACGGAGGCGCAGGACGTCATCGACGTCACGCGCGAGCATGCGCTACGGCTGAACCGCGAGAGCGTCCTGGCCGTCCTGGACCGGGCCGAGGCACTGGTCCGCGCGGCACGGGGCGAACGGGACGCCGCCGTCGCCCAGCTGGCGTCGGCGCAGGACCGGCTCGGCAAGCTGGGCTACGGCCTGGAGGAGGCACGGGCCGCCTTCGCGCTGACCCAGCTGCGCACCGGCGTTCCCGGCCCGACGTCGTACGACGAGGCTGCCCGGCTGTTCCGCCGCTGCCGGGCGCTGCCGTGGCTGCGGCAGGTCGAGGCGGCCGCCGAGGCCCGCCCCGCGGAGACGGTCCCCACCCCCGTCTCCGCGCCGGACGGCCTGGCCGGCCTGGACGGTCTCGCCGCGATGGAACGTCAGGTCGCCGCGCTCGTCATGGAGGGCGCGACCAACCGGGAGATCGCCGGGCGCCTGTTCATCAGCGTCAAAACGGTCGAAGCCACACTTACCCGGGTCTATCGCAAGCTGGGGATCCGATCGCGGGTCGACATCGTCAGACTCGCGGCGGGACGCCGTACGTCCTGAGTTCGGGGCGCTGTACGTCCTGAGTTGGGGGCGCCGTACGACCCGAGTCAGGGGCGCGCCGTACGACGTAAGTTCACCCGTCTTTGTCGGTCGCGCGGGTTTACCGACCACGACCGAGGGTTTTCCCTGCCCAACTCCCTTAGGGGGTTCCCTCATTGGGAAGGGCAACTTCCGGGACCTACCTTGTGGATGTGCCGCTCGCCGGGCACACGGGGGTCGGTCCCGCGGCCCCCGTGCACGACCCCCCACCCGCGCGTCCCCCACCGGCAACCCCCACTGAGGAGTCTCATGCTCGGGCTCACCCGTGCCAGAAAGACCGCCGCCGTCGCGGCGACCGCTGCCGCCGCCGCGGCCGCACTTCTCAGCGCCCCCACCGCTGAGGCCGCACCCCAGCCCATCGTCGGCGGCACGACGACCACGACGACCGCGTACCCGTTCATGATGCAGATAACGGACGCCTCGCAGAACCAGTTCTGCGGTGGCACGCTCGTCTCCGCGACCAAGGTCGTCACCGCGGCCCACTGCATGGTCGACGAGACCACCAGCAGCGTCCGGGTCGTCGGCGGCCGCACCTACCGCAACGGCACGAACGGCACGGTCAGCCGGGTCAGCGACATCTGGATCCACCCGGACTACACGGACGCCACCAACGGCAACGACGTGGCCGTGCTGACGCTGTCGACCTCGATGCCGTACACGACGGCCTCGTACGTCGACTCCTCCGACACCGGTGTGTACGCGGCGGGCACCACCGCCCGCATCGTCGGCTGGGGCACCACCTCCTCGAACGGCAGCTCCTCCAACCAGCTGCGGACGGCGACCGTGCCGACCGTCTCCAACTCAAGCTGCGCGAGCTCCTACGGTTCGGACTTCATCGCGTCCGACATGGTCTGCGCCGGATACACCTCCGGCGGCGTTGACACCTGCCAGGGCGACAGCGGCGGTCCCCTGCTCATCGGGGGCGTCCTGGCAGGGATCACTTCCTGGGGCGAGGGCTGCGCCCAGGCCGGTTACCCGGGTGTGTACACCCGGCTGACCACCTTCTCGGACGAGGTGACCGAACAGGTCGAGTCGTAACCGGGATCGGCACCCAGAAGGTCTCCTGAGTATCCCTCAGGTGAAAGACCAGGGGGCGTTGCGGGCCTCCACGAGCGGCCCGCAACGCCCCCTATCCATGTCCGGCGGCCCGGACCCATGTCCGTTGTCAGTGGCGCCTGTTTGAATGGCTGCTGGATGGGGGTGATGGGCATGGTGTCCGCAGACCGTTTCCTGGCCTTCGCGGCGATGTCGCTGCTGGTGATCGTGATTCCGGGGCCGAGCGTGCTGTTCGTCATCGGTCGCGCCCTGGCGCACGGCCGCCGCACCGCCGTGGCGACCGCGCTCGGCAATGTCTTCGGCTCGTATCTGCTGGTGGTCGCCGTCGCGGTGGGGGTCGGCTCACTGGTGGAGCGGTCCGTGGCGATCTATCTGACGGTGAAGCTGGCCGGCGCGGCCTATCTGGTCTACCTGGGCGTGCAGGCGTTCCGGCACCGCAAGGAGCTGAAGGCGTCGGCGATACAGGCGCAACCGGCAGGACCGGCTCGCGGTGATCTGCGTACGGTTCTGGACGGCGTCCTCGTCGGTGTCACCAACCCGAAGGGCGTGGTGTTCTTCGCCGCCGTGCTCCCCCAGTTCGTGGATCACTCGGCGGGCCATGTCCCGCTGCAGATGCTCCTGCTGGGCCTGGTCCCGATCACCATCGGCCTGGTCACGGACACCCTGTGGGGCCTGACCGCGTCGGCGGCACGCACCTGGTTCGCCCGTTCCGACCGGAGGCTGTCGCTGATAGGCGGCGCGGGCGGGTGCACGATGATCGGGCTCGGGGTGACGGTCGCGGTGACGGGCCGGGCGGACTGACAGCCACCGGGCCCTGACGGCGGCTACGGGATGACGGTCCCGAAGCGGATGTCGTACGGCGTTTCCGGGTGCATCACCTTCAGCATCCGCTCCCCTTCTTCGGTCACCTCCCCGCGCTGGGCCTTGGTGAGTTCGGTGAACTGCTCGATGACGAGGGCGTCGCCGAGGATCCGCCACACGCCCGCGAGGAAGCCGTCGACCAGGAGGGGGCAGTAGACCGTGTTCACCTGCCAGGTGCGGCCGTGGTTGGCGGGCGGAATCACCCGGGTGCGGTCGGCGTGGGAGAGGAGGAGATTGTCGAACTCGGGCAGGAAGCGGGGCGGTGCCGGGGTGTCCGGGTCGGGGCGCGGGGCGTCGGGGAGGTCGAAGAGTTCGACACCGTTCTCGTCCTGGAAGGTGACGAGCTCGGGGCGGAGCCGTTCGAAGGCGTCGCGCATCCGGGTCAGGCCGGACCAGGTCTGCATGTCCTTCACGGAGGCCGGCCCGAAGGCGGCCAGATAACGCAGGACCGTGGCCTCCTGGGAGGCGGCCGGCTCGGCGGGGCGGCCCAGCCAGTGCTCGGCGGTGGTGAGGGCGACCTGGGCGCTGCGGCCCCACATCCCCCGCGGAGTGACCTGGACGAGCGGGAGCTTGCAGCGGGCGGCGACGGCCAGTGACTGCGGATCGGCGTCCGGCCACTCGGCGCCGAGGGCCTCGCGGAGCTGCTTCATGGTGCGCGGCTCGGCCTCGACGAGGTCGCGGGCGATGGCCGCGAGCCGGTCCAGGTCGACGCCGACGAGGCCCTTGCGGAAGTAGTTGATCTCACGGTCCCGGGCGGGCTGCACCAGCGGGCGCAGGGTGAGGCTGTCGTCGGCGGTGTGCAGGTGGATCGTCGAGCGCATGGTGACGATGCGCACCGTCGCACGGTCGGCCAGCAGCCCCGACAGCTCCTCGGGCGTGAAGCCGTCGAGCCGGGCGGCGAGCGCGTAGTACGGCGGCTTGACCTCCTGCGCCTGCAGGCCCACCAGATGCTCCACGGCGGCCAGAGCGGACATTGGCGAGCGGCGCAGCAGCAGTTGCCGGTCGAGTGTGGCGCGGTTGAGGGCACGGGTGCCGAGCACGGGGCAGGGGGTGGAGGTCGTCTGCTTGGCGCTGCGCGTGCCCGACGTCTGCTTCGTGCCGCGCGTGCCCGGCGTCTGCTTCGTGCTGCGCGCGGTCGTGGTCCGGTCCGTGTCGCGCTGGGGCGTGGTCCGCTTCGTCATGCTGGGCACGCTAGCGAGGCTTGCGGACACCTTCGGTCCGCAACTCTCACGGGATCCAGGTTCGGCCCATCCCGCCCATGCCTTTCGCCCCGTATATCCTGCTCCGAGATCACGCACTCGTCGTCCGACCGGGAGGCAGCCGCGATGTCCGAGCGACGCGCACGCCCCGCCTCGAAGAACTCCATGAAGTCAGTCTGGCGCCGGGCCCTCACGCCGCCGCAGCCACCGCAGCCACCGGATCCCGATCCGCCGACACGCCGTGCTGTTGCCGAGTCCTCCGAGGTGGCGAGCGTCGTGGAGGCGGCGGTGTACCAGGACGGCGTCCGCGTCTCCTCCCCCGCCACGCTCGCCGACACCTACCGCGAACTGCGCGACCAGCCGTCCGGCATGGCCTGGATCGGCCTGGCCCGCCCCACCGAGGCGGAACTCCTCTCCCTCGCCGCGGAGTTCGACCTGCACCCGCTCGCGGTCGAGGACGCGATGGAGGCCCACCAGCGGCCCAAGCTGGAGCGCTACGGCGACACGCTGTTCGTGGTCCTGCGCGCCGCCCGCTACCTCGACGCGCCCGAGGAGGTCGACTTCGGCGAACTGCACGTGTTCGTCGGCCCCGACTTCGTGATCACCGTCCGCCATGGCGCGGCCCCCGACCTCTCGGCGGTGCGGCGGCGCATGGAGGAGACGCCCGAGCTGCTCAAACTCGGCCCCGAGGCCGTGCTCTACGCGATACTGGACGCGGTGGTCGACGGCTATGAGCCGGTGGTGGCGGGCGTCCAGAACGACATCGACGAGATCGAGACCGAGGTCTTCCGCGGCGACCCCGAGGTCTCCCGCCGTATCTACGAGCTCTCCCGCGAAATGGTCGAGTTCCAGCGCGCCACCCGCCCGCTGGTCGGCATGCTGCACGGGTTGATGGCGGGGTTCTCCAAGTACGGCACGGACGAGGAACTCCAGCGTTACCTCCGCGACGTGGCCGACCACGTCACCCACACCAGCGAACGCGTCGACGGCTTCCGCCAGGCCCTCACCGAGATCCTCACGGTGAACGCGACGCTGGTGACGCAGCAACAGAACGCGGAGATGCGGGCGTTGGCGGAGGCGGGGTTCGAGCAGAACGAGGAGATCAAGAAGATCTCGTCGTGGGCGGCGATCCTGTTCGCGCCGACGCTGGTCGGGACGATCTACGGGATGAACTTCCGGCACATGCCGGAATTGCGCTGGGTACTCGGGTACCCCTTCGCGATCGCCCTGATGGGGGTCGTATGCACCAGTCTGTACGTCATCTTCAAGCGGCGGGACTGGCTCTGAGCAATCGGCTGCACGAGCCTGTGCCCTGCCGGCTCGGAGCAGTGCGTAAGCATGTCGCAACCCCTCCCGGGCCGGCATCCACGGGCAGCGCCGGACATCAAGCGTCCGCTGGCGTACTCAGTTCTCGTCCTCACCGACCAACCCGATGGCAATGGGGAACGACTCCAGGAACTCCCGCCGCGCAGGCTCTTCCTCCGCTTCGGCCAAGCCTGCGAGTGCCCACAGGAGCCGTTCACGCTGGTCTGAGGGCAGGCGCACCAGCACCCCGCCCACGCTCTCCATCATCTTCACAGCGGAGTCGGGATCCACCTCCTCGTCCCCACAGCTCTCCAGTCACCAAACGACGTCGACGAGCAGGCCGGTAAGTGCCGGCACGAGCGGATCCAAGTCAGTCATCCGTGCAAGCTAGCCGACCCCTACGACATCAGGTCCTGGCTCGGCGGGTCTCCGCCTGCGGGACAACGCTCACGCGCTGGGTCGGTCCAGGGTTCGCCGACGGCCCACATTCCCGGCCGTCAGCCGGCGGCGACCGCCGCCCCGGCGTACGCAACCGCCGTCAGGGCCAGTACGGCGGCGGGCAGGGCCCGAGCGGGCGGATCGCCGTGGCGCCGGTGAACCACGGCGGCAGCCGCCATGAGCAGCGCCAGCCCGACAGCGGCGGCGACGCCGAGCGGCACAGAGGACGGTCCGAGCAGCAGCCCGGCGGCTCCGGCGATCTCCAGCGTGCCGATGACGCGGTACAGGCCCGGTGACATGCCGAGGTGCGCTGCCGCCCGGCGCATGAACGGCACCGCGGCGATCTTCGCCAGGCCCAAGGGGAGGAAGACCAGGGACAGCGCGACGGCGAGGGTGATCTGTGTGGCTCTCATGCCGAGCGGTCCCGGCGTTCGGCACCCAGGCGGGCGTAGTAGTCGATGAGGTCGGGGGCGTCCACGGCGGCCGGGTTGACGACCTGCTCGACCGGGGCGCCCTGGAGCAGGCGTTTGACCGGGACTTCGAGTTTCTTGCCAGTGCGGGTGTGCGGGATGCCCGGCACTTCGAGGATCTCGTCGGGGACGTGGCGGGGTGAGACGCCGGTCCGGATGGCGTCGCGGATCCTGTCGCGGAGGGTGTCGTCCAGGGTCACCCCGGCGGCGGGGACCACGAAGAGCGGCATCCAGTAGCCGCCGTCGGATTCCTCGGCGCCGATGACGAGGGCCTCGGTGATCTCGGGGAGGCGTTCGACCACGTCGTGGATGTCGGCGCTGCCGAGGCGTACGCCGTTGCGGTTCAGCGTGGAGTCGGAGCGGCCGTGGACGATCACCGAGCCGTGCGAGGTGAGCGTGATCCAGTCGCCGTGCCGCCAGATGCCGGGGTAGGAGGAGAAGTAGGCGTCGCGGTAGCGGGTGCCGTCGGGGTCGTTCCAGAAGTACAGCGGCATCGACGGCATCGGGCGGGTGACGACCAGCTCGCCGACCTGGTCCACGACGGGGAAGCCCTCCGCGTCGTAGGCGGCCAGCGCCACGCCCAGGTGGGGTGCGGACAACTCGCCCGCCCAGACAGCGGTGTTGGGCGCGCTGCCCGCGAAGCCGGACACGACGTCGGTGCCGCCGCTGATCGAAGCCAGCAACACGTGCTCGCCGACGTGGTCGCGGACCCAGGGGTAGGCGGAGGCCGGCAGGGTCGAGCCGGTACAGCCGACCACGCGGATCGACGACAGGTCGTGCACCGAGGGGTCGATGCCGAACTTGGCCATGCCGAGCAGGTACTGGGGGCTGGTGCCGAAGACGGTCACCCGGTGGCGGGCGGCCAGCTCCCACAGGACGTCGGGCTTCGCCAGGGGCGCCGGGCTGCCGTCGTACGTGCAGGTGGTGGCACCGGTCAGGAGTGTGGAGGCGACCAGGTTCCACATCATCCAGTGGGTGGTGGTGTACCAGAGGAGACGGTCGCCGGGGCCGAGGTCGGAGTGCAGGCCGAGGGTCTTCAGGTGCTCCAGCAGGACGCCTCCGTGGCCGTGCACGATGCCCTTGGGCAGGCCGGTGGTGCCGGAGGAGAACACCACCCACAGCGGGTGATCGAACGGCACCGGGGTGCAGGTGAGTTCCTCGGTGCGGGTGGCGGCGTCCTCCCACGGGACGACCAGCGACGGGTACGCCCGCGACGGCCACGGCAGGCCCACGTGGTCCACCAGCAGCGTGGCCTTCAACGTCGGCAGCGCGTGGGCGAGTTCGAGGGTGGCGTCGCGGCGGTCGTGGGTGATGCCGTTGAAGAGGTAGCCGTCGGCGGCGATCAGCACGGTCGGCTCGAGCTGTGCGAACCGGTCGGCGGCCGCCTTCAGGGCGTAGTCCTGCCCGCACACCGACCACACGGCGCCCAGGCTCGCCGCGGCCAGAAACGCGACGATGGCGTGCGGGGTGTTGGGCAGGTAGCCGACGACCCGGTCGCCCTTGCCGACGCCCAGGTCACGCAGGGTGGCGGCGACGGACGCGACCAGGGCGCGCAGTCGCTCGCCGGTCACCTCATAGTTGGACCCGGTCTCGTCCAGGGCGATGATCGCTGGCTGCTCGTCGCTGAGGTTGCGCAGGGCGTGGTGGGCGTAGTTGAGGATGGCGCCGGTGAACCAGCGGGCGCCGGGCATGGTCTCCTCGGCCAGCACCTGTTCGTACGGGGTGTCCGCGTCGATGTCGAAGTACTCCCACACCGCGCCCCAGAAGCCTTCCAGGTCGGTGACCGACCAGCGGTGCAGGGCGGCGTAGTCGGCACCGTCCACCCCGGCGTGGCGGGCGAAGTCCATGATGCGGCTGCTCGCGACGGCCTGCGGATCGGGCATCGTGAAAGGGTCCGGCCTGGTCATCGTGTGGCGCTCCTCAGCAGGCTGTTCTCGACGGTCCGTGGGGAAGGGTGGGGGCTGCGGGCGGTGTGCAGGAGGGACGCCCAGGTGGCGGTGTCCGTGAAGTCGCGGCCGCCTGCGGGGACTACGTCCATGACGACGCGGTCGGGGCGCAGCAGCACGGCGTCCGCGCGGCCGGCGCGCAGCCAGGCGGCGAGCGTGCCGTCGTCGCCGAGGTCGGCCACGGGGACCGCACGGACGCCGAGGCCGTGGGCGAGCGCGTCCAGCGAGGGCCAGGGGTCGGTGGCGGTCAGAACGGTGAAGGAGTCACCGAGCACCTCGTCGAGACGGCTGCGCCGTCCGCCGACGCCGACCCACGGCTGCGGGCAGTGCGTGCCCACAAGCCCCCGGCGGACACCGCGTCGCACGAGCGGCCCCGCGGTCAGCGCCGGGCTGAGGTCGCGGCCGGCCATCGCAGTCAGGCCGGGTATGCGGCAAGCCGCTGCCAGGAGCTTGCGACGCACTGCGGCGGCACCGTCCTGGCCGCCGGTCATGGCCCAGCCCATCGCGACCGCGAGCCGGATCACATGCCGGGCGTGCGGCTTGCGTTCGCTCTCGTACGTGTCCAACAGCCGTTCGTCCCCGCCCTCTTGGAGCACACGGGCGAGCTTCCAGGTGAGGTTGTAGGCGTCCCGAAGGCCCGAGCACAGGCCCTGCCCGATGAACGGCGGAGTGAGGTGGGCGGCGTCGCCGAGGACGAAGACCCGTCCGCCGCGCCACCGGTCGGCGACGCGCGCCCGGAAGGTGTACTGCGTCTCGCGGACGACCTCGAAGTCCCCGTCGTACGAGGGCGGCAGCCATGGCGCGATCAGCTCGCGGACCGGCTCCTGCCCGTCCCGCAGCCGGAACTCCCAGCGGTAGCGGTCCTCACCGACGCGCATGAAGGTCGCCGGCCGGTCCGGGTCGCAGACCTGGTCGACGCCCTCCCAGCAGCGGACGTCGGCTTTCGTCCGGACGTCGATGACGGTCCAGCGTTCCTCGAAACGCAGGTCTTCCCATACGGCTCCGATGGCCTCGCGGGTGAGGCTGTTGGCGCCGTCGCAGCCGAGGACCGCGTCGGCCCACAGGTGCTGCTCACCGTCGTCGTCGCGGTACGTCACGCGCACGGGGCCTTCGGCGTCCGGGTCGACGGCGGTGACCTCCACTCCGCCCCGCAGCTCGCACTCCGGGCGCCGGGCAAGGGCGTCGCGCAGCACCCGCTCCAGCTCGGGCTGGTCGAACATGCTGGTCTGCGGGTAGCCGTGATGTCCGTGCTCGGTGCGGCGGAACTCGGCCATCACCCGGTGCCGGGCGTCCAGCAGCCGCAGCCCGTTCGCGGGGCGGGCGATCGCGGCGAACTCCTCCCCCACGCCCGCGGCCTGGAGGATCCGGCGTACCTCGTCGTCGGTGGCGACGGCGCGCGGGAGGGGGTAGACGTCCCGGTGGCGTTCGAGGACGACGCTGCGGACTGCGCGCCGGGCGAGGAGGAGGGCGGCGGTCACGCCCACGGGCCCGGCGCCGATGATCACCACCGGCACGTGCGGTGCGTAGTCCGGTCGTGGGGGCTGATCTGCGGTCATGTGCGGCTCACCTCGGGTCCTACTGCGCGTCCGCGACGGGCGTGCGCTGCTCGCCGAGGTCGATCCGGCCGTCCGCCGTCGCGATCGTCGCCGTGATCACGTCACCCGCGTGCAGGTAGTGCGGGTTCTTGGCCTGGCTCTTGAAGAACGCCTTCCACCTCACGGCGGCCGGCAGCAGCGCGCCGATCTTCTCGACCGGCTTCGGCGGCGCCTTGAGCGCCGTACCGCCGGGCGTCCCGGTGAGCAGCAGGTCGCCGGGGTCCAGGGTCTGGAAGCGGGCCAGCAGGGTCAGCGCCTGCGCCGGACGGACGATCATGTCGGCGAGGGTGCGGTCCTGGCGCAGCTCTCCGTTGACGCTCAACTTCAGCCGCAGGTCCAGGAGACGGGCGAAGTCCTCCGGCTCCAGCAGGGCCAGGTACGGCCCGGTCGGTGTGAAGGTCGGGTACGACTTGCTCTCGTAGAACTGCGTCTTGGTCAGCTGCACCTCACGGGCGCTGACGTCGTTGGTGATCACCAGCCCGGCGACGTACGCGGGCAGGTCCCGCTCCTCGACGACGGTACCGACGGGCAGGGACGCGCCCATGACCAGGCCCAGTTCGATCTCGTAGTCGAGGAACTGCACGTGAGAGGGGCGGACGACGGCCTCGCCGGGGCCGCTGACCGAGCCGGACGCCTTGCGGAAGAAGGCGGGCGGGATGTCACCCGTGAAGCCCGAATCGCGGGCGTGGCTACGGTAGTTGACCATCTGGGCGACCACCCGGCATGGGGTGGTGACCGGCGAGAGCGCCACCAGGTCGGCGACCGGTGTGCCCGCGTCGCCGGAGACGGCGGCCTCCCCGACGGCGGCGCGGTCGGCCAGCAGCTCGGCGGTGGTGACGGCCTTGGTGTCGACGGGGACGGCCCGGTCGCCGCGGACGACCCACCAGCCGTCGGCGGTGCGCAGGACATTCGTACTCATGTCAGTGCCTTTGTGAGGGGGTTGAAGGATCGAGGGGTTGAGTAATCGAGGATTCGAGGGGCTGGGGGATCGAGGGGTGCGCGGGCGTCAGGACTTCGCGGCCTTGAGCAGGCCCAGCAGGCGTGCCGGGTCCATCTCGTTGTCGCCGCGCAGGGCCTCGATGACGTCGCGGACCCGCTGCGGGGACGGGCTCGCGCCGAGGAAGTCGCGGGTGGCCGGCGGCCCCCACTGGGCGAGGCCGCTGGTGGACATCGGGGCCCAGCCGGGTTCGACATCGCAGGAGAACAGGTCGCCGTCGGCGAAGTGCTCCAGCATGAAGTGGTCGGGGTCGCGCCAGTAGTCGAACAGCTGACTGCCCTGGATGTGCCGGCCGATACCCCAACTGCGCTTGTAGCCACGCTCCTTGAGGTATTCGCCGCCGGCGGCGATCGAGTCGAGGTCGGTCACCTGGTAGGCGGAGTGGACGTACCCGGTGCCCGGGCCCAGGTGCATGGCCAGCGTGTGGTGGTCGGCCGGCACGCTGCCCAGGTCGCAGCGGATGAACGCCATCGTCGGGCCCCGGCCGCGCTGCCCGTCCAGGAACAGGAAGTCGGACACGATCATTCCGAGGGTGTCCAGATACCAGTCGAGGGCCCGGCCGAACACCCGTGTCTCCAGCACCACATGCCCCAGGCGCTGGATGCGGGACGGCTCGCGGGGCGGGCGCTGCGTGGCGTTCGTACGACGGTGCTCCGTGCCGAAGTTGAGCAGCAGCGGCTGCTGCTCGGGGAGCGCCGGCAGCTGCTCTCCGCAGTGCACCACGCGCACCGGGAAGCCCGACGGGTCGAGCAGGTCGACCACCTTGCCGCCGCCCGGCACATCGGCGTCCCGTACGGCCCCGCCCGTGGCCCGGGCCAGCCGGTCGAGGTCGGCGCGCTCGGCGGCGCGGAACGCCGGGCCGATGAAGCGAGAGGTCCGGCCGCGCCGGATCACCATGCAGGGTGAGCCCGCGAAGGTGCCCCGCAACCACAGTTCGCTGTCGGTGCGGGCGGCGATGCCGAAGCCGAAGTCGCGGGCGAAGACCTCGGCCCGGTCCAGGTCGGGCTTCTCGAACTCCAGCCAGGCCAGGTCGGCGACCTTGATCACGGGGTTTCGGGAGCGCCCCGGATGCTCGCCGCGCAGGGCGCCCTGCTCACTGTGAAGGTCTTGATGGGCCGTCTTGACATCGGTCCCGTCGACGCGGGTTTCAGACATGGTGCCCTCCGAGCAACATCGCCGTAATGAGGAAATCATCAAGTGTGACAGTTCTGTCGTCAAGGCGTTCGAGGTAGGAAATGATGAATTCATCAGGACTGCGACCGCCATCGCCCCGCGGTTAGACTCTGCGCATGCCTACGTCAGCCCCGCCCAGCAACCGGTTCGAGCGGCGTCGCGCCGAGACCCGCGGAGCGCTCGTCCGCGCGGCCCGGCAGATACTCGCCGAGACCGGGGACACCAGCGCGAGCATCCAGGCGATCGCCGAGCGTGCCGACGTCGGGTTCGGCTCCTTCTACAACCACTTCGAGTCGAAGACGGAGCTGTTCGAGGCGGCGGTCCAGGACGCGCTGGAGGAGTACGGCCAGACCTTCGACGACCGGCTGGCCGGGATCGACGATCCGGCGGAACTTGTCGCGGCCGGCTTCCGACTCAGTGCCCGTATGGCGGACTCCCACCCGGAGCTGATGCAGGTCCTGCGCCGCCGCGGCCTCGGCCACCTGCACTCGGACAACGGCCTGGCCACTCGGGCCCTGAGGGACCTTCAGGTCGGTATGGCCTCCGGCCGCTTCTCCACCGTGGACCCCACGGTGGCGTTGTCCGCACTGGGCGGAACCCTGCTGTCCCTGGTGGAGCTGAGGTTCGCCCGCCCGGACCTGGACGGCGACGAGGCGGCGGAGAACCTCGCCGAGATGGTGCTGCGGATGCTGGGCGTCCCACCGGACGAGGCCCACGAGGTCGCCCGGCGCCCTCTCCCCGACCTCGACTGACCATCCCCGTCCCCCTATGCGGATGACGAACTCGGGCGGAAGGTGACCGAGCGGCCGGTGAAACGGGCGTCGATCCCGTCCGCCGTGGTGGTGACCGACCGCAGGTGCAGGCCCTCAGGAACGTTCCGCAAAGGGACGGGCTCGTCGAGGGCCTTGTCGAGCAGCGCCTTCAGCGGAGGTATCAGCTCGCCCCGGACCGCCCGGACGTCCGAGAACGCGATGCGGTTGCCGCTCGCGGCCGAGACGGCGGCGCTCACGGTCACGTCGCCGATGAGCGGCAGACTGGCCGTCGCGTTGATCCGGCCCGGCTCGTCGCCCCGCGACACCTCCACGCCGAGCGCGGCCGACACGTCCTCGTACGCCAGGAAGGCGGTCGCGTCGACGCTGCGGGCGTGGGCCTCGTCGGCGCTTCCCGAGGTCTTCAGCCCGTCGAGGCCGACGGTCAGCTTCGTCACCGGCAGCGGCCGGTTCGCCCCGTCGACGGGGATGCCGTGGGCGGTGAGGTCGACGTGCCGCAGGCTGCCCCCGGCCAGCTGGGTCAGCACGGGGAACCCACTGACATGCACCGAAGGCCGCTCGGCGGTTCCCATTCCGTCCTGGAACGCCTCGGCCGTACGACTCTCCATGCCGGCCGCGGCGACGCGGTCGACCACGAAGGCACCCAGCAGCAGCGCCACCAGGGATGCGACGCCGATGATCCGGCGCCGCCGCCTCGGGGTCGGGGGGCTCGCGTACACGGCGGCGTCGCCGTAGTAGGGCTCGCCGACGAACTCGTCCTCGGGATGGGACTGGTACATGGGTGTTCCTCTCTGAATGCTGAGTCCTGCGGCACCCGAAGGGGTACGGGGCTGTGATGTATGCGGCTCCGCCGTGCTGGGAGTCCGGCGGCGCTACTGGGGGGTCCGACGGCGCTACCGAGGGAGCGCTCCGCGTACGCCCGCGGCGGCGGCCTCACGGTCCACACCCACGGTGATCAACGCGGCGGTCGCGGTACCCGTGCCGTCGTCGGTCCAGGTTCCGGCGTTCACGCACTCCAGGAGCCCCAGCAGATACGCCTCCAGCGCCCGGCTGAGCGGGCCGGACGGAACGCTCGCCTGGAAGACCCCCTGCCGCTGCCCCCGGGCGATGATCGCCTCCGCCCTGTCACGCGCGGGGGCGAGGACCTCGTCGACCCGCTGGGCCCCGAGGTCCTGGGGAGCGAGGCGGAGCAGCATGCGGTAGCGGTCGCCGACGGGCCACACGGCGAGGACGAAGCGCGCCAGCGCCCTGACGGCGTCCGACGCGGGGTCCTCCGGGACCGCGAGCGCCTGTCGCAGCGCCTGCGAGGCGTCCTCCACCAGCCCGTCCACCAGCGCGGCCCTGCCGTTGAAGTGGCCGTAGACCGTACGGCGCACCACTCCGGCTGCCTCGGCGATGTCACCGAGGCTGCTGTCGGGGTCACGGCCGAGTTCCTGCCTGGCCGCTTCGAGGATGCGGGCACGCGTGAGACGGGTCCGGCTGCGCGCCGGGGCGTCTGCGATATGGGTGCGGGTCATGTGCGGACCTCCAGTCGACGGTGGGAGGACCCCCGGACACCCTGATAGTTGCACATCGACGGGCAATAAACTAGCCTGCACGTCAGTGGGCAATTAACTGCCCGCGGTGCCCCGACGGCCTGTGACCGCGCCCGCACCGCTCACCCCGATCCGCGAACCCCGAAGTCTCCGCTTCGCCTCCTGCCGAGGAGCTTGAAATGCCGCTCTTTGCGAACACACCCGTCGAGAAGATGACCGGGCCCTATCCCCGGCGCTGGTGGGCCCTGCTGGTGCTGTGCCTGAGCCTGCTGATCGTCGTCATGGCGAACACGTCGCTGATCGTGGCGGCGCCGGACATGACGAAGGACCTGGGCCTGTCCAGCAGTGACCTGCAGTGGGTCATCGACGGCTACACCGTCCCCTACGCCGCGCTGATGCTCGTGCTGGGTGCGATCGGCGACAAGTACAGCCGCCGCGGCGCGCTGATCCTCGGCCTGCTGATCTTCGCGGGCGGATCGGTAATGGGCGGCCTGGTCGACGAGACCAACCCGGTCATCACCGCCCGCGCGATCATGGGCGTCGGCGCCGCCGTCGTCATGCCGGCCACGCTGTCCCTGCTCGTCGCGATCTTCCCTAAGGCGGAGCGCGCCAAGGCCATCACGGCCTGGTCCGCCACCTCCGGCCTCGCCATCGCCGCCGGTCCGCTGGCCGCCGGGTGGCTGCTGGAGGACCACGCGTGGGGCTCCACCTTCCTGATGAACGTCCCCATCGCGGTCCTCGGCGTCATCGGCGCGCTGCTCCTGGTGCCGCCGTCGAAGGCCGAGGGCATGGGCCGGATCGACTACGTCGGCGGTCTGCTCTCCATCGTCTCCGTCGGCTCCCTGGTCTACGCGACCATCGAGGGCCCGCACTTCGGCTGGGGCGTCGGCCCGATCACCGCGGCCGTGGTCGCCGGCGTGGGCCTGCTGGCCTTCGTAGCTTGGGAGTTGAAGCACCCGAACCCGATGCTGGACGTGCGCAAGTTCACCGAGCGCCCCTTCAACGGGTCCATGCTCGCGGTGCTGTTCTTCTTCTTCGGCACCTTCGGCTCGATCTACTACTCCACCCAGTTCCTGCAGTTCGTCCTCGGCTACGACGCCCTGGAGACCGGCGTACGACTGCTGCCGCTGGCCGGTGCTGTCTTCGTCGGCGCCGCGGTCACCGGCAAGCTGGCCCCGAAGCTGGGCGTGAAGCTGGTGGTGGGCACCGGCATGGTGCTCGGTACGGCGGGCGTCTTCCTGCTCACCCGGATCGAGTCGGGCTCCACGTACACCGACTTCCTGGCGCCCCTCCTGATGCTCGGCTTCGCCATCGGCCTGAGCCTGTCGCCGGCCACGGACACCATCATGGGCTCGTTCCCCGAGTCGGAGCTCGGCGTCGGCGGCGGCGCCAACGACACCGCCCTGGAACTGGGTTGCTCCCTGGGCATCGCCATCCTCGGCTCGCTCCTCGCCACGTCCTACAAGGACAGGCTCACCGACCTGGTCGGCGGCCACCTCCCCGCCTCCGCGATGGACACCGCCAAGGACTCGGTGGGCGGCGGCCTCGCGGTCGCCGAGCAGGTCGCGAAGACGCCGAACGGCGGCGCCCAGCAGGCCCAGGCCTTGGTCGAGGCGGTCCACGAGTCCTTCGCCCACGCCATCGCCCACACCAGCCTGATCGGCGCGATCATCATGGCCGCCGGCACCGTAATCGTCATCGCGGTCCTGCCGGGCCGCAAGGCCACCGGCAAGCACCGCCAGCAGGAGACGGCGCAGACCTCGGAGAAGCCCGAGACCGTCAACGCCGCCTGAGCCCCACGAGCTGAACGCGGCCCAGGCCGCCGACCGGAGGCCGGAGACAGTTCCGGCCTCCACACCACCCCAGAACGGGTCGTGCCTGAGCGGCGCACGACCCCGGACGGTGCCGGGAGGGGACACCCGGCACCGTCCTCTCTTTGTTGTCCGTACCTGGGGTGTTTCGTTGTCCGACCTGAGGTGCCGGTACCCCTGCTCTCGATCGCGCTGGAGCAGAGGCGCCCGGTTCGACAGCGGGGCACGCATGACAAGGCCCCGGTGCCTTCACACCGGGGCCGGTAGGAACCTCCGCGTAAACAGCCGTGCGGGACTCAGTCGTCGGCGACGGACTCCGCGGCGGTCGTAGCGGTCGTGGCGGCCACCTCGTCGACCACGACCCGCGCCTGCTTCTCCGGCACACCGGCCGCGATGAGCGTGGCGACGGCCGTGCGGGTGCCGTCGTCCTCCAGTGCGGCGGTGTTGACCTGTTCCAGCAGGGCGACCGTCATCGCCTCCAGGCCGGCGCTCAGTACGGCGGGCGGCAGGTGGGAGTGGAAGACGCCGTCCCGCTGTCCCCGTTCCAGGATGGCCGTGACCTCGACGCGGGCGGGTTCGAGGATCTCGGTGACACGTTCCATGCCCAGGTCCCGCTGGGCGAGCGCCAGGAGCATCCGGTAACGGTCGCCCACCGGCCACATCGACAACGTGAAGTGCGCGAGCGCCCGCTCGGCGGGCTCCGTCGCCTTCGCGCCGGCCGCCACGGCGGCCTGGAGAGCCTCGGCGGCCTCCTCGGCCAGCGCCTCCAGCAGCGCCGCCCGTCCGGGGAAGTGCCCGAACAGCGTGCGCCGTACGACACCGGAAGCGCGGGCCAGCTCCTCCAGGGTGATGTCGGGGTTCCGCCCGAGCTCCTGGCGCGCGGTGGCGAGGATGCGCGCCCGGTTGGACCGTGCGTTGCGTCGCTGCGGCACGCGGCCGACGGACTGGGACACGGAAGGACCTCGATGAAGACGGACGGAGAAGGACACCCCATTCTGTCACGCGGCCCCCGACCCGATCCGCGGCCGCATCCGCGGACCGGGCTGCTCCGATCAGGCGGTCCGATCAGGCGGGGAGCTCCCTGACTTCGGCCCCCGCATGGCAGCCGCGGCAGCGGCGGCAGTCGTCAGCGAGGTCTGCCCCCGCTCGCAGGAAGCCGACGTCGACAGGGCGATGGCCTTCCTGCGCGCCGGTATCGCCACGCTCGACATCACGTAGACGCACTCACCCCGAACCGGTCACGCGGACCCGATGGATTCCCGGTCGAGGAGCAGTTCGGTCTCCATCTCGGCGTAGCGGTCCCGCCCGGCGGGTGATCGACGGCTCAGCATGCTGCCCGCCAGCCGAAGAGGAATCCGACCGGCACGGATGCCAGAGCGATGTTCTGCAGCGGGAACCAGTGGAAGTCCCGTTCGGGGAAGAAGGCGAGGGGGCCGCCGGAGACAGCGGGGCCGAAGGCTTCGAGGACGGCGCAGCACACGAGCGACCCGTACAGAGTCCACAGGAGTCCGGTCCTGGTGAAGCCCTTCCAGAACAAGCTGTAGACCAGTGCCGGGAGAACCGCCGATGCGGTCAGGGCGGCGGCGAACGAACTGAGGGCCACGATGCTCCAGTTGTGCAGGGCCACCGCCAGGAACACGCCGACCACGCCGAAGGCCATCACCGCTCCCCGCGCCACGTTCACTTCGCGCCGTTCGCTACTGGTGCCGCGACGGGCCACACGGGCGTAGAGGTCGTGCGCCAGTGACGCCGAGGCGGCGAGAGTGAGTCCGGCCAGGGTGCTGAGGGCGGTGACGAACGCTGCGCAGGCGACCAGGGTGAACAGGAGCCGGACACCACCCCCGGCGAGAGTGTCGGCGAGCAGGAACAGGGCCGTGTTCGCCTGATTGTCGGCCGCGACAATGGCCTCGGCGCCCACCGTCGCCGCGCCACCAGCGCGTATCCGCTGCGGCCCGGGCCCCGCGAGGCGAGTCCCGGGCGATGCGTCAGGTCACCGGATCCAGGAACGTCAGCACGGAGGCGTCCTCCTCGATCAGCGGGGAGAGTGCGGCGTTGAACGGGCCGCCGTACGGGGCCTTCAGATGTGCCTGGAAGGCGTCCTTGTCCCGGTACACCTCGAAGATCCAGTAGGCGCGTGGATGGGACGCCTTGGTGTAGACGTCGAAGGCGAGGTTGCCTTCCTCTTCGCGCACCTTCCCGGCGTAGTCCCGGATCAGGCGGGCGACCTCGTCCTCCGCTCCTTCTCGGGCGGTGAACTCGGCGAGCAGGGTCTTCTTCACGGTCTGGTGTCCTTGTCAGTCGTTCGTCAGTCGTGGATGGAGTCGAGGTGCCAGACCCGGGCCTGGTCCAGCTTCGCCGAGCCGTTCTCGGCGAAGACCTGCACTCCCTGGCTGTCGGGGTCGGGGAAGATCTGGTCGGTGATCACGGCCTCGCCGCTGCCGCCGAAGACCTCGACGGACGACCAGTCGACGAGGATCCGCAGCTTCACCTTGCCGTTGCCGGCCTTCAGCGGTGCGGTCTGGACGCCGGGGAAGGTGCTGTTGAAGTCCACGGCACCGGAGTGCGTGCGGTCGACGTAGAGCTCCTGCGTCGTGGCGTCGTACCCGATGACGGTCTCCTCTCCCCCTGCGCCGGTGCGCACCTTCAGGCCGAACCGTTCGGCGTCCTTGAGGGAGAAGGTCGCCTCGATGTCGAGTGCCCTGCCCCTGGCCGCGGGGCCGATCAGGGGTTGTGAGGTGTTCTTGACGGTGATCCCGGCCGCGGACGCCGAGTTCTGCCGCAGGGACGTCAGGCTGCTCACCGGCTTGCTGGTCAGTCGGACACGGCCGTCGATGGTGCGCAGGGCCATCTCGCGGGGGATGCCTTGCGCGCCGCGCCAGGGGGAGGTGGGGACGGCGCCGCTGTAGTCCCAGTTGTTCATCCAGCCGATCATGTACCGCTTGCCGCCCGGCGCGTTCTCCCAGGACACGGCCGCGTAGTAGTCCTTGCCGTAGTCGGCCCAGTCGGCGCGCTGCACGACCGAGAGGGCGGGGGTGTCGGCGGCGGTGAACCGGTCGGCGAGGATGTGTCCCCAGCCGGCGGTGTTCATGTCGACGACCTGGATCCGCGCCTTCTTGCCGACGTAGGGGCGCATGTCGAAGGAAGCCCAGTCCAGCGTCTCGCTGTTGGATCCGGTGGCGCTGCGGACGACCTTGCCGTCGACGATCAGGTTGACGGACGTCTCCTGGGCGACGGGCTCGGCCCGGGTGTCGGAGAGCATGATGTGGTCGACGTTGATGTGGCCCCAGCCGCCGGTGTTGTCGTCGACGATCTTTATCTGCGCCTTCTTGCCGGCGAGGTCGCGGACGTCCCAGGACGCCCAGTTGAGTGCTTCGGCGTCCTTTCCGGTGGCGCTGCGGACGACCTGGCCGTCCACGAAGAGCTCGATGGCGGTCGGGTTGTCGGATCCGACGGGGTGGTTGCCGCCGCCGATGAGGAAGTTGACGTACTTCTTGTCGATGGTGAACTCGGGCGAAGTGAGGGCGCCGGTGGTGGAGTCGCCGTTCAGGAAGGTGTTGGCCAGCCCGGCGCCCAGGAATCCGGAGACCTCTTGCTGGCCGGGGAGGGTGCCGGTGGCCGGTGCGGTGCCGAAGGCGTCCCCGGTCGTCGTCCAGCCGCCGTAGGTGCCGCCCTCGAAGTCGGCGAGGACCGTGCCCTCGGGCGGCGGTCCCTGCTCCATGACGGTTCCGGGGACGTGGGCGTGCCGGCCGCCGCCGACCTTGAAGTTCAAGTAGCGGCTGTCGACGGTGAATTCGGGCGAGGTGAGGGTGCCGGTGGCGCCGTCGCCCGCGTGGAAGCTGTTGGCGAGGCCCTTGCCGTCGAAGCCGCCGACCGTTCCCTGGCCGTCGAGCGCCCCGGCTGCCGGTGCCTGGCCGAACGCGGTGCCGGTGGTCGTCCATGCACCGAAGTCGGTGCCCTCGAAGTCCTGCATCACCGTGCCGGTGGGCGGCGTGTACGTGCCCTTGTCATCGGCGGTGAACCTCTTGCCGTCGAAGTCGCCGATGAAGTACTGGGCGGCCGAACCGCCCGCGATGCCACCGGGGTTGATGTTGACGACCAGGACCCACTTGATGTTGTCCGGGTCCCCGTCGACCGCGAGGGGGAACAGGTCGGGACACTCCCACACGCCGCCCGTCGCGCCCGCCGGCCCGAACTCGCTCTGCAGCTTCCAGTCCTTGAGGTTCTTGGACGAGTAGAACTGCACCTTGTGCTCGGTGGACAGCGACACCGTCATCAGCCAGCTCTTGGTGGGGGCATACCACTGGACCTTGGGGTCGCGGAACTCCCTGGAGCCGATGTCGAGTACGGGATTGCCCTGGTACTTGGTCCAAGTGCGGCCGCGGTCGGTGCTGTAGGCCAGCGACTGGGCCTGCGTGCCCGTGGACTTGGAGTAGCTGGTGTAGATCGCCACCATGGGCGGGTTCTTCGTGGTGCCGAAGCCCGTGGTGTTGTTCCAGTCGACGACGGCACTGCCCGAGAAGACCATCTCCTCGTCGTCGTGCGACAGCGCGAGCGGCAACTCCTCCCAGTGCACGAGGTCCCGGCTCACCGCGTGCCCCCAGGACATGTCGCCCCAGGAGTTGCCGTTCGGGTTGTACTGGTAGAAGAGGTGGTACTCGCCCTTGTAGTACACGAGGCCGTTGGGGTCGTTCATCCAGTTCTTCTGCGGGGTGAAGTGGAACTGGGGGCGATAGGTCTCGGAGTACGGCGGGGAGTCGGCAGCGACGGCCTGGGGGGCGAGCGGCGCCGCGGACAGGGCGCAGACGGTTGCCACCGCCGCGATCAGCCGCGTGTGGGCATGAGGGGATACACGTCCAGAGCTCATGGGGTCTCCCTGTGCTGCGGCCGTCCACGCTGCGGAGCCTGCTGCCCGGCACGGACGGACCGGAAAGTGACGCCTCGCCGGCGCCGTCGTCCACGGCGCCCGGGCAAGGTGCAAGGTGCTGTCATCGTTGACCTGTGTCATCGATGACACCGAGTGGCCCGATGATGCGGGCCATCCGGCCGTTGCGTCAACGGTGCGGTCCCGATTGCCCCGGCATTGTCCCGGCGCGGCTCGGCTGCCCGGCTACGCGCGATCGGCTGTCGCGAGCGGCGCGAGCTCGCTCTGCCACGGCGGGTTGGGGCCGGCAACCGAGCAGGTCAGGGCCGCGACCTGGGTGGCGAACCGGCAGGCTTCGGCGACATCGTCGAGGTGGATTCCCGTCAGCCGGCCGCCGAGGAGGCCGCGGGCCCCGAGGTGGTGCAGCAGCCCGGCAGCGAAGGAGTCCCCCGCCCCCACCGTGTCGACGACCCGCGTCGTCACCGCGGGCACTTGCAGCCGTTCGCCGTCGAGCGAGGCAAGGGCGCCGTCGGCACCGCGCGTGATCACGACGAGCCGCGCCCCGGCCGTGTGCCAGATGTCGCACGCCCGCTCGGGCGACGTTCCGGGCAGCAGGAGTTCCAGGTCATCCTCGCTCAGCCGGAGCACATCGGCGAGGTCGCACCAGTGGGCCAGCCGGGCGCGGTAGACCTCGGGATCCACCAGTAGGGGCCGGACGTTGGGGTCGATGCTGATGGTCGCCCGAGGGGCTGCCGCGGCAAGGAAATCCTCCACCACGGCCGCGCCGGGTTCCCGGACCAGGGCCAGCGATCCGGTGTGCACGCAGGCGGTCTCGGACAGGTCCACCCCCGCCAGTTCCCCGGCCGTCCACTGCCAGTCGGCTGTGTTCTGCGCATGGAAGGAGAAGGCGGCCTGCCCCTGTTCGTCCAACTCCGCCACGGCCAGTGTGCTGGGCTCCGCGGCCGCGACGGCGCTCGAAAGGTCCACCCCGGACGCCTCCAGGTGGGCCCGGAACAGGCGGCCGAACACGTCGCCGGACAGCCGCGCGAGAAAGCGCGCCGGGGTGCCGAGGCGGGCCAGGGCGACGGCCGTGTTCGCAGGTCCGCCGCCGGGCAGGACGCGCAGGGCGAGTTCGTTCGAGGCGCTGGCGGGTTCGGTGAACGCGTCCGCGACGCACTCCCCCAGGACGGTGATCTGGCGCGGGCTCATGGGCTGCTCTTCTCTGCGAACGCACGGGCGAAAGCGGGCACGGACCGGGCATCCGCCGCGACCGTTACGGACTTGTGTCGGGTGCAGGGCATTGACGTTGCCGGGAGGCGGAGTCCATCATCCTCGGCAAGCAGTGTCAACGATGACATAAGTCAACGATGACACCTCGGGACGGCATGCTCCGATGCCGCCGCACCGCCCGCAATCCCGCAGGAGTCGTTCATGTCTCGCACCCCTCGTCTGCCCTCCGCCCTCCTCAGAGCCGCCGCGTGCACCGGACTGGCAGCCCTCACCCTGACGGCCTGCGGATCCGGCTCCGGAACGGCCACCGCCGGCTCCGGTTCGGGCAGCGTCAAGGTCGGTCTGATCACCAAGACCGACACCAACCCGTTCTTCGTGAAGATGAAGGAGGGCGCGGAGAAGGCCGCCAAGGAGAACGGCGTCGAACTGTCCACCGCGGCGGGCAAGTTCGACGGTGACAACGCCGGTCAGGTCACCGCCATCGAGAACATGGTCGCCGCCGGCGTGAAGGGCATCCTGATCACGCCGAGCGACTCCAAGGCGATCGTGCCGGCGATCGAGAAGGCCAAGGCCAAGGGCGTGCTGGTCATCGCCCTGGACACCCCGACCGACCCGCAGAGCGCGGTCGACGCCCTCTTCGCCACCGACAACCTCAAGGCCGGCGAGCTGATCGGCGAGTACGCCAAGGCCGCCATGAAGGGCAAGACAGCGAAGATAGCCACCCTCGACCTCGCGCCGGGCGTCTCCGTCGGCGTCCAGCGGCACAACGGCTTCCTGAAGGGCTTCGGCGCCACCGACAAGGACGTGGCGTGCGCTCAGGACACCGGCGGCGACCAGGCCAAGGGCCAGACCGCCATGGAGAACTGCCTCCAGAAGGAACCCGGCATCAACGTCGTCTACACGATCAACGAGCCCGCCGCCCTCGGCGCGTACACCGCGCTGAAGGCCAAGGGCCGCGAGAAGGACGTCCTGATCGTCTCCGTCGACGGCGGCTGCACCGGCACCCAGGCCGTCAAGGACGGCAAGATCGCCGCGACCTCGCAGCAGTACCCGCTGAAGATGGCCGCCGAGGGCGTCAAGGCCGTCGCGACGTACGCCAAGGACGGCAAGAAGGCGTCCGGTTACACCGACACCGGCGTCACCCTGATCACCGACAAGGCGCAGGACGGGGTCACCTCCAAGGACACCGCCTACGGCCTGGAGAACTGCTGGGGCTGAGCCGCCCACGCACCAGCCACCGCCGCCCCTTGAAACCCCTCAGCGGGGCGGCCGACCCCTTCTCTCCGACCAGGGGCGGCCGCCTCCTGGTCCGCGTCTCCTCCGACAAGGACCTCGCTTGACCTCATCCCGTTCGTGAACGAAGGGGGATTCCTTCCCTCGCGGGTTGGGCTTTCTGCTTCACAGCCCGCAGCCACCCGGGGTTACCAGCAAGGGACGGTGTACCGCCCATGGTCTTACGCAAGCTCCACAGACCTGACTTCCCGCCAGCCCGGCGGTAGGCCCGCCGACTTGGTTGTCGCCAGCGGGCGCGACAGAGCGTAGCGCATACCGGACGCTGCGCGTCCGGAGATGTTTCCACGCAAGGAGTTCTTGATGACTGCCACGTCCACGCCACCGTCCCCAACCAAACCGTACGCCGGGCTCACCGCACCGAGCACGGCCCGCAGACTGCTCACGCAGCCGACCACCGGGCCACTGGCTGCCCTCCTCCTGGCCTGCGTCTTCTTCTCCTTCTCGACCGACCAGTTCCTCACGGGCGGGAACTTCTCGCTGATCGTGCAGCAGGTCATGGTCGTCGGCACGCTGGCCATCGGCCAGACCCTGATCATCCTCACCGCGGGCATCGACCTGTCCTGCGGGGCCGTGATGGCGTTCGGCAGCATCATGATCGCCAAGATGGCCGCCGAGGGCACCCTGCCCCCGCTCCTCGCCATCGCCGTGGGCATCGCGGTCTGCGGCGGCTTCGGGCTGCTCAACGGGCTGCTGGTGCAGAAGATCCCGTTGCCGCCGTTCATCGTCACCCTCGGCATGCTCAACGTGGCGTTCGCGCTGACCCACATCTACTCCGAGGAGCAGACGGTCACCAACCTGCCCGGCCCGCTGACGGCCCTCGGGCAGACGTTCCCGCTCGGCCACACCGACATCACCTACGGCTCCCTGGTCACCATCGCCCTGTTCCTCCTCCTCGCCTACGCGCTGAGCAGCACCGGTTGGGGCCGGCACGTCTACGCACTGGGCAACAGCCAGGAAGCGGCACGTCTGAACGGCATCCGTACCTCCCGCCTGACCATCGGCGTGTACACCGCGGCCGGCCTGCTCTACGGCATCGCCGCCCTGCTGCTCATCTCCCGCACCGGAGTCGGCGACCCGCAGGCGGGCCAGACCGACAACCTCGACAGCATCACCGCCGTGGTCCTCGGCGGCACCAGCCTCTTCGGCGGACGCGGCTCGGTGCTGGGCACCTTCATCGGTGTCCTCATCGTGGGCGTGTTCCGCAACGGCCTGCAGCTGATGGGCGTCGCCTCCATCTACCAGACGCTGATCACCGGTGTGCTGGTGATCCTCGCGGTGACCGTCGACCAGATCTCCCGGAAGAAGGCCCGATGACCGCCATCTCCTCCCCCACCCCCGTGCTGCAGGCCCGCGGTCTGATCAAGCGCTACGGCCATGTCACCGCCATCGACGGCGCCGACTTCGACCTGCTGCCCGGCGAGGTCCTCGCCGTCATCGGCGACAACGGTGCCGGAAAGACCAGCCTGATCAAGGCACTTACCGGTGCGGTGGTCCCGGACGCGGGCGAGATACGCCTCAACGGCAAGCCGATCCAGTTCTCCGGGCCGCAGAGCGCACGCGCCCACGGCATCGAGACCGTCTATCAGGACCTCGCCGTGGCCGCCTCCATGGACATCGCGTCGAACATGTTCCTCGGGCGCGAGCTCCGCCGCCCCGGCATCCTCGGCAGCGCCTTGCGCATGCTCGACAAGAAGCGGATGCGTCAGGAGGCCGCCGAGCACATGGCCGACCTGAAGATCGGCCTGCGCTCGCTGACCCAGTCGGTCGAGACCCTCTCCGGCGGCCAGCGACAGGCCGTCGCGGTCGCCCGTTCCGTCGCCTGGGCCCGCAGCGTCGTCGTCATGGACGAACCCACCGCCGCCCTCGGCGTCAAGGAGTCCGGACAGGTCCTCGACCTCATCCGCCGCGTCCGCGACAAGGGCATGCCGGTCGTCCTGATCAGCCACAACATGCCCCATGTCTTCGAGATCGCCGACCGGATCCACGTCCACCGGCTGGGCAGGCGCGCTGCCGTGATCAAGCCGTCCGACTACTCCATGGCGGAGGTCGTCGCCATCATGACCGGCGCGCTCACCGTGGACGCGGCCGGAGATACTGTCGTAGCGGATTCCGAAGCGGCGAAGGCCGCGGGAGTCCAGGCCACCTGACCACATCACTCGACACTCGACGGAATCCGGCCGAGGCCGCGGCCGGAACCGACGAGCACAGGAGACCGTTCCTCCATGGCAGCGAACCGCCGCCCGACCCTGGCAGACGTCGCACGCGAAGTGGGCGTCAGTGCCAAAACTGTCTCCCGCGTTCTCAACGAGGACGGACCCGCCTCGGCCGAGACCAGGGAACAGGTCCTCGCCGCCGTGGCCAAGCTCGGCTTCCAGCCGAACCTCATGGCACGCAACATCCGCGTCGGCGGACCCGACACCACCATCGGTCTGGTCATCCCCGACCTCGCCAACCCCTTCTTCGGAGCAGTGGCCCGCGCCATCGAGGACACCGTCCGCGAGCGCGGCCTGACCCTGCTCATGGGCTCCTCCGCGGACGACCCCGACCGCGAACGCGCGTTGACGGACAAGTTCCTCGCCCGCCGCGTCAGCATCCTCATGGTCGTGCCGTCCGTCGGCGCCGACCACTCCCACCTCAAGACCCACCGCGCCGCGGGCCTGCCCGTCGTCTTCCTCGACCGTCCGGGAGCGGGCCTGTCCACGGACAGCGTCGTCAGCTCCAACCGCGCGGGCGCCCACGACGGCGTCGCTCACCTGATCGCCCACGGCCACCGACGCATCGGCTTCATCGGCGACCTCCCCACCAAGCTCTACACCCGCCGCGAGCGCCTGGCCGGATACCGCGCGGCCCTGCAGGAAGCCGACATCCCGTACGACCGCTCCCTGGTCACCGACGCCCACGACCAGCACGGCGCCTCCACCGCGACCTCCCAGCTCCTGAGCCTGGCGGATCCCCCCACCGCCCTGTTCGCCGGCAACAACATCGTCGCGCTGGGCATAGTGACCGAACTCGCCCGCACCGGCCGCAAAGACGTCGCCGTCGTCGCCTTCGACGACGTGGAGCTGGCCGAGGCACTCGAACCGGCCCTGACCGTCGTCGCCCAGGACCCCGAGGAGATCGGCAGAGCGGCGGCGGCCACCGCCCTGGCCCGCCTCGACGGCGACCGCTCCCGCGCTCGCACCCTCACCGTCCCGACCCGCCTGATCGTCCGCGGCTCGGGCGAACGCCCCGTCCCCGCGAAGCAGCAAGCGTGACGTGACGCGGGCGGCCCAGAGGCTGGGGTGAGCACAGAGCCGACGTGGACAGGTCGGCCCGGCCCAGGTCCGCATCACGACAAGCGTCTCGGGACCCGGCTACGGAGCATCGACGACGAGGTAGCCGTCGATGCGGCGTACCTGCTCGCTGTCGGGGTCGGGCGGGAGTGCGTGGCCGAGGTCGCCCGCGCGGACCTCGCTGATCCACTGGTCGTGCTGCATCCGGGTCAACGCGGTCGCCCCCGCCGTCGTCCGTACGCCCATCTACGAGGAGTTCATCCCCAAGACGGACGTCGAGTCCGCCCTCGACGGCTTCAACGCCTTCCACCTTCTCGGCCGTACGGGAACGCCCGACGACGTCGCCGCCACCGTCGCCTTCCTGCTGTCGGACCGGACGGACTGGGTCACCGGCGCGGTGTGGGACGTCGACGGCGGAGTCATGGCCGGACGCAACTGACCGCCCCTTCCCGGCCTTTCAGGGCGCCGCTGCCCAGTGTTCGTCGCGTCGCTGTCGGGCGGCATCCTCGCCTGCCGCGACGCCCTCCGCCGCGCGGTCGCCCTCCGCTCGCACCAGGCGTAGGGCAACGCAACTCGCCGTTGTCCCATGCCTTCACCACGGCCCGAACGCTTGGCGGAGCAACGGTGCGCTGCCGGGCTAGACCGAGAGGGAGGCGAACGCCTCGACGCCGGCTGTCTCCTTCAGCTCCGCCCAGACCGTCTTGCCGTGCCGGGCGTGGCGTGTGCCCCAGTGTTCGGCGAGTTGGGCGACCAGGAGCAGTCCGCGGCCGCCCTCGTCGTAGGTGCGGGCGCGGCGTTGGTGCGGGGTGGTGCTGCTGGCGTCGGAGACCTCGCACAGGAGGCTGCCGGTGGGGGCACCACCCGGCCCCGCAGAGGGCTGGGGGAGGATGAGACGCAGGCGGATGGGCGGACGGCCGTAGCGGATGGCGTTGGTGACCAGTTCGCTCACCACGAGTTCGGTGGTGAAGTCGAGGTCGTCGAGACCCCAGGTGCTGAGCTGGCGGGAGACGTTCCAGCGGGCCCCGGCGACCGCGGCCGGGTCGGCGTCCAGGTCCCAGCTGGCGACCTGACGGTCCCCGAGGGCGTGAGTGCGGGCCAGCAGCAGGGCGACGTCGTCGTCGGGGCGGTCCGGCAGCAGCGCTTCCAGCACGGCGTCGCAGGTGGCCTCAAGGGAGGGATCGGGCCGGGCGAGGGCTTGGCGGAGCAGGGTGAGGCCGGTCTCGACGTCGTGGTCCCACGCCTCGATCAGACCGTCCGTGTAGAGGGCGAGGAGGCTGCCAGCGGGGAGGTCGACCTCCGCCGCCTCGAACGGCAGGCCGCCGAGGCCCAGCGGTGGGCCCGGCGGCAGGTCGAGGGTGTCGACGGTGCCGTCGCGGATCACCACGACGGGCAGTACGTGGCCCGCTCGGGCCAGGGTGCAAGTGCCGCTGACCGGGTCGTGGACGGCGTACAGGCAGGTGGCCCCGATCTCCGCCGAGGCGGCCTCGGTGTCCGGGTCGGTGGAGGCTTCGGCGGACAGGCGGACGACGACGTCGTCGAGGTGGGTGAGGAGTTCGTCCGGCGGCAGGTCGATGTCGGCCAGGGTGCGTACCGCGGTCCGCAGCCGGCCCATCGTGGCGGCGGCGTGGATGCCGTGCCCGACCACGTCGCCCACGACGAGGGCGACGCGGGCTCCGGACAGCGGGATGACGTCGTACCAGTCGCCGCCCACGCCGACCTGGCCACCGGCGGGGAGGTAGCGGCAGGCGACCTCCACGGCGGACTGCGGTGGCATCCGCGTCGGGAGCAGGCTGCGCTGGAGGCTCAGGGCGGTGGCGCGGGCGTGGGTGTACCGGCAGGCGTTGTCGACGGCTACGGCCGCCCTGGCGGCGATCTCCTGAGCGAGGAGCAGGTCCTCGTCGTCGTAGCGGTCGGGGTTGCGGTGGCGGGAGAACCGGGCGACGCCCAGGGTGGTGCCGCGGGCGCGCAGGGGCACGACCAGGGTCGAGTGGATCGGGAGGACCTCGTGGGCGTCGAACGGCTCGTCCGGGTCGAACGGCTCCTCCGTGTGATGCCGTGAGGGCTGCCCCGTGGCAAGGGCTCGGTCGGGCGGCGATCCGTCCGGGACGGTGTGGAGCTGGTGCGGCGCGATCGCCGGGTCCTGGTCGCCGGTCACCGAGCGCCGGGCCACCCGGCGCAGTACGCGCGGTTCCTCCACCGGGGCGTCGGGGTCGTGGAGCGCGGAGTCGAGCAGGTCGACGGTGACGAGGTCGGCGAACCGCTCGATGGCGAGATCCGCCAGTTCCTCGGTGGTGCGGGCGATGTCCAGGGTGGTGCCGATGCGCACGCCGGCCTCGTTCACCATCGACAGCCGCCCCCTCAGCCGGCGGTCCCGCTCCTCCTGGAAGGCCAGGACGCCCTGCTCGGACGAGCGGTCCACGTATCCGGTCGTCGCCGCGATCACCTTGCGCGCCGCCGCGCTGATCAGCTCCGGGTCGCTCGTCAGCCGGGTCAGCTCCGCGAGCAGCCGGTCTAGGGCGATGCCCTGGGCGAGCCGGTGGGCCCGCAGCATCGCGGTGACGGGGATCCCGTGCCGGGCCAGTCGGCGGGCGCGGTCTGCGTCGGCGACGGGCGGCTCGATCAGGCCGGGCTCGATGCCGTGCTCGAGGCCCGACAGCGCAGTGACGATGTGCTCGGCGATGTTCACCGTCGTCATGCGGGCGAGGCCGGGGTCCTCCCACAGCTGGGGCACTTCGCCGCGCAGGCACTCCTCCACGTCGGTGATCAGCGTCTCCACGCTCATGCCGAGTTCGTGCGCGGCACGGGAAACGAGGCTGTCCGCGGTGACGTCCACAGTTCGACGTTACGCCGTACGGGTGGGTACGGATCGTCGGGAGGCGGACGCGGCACCCGGCATCCGGCCCCCTCGATGGCCCCGCCTGGGGCTTCGCGCCGGGGCGCCGGCCGGAGACGGAGTACTCCTCGTCCCGCTCGGCCTCCCCCGCCACCGGCTCCTCCCCGCGGTGCTTGCCGGTGACCCTGCGACCGGGCAGGACCGCGAGGACGATCACCGTGCCGGCGGCCATGGTGATCCCGTCGATCAGGCCGGTCCGCGCGAAGGGGTGGGCGACGGACTCGTGCACCGCGTCGAGGAGGGCCTGGGCTGCCAGGCGCCGCCTGCCGGGTTCTTCGCGACCTGCTCGACCACCGCCGCTCGCCACGGACCGGGGCCCCACGAGCACACTCGGCCGTACGGCCGCACGGCTGACCTTGGAGCGCGAGGAGTCTCCGCCCGGCGACGACCACGTGGCGCTCGGCACGCAGTTGGTGATCCGGCAGTCGGTGCGCAAGCTGTCGTCGTGGCAGCCGGTTCGGAATGGCGGGGCACGGCGCCGGGCACGCGGCGGGGCTGCTTCTTGAGCCACGGCCCTTGTGCGCTGCCACCACCCGGGCCAATCGGCAACCCCGAGTGCTACCCCATCCGGTGGCTTATCGCTGTCGCGGCGTTATTCATATCAGCCTATTTCCTATTCATCCACTGTCCGGCTCTTGGTGCTGACCAGCCGTCACGAGGCCCTGAACCAAGTCGAGGAGAGTGGAGAAAATGACAACATCGCCGAGATGGCGATCTGTTCTTGCGCCGGCCGCCATGGCTGCCGCGCTCGCCGCCGCCGCGCTGACGAGCGCGAGCGCCGCCCACGCACAGGACCACATCACCCCGCACCCTCCGCACCCGGCAAAGCCGGCCCACCCGGCACATGGACCGAAGCCGGCCTACCCGGCGCACCCTGGGAAGCCGGCCTACCCAGGGCATCCGGGGAAGCCGGCCAAGCCCGCTTATCCGGTCAAGCCTGCGAAGCCTGAACTGCCGGCGAAGCCCGCCTACCCGGCGCATCCGGGGAAGCCGGCCAAACCTGCTTACCCGGCCAAGCCTGCCAGGCCTGAACTCCCGGTAAAGCCTCACTACCCGGCCAAGCCCGCCAAGCCCGAACTCCCGGTAAAGCCTCACTACCCGGCCAAGCCCGCCAAGCCCGAACT
>NZ_JBVKAU010000001.1:0-45967 GCF_055657525.1 Streptomyces sp. NPDC107522 | reverse complement strand
CCGAACTCCCGGTAAAGCCTCACTACCCGGCCAAGCCCGCCAAGCCCGAACTCCCGGTAAAGCCTCACTACCCGGCCAAGCCCGCCAAGCCCGAACTGCCGGCAAAGCCCGCCTACCCGGCCAAGCCGGAGCTCCCCTCGAAGCCCGCATTGCCGGCCAAGCCGGAACTCCCCACCAAGCCGGCTCTCCCCGCAAAGCCCGAGCTCCCGGTAAAGCCGGAACTCCCGGCGAAGCCCGCGCTGCCCGCCAAGCCAGAGCTGCCGACGAAGCCCGCACTCCCCACAAAGCCAGAACTCCCCACCAAACCCTCGCTACCCACCAAGCCGGAACTCCCAGCAAAGCCCGCACTCCCGACCAAGCCAGAGCTACCGACGAAACCCGCACTCCCCACAAAGCCAGAACTCCCCACCAAACCCTCGCTACCCACCAAGCCGGAACTCCCAGCAAAGCCCGCACTCCCGGCCAAGCCCGCACTCCCCGCAAAGCCAGAACTCCCCACCAAGCCGACACTTCCGACCAAGCCCGAACTCCCGGCAAAGCCCGCACTGCCGGCCAAGCCGGAACTCCCGGCGAAGCCCGCGCTGCCCGCCAAGCCCGAGCTTCCGACCAAACCCGCAATCCCCGCCAAGCCGGAAATCCCCACCAAGCCCTCGCTCCCGGCCAAGCCCACCAAGCCGGAGCTGCCCTCCAAGCCGGAACTCCCCTCCAAGCCCTCACTCCCGTCCAAGCCTGACCACCCCACAGTCCCGAAGAAGCCCGACCACCCGCAGAAGCCCGACCACCCCAAGAAGCCCGACCACCCCCAGAAGCCCGAACACCCCAAGAAGTCCGAGGACCCCAAGAAGTCCGAGGACCCCAAGCACTCCAAGCAGCAAGAGTGGTGACCACGGCAAGGAGAGGCTGACCTCCGCCTCCAGGAAGCGGCACAGGTCGGCCGGCGTAGCCGGGCCCGGGTATCCGGGTCCGGCTACGCCCGTGTCAGGCCCCGGCCGTGGGCCGGAGCGTCCGCGCTCTCGCGGCGCCCCATCGGTGTGCTGCTCTCCGGGGAGTCGGCGGTCGGCAGCCTCGCCGGTGCGGTGGGGCCCTCGGGCGGCTGCGGCTCTGGTGACTGCGGGAATTCGACTGACGGCCCGGGCAACACCCTCCGGGGCGCGGGGAACTGCGCGCCCAACCACGGCAGACCCGCAGCCGCACGACAGCCCATCGCGGCACTCACATCAGGTCTGCAACCTCAGCTCTACTCCGTCAGCATCGCCCCCCCACGTCCACCGCCTTCTCCGCAACCAGGCCAGGGCGGCGCCGCGCCGGGCACCATCTACCGCCGAACGAGTCCGACGACCGCGCGGCCGACGGCGTGTACGAGTTCTGGGTCACCGCCGCCCCACTGCCCATCACCGGCGCCGTCGGCTCCCCCGTCGACCCCATCACCGTCAAATAGGCCCCCCGGACTGCCGGATCCGCCCCCCGCCACCCCGGCGGCACATCCAACCCCCTGGCCACCCGTCAGTCCGCTCACCGACGGGTGGCCCCTCACACCACCGTCACCGAGTATCCGCCGGAAATGTCCGGCTCGCACTCCGAGCACCCGAGCCGCACCCCCACGCACAGCACCCCCACGCACCGCACCCGCACCCCGCACCCCTCCGCCCGACGCCGCGCGCCCGTGCTCGGGAGGGACCCCGACATGACCGACAGCCTCACCCTCTTCCAGCCTCCGGCTACGGAATTTCCTGCTCCGCCCAGATGATCTTTCCGTCGGCCGTATAGCGCGCACCCCAGCGATGGGACAGCTGAGCCACCAGAAACAGCCCCCGACCCCCCTCGTCCGTGCTCCGGGCATGCCGAAGCCGCGGAGCGGTGCTGCTGCCGTCGGCGACCTCGCAGGTCAGGCGGGAGTCGCGAAGCAGCCGTAGGCGGATGGGCGGTTCGGCGTAGCGGATCGCGTTGGTGACCAGCTCGCTGACGATCAGTTCCGTCGTCATGGCCAGTTCGCCGAAGCCCCAGTCCTCCACCTGGCGGGTGGCCCGGGCCCGGACGTCGGCGACGGCGGCCGGGTCCACGGGCACGTCCCACGAGACCACGTGCTCGGCACCGAGGGCGTGGGTGCGTGTCAGGAGGAGGGCGATGTCGTCGGGCTGCGGCACGGGCACGAGCTGCCGCACCGCGGACGAACACAGGGTGCCGAGGTCGGGGTCGCGCCGGGACAGCAGGTCGCCGAGCCGGGCCATGCCCCGTTCCATGTCGCCGGCGGCCGCCTCGATGAGCCCGTCGGTGTAGAGGCCGAACAGGCTGTTCTCGGCGAGTTCGATCTCGCATGCCTCGAACGCCATCCCGCCCAGCCCGAGCGGCGGCCCGGCAGGGGGCTCCGGGAAGGAGACCTGCCCGTCGGGCGAGACGACGACCGGTGGCGGGTGCCCCGCGCGGGCCATCGTGCAGCGCCGGGTGACGGGGTCGTAGACGGCGTACAGGCAGGTCGCTCCGAGGAAGGCGGTCGTGCTCTGGTGGGCCGCCTCGGCCCCGTCGGCCCCCTCGGGCACCTGGGCGCCCTCCCCGTACGGGTGCTCCTCGCTGAGCCGGAGCACCAGGTCGTCGAGGTGGGCCAGGAGTTCGTCGGGCGGCATCTCCATGTCGGCGAGGGTCTGTACGGCGGTGCGCAGCCGGCCCATGGTCGCCGCCGCGGTGATGCCGTGGCCGACGACGTCGCCGACGACCAGGCCGACCCGGGCGCCGGACAGCGGGATCACGTCGAACCAGTCGCCGCCGACCCCGCCGGTCGGGTCCGCCGGCAGATACGAGGAGGCCACCTCCAGCGCCGTACCGCCCGACAGGGCCTGGGGCAGCAGACTGCGCTGCAGGGTGACCGCGGCCGTGTGTTCCCGGGTGTAGCGGCGGGCGTTGTCGACGCACAGCGCGGCCCGGGCCACCAGTTCCCGGGCGACCAGGACGTCGTCGGGCTGGAAGGACACGGGGTTGAGCGACCGCAGGAAGGTGGTGAGGCCGAGGGCGGTGTTGCGTGCCCGCATCGGCACGGAGATGAGGGAGTGCAGGCCGAACTCGCGCATGCTGGCCACGCGCGCGGGTTCGGTGGCCCACCGCTCGTCCGACGGATCGAGGACCGGGACGAGGATCGGCTCGCCGTCGACGATCAGCCGCGCGTCGTGCGGCGGGGGCACGAAGTCCACCCGGTCCCCGATCTGCGCCACGGCCTCCGGGGCGCCCTCGCGCACCGAGCTCATGCCGGCCCGGCGCATCACCGGCCTGACGGGCGCCGGGCCCGCATCCGTGAGCCACGCCCCGTGTCCTTCCGTGCTGAGCACGGGCTCCAGCAGATCCACGACGACGAAGTCCGCGAAGCGGGGGACGGCGAAGTCGGCGAGCTCCTGAGCCGTCCGCAGCACGTCCAGCGTCGTGCCGATCCGTGTGCCGGCCTCGTTGACCAGCGCCAGCAGCTGCCGGGCGTTCCACCGCTCGGTGACGTCCTGGACCATGTAGCAGACACCGGTGATCGAGTCGTCCTGGTCCACGAGGGGGAAGAACGAGGTGGAGTAGGCGTGCTGACGGTGCGGGTCGGCCCAGCTCCAGCCCACGTACTCGTAGTCGGTGACCGGGACGCCGGTTTCCAGCACCTTGCGCATCAGGCCCTCGATGGTCTCCGTCTGGAGGCCCGGCAGCAGTTCGCTCAGCCGCCGCCCCAGCCGCTGCTCACGGGGCACTCCGCCGAAGCGTTCCAGGGTGTCGTTCAGCCAGACGTAGCGCAGCTGGGTATCCATCACGGCCATGCCGACCGGCGCGCGGGTCAGGAACCCGTCGAGGATGGACTGGCCCACCGTCCACTGCGGGCGCCGCTCCCGTGCCGAGATCAGGAAGCATTCGTCCGTCCCGATGCGGAAGGACGCGGAAACCCGCAGGTCGACGTCGATGCGGCGGCCGTCGCGGTGCCGTAGCGGGATGAGCCCGCTCCACCCCATGCCGGCGCGGCAGCGCTCCGCGATGCCGGCCACCCGTACCGGATCGCCGGGCATCGCCAGCAGACGCGCGGCCGGGCCGCCGACGATCTGCGACGCCGGGTGGCCGAGGAGTTCCTCCGCGGCCCGGGTCCAGCCGAGCACCGCGCCGTGTGCGGACACGACCGCCGCCGCGTCGGAGGACGCGTCGAAGAGCGCGCGCCGCCCGGCGGACGTGGGCGCGTCCGGTTCTTCTCGCGGAGCATCCATGGGTCCTCACGCAGCGTCCATGGGTCCCATCCCGTACACGACCATGTTCCTGCTTGTCCGCCGGATGTGCACGGGCCGACGGCCGCCGTGCCGCCCGGAGCGGTGGGCACGGCGCGGGAGCGGAGGGAGCATGGAAGTGCCGGTCGTCCCAGCCGTGGTACCCGGGGGTGTATGGCCGAGGTCGGCGGGCCCTGCCGGCCGGTGGCGGAGGAGCTGGGATGACAGCCGAATCTTTCGAGTCCAACCGTGGCGAGTACGGCCCCGAGGCGTCCCGTCCGATCGGTCTGCTGGACGTGCTGAGCGTGGCCGCGGTGGTCGTGGACGCCGACGGGCGCATCGTGTTCTGGACCCCGCAGGCGGAGGAGCTCTTCGGCTACACCTCCGAGGAGGCCCTCGGCACCCACGCGGCACGGCTGTTCATCCACCCCGAGCATCTGCCGGCGGTGGCGAAGCTGTTCGCCGAGGTGCTGGAGACCGGCCGGAGCTGGGCCGGTGCCTTCCCCATCCGGCACAAGGACGGCAGCACGCGGCTGACGGAGTTCCGCAACATGCGGCTGCTGGACGATCTCGGGGACGTCTACGCCCTGGGCATCGCGGCCGACCACTCCCTGCTCCAGCGCGTCGAGACCGACCTGGCGCTGTGCGAGCGGCTGATCAACCAGTCCCCGATCGGTCTCGCCCTGCTCGACCCCGACCTGCACTATCTGCTGGTCAACCCGGCGCTGGAGCGCATCGACGCCACCCCGGCCGAGGACCACATAGGCCGCCGGCTGCGGGAGACCCTGCCGCTGCCCGACATCGACACCATCGAGTCGGCGCTGCGCCAGGTGCTCACCACCGGCACCCCGCTGCTCGACCAGTACCACGTCGGCCGACCGCCGGCCGACCCCGAGCACGAGCACGCGTGGTCGCTGTCGTTCTACCGGCTGGAGGATCCCGGCGGGCGCGTCCTGGGCGCGGCCATCTCGTTCGTCGACGTCACCGAGCGGCACCGCGCGGCCGCCGAGGCCGACCGGGCGCGCCGGCGCCTCGCCCTCATCGCCGACGCCTCCACGCGCGTGGGCACTTCGCTGGAGGTGGAGCAGACCGCCCACGAACTGGCGGAGGTCGCCACGCCCGAGCTGGCCGACGTGGTCGCCGTGGACATCCTGGACTCGGCCCTGGCCTGCCGCCGCAAGCGCAAACCGGACAACGGCCCCGAGCTGTTCCGCGCCCTCGCCCTGAAGTCGGCGTATCCCAGCGTGGCTCTTCGGGCCGCCGACCCGCCCGGTGACCTCGCCTCCTACGAGGGCGACCGTCTGGTCACCCTGTGCGTCCACACCGCCCGGCCGGTGCTGGTGCGCCATGTCGGCCCGCACGATCTGCCGCGCATCGCCCGGGACCCGGAGGCCACTTCCCTGCTGGCCCGCGCCGGTGTCCACTCGTATCTGGCGGTGCCGCTGATCGCCCACGGCGAGGTGCTCGGCGCCCTGGACCTCAAGCGCACCCGCAACCCGGTGCCGTTCGACGACGACGATGTCGTCCTGGCCAGTGAGCTGGCCAGCCGTGCCGCCGTGGCCATCGACAACGCCCGCTGGTTCCAGAGCGTGCGCAACACCGCCCTCACTCTCCAGCGCAGCCTGCTGCCCGACCACACGCCGCACCACCCCGGCCTGGAGCTCGCCTCCCGCTACCAGCCCGCCCAGGCCACCAGCGAGGTCGGCGGGGACTGGTACGACGTCCTGCCGCTGACCGACGAAAGGACCGCCCTGGTGGTCGGCGACGTCATGGGCAACGGCATCGACGCCGCCGCCACCATGGGCCGGCTGCGCACCGCCACCGTCGCCTACGCGGACCTCGACCTCGATCCGGGCGCCGTGCTCCAGCACCTGGACAAGATCACCTGCGATCTGGAGCACTACATCGTCACCTGCCTGTACGCGGTGTACGACGCCCGTACGCGGCGGTGCCACATCGCCAACGCCGGACACATGCCACCCGCGCTGGCCCACCCGGGCCGGCCGCCCGAACTGCTCGATCTGCCCGCCGGAGGCCCGCTCGGCGTCGGCGGCATCCCGTTCGAGACCACTTCGGTCGACCTCGGCCCCGGCGATCTGCTGGTCCTGTACACCGACGGCCTCGTCGAGACCCGGCACCACCCCATCGACGACCGCCTGAACGTCCTCCTCGGCTTCCTCGACGAACCCCGCAGGCCCCTGGAGGAGACCTGCGACCTCCTGCTGTACGGCCTGCGCCACCCCGACGACCACGACGACGTCGCCCTGCTCGTCGCGCGGGTCCTGTAGCGGGGCCCCGGCCACGCGCGGGACCTGCCCGACCCGGGCCGGGCCCGCCTTGCCCGCGCCGTGCGCCCGGCGCACGCTGTTCGTATGGGTGCGCAGAGCGGCCCCACGCTCATCAACTCGGTCCAGCGGGCCTTCCGCCTGCTGGAGGTGGTGAGCGCGCACGAGAACGGCGCGCCGGCGAAACAGCTGGCACGGGAGACGGGCCTGCCCCTGGCCACGACGTATCACCTGCTGCGGACGCTGGTCCACGACGGATACGTGCGCAAGCTCGACGACGGCGGGTTCATCCTGGGCGAGCGGCTCCAGACGCTGCACACGGCGGGCCGGGCGCAGGCGCTGCTCAGCAGGATCCGGCCCACGCTCGCTGCGCTGCGGGACGAACTGCACACCGCCGCCTACCTCACCTTCTACGAGGACGGGGAGATCCGCGTCGCGGAGATCGTCGACGGCCCGCGTGCTCCCCGGGTCGACCTGTGGGTGGGGTTCGAGGACGCGGGGCACGCCACGGCGCTGGGCAAGTCGGTCCTGCGCGAGCTGGACGAGGAGTCACGCAAGGACTACCTGTCCCGGCACACCCTCGCCGACCTCACGCCCAGGACGATCACCGACACCCGTGACCTGCTCCGGAAGCTCGACGCCTCGCCGATGGCCCCGGCCGTGACGGACATGGAGGAGTACTCCCTCGGCACGGTCTGCGTCGCGGTGCCCGTCTACAGCGGGACGACCCTGGGCTCGCTCGGCGTCTCGCTGCGGGCCGACCGGCGCTCCCGGCTGGAGGAGATCAGGGCGCGTCTGCTCCCCACCGCGAGCCGCGTCACCAGGGGCCTCTCGCTCACTATCTGAAAATGCCGTCCTTGTCCCGCCCGGATCGAACCGATTTCCTTATATAAATCGGACATTTCACGGGCGCATGCCCCCGCACACAGGTGAGGACAGCGGACAAGACATGAGCGAGGCCCCCCACCACGGTCGTGACCACTGGCCGAGGCGACTCGTCACGGCTGCGCCCGTACTGCCCATCCTGATCGTCTCCGCCTTCGCGCTCGTCGATCTCATCGGCGGATCGGGGATGACCTGGGTGCCGCTGCTCGCCACGGCGCCCGCGCTCGCCGCCACCACCTGCGGGCCGCGCGGTGTCGTGTGCGTGGGCCTGCTCGCCGCCGCCCTGAGCGTCACCCTCGGCATCCGCGGCGGAGCCGCGGGCAGCGAGCTGGCGGTCGCCCTGTCCGCTCTGCTGGTGGTCACCCTGGCGTGCGGCCTGACCAGCGCACTGCGCGGTCGGCGCGAGCGGGTGCTGGCAGCGGTCCGCTCCGTCGCCGAGGCCGCACAGCACGCCCTGCTCCAGCCCATACCCGCGACGGTCGGGCCGTTCAGTGTGGCCGTCCGTTACAGCGCCGCCGCGGCGGAGGCCCGGATCGGCGGCGATCTCTACGCGCTCGTGTCCACGCCGTACGGGGTCAGGCTGATCGTCGGCGATGTGCGCGGCAAGGGCCTGCCGGCCGTGGGGACCGCCGCGCTGGTGCTCGGCGTCTTCCGGGAGGCCGCCCACGACGAGCCCGACCTCCTCGCCGTCGTCGCGCGGATCGAGCGGAGCCTGGCCCGCAACCTGGGCAGCGACGACTTCGTCACCGCCGTGGTCGCCGGGTATCCCGGGGAGGGGCAGCTGGAGGTCGTCAACTGTGGCCATGCGCCCCCGCTGCTGGTGCGCGACTCCGTCGTCGTACCGGTCGAGCCGGACCACCCGGCCCCGCCCCTCGGCCTGCGCACCCTCGCCGGTGAGGCCCCCGCACTCCAGGTGCTGCCCTTCGCCGACGGCGACCAACTGCTGCTCTACACCGACGGCGTCACCGAGGCCCGCAACCACGACCGCGAGTTCTACCCGCTCGCCGATGGCCTGGCCCGCCACACCTGCGACGACCCGTCCCACACCGTCACCGCCCTGCATGACGAGCTCCTGACCCACGTGGGCGGCCACCTCCACGACGACGCGGCCTTGCTCCTCCTCCACAAACCGACCACCGCAAGAACGCCGGTCACCGGGGCGACGTCAGACGCCGAGCGCATCGAATCGTGCTCGCCGTAGACGTACTTAAGGGGCGCGGGGAACTGCGCGACCAGCCACAACGAACCCGCAGACAACCGACGGCCTGACACGGCACCCCCCTTCGCGACCCTCCCAGCGGAGCGCCCCCGTGTTAGAAATGAGGCATGGCCGGAATCCTCGGCCGCCTGCGCTCGCTGTTGAGCGCGCGTACCGTCGCCCGGCAGGTCTTCGTGCTGCAGGCGGCGATCGTCGTGCTCCTCGTCGTCGCCGCGGTGGTGGCCCTCGTGCTGCAGGTCCGCGCCGACAGCAAACGAGAGGCCGGCAACCGGTCCCTCGCCGTGGCCGAGTCCTTCGCACACGCGCCGGGCATCGCCGAGGCCCTGGCGGCCCCGGATCCGGCCGGGGTGCTCCAGCCGCGTGCCGAGGCGGCGCGCGAGGCCACGAACGTCGACTTCATCGTCGTGATGACCAGGGACGGGATCCGCTATACCCACCCCGACCCGGACCAGATCGGCAAGCACTTCATCGGGACCATCGCCCCGGCCGCGGCGGGCGGAGTGGTGCGGGAGACGTACACCGGAACACTGGGGCCGTCCGTGCGGGCCGTGGTCCCTGTCTCCGACGACGCCGGCCGGATCGTCGGGCTGGTGGCCGCCGGGGTGACGCTGGACAGCGTGGGCGGGTTCGCCGATCAGCATCTTCCGGTGCTGTTCGGCTCGGCGGCGGTCGCGCTCGCCGTGGCCACCGCCGGGACCGCACTGGTCAGCCGACGGCTGCTGCGGCAGACCCATGGGCTGGGGCCCGCCGAGATGACGCGGATGTACGAGCATCACGACGCCGTCCTGCACGCCGTACGCGAGGGCGTGCTGATCCTGGACGGCAAGCGGCGGCTGGCCCTGGCCAACGACGAGGCGCGCCGGCTGCTCGGACTGGACCCGGACGCGGAGGGCCGGCGCTGCCGCGACCTGGGCATCGGGAGCGAACTCGCCCAGCTGTTCGCCTCCGGGCGGGACGCCACCGACGAGGTGCACCTGGCCCGGGGCCGGCTGCTCGCCGTCAGCCAGCGGGCGACCGACCGGGACGGCGGCCCGCCCGGCAGTGTGGCCACGCTGCGGGACACCACCGAACTGCGGACGCTGACCGGCCGTGCGGACGTGGCGCAGGAGCGGCTGAAGCTGCTGTACGACGCGGGACTGGAGATCGGCACGACCCTCGACGTCACGCGCACCTCGCAGGAGCTGGCCGACTTCGCGGTGCCGCGGTTCGCGGACTTCGTCAGCGTCGATCTCTCGGATCCGGTGCTGCGCGGCGAGGAGCCGAAGGTGGGCCGCACGGACATGCGCCGGGTCGCGTTCCGTGGCGTGCGGGAGGGCAGCCCGCTCTATCCCCTCGGCGAGCTGATCCACTTCGCGGCGGCCAGCCCCCAGGCCTTCGGTTTCGGCACGGGCCAGACCGTGCTGGAGGCGGACATGCCCGCGTTCTCCGGCTGGCAGGAGCAGGATCCCGAGAACGCCCGCAGGATCGTGGACTTCGGGATCCACACGATGCTCACGGTCCCGCTGCGCGCCCGGGGCGTCATCATGGGCATGGCCACCTTCTGGCGCGCCGACCGGCCCGAGCCCTTCGAGCCGGACGACGTCTCCCTCGCCGAGGAACTCGTGGCGCGGGCCGCCGTCAGCATCGACAACGCCCGCCGCTACACCCGCGAGCACACCCTGTCGGTCACGCTCCAGCGCAGCCTGCTGCCCCGGGCCCTGCCCGGCCAGAGCGCCCTGGACGTCGCCTACCGCTATCTGCCCGCGCAGGCGGCGCAGGGCGGGGTCGGCGGGGACTGGTTCGACGTCATCCCGCTGCCGGGGGCGCGGGTGGCGCTGGTCGTGGGGGACGTCGTGGGACACGGACTGCACGCGGCGGCCACCATGGGACGGCTGCGCACCGCGGTCCACAACTTCTCCACCCTGGATCTCCCGCCCGACGAACTCCTCGGCCACCTGGACGAGTTGGTCGCCCGTATCGACCAGGACGAGGGTGACGTCCTGCACGACGGTGAGCGCGCGCCGGTCACCGGAGCGACCTGCCTGTACGCCGTCTACGACCCGTCCTCCGGGCTGTGCAGCCTCTCCCGAGCCGGCCACCTCGAACCGGCTCTCGTCCACCCCGACGGCCACGTCGAGTTCCCCGCCGTCCCCGGCGGGCCGCCGCTGGGCCTGGGCGGCAGCCTGCCCTTCGAGGCGACGGAGCTGCGGCTGCCCGAGGGCAGTGGGCTGGTCCTTTACACGGACGGGCTGGTCGAGGACCAGGGGCGGGACATCGACGAGGGCCTGGAGCGGCTGCGCGGGGCGCTCGCCGAGGCGCCGCCGACGCACGGCCGGACGCCGGAGGAGACGTGCAAGGCGGTCCTGGAGACCCTGCTGCCCGAGCGGCCGCGCGACGACGTCGCCCTCGTCGTCGCCCGGACGCGCTTGCTCCCCGCCGACCGCACTGCGGCCTGGGACGTTCCGGGCGACCCCTCCGCAGTGGCCCGGGTCCGGGCGGCGGCCACCCGGACCCTGGACGACTGGGGGCTGACCGAGGAGGCGTTCACGACCGAGCTGATCCTCAGCGAGCTGGTCACGAACGCGATCCGCCACGCCACCGGCCCCATCCGCGTCCGCCTGATCCGCGACCGCGCCCTGATCTGCGAGGTCTCCGACGCCAGCAGCACCGCCCCGCATCTGCGCAGCGCGGCGACCACGGACGAGGGCGGCCGGGGGCTGTTCCTGGTGGCGCAGTTCGCCGAGCGGTGGGGGACGCGGTACACGGCCCACGGCAAGGTGATCTGGACGGAACAGCCCCTGGGCGGCTGAGCCCTGCGGTGACTCAGTCCCCGTGCACCTCCAGTGCCGCCCGCACCCCCGACTCGAGGGCGCCCTCGATCCACGACGGCTTGACCGAGGTGTGGTCCCCGGCGAAGTGGAGCGGACCCTCGGGGGCCCGGATGGCTTGCAGCAGCTCCGTGTGCTGCCCCGGGAGGAGCACGGACGCCTCACCGTACGCGTACGGATCGCGCAGCCAGCTCTGTGTGCGCCCGGCACCGGTGTAGAAGACCTCGACGCGCTGGCCGTAGACCTGTTGCAGCCCCCGCAGCGCGTGCGGGTAGCGGGCGTCCTCGTCGAGGGAGTCCCAGCGGGAGGCGTCGTCGGCCCAGCTGTAGGAGGCGAGGACGACACCGCCCTTGCTGCCGTCGACCGGGTGGGATGGGTTGATCATGAACCGGTTGGAGTTGTCGGAGACCGAGCCGCCGCCGATGATGTGCGCCGCCTCCGGCTGGTCACGGGTGGCCCAGCGGTTGGCGGCGTAGTGGGCGCGCTGCGCGTCGCTGATGTGGCCGTGCGGGACGGAGGGGTGGGCGCCCAGGAGGCTGCCGTCGGCCGGTGCCCTGCCCTTGCGGTAGTCGTCGTAGAGTCCGGGGCGGACGGCGTCGAGCTCCCGTTTCCAGTCGGCCTCGGTGAACTCCCACCAGCGCAGACCGAATTCGAGCAGCACCTTGGTCGCGCTGTCGTAGTGCAGCTCGGCGACCGCACGCCGCTTCTTGTACGACATCAGCGGGCTGACCTGCACCTGCCTGAGCCCCGAGAACGGCACGGTGACGATCGCGAGGTCACCCGTGAACTGCTCGCGCACGACCTTGCCGTCGCGTCCCTCGGAGACGGTGTCGATCCAGACGTGCGGGCCGTCGGCGCGGACGTGGGAGGTGTCGTCGGCGCCGGGCCGGCCGGGGTCCCAGTACTCGACGTGGGTCGCGCGCCGGTCGAGGCGCAGGACGTCGGCGACCTGCTCGAGCAGCGCGTCCGGGAGGGTCGCCGTGCCGCCGACCAGCTCCCAGAACTCGGTGTCGGGGCTGATCAGCGACTGGCTGATGAAGCTGTGGATGAAGGAGAGCGGCAGCCGCGAGGTGAGGTTCTCCAGCGTGCCGATCAGATCGATGGTCCGTTCGTCGAAGCCCGCCTCCTCCGTCAGGAACCGGTACATCGACCAGTCGCCGTACTTCTGCACGACCCGTGCCCAGCCCTTGACCCGCTCGGGCATCGGCTTGTCGACCCGCTTGCCGTCCGGTCCGACGGTGCTGAACTCGTCGCGCACGGGGTCCAGCGCGCGGCGCAGGACGGTCGAGGACGGGGTGTCCCAGTACTCGCGCGGGACGCCGAAGGAGCGGTTGATCCTGCGGGGCGACTTCGCGTACTCCGAGCGGCGCACCCGGATGCCGTTGACGTGGAGCCAGGCGTGGTTGACGGGCTTGCCTTCGCCGTCGACGTCGACGAGGTGGAACCGGCGGCGCTTGACGCCGAGTTGGTCGATCAGGCTCATCACCAGCGGATGGCTGCCGGGAATGCGCATGGCGCCGGCCTCCGCGTACTGGGCGGGATCGGTGAAGGCCTGGGCCGCGTGCTCGTGCCCGCCGGTGCGGAAGGTCTTGATGCGGCCGCCGACGCGGTTGCCGTTGGCCTCGACGAGCGTGACGTGGTGCCCGGCCCGCTTCAGCAGCCAGGCGGCGACCAGGCCGGCGGGTCCGGCGCCGACGACGAGGACCCTCTTCGCGGTCTTCGTCTTCGCGCGCGGGAGCCCGGAGTCGAGGATCTTCCGGTACGTCGGCACCAGCGGCCGGTCGTGGTCGTCGACCACCAGTAGGGCGCGGGCGACGGCCAGGCAGGTGTCCCAGTCGGCGGTGGACCGGGGCCGGTGCGGGGCCTGTTGGGGGACAGCGGGTGCGGCGGTGGCCGCGGTGGGGGTTAACGCGACCAGAGCGGCCGTACTGGCGGATGCGGTCGTGAACTGCCGTCGGGAGAAGGGAGTTGAGCCGACAGGCGCGCGGTGATTGTCCATGGGCCTTGGATACGGGGGCCGGAGAGGAGCCGGTGGGGCAACCGTCGGTTGATCACCTGAACGGGCAAGCGCATCAACGTGCACTCGCGCCCGGCGCGCGTCCGCACGCGGGTTTGTGCAGCACGTACGACGAAACCGTTGACGGGGACATGGTCCACTTTTATCTTCGTGCCCACATCACGATCGGAATCACGAACTACGTTCGAAATTTCGAATCCACGGACAGGGACGGTCTCGCATGCCCCGGATGTCTCATCCGCTCTTCAGGAAACGCCGCAGATCACTGATCCTCTGCGTGCTCACCGCGCTCCTGGCCCTGATGGCGACCACACAGCCGGCGTCCGCGGCGGACGGCCGCCCGTACACGAACCCGCTGAAGTCGTTCAAGGGCGCCGATCCCTGGCTGCAGTACCACGACGGCAACTACTACCTGATCACCACGACGTTCACCGGCATCCTCGGCATCCGCAAGTCGCCGACGCTCGCGGGCCTCGCCACCGCACCCAACGTGCAGGTGTGGTCGGACGCGACGCCCACGCGCAACACGAACATCTGGGCGCCGGAGATGCACCTGGTCAACGGCCACTGGTACGTGTACTACTCGGCCGGCCAGAGCGGCGTCGCCTGCTGCGACTCGCAGCGCACGCACGTACTGGAGAGCGCGGGCACCGACCCGATGGGGCCGTACACCTACAAGGGTTCGCTCACCGGGTCGAACCTGACGCCGGGCGGCTGGCTGATCGACGCCAGTGTGCTCCAGGCCGGGGGCAAGCTGTACCTGGTCGGCAGCGGGTTCATCAACGGCAGTCCGCAGAGCCTGGTCATCGCCCCGCTGAGCAATCCGTACACCCTCGCGAGCAGCACCTTCACGATCATCTCCAGCCCGATCCTGGACTGGGAGCGCTCCGGCAGCCCCGTCAACGAGGGCCCCGAGCCGCTCTATCACAACGGCCGCACCTTCCTGACGTACTCCGCGAGCTCCTGCCAGACCGCCGACTACAAGCTCGGCCAACTGGAACTGACCGGCTCCGACCCGCTGAACCCGGCGTCCTGGACCAAGAAGCAGACGCCGGTCTTCCAGCGCAGTGATGCCAACGGGGTGTACGGCCCCGGCCACAACGGCTTCTTCACCTCGCCCGACGGCACCGAGAGCTGGATCGTCTACCACGCCAACTCCGCGTCGAACGGCGGCTGCGGCAACGGCCGCACCACCCGCGCCCAGGAGTTCACCTGGAACGCCGACGGCACCCCGAACTTCGGCACCCCCGTCGCCCTCGGCACCACGCTCCCCGGCCCCTCCGGCGAGACGGCGGTGACGCCGACGTCGTACACCCTCGTCAATCGCAACAGCGGCAAGTGCCTGGACGTGAACGGCGGCGACTCCGCCGACGGCACGAACATCCTCCAGTGGACGTGCAACGGCGGGGCCAACCAGAAGTGGAAGGTCCAGGACCTCGGCGACGACACCAACCGGCTGGTGAACGTCGCCACCGGCAAGGTGATGGACACCGCCGAGTGCTCCGCCGCCGACGGCGCCGACATCCGGCAGTGGTCCTGGCTCAACAACAAGTGCCAGCGCTACCGGCTCGTCCTCACCGCGAGCGGCGACCACGTCCGGATCGTCAACGAGTCCACCGGCAAGGTCGCCGACGTCGCCGACTGCGGCACCGCGAACGGCACCGACGTACGGCAGTGGACGTGGCTGAACAACAACTGCCAGCAGTGGAAGCTCGTCCCCGCCACCTGATCAGCCCTCCCCCAGCCCCCTCTGATCCGGAGAACTCCCTTGAGACGCATAGCCGTACGGCTGCTCATGGCCGTCCTCGTCGCCCTCGCGGCCTGCCTCACCGGCCCCGCGCCCGCCGCCCGGGCGGCCGTCCCCGCCTCCCTCGCCGTGACCTACACCAACCCGATCGCCGAGAAGCGGGCCGACCCGCACATCTTCAAGCACACCGACGGCTACTACTACTTCACCGCGACCGTCCCCGAGTACGACCGCATCGTGCTGCGCCGGGCCACGACCATCCAGGGCCTGTCGACGGCCCAGGAGGTCACCATCTGGACCAAGCACTCCAGCGGCGTGATGGGCGCGCACATCTGGGCGCCGGAAATCCACTACATCGACGGCAAGTGGTACGTGTACTTCGCCGCCGGGGCCACCAACGACATCTGGGCGATCCGGATGTACGTCCTGGAGGGCACCGGCGCCAATCCGCTGACCGCCACCTGGACGGAGAAGGGCCAGATCAAGACCCAGTGGGAGAGCTTCTCGCTGGACGCCACCACCTTCGTCGTCAACGGGGTGCGCTATCTGGCGTGGGCCCAGCGGGACCCGTCCGTGAACAACAACACGGACATCTACCTGGCGAAGATGGCCAACCCCTGGACCATCACCGGCACTCCGGTGATGCTGTCCCGTCCCACCTACTCCTGGGAGACGGTCGGCTACAAGGTCAACGAGGGGCCGGCGGTGATCCAGCACGGCGGCAAGGTGTTCATGACGTACTCCGCCAGCGCCACGGACAGCAACTACTGCCTCGGCATGCTGACCGCGTCCGCGAGCGCCGACCTGCTCAACGCGGCGAACTGGAGCAAGAGTTCCACGCCGGTGTTCACCAGCAACGCCAGCACGAGCCAGTACGGTCCGGGGCACAACTCCTTCACCATCTCGGAGGACGGCAAGTCCGACATCCTCGTCTACCACGACCGCAGCTACAAGGACATCTCCGGCGACCCGCTCAACGACCCCAACCGCCGCACCCGCGTCCAGAAGCTGTACTGGAAGGCCGACGGCACCCCCGACTTCGGCATCCCGGTGGCCGACGGGGTCACGCCGCAGCGCTTCTCCTCGTACAACTTCGCGGACCGCTTCGTCCGGCACTGGGAGTACCGGGCCCGGATCGAGGCGAACGTCTCCCCGCTCGCGGACTCGCAGTTCCGGGTCGTCAGCGGCCTGACCGGCAGCGGCACGGTCTCGCTGGAGTCGGCCAACTTCCCGGGCTACTACCTGCGGCACAAGAACTTCGAGGTGTGGCTGGAGAAGAACGACGGCACCGCACAGTTCGCGGCCGACGCGAGCTTCCACAAGCGGGCCGGGCTGTCCGACTCGGCGGGGGTCTCGTACGAGTCGTACAACTTTGCGGGACGCTACATCAGGCACTACGACTACCTGCTGTACGTCCAGACGCCGAGCACCGCCACGGACCGGGCGGACGCGACGTTCTACGCCCAGTGATTCCCTAAGATCGTTTCGTGGTCGACTTCCTCCTCGAACGTACGGTTCCGCTCCCCCTGGACGAGGCATGGCGCCGCCTGACGGAGTGGCCCCGGCACGGCGAGGTCGTCCCCTTCACCCGCGTCTCGGTCACCACCCCCGAGCCCACCCACGAGGGCACCCTCGTCGTGGCCCGCTCGGGGGTCGGCCCGCTCTCCTTCGACGACCTGATGGAGGTGACCGTGTGGCAGCCGCCGGGGGACGACTCGCCGGGCCTGTGCCGGCTGGAGAAGCGAGGCCGGGTGGTCAGGGGCTGGGCCGAGATCGAGGTGCGGCCCGGTCCGGGAGGGCGTGCGCGGGTGGTGTGGCGGGAGGAGCTGGGGGTGCGGTGGCTGCCGGGGGTCTTCGACGGTGTGCTGGAGCGTACGGCGCGGTATGTGTTCGGGCGGGCGGTGAATCGCCTGCTGCGCACAGCCTGACCGGTCGTTGTCAGTGCCCTCTCCTAGGGTTGCGCCGAACTCACGGTTCTCGCAGGGGAGGGTGGCGCGATGGGTGCCAGCGGCTGGACGTACGTCACTGAGTACAGGGGTGGTGTCGAGGCGTCCTTGGCAGCGCTGCAGGAGGAGGTCTTCGAGGAGTTCTACGGCGGCGACGACGAGTACGGGTCGATCGCTGAGATGTGGGCGGACGAGGATTTCATGGGTGAGGAGGGGACGCACTCGATCCTCGACATCCAGCGGGTCGTCCTCACGACGGCCGCCCCGTCGGAGCTCGACCCCGACGACTACATGACCCTGCGCGCCCTGGCGCCCGACCGGATCCTGCACCACTTCGGCAGCGACCGGCCGACCCCCGAACGGTTCCGGGAACTGGTCGACGAGTCGTACGCGGACCTGCTGCGCCGCCCGCCGCACGAGCGCGGCGAGACGCTCCTCAACGAAAGCCGGATGCGGTGGACCGGACTGTACGTCGTCCTGTACACCGGCGACGAGCCGAGCCACCTCGCGGTGTTCGGGCAGTCGGGCGACTGAGCCTGGCGCGGGATCAGGCCACCGACCCGATCCGCCCCGCCGGCGTGGACGTGGACGTGGCGTCGTGATGGATCGGCGTGTGCGCGCCCGTCAGGGAGACCCCGCTTCCCCCGCGCCGGTTCGCGACGATCTCCGACGCGATCGACAGGGCCGTCTCCTCCGGCGTACGGGCGCCGAGGTCGAGGCCGATGGGTGACCGGAGCCGGGCCAACTCCAGGTCCGTCACGCCGACTTCCCGCAGCCGCTCGTTGCGGTCGAGGTGGGTACGGCGGGAGCCCATCGCGCCGACGTACGCCACCGGGAGGCGCAACGCCAGCTGAAGCAGGGGTACGTCGAACTTGGCGTCGTGGGTGAGCACGCACAGGACGGTCCTGCCGTCCACCTGCGTGCGCTCGAGGTACTTGTGCGGCCACTCCACGACGATCTCGTCGGCCTCCGGGAAGCGGGCCTCGGTCGCGAAGACCGGGCGGGCGTCGCACACCGTCACGTGGTAGTTGAGGAACTTGCCGATCCGCACGAGCGCCGACGCGAAGTCGATCGCGCCGAAGACGATCATCCGGGGCGGCGGGACCGAGGACTCGACGAGCACCGTGAGCGGGGCTCCGCAGCGTGAGCCCTGTTCGCCGATCTCCAGGGTGCCGGTGCGGCCCGCGTCCAGGAACGCGCCCGCCTCCGCCGCGACCGTGCGGTCCAGCTCGGGGTGGGCGCCGAAGCCGCCGTCGCAGGAGCCGTCGGGGCGGATCAGCAGGGCCAGGCCCATCAGCTCCGCGGGCCCCCGCACGATCCGTGCCACCGCCGCCGCTTCCCCCTGGGAGGCCGCGGCGAGCGCGGATTCCAGCACCGGGCGGGCCGGGTCGCCCGCCCGGACCGGGGTGACGAGGATGTCGATGATGCCGCCGCAGGTGAGGCCGACGGCGAAGGCGTCCTCGTCGCTGTAGCCGAAGCGTTCCAGGACCGTCTCGCCGTCCTGCAGCGCCTGTTGGCACAGGTCGTAGACCGCGCCCTCCACACAACCGCCGGAGACCGAGCCGATCGCCGTGCCGTCGGCGTCCACCGCGAGCGCGGCGCCGGGCTGGCGGGGTGCGCTGCCGCCGACCGCCACCACGGTGGCCACGGCGAAGTCACGTCCCTGCTCGACCCACCGGTTCAGCTCCTCGGCGATGTCCAACATCTGTCGGTCTCCTTGAACAGCGGTTGTGTGAAGGGCGGTGCGTGCACCGGCTAGTGCACGCCCAGCCAGCTCTCAATGGGATTGAGGGCGAAGTACACCAGGAAGATGCCTGTCAGCGCCCACATGAACGCCCCGATCTCCCGGGCCTTGCCCTGAGCTGCCTTGATGGCGACGTACGAGATGACGCCGGCCGCGACGCCCGCGGTGATCGAGTACGTGAACGGCATGATCACGACCGTGAGGAACACCGGAATCGCGGTGGCCCGGTCGGACCAGTCCACGTGCCGCGCGTTCATCATCATCATGGCGCCGATCACCACCAGCGCCGCCGCCGCGACCTCGCCCGGCACGATCGCCGTCAGCGGGGTGAAGAAGAGGCAGGCCGCGAAGAACAGGCCGGTGACCACCGAGGAGAGCCCGGTGCGGGCACCCTCGCCGACGCCGGTCGCCGACTCGACGAACACCGTCTGGCCGGACGCGCCGGACACACCGCCGATCGCACCGCCCGCGCCGTCGATGAACAGCGCCTTGGACAGTCCCGGCATCCGGCCCTTGTCGTCGGCCAGCTTGGCCTCGGTGCCGACGCCGATGATCGTCGCCATCGCGTCGAAGAACCCGGCGAGCACGAGGGTGAAGACGATCATGCCGACCGTCATCGCGCCGACCTCGCCCCAGCCGCCGAACTCGACGTTGCCGAAGATGGAGAAGTCGGGCATGGACACCGCGCTGCCGTGCAGTTCGGGAGCGCCGCTGGCCCACTGCTTGGGGTCGATGACGTCGAACGCGTTGAGGGCGACGGCGAGGACGGTGCCGCCGACGATGCCGATCAGGATCGCGCCGGGGATGCCGCGCGCCTGGAGCATGAAGATCGCGAGCAGGGTGGCCGCGAAGAGCAGGACGGGCCAGCCGGCCAGTTCGCCGGCCGGGCCGAGGGTGACCGGGGTGGCCTCACCCTGGTGCACGAAGCCGGCCTTGTAGAAGCCGATCAGGGCGACGAACAGGCCGATACCCATGGTGATCGCGTGCTTCAGCGCGAGCGGGATCGCATTCATGATCATCTCGCGCAGGCCGGTGACGACCAGCAGCATGATGACGACGCCGTACATCACACACATGCCCATGGCCTGCGGCCAGGTCATCTGCGGGGCGACCTGCGAGGCGAGCACGCCGGAGACGGAGAGGCCGGCGGCGAGGGCGAGCGGCACCTTGCCGAAGAAGCCCATCAGCAGCGTGGTGAAGGCCGCCGCGAACGCGGTCGCGGTGATGAGGGCCTTCTGCGCGAGGGTGTCCCCTGCCGCGTCCTTGCCGGACAGGATCAGGGGGTTGAGGAGGAGGATGTACGCCATCGCCATGAAGGTGGTGACGCCGCCGCGCACCTCACGCGCGACCGTGGATCCCCGCTTGGATATGTGAAAGTACCGGTCGAGCCACGACTTGCCGGCGGGGACGCGAGTGCCTTCTCCCGCGTCTTCGGCAGTGGTCGTGGGCTCCAGTGACTGCTGGGTCATGTGGGCCTACTCCCAAGGTTCATAGGGACACCCGCATAAGAACCACCCTGACGGTTGCTCACCGCCGACGGCGGCTGCGGGATTTGGGAAGGTGCTGCGGCCGCACGACCCGGGGGACGGCCCGAGACGAACGATCTGAGGTACTCCGGGCGGCGCGGAGTGTGTGACGTTCCGTGCGCCGCCCGGAGGGACTTGCGGGTTTCCTTACGCCGTACCGGTGAGGTGTTCCGGACGGACCGGCGTGCGGTTGAGCTCCAGCCCGGTCGCGTTCCGGATCGCCGCGAGGACGGCAGGGGTGGACGACAGGGTGGGGGCCTCGCCGATGCCACGCAGCCCGTACGGGGCGTGGTCGTCGGCGAGTTCGAGCACATCGACGGGGATGGTCGGCGTGTCGAGGATCGTGGGGATGAGGTAGTCCGTGAAGGAGGGGTTCTTCACCTTCGCCGTCTTGGGGTCGACGACGATCTCCTCCATGACCGCCACGCCGAGACCCTGGGTCGTACCGCCCTGGATCTGGCCGATGACGGACAGCGGGTTGAGCGCCTTGCCGACGTCCTGGGCGCAGGCCAGCTCGATGACCTTGACCAGGCCGAGCTCGGTGTCGACCTCGACGACGGCGCGGTGCGCGGCGAAGGAGTACTGGACGTGGCCGAAGCCCTGGCCGGTGCGCAGGTCGAAGGCCTCGGTCGGGCGGTGTCGCCACTCGGCCTCGACCTCGACGCTCTCGCCTTCGAGTACGTCGACCAGATCGGCGAGGACCTCGCCGCCGTCGGTGACGACCTTGCCGCCCTCCAGGAGCAGCTCGGCGGTCGCCCAAGCGGGGTGGTAGGAGCCGAACTTGCGGCGCCCGATCTCCAGCACCTTCTCGCGGACCAGCTCGCAGGAGTTCTTCACGGCGCCGCCGGTGACGTACGTCTGGCGCGAGGCCGACGTCGAACCGGCGCTGCCCACCTGCGTGTCCGCCGGGTGGATCGTCACCTGCGTGACGCCCAGCTCGGTGCGGGCGATCTGCGCGTGGACGGTGACGCCGCCCTGGCCGACCTCCGCCATGGCCGTGTGCACGGTGGCCACCGGCTCGCCGCCGACGACCTCCATGCGCACCTTGGCGGTGGAGTAGTCGTCGAAGCCCTCGGAGAAGCCGACGTTCTTGATGCCGACCGCGTAGCCGACACCGCGTACGACGCCTTCACCGTGCGTGGTGTTGGACAGACCGCCGGGCAGCTGCCGTACGTCCGCGCCCTCGCTGGACTCCCACTGGCGCTCCGGCGGCATGGGCATCGCCTTGACGCGGCGCAGGAGTTCGGCGACCGGGGCCGGGGAGTCGACGGGCTGCCCCGTCGGCATGATGGTCCCCTGCTCCATGGCGTTGCGCTGCCGCAGCTCCACCGGGTCCATGCCCAGCTTCGCCGCCAGCTTGTCCATCTGCGCCTCGTAGGCGAAGCACGCCTGGACCGCGCCGAAGCCGCGCATGGCGCCGCAGGGCGGGTTGTTGGTGTAGAGGGCGATGGCCTCGATGTCGACGTCGTCGACCACGTACGGGCCGATCGACAGCGAGGAGGCGTTGCCGACGACCGCCGGGGAGGCGGAGGCGTACGCGCCGCCGTCCAGCACGATGCGGCACTTCACGTGGGTGAGCTTGCCGTCCTTCGTGGCGCCGTGCTCGTAGTAGAGCTTGGCGGGGTGACGGTGGACGTGCCCGAAGAAGGACTCGAAGCGGTTGTAGACGATCTTGACGGGCTTGCCCGTGCGCAGTGCCAGCAGGCAGGCGTGGATCTGCATCGACAGGTCCTCGCGACCGCCGAAGGCGCCGCCGACGCCGGACAGCGTCATCCGCACCTTCTTCTCGGGCAGGCCGAGGACGGGCGCGATCTGGCGCAGGTCGGAGTGCAGCCACTGGGTGGCGATGTAGAGGTGGACGCCGCCGTCCTCGTCCGGCACGGCGAGGCCGGACTCCGGGCCGAGGAAGGCCTGGTCCTGCATGCCGAAGGTGTACTCGCCCTTGACGATCACGTCCGCCTTCTTGGCGGCCTCCGCCGCGTCGCCGCGGATGATCGGCTGGCGGTGGACGATGTTCGGGTGCGGGACGTGGCCGGAGTGGTGGTCGTCGCGGTTCTCGTGGATGAGGATCGCGTCCGGGGCGGTCGCGGAGGCCTCGTCGGTGATGACGGGCAGCTCGCGGTACTCGACCTTGATCTTGGCGGCTGCGCGGCGGGCCGTCTCCGGGTGGTCGGCGGCGACGATGGCGACCGGCTCACCGTGGTGGCGTACCTTGCCGTGCGCGAGAACCGGGGTGTCCTGGATCTCCAGGCCGTAGTTCTTCACGTCGGTCGGCAGGTCGTCGTACGTCATGACGGCGTACACGCCCGCCATGGCGAGGGCCTCGCTCGTGTCGATGGACACGATCTCGGCGTGGGCGACCGTGGAGCGCAGGATCTGGCCCCAGAGCATGTCCTCGTGCCACATGTCGGACGAGTACGCGAACTCGCCGGTGACCTTGAGGGTGCCGTCCGGGCGGAGCGTGGACTCGCCGATGCCGCCCTTGGTCTGGGAGCCCTGCGTGATCTTCGTAGGAGCGCCGTTGGTGGGCATGCTCAGACCGCCTCTCCCTGCCGGGCGGCCGCCAGGCGGACCGCGTCCATGATCTTCTCGTAACCCGTGCAGCGGCACAGGTTGCCCGACAGGGCCTCGCGGATGTCCGCGTCGGTCGGGTTGGGGTTCTTCTCCAGCATCTCGTCGGCGGCGACCAGCAGACCCGGCGTGCAGAAGCCGCACTGGACGGCGCCGGCGTCGATGAACGCCTGCTGGATCGGGGAGAGTTCGGTGCCCTCGCCGGTCTGGGAGTCCTGGCCCTTGGCGGCCCACTGCTGGGCGTCCTGCAGGGAGGTGCCACAGGCGCCGGAGGCGCAACCGCCGCCCTCGGCACGCTGCTTGGCGTAGTCGGCGAGCCCCTCGACGGTGACGACCTCGCGGCCCTCGACCTGCCCGGCGGCGACCAGGCACGAACACACCGGCACACCGTCCAGCCGGACCGTGCAGGAACCGCACTCGCCCTGCTCACAGGCGTTCTTGGAGCCCGGTAGACCGAGCCGCTCACGCAGCACGTACAGAAGGCTCTCGCCCTCCCAGACGTCGTCAGCTTCCTGCGGACGTCCGTTGACAGTGAAGTTGACGCGCATCAGGCGACTCCCTCCGAGGTGGCGGCGGTGCCGCGGTACGACTCCCAGGTCCAGGTCAGCGTGCGGCGGGCCATGATGCCGACCGCGTGCCGGCGGTAGCTCGCCGTGCCCCGGACGTCGTCGATCGGGTTGCAGGCGGCGGAGCACAGGTCCGCGAACTGCTTGGCGACCGACGGGGTGATGATCTTTCCGTTGTCCCAGAAGCCGCCCTCTTCGAGCGCCGCGTTCAGGAACTCCTCGGCGGCCTTGGCCCGCACGGGCGTGGGGGCGGCCGAGCCGATCCCGGTCCGCACGGTCCGCGTCTCGGGGTGCAGCGCGAGCCCGAAGGCGCACACGGCGATGACCATGGCGTTGCGGGTGCCGACCTTCGAGTACTGCTGCGGCCCGTCGGCCTTCTTGATGTGCACGGCGCGGATCAGCTCGTCCGCGGCCAGCGCGTTGCGCTTCACGCCGGTGTAGAACTCGTCGATCGGGATACGGCGGCTGCCGCGCACCGACTCGACCTCGACCTCGGCGCCGGCCGCCAGCAGGGCGGGGTGGGCGTCACCGGCCGGGGAGGCGGTGCCGAGGTTGCCGCCGACGCCGCCGCGGTTGCGGATCTGCGGGGAGGCGACCGTGTGCGAGGCGAGGGCCAGGCCCGGCAGCTCGGCGCGCAGGTTCTCCATGATCTTGCTGTACGGCACCGAAGCCCCGAGCCGCACGCTCTCCTCGCCGACCTCCCACTCGTAGAGGTCGCCGATGCGGTTCAGGTCGAGGAGGTACTCGGGCCGGCGGTGGTCGAAGTTGATCTCGACCATCACATCGGTGCCACCCGCAATCGGCACAGCGGTGGGGTGCTCGGCCTTCGCGGCGAGCGCCTCCTCCCAGCTGGCGGGGCGAAGGAAGTCCATGACCGGCTCTCTTCTTGGTCTCGTGGGTCGTACGGTTTGAGCCAGATCTGGTGCGGCGGGCCCGGCTCGTTCATGTGCTGTTAACGCGCATTGACGTCAGTACACAGCGCCGTCCTCCACCGGGGTCAGTCACGGAAAACATGAAGGAGTTGGCTGGCCACGGAGGTCATCTTGTAGATTCGTATGAACGGAGGTCACCAGTAACCTCCCCGTTTTTCCGTGGAAACGTGAGACACAGCCCTTGTGACCAGGGACACAGCCGGCACACAGCCCGGCGGAGGACGGTCACCACTCACCGGCCCGCCGGGCGGGCCGCTCACCACACGACCTCCTAGATCCATCGTAGATTTCTAGACAAAGAACGGCGGCGACGAGAATGCGGCTGCGCGCACTGCTGGACACCGACGCGCTGGGCCTCAAGCTGCTCGGCGGCGAGGACGAGCTGGACCGCACCGTGCGCGGTGTGATGACCACCGACCTCAGGGACCCCAGCCGCTATCTCTCGGGCGGAGAGCTGGTGCTCACGGGGCTGGCCTGGCGGCGGGGCCCCGCGGACTCCGAGCCGTTCGTGCGCCTCCTGGTGCAGTCCGGGGTGGTCGCGCTGGCGGCCGGCGAGGCCGAGCTGGGCGACGTACCCGAGGACCTGGTCCAGGCCTGCGCCCGCCACCGTCTGCCGCTGTTCGCCGTGCACGAGTCGGTGGCCTTCGCGACGATCACCGAGCATGTCGTACGGCAGGTCAGCGGCGAGCGGGCCGGGGACCTCGCGGCCGTCGTCGACCGGCACCGCCGGATGATGACGTCGGGCCCGGCGGGCGGCGGCCCGGACGTGGTCCTCGACCTCCTCGGCTCGGACCTGGACCTGCGGGCGTGGGTGCTGTCGCCGACGGGGCGGCTCATCGCCGGTTCGAAGGTGGGTGGCCCGGCGCTGCCCACCGACCTGTGTGCGAGGCTGGCGGCGGAGCATCTGTCGGCCGCCCGCACGGGCCGCCGCGGCCCGCACAGGGTGACCCTCGGCAGCACGCCGTACTCGCTCTTCCCGATCCGCAGCAGCGGCCGTTCCCCGCGGGCCGCGCGGGACGTGCGCGAGACGGTGCTGTCGGACTGGCTGCTGGCCGTGGAGGCGGACGCGAGCGACTGGCCCGAGGAGCGGCTGGACCTCCTCCAGGGCGTCACGCAGCTGATCGCGGTGGAGCGGGACCGCAGGGACGCGGCCCGCACGGTGCGCCGCCGCCTCGCGCAGGAGGTCCTCGAACTGGTCCAGACGGGCGCGGCACCCGCCGAGATCGCCGCGCGCCTGCGGGTCGCGGCCCCGGTCCTCCTCCCCGGTCTCGGCGCGGCCCCGCACTGGCAGGTCGTCGTCGCCCGGGTCGAGTGGGAGGGCGGGGACATCGAGGCCGGCCCGGTCGCCCAGTCCCTGCTGGAGGAGGTCCTGGTGGACCCGCTCGCGACCGGCCCGGAACCCTCCGACCGCATCGCCGTGGCCCACACGGGCGACGAGGCCATCGCCCTGGTCCCGCTGCCCGCCGTCGCCTCGGAGCACGACGGCTCCGAGGCGGGGATCCACGCCGACGCGCTCCTCGACGCGATCCGGGACCCGCTGGCGGCGGGCCTGGACGACGACGGCCGGGTCACGCTCGGCGTGAGCGCGGCCGTGCACTCGGCGGAGGGCCTGCGCGGCGCCCTGGAGGAGTCCCGGCACGCCCGCCGGGTGGCGGCGGCCCGCCCCGGCCGGGTCTGCGCGGCGGGCCACCAGGAACTGGCCTCGCACGTCCTGCTGCTCCCCTTCGTCCCGGACGACGTACGCCGAGCCTTCACGGCGAGGCTGCTCGACCCGCTCCGGGACTACGACCGCCGCCACCGCGCCGAGCTGATCCCCACCCTGGAAGCCTTCCTGGAGTGCGACGGCTCCTGGACGCGCTGCGCGACCCGCCTCCACCTGCACGTCAACACGCTGCGCTACCGAGTGGGCAGGATCGAGCAGTTGACGAGCCGGGACCTGTCCCGTCTGGAGGACAAGCTGGATTTCTTCCTGGCATTGCGGATGAGTTGAGCGTGCGCCGGGCCTCGCGGGCGGTGGTCCGGGATGGCACCAAGTGCCGTCGCCGTCCCACGACTTTGTGAAATCCTTCACCCACCCTCTTGGCCGGGCCCGGCGATTCATGCTGAGATGCGGCCACCACTCAACAGCTCGATGGCGTGCTCGGGGAGGGCAAGGTGGCGGATACCGCCATGTCTGGTAACGGAACGACAGCCGGTGACGATCCACTCCAGACCGCGGTATGGCGGCTGCGTTCACGCGCCTGCTGGGCGGACGCGGCGGCCCTGCTCCAGCCGGTCACCGCGCAGGCCGCGCTGCAGCGGGCCGCGCTGCTGGTGGAGCGGTGCCTGTACACCGAGCAGGGCTGGGAGGAGGCCGAGGACGCGCTGCGCACGGCCGAGGCGCTCGCCCACAGCGACGACGAGCGGGGCGCGGCCGCTTGTGAACGCGGGCAACTTGCTTATGCGGCGACGCTGCACTCAGTGCGCGACCGGGCCGACGAGGCGCGGGCCGCGCTGGGGCGGGCTGCGGCGCTGATCCCTCCGGGGGCGGCGGGGAGGGCGTTGCTCGACTTCCGCCGGGGACTGCTGGCGGAGAACCTTGCCCGCTCCCCCCAGGCGGCCCGCGCCGCATACCGCCGCGCACACGCGGGCGCGACGGCTCACGCCGATCCCCTCCTCCTCTCCTTCACCTGGCGCCATCTGGCCGGACTCGCGCTGCGGGACGGTGAGTTGGCGGAGGCGCGGCACGGGTTCGCCGAGTCCCTGCGCATCCGTGAGGAGCTGGGGTATCTGGTGGGTACGGCCCCCGCCCTCGCCTCCCTGGCCGACACGGAAACCGAACCGGAGGCCTCGCGCCTCCGCGAGGAGGCCCGCCGCCTGTTCCGCCTCCTGGGCGGCGTCCCCACGTGGCTGTCCCGCCAACTGGCCGCCACCCCACCGGCAGCCACGGCCTGACCCAACTGCCCTTTCCCTCGCCCCCGCCGCCCCTACCCGTCCCAGCCCCCAGGGGCGCTGCCCCTTCGACCCCGCCCCCTGGGGGCTGCCGCCCCCAGACCCCCGCTCCGGCCCTGAAGGGGCCTCGTCCTCAAACGCCGGACGGGCTGAGAGATGCGGACCGGCGCGGAGAGGCGGCCGCCCCCTGCGGGTGGGTGGGGGTCAGGGACGGTGTGCCCTCGTCCTCGCACGCCGGACGGGCTGAGTGATGAAGGCCGGCGCGGAGGGGTGGCCGCCCCCTGCGGGTGGGTGGGGGTCAGGGACGGCGCACCCTCGCCCTCGAACGCCGGCCGAGAGATGAAGACCGGCACGAGAGGTGGCCCCCCCCCCCCGCGGGTGGGTGGGGGTCAGGGACGGTGTGCCCTCGTCCTCAAATGCCGGACGCGCTGAGAGATGAAGGCCGGCACGGAGAGGTGCCCCCCGCGGGTGGGTGGAGGTCAGGGACGGCGCACCCTCGCCCTCGAACGCCGGACGGGCTGAGAGATGAAGGCCGGCACGGAGAGGTGACGGCCACTTGTCCCCTCCGAGTGGGAGGGAGACGGACGGAGCCCTGGGGCCGCAGTCGCCTACGGCGGGCAGGGGACGTGCCGGGGGGTGTCCGCCCGCAGTGGCCGGCGTCAAGAAGCGGCACCTCCCTGTCCGGCCCCGGCCGCCGGTCCGAGGACGGACACCCCCCCCGGCACGGCCCCGACCCACCCACCGGCCCGCAGGCGCTACGCGCACCCCCACCGAGGCCGCACAGGCGCCGCAGGCATCGGCCACGCGCACCCCCACCCAGCCGCAGGCATCCCGGCTCAACCGCCGGAGGAACCCGCGAAGTGCTCCCCCACCAGCGACCGCACGACCTCCAACTCCCCGGCGATCAACGCATCCAGCAGCGCCGTGTGCTCCGCGGCATCGGCGATGAGGTCGGCGTGGCCGCGGGCGGGTGGGCGGGTGGCGCTCACCAACGGCCACTGGGCGCGGCGGTGGAGGTCGTCGGCGATCTGGACGAGTTGGTCGTTGCCGCAGAGCGAGAGCACAGCGCGGTGGAAGGTGCGGTCCGACTCCGCGTAGGTCGCCCGGCAGCCGGTCGACGCCGCGCGTACCGTCGCCTCGGCCAACGGCCGCAGTTCCGCCCAGCGTTCGACGGGGACCGTACGGGCGAGCCGCAGCATCACCGGGACCTCGATCAGCGCGCGGACCTCGGCCAGTTCGGCCAGTTCGCGGGCGCCGCGTTCGACCACCCGGAACCCCCGGTTGGGGACGACCTCAACGGCCCCCTCCAGCGCGAGCTGCTGCATGGCCTCCCGAACCGGCGTCGCGGAGACGCCGAAGCGTTCGCCGAGCGCGGGGGCCGAGTAGACCACTCCGGGAGTCAGCTCGCCGGTGACCAGCGCAGTGCGCAGGGCGTCGAGGATCTGCCCCCGCACCGAGGCCCGCTGGACGACCGGCCGCGGCCGCGGGATCGGCAGCTCACTGTGCGTGTGCTCACCACGGGCCGTCGGCGCCGCCGAGGCCCCCGGAACCCGGCCCCGGTCCCCGCCCGCAGCTCCGCCCTGGGGCGGCACCCGAGGCACCCGCGGCACGTCCGGCCGGTCGGCTCCCGGAACATCCGACCGAGCCTCCGCCGCACTCGAGCGGACATTCCGGACGCTCGACGGTCCCGAGCCCGCCGATGCCGCTGAGACCGCCGAGACATCCGAGACTCCCGAGACGCCCGGACCATTCGCCCTCGAGACTCTCGAGACTCCTGAGGCTCCCGACGTGTCCGAGGCCTCCGCACCCCCGGAAACCCGCGGAATCCCCGTCCCCGCGGAGCCCTGCGCGCCCTGCTTCACGGGTCCTCCTCCGGACGTGTCGGTACTTGGGGTCATTACGGCGGGTTGTTACTCACCCGTCAAGCACCTTAGGCGCAGAACGCGACAGTTCAAATCGCAGCGATCTTGGGTAAGGTAAGCCTTACCTTCAATGCCTCGCGGATCGGCGGTCCAGTATGCCTGTGCCCCCCTCGGCCCTCGCGGACGCGTACACCCGTCTCACCGAGGCCTTCCCGGGGCTCGACATCACCCAGCCGGCCACCGACGAGCCGCTCCCCCGGCACGGCGGCTGGATCCCCGCCACGGCGCTCGCAGCAGGCGGTACCGGCCTCGACGCATTCCTGGCCTGGGACGACGCACAGATACTGCGCGACTACGGACAGCCCGCACGCCCGGACGTCGTCGCGAGCTTCGGCCTGCACCGCTACGCCTGGCCCGCCTGCCTGCTGATCACCGTGCCCTGGTTCCTCCTGCGCCGCGTCCCCCGTTTCCCCGTGACACATGTCTCGTACGACCGCACCGCCCCCGGCCTCTCCATGGGCCGCCTCGCCGCCCGCCCGACCACGTTCGCCTGCCTCCCCGGCGACCCGGCGGCGACACTGCCCGGCGCCAGGGTCGTACCCGACGAGGAGGCGCTGCGAGAGGAGGTACGGGCCGCCGTCGCCGAGCACCTCGAACCCGTCCTCGCCGGCTTCGGGCCCCGCATGCGGCGACGCGGACGCGCACTGTGGGGCATGGCGACCGACGAGGTCGTGGAGGGCCTGTGGTACGTCGCCCACCTGTTCGGCGACGGCGAGCAGGACCGGGCCCGGCGCGAGCTGGAGCTGCTGCTGCCGGGCGCGACGAAGCCGTACGTCGGCTCGGCCGCCTTCCGTGAGCTGACCGGCCCCGACGGCGAGTCCCTGCCCACCCGGGACCGGGCGAGCTGCTGCATGTTCTACACGCTGCGCCCCGAGGACACCTGCGTCACCTGCCCCCGCACCTGCGATGCGGACCGGGTCACCAGGCTTCTGGCAACCGCGAGTTGATGCCCCCTCAGGCCAGCCCTGGGACGAGGTGCCGTAAGATCACCCGCGAGCGGGACATCCGTTGCGGTTACAGGCGTTTCACAATTTCCTCACTCAGCACAGGAACTTTCCGTGGAACCACCCGTCCGGGTAGTCTTATTCGAACTCAACTCCCGCCCCTCACGCGGCAGTTCGAGCAGAACGCCGCCCTGGGCATCCCCTTGCACTTCCTTGGCGGCCTCTTGCCCCGAAACCCCCTGAGGGCCGGTGGGATTGGGCCACTATGGCGGGCGTTACGCCCTATCCCAATGCAAGGGACCCCAGATGAGATTGACCGACATATCGCTGAACTGGCTGCTTCCGGGCGCCGTCCTGCTCCTGGGCCTGCTGGCGGCGATAGCGGTGCTCCGGCGCGGGAAGGCCTCGGGGAAGGACGCGAGCGCGGACGACTCGTGGGAGCGCAGTGAGGAGCGCCGCAGGCGCAAGGAGGCCATATACGGCACCGCCTCCTATGTGCTGCTGTTCTGCTGCGCGGCCGTGGCTGCCGCCCTCTCCTTCCACGGCCTGGTCGGCTTCGGTGAGCAGAACCTCGGCCTGCACAACGGCTGGCAGTACCTGGTGCCGTTCGGCCTGGACGGCGCCGCGATGTTCTGCTCGGTGCTCGCGGTGCGCGAGGCGAGCCACGGTGACGCGGCCCTCGGCTCCCGCATACTCGTGTGGACGTTCGCGGCCGCCGCGGCCTGGTTCAACTGGGTGCACGCACCCAGGGGCGTGGGCCACGACGGCGCCCCGCACTTCTTCGCGGGCATGTCCCTGTCCGCGGCGGTGCTGTTCGACCGGGCGCTGAAGCAGACCCGCCGGGCAGCCCTGCGCGAGCAGGGCCTGGTGCCGAGACCCCTCCCGCAGATCCGCATCGTCCGCTGGCTGCGGGCGCCCCGCGAGACCTACAAGGCCTGGTCGCTGATGCTGCTGGAGGGCGTGCGCAGTCTGGACGAGGCGGTCGACGAGGTCCGTGACGACAAGCGGGCCAAGGACGAGGCCCGACTGCGCCGGCGCGAGCAGCAGCGCATGGAGCGTGCCCAGCTGAAGGCCATCAGCCGGGGCCACCGCGGCTTCGTCGGCCGTGGCGGCGGACGGCACGCCGAACCGCAGGCGGCCCTGGAGCGGGCCGACCGGGTCACCGCGGAGCCTGCCATATCCACGCCGGAGCAACTGCCCGTGCGCTCGCGTCCCTCACTGCAGCCCGTACGCACCGGTTCTGACCCGGTGACCGTCGACCTCACCGCGGAGGACGACACAATGGCGCTGCCGCGACTCGACTCCCTGGAGCGCAAGCTCAAGGATCTTGAGCAGCAGTTCGGCTGAGAACGCCTCTCATCGACGGGAAGGGGCGCGATCCGGGACCCGGGTCGCGCCCCTTCCCGTTGCCATGGCCATACGGCTCCCGTTGCCATGGCCATACGGCGTCCGCGTCCGTCGTCAGGCGGCATCCGCGTCGAGTTCGAACCACACCGCCTTCCCCACCCCGTGCGCCCGTACGCCCCAGTCGTCCGCGAGGGACTGCACCAGGACCAGGCCTCTGCCGTTCGTACCGTCGTCGGCGTTCGGTACGCGCAGTCTGGGCCGGCGGGCCACGAAGTCCCGCACCTCCACGCGGAGTCCGCATGGTCCGACGGTGGCCGTCAGGACTGCTTCACGGTCGGTGTGGACGATCGCGTTGGTGACGAGTTCGCTGGTGAGCAGTTCGGCTATGTCCGATCGTCCCGGCCTCCCCCAGTGCCGTAGCAGTTCGCGCAGGGCCTTGCGGGCCTCTGGTACGGCCCGCAGGTCCGCCCGCCCCAGTCTGCGCTTGAGTTGTGGCGTCTGCGTGTGGTCCCCGGCGCTCGCGGCCCTGTCCTCCACTGCCTCCACCGAGGAGGCCCCGTATGCGATGGGACCGCCTCCCCGTGCCTGCCTTTTCATGACCCCCGCCCGCGTGCCGATGTCGGTTCCCCTCCTGGCTCGAACACGTTCACGGGAACCATTTCCCAGTCGGACCCCCGACAGTCATGTCGAATCGTCAACGACCAGGTGTTCGGCCATGGTTGGGGCGGGCGGCGCGGGGTGGATGGAACCGGGAACGCCACCCACCGGCCGCCCCGTCGTCGCCGTACACGACGACCGGACCCGGTCGGTCACCGGCCACGGGCCCCGCGTCAAGGCCGCGGGCAGGTATCCGGCGAGCGGAGGCGGGGCGGTTCGTCTGCCTCGGGAAGAGGCGGCCGACCAGGGGGGTCCCGCACGGCTTGGAGCCGACGGCCCTGGGGACGTCCTGGCGGTGGAGGACCGGCCCATCCGTCGACTACGGCCTGCCGACGCCGCCGTACTCGATGCGGAGGTGGGGCAGGTGGGGCTCGACATCGAGGCGCTGTCCGAGCCGATGCGCGCGGTCGCGGAAACTGGCCGGAATTCGGCCGTGCCGTGAGTGCGGGGCCGCCCGCCCGACCCCCGTCCGGGAGGGCGGCCCCACTGGGTGGTGGTCCGGTGGTGGGCCGGTCAGTAGAGCTTGTTCACCGCGGTGGTGGTCGTCTTCTTGAACGCCTTCACCGGCGCGTCCGTGAAGTCGCCCATCTGCCCCCACTGCACGACGGTGACGGTGCCGCCGTCCCGCCCGACGGAGAGGAGGTGGATGTCCATGGCGCCCCAGGAGGTACGGGTGTGGACGCCGTGGACGCGGGCGCCCTCCTCGACCGGCAGGCTGCCGTAGCTGCGGTACTCGGCCTCGATCTCCGGGTCGGCGTCGCTGCGCAGGGCGCAGGACCGGATCTCCTTGTTGAGACGGGTGGCGAGGGCCTTGGCCTTGGCGTTGTCTCCGACGACGACGTTGAGTTGCTCGGCGCCGGTCTCGAGGTCGGTGCGGAAGGTGCGGTAGCGGGAGTCGTAGCCGAGCAGCGCGTCGCCCAGGCAGCCCTGCATCTCCTCCGGGACGCCGTCGGTGACCTTGCCGGCGGTCCAGGCGGAGGAAGGGTGCGGCGGGAGTTCGGACGCCGACAGGAACTTCGGCGCGGGCGCCTTCGTCGCGGCGCCGGCCGGTGCGGCGGTGAGTGCGGCGCCTGCGGCGAGGCCGGCGACGGCGAGTGCGGCGAGCGCGCCGGCTCGGGTGCGCTTGGGCATGGGTGTCCCCCGTGAGTGAGATGAGTGCGTGAACGATCGGTAGTGGGTCGTCACCGGCGCCGGATGGTCCGTCCGGTCCCTGGGCCCTGTCGGCCCGGCCGGTGCGACACCAAGAGCATCAGCCGTCACAGTCGGCGGACGCAACCTCCGGCGCCCGATCCGCGACGGTGGAACCATCCCAGCCCTTGTGACGTGCAGGTATATGGGGTGCCTGGGATGCCTGTCCCGGGACGGGGAGGAGCGGGGGAACGGTGTCCGAAGTGCAGGACGACGTCCAGGAGTTCGCGGCACTGCTCACACGGCTGAAGGAGCGCACCGACCGCAGCTACGGTCAGCTGGCCCGCCGCCTGAACATGAACACCTCCACGCTGCACCGCTACTGCGCCGGTGACGCGGTCCCCGTCGACTTCGCGCCCGTGGAACGCTTCGCCGCGCTGTGCCGGGCGACGCCGGAGGAGCGGCTGGAGCTGCACCGGCTGTGGATCCTGGCGGTGGCGGCGCGACAGCGGGCGCGGACGGCAGGCGCCCCTGCGGAGGACAGCGCCGCCTCCTCGAAGGGCGGTTCCCTCTCGGAGACGGCCGCTTCGGAGACGGCCGTAGAGCCGGAGTCCGCCGAACCGGAGCCGGAGGAGCCGGGCCCCGACGCTCAGGAAATCCGGCAACCGTTACCCGGACCACCGGCACCGACCGAGCCTCCCCGCCGCCCCTGGTACCGCCGCCGGCGCCTCCTGGTCACCGCAGCCGTGGCCACGGCGCTTCTCGCCACGCTGGGCAGCCTCTCCGCCCTGCCGGACGACGACCGTCCCCGGGCGAGCGACACCGTGCAGGGCGCCGATCCGACCCGTACGACCACGGCGGGCACGCCCCGCCCGACCTCGACCGCGTCGCCGAAGCCCTCCTCCAGCACCACGCAGTCGCCCTCACCCGGCACCTCGGCAGAGAAGAAGTCCTCGTCGAAGCCCACGGCCACCGCCGGCAGCCCGTCGAAGGAGGCCGCCCAGAAGCAGCCCTCGACAGGCGTCCCGCTCACCTGGAGCGCCAACTCCCATGCCTGGCAGGCCGGCTGCGGCCACGACTACGTCATCTCCAAGTCCCCGCAGCAGGTCCCCCCGCCCCCGGCCCCGCAGGACGCCCGGACCTGGGCGGCGACGCAGAGCGCGGTGCACGGGCGGCAGACGATGGTGGAGATCTCGGTGCAGGGGCGGACGTCCACGGCCGTCGTCCTGGAGGCGCTCCGGGTGCGCGTCGTCGGCCGCTCGACGCCCGTCGAGGGCAACTCGTACGCCATGGACAACGGCTGCGGCGGAGCGCTGACGCCCCGCTACTTCGACGTCGACCTGGACAAGGACCGGCCCATCGCCCGCCCGGTCGACGGCAACGACACGGGCACCCCGATCCCGGCGATGCGGCTGCCGTACCGCGTGTCCGCCGAGGATCCGGAGGTGCTGCTGGTCGACGCGCAGACGAAGGGCTGCGACTGCAGCTGGTACCTCGAACTGGACTGGTCCTCCCAGGGCCGCACCGGCACGGTCCGCATCGACGACCACGGCCGCCCGTTCCGTACGACGAGCATCGAGGGGCTGCCGAGTTACGGGTACGACACCTCGGCGCGCAAGTGGGTGCCGTACTCCTGAGCCGTACGACCCGGGCCGGGCTAGGTCTCCCACACGGCGGCGGCCGTGCGGTCGTCGGCGTACCCCTTGACCCGGACCTGGGTGTCGGCGAGGAACGCGGCGAGGCCGGGCGGTTCGGGGGCGGACCACCGTCCGGTCAGATAGGCGGCGAGTTCGGGTTCGCCGCGCAGCGGGTCGGCCAGGCCACCGGTGCACATCAGGAGGGTGTCGCCCGGGCGGGCCACCGAGGCACGGAAGCGGAAGGGTTCGCGGGGCGGTTCCGGGTCGGGGTCGTAGGGGCTCGGGGGTGTGGTGATGCCGAGGTCCATGGTGAGGCGGTCGCCCTCGGGGGTCTCTGCGGGGAGCGAGCCGAAGCCGACGACGGGATCGCCGGTGGCGTCGGTGGCGCGGGGCTCGATGTCCTGCCATTCGCCGTCCCGCAGTCGGAACAGCCCTCCTGCCCCGACGCCGAAGAAGACACGTGTACGGCACTCGGGGTCGGCCGGGAGCAGGAGGCAGCGCAGCGTCGCGCCGTACTCCTCCGGTTCGATGCCCTGTTCTGCCGCGCTGGCGCGGAGTTTGCCGAGACTGCGGTCGGTGAGGCGGTGCAGGCCGGACTTGAGGTCGCCGCGCCGTGCGGCCCTGATGTCCTCCGCGAGCCTCGGCTGGCTGCGGCCGACGGCCCGGCCGATCCAGTGACAGGCCTCGGCTGCGGCGCGATGCGCGTTCGGGGTGGCTCGGGCGCCGGTCGCCATCGCCACGAGGACCAGGGCGAGTTCGCCGGTGCCGAAGCGGGCGGTGAGGAGGGAGTCGCGGCGGGGCTCGCCCCGGTAGCGGGCGGAGTCTCCGCGCAGGGAGACGGCGCGCAGGGTGCAGGCGCCGTAGTGCGCGCCGTCCAGGACGGTGTCGGCGACCAGGTCGTCGAGGTCGTCGGGGTCCGCGGGTGGGAGGGCGGTGGGTTCGGGGGCGTAGGTGGGAGGGCCGTTGCCCACGTAGTCGAGGCGGGTTGCGGGGCGGGGCTCGTCGTCACTCGTCGGCGTCGGACGCTCCTGGGGCTCCTCCACCGTGAATCCGGGCGGCTTCGGCAGACCGGGCGGAAACGCCGACGGCCGCCCTATGGCATCCGTGTCGGCCCTCGGCGCCGGAACCGTGGCACCCGTCCCCTGGTTCACCGCCCCCGCCGCCGAAGCGAACCGGTCGTCCAGTGAATCGGGTGCCGTAGTCGGGCCCGTGTCCTCGGCGGTGTCGCCGTACAGTTGCCCCCACCAGTCGTCCTCGTGACCCGTGGGCCTTCCCCCCTGCTGGCTCATGCCCCCAATTGTCCACCGCACGGCCAGGATGAAAACGGGGCATCCGGAAAATCCGCCCCGGTACGCGGCGTGGAAAACGGCGGGTCGAGTGAGGTGTTGAACAGCCTTGCGAAACAAGATCGCCCTCTGCGGCGATGATGTGCTGAGGCGGTTTTACGCCCTGGCTGTCTTCCGGGACGGACCGGACAGCGGTGTTCGACTGGGGAGGGGCGCGGCCCGAATGCTGGGAGCGATCGGTCTCGACGAGACGCACGAGTCGGCGTACCGGACCCTGGTGTCCGTGGGCGCCGCCGACGTACCGGATCTCGCGCGACGGCTGACGCTCGGCGAGTACGACACCGAACGCGCCCTGCGCCGGCTGGAGCGGCACGGGCTCGCGGCGCAGTCCTCGGCGCGGCCCGGCCGCTGGGTCGCCGCGCCGCCCGCGGTGGCTCTGGGCGCGCTGCTCACCCAGCGGCGGCACGAGCTGGAGAAGGCGGAGCTGGCGGCCGCGATGCTCGCCGAGGAGTACCGGGCGGCGGCCGCCGAGCCCGCCGTGCACGACCTGGTCGAGGTGGTGACCGGGGCGGCCGCGGTGGCGCAGCGCTTCCTGCAGCTCCGGCTGGGCGCGAGCAAGGAGGTGTGCGCGCTGGTCACCGGCGCCCCGGCCGCCGTCACCGGCGTGGAGAGCCACGCGGAGGAGCAGGTCGCCGGCCGCGGCGTCCGCCACCGGGTGGTGCTGGAACGCTCGGTCCTCGACCAGCCGCACGGTGTCACCGAGCTGTCCGCCGCCCTCGGCCGCGAGGAGCAGGTGCGGGTCGTGGACGAGGTCCCGACCAGGCTGGTGATCGCCGACCGGACGCTCGCCCTGGTGCCGCTCACCTCGCACGCCTCGGAGCCGGCCGCGCTGGTCGTCCGCGCAGGCGGGCTCCTGGAGCTGCTCTCCGGGCTGTTCGAGTCGGTGTGGCGGGAGGCGCTGCCGGTACGGCTCGGCGCGTCCGGCGTCACCGAGCAGCAGCCGGACGGGCCCGACGACACCGACCTGGAGGTGCTGTCCCTGCTGCTGGCCGGCCTGACCGACGCGAGCGTGGCCAAGCAGCTGGACCTGGGCCTGAGGACCGTGCAGCGCCGGGTGAAGCGGCTGATGGAGCTGACCGGGGTGACGACGCGGCTGCAACTGGGGTGGCACGCGTATGAGCGGGGGTGGGTGGCCCGGGAGCGGCAGGGGTGACCGGCGTGTCCCTGTGGCGGCAGGGGTGACGGCGGACCTGCGGCGATACGGCTGATCTGCGCGTGCTCGCGAGCTCCGGCACTCTGGTCAGATGGGAGTGTGGGACCTCGTGCTGGTCGGCCTGGTCCTCCTGCTCGGCCTGTGCGGCGTGCTGGTGCCCGGGGTGCCGGGGTCGTGGCTGGTGTGGGCCGCGGTCATGTGGTGGGCCCTGCAGGATCCCCAGCCGGTCGCGTGGTGGGTGCTCGTGGGGGCCACCGTGGCCCTGTTCCTCTCCCAGGTGGTGCGCTGGGCGCTGCCGCCGCGCCGGCTGCGTCCGGGCTGGGCCGACCGTCACATGGCGGTGTACGCGGGAGCGGGGTCGTTCCTGGGCTTCCTGCTGCTTCCCGTGCTCGGCTCGATCCCCGGCTTCATGGCCGGCATCTACCTCGAGGAACGGTTCCGTCTCGGTCGCCACGGTGAGGCGATGGCGGCGCTGCGGACGGCGATGCGGTCGGGCGGGTCGAGTGTGCTGGCGGAGCTGTTCACGTGCCAGCTGATCGCGGGGGCGTGGGTGGGGGCCGTGCTCTGGGGCTGATACCTCGGGTCCGTCATGCCATATTCGCGAGCCCATCGATCGCACGACTGCACAAGCCGCGAGGAGGCGCCATGCCCAGCCCGTCCGGAGCCCGGGGTTCCGCACCACGAGACGGCACGTCTCGCTGTCAGTGCCGTCGCATAAGTTCTGTCCGTTCGGCCCGACAACGGGGCCGCTGAACTGGAGGACTCGTCGCCGTGAGCATCCACCTGCACCTTCGCGCCGTCGCGGAGTCCGAGATCCGGGACGACCACACCTGGCTTGCGGCGTTCATGGCCGACGCCTGGGACAACCACGCCGCCGAGTACGCGGCGGGTATCGCCGACTCGATGAACAAGATCTGGAACTCCGTCAATGACCTCTACACAGCAGCCGATGTCCTCGAGGCGGACGCCGACGACTCCTGGACGCTGCCGATCTACGGCGGCCGCCCCGTAGCACACAGCGCCGACGCCGACCCCTCCAACCCACCCCTGATGATTCTGGAGCCGCCATGTGTGTCACAGGCCGCAGACTTCCTCGCGAGCGTCTCCTTCGACGACCTGTGGGACGTCGCCAGTGCCAAGCTCGCCGGCTACGGCTGGGACGAGGAGCAGGCCAGGCAGGAGTTCCTCAACCATCACACGGACCTCCAAGAGTTCTACGGGCGGGCGGCTGCAGCCGGCCACGCAGTGGTCAAGGCGGTGTGGGCCTGAACCGGTCACCGACCCGGTCCGGGAGCTTGCGGGCCGAGCCACGTCCGCGACAGACCTAGGTCAAGGGGCCGATGCGCCGCGGGTACGGACGTGTTTCGCTGGCCGCATGACCGAATTGAGCGAGGCGGAACGCGCGTACCTGAGATCGCAGCGGCTGGGGCGGCTGGCCACCGTGGACCCGGCGGGGCAGCCGCAGGCGAACCCCGTCGGCTTCTTCCCCCAGGAGGACGGGACGATCCTGATCGGCGGCAGCGCGATGGGCACCACCAAGAAGTGGCGCAACCTGCAGAAGAACCCGAAGGCCGCGCTCGTCGTCGACGACCTCGTCAGCGTACGGCCGTGGCGGGTGCGCGGGATCGAGATCCGCGGGGACGCGGAACTCCTCACGGGCCCGCACGAGTTGGGCCCGTACTTCAGCGAGGAGGTCATCCGCATCCATCCGCGGTGGGTCCGCAGCTGGGGGCTGGAGGAGGCCTGATCTCAGGCGGGGGCCTGGACGGCGCCCTCCAGCGTGAGCAGCCGCACCTTGCGCTCCAGGCCGCCCGCGTACCCGGTCAGTGACCCGTCGGCGCCGATCACACGGTGGCACGGCCGCAGGATCAGCAGCGGGTTGGCGCCGATCGCTCCGCCGACGGCCCGAACGGCGGCACGCGAGGCGCCGATCCGTGCGGCGATCTCGCCGTACGTGGTGGTCGCCCCGTACGGAACGGCGTCGAGGGCAGCCCAGACCCGCTCCCGGAACTCACTGCCGTCACTGCGCAACTCCAGCCGGAACTCCTTGAGTTCACCGGCGAAGTAGGCGGCGAGCTGTTCCTCGGCCGCGCGGAAGAGCGCGGGGTCGTGCCGCCAGCCCTCCTGGACGGCACGGCCGCCTTTCTGGCCGGGCACGGAGAGGGAGGTCAGGACGCCGGTCGAGGGATCGGCGGTGAGGAGGAGACGGCCGAGCGGGCTGTCGAGCTCGGTCCAGTGGGTCGAGGTCTGGGTGGTCATGCTTGCTCCAACTCCCCTGCTGCGAGCAGGTGTTGCCAGGCGTAGGAGCGCCAGGGGCGCCAGCTGTCGGGGACGGCCACGCCGGGCGGCGCGACGTCCGGATCGCCGAGGGCACGGCTGCGGATGACGGCGACGGCACGGGCGTCCAGACCGGGCAGGGCGAGCAGCGCACGCCGCGCCTCGTCCCGGTCTGCGCCCGGGTCCAGCCGTACGGCACCGTCGGCGAGGGCGGCGGCGAGCGCGCCCAGAGGACCACCGGAGTCGGACTCGGCCTCGGCGAGGACGGCCGCTTCGGGGAACAGATGGGTGAGGCTGCCGCAGGGCGAGTCGAGCGCCTTGCCGTACCGCCGCACCAGCTGCTCGGCCTCCGCCGGCCCGACCAGTGCCCGCACCGCCATCTCCTCCGCGTCCGCGGCACCGGGTGACCGCAGGCCTGGCCTTGCGGCCACGAGTGCGGCGAGCTGCGGATCGGCTCCGAGCCGCTCGTCGACGGCGTACGGGTCGGCGTCGAGGTCGAAGAGACGCCTCAGACGCTGCACGGCAGTCGTCAGGTCGCGCGGGTCGGTGAGGTGCAGGCGGGCGTCGAGCCAGCCGCCGGGGTGGGTGGCGGACGGCGTCCTCGGCAGGCCGGGACGCTCGTCGACGGCGACGATCCCGGTGCCGTGCGGCAGCCGGAGGGTGCGCCGGTACGTCCGGCGCCCGTACGGCCCACCGACGTCCTCGACACCGGGCACGGCCTCGCGTTCCAGCCGGTCGAAGACCGCACGTGTCTGGTACGGCCCCCGGTAGGCGAGCCGCAGCGGGATCCCGGCGGACGGGGTGGCCCCCCGCCGGGAGGCCCTGCGTGCGGCGGCCGCCCGCAGCTCGCTCGGCGTCGACGCGTACACCTCCCGGACGGTGTCGTTGAACTGCCGCACGCTGGCGAAACCGGCGGCGAACGCGATCTCGGTGATCGGCAGCTCGGTGGTCTGCAGCAGCACACGCGCGGTGTGCGCCCGCTGGGCCCTGGCGAGCGCCACGGGCCCGGCGCCGAGCTCGGCGGTGAGCTGCCGCTGCACCTGCCGTGCGCTGTAGCCGAGCCGCGCGGCGAGCCCGGCGACACCTTCCCGGTCGACGACCCCGTCGCCGATCAGCCGCATCGCCCGCCCCACCACGTCGGCCCGCACATTCCACTCCGCGGACCCCGGCACGGCGTCCGGCCGACACCGCCGGCAGGCCCGGAAACCCGAGCCCTGCGCGGCGGCGGCCGTCGCGAAGAACCGCACGTTGCACCGCTTCGGCGTGACCGCCGGGCAGCTGGGGCGGCAGTAGATGCCGGTCGTCTCGACACCGAAGAAGAACTCGCCGTCGAACCGACCGTCACGGCTGCGCACCGCCTCGTACCTGGTGTCTTCGTCCATCACACGGTCCAGTGTGGGCGAGGTACGAGAATGCCGCTGGCGGAAATCGGACACGGCGCTGGCCGCGCCCCTCAGGGGCGCGGGGAACTGCGCGACCAGCCACAACGAGTCCGCAGCCGCCGACCGCCAGACGAAGCACCCCACTAGGCGCTACCGCCACCGCCCCCGCTTCGCCTCCATCGCCGCCCGGCCCTCAGCCCCCTTCCGCTTCCAGTCCCGCCGCAGCTCCGCACGGACCCTCGCGTCCGTCTTGGCCACGATCCACTGGTTCTCCCGCATCAGTTTCCGGTAACTCTCCAGCCGCCGCACCGGCAGCTCACCGGCGTCAATGGCGGAGCGCACCGCGCACCCCGGCTCGGCATCATGCGCACAGTCCTGGAAACGGCACCCCTCGGCCAGCTCCTCGATCTCCGAGAAGACCTGCCCGACCCCGGTACCGGCGTCCCAGAGCCCGACGCCCCGCAGCCCCGGGGTGTCGATCAGGACCCCGCCGCCGGGCAGGGCGAGAAGGTTGCGCGTGGTGGTCGTATGGCGGCCCTTGCCGTCCATGTCACGGGTGGCCTGGACCTCCATGACGTCCTCGCCGAGCAGCGCGTTCGCGAGCGTCGACTTGCCCGCACCGGACTGCCCGAGCAGCACGGACGTGCCTCCGGAGACGACCGCGACGAGCACGTCGAGCCCGTCCCCGTCCATGGCGCTGACCGGCAGCACGGGCACCCCCGGCGCCGTGAGTTCCACGTCCTGGACGAGATGCGCCAGCGTCACCGCGTCCGGCACGAGGTCGGCCTTGGTGAGGACGACCACCGGCTGCGCGCCCGACTCCCAGGCCAGCGCGAGGAACCGCTCGATCCGGCCGAGGTCGAGCTCGACGGCCAGCGACACGGCGACGATCGCGTGGTCGACGTTGGCGGCGAGGATCTGCCCCTCGGACCGCTTGGAGGAGGTGGAGCGCACGAAGGCGGTACGGCGTGGCAGATACGTGCGTACGTATCGGGGATTGGTGCCCGCGGGTTCGACGGCGACCCAGTCACCGGTGCACACGACCCGCATCGGATCGTGCGGGGTGACGAAGGCCGTGTCGGCGCGTACGACGCCCTCGGCGGTGACGACGTCGCACTGCCCGCGGTCGACCCGCACCACGCGCCCGGGCAGCAGCCCCTCGGCGTCGTACGGGGTGAACGCGTCGGCCCAGGCCGAGTCCCAGCCGTAGGGAGCCAACGCGGAGAAAACAGAGGAGGAAGTCAAGGGTGACCCTTCACAAGGGTGGCCCCGGCAGCCGCGTACGCATGACGCGGGGAGATGAGGTGGGATCAGCCGACGGCCACGGAGGTGGACTTGATGAACTGGATCTGGATGCGAGCAGCGCTCATCGCCATGACAGCCATCGGTCGACACCTCCTCACACACATCTGCTTCACACACGTCTGCTTCGACGGCGGCAGCCACCGGCCACCGCCCCGAACCGCCGTCACTCTAGCCCGGCCCCATGAAGGCCCGTCAACCGGTTTTAGGCACAGTCGTGCCCGTTCAACGCGAAGTCGTACGCCGGTGAGTTCTCGCCCTCCCACGAGGCGATGAAGCCGAAGGAGAGGGTGCCGTTCTCGGCGACGGTCTTGTTGTAGTCCGCGGCCGTGGCCGTCACCCGGGAGCCGTTCTGGGCGACGCTCGCGTCCCACATCTGGCCGACCTGCTGGCCGTCCCGGAAGGACCAGGCGACGCGCCAGCCGTCGAGGGCCCGTTCGGTGGTGACGGTGACGGTGGCCTGGAAGCCGTCGGGCCATTCGTTGACGAGGTCGTACTGGACGCTGCAGGAGGCCGGTTCGCTCGCGGACGGCTTCGGATCGTCCTCACCGGCCGGGGAGGACTGGGTGCCCTGGGGCTCCGGGTCGGGGTTCTTCGGCGCGGGTGAGTCGCGCCGGGTGCCGGTCTCCGACGGCTCCGGGGAGTGCGCGGCCGACGAGGCCGACGCCGACTGGGTGGCGCCCGTGACCGGTGCGGAGAAGTCGGGGCCGGAGACCGGCTGGCGGTCGGACGGGTCGCCGCCCGCCACGGTGCCGTCGCCGGTGGAGCCGCCGGGCATCATCGACACCGCGAGGGCGAGCGCGGAGACGAGGACGGCGGCGACGAGGAGGCCGCTGCGCACGACGCGTGCCTTGTGCGCCCCGGTGCTGGGCGGGGCGTCCGCGTCCGGCCGGTCGGGGCGTCCGGCGCCGAGGCGCACCTCGGCGGCCCGGCGGCGGCGCTCCAGGTAGGCGAGGCCGCCCCAGCCGATCACCCCGCCGGCGAGCGCCCCGGGCAGCCCGCCGCCGTGCAGCCGCAGACAGGCGGCGGCCTCGGCGCACTCCACGCAGGTGGCGAGGTGGCGGGAGAGGTCTTCCGGGGTGTCGGCCGCCGTCGAGCGGGTCACGGCGTCGAGGAGGCGTGCGTAGCTGCGGCACTGCGGGTCCATCGGCGTGTCGAGGTGGTTGCGCTGGCAGCGGTCCCTGAACAGGCCCCGGACCTGGGCGAGTTCCTCGGCGACGGTGTCCGGGTCGAGGCCGAGCCGACGGGCCACGACGGCCGGCGGCAGCGCCTCCACCTCGGTCAGCCACAGCAGCGCCGCGTCCGGTTCCTGCATGTCACGCAGTCCACGCAGCGCGAGCGGGCGCTGCAGTGGGGGCCCGGTGTAGCGGGCGGCCTTGTCGGAGTTGAGCCACAGGCGCAGGTCGGGGTCGAGCTTGTGGCCCTGCCCGGTCTCCTCCCAGGTGGCCGCCGTGGTGCGTACGGCGGTCAGCAGCAGGGGGATCCGCGGCAGCCGGGCCGAGCGGCGGCCCGCGCCTCGGAAGGATCCGGCCTCGGCCTCGCGGGCCTCGCGTATGCCGGTCGAAAACGCCTCCGCGGCCAGCTGGCCGGCCGCGGTGGAGCCGGCCGTGCACAGATCGGCGTACGACAGCACGGCGTCCCAGCACTCGGAGAACAGCGCGGCCTCGGTGGCGTCCTGGGGAGTCGGCAGGTCGGGCATGAGTCTCCTGCATCCACATGCGAGGTCAACTCGCCATATTGGCAATGGAGTTGGGGGGAACCTCGCGGCAGGGCATGAGCTTTTCACGGTTCCTGCACAACTGACAAGCGCCGTGTTCAGATGTCATGTCGGACCGAGGCGCCCCGCAACTCCAGCCACTGGTACGGACGCAGGCCCCGTCCGTCTCAAATACACCGTCGCGGACTCCCCCGCTACAGCTACACCTTCGCTGACTCCCCCGCCGGAAGGCTGTCCATGAAGGAGCTCACCGAGAACACCGCGCGGCCGGGGCCGGGCGGGCCGTAGCCGGGGGGCGAGGACAGCCCGAAGTCGTCCATCGTCTGGCGATAGGCCTGCAGCAGGCGGATGTGGTACTCCAGCGGCGCGCCCTGCGGGTTGGCCTTGCCGAGCGGGGTGGTGGGCTCGGGGCACCAGGTGGTGAAGCGGGGCGTGATGCCGTGCGACATGAAGAAGCGCAGGCCCTCGATGGTCGAGTCGATCGCCTCGTCGACCGTCTTGAACCCGAAGGGCTCGGCCATCTCCACGCCCGCCACGAAGTTGGGGATGACGTTGCGCGCGCCGAAGATCTCCGCGGAGTCGAGGATCCGCTTGTGCCATTCGTCGCGGCCGACGTATCGCTCCTTGCCCGGGCAGTACATCTTGAACAGGTACTCGTCCCACACCTCGTAGTTGGGGTGGTAGATCTGCACGCCGTAGTCCTTGAACCGCTGGACGTCGTCGCGCGGCAGCGCCTGCGCCACCACCTTGCCGATCCAGCGCCCCGGGAAGCGCTCCTCGATGGCCTTGGCGTAGTGCCCGTAGAAGTCGGCCTCGTCCCGGCCGGCGACCGTCTTGGTGATCGCGCCGCCAGTGAGGGTGTAGGCGGTGGACGCCTTGGCGGTGTCGTACCGGTCGATGATCTCGAGGGCCTCCAGCACCTCCTCGACATCCTTCACACCCGTGTACGGGCGCCCTGCCGCCTTGTGCTGGCGCCAGTTGTGGTTGATGTCGCAGTACTGGCACTCCTCCTTGGCGCCGAAGTACTGGCAGACCCGGAAGACGGTGAGGTAGATGAGGTAGCCCCACTGGATGGTGGGGGCCACCTCCATGACGGACTTCCCGTTGGAGAGCTTGTGCCGGTAATACTCGGGCATGGGCGGGACACCGACGTCGGCGATCCGCTTCCCGTCGAGGTAGAGCCCGAGCAGCCCCTCCTCGTCGGCGGCCACGCGGTACGGCGACGACGGGTTCACCCGCACCGAGACGACGGTGCGACGCAGGTCGTACGGGCCGCCGGTGAGGATGATCTCCTCCGGCGGGCGGCGCAGCGCGGCCTCGCCGAGCTCGGGCAGGGTGCCGTGGTCGAAGGAGAAGATGAAGTACGACTTCGGCTTGACCTCACCGCCCTCGTTGTCACTGAGGGCGGAGGCGTCGAAGGCCACTCCGCCCCGGAGCAGATCCTCTTTGAAGACGGCTTCCCGCGGTACGTGCGGGAATCGCTCCATCAGATCCTCGACCAGTGCGGTGCGGCTGCCCATCCGTAATCTCCTCCCGGCTCAGGCGTACGACTCCTCACGTTATGCCCCCGGCGCGGCGTGAGCGGCGGCGGGGGCCCTTCGGGACCGGGCGTGGCGAGCCGCCGGGGGGATGGGGGGCTTTTCTCGCCCCCGCCGCCCCTACCCGTCCCGTCCCCAGGGGCGCTGCCCCTTCGACCCCGGTCCCTGGGGGCTGCCGCCCCCAGACCCCCGCTTCGGCCCTGAAGGGGCCTCGTCCTCAAACGCCGGAC